>NZ_JBHSGU010000002.1:980128-1946324 GCF_042652645.1 Glaciecola siphonariae
CCTTTCAAATTTGCATGTGCGCCTGACTTACAATCAGAAGGAGGCTTTAGATTTTAAAAAAAGCGTAGGAGTTAGGCGCATGTGTAAGTTTGAAAGCGTGCGCGCACATGGATGTGCGCGTCCGAGCGGCCAGGATGGCGCAAAGCGTCTTTCAAATTTGCATATGCGCCTGACGACCAAACACAACGAGTTTTAGCTTTCTTTAAAAGATAAGGAAACCGAGTTCACGCAGTAGCGCCTGCCTGTTGGTGCTGGACCATCCTCAAATACGTGGCCAAGGTGCGCATCGCAGTTTTTACACAGTATCTCAACCCTCGACATGCCTAGGGAGTTATCCTCTCGATAAACCACATTGGCCTGTTCACTTTGCTCGTAAAACGACGGCCATCCGCAGCCTGAATCAAACTTCGCACCAGAATCAAACAACTGAGCACCGCAGCATTTACATAAGTAATTTCCGGTTGCCTTATTGTTCAAATACTCACCAGTGAAAGGTCGCTCGGTGCCAGCTAGGCGGGTAACACGATATTCTTCGGCTGTTAATTTATCTTTATACGGGTCTGACATGATGCTCTCCGCGCGGTTTAGGATTGATGTTTACCTTTATTTTTAAATAATCGTAGACTAAACGCTGGCATTTCAAACAATCCGTGGATGGGCGCTTGTTGACAATCCTGATGCTGTTGGCAAGCAGTATCTAAAACGCATTCCCAAGTTGCCGAATCGCTTAGTACGTCAAGTGTAAACTGTTTAGCTGTATCTGCGCTATTGATGCAATACACCCATTGCTCTAAATCAGCGTGTTGAGCCCCCCTACCGCAGATGTGTAAAGCAAAACAATGATGTTCGTGATTCACCCAATCGATGTCGCGAGTGTGGCTGCCGTCACGGCGGTACCATTCAACCTGCTCGATGTTCTCTTGATTACTGAACTGGTCATCTGCAAAGTGCATTTGTTGCAATAATGGATGACGCTGGCGCAGGTCAATCACATAACGGCAGAAGTCTAAAAAGGCCTGCTGACGCTCATTCAAGCGCCAATTGTAATAGTTTAACTCATTATCTTGACAATAAGCGTTGTTATTTCCCTTTTGACTGCGGCTTAATTCATCACCGCCGAGTACGTGTGGCGTGCCCTGACTGAGAATAAGCGTTGCAAACATATTACGTTTTTGCTGTTCACGAATGGCAAGAATTTCAGGATTTAAAGTCTCACCTTCAACACCATAGTTGCGGCTTAAATTATGACCATGACCGTCTCTATTTTCTTCCAAATTTGCCAAATTATGTTTTTGTTCATAACTGACCAAATCGTGCAGCGTATAACCGTCGTGGTAAGTAACATTATTTACACTTGCCGACATAGGCCTGACGGTTTTGCGAAACACATCGCGAGAGCCCATCAAACGCGTTGCAAACTCACCTTTTAAGCCCTTATCTCCCCTCCAGAACCCCCGAACGCAGTCTCTGAATTTATCATTTACCTCCAACCAAGATGCCGGAAAGTGCCCGAGTTGATAACCGCCCGGGCCAATATCCCAGGGCTCAGCGATAAGCACAGCATGTTTAAGAATCGGGTCTTGCTGAATCATTTTAAAGAGGCTGGCATTACTACGAAATTCAAACTGCTCGCGGCCTAGCGTAGCGGCCAAGTCAAATCTAAACCCGCTAACACCCATCTCACTCACCCAGTAGCGCATAGCATCGAGGATGAGATTTTGCATGTAAGTATCTGATACCTTAACGGTATTGCCACACCCTGAGTAATTTACAAATTCAGGCTGGTCGCTTTCATCATTTTGCTCAAGTAAATAAGCATGGCTGGCACATAAGCCCTTAAAACTTAATACCGCACCATGATGCCCCGCCTCTGCAGTGTGATTAAAGACCACATCCAAAATCACCTCAAAGCCTTCATCTCGATACGTTTTAAGCATGTGTTTGCATTCGCTAAGCGCGTCTTGAAAGGCGTAACGCGGCTCCGGTGCAAAGAAGTTGATTGGGTTGTAACCCCAGTAGTTGGTTAAACCCTTTTCAGCGGCAAAGGGTTCGGGCATAAAGCTCATTAACGGTAAAAACTGAACAGACCTTACCCCTAACGACTTCAGATGCTTAATAATTGAATCGTGACATGCGCCCAAATACGTGCCCTTGAGCTCATCAGGGACGTCAGGGTGAAGCATGGTCATGCCTTTAACATGGGCTTCATAAACAATGCGTTCGTTGGCAGGTACGACGAGTGGTGAGTATGGTGCCGCTTGGTGTTGAGCGTTTGTGTGACTCGCCTCACTTAACACGACACACTTTGGCACCATGGCGTGTGAATCACCTTGATAGGCTTTGGCATCCCAGTCTAGCTGGCGATTTAAGGCTTTGGCGTAAGGGTCAATTAGCAGTTTTTCGACCGAAAAATCAATAAACTGCTTGCGCTGTTTGGGCCTAACGCGAATACCGTACAGTTGCCCGGCCTTAACTGAGCGTATTACGCCAAACCATTTAGACTGAATCCGCTGAACCAAAGCTACCTGTGCTAGCGGCCTTTCTTGTTCGTCAAACAGACAAATAAATACTTCTTCTGCATCAGGACAATAAATCGAAAAATTGCACCCCTGCTCAGTCAATGATGCCCCATAGGGCATAGCGTTACCGGGCAATAATTCGTACGGGCCTGCGACGCTAAATGCGATTTGCTCGCTCATATTTGCTCACATACGAGCATTAGGGTGGCCAGAGGCGGCACGTTAGTGCAAATACTATCATCTAGGTCGTGCCAAGCAATCGCCTCGCTTCTTACTTGCGTTTTCAAAGCATAAGCACTGCCACCATAGTCTTGCTCGTCGGTATTAATAATCACGCGATAGCTGCCGCTTTTAGGAACCCCAAAGCGCATATTGTCATGCGGCACTGGCGTAAAATTACAAATAACCAAAACAAGCTGATTGTTGTCGCTATCGGTGCGGGTAAACGAAAGTAAGGATTGCTCTGAATTATGCAAGTCTATCCATCTAAATCCACCGTGCTCATGGTCTAGCTCATGCAGGGCGGTGAAGTGTTGATACACTTTATTAAGGTCGCGATACAGTTGATGAATGCCAGCATGCATGGGATGACTCAGCATATCCCAACGCAACTCTTGGTCGTGGTTCCATTCAATAGGCTGCGCAAATTCATTACCCATAAATTGCAGCTTTTTACCCGGATGTCCAAACATAAACCCGTAATATGCGCGCAGATTAGCAAACTTTTGCCATTCATCGCCGGGCATTTTTTGCAGCATACTGCCCTTTCCGTGCACCACTTCATCGTGAGAAATGGGCAATACAAAGTTCTCATCGTAGGCGTAAACCATTGAAAAGGTTAATTCGCCATGATGGTACTTGCGATAGGCGGGGTCTTTCTCAATGTAACTGAGCGAATCGTGCATCCAGCCCATATTCCATTTAAACCCAAAGCCCAAACCACCGTCTGACACCGGTCGAGACACACCGGCAAAAGATGTCGATTCTTCGGCGATGGTAATGGCATGCGGATACTGCTTATACACTTCAGTATTCATCCATTTGAGCAAGCTTATCGCTTCATAATTATGATTGCTACCGTCTATATTTGGTATCCACTCACCATCTTCACGGGAGTAATCCAAATAAAGCATCGACGCTACTGCATCCACCCGAATGGCATCAACATGAAATTTATCAAACCAGTAAAGCGCATTACCGACCAAAAACTGCCTTACTGTATCTTTACCAAAGTCATAGATGCATGAGTTCCAATCAGGATGCCAGCCTTTTCGAGGGTCTTCATATTCATATACACATGTACCGTCAAAACGCGCTAAACCGTGAGGGTCTTCTGGAAAGTGAGCCGGAACCCAGTCAATAATGACGCCAATACCCTGCTGGTGGCACTGATCAACAAAGTATTTAAAGCTATCCGCATCGCCAAAGCGGCTAGTTGGCGCAAATAAGCCCACCGGCTGATATCCCCAGCTGCCATCAAAGGGAAATTCAGACACTGGCAGTACTTCTATATGTGTATATGCCATTTGCTTCACATAATCGACTAAATCATCGGCCAACTGATGATAAGACATATAACGCTGCTCTGGGGCGTTCGGTCGCTTCCAAGACCCAAGATGCACTTCATAAATGCTCATAGGCTGACGATAAGGGTTGCGGTTTTTACGCGCCAGCCATTTATCATCATGCCATTGGTAAGCCTCATGGTCGTATACTACCGACGAATGCGAAGGATACTGCTCTTGTTGAAACCCAACTGGATCTGATTTGTCAGCAAGTCTATGTCCGTGCGCGTCATGCACCGCAAATTTATATTTCTCTCCAGCTGCAAGACCAGGCACAAATAAAACGAAGTAGCCCAAGTCGGTTTTTTGCATAGGATGCTGCTGAATATTCCATGCGTTAAAATCGCCAATCACCGATACCGCACTGGCATTGGGTGCAAACACAGCAAAACGCACTCCGTCAACGCCTTGCGAACTGCTCAGTAATTGTGCCCCCGCTTGGCGGTAAATATTTTCAGGTGCATGGTCAATGAAGTGCACAGCATGATAGGCATCATCAATAAACTGATAGGGGTCAAAAAAACGATGTTTTCCTTGTGGATTTGTGACCTCTACCAAGTAAGGAAAAACGAGAGACTGTTTTTTGATATCGATGCTGCAAAGCCCGCTTTCATTCGCATCAGCCTTTGCCAGCACCTTTTTACCGTTTTTACTCAACAAACGAACGGACTGTGCGGTGGGAAACAGCAAATTAACCGTTAGCGTGCTTGCGTCCTTATTTTGTGGCCCTAAAAACGAAAACGGCTGTGCACATTTACCGGCTAAAACTTGCTGTTGTAAGTCCATATTTATCCTTTGTGTTGTTGGCTCGCTTTTTTGCGGCGGTCAGTCAACTCACTCGCCAAGCTTTGCAATTCATGTCTTGCGAATATTTCTTCCAAATTTTGGCTGAGCTTTCGCTTCCAGTTTGGATATTCGTTAAAGGTACCGGGAATATTAACGGGTTTATCCATTTCTAACCAGTCCTCAAGTTGCAGACTAAGCAATGCACTTGAACCAGTTGCCATATGCTTTTGCATGCCAAAATTTAAACTACGGCTCATACCAACATAATTCACGTCGCGACTCACATCGTCGCTAATGGCATGATGCCCATGCAGAGTGTCGAGTATATGCTGTTTGTTTTCGTGACGACTGTCGAACAAAGTTTGCAGCACCTCTTCGTCAGGATATAGGCCAAGCTCTCTACCCAAATTGAGATCGTCACAATGCCAATAGCCAATTAGCGTGGGCATGTCGTGAGTAGTTAGGGTCGCCATTGACTGCTCGGGATAATGTGAAGGTGAGAAAAATCCGCCGTCCTCGGCCTGCTCAAAGAAAAATACACGGTAAGAATATACGCCGTTTTCTTGTAGTTTCTCGCGAATGGCATCAGGCACTGTGCCTAAATCCTCGCCAATCACTAGCGACTGATTGCGCTGACTTTCAAGGGCAAGAATGGCGAGCAAATCGTCTACCGGATAATTAACATATACGCCTTCACTGGCATCATCTTCGTTGTGCACCCACCACAGCCTCAAAAGTGCCATCGCATGGTCAATACGCAGCGCCCCTGATGCCTTCATGTTTGATGAAAACATATCGATAATAGGTTGATACTGTTGATTAACCAATACCGCTGGGTCCATGGGAGGCAATCCCCATTTTTGTCCTAAGGGGCCAAGAATATCGGGTGGTGCGCCCACGCTTACATCGGTGCAATAGAGTTCTTTATTGCTCCATATCTCGGCACTGCCATCGCTCACGCCAACCGCAAGGTCTCGATACAAACCAATTAGCATACCCGCATCAGTTGCGGCTTTGCTTGCCGCATCGAACTGAATCTGTGCTTGCCATTGTAAGAACATAAAAAACAACACATCGTCAGAATATTTACGCGCAAAACGTTTAACCGCTGGCATGTCTGCGCTTTGATACTGCTTAGGAAATACCGGCCAGCCCCAGTACTCCTTATTTTGTTCTTTTAGGTGCATTTGCAAAGCTTCGAAAATTGCTAAGCCTTGTAGACTCTCTCCGCCGTCAGCGATAAAGGCGTCAAACAACTTTTTCTGCTTACTTTGTTTATTTAGGTAGGTGTGTTGAAATAGCGAAAATACTTGGCGCAGGGCGGCTAGCTTGAGCTCGGCAACCCCCTCATAATTCACCCATGATTCGCCGCGCAAACTCACTAACTTTTGCTCTACATTTTCGTCCTTCATCCACTGCTGCATTGCCCTACTATCAAAACACGCTAAGCCTTCAACATCGATATAAAGGTAATTAAGCCATCTTCTAGAGCTCGGGCCATAGGGTGAGCAAGCATCTGGGTTAGCAGGATAAAGCTGATGGATGGGATTAAGGCCAATGAAATCAGCGCCTAGTTTAGCCGCTTGTTCAGCCAAATACCTTAAATCGCGAAAATCACCAATACCCCAGTTGCGCTCACTGCGCAGGCAGTAAAGTTGAACTGAGTATCCCCACAGCTTTTTACCCTGCTCGATTTCCTTCGGGATAAAACAGCGCTGCGGTGCGAGTATCAATGAGCTTGCTGCAAGCTTCTTACGACCTTTATAAAGCGCTACTTTGTGATACCCCAGTCCAAGCTCAGAAATAATGCTATCGGGGATCACTACTGAGTATTGCTGCCATTCCACATCATCAATGTCTTGACTGGCCGTTAAGATACTGTCAACGGGAACAAATTTTACCGTGTGTTTAGCGCCCTGCTCAGTTGTGATTTTTATGCTGTGAGCTAGTGCAGCATCAGCGATGGCGCAGCGCATGATCACCGACACTTCTGCCCTTAGCCTAAATACATAGACCGCATTTAGCGGAGTAAGCCATTCGAGTGCAGCTTCATTTTCAATAAACGAAATTAACGACGCCTCGTCATCAACAGGATACCCCATTGTTTTCAGCAGTTTTTCTTGATTTTCACGGCTAATAGCCGCCGGTTTACCCCAAGCGTCAATAAACTCGGTGCCGATACCGCGTTGTTCGACAAGGTGCGTTAGAAGATCACTCATAATTGTTTTCCTGATAATTCTTGCTGGCTTAGCGATGTTCGCACTTGTGATTTACGCCAGCAGAGACAGTTCGCTAGTGTGCATTATTCATATCAACATTGCGATGAAAAGCTGAATACGATTGCATTCATTATTTTTATTAACATCTCAATTAACAATTTTGTAATTTAACAACATATATTAGACTATCTTTGCATTATGTGTTTACATTGGGCATAATTTTCGTAATTAAATTACACGCACAAGCTTGGGCTCAAGCAATGCGTATCAAGCAACCAAAAAGGTGATTCACATGGCAATTAATCTTGGGATTAATGGATTCGGTCGTATCGGCCGCTTAGTATTGCGCGCTGCAGCAGAGCGTTCTGATATAAACGTTGTTGCAATCAACGATCTCTTAGACGTTGACTACATAGCCTATATGTTGAAGTATGACTCCACACATGGCCGCTTTAACGGCAGCGTAGAAGTCAAAGACGGCCACTTGCTTGTGAACGGCAAAACCATTCGCGTCAGTGCTGAACGTGACCCTGCAAATTTGGCATGGAACGACGTTGCAGTAGATGTTGTTGTAGAATCAACGGGTTTATTCCTCACAAAAGAAACTGCACAAAAACACATCGACGCTGGCGCTAAGAAGGTTGTGCTATCAGCCCCTTCAAAAGACGACACGCCAATGTTTGTTATGGGTGTTAATCACGATGAATATGCGGGCGAGACCATCGTTTCAAATGCATCATGCACAACTAATTGCCTAGCGCCGCTAGCGAAAGTATTAAACGATAACTTCGGCATCAAAGACGGTTTAATGACAACGGTTCACGCAACAACCGCCACACAGAAAACCGTAGATGGCCCTTCTCACAAAGACTGGCGCGGCGGTCGTGGTGCGCTACAAAATATCATTCCATCATCTACAGGTGCAGCAAAGGCTGTAGGCAAGGTAATTCCTAGCCTTCAAGGCAAACTAACCGGCATGGCATTTAGAGTACCCACTGCTGATGTATCGGTAGTAGACCTTACAGTAAATCTCGAAAAGCCAGCAACGTATGCTGACATTTGCGCAGTGCTTAAAGAAGCATCTGAAACAAGCCTTGCGGGCATCTTAGGCTACACTGAGGATGATGTGGTATCGCAGGACTTTATTGGTGACAAGCGATCTTCAATCATCGATGCTAACGCTGGTATCGCCCTTACCGATACATTTGTTAAGTTTGTATCTTGGTACGACAACGAAATGGGCTATTCAAACCGTGTGTTAGATTTAGTAGCACATATCAGCAAATAACTTAGTCATTGTCTTAGTGAATACTAAGGCAAAAGTTTAAGTAAATGAAAGCCTATGCACTAGCACGTGCATATGTAATAAAGGAGCGCTGTTTAGCGCTCTTTTTTTGTGTATTTTTCAGTCGCACCTGTGCGAAGATTTGCACCTGTTTGTGACGTATCTTTTTGTAACGTAAAGGGTAATGCCTATGTCTGAAAGTTTGTTAGAACCCGCTCAAAGCTTACTCGAACAGGCTAAGAGTGTAAGCATAGAAAGGGGCAAGCGCGGCTTATGCTTAAATATAAACAATGCTCGCGCCTTGGCAAGCGTCTCTTTGTTTGGTGGACAGCTCCTGTCGTATATCGACAAATCTGACGCTCGTGAGCGTTTATGGCTAAGTGAGAGCGCTATATTCGATGGCAAGACTCCGATTCGAGGCGGCGTGCCTATTTGCTGGCCTTGGTTTGGCGCGCCTACACGCCCTTCGCTGCCCGCCAACAGTCCCAGTCATGGATTTGTGCGCACGCGTAACTGGGAGCTTTGTGATATTCAGGAACAATGCAACTCATGCGGCGAGGTGATTCGTACAAGCCTAATGCTGATGCCGCAGGACCTAAAGCAAGCACTGACGTTTTACGGCTTACCGCCGAGCATCAGAGTATCGCTAAAACTTATCATTAGCGACACCTGCACTATTACCTTACATACCCAATATGATGCACCGCAAGGACCAGTACTAGCCTTATCTCAGGCCATTCATAGCTATTTTTCTATCCCTGATATTGCAACACTTGAAATAAAAGGCATTCATGGAAAATATGCCGACAAGGTAAATTCAAGCCAAGCAAATAAATCGCCTAGCCCCTATCGCATAAGTTCTGAGACCGACCGTATCCACGCTGCTGACGCAAATGAGCACATCAAGCTTTTCAGTGGAGAGGAAGAATGGGTAAGCATAGAGCATGCAGGACATAACGGCACAGTCGTGTGGAACCCCTGGCAAGAAAAAAGCCGCCAGCTCAAAGATATGAACGACAGCGGCTTTACAAAAATGGTGTGCATTGAAGCGGCAACTATGCCTGAAGTTGTGCTGCATCCCGGCCAGTTATTGAGTATCAGCCAGTGCGTTAGTTCTTAATAAGTAAAGTGCTTAATGAGTAAAGAGCTTGATACATGAAGTGCTTAATGCGAAAAGCGCGCATCAAGCACTTAACAGCACTGCATCTTACTGAGCGTCAGCCACCGCTTTTTGTGCCAGTTCAGTCAACACGTGCCACTTTTTTTCTTCAATCGCGTCGGTAGGCGCAACCCAAGAGCCACCTACGCAGCGCACGTTGGCGAGCTTTAAATATTCAAGGTAATTATTCGGACCAATGCCGCCGGTGGGGCAAAATACAGTGTTAGGGAACGGACCACCAATTGACTTTAACGCCTTTACGCCACCTGCGGCCTCTGCCGGGAAGAATTTTAAATGGTCATAACCGGCGTCATTCGCCTTCATCAAATCGGAAATATTAGATACACCCGGAATAAGCGGGATTGAGCCATCACGTCCAGCACTAAGTAAGTCAGCGGTTAGGCCGGGGCTAATGGCAAACTTTGCCCCCGCATTGGTAACTGCTTTAAGCTGTTCTCGGTTGGTAACCGTGCCGGCGCCAATATAAGCCTCCGGCATTTCTTTGGCAATCCTTTCAATGATGTCCATAGCAGCGGCCGTGCGAAGTGTTACCTCAAGTACGTTTATACCACCTTTAAGCAGTGCTTCGGCAATGGGAAGTGCATCTTCAACGCTCTCGATAACCAGTACTGGCACTACTGGACCCTGTTTAAAAATGTCTTCTGAGGTATACGTCCAGTTATTCATCATCTTATTGTCTCTGTGTTTGTTGAAGTTTGTGTTTGTTGAAGTAAATACGCTAGTGCCCCTAATAAACCATGATCCGGTTCATCGATTAGGTAGGTTGGTATGGTCTTAACGTAGTGCGCCATGTCGCCTTTCGCCTCAAATTTCTCGCGAAACCGACTTTCAATGAAAAAGTCTTTCAGTTTGCTTGTGATCCCACCGCCGATAAACACGCCGCCAGTGAGACAAAGATTAAGCGCTAAATTGCCCGCAAAGCTGCCCATTACCTGACAATAGTGCGTGATTGCCTTGCGAGCCATCGGATCTGAATTGTCTAAGCCCGCTGAGGTTACCTGAGACGGTTGCGTGAGTGTGGCATCAAGGCCTGCATCTTCACAAAACGCGCGGTACATGTTTACAATCCCTCGCCCTGACAGCACTTCTTCTGCCGATGCGCGACCAAATTTGGCATGAAGATACCGCCAAATAACAAGGTCATCAGGCTCGGTGGGTGCAAAATCGACGTGACCGCCCTCACCGTCTAGAGTGTGCCATCCATTACCAGTCCACGTTAAGTGCTCTACGCCCAAGCCTGTACCGGGACCAAATACACCGATATTGCCATGCTCTTTAGCATGTCCCGGCCCAACCTGAATCACCTGATTATGATTTAGTGTAGGAAGCGAGTGTGCAATGGCGGTGTAGTCATTAATCACATCTAAGTGTTTTAAGTTTAAATGGGCCTGCAAGGCCTTTTTTGAAAACGACCACGAATGATTAGTCATTTTCACAACATCTTCGTTTACCGGACAAGCTATCGCTATGCAACCGGCCACAAACTCTGAACAATCGATTTGCTTTTGAAAGTGCAAAATAGCATCGTCAATACTTTCAAAGTCGGCGCATAAATACTTTTTAATGGTTGAAATACGTCCGTTTTCAATCAATGCTAAACGAATATTGGTACCACCAACATCGGCGACAAATTTTTGGCCGACGAGATTCACGCGTCTAGCTCCTGCTCTTGTTCAACAAACAATGAGCAAGCGCCTTGCTCCGCCCCAGTTAATGTTGAACGCATTCCAGCAAACAATTCACGCCCCATACCGTGGTGGCTTTCTGACAAATCTAGACTTGCTTGTTCACGCTGCGCTAATTCTTCTTCTGAAACATGCAGGGTAATAGCGTTGGTCTGGGTATCAATTTCGACGATATCGCCGGTTTTTACTTTACCTATTAAGCCGCCTTTGTAGGCCTCTGGAGTTAGATGAATAGCCGCAGGTACTTTACCTGACGCACCAGACATTCGCCCGTCTGTTACTAGCGCTACTTTATAACCTCTATCTTGCAGTACACCTAGAGGCGGTGTTAAACGATGAAGCTCGGGCATACCAATGGCAGAAGGGCCTTGGAAACGCACTACTACGATACAATCTTTGTTTAAGTCACCTGAATTGAACGCCGCGTCGAGGGCGTATTGGTCTTCAAACACTACCGCGGGAGCCTTAATATGGCATTTAGGTTCACGCAGCGCCGACGTTTTAATCACTGCACGGCCAAGATTGCCATGCAGCACTGACAGGCCACCATCAGGTTTAAATGGCGTATTAATATCGGCAAACACACTAGTATCATATGACTCTTGAGGACCATCTTCCCAAACTAGCTCACCGTCTTTTAACTTAGGCTCTTTGGTGTATTGCTCAAGTCCTTTACCGCAAATGGTAGTCACATCATTATGAATCAAGCCTTTATCGAGAAGCTGTTTAAATAATAATGACATACCGCCAGCAGCCGTAAAGTGGTTAATATCAGCGGAGCCGTTCGGATAAATACGCGTAATCAGAGGCGTAGCATCTGAAATGTCAGAAAAATCATCCCAGTTGATAATGATGCCAGCGGCTCTGGCCACTGCAACAAGGTGCATTGTGTGATTCGTAGAGCCGCCCGTCGCAAGTAAACCGACGATGCCATTTACCATGGACTTCGCGTCCACCACATGGCCAATAGGTGTATAGTTATCGCCTAAATCGGTTAAACGCGTAACTTGTCTGGCAGCAGCGCTTGTAAGGGCATCCCTTAACTCCGTGCCGGGGTTTACAAACGACGATCCAGGTAAATGCAGCCCCATAATTTCTACAACGAGCTGATTACTGTTTGCAGTGCCGTAAAAGGTGCACGTACCGGCACTGTGATAAGACTGAGATTCGGCCTCCAAAAGCGCTTCTCTATCGGCTTTACCCTCGGCAAAGGCTTGACGTACGCGTGCCTTTTCTTTGTTTGGCAATCCCGAAGGCATGGGGCCTGCAGGTACAAAAATCGTGGGAAGATGACCGAAGCTCAAACCGCCTAGCAATAGCCCTGGCACGATTTTATCGCAAATACCGAGCATCAGCGCGCCGTCAAACATATTGTGCGACAAACCAATTGCTGCGCCCATCGCGATATTATCCCGACTCATTAAGCTCAGCTCCATCCCTGGGTTGCCTTGCGTTACGCCGTCGCACATGGCGGGCACACCACCGGCAAACTGCGCCACGCTGCCCACTTCTGCCACCGCCTTTTTAAGGGCCTGAGGATATGACTCGTAAGGTTGATGTGCGCTTAACATATCGTTATACGACGATATAATCGCGATATTGGCTTTAGTCATGCTTCGAAGGTCAGACTTATCTTCTTTGCCGCAAGCTGCAAATCCGTGGGCAAGATTACCGCACGACAACGCACCGCGATGCGGGCCCTGACGGCGTGCTTTCTCAATTTTTTCAAGATAGTGCGCGCGCGTTTTCACGCTGCGAGCAATAATACGGTCGGTGACTTCTTGGATAATCGGATTCATAATAATACCTATGGCGCCCATACTAAGTTAAGTGTGGTGTTGTCGCACACTGCTTTTATGGGCTTTTCGAGGGGAGTATGTTCTGATATTGCTTGGGTGAGCACTTGGCGTTTTTTGTCACCAGTAATGTGTAAAAACACGTGCTTACTTTTCACGATTTCAGCCAATGATAATGACATTCGCTGATGAGGCGCTGTGGTAGGCTGAGTTGCTAGAACAGGCTGGGTGCGCGCTAAATTTATGCCTTCTTCAATTTGTGCAGAGCACGGAAACAAAGAAGCGGTATGGCCGTCTTCACCCATGCCTAAGATCAGAATATCGAGTGGCAAACCTAATGCCTCAAGCCTCGCGCTTATTTCATCTACCGCGTCCTCAGCGTTTGCATCATCGGTCGTCATCGACATAAATCGTGCTGCTCTTGCGTGATTAACTAACAGATTTTCACGTACAAGCTTCTCATTGCTCGCATCATCAAGGGCATCTACCCAGCGCTCGTCAGCCAAAGTAATGTTCACTTGCGACCATGGCAAGTCAATCTTAGAGAGCGCTTGAAAAAGAGGTTTAGGCGTAGAACCACCGCTTACTGCAATGCTAGCACTGCCTTTATCAGTAATTGCCTGCGTGAGAATTTCAGCGATTTGCTGACTAAATGCGTCAACTAGGCGCTCACTATTGGCGTATTCTTGGGTTACTAAGGCCATGTTCTATCCTTTTTTCTTTATTTTGCTTTCATACCAACTGCGTCCTTCTTTGGCTAAAAGGCCGATAGACGACACAGGTCCCCATGTACCTGCTTGGTATTGTTCAGGACCTTCGCTCGAAGACTTCCACGCCTTGATAATCGAGTCTACCCACGTCCATGCTTGTTCTACTTCATCGCGACGCACAAACAGCGCCTGATTCCCAATCATGACTTCAAGCAGCAGTTTTTCATAGGCATCCGCAATGCGTTGGTCGGCAAATTCTTCTGAGAAGCTTAAATCTAGTTTCGATTTTTGTAAGTCCATCGCACCGGTGCTGGTTAAGCCCGGTACTTTGTTCATTACCGTTACCTCTACGCCCTCTTCTGGCTGTAGACGAATAACAAGCTTATTTGGTGGCAACTGAGAGAAACTAGCACCGAACAAGTTGTGCGGTTGGCGTTTAAAGTAAATAACAATCTCACTGACCTTGGTCGGCAGACGCTTACCTGTTCTTAGATAGAACGGCACTCCGGCCCAACGCCAGTTATCAATTTCAACTTTGAGCGCCACAAACGTTTCAGTGCGGCTCTTTTGGTTTGCATCTTCCTCTTCCAAATAGCCAGGCACTTCATGGCCAGATACGAATCCTGAAGAATATTGCCCGCGCACGCTTTTTTCATTGATGTTGCTTGCGTTAATTGGACGCAGCGCCTTGAGCACTTTTAGCTTTTCATCACGAATGCTATCGGCATCAAGTGTAGTTGGCGGCTCCATCGCAACTAACGATAAAATCTGAAGTAAATGGTTCTGCACCATATCGCGCATCTGACCGGCGTCGTCAAAATAACCCCAGCGCCCTTCAATGCCTACTGATTCTGCAACACTAATTTGCACATGATCAATGCAGTTATGATCCCAGTTAGTAGCAAAAATAGAGTTCGCAAAGCGAAGCGCAATAAGATTCAGTACTGTCTCTTTGCCTAAGTAATGATCAATACGATAAATTTGTTTTTCAGTAAAATACTCAGCTACTTTATCGTTAATGGCTTTTGATGACTCTAAGTCTTGACCAATGGGCTTCTCTAACACTACACGCACGCTGTCATCGATAATTCCAGCGTTGTCCATGCCTTTACAGATGTCACCGAATAAAGATGGCGCGGTAGCAAAATAACATACCATGGTACGCTCTACATCAACGTGTTCGCATAGTTCGGTATAGCTGGCAGTATCAGTTAGGTTAACCTGCACATAATCAAGCCTCGCCTGAAATTTAGTCCATGTGTCTTTGCATAAAGTATCGCCTGAGAATTTTTCGATATTTTCTTTGACCAATTCCACATAGTCAGTTTGCGAAAAATCTTGACGCGCTACACCAATGACCTTAGTACCGTCATGCAGCAAGCCTGCTTTTTCGAGTTGGTATAATGAAGGAAGAAGTTTTCGTCGTGCTAGGTCACCTTTGGTGCCAAACAAAACAAAATCAATGGGTTCGTATTTTAGGTCAGACACCATATTTTGCCTCAAATGAGCATATAGAATTAATGCTTTGTGAATCTACACAGTATGGCGCATAGTAAACAATAAATGTAGTAAAATTACAAATCAAATTGCAACATTTTGCTTGCAAAATCGACAAAGCCTACTACGCGGCTTATTTCACAAAACAAGACGGCAGTGTATATGGAATAAGCGACTCAGTGGTTATGTAGATTTAGCCATGCAGGTAAATGCAGGACTACACGCTTTGTTAAAAGTATGTTAGCCTAGCGCCATCCGGCTGTTTTTTGTCAAAAAGTTACAACAAAAATGACAAATTTAGTTTTTAACAGTAATATTGTTACAAAAATAACGCTGCATAAAAAGCGAGTACACAAGACATTATGAATATTCTTGAAAAAATATCGCAAGACATGATGGAATTTAGCAAGTCCGAGAAGAAAGTAGCGGAAGTTATTTTAGCCAACCCTCAGATAGCCATTCATTCGAGCATCGCCTCTCTGGCAAAAATGTCAAACGTAAGCGAACCTACCGTGAATCGCTTTTGTCGACGACTCGATACCAAAGGTTACCCAGACTTCAAACTACATCTTGCACAAAGCCTTGCCAACGGCACCCCTTATGTCAATCGTCATGTTGACGAGTTTGACGGCCCTACCGAGTATACCAATAAGATATTTGAATCCACTATGGCCTCTTTGGAGGTCGCTCGCCAATCGGTTGATGTGGCGATGGTTAATCGCGTGGTAGATTTATTAACACAAGCGCGTAAGATTTCGTTTTTCGGGCTCGGAGCGTCTGCATCTGTTGCCCACGACGCTGTGAATAAGTTTTTTCGCTTTAATGTGCCGGTCATCCATTTTGACGACATATTAATGCAGCGCATGAGCTGCATGAATAGTAGCGAAGGTGATGTGGTGATTTTTATTTCTCATACGGGACGTACAAAAAGTTTGGTTGATGTAGCTAATATCGCCCGAGAAAATGATGCGACCGTAGTGGGTATTACGTCCCCTGGCAGTCCTCTGTCGAAAGCCTGCAATTACGTCTTGTCATTATCGGTACCAGAAGATACTGACCTTTATATGCCAATGGCATCTAGAATCGCGCAACTAACTCTCATTGACGTATTGGCCACTGGCTTTACGCTTCGACGCGGCAATAAATTCCGCGAAAACTTAAAGCGCGTAAAAGACACTTTGCGCGGATCACGATTTACTCGAACTGAAAACACCTAAGGCAAGCAAACTATGTCACGTAGAACAAAAATATTAGCGACACTCGGCCCGGCGACAGACACAAGCGAAATGATAGAAGCCATCATTAAAGCGGGTGCCAATGTTGTGCGCATGAATTTTTCTCATGGTCAGGCCGATGACCATATTCAGCGCGCACAACGCGTACGTGCTGCAGCAAAAAAATTGAACACGCATGTTGCAATACTCGGTGATTTGCAAGGACCTAAAATTCGTGTGTCGCGCTTTAAACATGATTCGGTGATATTAAAACCTAATCAAGATTTTGTTTTAGATGCTGAACTTGGCAAATTCGACGGTGATGAGACGCAAGTCGGGATTGACTACAAGGCCCTCCCAGATGATGTTAGAAGCGGCGACATTCTGCTATTGGATGACGGACGCATACAGCTACGCGTAGAGCATGTTGAAGGCAGAAAAGTACACACTAAAGTCACCGTAGCGGGCAAACTGTCTAACAACAAGGGAATTAATCGCTTAGGCGGCGGCCTTTCAGCAGAAGCGCTTACTTCAAAAGACAAAGAAGACATTATTACCGCAGCGGCCATGGAAGTAGACTATCTTGCAGTAAGTTTCCCACGCTCAGGCGCTGACTTAGATTATGCTCGCAAACTCGCTGAAGAAGCGGGCTGCTTCGCGAAAATTTGCGCTAAAGTAGAACGCGCCGAAACAGTGGCCACCGACGAAGCAATAGACGACATTATTCAAGCATCAGACGCCGTCATGGTTGCCCGTGGCGATTTAGGCGTCGAAATTGGTGATGCTGAGCTTGTTGGGGTTCAGAAAAAACTAATCGCACGCTCAAGGCAGCTTAACCGAGTTGTAATTACCGCAACGCAAATGATGGAATCGATGATAGAAAGTCCGATGCCCACACGAGCAGAAGTCATGGACGTTGCAAACGCGGTGTTAGACGGAACTGACGCGGTCATGCTCTCGGCAGAAACAGCCGCCGGCGCCTATCCTGTAGAGACGGTGCAGGCGATGGCGAGAGTCTGTGAGGGCGCAGAAACCCACCCTAGCGTGAAAATATCCAAGCACCGCCTAGATGAGCACTTTGTAGATGTAACCGAAACCTTGGCGATGTCTGCGGTGTATGCCGCTAACCATCTTTCGACCATCAAGGCGATAGTCGGCCTGACAGAAAGCGGGACAACGCCTAAGCTAATGTCGCGTATTACCTCATCACTTCCTATCTACGCGATGTCTCGCCATGAGCGCACTCTGAATATGATGGCCCTTTACCGAGGCGTAGTGCCAGTGTACTTTGATTCTACGAAAAGCGCGCCGGGCGAAATGACCAAAGATGTGATGGAAGCCTTAAAAGCAAGTGGATTATTGAAAGAAGGCGACCAATTTATTTTAACCTACGGTGATAAAATGGAAACGGTCGGCGCCACTAACGCCTGTAAAGTCGTTACGGTAGCCTAGGCTTTTTTTAGGGCATTGTTTTTAGCCCCTCCCCATATCTTACACAAAGACCGCTTTTAAGCGGTCTTTGCATATCTGTTAATGACGCTCGTGAATGAAGGTTCAAAACAAAAATAAATGATACAAGCAAAGCTAAATCCGTATAGTTAATAACATTAATTAATTTGTTGGATTTATTTATGTCAGAACACCCTATCTCAGAAAAGTCGGCACAGTTTGACGTAGTTGTTTTTGGAGCAAGCGGCTTTACCGGTCGACTCGTTGCTGAATATTTACACACGCATTATGGAAGCGATAGCTCATTGTCTTGGGCGATGGCGGGCAGAAGCCTTGATAAACTCAAAAGCGTACGAGACGAAATGGGTATCGCTAGTGACATAGCACTCATTGTTGCTGACGGTGATGATGATAGCGCCCTTGAAGCGATGGCGGCTCAAGGCAAAGTCGTCTTGACCACGGTCGGGCCCTATCAACTATATGGCGAAAAGCTTCTTAAAGCCTGCGTGAAAACCGGTACCGGCTACGTGGACTTGTGTGGTGAGCCGGCTTGGATGCATCAAATGATCAACAAATATGCAGATGAAGCCAAATCCACTGGCGCTAAAATCGTATTCTCCTGTGGTTTTGATTCGGTACCCTTTGATTTAGGCGTGCATTTTCTGCAAACCCATGTGATGGCTCAAACCGCAAGCCCTCTTCAATATGTGAAAGGCAGGGTACGCAAGATGCAGGGAACTTTTTCTGGCGGAACCGCAGCGAGTTTAAAAGCAACACTGAAAGCAGCCTTTGCAGATGATGAGGTAATGAAGGTACTGCGTCATCCCTATAGTTTGGCAAATATGAACAAAGGTGTACAACAGCCCGATGGCGATAAACCACATTACGATGAATCGCTGCAGTCATGGGCAGCGCCTTTTATTATGGCAGCGATTAATACCAAAAATATTCATCGAACAAATATGCTGAATGGATATGCCTACGGCGAAGACTTTAAATATGACGAAATGCTGTTAACGGGCCCTGGTGAAAAGGGTGAAGCGATGGCAAATCATGTAGCAAATGATAAATCTCTGGGCAAAGATGGTGGGCCTAAACCCGGCGAAGGACCAAGCAAAGAAGAGCGTGAAAATGGTTTTTACGATATTTTGTTCGTTGGCGAACACAGCAACGGCAATATTTTTGCTGCTAGTGTGGCAGGTGACAAAGACCCAGGCTACGGTTCAACATCCAAAATGATCGCGCAATGTGCGCTGTGCTTGGCGCAAGATAGCGATTCCCTAGAAGGTGGTTTTTATACTCCCGCTAGCGCGTTTGCAACTAAGTTGATTGAACGATTGCAAGCTCATGCGGGCATGACATTCACCATTGAATCTTAAGCGCAATCGGTGCAAAAGCGTATCTAACAGCATGTATCAAATAGCTAAAGGCGACGTGCACTTTTAGCTATTTACCTTTTGACTCTGTAACGCTTAAGAGTGCGCAAGCTTTACTTCCAATAGCTAACAAAATCATCTACCGGTTTAGTGGCTTTCGGCATTGTTTTTAAAGGGCTGGTGCCTAAATACAAAAAACCAAGAATCTCATCTTCGACCTTGCAGTTAAATGCTTGCTTTACCGTTTCGTCTTGCGCGTAACTGCCGGTTCGCCAAATTCCTTGATAACCCTGGGCGACGGCGGCCATTTGCATCGCCTGCACAGCGCATGCAGTTGATGCTACCTGCTCTACCCAAGGCACTGAGTCGTGCTGCTGATGTTCACAAATCGCCACAATTACCATGGGGGCTCTAAGCGGTAACTGACGCGCACGGTCTACCGACGCCGCCTCTGCACCATTAACAATGGCCGCTTCTTCAAAAATCTCGCCTAGTTTTTCTAGACCATTACCTGTGCATACCACAAACCGCCACGGCGATAGGCTGCGATGGTCTGGCACTCTGAGCGCGCTCTGTAATATATTTTGTAGATGTTCGCCCTGTGGTGCGGGCGCTTGCAGTCTCGGTTGAGAACTACGATTTAGCAACAAATCTAATGCCTGCATGCTGAATCCTCGTATAGGTTACAAAGCTTATGCGTGTAGCCTAATTTGCTCCTGCTAAATACGCAAGTAGCAAAGCAATTAATTACATTAGGTACAAGGGTTAACACATTACGTTACAAACTATTACAAATTCGTTTTGATGTTATCTTCATTGGCATCGTACAATAACGATTAAGATATTAGAGGATAGAGTCGAAATGACAGAAAAAAGAAGTTGGACAAAAGCCATTTTTGTGGGCATATGGAACGCAATTACCTTTAGCCGCCGCTTAGTGCTAAACGTTATTTTTGTTGCC
Organism: Glaciecola siphonariae; assembly: GCF_042652645.1. NCBI lineage: Bacteria > Pseudomonadati > Pseudomonadota > Gammaproteobacteria > Alteromonadales > Alteromonadaceae > Glaciecola > Glaciecola siphonariae. The sequence continues at coordinate 1,000,371 of NZ_JBHSGU010000002.1, forward strand.
ATTATAATCGCCATCATAGTCGCTGCTTCAAGCGGCGATTCAGACCAGTTAGTGATTTCTGATAACAGTGCGCTCATGCTCAACTTAAAAGGCAACTTGGTTATTGAAAAAACCTACGTGGACCCTGCAGAAGAGTTTATTCAGCAGGCTTTTGGTGAGCAGCCCGAGAATCCCGAAATTCTTGTTCGAGACCTTGTTAAAGCCATAGAAAATGCAGCTGAAGACAAACGAATAGGTGCTATTGTGCTCTCGCTCGACGGATTCGGTGGTGGCGGTTTAGACAAGCTAAAACGCGTTGGAGATGCACTGGCAGTGTTTAAAGCCTCTGGTAAGCCGGTTTATGCTTATGGAACCAGCTACAATCGTAATCAATACTATCTAGCGGCACACGCAGATTCAGTCTATGTTCATCCAATGGGCGGCATGCTACTCGAAGGATATGCCAGCTACGGTAACTATTTCGCCGAAGGCCTAGAAAAACTTAAAGCCTCTCCTCACATATTTAAAGTGGGCAAATACAAGTCTGCGGTTGAGCCATTTACACGTAACGATATGTCGCCTGAGGCAAAAGAAGCGAATCGTGCATGGTTAAGCGAACTATGGATGCAATATAAGAGCGAAGTAGCAACAACACGAGCTTTCGATACCAGCAATTTTGATGAAACATTTGACGTTGTATTGGCCAAATTTGCAGCAGTAGACGGCGACTCTGCCATGTACGCACTAGAAAACAGCTGGGTCGATGGTTTACGCACTCGTCAGGAGTTTCGTAGTGAGATGACGGCGCTTTTAGGCGAAGGCGAAGATGACAATCCGTATAATGCAATAAGTTACGATAACTACATAAATATCATTAATCCTCCGCTTCCTAGTGTCCCCTCTCAAAAAGATAAGGTAGCCATTGTCGTCGCGAAAGGAACGATTCTAGACGGTAAGCAAAAAGCCGGCACGATTGGCGGTGACAGCACCGCCGCCTTGCTTAGACAAGCAAGAGAAGACGACACGGTAAAGGCCGTTGTTTTGCAGGTGGATTCGCCAGGAGGCAGCGCGTTTGCCTCAGAGGTTATTCGTAATGAAGTCGAACTTATTAAGGAAGCAGGCAAACCCGTTGTGGCGTCAATGAGCACCTACGCAGCGTCAGGAGGATATTGGATATCTGCCAGCGCCGACCATATCATTGCCGAACCAAGCACCATCACAGGGTCTATTGGTATATTTGGTATGTTCATCACGTTTGAGAATACCTTTAACTATCTGGGTATTTATTCAGACGGAGTGGCAACCAATGAGCTTAACGGTATTGGTATTGACCGCGAACTCAGTGAGGGCTACAAAAAGCTCATTCAAATGGGTATTGAAAACGGCTACGACCAATTTATATCTTTGGTTGCCACCGAGCGAGGCATGAGCAAGGAAGCGACAAATGAAATTGCACAAGGCCGAGTGTGGATAGGCACCCAAGCGCTAGAGTTAGGATTGGTGGACGAATTAGGCGACATCAATACCGCTATTGCTAAGGCTGCAGAATTGGCCGAGCTAGAAGATTATGTTACTCGTTATGTAACACCTAAAATGTCGGCGCAAGAAATATTTTGGCAAAATTTCTTCAAAAACGCACAAGCGGTTTTCTCCGGCGTTAAGTTTGACCGCCCCACTCATCCACTGCTCAATACTGCAAAGGATATTGAAGCGGAGCTGAAAGCTTTTACCGAGCTAAACGATCCTATGTCTAGCTACGTACTATGCTTGGAATGCCAAGTAAAATAAGATGCACGATGTGTTGAGTGATATAAGAAAGCGCTTTTTAGCGCTTTCTTTTTTTACACGCTTTTCATTTTTAAATACTTGTATTCAACGCGCTTGTTCGACATGCTTGTTAGGTACAAATAATCTACATTTTCAAGCATACTCAATACATGATAAGTACTCTACAGACACTGGCCGATAGCACACTGCAAGAATGGATGCTTAAGCTGCACGATACCGCTTTTTCGGCTCAGCCACTGCCGAGTATTTTGCTTAATCAACGCGGGCGAATTGCCGGTGCTGCCCTGCTGCAAAAAAATATTATTAAACTTCATCCCAAACTCTTTGCGCAAAACCAAGCTTATTTCATCAGCGACGTTATTCCCCATGAGCTTGCCCACCTTGTGGTATTTAATCACTTCGGACGTGTACGACCGCACGGTCAACAGTGGCGTTACGTGATGGAGGAGATATTAGGCGTTGAAGCGAAAGTGACGCATAAGCTCGACGTAGAGCGAGCCGGCGTGAAGCTGTTTGATTATTATTGTGAATGCGGATTAATAAAGCTAAGTGCTACTCGACACAAACGCGTTCAAAGCCAAAAGCAGCGCTATATTTGCAGAAACTGTAAAAGCGCGCTCAAACCGCACGCCGCGCTCTAGAATAAGTTTTTAGTAAACGCTCGGTCGAGCTCTTTAAAGGCGGTACGCAATAGTTTTGCCAACTCCTTAAATTTAGGTTTGGGCGTGATGGCTTCAAGCGCACAGCCCTGTCTCTGCATCTTATTGTAGATATCGTGATACCACGCCAGCATGTGCGGCGGCAAAGGTTGATTAGCGCGATTACCTAGCCAAAAGAGCCCTTGTAGAGGAAGTGAGAAAAAGAAAATACCAACGCTCAGGGCTTGTGGTAAAAAATCCATTCCCAAATAATGCAGTTGCAAGGCAACTACCATGATAGCAATAGGCGGCATAACCTGAATGCCAAATTTAGTCGCCGAAATAATACGACATTCTGGAAACAAGCTGTATAACTGTTTTTCCATTGGCCAGATGCGCATGTATTCGCGGCCATCTTTTATGTAAGTGGGTATAAGATGTAACATATTGCTCACGCAAATCCTTCATCGAAACTACTCAAAGGATAACATAGATGCTACCCTTAGCAGCAATTAATACGAGGTAATAAAACACGCCTTATTGTACATTTTATACGCATTAAGTGGCGTTTTAGAGCAGTTTCTTGTTCTCGCGGTTGAAAACACCTTATTGAAAAGCTAAAACTCGCCCGCATATTTGCGACCATCTACACATTGTTCGGAGAAGTAAATGGCAACCACCAGACACGTGCCGCTTTTAATTTTGGGCTCGGGCCCAGCTGGCTATAGCGCGGCAGTATATGCTGCTAGAGCAAACTTAAACCCTGTATTGTTAACCGGTATTCAGCAAGGTGGACAACTAACCACAACCACTGAGGTTGAAAACTGGCCGGGCGACCCAGACGACCTAACCGGTCCTGATTTAATGGTAAGAATGCAAAAGCATGCCGAAAAATTTAATACAGAAATCATTTTTGATCATATTAATGAAACTGACTTTAGTGAGCGTCCCTTTACGCTCAAGGGCGATCAAGGCACCTATACTTGCGATGCCTTAATTATCGCCACTGGCGCATCGGCTAAATACTTAGGGCTTGAAAGCGAATCGAACTTTATGGGCAAAGGTGTCAGTGCTTGTGCTACATGCGACGGCTTCTTTTACAGAAACCAAAAGGTGGCTGTTATAGGTGGCGGCAACACAGCGGTAGAAGAGGCGTTATACTTATCAAATATCGCATCAGAGGTACACGTGGTGCATCGCCGTGATAGCTTTAGAAGCGAAAAAATATTGGCCGACCGCTTAATGGAAAAAGCCAAAAATGGCAACGTGACCTTGCATTTAAACAAAACCCTCGAAGAAGTAGTGGGTGACGATATGGGCGTTACGGGCATTAATATTAAAGACACCCAAACCGGCGAAGTCAGCACGCAAGATGTGATGGGCGTGTTTGTTGCAATTGGTCATAGTCCTAACACCGATATTTTCAAGGGCCAGCTTGAAATGAAAGACGGCTATATTGTTGTTAACAGTGGCCTCCACGGCAACGCTACCCAGACCAGCGTACCGGGCGTTTTTGCTGCTGGCGATGTAAGCGACCATGTGTACCGCCAAGCAATTACCTCTGCAGGCACCGGATGCATGGCCGCACTAGACGCTGAAAAGTATTTAGACGCTCTGTAACCTATATGCTGGAGCTTTTTAGGCTAGACCATCGGCTGCAGTTTCCTGCGGTCGATTTGGCCTTGAGCGAGCCGAATGGTCTGTTGGCGTTTGGTGGTGATCTTAATCCTCAGCGTTTACTGCAGGCCTACCGTCAGGGCATTTTCCCATGGTTTGGTGAAGGCGAGCCTCTGTTGTGGTGGTCTCCCGACCCGCGCGGTGTGATTATGCTTGATGATTTTTCTCCTTCCAAAAGCCTAAAAAAAAGCATCCGAAAATTTGCCTATAGCGCCAGCATGAATAAATGTTTCGAAGAGGTCATTTCGCTGTGCAGTAAAGTGCCGCGGCGCACCATCAAGCATGATGACGAAGAGCATGCCAATACCACATGGATCACCGACGAAATGATTGATGCCTACACCGAACTTCACCATTTAGGGTGGGCACATTCGGTTGAAATTTGGGACAAAGAGCAAAAATTAGTTGGCGGCCTCTACGGAATTGCAATAAACGGAGGGTTTTGTGGAGAATCGATGTTTCATCTTCGTACAGATGCGAGCAAAGCGGCCTTTTTTGCTCTCGCACAGCATATGCGCAAACACGGTATGGATTTTATCGATTGCCAAATGGTCAACCCACACCTCGCTAGCCTCGGCTGTACCGAGCTTCCTAGAAAAGACTTTATGCAAATGTGGCAAAACGCCTGCTCGCAAGCGGTTGAGGAACATTGTTGGCATCGTCAGGACTTAGCCCTGACATGACTAAGTTTGGCGTTACTCAAGCATTCTCATGCAACTATCTGCCTAACGAACAAGAACAACTGCTTGTTTGCATGGCCGCAAGCGATGAGCTCGCTGGCCTATATGGGCAGTTAATGCATGCTGGATTTAGGCGCAGCGGCGAACAGCTCTATCGACCCCATTGCCCTAACTGCAACAAATGCCACTCGGTACGTGTGTGCACGCATGAATTTTCAGCGTCAAAAAGCCAAAAACGCGTGCTGGCCAAAAACGCAGACTTGTCAATCAAGGCAACGCATCAAGAGCGTGATGACCATTACCCTCTATACGCCAAATACATCGAGGCTTTTCATGCCGATGGCAGCATGTACCCGCCAAGTTATAGTCAGTATCGTAACTTTATCCGGTGCCAGTGGCATCAACCTTTGTTTTTAGAGGCAAGGAGTGAAGATGGTGAGCTATTAGCCCTAGCGGTAACCGACCGAGTGAGCGATGGACTATCTGCACTTTATACTTATTACCGACCAGACCAAACAAAGCGCTCGTTAGGTAAATTTATGATTATGCAGCAAATTGCCCATGCGTCGTTAATTGGATTGCCGTATTTGTATCTTGGTTATCAAATCGATGAATGCAAAAAAATGAACTACAAAACGAGTTTTCATCCTTATCAGCGCCTTATGAACGATACTTGGCATCACTTCGATTAAGTTAACAGGTGTTTGTAACAATCGCTATTGTGCAGTCTGGTGAGGATTGTGAATCATAAAGTACAAAGCAGCCTTGGCTCGTACTAAAGCCAGATGCAGGTAACTCAAAGCCAAGTGCTGTATAACGGTTATCGACCCTCACCTGTATTTTATCTCCCGAAATGTCAATAAAATCAAGTAAGCGAAGTCGGTCACTGTTCTCAGCGATACTTTCGGGGCATAGGTTTCTAAAATCCACTTCCGCTGAACCGAAGCCAAAATCGACCACAAATTCCGGCTGTAGATTCCCCGACGGGCCCGCAGGATTAGTGGTCACTGGACGCAGACCACTTACGCGGGCTTTATTTCGCGCTAACGATACCGTTGCCTCTATTTGCGACGCAATACCTTTGATGCTGGCAACTTTTGCATCACTTGAAATATCTATAAATCGGGGCACAGCAAAAATCGACAGTATGCCGATAATTACAATCACAACAATGAGCTCCACCAGCGTGAAGCCGCGCGCGCTCAATTTGTTCACTTTTGCTGTATTCATTATATCCATACAAAAATACACATCGCCATTCTTATTCACCATTCTTAATCACAATATATTCCGGCAGAACAGATATACATTGTTATCGTCACGGATAGCCCTCAACTAAAGTATAGAGTGCTAATTAAGGCGATTTTAAATTAAATATACCTATTTATACCTTAACACTGCAAAAATTGAGCCTTAAAGCACGTAATTGTTAGGAAATACTTTACTATTAGAGCGTTTTTAGTTACTGTTCGCGCGGCAAAATTTAATCAATCACACTTGGGGTAACTGCTGTAAATGGCAAAAGAAGACTGCATCGAAATGGAAGGCACCGTGTTAGACACGCTTCCGAATACCATGTTTAGAGTTGAGCTAGAAAATGGTCACGTTGTGACAGCTCACATCTCTGGAAAAATGCGCAAAAACTATATTCGTATACTCACCGGTGACAAGGTCACTGTTGAAATGACGCCTTACGATTTAAGCAAAGGCCGTATTATATACCGCGCCCGATAGGCGAGCAGCGTCGTTCCGATTATAGGAATAAAGGCGTTCAACAAAACAAAAAACCCGCATAAAGCGGGTTTTCTCATTTTGGCGTTCTCTTTGTGAACCATTTCGGTGGCAGCGTGAGAACGCCCTATTGCTAAGCTTCGCTTTTTTGCGCCTCTATGCTGATGTATTTGAACGCAAGCTTTTCATTTCGTAAGCCTACTTTCACCTCACCACCCTTACTCAATTGACCGAATAAGAGCTCAGACGCTAACTCGCGCTTCAGTTGATCTTGAATTACGCGCGCCATTGGTCTGGCACCCATAGATTTATCGTAGCCCTGCTCTGCCAACCATGCCCGGGCCTTTTCACTGACCTCTAGCGACACGCCTTTAGCGTCTAGCTGAGCCTGCAGTTCAATAATAAACTTATCGACAACCTGCAATATGACCTCTCGGTCAAGGTGATTAAACCATACAATACTGTCTAGCCTATTTCTAAATTCAGGCGTAAAGGTTCGGTTTATCTCGCTCATCGCATCGTGGCTATGGTCTTGTTGCTTAAAGCCAATCGACTTTTTAACGGTGGCCTGAACACCAGCGTTAGTTGTCATGACCAACACCACATTTCTAAAGTCAACTTTTCGTCCGTTGTTGTCGGTGAGTGTTCCGTGGTCCATCACTTGCAGCAGGATGTTGTATATATCGCTGTGCGCTTTTTCTATCTCATCGAGCAAAACTACCGAATAAGGATGCTTTATGACTGCGTCGGTTAATAAACCGCCTTGATCAAAACCCACATATCCTGGTGGTGCTCCAATTAGACGACTGACTGCATGGCGCTCCATGTATTCCGACATATCAAAGCGCACAAGCTCAACACCCATAATTTTAGCTAACTGCTGGGTAACTTCAGTTTTACCTACACCTGTTGGGCCGGCAAAGAGAAAATTACCAATAGGTTTTGTTTCGTTACCTAAGCCTGAGCGTGATAACTGGATTGCATCAGACAGCGTCTCAATGGCCTTGTCTTGACCAAACACCACCATCTTAAGGTTGCGACCAAGATTCTTAAGAACGTCTTTGTCAGAGGCTGATACTGACTTTTCTGGGATACGCGCAATCTTAGAAATAATGTGTTCAATGTCCGCAACATTAATCGTTTTCTTGCGCTTTGAAGCAGGTAACAAACGCTGGCTAGCGCCCGCTTCATCCATCACATCAATCGCTTTGTCAGGCAAATGACGCTCGTTTATGTATTTGGCCGAAAGCTCGGCTGCAGCCTGCAAAGCCTTATTGGTAAATTTCACGCTGTGATGCTCTTCATAACGCGACTTTAATCCAATCAATATCTTGGTAGTATCTGACACGCTCGGCTCTAGCACATCTACTTTTTGGAAACGTCGAGCTAATGCTCGGTCTTTCTCAAAAATACCCTGATATTCTTGATATGTTGTGGAGCCAACGCAGCGTAGTTCACCGCTGCTGAGTTTAGGCTTCAACAGGTTTGATGCGTCCATCACGCCGCCTGACGCTGCTCCAGCACCAATGATCGTATGAATTTCATCAATAAACAAAATCGCATTTGTGTCTTTTGTCAGCTCTTTCAAAATGCCCTTCAGACGCTTCTCAAAGTCTCCGCGATATTTAGTGCCTGCCAACAATGCACCCAAATCGAGCGAGTAAATGGTGCTATCTGCTATCACATCTGGCACATCTTCGTTAACAATACGGTACGCGAGGCCTTCAGCGATTGCCGTTTTACCTACTCCTGCCTCACCAACCAGCAGAGGATTGTTTTTTCGTCTACGACACAAGATTTGAATTGAACGTTCAACTTCGCTGTCACGCCCAATAAGCGGATCGATTTTGCCCTCTTTTGCGGCAACATTTAGATTACTTGCATACTTAGAAAGCATGGATTGGTTTTCTTCACCCTCACCGCCCTCTTCGTTTACTTCTTCTGAATGCGAATCTTCGTCGTCTGCTTTACTTACCCCATGCGAGATGAAATTCACTACGTCTAAGCGAGTGACATCCGATTTTTTAAGGATATATACGGCCTGCGATTCTTGTTCACTGAAAATAGCCACCAGCACATTTGCACCGCTTACCTCTCCTTTACCCGAAGATTGAACATGAAACACCGCACGCTGCAACACGCGCTGAAATCCTAAGGTAGGCTGAGTTTCTCTGTCTGCACTGTCGTCCTCACCAATTAACGGCGTGGTTTCGTTAACAAACTCAGTAAGTTCGCTGCGCAGCGTATCTACTTTTGCCCCACAGGCTTTAAGTGCTTCATTCGCAGCCGGGTTGTCGAGCAACATCAATAGCAAATGCTCAACGGTCATAAATTCGTGACGATTTTGACGCGCATAAACAAAGGCCTCGTTTAAGGTCTGTTCTAAATCTTTATTTAGCATGATTTCCCCTTTATTGCGCTGGTTCCATAGTACACATCAACGGGTGTTGATGTTTACGAGAATATTGGTTTACCTGCATTACTTTTGTCTCTGCTATCTCTGCAGTATATATGCCACAAACTGCTTTACCGTGATAATGGACGGTCAGCATTAGTTGGTTGGCTTTTTCAGAATCCATCGCAAAAAACTTTGTTAATACCTCAATCACAAAATCCATGGGCGTGTAATCATCGTTGTTTAACATGACTTTATACATGGGAGGTGGTTGTGTTTTTTGCTTTTGGAGCTCTATTAGTTTTTCGCCGTCTATGCTCACTATATTATCTTTACTCATTGTCTCTTATGATTACTATAATGTGGGTTTAGTTTCGCGCAAGTGTTCTTTTAACAAATATAAGCCTAAAAGCGTGGGTATAAAACTTGACAAAATCAAGTCAAAACCCCTACAGTTAGATGGCAGACGCGAGAAACCTTTACATCGCGTCGTATCAGTCGTCACTGTTAAGAATGGTTTGTGCATTACTTCGTAGTAAATATAGTGGAGACGAGATCAAAAGTTTTCAAGGATTACAAATAGGAAGTTGTACAATGGCACTGGGTAAAGTGAAATGGTTCAATAATGCAAAAGGCTTCGGCTTCATCGTTCCTGAAGACGGTGGTGACGATATATTCGCGCATTATTCCACGATACAAATGGATGGTTATCGCTCATTGAAAGCAGGTCAGGCGGTGAAGTTTGACATTGAGCAGGGTCCTAAGGGACTGCATGCTGAAAACATTGATTTTGCTGACGAAGAGCCCAACCGATAGTACTTAGGTACGGATATCGACGGAATCAATAACCACAAAATTTGTTCAAAAAAAGCAGGCTAAGCCTGCTTTTTTATTGCCTAAACTTTATTGTTATAACAAACAATAAAACGGCCTATCGCAATGATATTCACTTTAGCGATAAGCCGAGACGATAGTTAATCCTACATATTTTTGACTAGCGCTTTACCAAAGTCAGAACAGCTCAACAACGTAGCGTCATCCATTAGGCGCTCAAAGTCGTAGGTCACTGTTTTGGCCTTAATCGCCCCTTCCATACCTTTTACGATAAGGTCAGCGGCTTCTACCCAGCCCAAATGACGAAGCATCATTTCAGCAGATAAAATAACAGAGCCTGGATTTACTTTATCTTGACCCGCGTATTTAGGAGCTGTTCCGTGAGTCGCTTCAAAAATCGCGACGCCGTCACCTAAATTTGCACCTGGCGCAATACCAATGCCGCCAACCTGTGCCGCAAGTGCGTCAGATACGTAATCTCCGTTTAGATTCATCGTAGCAATCACGTCGTATTCAGCAGGACGCAACAGAATTTGCTGCAAGAATGCATCGGCAATCACGTCTTTTACAATGATCTCTTTGCCCGTGTTAGGGTTTTTAAATGAACACCATGGACCACCATCTATCAACTCAGCACCAAACTCTTCGCGAGCAACCTGATAACCCCAGTCTTTAAACGCACCCTCTGTGAACTTCATAATGTTGCCTTTATGTACCAAGGTCATGGAGTCACGGTCATTGTCGATACAATATTGCAGCGCCGCTTTTACCAGACGGGTGGTACCGGCTTTTGAGGTGGGCTTAATACCGATACCGCAATCGGTATCGAAACGAATTTTAGTCGCGCCCATTTCGTCTTTTAAGAAATTAATCACCTTAGTCGCTTCTGGCGTGCCTGCTTGATATTCGATACCGGCATAAATATCTTCTGAGTTTTCTCGGAAAATAACCATATCGGTTAATTCTGGCTGTTTTAGTGGACTAGGTGTACCTGCGTAGTAACGCACCGGACGCAAGCATACATACAAGTCAAGTTCTTGACGAAGTGCCACATTTAACGAGCGGATCCCGCCTCCTACTGGCGTAGTTAGAGGGCCTTTAATCGCCACTTTGTATTCTTTCACAAGGTCCAAGGTTTCTTGCGGAAGCCATACTTCGCTACCGTATACTTGGGTAGATTTTTCACCCGCGTAGACTTCCATCCACTCAATTTTTTTGTCGCCACCGTAGGCTTTCTCTACTGCAGCGTTTACCACATCAATCATGACAGGGGAAACATCTACACCAATGCCATCACCCTCGATATATGGAATAACGGGATTATTCGGAACGACTAACGCGCCATTGGCATCGAGTTGAATTTGTTCACCTTGCTCAGGTTTAACTACCTTACTTGTCATGTATTTGCTCCTGTTTTACTTAACTATCAAAACCGTTGGCTCTGACTCTATTTTGAAACTGGGACGGTGATGACAGCGTACCCTGCAAAAATCTGTTATGTTTTGCAGGGAGATAAATACTCTTGCGCCCGTTAAACTGAGCAATATTTAAGCACTAATCATCACTATAACCCATGGATAATAACGAACTTTTGCATTTGTTCAAAATTATCTCAGGATTAAAGGCTCAAATTCACTGTAATTCTTTGGTCTTATGCGCCTCTTTTGTCGAATAATAGCGGGCCGCCAAATGCTGACTTCTTCGCGGGACTTGCGCTTATAAGCGGTAATAAGCGTCGTTGAATGCCCGCAAAGCGTCGATTTAAATATCAATTCATGAGGTTCTGTTCGAACAAGTCTAAGAGGCGATGTACTTGAGTAAGTCGTCTGCCTTTAGTGGATGACAAAAGTAATATCCTTGAAAGAGGTCGCAACCAAGTTTTTGAAGTGCCTTCACCTGAGCTTCTTCTTCGACTCCTTCTGCTATAGTACTGAGCTGCATGTTCTGCGCTAAGGATATTATCGACTTTAAAATACTCAAACCATCTTTAGTGTGACAATCGTTGACGAAGGAACGGTCTATTTTAAGTTCGTCTATGGGCAGTTCACGCAAATGTGAAAGTGATGAATAACCCGTCCCAAAATCATCTAAAGAAATCGTAAAACCAAGCAGGCGCAATCGTTTCATAGTTAGCTTACTGCGCTGCAAGTTTTTCATTAAATCTGATTCGGTGAGTTCAATGTCAATAGACCTTGGTGACACGCAATAACGTGCAAGTACCTCAAGCACGCTATCAACAAAACTGTCATTATCAAATTGTTTAGCGCTCACATTTATGCCGACTCTACCCGTTGGCATGGTCGTATTGAGCGTCCATTCGTTTATATGCGCACACACTTGCTCAAAACACCATAGTCCATGTTTTTGAATGAGCCCTGTGGCTTCGGCAACTTGTATAAACTCAATTGGCGGGATAAAACCAAGCTCAGGATGCTGCCAGCGGCATAAAGACTCTACGCCTACTAGATCACCGTTTGAAGAGACTTTTGGCTGAAAGGCCAAATACATTTCGTTGGCTTTATTGTTGCCAGCAAGTAACTCGCTTAAATGGCGTTCAATCATTTTCTGTCTGTTTAAACGCATCGCCATGTCGGCATCAAAGGTCATTAATTTATTTTTGCCGGACAGTTTTGCTTGCGATAATGCAAACTCGGCGCATCGCATTACATCCATGCCCTCAGGCACTTGGTGAGGATAAATAACAGACCCACCACTAACGGTGATGAAAATTTCGGTATTACTTATCACGTAAGGTTTTTGCAAAAGTTGACTTAAATCTTGCCAATGTCGGTTCAGGATGTCGCTAAAGTCAGTGTCGAGTTTTTTAAGCACTAAGGTAAACTCATCCCCTGCCGTTCGAGCGATATACACGTTTTCGCTAGCGTAACTAATAAGGCGCTGCGCCATTTCTTTTAATACACGCTCAGCATTTTCAAAGCCGTACACTCTGTTAACATCAGAAAAATTATCGATATCGAATTTAAGCACAATACAACTTAAGCTGTGCCTTGTTAAATCATCAGCGCATTGTTTAAGCACGGTGTAAGTGCTGATTAAATTCGGTAGTTTGGTGCGAATATCGATGTAAGCCGTTTCTTTCAATTCATTTAACAACAGTTCTTGACTGTATTCAGATGCTAATCGTGAGGCGCACACGTTAACCACGTTTATAAAGCTTTGCTCTGGTATTGAGGGTTTGTCAAAGTAAAGCGACAATACGCCAATTGCCTCTTTGGCTTGATTAAACATAGGAACGCTTATCATGGCTTGTGCTTTTATGTTTTGATAGAACTCGTTTTCAGGATAGTCTTGGCGTAAATTTTCGGTAATTAAATGAAATTTAGTAGGATCTTGAAAGTCTTTTGGAATAGCGTCTATTTCAATGGAAAAGTTCTCGATGATATTTTGTTTATGTACCAATATGTTGCTTTTTACATGTGTTTCTTTCTTAGATTGGTCATGGACTAGAATTAAACAGGTTGTGGCAGCACTCTCTTTTTGCAAGGTTTTGCAAACGTGTTTCATAAAATCCGCGAAGTTATCTTGGTTATTTTCGCCATTAAGAGTCACTAAGATTTTCTCAAGCGCTTCATTTTGATAAATCAGTTGTTCAAAATCATTCGCCGTTTTTAACAAAAACTGAGATAGCGTTAAGCAGCATAAAATGTTTAATAAAGTGAAAGGAAGTGCGCCAAGGTACACAAGATTTAACATGCCCTTGTCGCTGAAGGCAGACAATATCGACACAACAACCTGTAGGAACAAGGCCAAGAAAAGTGTATAAAAAACAACTGACTCTATGTTCTTGCGTTGTGTAAAAAGCCAAGTAAAACCACTTATTAGCGCCAATGCAAAATAAACAAAAAGTAAAAATGAAAAATGGTTACTAGGACCGGCTAAGCGGTGTAATGTCTCCCCCTTAAACATCGAGAAAGCCACCAATGTCGGTTTAACATCAGTAGCGAAACGCAGGCTGTTATCAAGAGAAAGGTTCAATACTATTAGCACCGCTGAAATGGCAGCAAAACTGATAATATAGCGCTTCAAATGCTTTGTATGGCACCAAGTACCATATACCGCCATGACCGGCGGAATAGCTATCAATAAGAGCGTTGTTTGGATTTTAACCCAGAAAAGTGCGCGCGTGACATCACTTGATAAGTGGTACTGCCAAATCGCATATTGAAAGGCGATAATGATTAAGCAACAGCCAATAATTAACTCAAACAGGCGAGCATGTTCTTTCGTTCTCGAAAAGCTGAGGACTATTGCGCACATCAAATTCATGCCTATTGATGTCACAAAAAAAAGTGCCGTGAAGTCGTTCATGTTAATATGGTGCCAATTCAGAAGTTCTTACCGTTACGTTAACGGCGAATGAAGTTAATTCATAATACCCTACTTTTACTACATTTTACTTTTCTTAATGACGATCATACACCTTGTAAAGGTATGCGCTTCTTGTCATCCTTTATGAAGATTCATCGCAAAAATTGATGGCGAACTCACTATGGCCCAAGCAGCACGAAAAATAATCTTGTTTAACAAGCCTCATCTGGTGCAGTGCCAGTTTACCGACGAACACCAGCGCCCTACCCTCAAAGACTATATCAACATTCCAAATGTGTATGCTGCCGGCCGCCTAGACCATGACAGTGAAGGACTGCTTGTACTAACCAACGACGGTGGATTAATTCATCAACTTGCGCATCCAGACAATAAAGTGTCAAAAACATATTGGGTGCAAGTTGAGGGCAAAGTAAGCCCTCAGGCCATTAAGGCGCTAAGTGAAGGAGTCGAGCTCAAAGACGGACTGACCAAACCGGCGAAGGTAAGCTTGATGGCCGAGCCTGTCCTCTGGCCCAGAGTGCCTCCAATTCGTGAGCGTAAACACATCCCAACAACTTGGCTGAGCATCACTATTAGCGAAGGAAAAAACAGGCAAATACGCAGAATGACCGCTCATGTAGGACACCCAACTTTACGACTCATTCGTTACCGCATAGGCAATTGGACAATTGACGGCATCAACAATGGTCACTATCTCGAAGTAGAATAATAAAAACTAGCCGTTCAATTAGCACAGAACCAAGCTCTATCTTAGAACAAAATATTACCCCTTGGCGTACCCTAAAATCGAATCTTTTGCTATACTCCGCGCTCGCTTTGAACCTGTAATAAGCTAGGCACTGTATAACACATATGCACACCACTTCTTCTGAAAACGCACACATCAAAGTCATTGTCGGCATGTCTGGCGGTGTAGACTCATCTGTCTCTGCCTTGCTCTTACAACAGCAGGGTTATCAGGTCGAAGGCCTGTTCATGAAAAACTGGGAAGAAGATGACAACGATGAATACTGCGCCGCCGCTGAAGATTTAGCAGACGCACAAGCGGTTGCCGACAAACTTGGGATAAAGCTGCACACCATTAATTTTGCCGCTGAGTATTGGGATAATGTTTTTGAATACTTTCTCGCTGAATACAAAGCGGGTCGCACACCAAACCCCGATATCATGTGCAACAAAGAAATTAAATTTAAAGCATTTTTAGAATTTGCTGCCGAAGATTTAGGCGCTGACTATATTGCTACAGGCCATTACTGCAGACGACGACTCGTTAACAACAAATGGCAGTTGTTGCGCGGATTAGACGATAATAAAGACCAAAGTTATTTTTTATACACTTTGAGCCATGAGCACATAGCCAAGACGCTGTTCCCGATAGGCGATATCGCCAAGCCTGAGGTACGCAGACTTGCTGAAGCACACGACCTAGTCACCCATGATAAAAAAGACAGTACCGGCATATGCTTTATTGGTGAACGCAAGTTCAAAGATTTTTTGGCCCAATATTTACCCGCGCAGCCCGGCATCATTGAAACCGTAGACGGTGAAGAAATTGGTAAACATGAAGGTTTGATGTATCACACTTTAGGCCAACGCAAGGGTTTGCACATTGGCGGGCATGCCGAGCATGGAGAAGAGCCATGGTATGTAGTTGAAAAGGATATGACTCGCAACGTACTTATTGTGGGGCAAGGCGCCAATCATCCTCGTTTATTTTCAAACGGTTTACTTGCATCACAAATTCACTGGGTAGACCGAAACACACTAAGCGCACCGCTTCGGGCTGTGGTAAAAACACGATATCGTCAGCAAGACATAGACTGCACGATTTATCCGGCGGAACATGGACATTTAAAAGTCGTGTTTGATAGTGCTCAAAAAGCAGTGACGCCTGGACAGTCTGCGGTTTTCTATGTCGAAGAGGTCTGTTTAGGCGGCGCAATTATTGATGCCTACATCACAGACACCACCCAAGCTTTATCTCAGGTAAGCAGCGTATAATGTCACATAATATCCAAGAGAAATTACTCGCACTTGCAGGCGTATGTCAAACTGCCGGCTTAGTGCAAGCCATCGCACGCAAGGGCGAAGCCAATGCAAGCGCGATGGAAGCAAGTATATCAAGCATACTCGTCACCAGTCCGGAGAGCACTCAACAGGTATATGGTGCATTAAACAATCTTCAACTTGGATTCAAAACCCTGTTAGAACAGCTCGACAACGCCAGCAAGAGCAAAGATGCCGAACTCACGCGATACATTGCATCCATTTTATCGCTTGAACGAAAGCTAAATGCAAACAGCGCAGCGCTCAACGAACTGGCACAGCGCGTTTCGCACGTTCAGCGACAGGCTGCGCATCTTGGCTTTGAAAGTAATCAAATTATAAGCTCGCTGGCCAGTATTTATTCCGATGTAGTGAGCCCGCTGGCACCGAAAATTCAAATAGCCGGTAATCCGGAGCACTTGAGCGTTGAAAACAATCAGAAAAAAGTGCGCGCACTCCTGCTGGCAGGGATTCGCTCAGCGGTACTTTGGCGACAGCTAGGCGGTAAGCGTCGGCAAATTTTATTCTCTCGCGGTAAACTCGTGCATGGGGCAAAACAAGCCATACGCATGATGGACTAAGCCATTTAATTTTTACAGATAACGCAAACATAACCTTTTACCTCACAGGAACTAGCATGGAATTATCAGCCTTAACTGCACTCTCCCCCGTCGATGGCCGCTACGGCGACAAAACGAAAGCACTGCGGACCAGCTTCAGTGAGTTCGGGCTCATAAAATGCAGAATAGAGGTTGAAGTGAGGTGGCTGCAAGCCCTTGCGAATGATGCGCAGATAAGCGAAGTGCCAGCATTTTCAGACGCGACTAACGCCCTTTTAAACCGTCTTGTAGATGATTTCTCCCTCGAACATGCTGCTCGCATCAAAGAAATCGAACGCACCACCAATCATGATGTAAAAGCGGTAGAGTATTTCCTAAAAGAACAAACTGCCGACAATAGTGAGCTGTTAGCGGTTAGCGAATTTATTCACTTTGCGTGTACCTCTGAAGATATCAATAACCTTTCTCATGCTCTTATGCTCAAACAGGGCTTAAACGACGTTGTGTTGCCGCAAGCAAAGCAGATTGTTAGCGCAATTGCCGATTTAGCCAAGCGCTATAAGACGCTGCCGATGATGGCGCGTACGCACGGTCAGCCTGCATCCCCAACAACAATGGGCAAAGAGATGGCGAACGTTGCAGCCCGTTTGAGCCGTCAGGTGAATCAAATAAATGCGATTGAGCTGTTGGGCAAAATCAATGGCGCGGTGGGCAACTATAATGCGCACCTAAGTGCTTATCCAAACGTTGATTGGCACGGTTTTGCCAAGCGCTTTGTTGAGAGTCTTGGACTCACCCACAACCCCTACACCACGCAAATTGAGCCACATGATTACATCGCAGAGTTATATGATGCTATCGCGCGTTTTAATACCATTCTTATCGATTTTGATAGAGACGTTTGGGGATATATTGCGCTAGGTCATTTCAAGCAAAAAACGGTCGCTGGAGAAATCGGCTCATCAACAATGCCCCACAAAGTCAACCCAATCGACTTTGAAAACTCTGAAGGTAATTTGGGTATTGCCAATGCGATTTTGCAGCACCTCAGCGCCAAACTGCCGGTGAGCAGATGGCAACGCGATTTAACCGATTCAACCGTATTGCGAAATTTAGGCGTCGGGATAGGCTATTCGTCTATTGCCTATCAAGCGACACTCAAAGGCATCAGCAAGCTAGAGGTTAACGAGCTTAGTTTAGCGAATGAACTCGACGCCAACTGGGAGTTGATGGCAGAGCCCATTCAAACCGTAATGCGTCGGCACGGTATCGAAAAGCCCTACGAAAAGCTCAAAGAGCTGACACGCGGTAAAAAAGTCAACGCCGCAGCGATAGCTGAGTTTATTTCTGCACTCAACATGCCAGAAGAGGCAAAGGCGGCGCTGACCAGCATGACGCCAGCATCCTACATTGGCGATGCGATTGCATTGACCGATGCCCTTTTAGCTGAGCTTGACACACCAGAGTCTTAAATGAAGCATCTTATATCAAGTCTTATATTATCGGTTTCTTTGCTTTGTTTCGCGCACGTCGACAGCGCAATTGCCGGTGAAGTAAGTCTGGGCTATGGTGAGGGAGAATCCAGATGGTTCTTTCCAAACCGAGGCGGACAGCTTAAAACCGAATCAATTCGCTTGACCTATATTCACGATACCGGCTATCAATGGAATTTTTTTGAGACCCACGCCCTAAAGCTTGAACTTGAAGCGGGCATGCACTACTGGCGCGACCCATTTTTAGAAGACGATAAGTACGGAGCAATATTAACGCCCATGTGGCGGTATTATGTGCCAATATATGATCACGCCTTGTACCTAGGCGGCGGAATTGGCATTACATATAATAGCGACGATGAGCTTATTGACCGCAAGCTAGGGTCTCGCTTGCTGTTTGAAGACCGACTGGAGCTTGGCCTTATTCTATTTAAAAAGCATCGCTTATCGGTTAGCGTTAACCATTATTCTAATGCGAACATCGCTGATATCAATCATGGTGTGAATTACTATTTCGTTAACTACGGCTATCGATTTAACTAAAGCCAACAGCTGTCTGCATTTTGCTCTCACGCGATGCCTAGTGATGTATCTTATGAATACTAGGAGGCGAGCGCCATATGATATGTCATTGTCTGCCCCAAACCTTTGAAATTCCACACTGCTGGGGGCGAGAAGAAAAACCTCTCTTGGGCGAGTTCATAGGTACGCTTATCGCAATGAACATGCATCGGTGAGCAGCTTTTTTCAAGACGCGATGCCACCACAACCGACTGTCCCCACACATCAAAACATGGGCGTTTGAGGTTAACCATGCCCGCTGACACTTCACCTGTAGCGACGCCGCAGCGCAGTGCAAGTCCTGTGTCTTTGGTAAAATCTTCAAACATAAGGTGCATCTTCCGAATGAGGCTTAAGGTTCTGCACACGCGTGCCTCGTGTTTGCCCTCTTTCAACTCACATACAAAGATGTATTGATCGCCTTGTGTTTTTATTCTTAATGAGCCCGCCTTTCTTACCACGTCATCAAAGCGCAAAAATAAGTCCCTCACCAATTGGGCGTAAGCATTTGAGCCAACTTCATTCTCATAAGTGCGCGAATTTACAATATCCATGAAAACGACGGTCATCGGCGTTTTATACATCAAGTCTTGCGCACCGCTTTTGCGGCTGCTGTTTCCAATGGCGTTGTTTAAGGAAATAAGCGAGCCGGCGGTGCGTTCTGGGAATACTTTGTAAACTACATTGTCTTGTGACTGGGTAAAATTTTGCGCTTTCTTCCAATTTGAAAGTGTCATGCGGCGCACTATCCACGCGCAGGCAAAACATGACAACCCCAAAATCGCACTGTTTAACATGGTCACAATTGGATAGGCATCGGAAGTGCTAAACACGTGTATATTCAAATGAGTAAAAAGTAAAAATAGTGTGATGTTAAGCGCGCTTATAGCGATAAAGAACTTCGTCTCTCGCTCATTAAACATAAATCCCGTCACAAACAGCGCGATTAAATAAAAATAGTGCAGCCCCATATCGGCCTGCCATAAAAAACCCGCACTCGTCACAAAGCTCAGAAAACTGAACTGGAGCAGCCATTTGCCAATATCAAAGCGCTTGAGTCTAAACAGCACAATACAAAGGCCGAAACTTATAATGTGAGCGACGGTACTGACCACATGAAGGGCAACATTAGCGCTGTTCAAACCATCAAAAAATAAGAGTTTTGCGCACTGCAGAGCCGCAAGCAAGATTAAAACGTAGCTGACTTTGCGCATAACAGCACGACGAGAATACATAAGATGTTCAGTCTTATTAAACGTAAATGTATTCAAGTCTCGGTGAAACATGCGCTATATCGTGTCCTATTTGGGGCTTGCTACCTTCATCACGTCAAGGTGTAAATGTTTATGAAATATTAAGGTCTTCAAAACTTTTCACAAGACTGTCAACTTGCTTCATTTGCGTCAAATACCCTTCTAACTTATTTAATGGCAACGCACATGGACCGTCGCACTTTGCATTATCTGGATCCGGGTGTGACTCTATAAACAAACCTGCAATACCAAGCGCCATGCCGCTTCTTGCTAGCTCTGCTGCTTGTTTTCGTCTGCCGTCTGCTGAATCTGCTCGTCCGCCAGGCTGCTGCAATGCGTGCGTGGCATCGAAGATGACGGGCGCCATTGGTTTCATCAAGTCCATTCCCAACATATCGACTACTAAATTGTTATAGCCAAAACATGAACCGCGTTCACACAGGAGTATTTTTTCGTTACCGCCTTCGGCAAACTTTTTAATAATATGGCGCATCTCATGGGGAGCGAGAAACTGTGGTTTTTTCACATTGATTACAGCATTCGTTTTCGCCATTGCTTCAACTAAGTCGGTTTGGCGCGCCAAAAATGCGGGGAGCTGTATGACATCTGCAATTTCCGCAACCGAAGCGGCTTGATACGGTTCGTGCACATCTGTTATCACCGGGATATTAAAGGTCGCTTTAATTTCTTGAAATATTTTCAAGCCCTCATCAAGGCCAGGACCTCGGTAAGAATATAAAGAGGAGCGATTAGCTTTATCAAAAGATGCCTTAAATACGTAAGGAATATTTAATTTTTGCGTCACCTCAACGTAAGTTTCCGCTATTTTCATAGCAAGGTCTCTCGACTCCAATACATTCATGCCGCCGAACAGGACAAAAGGTTTGTCGTTCGCCACTTCGATGTGTTGCACGTTTACTTGTTTAATCATTTTGCATCACTTCCTTGATTTATAGCTTATGAGAACATCGCGGGACCGGCTAACCCTAGTCTGGCTGTCATATACAACCAAAATAAAGTACTCAGAGCACCAACAATGCGCCACATGTTATTTTTAGCCCAGCGCAAGGTGAAAAAGATAGACAGCACATAAAATATCAGACCGGTGAGCTTAGCGCTTGCCCAGCCATTGACTAAGGGGTAAATAGACGATTGAACGCAGAGCCAAATAATAGTCACAAGGAGCAGAGTATCTGCAATATGCGGAACAATTTTAAGCCACTTTTGCTGAAGTACACTTGACTGACGCAACAGCAGCACGAAACGAATTAAAAAGAATATAAAGGTGAGAATAACTGCAGTTAGGTGCAGGTGTTTAGCAATCATGTACATAGCGTTTCCATTATTTTATTGTTTTAAAACTGTTTTTTAGGCCTTTCGCGCGATGCTGACTCGCTCCAAACCATTGTAGTCCTTTTTGCTCGTGATTTGTACAAAGCCTTTGCTATCCATTAGCTTCCTTACTGCCCGGCCTTGTTCAAAGCCATGCTCGAGTAATAAATATGCATCGCTGTTCATATAATCATGCGCACTATCAATAATTAGTCGAATATCGTCAAGTCCATCTAGACCTGATACCAACGCTGATTCCGGTTCAAAGCGCAAGTCTCCTTGATGTAGGTATTCACTTTGCTGCTCAACGTAAGGCGGATTGCTCACAATTAAATCGAACTTATAATTGTTCAGGGCAGAAAACCAATGACTATGAAAAAACGCTGCGCGAAGATTATTGCGAACTGCGTTTCGCTTAGCTAAAGCCACCGCTTGCCCAACCCTATCAACCCCAATAACTTCCCAGCTAGGCGATTCTTTTGCCAGCGCAAGTGCTATTGCCCCTGTACCGGTGCCTAAATCTAAAACACTCGCGTTTTTTGGCAGCGGTAGGTCAAGAGCCGCCTCAACAAGTGTTTCGGTATCGGCTCGAGGAATAAGCGTGCAGTCTTTCACCTCTAAATTTAAAGACCAAAAATCTTGCTGCCCTGTAATAAAGGCCAGAGGTTTGCCTGCTAAACGCGCTGTCAAACATGATTCAAAGGCACATTGCAGCGTTTCCTCTACAAGCTCATCTGCATGCGCAATTTGCCAGCTGTGCGCATATCCAGATACATGCTCAAACAGTAGTCGCGCCTCAAGTGCTGGCTCACTAAAAGTAAGTTCAGTTTGCGCCGCAAGCCTATTTTGAGCATCTTTTAGCAGCGCCCTTACATTAAGCGTCTTAGCGCCATCGGTCATAAGATTTGTCGCTTAATCGTCTGACAAAGAGGCCAACAAATCGGCCTGATGCTCTTGACGAATAGGATCTGACAAAGCCGCTAGATCGCCGGCAATAACATCGTCTAGCTTATATAAAGTTAAATTGATGCGGTGATCGGTTACCCGGCCTTGCGGGAAGTTGTAAGTGCGGATTCGCTCGCTTCTGTCGCCGCTTCCAACCAAGCTTTTACGCGTGCTTGCCTCCTCGGCAGAACGCTTGTCTTGCTCAATTTGATTCAAACGAGCTTGCAGAACCGACATCGCTTTAGCTCGGTTTTTATGCTGCGAACGTTCATCCTGACACTCTACTACTACGCCGGTAGGAATATGCGTTAAACGGATGGCCGAGTCGGTTTTATTGACGTGTTGCCCGCCAGCGCCTGATGCTCTGAAAGTATCAATTCGTAAATCTGCCGGATTAATTTCAATCGCTTCAGACTCAGGCACCTCAGGCAGCACGGCAACCGTGCATGCAGAGGTGTGAATGCGTCCTTGAGACTCAGTCTCAGGCACACGTTGCACCCTATGACCACCCGATTCAAACTTAAGCACGCCATAGGCACCGTCACCCGACACATTAGCGATAATTTCTTTGTAGCCGCCGTGCTCACCTTCGTTTGCGCTCATAACCTCTACTCGCCAACCTTTTGTTTCGGCAAATCGTGAGTACATACGATAGAGGTCACCGGCAAATATTGCTGCCTCGTCACCACCTGCGCCTGCGCGAATTTCTAAAAAGCAGCTGTTGTCATCATTTGGGTCAGTGGGCAGCAGCAAAATTTGCAAAGATGTTTCAAGGTCTTCTGTCAGCTGCTTGGCTATTTTCAGCTCTTCTTGCGCCATTTCACGCATTTCTGGGTCATTTTCTTGCAGCATTTCAAGAGCAGACGCAATGTCTTTTTCAGCTTCTTGAAACGCACCAAACTGCTTCACCACCTCTTCTAACTGCGAAAACTCCTTTGATAAGGCGCGAAACTTATCTTGATCGCGAATAACACTAGCCTCGCCAAGCAAGGCCTGAACTTCTTCAAAGCGCTCAACCAAGGATTCGAGTTTATGGACAACTGACTGTTTCATTTCATTCCTGTTTAGTAGTAGGCGCGGCATTTAAATTAAACGCGTCTGCCAACAAGTTTAAGCTCGGTGCATCTTGCTCTTGAATCGCTGATTGCAGGGCTTTAGTGGGGCCATGCATCATCTGCTGACTCAGTTTATAGCTAAGCTCTTGCAACACTGTTTGTGCATCATCACCACTTGCAATCCGCGCCATAGCTTTTTGAGTAAGCGTATCTCGAAGCTGCTGAGCTTGCTCGCGATAGGTTTTAATTAAATCTATATGCATGGACTGCTGTAGCCATACATCAAAATCTTGCACGCGATGCTTAATCAACGCAGCCGCCTGCTGTGCGGCTTGTTCTCTGTTAGCAAGGTTTTGGTCGATAATATCCTGTAAGTCATCCACCGTATATAAGTAAGCATCGTCCAAATCTGAGACTTCGCTCTCGATGTCGCGAGGCACGGCTAAATCAAGCAGTAGCATCGGTTTATGTTTTCGCGCCTTCAGTGCAGATTCCACCATCCCTTTACCAATTAAAGGTAAGGCGCTGGCAGTTGAACTTATCACCACGTCAGCATGCGCTAAATGAGCAGGTATTTGACTAATCGTAATGGATTGACCGTTAAAACGTTCGGCTAACGCCTGCGCATTTTTAAGCGTGCGGTTGGCTACCGTGATAGATTTTGCGTTCGCATCTTGCAGGTGCTTTGCGACTAATTCAATAGTTTCACCTGCCCCTACCAATAAGATATGGCTTTTATCAATGGCTGAAAATATTTGTTTGGTCAACTTTACTGCCGCATAAGCTACCGACACAGCGCTCGCACCAATATCCGTTTGACTTCTCACTTGCTTGGCAACAGCGAAGGTGGTTTGAAAAAGCTTTTCAAAATGCGAGTTAATCGTGCCGGCGCGTTTAGCTTCGGTATAAGACTGTTTAACCTGACCCAAAATTTGAGGCTCACCGAGAATAAGCGAATCAAGCCCTGCGGCTACTCTCATTAAATGCTCAACAGCGGCTATTTCGTCATGCTGATAAATATGCGCCGCGATATCGTCTTTATTAATGCCGTGAACATCTGCTAACCACGCAATAACCTCTTGCTGAGTCATTTCAGAGGTATTCACATATAGCTCTGTGCGGTTGCAAGTGGATAAAATGACCAACTCGTTATTGTTGCTGGTTTTACGAAAAGCAGACAGACTTTCTACCAATTTATCTGGCGTAAAAGCCACTCTCTCTCGAAGCGCAACGGGCGCCGAGTGGTGGTTTAAACCTATGGTAAAAAAGGGCATTAAGTTTTTGTCGTTCTTGCGCTTACGTAAAGACAGCGCATTGTAGTAAAATCCCCCATTAATTAAAAGGATAAGTACGTAAATTCGAGCAATGATGCTGTCAAGTCTCACCGAGGTGGTATATTGTTTCTAGAATATGAGTTGGATAATCATAGCGCCTTATATTTTTATGGGCGCTGATAATGCTAAAAAGGAAACGGCCCAGACGTGACGCTGTATACACAAAGGTTTTTCAGTATTTCAACTAGGCAAGACTCGCGCGCCGAGCATACTGGCCACACTGTTCATAAACGCTGTGGGGTCATGAGGGCCCTGCTGCTCTTGCTAATATATTTTACACTGACTGTGAGCATCACGGGCTGTACACTGCGCCCTGCCGACGTTAGCCAATCACAAGACCCGCAACTTATCGAACAACAAAAGCTCAACAAGCTGAAAAACTGGTCAGTGCGCGGCAAACTTGCTTTTATTAGCGAACGCGAACGCAAAAGCGCATATATTAACTGGCAACAATCAGGCAATGCCTCTGTGATGAATCTAACTAGCGTGGTCGGCACCAATATCGCTAGCTTAGATTATGACGGCAAGCTTGCATCACTGCGCGCAGACGGTCAACTGTGGCAAGACCAATCGCCATCGGCGCTGATTTATCGGACCACCGGTTGGGACGTGCCGGTAGAATTTTTATCTGATTGGATGAAAGGTGCTGTGGCATCATCCCTTGTTACCGAACGCTTTGAAAATGGTTTAGTCAAGCGCGTGGTGACAAAGTGCGATGCTTGTCTGCCATGGACCATCAACTACACTCGATATGGAGAGTTTACGCTAGACGGCGATATTTATACCCTGCCTATTTCGATGCGACTCACCCAAAACCAAGCACAAATACAGACAAGCTTGGTACTGAGAATAGACAATTGGACACACATAGATGCCCCCAATGATTGAGGCTTTGGTAAATCCTCCCTTTAATAGTAGAGAGATTACGTGGCTTCCAAGCCCAGCAAAAATAAACCTATTTCTGCATATATGCGGCCGTTTACCGAGTGGATACCATCAATTGCAGAGTGTATTTCAGTTGCTGGATTACGGCGATAAAATTGGATTTCGGCTAAATCCTAATTCTGAGCGGGTCAAGCTTTATGACAACATAGACGGTGTGTCAGAAAAAGACAATCTCATATCAAAGGCAGCAAAAGCGCTTTTAGCGCATCGACAAAATCATCAAGGCATTGATATATTTGTTCAAAAATCACTGCCTATGGGAGGAGGCATCGGGGGCGGCTCCTCAAATGCGGCAACCGTTTTGCTTACGCTCAACTACTTATGGCAATGTGACTTAAGCCTTCAGGAACTTGCACACATTGGCCTAGAGCTTGGCGCAGATGTTCCCGTTTTTGTTCATGGCAGGAGCGCCTTTGCCGAAGGTGTTGGCGAGCGTTTAGCGGCCATCGAACTAGAGCCACAATATTATTTGGTGGCTACACCGAATGTGCATGTTTCTACCGCCGACATTTTTGCCCACAAGGACCTGCCTCGCGATAGCGCTCCTATATCAGCGCAGCAGTATAGCTTTGCCACAACTCGCAACGATTGCGAATTATTAGTCACGACATTGCATTCTCAAGTTGCAAATTTATTACAGTGGTTGATACACTACGCTCCGTCGAGAATGACAGGTACGGGCGCAAGCGTCTTTGCGATTTTTAACAGTAAAGAGCAAGCTTCAAAGGTACTGCAGCAACTGCCGATTGATGTAAAAGGATTTGTGGCAGAGGGCGTAAATGTCTCGCCCCTCCATCAGTTTTTTAAAGAAAACGGCATTAAAATCAAAGCCTAGCTTTGTATGCACCACCTAACCGTATTACTAAGGCATGTATAAAAAGGGCTTTGCGCTTATACTTGTCTGAGTAAATCCGTTCTTGCCGTCCGCCATCGCCTAAAATTGCACCGAGGAAAGTCTTGTGCCAGATATGAAGCTATTTACAGGAAACGCTGTTCCTGAACTCGCTCAGAAAGTTGCCGACCGATTGTATACCAAACTAGGAAACGCCAGTGTCGGGCGTTTTAGTGACGGAGAAATCTGCGTAGAAATTCATGAAAACGTCCGTGGCTCGGACGTTTTTATTATCCAGTCTACTTGCGCGCCTACCAATGACAATCTAATGGAGCTTATTGTGATGATTGATGCCTTCAGACGTGCGTCTGCCGGCAGGATCACCGCAGTTATCCCCTACTTTGGCTACGCTAGACAAGACCGACGAGTGCGCAGCGCCCGTGTACCCATTACTGCAAAAGTGGTCGCAGACTTTTTATCAAATGTTGGTGTAGACAGAGTGCTGACCATCGATTTGCACGCCGAACAGATTCAAGGCTTCTTTGATGTACCGGTAGATAACGCCTTTGGCACGCCAATACTATTGGATGATATGTTTCAACGCGACTTCAAAGAGCCCGTAGTGGTATCTCCTGACATAGGTGGCGTAGTGCGAGCGCGGGCAACGGCAAAATTACTTAACGATACCGACCTTGCAATCATTGACAAGCGCCGCCCGAAAGCCAACGTAGCACAAGTAATGAACATTATTGGTGATGTCCGTGGCCGTGATTGTATTATTGTTGACGACATGATTGACACCGGCGGCACCCTCGCTAAAGCCGCAGAAGCACTTAAAGCACATGGTGCGAACCGAGTTTATGCTTATGCTACGCATGCGATATTCTCGGGTAATGCAGCAAAAAATTTAGAAGAATCGGTGATAGACGAAATTATAATTACCGACAGTATTCCGCTTAGCGACGAAATGCGAAGGGTGAAAAAGGTTAAGCAACTCACACTGTCTGAAATGCTAGCGGAAACAATCCGCAGGATCAGCAATGAAGAGTCTATTTCGGCCATGTTCGAATATTAACATTTGCTGATGGGCTGCTGCGTCTGCGGCCAGAAAAAACAAATGCGCGTTAGCGTTCACTAAAACCGCCGGTTAGCCCGTTTAGTCAAAAACGGAACTAAGGCGTTTTTTTTGACTCTGAACATTCGCGTGCGAGTTATGTTCGCGTGGGTGTAAGTTCGCGCGGGTTTATGTTCGCGTGACTGTATGTTCGCGCAGTTTTATATTCGCATAATTTTATGTTTGCGTAGTTCTATGTTCGCATAATTGAGCGCACACATCGAAGGTGGTAAGCATCTTTCAAATCAAGGTAAAGTATTCAGGCAAGTACCTGAAGCACTAAAAATCGTGTAGAAACCTCTACTTATTTAACGCAAGGAAGAAACATGTATAGTCCCGCTCGAATCTTAATCACTGGCTGCCTGAGTTTAACGCTGCTAGCGTGTAACGCAGAGCAAACGTCAGCAAATACAAGCGCAGCTGCAAGTTTGAATGCCGCTGAATCTGAGAACGACCATACCGAGGCAAAGCAAATGACACTCACCGGCACCATGATGTATCAAAACCTTGAGGGCGGATTTTATGGCTTTATCGCAAAAGATGGGACTAAATACACCTTAAATAACTTAGGCAAGGAACATAGACGCCACGGCTTAGTGATTCAAATAGAGGCTGAGCCTCTTGAGGGCATGGCGACCATCACGCAGTTTGGCCAGCTATTAAAAGTGAACAAAGTAACCGTATTAGACGAGTCAAACGTGCGCACAGCGCCACAAGACAACGTGATGTAAGAAACCGATAGCCTCAAGTCAAAGACCTAAACGACAGACCCCAGCGAAACACCCGCGCAATAAAAAGGCCGTTACGACGCTATTATGTAGATAGTGTCGTATCGGCCTGTCGCGTTTTCTCTAACTATCTATTGTTATTTAGATGCTCATATACCGCGCGTAGGCTGCGTTGAAGCGCAACTTTTGTTGACGGCCATCGGATAGAGACGTTATCTACCATACCATCGCGACAATCGTTCTCAACGCTTTGCGTCAGTTCAATGAGCGGTGCTGAATTAATCGTCTTCGCCAACTCTACTAGGTTGCTCGAAGCCGCCATTATGCGAGGAATGCTGTTGGTCGCAATAGCCTCTTCAGCCTGTTTGATTTGCTCATCAATGTCTTCTATCAATTGCGTAAGTGACGCAAGAAGCGAACCGACCTGGGGTTGGCTTTGCAAATATAGGCGGATGTCAAACCACAATTCGGGGCGGTCTGGTAGCGGTAGTTTTTCGATGTCAGGTCTAACGGTAGGATCGTTTGTGCTCTCCTGTGCCAAAAGTTGCGCAGCTTGCTCTTCTAACTGCGCTTTTGTCTGACTAAGCTCAAGTGCTGCATTTTCTAATTCTTCAGCCTTAGCGCTTAACTCTTGTTCTTTGTTTATTAATGACTGCTCCAAGGTATCTAATTTCACTTTTAAGAGTTCTTGACTGCTTTGCTCTTTTTCAAGTGACTCTTTGCTTTGTTGATACTGCTGTTCAAGTTCCGCAAGCTGCTGAGCAAGCGCGGCTTGATTTTCCTCAGCGTCTTTAATCAGCGACTGCTCTTTATCCTCTAAGCTTTGTTTTTCTTTGAGCTGCTGTGTAAGGGCTTGCTCTTCTTTTTCTTTTGCGGCAATGCTCTGCTGAAGCGTAGAAATCTCTTGTTGGGCGGCGTCAAATTGTTCTTGCAGTTGCGCTTGTTTTGCAACATTTTGCTGCACTTCGCTTTCCGCCTTTTTGAACGCATTCAGTTGCGCTTCGAGTTCTTGCTTGAGTGATTCATTGCGCTTTTCTGCATTTTCTAATGCGCTTTGTAGCTCATTGCGCTGCTCTTCAATTTGCGCCTGCTCCGTCAGCCAATCATTTTCGCTTTCACTTAAGGCTTCTTTTTGTTTGTCTGCGTCGGCCTTCACAGTCTCAATTTCTTTTTGCAAGGCATCGAGCATTTCGTTGTATTGCCCTTTGTCTTGCTTTTCTTTTTCACTCATCGCTTGAGCATCTTCCAGACGCTTTTCAGAATCGCTCAGTTTAGACATCGTTTGCTCAAGCTCGGCTTTAAGTTGAGCTTGTTCGGCGAGCATATTCTCGTGCTCTTGCTTTGATTTTTTCTCTAGGTCGGCAATCGCATCTTCTAACTTTTTAAGGTCTGCATTCTTGCTCTCCAGAGCTGTTTGGACCTCAGAATCTTTCTCTAAGAGTGCTTGTTGTTCTTGCTTCGCTTTTTCGGTGTCTTGTTTTAAGCTTTCTAGCTGAGCACTAAGCGCATCGGCTGATTCGGTGGCCTGCAAGTAATCAGATTCGAGCCCTGCAATCTGAGCGTTCACTTTCGCAATCTCATCATCTTTCGCTTGGATTTCTTTTTGCATCAAGCCTACTTGCTCTAGCAAACCTTGTAATGCTTCATCTTGAGACTGCTTTTCAGCCGCCAGTGCATTACCTTGTTTCTCGCTTGCCAATAGTTCGTCGCGAGCAGCTTGATAGCTCTCTTCACTCTTTATCAGTTGTTCTGCAATAGTTTGACGCGCCTTTTCAAGTTCTTCAGCTTCGCCCTTAGCACTTTCAAGCTGCGCCATTAAATCGTTGTTCGCCTTTTCAGCGCCCTCTAAAAGCTCGCAACTGGTGTTAAGCTCCTTCTCTAACTCTTCAACGCTTTTCACCGATGTTTCATAATCTTGTTTGAGTTCGGTAAACTCTGTCTGCGTGCTAACCAAGTCTTCTTGCACTTTTGTTAAATCAAGCGTTGTTCTGTTGAGTTCGCTTGTCGTTTCTTCTAATTCAAGCTTTTGTTCGTCTAATAAATGTTGTTTTTCTTCTAATTTGCCGCCAGCAAACTGGAACAGCTTGTTCGCTTGAGTCAATGCCTTATTAACTTTATTTAGCTCTCTGAAATCAGTCCACATACATAAAATAGAGTCAAACGCTTGGTCTTTGTAGATAGGAGCGAAGGTAATTTCACAAGGCACTTCTTGACCTTGCAGTTTGTGCGTCCAAGACATCGATTGCACAGTACCTTTTTGTTTCGTGGCGTTAACCAGCTCAGCCAGCTCATTTGATGCTTGTTCAGATACGTTAAACTGCTCAGAGAAAGGTGTATAGCCAAAGAGTTCTCTCTCATCTTCGCAATTAAAGAAATCACAGGCTGATTGATTAAGCTTGCTAAAACCGTCTTCTGTCAAAATTGCCATTGGCATGGTGCTGTGCTGCAGCAGATTTTCGAACTTATCGCGCTGGAATTGCTCATCGGCACGGTCAATGATCCAAAACAAATACTCTTGTTTTTCTTCATCTATTAAATCAACAGTGAGCTCTCCAGGATAGTTCTTGCCGTCTGCACCTTTGAGTTTCACATGGAAGTCTTTCAATTCACCACGTTTATTCAAGTGTTTCGCAGTTGTGCCTGCTTCTTCAGGGTTACTAAATAGCTTATAGATATTACCTTTTTTCAGCTCTTTTTCAGTGAACTTTAAGCGTTCTGTCATTAAGCGGTTGGCACTTAAAATTTGATGATCTGCATTGATGGTACCAATCGCCACCGGAGAGAGTTCAAGCAACTTTTTAATGTAAGCTTGAGCCTGCGCCAAAGCGCGGCTCAGTTCTTCGCTATTTTCGGCACTTGCTACGCCACTGACATTCTTGCTTTCTTTATCATTCATTTTCGCCGGTGCAGCTTGTTCAGGCTTAGCTTTGCTTGCTTCTTTAACAGCTGCCGCTTGCGGTACAACGGGGGTGGGCGAAGGCGCTTGTTTCGCAACCAACACTTCGTTGTGTTTAACATCTAGACTTTCAAGCGTAAATACACCTTCGCCATTTAAAAAGATAATGCGAGTGGTGGTATCGTCTTGCTCGAAGCTCTCACCAAATTCCACTACCAGTGCTTTGTTATTAGATGTAGACGATGCGCTTTTGCTCGTTGCAACATCGGCTTTAACTGTCTGCCCCGATTTTTTGCTGCCAAGCGCTTTATTAACAGCAGCTTTCCCATCTTTCGTGAAGTTATCTGCAAGTTTGCTGCTGAGCAGTTGAGATTTTTTGTCTTTGTTCAACAAACGAGCAGCCGCTTCGTTAGCGTAGGTAACAACGCCGCTAACATTAACGTGTACCACGCCGGTTTTAATGGCATCGAGCACCCGTTCGTTTTGTTCGCGCTCCTGCTTATTGGCCTGTGCTCT
The DNA here is from genome assembly GCF_042652645.1 of Glaciecola siphonariae. Lineage (NCBI taxonomy): Bacteria > Pseudomonadati > Pseudomonadota > Gammaproteobacteria > Alteromonadales > Alteromonadaceae > Glaciecola > Glaciecola siphonariae. The sequence goes on from NZ_JBHSGU010000002.1 coordinate 1,032,053, forward strand.
AAGCTCAGCAAAATAGAACTGCACGAGCGGCATGATGAGCAACAGCGTTAGTACACCAAACAAAAAATACAAGAGGGTTGCAATGTGCTCTGGCCCTTGCTCCCTAACGTAATCGCTAAACGCAAAAACGTGATGACTCTGCGTTACCAACACTGCAAGCGTTAGTGCTTTAAACCCAAATCGTTGAAACTTAGAACGAAATTCCATTTATACATCCGTTAAATAATAATGGCTTTACGACAAAAAGAGATGTTAAACAAACCAACTAAACCGCCTATGAGCTGCAATTTAAAAGGCTTTTAACCACATTTGCACACATATCTCTTTACAAACTTGCGCATGAGTATACTTGACTGAGGTTAGAAGGAAAACCACTATGCTGAGATTTTAACCAAGGCCTGATATTAAATGCGATGGCTCTTTGCGCGATGGTCTGATCTGATAGCAGTAACAGCAAATTGAAGTTCTATTTTTGTTCAATATGTATATACTCTTCACGAAAATTTTATCGCGCTGGAATAAAACTGACTCACTGCATTTAGTTTGTAAGTCACTAATCTCAATATAATTATACTAAGGTTGAGATTCCACGCGTACGCTTAGCGGTTCTAAAAACACATCTATTTTGGATAAGTACACATTATGGACAATATGCTCAAAAACTCTGCAAAATACCTCGTTGGTGTTGTCGTATTTTTAATCATGTCAGCGCTTTACTTTTTCGTTCTTTCTGACCGAGCGCCGGCTTTCGACCCGGCCTACGTGATGGAGTTAATTGACGAAAACAAAGCGCTCGAAGTACAGCTTAAAGAGCAAGAGTTTAAAAGTGCAGAATACCTCGCACAAATTACAAGCTTACAAAACACAATAAGCGACAAAGAAACGGTAGTGGAGCAACTTCAAGCAAGTCTAGACGCCCAAGATATTGGCGAAAAGTGCGCGGCTCTGCCACCTTCAGAAGAAATGCTTAAAGTTCAGCAAAACCTGATTGAAACGCAAACTCAATACATTGCGTGTAATGCCAATTTAGCCAAACTGGAGCTTGAATCAGAAGAACTGAAACTTGCCAATGAAACAATGGAAGCGTCTGTGTTTGCCCTTCAGGGTTTCGAATCTGAGTCGTTGCAATTGCAAAGCGAACTTAACGCGGCAAACGAGGAAAAAGCGAAGCTTGAAGTACTCCTTGCAGAACTACAGGCCATGCAGGAAGAATTTCTGGCGGTACTTGAACCTCAAGGCCCGCTGGAGCTTGCATCATTTACCATGACACCGGATTATTGTACGACTCGTTATACCAACGAGTTTGCATGTGTCGAGTCGCTCAATATTGTCGCCACATTCAGCTTTAATCCTAATCAAGAGATGAGGGTAAGCCTGATTGACCCGAATAATGACGTGGTTGCCAGAAAACAAATACAAGCCCGAAGAATTAATCGCTTGGAGTTTGTTACCGAAGAAGGATTGTTAGTGGGTAACTATCAAATTCGTTTTGAAATTGATGATGTCATAAATACCCGCGAGCGGTTCAATATCACCCTACCCCCCTAGACCTCCGCCGAATAATTAGCTAACTGCGTATTTCACTTTACTCGCAACGGGTTGCCTGAAGGCAACCCAAGCTAATTACCGAATTACTTATAATATTGACGATATTGCTCATTAAACAATTGTTTGCACGCGTTCACAGTGATAGAATGCGCCGCCGTTTAAATACGGGCTTACTTTGTGTATTACCTTAGTATTTGTGAAAAGTACGGGAAATATGAGTAATGCACGCGCGATTTACGCGTTACGTCTCGTGATGTGCTTAACGCCACTGAAATAACATGCTTCTGCTATTTTGCAGGCAGTGTTTTAGTGATAAAAAAGCAACAGTCACAAGGCCAAAGGTAAGAAACGAGCATGGCTTGGTCGCAAAGCTATGCAACACAATTTATTTAATGGAGACAATCATGTCTGATGCAATTTTTAACTTGGATGCAAGCGTCCGAACAGACTTAGGGAAAGGTGCGAGCCGCCGCCTACGTCATGAAGGCAAAGTACCTGCAATCCTTTATGGTGCCGGCAAAGAGCCAGTAGCACTAACTTTAGAGCACAACAAAGTAGTTCAAGCGCAAGAGTTTGAAGCGTTCTACTCACATGTTCTTACTCTTAACATCGACGGCAAAAACGTAGAAGCGCTTGTGAAAGACATGCAGCGTCACCCGTTCAAGCCAAAAGTCACGCACATCGATTTCCAACGTGTTGTTGCTGGTGAGAAACTGCACACTAACGTGCCGCTTCACTTCATCAATGAAGACAAAGCACCTGGTATTAAAGGCGACGGCGGCTATGCTGATCACGCTATGCAAGAACTAGAAGTGACCTGCTTGCCAAAAGACCTACCAGAATATATTGAAGTAGATATGGCCGCTGTAGAAATGGGTCAAACGCTTCATATTTCTGACCTTACCCTACCTAAAGGCGTTGAGTCTGTAGAACTAGGTAAAGGTGAAGAGCATGACTTAGCGGTTGTGACCATCAAAGCGCCTAAAGGACCAAGCAAATCTGAAGAAGAGTCTGACGATAGCGCTGGTGAAGAGGCTACTGAGGAATAATCAGTTGTCTGATATTCGTCTAATCGTGGGCTTGGGTAATCCAGGCCCCGAATATCAAAATACACGGCACAACGCAGGTGCCATGCTAGTAGAAAGCTTAGCTTCGTGGTTTAATATTCCATTAAAATACGAAGCTAAGTTTTTTGGTTTTACCGGTCGCGGAATCATTGAAGGTAAAGACATTCGCCTGTTAATACCCACCACGTTTATGAATAAAAGCGGACAAGCCGTTGGCGCAATGTGCACATTTTATAAAGTGCTGCCAAATGAGCTCTTAGTTGCATACGACGAACTTGATTTTGAACCGGGCATAGCAAAATTCAAAATTGGCGGCAGTTCTAGTCAAAATGGTATTCGCGACATCGTTAGGTGCCTCGCTAATCAAAAAGACTTTTTAAGACTGCGAGTGGGGATTGGACATCCCGGTCATAAGAGCAAAGTAACCGGCCATGTTTTGAGTAAAGCCCCTGCCAATGAGCAAGCGCTTATTGAGGGCGCGATTGATGAATCGATTCGCTGCATCCAACTTTTACTGAAACAAGACTTACCAAAAGCGCAACAGCGCCTGCATGCTTATAATGCGGCAAGCTAGTTTCTGATACATTATTTTTGAAAACAAATTTAGAAGGCATTCACCATGGGATTTAAATGTGGCATTGTTGGCTTACCCAACGTAGGGAAATCAACGCTTTTTAATGCACTAACAAAGGCGGGAATAGAGGCGGCCAATTTTCCGTTCTGTACCATTGAACCGAATACCGGTGTAGTGCCCGTACCCGACACACGATTAGACGCCTTGGCTGAGATTGTAAAACCGCAAAAAATCATTCCTACCACTATGGAGTTTGTTGATATTGCAGGCTTAGTGGCTGGCGCATCAAAGGGTGAAGGTCTTGGTAATAAGTTTCTTGCGAATATTCGAGAAACAGATGCTATCGGTCACGTAGTGCGTTGCTTTGACAACGATAATATTGTTCACGTAGCAGGAAAAGTCGACCCGCAAGAAGACATCGACGTAATAAACACCGAGCTGGGGCTTGCTGATTTAGAAACGACCGAAAAAGCTATTATTCGGGTTGGCAAACGCGCAAAAGGCGGAGACGCTGACGCAAAGTTCGAATTAAAGGTACTTGAAAAACTTCTTCCGCATTTAAATGAAGGTGGTTTGCTGCGTGCATTATCGCTAAGCCCTGAAGAATTTAAAGCCATTAGCTATATGAATTTCTTAACGCTTAAACCCACCATGTATATCGCCAATGTGAATGAAGACGGCTTCGAAAATAATCCATATTTAGACATGGTGCGTGCGATAGCAGAAGCTGAAAATGCAGTAGTGGTTAGCGTATGCGCAGCAATTGAGTCTGATATTGCAGAGTTAGACGAAGCCGACAAAGCTGACTTTATGGAAGAGCTAGGTTTAAGTGAGCCTGGCTTAAACCGCGTTATTCGAGCGGGTTACGATTTGCTAACCTTACAAACCTATTTTACTGCCGGCGTTAAAGAAGTACGTGCATGGACCTATCCTCAAGGCTCAACTGCCCCGCAGGCGGCCGGTAAAATACATACCGACTTTGAAAAGGGCTTTATTCGCGCTGAAGTCATTGCCTATGACGACTACACAAACTGTAAAGGTGAGCAGGGCGCTAAAGATGCAGGTAAATGGCGATTAGAGGGCAAAGAATATATCGTTAAAGACGGCGATGTTATTCATTTTAGATTTAACGTGTAGTTTTAAATTGTACCCTTGCCTATAGGGCCTAGCAAAGTTTCAAAAAGTGCTGCAGTTGCGGCACTTTTTGTTTGTGCGCTCATAGGCTCTTTTGTATCGAGCTTTTCATCAACTCGATAAATTAATTTCAATTTTTGTGCAGCACAACAAACCATTTGCACATGAGCGACGTAATTCATAGCAACCTGAAATAAACCACAGTCATTATAGGTCTATTCTATATATTCCTGTTTTAACGTGTGGTGCTATGAACGACGCCTTATGAAAACACCCTTACCATTGTTACCCGGCGAGTCACCCATTCCAAGTGCACCTAACATTGAGCTTGACGATGGTACAAATTGCATTCCTCAGCATTACTTAAGCTATCAGCACACGATTGAGTCAGTGTCGAACATCGTAGCGGAAATTGAGTACGACCAACACTATTTGCTGTTTGTGGACCAAGACAACGGCGGAATATTTTTGCAAGTGGGAATAGTGGGCTTAGACAATTACGTGTGTCCGCAAAAGCAAGACGCGCACAAAATTGTTTATGGGAGGCGCTGGCGCGTTGAGGCCAACCTTCCCTCTTCTGAAATTATACAAACCGCGTTTTTAGCGCTATGTAAAGCGCGCGAACATGAGATTCGGGAATTGGTTAAATGGCGAAACGGGATAAACACCACAACGCCTTTTAGTTGTCATCATGACTTGCCTTTAATGGCGATGTCTTCGTCAACGAAAACACAAATTAATGACAATCAGCAAGCGCAAAGTTTGTCTACCATAAGCAGTCAAAACCAAAGCAGTAAAAATCAAAGCAATCAGCCTCATAATTGTGAGATGAGTGCGCACGAACAGTCGCTCGCTCATCTGTTTTCATCAATTTCCTACGATGGAGCCCTGTTTTCGCTTCAAGGCATTACCCCCATTGACGATACAAACTACTTAATTAAGATTCAGCTGCATGCTCAGGCGATTTGTAAGCTACCAGAAACCCAAAAAGATATGTCATTTTGCTTATTGCTCGAAAGCCTGAACCAAGACCATGTACTTTATGCATTCATGGATAAGTTATTAGCCTTAAGTAATCGCCACGTAGAAGAACACTTTTCTTTTAAAGGTTATACGCGGTTCTCTCGTACAAACAGTATAGAAAAGATTGCTGCCCTGTCGGCGAAAACTCGAAAGCTCGAAACAATAGAGCAGCAGTCTACCTTTAAAGAATTGTTATCTCACTCCAATTATGAAACCGATTCGACGCGGGTACCTAAGCTAAATGCGGGCAAATTAGGCAGAAAACTGCAGCAACAGCTTGCGCTGTTAAACGTTGGCTCTGGCATTTTACCCAGCATAAATTAATTGGATTTTGTTAAGTTTACACCAAGCTTGCTTAGAAACTGCGCAACTAACGGGAATAAAGCAAAAAACGGTTGACGACCCAATCTCGCTTGCGCATAATACGCGCCACTCCGAAATTGAGGGGAAAATGGCTACGTAGCTCAGCTGGTTAGAGCACATCACTCATAATGATGGGGTCGCAGGTTCGAGTCCCGCCGTAGCCACCATTAATTTCGATAGAGTGTCTAAAATGCGGGAGTGGTGGAATTGGTAGACACGCTGGATTTAGGTTCCAGTGCTTCACGGCGTGAGAGTTCAAGTCTCTCCTTCCGCACCATTTTAGAAAGCGTTAGAAAGCGACTGGGGTATAGCCAAGTTGGTAAGGCAGCGGGTTTTGATCCCGCCATCCGTAGGTTCGAGTCCTGCTACCCCAGCCATTTTCTACGTATTGTTAAACGTCTTGGCACGCCCGTGCCGGACGACCGAAGTTTCCTAACGACTGGGGTATAGCCAAGTTGGTAAGGCAGCGGGTTTTGATCCCGCCATCCGTAGGTTCGAGTCCTGCTACCCCAGCCATTTCTTTACGTATTCTTTTTATGATAAAGCACAAATCTTAAAGTTTTTGTTGTGCCGTAGTCTATCCATCGCTATTCTTGAACGCCTCAATTATATAGCGTGAGATCATTTTGTGTTTGTTTACGTTCAGCTGAGCAAAGACTAAAGGTTTCAAAAATAATAAAAGGACTTATTCATGTACGAAGCAACCGAAGCTCAAGCACCTCAAAATAATCAATTCGATGAGCTTATTACTCCCCTTTCCAATACAAAATTTTGGGTAAAACTGTGCGCTATTTTAGGCTTCATCGGTAGCGGCTTTATGCTGCTTTTTGGCCTTCTAATTTTAATTGGAATGGGCGGAATGGCTTCTTTTTTTGGTCAGGAAAATAATGGCTTGGCAGGCGGATTCGGTATTTTTGTGGGGATTATGTATATCGTCCTAGCCGCCATATTTTTTCTACCACCTCTTTTCCTGTTCCGTTACGGCAAAAGCATCAGTAAGGCCGAGAGCTCAAAAAATTATGTTGATATTGTCGATGCGCTCACACACCAAAAGTCTTTTTGGAAGTTCATTGGCATAATTGTCGTGATCTATTTAGTTATTTTTATATTGAGCATTGCCTTAGCAATCATATTACCTGCAATAAACAGCCTTTAATAACGCATAATCACAACGCTGTGATGAGGATATCTTTTGATTAATGAAGTAGTCGGGTTCGTCAACAATATTCTATGGGGCCAAGGCCAAATATTAATATACATGCTGCTCATTGCAGGCGTGTGGTTTACGTTTCGCTTAAAATTCATCCAAATTTTGGATTTTAAGCATATGTTCTCATTGCTTAAAAACAGCAACACCGCAGATAAAGAAGGCATTAGTTCGTTTCAAGCATTGTGTACGAGTTTGTCGGCGCGTGTAGGAACCGGTAATCTTGCAGGCGTCGCGGTTGCCATATCGCTTGGCGGTGCTGGCGCGATTTTTTGGATGTGGGTTATTGCGATACTCGGCATGGCCACAGGCTATGCTGAATCAGTGCTTGGGCAAGCATACAAAATTAAAGATTCTGATGGACAGTTTAGAGGCGGGCCGGCCTATTACATCAAGCAAGGCTTAAAAAACTCTTGGTTTGCGGTGCTGTTTGCCTTGTGTTTATTTTTTGGCTACGGCTTTGTATTTAGCGCGGTGCAGGCGAATACAATCACCGATGCGTTTAACAATAGTTATAACATACCTACCCACTACACCGGGTTGGTCATTGTGCTTGTTGCAGGCTTAATTGTCGTGGGTGGTCTTCGTGCAATCGCCAAATTTGCTGAGTGGATTGTGCCATTTATGGGCATTACTTATGTGTTGGTTGCCATGGTCATTACTATCATCAATATTCAGCTATTGCCCGGTGTCCTTTGGGATATTATTACATCTGCTTTTGGATTACAGGAGGCCGGTGCAGGCGCGTTCGCAGCGGCGGTTAAAAACGGCATTCAGCGAGGGCTCTACTCAAATGAGGCCGGCTCAGGTAGCGTGCCCCAGGCTGCTGCAAGTGCAAGCCCACAACCTAATCATCCAGCCTCTCAGGGCTACATTCAAATGCTTGGCGTATTCTTAGATACGATGATTTTATGTACCGCTACCGCCTTTATTATTCTATTAGGTACCGATACCTCCATCGGGCAAATGGAAGGAATACGACTTACACAAACCGCAATGGAAAATCATTTAGGCGGCATTGGCGCAGACTTTGTGGCCGCTGCCATCGGCTTCTTTGCCTTTACTTCGGTGGTTGCAAATTATGCCTATGGCGAAGCAAACCTGCATATGTTTAAGCTCGATAACAAACCAGGCCGCGCCTTTTTTACGGCCGGTTATCTAGCGATGATCCTATGGGGCTCTATGGCCTCACTGCCAACCGTTTGGGCGATGGCCGATATGGCCCTCGGATTGATGACAGTGGTAAACGTGATTGCCATCGTACTGCTCACGCCCACCATTGTCGCTATCACCAAAGACTATCGTCAGAAACGCCAAGCCGTGGGCGCTATAACCTTTGATGCGAAAGACTGTGAGCTTCAAGGCGAGTTGGAAGAAAACACAATTTGGACAGGCAAGCCATAAGGCTTGCCCTTGGCCAGACCTTGGCTAGACCAAACGAAAGTCAGAAGAGATAAAACAATAGCTGTATCACCATAGCGATAATGATCAGCGGAAGAATAATTCGAGCCATCTTTGATGAGGCTTCATTTGATACTCGCATTCCAGATTTTTCTATCAGCGGCACAATAATAATCAGTGCCAAAAACAATACGCCTAATATCACCAATACATTCATTTCTTAACTCATCCTATTCAAGCAATACCTAAAGACCCATCGCGTACTTAAGCGCTTTGTTCTTTAGAGGACCGGCCTTTTCAGCCGCGCCCAATGCAAAGTTTCGCACTGTTTTTAATACGGTATTGTTGTTACTAAAGGTCGCATATAGCGCGTCCATCGTCGACATCATCAATAAATTTTGCCCACGGCGCGCTTTTTCATATGCGGCAAAAGCATGTTCGAGCTCACCGATACTATGCGCTTGAAGACTTTGGGCAAGTGCCGTAACGTCTTTAAAGCCTAAGTTAACGCCCTGCCCGGCCAAAGGATTTATCGTATGTGCAGCGTCACCCACCAGCACGGCTTTGTGCTTATAGTATCGCGTTGTGTGCATACGTCGTAAACCGAAGCCCGCTTGACTGCAGACTTCAAAATCACCCAAGGTACTCGGAAATTTTTTTACAATGGCTTCCTTGAGCTGTGCGTTGTCCATATTCGAAATAGCGCTTGAGCGCTCGGCGCTGTCGTACCAAACCAGGCTCGCATAATCGTCATGCATGGGCAATAAAGCGACCGGTCCGCTCGGGGTAAATTGCTGCCAAGTCATGTCTTCAATTGCGTTTTTCATTTTAACCAACACAAGGTTGGCGTGCTGAGAATAGTCCCAACCTACTTGGCCGATGCCCGCAACGCTGCGCACCTGCGACTGAGCACCATCTGCGCCAGCAATAAAATGCGCCTGAATATGCTCGCCAGACGCTAACTGCACCAAGCCTTGTTGAACATCAATGCTGCTTGCACTTGAGTTGAATATTGTTACCGATTCAGCAAAGTGCCCTGAGATGCTTTTCAGCAATGCTAGCTGAATGACGCGATTCTCAGCAAATATACCAAGCTGCGGTTCGTCCACATCCTTTGCACTAAACTGGGTTTTTGCAGCTTCGTCTTCCCACACCATGAGTGCATCGTACTTGCGATAGCGCATCGACTTTATTTCATCTAAGGCATGCACACTGCTTAACAAATCGATGCTATGTTTGTTTAAGGCAGACACGCGCAAGTCGGGGCTCTCTTGTGCGTTAAATGGATGCGGTAAATACGGTTCGATTAGCGCTACGCGCATTCCGTTATTGGCTAACACGCAGGCAAGCGCGGCCCCCACCATTCCAGCGCCTAAAATACAGACGTCAAATTCAAGTCTACCTTGTATTGCCAAATCCTAGCTCCTTTTTATTCACAACCCTGCACACTTCTTAAGCGCCCGTCTGGTTCATGGTTCATGATACATGCTTTATTCCCACAAAATGTGCATAGAAACAGTGGGTAAACACCAAGGCAGAGCTGACTTTCAGAGTTAGCATGCAGAGCTGTCATGCAGAGCTCTCTCAATCAACTATTAGGCCTTTATTTATGCTTAGTAAAATGTCTTTCAGCACTTTAATAACAACGTATTCATCTTACTACGTCAGTATGCCATAGGTCGGGTAGTAAGCAACAAATGTGAAGCTTGTATCAGCTTGTTTACTCGATGGATTTTATAGGCCTGCCGATTCGGCATTTTCTAAGTATCGCTACCCTAGCTAATTGCACCTAAAAGCGGTAAAATTGACGGCTATCTTTTGAATCCTGTGTTAGCGAGCGCGGGTGCGTTCAGACGTATTGTAAGAGTCTGTTGCCCGAGCCTCATTAATCACACTACATGTTGTAAACTAATTGATATGAACAAAAATATGGGTAAAAAGCTGTATATCAAAACATGGGGTTGCCAAATGAACGAGTATGACTCGGAAAAAATGGCTGACTTACTTGATGCAACCCATGGCTACACTGAAGCGCAAGAAGCTGAAGATGCAGACGTAATTTTGTTAAACACCTGCTCGATTCGAGAGAAGGCCCAAGAAAAGGTATTTCATCAGCTAGGGCGCTGGAAGAATCTGAAAAAATCAAAGCCGGAGCTTATTATCGGCGTGGGCGGTTGTGTTGCCTCTCAAGAAGGCGCCGAAATAAGAAAGCGCGCGCCTTATGTTGATATTGTGTTTGGCCCACAAACACTACATCGCCTGCCAGAAATGATAAAACAAATTCAAGGCGGTAATAAATCGGTAGTAGACGTTAGTTTCCCTGAAATCGAAAAATTTGACCGCCTGCCCGAGCCACGAGCAGATGGTCCAACAGCATTTGTGTCGATTATGGAAGGATGCTCAAAATACTGTAGCTTCTGCGTAGTGCCATACACCCGAGGCGAGGAAGTCAGCAGACCGGTAGACGATGTACTACTAGAAGTCGCGCAATTAGCATCTCAAGGTGTGCGAGAAGTTAATTTACTTGGTCAGAATGTTAACGCCTTTAGAGGTGAGCATCATGACGGCAGTATTTGCCGCTTTGCCGAATTACTTGAGTTGGTCGCCAGCATCGACGGCATCGACCGCATCCGCTATACCACCTCTCATCCGGTTGAGTTTACCGACGACATCATTGAAGCTTATCGCAATATTCCCGAGTTAGTTGACCACCTGCACCTGCCTGTACAAAGCGGATCAGACCGCATTTTAACGATGATGAAACGTGGGCACACGGCCATTGAATATAAAAGTACCATCCGCAAACTCAAAAAAGTACGACCTAATCTTTGCATGAGCTCAGATTTCATTATTGGTTTCCCGGGAGAAACCCAAGAAGACTTTGAAGCGACGATGGACTTAATAAGCTTTGTTGGTTACGACATGAGCTTTAGTTTTATTTACAGCGCACGCCCCGGTACGCCTGCTGCTGATATTGTTGACGATGTTAGCGAAGAAACTAAAAAGGGGCGTTTGCACATACTTCAACAGCGCATTAATCAAAATGCCCAGCAGATAGCGCGTAACATGCTAGGTACTGTGCAAAGAATATTGGTGGAAGGCACATCTAAAAAAGACGCCGAAGAATTAACCGGACGCACAGAAAATAATCGTGTGGTCAATTTCAAAGGCACCCCCGACATGATCGGTGAGTTTGTTGATGTGGAAGTGACCGATGTATTTAGTAATTCACTGCGCGGTGATGTGGTAAGTCGAGAGTCAGAAATGGGTTTAAGAGTTGCGATTTCGCCCCATAGTATACTCGCCAAGCAACCAAAACCTGACACCTTGGGCGTAATTCAAGTTACCCCAGTATAATTCAGTTAAGTATTTTCATTTTTTTAGGAATCAATATTGAGCAATCTTGTTAGCAATAAAATTGTATTAGAGCCAGAAGACAGTAAGCGTTTAGTTAGTTTATGCGGGCCCTTCGATGACAACATCAAACAAATTGAACGTCGTCTGGGCGTAGAAATTACCTATCGTAATAACCAGTTTAACGTGTTGGGAGACCCTCAACAGGCAAATGGTGCAAGCGAGTTGCTCAAGCTACTATACATAGAGACTCAGCCGGTAAAAGGCAGTATTCCTTCACTGGAGCCGAATCAAGTACATTTAGCGATACAAGAAGCCAAATGCCTTGAGCGAGCCGAGGCCGGCGATTATGGCAAAGAAGTACATATCAAGACAAAGCGTGGCGTAATTAAGCCGCGTAATCCTAATCAGTCTAAGTATGTTGCCAATGTGATTAATCACGACATCACCTTTGGCATAGGCCCTGCTGGTACAGGTAAAACCTATTTAGCGGTAGCATGTGCGGTCGACGCACTTGAGCGTCAAGAAATTAGACGCATCTTGCTCACACGCCCAGCAGTTGAAGCTGGCGAAAAGCTTGGGTTTTTACCCGGTGATTTATCACAAAAGGTTGACCCTTATCTGCGCCCTCTCTACGACGCTCTGTTCGAGATGCTGGGCTTTGAAAAAGTAGAAAAGCTCATTGAGCGTAATGTTATTGAAGTAGCACCTCTTGCCTATATGCGCGGCCGCACGCTCAATGATGCTTTTATTATTTTAGATGAATCTCAAAACACTACCTCAGAACAAATGAAAATGTTCTTAACGCGCATAGGTTTTAACTCGCGAGCGGTGATTACAGGAGACATTACTCAGGTAGATTTGCCCCGCGGTGTGCGCTCGGGCCTACGCCACGCCATCGACGTGCTAAGCGATGTAAACGATATCTCGTTTAATTTCTTTACCGCAAATGATGTAGTGCGCCACCCCGTCGTTGCGCGCATAGTTCAAGCTTATGAAGATTACGACGCAGAGCAAGAAACGATTAAACAAGCTGAAAAGGCAGCGCGCTTAAAACAAGCACAACAAAACGCGCCGCAATCTGGAAACGACAACAGCCAGTGAGCAAGCCCAGCGCAATCTTATATCTGAGCCTAGGCGACGACTTAGAGGCCGTTAGTGCGTCGGACTTGCCCAGCGAGGCAGACTTGCTGGGCGCGGTCGAGGCGGCACTGGCGCATATAAAACACATCCAAAAAAACAAAAGCGTTGTTGAGCAACGCCCATTAGAGCTAGGTATTAGAATTGTGAGTCGCGGTGAATCGCGCGAGCTGAATCACACTTACCGACACAAAGATGCGCCCACCAATGTGCTGTCTTTTCCAGCTGAAACGCCTGATTACGTTGAGTCTGATTACCTTGGCGATTTAGCCATCTGCGCACAAGTCATTCAGCAAGAAGCGCAAGATCAAGAAAAAGAAATAAGCCACCATTGGACACATATGTGTGTGCATGGGCTCTTGCATTTGTTAGGCTACGACCATATAGACGATACGGAAGCACAAGAAATGGAGGCTATAGAAATAGCCATACTAGACGCTTTAGGTATTGACGACCCGTACACAATTCGATAAGTATATAATTTAAACAAGGCAATATTGACAGGAACATGAGCGAAGATAATCCCCCATCTACCAGCGGTTCATCGAACAAAGGTTGGTTAGCAAACCTTCTCCATCCTTTTAAAGGTGAACCGAAAAACAAAGAAGAACTCTCTGAAGTCATTTCTGATGCTCAGCAGCGAGAGCTAATTGACCCGCAAACAAAAGAAATGATTGAAGGCGTCATGATTGTGAGTGAGATGCGAGTGCGAGATATCATGATCCCGCGGGCGCAAATGATCACTATAGACGTTCAACAAAGTGTAGATGAATTTTTGCCGCTTATGCTCGAGTCTGCTCACAGTCGATTCCCGGTCATCAGCGAAGATAAAGACCATATTGAAGGTGTGTTATTGGCAAAAGACTTACTAGCTTATGCTTTTAATGATGAAAAAACCTTTTCGCTTAAAGAAAATCTCCGTGAAGCCATTATTGTCCCAGAAAGCAAACGCGTAGACGTATTGCTGAAAGAGTTTAGGCAGCAGCGCTATCATATGGCGATTGTAGTAGATGAATATGGCGGCGTATCGGGCCTCGTGACCATCGAAGACATACTGGAATTGATAGTCGGCGAAATTGAAGACGAATTTGATGATGACGTAAACGAAAACGACAATATTCGTCCGCTTAACAAGTGCACTTACTCGGTAAAAGCCTTAACGTCGGTTGAAGATTTCAATAAGTTCTTTGAAAGTCATTTCAATGAAGAGGAGTCTGATACGATAGGCGGCGTTGTGTTGCGCGCGTTTGGGCACATGCCCAATACCGGAGAAAAAGTCGAAATCGATAATATTCACTTTGAAGTCACCAACTCTGACAAACGCAAGTTGATGCAGCTTAAGGTATTTTTACCGAACCTGGAGGACTAAAGCTGAATGCCATCTGGCTTTACGCCTGCAGCTTGTTATTAGGCGGCGTACTCACCTTTTCGTATGCGCCCTTCGGTCAGTGGTGGCTGCCATTCGTTGTTTTACCGCTATGGCTAACCCTTGTCGCGAAACACGGTGAGTCTGCATTTAAAACTGGCTGGTGGTTTGGCCTTGGATTTTTTGGTGCGGGTATTTCATGGGTTCACGTTAGCATAGCGACATTTGGCGGCGTGCCGTTGGTTGTTTCGGTTTTTCTGATGCTCGTGCTCTGCAGTTACCTAGCCTTGTTTCCTGCGGTTTTTTCAAGAATATTAAAACAGTATTTCCCCATTGCACTATGGCCCTTAGCTGCACCCGGGCTATGGCTGGCAAGTGAATGGCTTAGAGCAAACTTATTGACGGGCTTTCCTTGGCTGTCAGTGGGTTACAGTCAAACAAATAGTCCATTACAATCCTTATTCCCGCTGATTGGCGAAATTGGCGTTTCAGCACTTATGCTGATGTTTGCAGCCCTTATTGCGAGCAGCGTTGTACTTAAAACTAAACAAAGCATATTCAGTAGTCTCACCGTCACGCTAGTGTTATGCGTAACGGTGTTTATTGCCAAACAATACGTTTGGGTGATGGAAACTGGCGAAACGCGCACCGCCGCATTGGTACAGGGCAATATTGAGCAATCCATTCGCTGGGAGCCAGAACAAGACCGTCCAATTATGGAAAAATACCTCGCTTTGAGTGAACAAGCTTGGGGGGCTGACATTGTTATTTGGCCCGAAGCCGCTATACCTCGTTTAGAAGTGTTGGCAACAGGCTTCTTAAGCGACCTCGACCGCAGCGCTACCTCTCATAATAGTGCGCTTATCACAGGCATTGTTGACGTAAATTTAGAAAACGACCAAGCCTTTAATAAACTGATTGCGCTTGGTTTAGATACCCCTACTGATAATACATCTGTATACCGATACCCCAGCAAGAATGTGTTTAAAAAGCATCATTTATTGCCAATTGGCGAATTTGTGCCTTTTGAAGCGCTACTGCGCCCGCTCGCCCCGATTTTTGATTTGCCCATGTCCTCGTTCTCACGTGGTGATTATGTGCAGGATAATTTAATGGCAAAAGGCATTTTACTTGCTCCTGCCATCTGCTTTGAAATTGCATTTCCATCACAAATTCTAGCCAACATTCGCCCCGAGACAGATGCCATTGTCACGGTCAGTAACGACGCTTGGTTTGGCGATTCGCACGGACCACATCAGCACTTACAAATTGCCCGAGCGCGTGCAATTGAATTTGGCCGACCGGTTTTAAGGGCAACTAATACCGGGCTCACCGCGGCATACGACCATCAGGGTCAAATATTGGGCCGCCTAGCACAGTTCGAAGATGGTGTATTACAGGTCGAATTTCCATTAGTAGAGGGCTCGACGCCCTATTATCGATTTGGAAACGCGCCAATGATGCTTTTGGGCGGCTTAGGCATAAGCCTCGCGCTAAGTATGAGATTTAAGAAGAAGTTTTAAAGACATCGGTTTTGTTGGGCGTACGAATAGGTTTATACTTTTAATCTGAGCGTAAGGTCATTACTTCAGTAACATAAGTGCTTCAGATACATTAATAAAGCTCAATCATGCGATCGCCAGCAAAACTCAATCGGGGTGCGGGGCTTGGATATTGTGAAAATTTGGATCGGGTAAAAATAAGTTACAACAAATATAAACCTAATAAAAAACGAGAGCTTTTATTTTGCAAATTTTCAACCTCATAAACACCTCTAATCTCAAAGGCGATATTTTAGGTGGCGTGACCGCTGCCATCGTATCACTTCCTCTTGCGCTTGCCTTTGGCGTAGCCTCTGGCGCGGGCGCTGAAGCTGGGCTTTATGGGGCAATCATCATTGGCTTTTTTGCCGCAATGTTCGGCGGCACACCCACGCTTATTTCGGAGCCTACCGGCCCTATGACGGTGATCATGGCGGCAGTAGTCACCACTATGATCGCAAAGTATCCCGATAACGGCTTAGCGATGGCGTTTACGGTGGTGATGATTGCGGGAGTGACGCAAATCGTGTTCGGACTTTTGAGGCTCGGGAAGTACATTACCCTAATGCCCTACTCTGTTATAAGCGGCTTTATGTCTGGAATAGGCTGCATATTGATTATTATGCAGCTAGCACCGGCACTAGGCTCAGCCTCACCATCAGGAGGGGTGACAGGAGCGCTGATGGCGCTACCGCAAACCCTTGCTGACATTAGCTATCTGGAAGCAGGTATGGCACTTGCCACGCTAGCGCTTATCTTTTTTACTCCTCGACGCATAAAGCATTGGGTTCCGCCGCAGTTAATTGCCCTTCTGATAATCTCTATAATCAGCGTATTTGTGTTTGGTAGCGCAGATATCAAACGAATTGGCGAGATAAATGTAAGTTTGCCAAGCATGATCATGCCAACATTTACCGCAGAGCAATTTCAAACCATGGTGCTCGACGGTATTGTGCTAGGAATGCTTGGCTGTATTGACTCTATGCTCACGTCTGTCATCTCCGACAATTTAACCCGCAGTGAACACAAGTCAGATAAAGAACTAATAGGTCAAGGTGTCGGTAATTTGTTTTCTGGTTTATTTGGTGGTTTACCCGGCGCAGGTGCGACTATGGGCACGGTGGTCAATATTCAGACCGGCGCTAAAACTGCTTTGTCGGGGCTGGTTAGAGTGGCGGTTCTCGTGGTGGCAGTATTTGGTGCCTCATCGCTAATTTCGGTTATTCCCATTGCAGTGCTTGCAGGCATTGCCATTAAAGTGGGGATAGATATTCTCGATTGGAGTTTTATCAAACGAGCCCATAAGGTATCAAAGCAGACTAGCTACATTATGTATGGCGTGTTGCTATTAACTGTGTTTGTTGATTTGGTGGTGGCTGTAGGCATCGGTGTTTTCATTGCTAATATCATCACTATTGAGAAGCTTTCGGCCTCTCAAGCTAAAAATATAAAGGCAATCAGTGATGTAGACGGACGTCTGCCGCTAAATGCAGAGCAGCGTAAATTGCTCAATCAGGCAAATGGCGAAATACTCTATTTTTATTTAAGTGGCACCATGATTTTTGGCGTGTCAAAAGCGCTTTCCCGAGAATTAAGTACCCTGGGCGACCACGCCGTAGTGATAATTGACCTAAGCGATGTATCGTTTCTAGATGACACCATTGCCCTTACCATTGAAAACCTTGTGAAAGACGCAAAGTCTTTAAACAAGCATATTTTGATGTTGGTGAATAAGGAGGCATCGAAGAAAAAACTTATGCGCATGGGATTTGAAGACCTACTCAATGATGCAGACTTCATGCAAAATCGCACTCAAGCATTAGAGCTCGCGAATCAGCGGCTCAAGGCTGACCAAGCATATGGCGCTAATATTTAGCGCGTAAATGAGCTTCACCCATCGCATCAGCATGTTATAAATAATGTGGTATATTTTTAAATACCGAACCTAAAACCCTCCTAGTGTATTTTATAACGTCACGTTGGAATGCTCGACATTTCGATGAACTGTGTTGAAGCAGGCGATAATCAAATATGCATAATAAAATAAAAAACACTCAAGGCTTTACGCTCATTGAGTTAATCATTGTGATTGTAATTTTAGGAATACTGGCCGTTTCTGCCGCCCCTCGATTTATTGATATCAGCAGCGAAAGCAAAGCGGCGGGATTAAGCGCGCTGAAAGCGGCCATGGTGTCGGCAAACACCTTAGTGTATTCAAAGGCCGTTTTGCAAGGCGTCGAAAATGAAAGCAGTGCAGTGGTGCAGTTAAGCCCCGCCGATAGCGCACAAACCCAATATGGCTATATTACATACAACGCAAATGCGCCAGCCACTGGCGGCTTTCAGCTTAACAATGCGCTTAATTTTACGGTCTGTCATCATTTAGCGAGCGAGGAAGTCTGCGGGGATGCTGACTGGCGCTTTGATATTGATAGCACGCACATTCAGTTTTATTTTGCATCTGAGGGACAAGACCCTGCCAATGGTGGAGGAGATGCAAACGAGCCACTTTGCTACTTAGAATATACCCTTGCAGCAGATGAGAATACGCCGCCTGTTTACAGGCTTGAAACAACAGACTGCTAACACAGCCTGCCGTTGGGATAATACTTAAA
The DNA here is from genome assembly GCF_042652645.1 of Glaciecola siphonariae. Lineage (NCBI taxonomy): Bacteria > Pseudomonadati > Pseudomonadota > Gammaproteobacteria > Alteromonadales > Alteromonadaceae > Glaciecola > Glaciecola siphonariae. Next base: position 1,050,386 of record NZ_JBHSGU010000002.1, read on the forward strand.
TATATTCCACTTCAATGATTTCAAACTCTACCACGCCAGCAGGCGTCTGGATTGCGGCAATGTCGTCTATTTCCTTGCCGATTAAACCTCTGGCAATGGGCGAGTTAACAGAAATCAGTTTGTTTTTGATATTCGCCTCATCATCACCCACAATCCGATAGGTAATCTCTTCGTCAGTCTCGGTATTCATGATGGTCACGGTTGCACCAAACACGACCTTACCGTTGTTGCTAAGCTTAGTCACGTCTATGATTTGTGCGTTTGACAGCTTACCTTCAATATCTTGAATACGGCCTTCACAAAAGCTTTGCTGCTCTCTAGCGGCATGATACTCAGCGTTTTCTTTTAAGTCGCCGTGTTCTCTTGCTTCAGCGATAGATGCAATGATACGAGGACGTTCAACGCTCTTCAGTTGTTCAAGTTCATCGCGTAGTTTTTTCGCGCCATCGGTCGTCATTGGATAGCTATTCATACTTCTTCTCTTTATATGTCATGTTTACATGTTGATATCGCAGAGCTGCGGCTCTGCATCTTGGCGTAGAGGGATATCGATATATACGCACTATTACAACAAAGACGAATGCATTTGCATTCGTCTTTGATAATTGAGACTACTAAGTATAGTGCAATCTTAGTCTTGGATCATCTCGCTTTTTAAAGCTTAGCCTTGTTCAGCAATTCTTTGATGTAATTGCTGCACCGACGCTACGTTTACCTTCGCGTCTGCAGCGCTTGCCTTCATCGTCGCAAAAGCTGCATTTAAGGTAGTAGTATAGGCGGTCTTATTGAGCAATGCTTCGCGCCGGATGTATACCGAATCGGTAATTGCCTGACGCCCTTCCGTAGTGTTGACCACATAGCAATACTCGCGGTTTTTAATTGCATCAACAATATTAGGACGCCCTTCACTGAGCTTATTAACGATACTGCACTTGATGCCGGCTTGCTTAATCGCCGCCGCAGTGCCGCTTGTTGCCTCGATACTAAAGCCTTTGCCCGCCATTTCTTTTACCAGTTCAATAAGGCGGACTTTATCGTTGTTTCGCACCGAAATAAGCACTTTACCGGCTTCTGGAAGCGGCGCAGAGGCGCCTAGATTCGCTTTTGCATACGCTTCTTCAAAGTCGTTACCCACACCCATTACCTCGCCCGTTGAGCGCATTTCCGGTCCTAACAGTGGGTCGACGCCTTGGAACTTAGCAAAGGGCAACACGACTTCTTTAACAGAGTAAAACGGAGGAATAATTTCTTTTTCAATCCCCTGTTCTTTTAAGGTTTTACCCGCCATAACGCGCGCTGCTATTTTTGCTAAGGGCATACCGGTTGCTTTAGACACAAACGGTACCGTGCGCGCTGCACGTGGATTCACTTCAATGAGATACACTTCATTATCTTTTATCGCAAATTGGGTGTTCATCAGACCGCGCACTTCAAGCTCTAAAGCCATCTGCCGCACCTGTTCGCGCATAACGTCCTGAATCTCTTTAGACAGTGAGTACGGCGGTAAACTGCAGGCCGAATCTCCTGAGTGAACCCCTGCCTGCTCAATATGCTCCATAATGCCGCCAATCAGAACCTGTTCACCGTCGCATATGGCGTCAATGTCTACTTCAATAGCATCGTCTAAGAACCGGTCAAGCAGCACAGGGCTATCGTTAGAGACTTTGACCGCCTCGTTTAAATAACGCTGCAAATCTTTAAGGTCGTATACAATTTCCATTGCCCTGCCACCCAACACATACGAGGGGCGCACTACCAGAGGAAAGCCAATCTCTTGGGCGCATTCTAGGGCCTCTTGCATATTGCTCACGGTAGCATTGGCTGGCTGTTTAAGACCTAACTTGTTGACCATCTGCTGAAAGCGCTCACGGTCTTCCGCTCGGTCAATCGCATCTGGCGAGGTGCCAATGATATTGACGCCGTTCGCTTTTAACGCTCTTGCAAGTTTCAGCGGCGTTTGTCCGCCATACTGAACAATGACACCTTTTGGCTTTTCAATACGCACAATCTCCAGCACATCTTCCAAGGTCACCGGCTCAAAATACAGGCGGTCAGAGGTATCGTAATCTGTCGAAACGGTTTCAGGATTACAGTTAACCATAATGGTCTCATAGCCATCATCTCGCATCGCCAGTGCCGCATGTACACAACAATAGTCAAATTCAATGCCCTGACCAATACGGTTAGGCCCGCCGCCCAACACCATAATTTTGTCTCTATCCGACGGGGCCGATTCACACTCTTCATCGTAAGTTGAATACATGTATGCGGTAGAAGTAGAAAACTCAGCAGCGCATGTATCGACTCTTTTATAAACAGGGAATATGCTCATTTTGTGGCGCATATCGCGCACGTCACTTTCTGCCACTTGCGTCAATTCAGCAATGCGCTGGTCAGCAAAGCCCTTACGCTTTAACGTGCGCATCAAGCTTGCGTCAATACCAGTTAAACCAATACGCTTAAGCAGTTTTTCAAATTCTATTAACTCTTCAATTTGCACCAAATACCAAGGGTCTATATTGGTTAGGGCAAAAATTTCATCAACCGTCATGCCGTATCTGAAGGCATCACCGATATACCAAATTCGCTCTGCCCCCGGCTCGCGCAGTTCATAAATCAATTTGTTTTTAGCTTCCGGATCATCAAAATCAAGAATAGGGTCGAGACCAGATACACCAACCTCGAGGCCGCGGAGTGCTTTTTGCAATGATTCTTGCTGATTGCGACCAATCGCCATTACCTCGCCTACCGATTTCATCTGCGTTGTCAATCGGTCATTGGCACCGGCAAACTTTTCAAAATTAAAGCGAGGGATTTTAGTCACTACGTAGTCGATTGAAGGCTCAAACGACGCCGGCGTTTTACCGCCTGTAATATCGTTTGCAAGCTCGTCGAGCGTAAAGCCCACCGCTAGTTTGGCAGCAATTTTAGCGATTGGAAAACCCGTGGCTTTTGAGGCGAGCGCCGAGCTACGCGACACGCGAGGATTCATCTCAATGATCACCATGCGTCCAGTTTGGGGGTCAACACCAAACTGTACATTCGACCCCCCGGTTTCAACGCCAATTTCACGCAATACTGCCATGGCGGCATTACGCATGATTTGAAATTCTTTGTCAGTTAGGGTTTGCGCAGGGGCAACGGTGATGGAGTCTCCGGTGTGAACGCCCATAGGGTCGAAGTTTTCAATGGTACAGACAATAATGCAGTTATCAGCCTTATCGCGCACCACTTCCATCTCGTATTCTTTCCAGCCAATTAATGACTCGTCAATAAGTAGCTCTGAGGTGGGCGAAAGGTCTAAGCCGCGCTCACAAATCTCATTAAATTCGTCAATGTTGTAAGCTATACCGCCACCGCTGCCACCCATGGTAAAGGATGGACGAATAATACATGGAAAGCCGATACGAGATAGCACGTCTTTTGCCTGCGTCATATCGTGGGCAATTTCAGCACGAGGACACTCAAGCCCAATAGACTTCATGGCTTTGTCGAAACGCTCACGGTCTTCCGCTTTGTCTATTGCATCAGCGCTTGCGCCAATCAGCTCTACGTTGAATTCGCTTAGCACGCCGTGCTTGTTTAAGTCTAATGCGCAGTTGAGGGCTGTTTGTCCGCCCATAGTTGGCAAAATTGCATCTGGCTTTTCTTTGGCGATAATGTTGCGCACAACTTCCCATTGAATGGGTTCAATGTAGGTGGCATCTGCCATTTCAGGGTCGGTCATAATGGTGGCGGGGTTGGAGTTAACCAAAATAACGCGGTAACCCTCCTCACGAAGCGCTTTACAGGCTTGCGCGCCAGAGTAGTCAAATTCACACGCTTGGCCTATTACAATAGGACCTGCGCCAAGAATCAAAATACTTTTGATGTCGGTACGTTTAGGCATAACTTAAAATTCCTATTGCTTTGCGCGTTTAATAAGGTCAATAAAATGATCAAACAAGGCGGCCGCATCTTGCGGACCAGGACTTGCCTCTGGATGGCCCTGAAAACTAAATGCAGGCCTGTCGCTTAGTTCTATACCCTGCAAAGATTTGTCGAATAACGATACGTGGGTCACCTCAACATTGCTCCCAAGGCTATCTTGGTCAACAGCAAAGCCATGATTTTGCGATGTGATCATCACGCGTTTACTGCGCATGTCTTGCACAGGATGATTGGCACCGTGGTGACCAAATTTCATCTTTTGGGTTTTCGCACCGCTTGCAATGGCGAGTATTTGATGACCTAAGCAAATGCCAAACACCGGCAGCTTCTTGTCGAGAAATTCACGCGTTGCCTCAATCGCATAATCGCATGGCTCTGGGTCGCCTGGTCCGTTCGATAAAAACACACCGTCAGGGTTTAGCGCCAATACCTCAGCGGCGCTGGTTTGCGCTGGCACAACAGTAAGCTTGCAACCGCGCTCTACCAACATTCTCAAAATATTCTTTTTGGCGCCAAAGTCGTATGCAACGACATGATAAGGCAGGTCTTGAACATTAGTTGCGTAGCCCTCGCCTAGGGTCCACACACTGTCGTTAAATGGATATGACGCTTTGCAGCTAACGACCTTGGCTAAATCCATGCCTTTCAAACCTGGAAATGCTTTTGCATTAGCAAGGCCTTCGGCGCAAGCGGCATCAATATCTTGGTCTGCATCGACGGTCATAATACAGCCGTCTTGTGCGCCTTTTTCGCGCAGCACTCGAGTCAAACGACGCGTGTCAATGTCGGCAATACCAATGATGTTTTGCTGCTTTAAATAGTCAGAAAGTGACTGAGTATTGCGAAAATTGCTGGCAATAAGAGGTAAGTCTCGAATGACTAGGCCTTTAGCCCATATTTGATCAGATTCAATGTCTTCAGGATTAGTACCTGTATTACCAATATGGGGATAAGTGAGGGTGACAATTTGTTCAGCGTAAGATGGGTCGGTGAGAATTTCTTGATAGCCGGTCATTGAAGTATTAAAAACTACTTCGCCAACACTGCTACCTTGAGCGCCAATGGCGGTTCCTTTGAAAATTGAACCGTCGGCCAGTACGAGCAGGGCAGAAACAGCCAAGTCAACCTCCTATATGAATAGAGATAACTAAGGAAAATGTCGACACTTTCAACATTTCCTGCAATTATGCGCCAATTACACAAAAAAGGCACAAGATGTCTCTGCCAAAAACCCGAAGGTAGAACCAACGCGCCTTCCCTACACGTCAATAAAAACAAGGAATACGGTTGCTACCAAAAACTCTGAATCGCAGGGCAATTACTAATTTTTGGCAAATTCTGCGCATTATATACAAGAATGATAAAAGCGTCTAATAGTTTTTAAAGTAAACACTAAACATCATAAAATAAGACCTAAGCTATCATAACGCGAATAAAGCCTTATTTTTATTACTTTAATCCCAGTACATTTTGCATGGTGTAAAGGCCTGGCGCTTGATTTTTGAGCCACATCGCTGCGCTTAGTGCGCCATTTGCGAATGTCAGTCGGCTCGATGCCTTATGGGTGATTTCTATACGTTCGCCTAAACTGGCAAATATTGCGGTATGCTCACCCACTATATCCCCAGCTCTGACCGTGGCAAAACCAATCGTTTCGCGGGTTCTTTCGCCAGTCACGCCCTCTCGTCCGTATACAGCGCATTGACTCAAATCTCGGCTTAGCGTATCTGCGATTGCTTCGCCAATGGCCATTGCAGTGCCTGATGGCGCGTCTTTTTTAAAGCGATGATGCGCCTCTACAATCTCAATGTCGGATTGCTCCCCCATAATGCTCGCCGTTTGTTTTACTAAATTAAGCATGACGTTAACGCCCACGCTATAATTGGCAGCAAATACTACAGGTATTTTTTTTGCCGCTTCGTCAATAAGCGCGAGTTGGCCCGGCAGTAAACCGGTGGTGCCAATAACAATCGGCGAGTTGTTGCTCACGGCCAAGTTGAGGTTGTCTGCCAGCGCTTCAGGCAAGGTAAAATCCACCAACACATCTGCATTATTTAACAAGCTTGCTTCCAGCGCACATACCTTAACGTATTGCTTTGCAACACCGGCTAATTCGCCAGCGTCCATTCCAATAAATGAAGAGCCCGAACGCACGCTGGCAAAGCCAAGGGCAACATGAGAATGTTGATATACCGCGTCGATTAATACGCGACCCATTCGACCGTTTGCCCCTAAGATTCCGACTTTAATCATTGATTGTCTCTCATTATTTACTAAGTTGATCAAACTAGGCCGATTGCCTTAAGTATATGCTATCAAATTATGCGGCCTTTGCTGAAGTAAAACCAACAATTAGCACTTGGATGCTTCTAGCATTTTGTGAGTATAGGCTATTTATTGCTAGGTTTAGTGGCGCAGTAAAGTACAATACTTTACAGTAAAGACAACACCTTAGCCGGTTTTGCGGTTTATCACTTCAAGGAAAGCTTTATGTCACTTACTCAGTCAACCATGCTAGCCTTAGGCAGCCCAGCGCACGATTTTTGCCTTATGAGCACCGAAGATCAGCCAGTCTCCTTAAGCGACTTTGCTCACAATGATTTACTCGTGGTTATGTTTATATGCAACCATTGCCCTTATGTAATTCACATTGCGCCGGCCCTTGCGAAAATAGCGAGAGAATATCAAGACAAAGGCGTGGGTTTTATTGCTATTAACAGTAACGATACACAAGCCTACCCTGAGGATAGTTTTGAAAAGATGAAGTCTGAAAAGGCAAACAGAGACTATCCTTTTGCTTATGTGATAGATGAGACCCAAGAAGTAGCCAAGGCGTATACCGCTGCATGCACGCCCGATATGTATGTATTCAACGCGCAGCGAAAACTCGCCTACAGAGGACAGTTTGACAGCACGCGTCCTCATCGCATCTCTTCAGGGAATTATGATGCGTCTAATGGGCAAGCCAATGGTGAAGATTTGCGGCAAGCACTTGATACCCTATTGGCAGGCAAATCCTTAACTGCCCCACAAAAACCCTCGATGGGCTGCAATATAAAATGGAAGCCAGAACAGGAGTAAAGCATAAATGACTAAAGTAAAAGTATGGGACGTTCCAACGCGTGTTTTTCATTGGGGCTTAGTGGCCGTTTTTGTTTTCCAATTTGTTACCGGCGATATTTTAGATGATGCCATGCAGCTGCACTTCTATGGTGGTTATGTTGCGCTTGGCTTAATTTTATTTAGGATTATTTGGGGCTTTGTAGGTAGCTACCACGCACGATTCTCAAGCTTTATATATTCTCCTCGCACGGCGTTTAATTACATGAAAGGCACATCAAGTACGCAAACCTATTTAGGACATAATCCATTGGGGGGCTATTCGGTGCTTGCCATTTTAGCGGTAATGCTTACTCAAGCGGTCAGTGGCTTGTTTATGACTGACGAGATTTTTATGGAAGGGCCTTATTACAGCGCGCTTGGCACCCAGGTAGACGACATCATGAATTATTTACATCATAACGCAATATCTCTCATGTGGGCGCTCATTAGTTTGCATTTAGGGGCAATTGCCTATTACAGCATTAAAAAGAAACAAGCCCTTATTCCTGCCATGTTTCATGGAAACAAACCCTCAAACGACACCCAAAAACGCCGTATTAGCACACCTTGGCTTGCCTTTATAATAAGTATGGTAGTTGCCGCCGCCATTGTGTATTTAGTCGTAAATGTGTTTGCACCGGAGCCTGAAATGGGCCTATACGACTATTAATTAAGCTGAGGCACATGAAAAAGGCGCACGTGGCTAACATGTGCGCCTTTTTAGTTTGTTCTTTGCGTTGAGCGACTAGCTCGTGGCAATTAATACCATGTTGTTAGCATTAAAAGTCGGCTTGCAGCACCACTCGATATCGAGCGTCACCTTTCTCAAGATGCTCAATTGCTTCATTGACTTGGCTCATATCGTACATTTCAACCATTGGTTTAATATTATGCCGCGCAGCAAAATCTAGCATTTTCGCAATGGTTGCTGGGCTTCCCACTGGTGAACCGGAAACCGATTTTTGCCCGCCTAATAAATTAAACACCCCAATATCAAGCGGCTCTAAAGACGCGCCTACAAAATGCAGTCGTCCCTTAGGTTTAAGCGTTGACAAATACAGGTTCCAATCGAGCTTTACATTCACTGTTGAAATAATGAAATCAAATGTATTTGCAGCTGCTTCAATTTCTTTTTCTTCGCGTGAGTTAATCACATGGTGCGCGCCAAGCTGCTTGGCCTCATTTGCTTTGCTCTCACTGGATGTAAACGCCGTTACCTCACAGCCCCACGCATTTAAAAATTGCAAGCCTAGGTGACCAAGACCACCAATACCGATAACCGCAACTTTGTCTGTTGGCTTTATATCAAACTGAACCAACGGGTTAAACACAGTGATCCCACCGCAAAATAGTGGGCCAGCAGATTTCATGTCTACACCTGCGGGTAATTCAACCACCGATTTTTGGTTGGCTTGAACAAATTCGGCAAAGCCACCATGGCGTCCAACAATAGTAGGTTGTGCTTTGCCGCAGAGGTTTTGATCGCCCGAGCCACAAGTAGAACAGGTTTGGCAATAATCAGCATGCCAGCCTAAACCTACTATTTGCCCTACTTTACTCGACGAAACGTTCTCACCAACCTCTACAATTTCGCCTACCACTTCATGGCCGGCAACCAAAGGATATTGAGAAATGCCCCATTCGTTGTTCAGCATAGAGAGATCCGAATGGCATACGCCACAGAATGCGACTTTAATCTTTACTTCATTTGCGCCTAATTCAGGTAATTCAACTTCGATAAGTTCGAGTTCACTGCCTGCTTTTTTGGCTGCATAAGCTTTAGTCATAACACTATCTCTCCTGTTTTAACTGCTAGTCTTTCTTGTAGTCGTCGTGACACGCCTTGCACGTTGCACCAAGGGCGCCGATGGTTTTTCTGTAGTCATCGCTATCGCCTGCAATAGCGACTTTTTGAACGGCAGCCGCAGCTTCGACCATATTCTGCGCCTTCTGATAAAAGTCTGCTTGGTTTTCCCAAATGCTATCTTTAGACCCCGTCTCAACGTTGAATGCGCGGGTATCAGGTGCAAAGTAGTCTTCCATCATTAGCCCAAGCTGCTCAATACGTTGGCTGTTTTTAATCATCACTTGCTCATTGTAAGGAATATTACCTTTAGCCATAGCACCAAGCGGCCCCATGTTACTGCGCACTAACTGTAATATAGCTTGGCGAAACTGCACGGTGGCCTTAGCTTGTTTTTCGGTTTCAACCGTTTGAGAGATGGCGGCCGTGCTCGCTAAAATTGAGCACAGGGCAAACAAGGATATAAGTTTCTTCATGGGTAAGCTCCATATAAGTGGTGATTTATGATTATGGTTTTGATTATGGTTATGTTTATGTTTATGTTTATGTTTATGTTTATGTTTATGTTTACAAAAATGATCTCGCGATTACATCGCCTAAGACTTTGCCAAAGGTTTATTTACTTACGCTAAGTGTAGTAAGTAGATTACATAAATCATAGTTTTCTTTGGAAGAAGATTTTGTGCCGGCATCGATTGCCTAAAATGTGTGCAGTTATTCAATACTTTGCGAGCAGCATCTAACATTGATGCTGCTCGCTAACAATACCCTAAGATGGAGAATTAGCGCTTATACACCTCACCATCTTTCATGACAAAGCTCACAGTTTCCATTAAATTGATGTTTTCAATTGGGTTCCCGTCTACCGCGATAATATCGGCAAGATACCCTTCTTTTATTTGGCCTAATTCAGACTCTTGCTTTAATAGTTTCGCGCTATTAATGGTGGCTGCCTGCAACGATTGCAGTGGCGTCATGCCAAACTCAACCATTCTAGAAAATTGTTTACCATTGTCGCCATGCGGATAAATAGCGGCGTCTGAACCAAATACCATGTTTGCACCCGCTTTAACCGCCCGGCGAAAGCTTTCACGCTGAGCCTTTGACACGAGCTTTTCTTTATTGATGTTTTCTTCTGGCACGCCGTTAGCCTCGCCAAACGCTAGGGTATATTCCGTGTTGTAAATATCGCACGACAAATATGTGCCGTACTCGAGAGCGAGCTTAATGGCTTCGTCGTCCATAAAGCTGCAGTGCTCAACGGAGTCTATACCTGCCCTGATGGCAGCCTTAATACCGCTCGTGCCATGGGCATGCGCTGCCGCAACTAGCCCGCGCATATGCGCCTCGTCTACCGCGGCCTTTATTTCTTCTTCGGTAAGCTGCTGAATACCCACCTTCGTTCCTTTTGAAAATACGCCGCCGGTGGCACAGACTTTTATAGTATTTGCCCCGTATTTAATATTTTCTCTTACCTTTTCACGCACTGCCCATGGACCATCAGCCACGCCTTTTGACTTGCTGTTCGCCTCTGGTGGTGAAAAATTGTCGTCGCAGTGTCCACCTGTTACTCCCACCGAATATCCCGCAGCCCAAATTCTAGGGCCAGGAACTTCACCGGCATTAATCCCATCTCGCACACCAATCACGGCATAACCCGGACCGCCTAAATTCCTAACTGTGGTAAACCCTGCCATGAGTGTTTTTTCAGCGTTTTTGACCGCTTTGACTGTTTGACGCGGTATTGAGTTGCCGCGCGACGCTAAAAAATTATCTTCAGCATCACTAGTAAGGTGAACATGCATATCCATAACGCCGGGAAGTAAGGTTTTACCCGGAAGGTCAATGAGCTCTGCATTTTCGTCAACTTCAATTGAACCTTGTTTTGCTATTTTGATGATGCGGTTATTGTCGATTAATACCGCAACATTCTTAGTGATTTTGCCGCTTTGTACATCAAGTAAGCCGTCGGCATTTATCAAGATTTGCTTGGCCATTGAAGAAAACGAGCTAGCACTTACAAGGGCTGCACTGAGAATAAGGGAGCTAAGCAGTTTGAAAGAAGAACAAGGCATGATGGGTCACTCTTGTGGATGCGAAAGAATCTTTAGAATAACCTTTAGCACTAAAATGGTCTAGGTAATTAGAGCGACTATCATTTCTGATAGCCGCAGTGAGGCGACAGGTTTTATCAAAATTGATACGTTAAGCCAACAAAGCCGTCAATCGTGCTGCTGCCGTCTACTATTGGACTGTTTTTAATGTCGCTTGCGAGGCTTAACCAACGAGATTGTGCAACGAGCTGCCAATTATTTGCGAAGCGATAATATCCACCTACTGTGACACCACCTTGCCAAACCGCATCTAGATCATAAGCACTAAACTCAGAAACAGCAGCCTCTTGTTGCGATACACCAAAGTAATAGTTAGCGTAGTTATCACTTAAGTGCTCAAGCTGCAGGCCCGCTGTGATAGCCCAGCTTCTGTTTGCTGCGCTGGCAATCAATCTTTCGAAATTTAATGCGCCTCTTTGACCGTTATGCTTATTGCTTACATCAGTTTGATAAACGCCTGAAAACTCGCCAAACGCCGTTGGATATATGTAGCGTACACCTGCTAAAAACGATAAGTCTCGCTCTTCAATTCCTGTTAGTTCGTCACTTTCGTCAGCCTCGAGCGCATTGGGTGCTAAATCTACACTCAAACGTAAACTTGGTTCATTGCGGTTTAACCCAGTAATTTTGTACTGAAGTGAGGGACCTCGCCAAATAACACGCTCACCTTCATAAGCAGCAATAGGAATAACAATGAACTCAGTGCTCAATCCTTTATAAGGCGTAGCACTGCCAACGGCACCAACGCCTGCCGACCACTGAGCGTAAGATGAAGACACAAATAAAGAGGTGGTACCTAGCAGAAGTACCGCACTTAGATTTAATTTCATAGCTTATCCGTTTTAATATGATGTTTACGGCTTTTACGGCCGTATATTCAGCCTAGATGCTTTATTAAAAAGGTTTAACGAGGCGTGTAAAAACATCCACTTGTGGCAGTGTTTTTTTCGGACGAAGCGCTTTGATAGTTAGGTTTATTTATAAAGACTAACTTTCAAAGCTTATTTGCATCCTAGGGTTGAAAACTACTTTCTTACCTCGATATTGTCGGCCTCAGCAAGTTGCTGGATAAGCTCCCGTAGCCATTGAAAGGCAGGATGTTTTCCTAGTCGTGCGTGCCAAATAACCTTTGTTTGAACATAACCCTCTGGCGCACTTAAAGGGCACTTACTGACCTTGAGTTGATATGTGTCTGCATATAACTTCGCGATACGAGAGGGAACAGTTAAGACAAGATCTGAAGAAGCCACAATGCCAGGTGCTGCCGCAAATTGATTTATTATCATGGCAATATGCCGAGTGTAGCCCTCTGCCGCAAGCGCACTATCTATAAATCCTCGCTCGTCTCCCCTTGGACTAATCAGCAGATGCCGAGCATTGGCAAACTCATTTATTGTCATATTTTTATTTGCCAAAGGATGATGCTCATTTAGCAAACAGACATAGTCATCAGAAATAATGGGCGAAGACTCAAAACGCTCAGGTAGAATGCCAAACGCACTGATGGCCATATCCACTTCCTGTCTATCTAGCATGTCGAATGCTCTACCTTCTAACAATTTAAGTCTTATTGAAGCATTTGGCGCGTGCTTTTCCATATATCTAGCGAGTTTAGCCATTAGTACAGTCACCACATAGTCGTGAGTAGCTATACGGAATACTTGTCTTGAATTGCTTGGGTCAAATACCTGTGGGTTTAGAGCACGCTCAAGACTCGAAAGTGCTTCGTGAACAACCTGCGATAATTCCATTGCGCGAGGCGTTGGCTTTACTCCATCCGGTACTTTAATAAACAGATCGTCTTTAACTGTATGACGCAAACGCGACAGAGCATGGCTCACAGCCGGTTGCGATAAAAACAGCTTTTGTGCGGCTTTCGAGACGTTTTTTTCAGCCATCACCGCATCAAAAACTCTCAGTAAATTAAGGTCTAAGGCATTTATATTCATTTCTTGCATAACACTTATACTGCTTATTCATTTCAAACATTATTCTTTTTTTTCTAAGCTGTAAAGCAAGTTAAGACATCCCGTCTTTACTCAATCTTAAAAACCGGAGAAAAATTATGGGTAAGTTACAAAATAAAGTCGCAGTAATCACAGGTGGTAACAGCGGTATTGGCCTAACAAGCGCACAAACCTTTATAAACGAGGGTGCGAAAGTGGTCATTTTTGGGCGCAATCAACAAAGCCTAGATGAGGCCGTTGAAACACTAGGCCCAAATGCTTACAGCGTGCAAGGTGACGTGAGTAAGCTCGAGGATTTAGAACGATTGAAAAAAGAAACCGAAGATAAATTTGGGAACGTTGATATATTGTTTGTAAATGCAGGACTAGGCGTATTCGCACCTTTGGATCAAATTGACGAGGCCGCCTACGATAAACAGTTTGATATAAATGTAAAAGGCGCCTTTTTTACTGTGCAAAAGTTTCAGTCTATTATGAATGAAAATAGCAGTGTTATCTTAACAGCTTCTGCTGTTCACGAAAAAGGCGTGCCCACCGGCTCGCTTTACTTCGCGACAAAAGCTGCGGTACGGTCGTTATCGCGAACCCTTGCAGCAGAGCTCGCGCCTCAAAAAATCCGTGTAAACACACTCAGCCCTGGTATTGTCAGAACCCAATTTGCTGATAAAACTAACTTATCAAATGAAGACTTCGAGGGCTTTATCGAGATGGTAGCTTCTCAAGCGCCTTTACAACGTGCTGGCACGACCCAAGAAATCGCAAATGGTGCGCTATTTTTAGCAAGCGATGAGTCTGCCTACATGACCGCAGCCGATTTGCTAATTGACGGTGGATGGATGAGTATCTAGCTTGCGATTTTGATTGATAAAGTAGATTGCACTAAGGTTTATGCACTTTTAGTGATGGCCTCGATTTGATCAGAGGTCATCGTTTTTTGCATTTTTCTCTCGAGCTTCTTTTTCAGCTAGGCGTCGCTTAATTAGCGCTAACTGGCGAGTCCTTTCCTTTTTAGTATTCCTGATTTGAGACACCAATAACAAAAGCGGAATGAAAACGAAACCAATAATTGCCCAAACCAACATTCGTGATCCCTCACCTAATAAAAATTTTACAAATACATTAGTTTTACACTAATGCAACAAAACGCTGGATAACGAAAAAACCAACTTAGGTTAAGAAACATAACAAATTATTAGTGACCGATTGAGTTATTTTTCCACTACAGCTGAGGTATTACCTTGAGCGAGGGTCAAGCCTATTTTCGAAACAATATGTTGATAGAAATTCTGTGCTTTTGATGAATGTTAATTCTCAATGCTAAACCAAACACGAAATAATAATATACAGATAAAATATCATACTGTACTTATTGTGCTAAAAAAGAGAGGCTTTGCAACACTGCAATTAATTGGCAAATAATATTTTTAGGATGTTTCCGATGGTAAAAAATACTCGATACTTACCCGCAAAAATCACTTTTAGTATAATTTTGCTTTGCTTGAGTTTGTTGGGATATTCTTATTCGCCTAAGGCACATAGCGCAAACCCGCTAATTGTAAGCTCAGATGGCGTTGATAGAATCGCATCTAACCATTACACCAGCCCCGCCTGGAAAAGCGACGAATTTGTCGGCCAAGCTAATCGCGTCTTAGATAATAACAAGCTAGTGATTAACATTAATCATTCTGCGGGCGGCTATGATGCCGGCTTAACGCACGAATACCCTGTGACACTTGTGGATGATGTCAGCGCAAAATTTGCTGTAGATGGCTCGTTTACAAGCCGCGGGGAAACAAGCAAAGGTCATTGGTGGTACGGACCAAAAGCGTCTGTAAACTGGCCACATGAAGGTAAATGGGAGCTCGACCAATGGTACGAAAACTACGTAGTAGATATTGCCAGTAAAAACCCAGACGAAATGCACACGTGGCTGATGCACGATTGGGACCCTAATAACCCACAAAATGAGTATTTAGGCACTACAAGGCATAATGGCTCGGTGTATAAACATTACAAGTTTTACTTTAATTCGTGGGTGCAATTTTGGGCCGTGCGTCAAAATTATCGAAACGAAGGCCGCACTAACATGGCGCCAATACTGCAAAAGTGGCGTGAGCATGGCCTCCCCAATAAACGAATTGACGATGTGAAGTTTAATGTCGAGACCCATGGCGCGCACAATCTTGAATTTGTTATCTTTGCCAACTGCCTACCTGATAGCTTTAAAAGCGATAAGTGCAATTAAATTCGCAAGATACTCACTTAGTCACACCCTTTCGAGTCTTATATAGTAGGCTGAAAAGTACCGAGGAACTTGAGGATGGAACAAAAAATATCAAATACTGAGGATAAGAAAAATTGACGCGAGTTCATGGAATTCTTAAGTCGCATTTTTATACTCAATGTGTGACATATCATTAAGTGAATTATGTGGCCGTTCGTTGTTATAAATCTCTATCCAATCTTGCGTTAGATGTTTTACTTAATTCACGGAAAAAGCCCTGAAACAACTGTTATTTCAGGGCTTTCAAATCTTGCTTTTTAATAAAACGCTTCGACTGATTGATTTACGGTAATCTTTCAAACTCAGCGCTTCATTCGTTGCTATTTTCGGTGCTGTATAAATACGCAGACTATAAAAAATCATCCGCTAAAATCAGCTGTGGACCTGCGCCAGCAACATCACCGTCTACTGCAATTGCGGTATATATTTTACCAACTTCTAGCGTTAGCATGCCCGTCTCGATCGCAGCGGTCATAGTGCCGGTAGGCGTTACCGTTACAAAGTAATCACCCGCTGGAAGCTGCACATAACCGGTTTCAGCCAATGTACCTGTGCTGTATGGAACAGCGCTGAACGCTGGCGTCATACCCGCAATATTTCCGTCTGCCGTAACGTAGATATCAACAGGTCCTGTAGCTTGTGACGCGTGAAATATTCTCACTTGCGCAGCAGTTGCCAAAGGGCGGCCATCGTCAATAATCAAATCTAAGTCTGCCATGGCGAGCGTGTTGTTAGCTAAAGCAGTGTAGCGAGTACCTGCCATCAAGCTCACCGCAGCGTCGTCTATTGCAACAATGCTGTTATCTGCATCAGCCTTAACGTCGAGCAGGTAATCACCGCCAGCCACGTCAATATAAAGAGTCACGCCTTTAAACGGTGCGCCGTCGAACAGAAGGATGTCGTCGTCACCGGCTACATCGGCAAATACATCTACCGCTGGCGCGTCAGCAATACCATGTATGGCTCTTACTTCTGCTGGCGTATTTACATCTGAAACTACAAATGAGCCTGCGCCATCAGCGACTAATAGATTAATTGGCGATGCACCAGGGCCTACATTCTCAATTGCGGTAATTAACAAATCTGCTCCCGCGGCTAAGTCTAAGGGACCAGAATCAAACGCTACGGTGGTTGTGCCTGCCACTGCTACGCGAATCTGATAAGTGCCCGCAGGTACTTCAACCTGACCGGTAAAATCTTGAAAGCTTAAGGTTGCAAGTGCCTGCTCAGATGCTAAGTCTGTGCCGGGCGCAGTTACATATACGTCTACGGTTGGTGCATCAGGCGCGCCATGCACTACTTGAGCGCGTATGTTGCCGCTACCTACTTCGCTCTCGTCGTTAACCACCAACAAAGGCGCAATGTTTGCCGTGTCGCCAACGGCAATTACGTTATATTGTTTATTATCTTCAAGCGATGCTGGTAACTCAATAACCGTTGCCGTATCGCCGCCGGGAAGTTGGGCATCAACGGTAAAATTAAACGGACCGGTGCGGAAAAATGATAAACCCGACGCTGTGCCGTATGCTAAATCATTTAAGCCAGCAATGCCGTTGCCGCTACTTAATACGTTTACGTCGGGCGCATCGGGTGAGGCATGTATTACTCTCACACTAGCGTTCGCCTGCGGCGGCGTGGGAGGATTTTCTACTGTGTTGTCGTTGTCTACGCCGTCAAAACAGGCGCTGAGCGCAAATACGCTCCCCAAAGTAATTAATGCTGTTTTTATATTTTTCATCTTTTGCTCTCTATTAATAATTTATTGCGTGTAGTGGTCTACAAAATCCGTTAAACAATATTTAAGTAGCAACAATGTTCAAGATGATTACAAATTGAGCACCTAAGAAGTTTAGTTTTAATGTTAATTAAAAGATTAAATTTAGTTAATTTTTGGTAAGTATTGCCTCTGCACCTTGTCAATGCGCTCAGCCACAGCCATTAGTCTTTGTGCATAAATGTTAGCCAATAAAAAAACCAGCTCTCGCTGGTTTTTCTAAATATTTGTTATGTCGCTAAAAACCGTCAGTAAAAACAATCTGGTTTTTAATCAGTCGCTAACTAGCTCTTTAAATCATCAAAAAACTGTTTAACGCCATCAAAAAAACCTTTTTCCTTTGGGCGATGTTTTGCACCTTGTCCGGTACAAGTGGCCTCAAATTCTTCTAACAGTTCTTTTTGTTTGCTCGACAAATTCACGGGCGTTTCAATTTCTACCTTGCACATTAGGTCGCCTACAGCACCACTTCGCACCGACTTAACGCCTTTACCACGCAGCCTGAACATTTTGCCTGTTTGCGTTTCTGGCGTAATTTTCAACTTTACTTTACCGTCGAGCGTAGGGACCTCAATTTCGCCACCTAGCGCCGCGGTGGTAAAGCCCAGTGGTACTTCGCAATACAAGTTATTTCCGTCTCGAGTAAATATATGATGGTCACGCACGTGCACCTGTACGTATAAATCTCCGGCTGGTGCGCCTTGCTCTCCGGCTTCACCTTCACCGCTTAGGCGTATTCTATCGCCAGTGTCTACTCCCGGTGGCACTTTAACCGACAGCGTTTTGGTTTTTTCTACGCGGCCTTGGCCTCGACATGGATTACACGGGTCCGAAATAATTTTGCCTTTTCCAGAACACGTTGGACACGTCTGCTGAACCGCAAAAAAGCCTTGGCGCATCTGCACTTGGCCGTTTCCTTTACAGGTTGGGCATGTTGTGGGGGAACTGCCTTTTTTAGCACCCGACCCGTGACAGGTATCACACTCAACCAATGTAGGTACGCGAATCTCAACTTCTTTACCACGTACCGCTTCTTCTAAACTCATCTCTAAGTTGTAGCGTAGGTCTGAACCTTGACGTGCTCTAGATTGACGTCCTCTGCCGCCGCCAAAAATATCGCCAAATACATCACCAAAAATATCACCAAAATCAGCTGCGCCAGCGCCGCCGCCTCGGTTTGGATCAACACCTGCATGTCCATATTGGTCGTACGCGGCGCGTTTGCGCTCGTCCGACAATATCTCGTAGGCCTCTTGTACTTCCCTGAATTTTTCTTCCAAAGACTTATCACCTTGCGCGCGGTCGGGGTGATATTTCATCGCGAGCTTTTTATAGGCTTTTTTGATATCGCGCTCACTGGCACCTTTTGCCACGCCTAGTACTTCGTAATAGTCTCTTTTAGACATAAACCACTATTCCTGCTAATGCATTGAATTTACAAATCTTGATTACACAACAGGCGCAGACCCCTTTCAGAGAATGCGCCTGATGGCTCAATTACCGCTAGTCTGCGAAAAACGTCTTACTTTTTATCGTCGTCTTTCACTTCTTCAAACTCAGCGTCAACAACATCGTCGCCGCTGTTAGCTTGCTCAGCTTCACCCTGCGCCTGACCTTCTGCGCCTTGTGCAGCAGCTTTAGCTTGAGCGATTTCCATCAACTTGGCTGACGCTTCAATTAAGGCTTGGCTCTTCTGCTCAATGGCTTCTACGTCGTCGGCTTTACGGGCTACTTCTAGCTCATCAATCGCCGCTTCAATTTTAGCTTTCTCGTCGGCTTCTAGGGCATCGCCTGCTTCTTCAACCTGAGTGCGCGTGCCGTGAATGAGACCATCCGCTTGGTTACGAGCAGCAACTAGTTTTTCAAACTTCGCGTCTGCCTCTTTGTTAGCTTCTGCGTCTTGTACCATTTGGTTAATTTCGTCTTCACTCAAGCCAGAAGATGCTTTAATCGTGATCTTCTGCTCTTTGCCCGTATCTTTGTCTTTTGCTGATACATGCAAAATACCGTCCGCGTCAATATCAAAGGTCACTTCGATTTGCGGGGTACCACGAGGTGCAGGTCTTATACCTTCAAGATTAAACTGGCCTAAAGATTTATTGCCCGACGCTTGCTTACGCTCGCCCTGTAGCACATGTACCGTTACCGCTGACTGATTATCATCTGCCGTTGAGAAGGTTTGAGACTTCTTGGTCGGTACGGTGGTGTTCTTTTCAATCAATGGCGTCATTACACCGCCCATTGTTTCAATACCTAACGACAGGGGCGTTACGTCTAGTAGCAATACGTCTTTCACTTCACCAGACAATACGCCACCTTGAATAGCGGCACCCACAGCTACTGCTTCATCAGGGTTCACGTCTTTACGCGGCGCTTTACCGAAGAAGTCAGTTACGTATTTTTGCACTAGCGGCATACGCGTCTGGCCACCTACTAAAATGATGTCGTTAATGTCGCCTACCGACAAATCAGCATCAGCAAGTGCTTGCTTCAATGGCTCAAGTGATTTCTTCACTAGGTCTTCAACCAACGACTCTAATTTAGCGCGCGTTACTTTAATCGCTAAATGCTTAGGACCAGAGGCATCTGCTGTAATGTAAGGCAAATTTACTTCTGTTTGCTGGGCAGAAGACAGCTCAATTTTCGCTTTCTCGCCTGCTTCTTTCAAACGCTGCATGGCTAGCGGGTCTTTGCGTAAGTCAAAGCCTTGGTCTTTTTTGAACTCATCTACCAAATAAGTGATCATTCGGTTGTCAAAGTCTTCACCGCCTAAGTGCGTGTCACCGTTAGTGGCAAGTACTTCAAAGGTGTGCTCACCGTCAACGTTATCAATTTCAATAATCGAAATATCAAAAGTACCACCACCTAAGTCGTACACTGCAACTACGTTGTCGCCTTTTTGTCTGTCCATGCCGTAAGCAAGTGCAGCCGCAGTAGGCTCGTTGATGATACGCTTAACTTCAAGGCCAGCGATACGTCCGGCGTCTTTTGTTGCTTGACGCTGTGCATCGTTAAAGTAGGCAGGTACTGTGATTACTGCTGCAGTTACCTCTTCGCCTAAATAATCTTCAGCGGTTTTCTTCATTTTTTTAAGGACTTCGGCAGATATCTGCGGAGGCGCCATTTTCTCGCCATTGCCTTCTACCCATGCATCGCCGTTGTCGGCTTTAACAATCGCAAATGGCATGATGTCGATGTCGCGCTGCACTTCTTCGTCTTCAAAGCGACGACCAATCAAGCGCTTGATTGCGAACAAAGTGTTTTTAGGGTTAGTCACTGCCTGACGCTTTGCAGGTTGACCCACTAAGGTCTCGCCATCTTGCGTGTAGGCAATGATTGAGGGAGTAGTACGATCGCCCTCTGCGTTTTCAATAACTTTCGCTTTATCGCCGTCGAGTACGGCAACACATGAATTGGTTGTACCTAAGTCGATACCAATGATTCTACCCATGTATATCTCTCCAAAAATTCGTTTGTGACTAAATTAATTACTTGATGAATAAGTGGGGCTAATACCCCTAATTTCAATAGGCCTATTCGAGAATTTTTTAAATTCTTGTCTACTTAAATAGTATTCGCCTTTAGCTTATGCCTGAGTATCTACACCTTCAGACGACGCGCGCGATACCATCACCATCGCAGGCCTGAGTAGACGTCCGTTTAGCAAATAACCTTTTTGCATAACTGCCAACACAGTATTCGGCGCTACTTCGTCAGATTCTTGCATCGACATAGCTTGATGATGATCTGGATTAAAGCTTTCGCCTTGTGGGTCAACTATTTCTAGGCCAAACTTTTCAATCGTTGATATGAATGACTTCAACGTTAAGTCTACACCGTCGAGTAAAGGCTTTATGCTTTCATCTGCGCCATTAGCAGACTGCATAGCACGCTCAAGATTGTCGATTACCGGCAACAGTTCACTGGCAAATTTTTCGAGCGCAAACTTACGGGCTTTGTCTATTTCTTGCTCGGCTCTGCGCCGTGCGTTTTCAATATCTGCTCTGGCTCTCAGCACACCGTCTTTTTGCTCTTCAATGGTGGCTTGTGCTTTTGCGAGTTCTTCTTCAAGCGCTTGAATTTGCGCTTCTTCTAAACTCTGCACCTCGCCTTCTACAGAGACTGCTTCATCATTGCTTTGGTCACCCTCAACAATTTCGACTTCTTCAGGCTTAGGCTGATTCGCATCCTGTTCTTGACTCATTCTCTTCTCCGCGCTTACTTTGGCTAGTCAACTATTTGCAATGCTGGCTATAATGGGGATAAATCAAAGGGCTTCAAGGCACTTTTTTGATTTTTTTTAGGATGTAGCTGTGTGAGGTGATTTTTCCTGATTTAAGGATGTAAATGTTTTCAATTTGGACGCTCGCGTCAATAACCGGTGCTTATGTGCTGCTGCTATTTGCGGTAGCAACATGGGGAAATAAAGTTGGTCGACCTCCCCGCTCCGTTTACGCTCTGGCATTGGGCGTACACTGCACGTCTTGGGCGTTTTTTGGCACAACTACTCAAGCGCTTGAATTTGGTTGGGCGATAATACCCACTTATTTGGGTATCGTATTGGTGATGTTGTTTGGCTTTTCAGCGCTTTGCAAAATCGCGAAGCTTTGTCGGGAGCATAAAATCACATCGCTGGCTGAATTCATTGGGATTCGCTATCAGCATTCGAATCTTTTAGCGGGCATGGTGGTTACCCTCTGTTTTATCGGCGTTATTCCATATATCGCTCTGCAGCTAGATGCCATAAGCTCTGCTATCACCTTAATGACCATAGACAACTCAACATGGTCTGCTTCCATAAGCTTTTACGTCACGATTTTTATGGCCGTGTTTGCCATTTGGTTTGGCTCAAGAACGCTGGATTTAACCACAAAACGAGACGGTTTGATGTTGACCATTGCGTTTGAATCGCTGCTTAAATTATGCGGTCTTCTGGTTGTCGGCATATATTGCGTGTACTGGCTTTCAGATGGTTGGTTGCATCTCATCGACAAAGCACTCGATTCTGATACTACCAGAGTCCTCCTTAACCAGCCTTTTGCAACATGGATTTACGCCAGCCATATTTTGCTTGGGGTGTGTTCTATGTTTTGTTTGCCTCGTCAATTCCATATCACCTTTATCGAGAATAACAGTGACAGTGAGCTTCGCCATGCGCGCTGGGTATTTCCCATATATTTGTGTTTAATGACTCTGTTTATATTGCCTATTGCGCTTACCGGACAGCTCATATTTGACGGCAATACGCTCGATTCACAGACACTTAGTAACTACAGCAATGCAGACAACTTTGTTTTGTCTATTCCGATAGCGCAAAATAATCACGGCGTAACCATCGCCGCTTATATTGGTGGCCTTGCTGCATCTACCAGCATGGTGATTGTAGCCACTTTGGCTTTGGGCAACATGGTCGCGAATAACCTTCTAACGCCTCTATGGCTTTACTCTGGGCACCTTCGACAAGAACATAGCAAGCTTTCGGCGCATCAACTGCTGCGCATACGACAAGCAACCATAGTTGTGCTGTTATTCATTGCTTATTGGTATCATCAAAACGTAAGTCAGTCGGCTCCATTGGTTAAATCAGGCACCATCGCCATCGCTTTGATGGCGCAAACGCTTCCGGCTATATTATGCGGCCTTTATTGGCAAAAAACCCATAAGCTTGCTGTTATCACAGGATTGTTGTTTGGTGCCGGCGTAGTCATTGCTCAGATGCTATATCCGGCCATTCTCTCAAGTTATTACTTTGCGCCTGCACCTAGCGATGAGAGCTTTGCCAGCGCTATCTTTATCTCGCTGGGATGTAACTTCAGTATTGCGTTGCTTGGTTCATTGCTAAACAAAACGACGCTTATCAACCCCTTGAGCGATTTGCGTTTAACGCAATCCTCGTTGAATATTCCGGCGGATAAGTTAAAAACCATGGTCGCGCGGATACTTCCCCAGCAAACTGCCGCCGAATTTGCCAACAAAATAGACAATCGTTCATCTTCAAACGCAAAAATGCTTAGTGCCTCGCTCCTGCAAGAGGCTGAACAAACCTTGGCGGCCCACGTGGGCAATGCCAGTGCTCGAATACTGCTGAATGCCATATCGGAACACAGCACAGACAATAGCGACGAATTGACAGAACTGGTTGAAATGGCGACGCAGTCTTTTCAATTTAATCATGAGGTATTGCAATCTTCCATCGCTCACCTAAAGCAAGGGATTAGCGTGGTAGATTCTGATCTAAAGCTTGTTGTTTGGAACCAAGCATACGAGACGCTTTTTGAGTATCCTGAGGGTTTTTTAAGCCAAGGCTTAAGCATTGAAGATATCCTTTTATTCAACGCTGAACGTGGGCTAATTTCTGACAACAGAGATGACTCAGCATTGCACCAGCAGCACACTCGTGAATTAGTTGAAAAACGCATAGCGTTGATGAAAAAATGTCAAGCTTATCAATTCGTTCGTAAGCATAGTCAACACAAAACCATTGAGATATCGGGAAACCCTCTTCCGGGTGGCGGTTATATCACCTCATTTACCGACATTACGCAATACATTGATATTCAGCGCGAACTCGAAAAAGCGAAAGAAGAATTAGAGCAACGGGTTGCGCTTCGTACAAAGGAATTAGAGGCCGCTAAAACAGAGGCTGAATACGCGAATGTCTCAAAAACTAAATTTTTAGCGGCCACGGGTCATGATTTGATGCAGCCGTTTAATGCAGCCACCTTGTTCGCCTCAATGCTTCATGAAAAGCTAACGAAAACAGAGTTTCATGACATATCAGCGCACTTGGTTCAGTCTCTAGAAAATGCTGACCAAGTGCTTAGCATGCTTATTGAAATCACAAAACTTGATACGGGTAAAATTGTTCCCTCTCCAACTGACTTTTCATTAGACGAATTGCTTTGCAACTTAGCAAACGATTTTGCTGTTATTGCCGCTCAGAAAAATATAGAACTGCGATATCAATCAAGCGGGATTTGGGTGCGCACCGACAAACGCTTGCTCAGCCGTATTATTCAGAACTTATTGGCAAACGCCATTCGCTATACTGATGCAGGCAAGGTACTGCTTGGCGTTAAACGACGGGAGCATCATCAGTGTGAAATCATGGTTATTGATACCGGTCGAGGCATCGCAAAGAACAATCAAAGCAGAATATTTAACGAGTTCCAGCGTTTAAACCAAACTCAGGACAGCACGGGGCTTGGATTAGGCTTAACCATTGTTGAACGAAGCTGCGAACTTCTGGGCCTGAAAATAGAGCTTGAATCGGAACTGGGAAAAGGCACACGTTTCGGCTTGTTGATGCCCAGACGAAAAGCGCCGAGGGCAGCGCAAATTAATGTAGGGCAGCGTAGCAAGCAGCATACGAGTCCGGCTTTTTTAAGTGGCCACTTGGTCTTGGTGCTTGAAAACGACCAACAAATCGCAGCCGCATTAGGCGCAATTCTCAAAGATTGGGGGGCAAGTATCGTGTTTGCCAATAATATGCAGTCGGCCCTAGATGTCAGGCAACAGCCAAGTCTCATTATTGCCGATTTTCATTTAGACAGCGGTGACGACGGTGTAAGCGTTTGTGCGGCGCTCAACAATAAATTTAATACGCAACTGCCTAGCATCCTTAGCAGTGCTGACCGCTCAGAACACATCCAAGAACAAGCGCTATCTCATGGCATGCGCTACTTACCTAAACCTATTAAGAGCGCGGCGTTAAAAAGACTAATACAAACACGCTTAAACGTGTAAAATACAGCGTTTGACGGTTAATTTTGACTAAAGGTTGCATCACTGCCTTTTAAAGTCAAAACCTCAAGCAGTTCGATTTACGCAGTTAGTTAGAGTCAGTACTCTCGTTTTATAGGACATTCATGAAAACCTCAGTCAGTGGTAAAGACCACTTAGAAGACAGTTACAAAGCACTAGAATTGAAATACAGCGACATCAGGCTTCAGGCGTCGTTAAAGGTGATTTGTTTTATTGGTGCCATCGCTCACATTCTATTTTTGTTTTTATTTGCCTTTATGGGCGCTACTTTTATGGCCATATTCAATATTTTGAGTATCGGTGTGTGGATATATGCCTTTGTGCTGTCCCAAAAACAACGCTATGAATGGGCTGTGCACATTGTAACTGCTGAGATGTTCATTCATGCTATTTTAGCGACCTCATTTGTTGGGCCCGACTTGGGATTTCAATTTTATCTATGGCCGCTCATCGGCCTGTTACTGACCATGCCGTCGAACAAACTAAAACAGTCTACTTTTTTCTGCGTTATCGTGATTATTGGTTTTATTGTTTTGAGCATCGCCACGAAAAACGTTGAATTTACCTACGCACTGGCACCTATCGTAAATTATGTTTATGCGACCAATGTGCTATTTGCAGCACTGCCGTTTGTATTAACCATACTGTATTTACGCTCCACAAATTCAGACAACGAAAAAGAGCTATTTTCTCAAGCAAATATGGATGACTTAACCGGTACATACAATCGCCGCTTTGTGCATGATTTGATGGAAAGCTCAGAGACTGAGCAGCGCAGACGAAGCTTTGATAGCTATTCTCTAGTGCTTGGAGATGTAGACAACTTTAAGCAGATCAACGATTCACTGGGTCATCAAGTGGGTGATACTGCCATTCGAGAAATCGCCAGTGTGTTAAAAAACAATGTGCGCGACTCGGATATTGTAAGCCGATGGGGTGGCGAAGAATTTTTGATTATTTTAGCGAATGCCGATATTGAAACTAGCGAGAAGGTCGTTCACAAAATACGCCACGGTATCAATCACGACATTGATATTCCTCAGTTGAGTGAATTAGGCTTGAGCATGAGCTTTGGTATCGCAAGCGCACACCGGCACATGTCGTTTGAAGAGACGATTCGCCAGGCCGACATTAAGCTATATCAGGCAAAAGCCGCAGGCAGAGACAGAGTACTGAGTTAACTTTTTGTGGTACCACGCACTGCCTTACCCTTGTTCAAGGCTCATCAATTGCTTGAACATTATGCCCGCTTGCGTGCGATTGTTTACGCCTAACTTACGCAGCACTGCTGATGCATGCTGCTTAACAGTAGATTCAGAAATATCTAATTCGTATGCAATTTGTTTATTTAACAAACCCTTAGCTATCATATTTAAGACTTTTAACTGATGAGGCGTGAGGGTCTCTAGCATACGATATTGCTCATGTTGCTGGCTCTGACGTTCCGGCATTTCAAAATCGGGAGGGATCCACTGTTCACCATCAAGCACGGCTGTCACAGCCTGTGAAATACTCTCTAAACTGACTGACTTTGGGATAAAACCACTGGCCCCTAAAGCGATACATTTTGCTATTATTAATGGGTTTTCTTCACCTGACACCACAATAATTAGGGTGTTTGGAAACTCAGCACGCAGACGTATTATGCCGCTTAGACCATCAGTATCTGGCATATTTAAATCTAAACACACTACATCAATATCAGGATTTTTTTGCAGCGCGGCGTAGGTTTGGCTGAAATTATCTGCCTGTTCAACGCTCAGCTTGAGTTGTTGAGACAATACCTGATTAAGCGCGCTGCGAAATAGCGGGTGATCGTCGGCAATTAATGCGGTGTAATCGCTTCCCATGGTCAATTGTCGCTTAAAGCTGATAAGTGATGACGATTTAACGCCATGCTCAATTCAATGTCAAAAACAAAAAAGGCGGCCGCAGCCGCCAACACACTAGAAACGATAGCCAAAGGTAAGCTGGACTGTTCGAGGATCACCATAGTAGCCAATCAAGGTATTGTCTCCGCCTGTACCCGGAATAAAACCGCCGTTGCCATCAGGGCTTACAAACTGATAACCACCCACTAAGTATTCTTCATCAGTAAGGTTTTTCAAATGCAGCCCACCATAGAACTCTCCAGACACGCTTTCCCAAGTCGCACTTAGATTGACTAAGCCATATCCCTCTTGGCCTAAAAGACTGTCTGCGGTTTCGTCGATATTGTAGTCGTCACGATAATAGTAGTTTGCACTCAGCAACACATAGCCAAAGCTGGTATCCAGCGCATAGTTTGCCGCAAAATTAGCTGTATATTTGGGTGTATTTGAAATAGCGAAGGCATCAGATATATCGCTTGGCTGCCCGTCCGCCCCAATTGTAATAACTTCTTTGAAATCAGCATCAATATATCCCAGCGCCACGTCAAAACTAAGGGCGTCGGTGGCAACCCACGTAATTTCAGCCTCTAGGCCAAAAGCCTTGGATTTACCCACATTCCCCAATATTTGATTTAAGTCGGTGGGCGATGATACTGGCAACACCGAAATATACTGACGGTCTTTGTGATCAAGATTAAACAACGTCAGGTTTGTTCTAAACGTGTCGCTTAAATCTGCCTTCACGCCTACTTCAAACGAGTCGACCACTTCAGGATCTACGGCCGGTTCATTTATCGTGGCGCGAGGGTTAAACGTGCCCGATTTAAAGCCTTGCGAATAGCTCGCAAACACCATCATTTTATCGCTTAATTTGTAATCAACTCCTACTCTGGGCGTAAAGCGTGACCAGCTTTCTTCTGATGCGGAGTCAAGTAGGCCATCGCCGTTGGTATCTTGTCCTAGGACTTGTGGTACCAAATTATTGCCCGGAAATGTCCCATCAGGGCGAACATAATTTGGGATCCAGCCCGATTCAGGGTACACATTGGCAAAAATTAAACCGTTGTTTACAAAGGCTTCTTTACGCTCGTCGGTGTAACGGGCGCCCAGCGTTAACGAAAGTTTATCGCTTAAATCGATATTGGCTTGCGTGTAGGCAGCCCAACTTTCAGAGTTATTACAACCGGTCACCTCGCGAGTAAGGCCAGGAGCGCCTAATACTCGACCTAAGGCACCTAAAATCGCATCAAAGCTACCGCACGATTCACCGTCGTAGTAGTAAATGCCTCCGGTAAGCGTAAACCCACTGCCTAAATAATTTGCCTGCAGTTCGTGGGTCGTGTTTTCATCATCGTAAATGGCTGGTACATCAAATACGTCAACAGGTGTGTTATCAAAATCAATGTTGGTAGGTGAAGTACTCTCGCGGCTCGATGCGACATATTTTATTTGCAGGGCATCGCTTACGTCATAACGTGCCAGAAAGCTAAATCCCTCAACGTCTACTAAGTTTTCAGTTGGTAAACTTGTGTAGGAGTCATACACACTGCCCGGAACTGGCGCATCGGTTAGAATGCTGGGTAATAGTCTAAAACCGCCCTTTGAGTTTGAAGTATCTTCGGTTTTATCCCAATCGAGTCTAAAAAATAGATTGTCGGTTGGACGATATTCAAGTGCGACTCTTGCCGCCCATAAGTCTTTGTTGTAGTTTTCGGTGTCTTGGTCAGGCAGAGCAGAAATCAAATATTCACCAAAGCCGTCTCGATTCAAATTGGCATAACCCCCACCAATGTAAAGCTTATCTTCAATCAATGGCATCTGACCGGTCACCATGATGTCGCGCTGCGAATAGCTACCAATCGTAGCCTGCGCATTGAACTGAGCATCGCCCGACATTTCCTTGGTTACATATTTTACCGCACCACCAATGGTGTTTTTGCCATATAGTGTGCCCTGTGGCCCCCGTAAAACCTCTACTCTCTGCACATTTAACAAATCGAGAACCGCCCCTTGAGGCCGCGCGATATAAACATCGTCAACGTAAATACCGACACCCGGCTCGTAACCCCACAAGGGGTCTTGCTGCCCCACACCTCTAATGAAGGCAGTCAATGTTGAGTTGGTGCCGCGACTTGTTTGTAAGGTTGTATTTGGACTAAATTGCTGAACTTCAGTGAGTACGCTAATCCCGCGGTTTTGCAGGTCGGCGGCACTGATCGACGTGACTGCTACCGGCACCTCTTGCAAAGACTCCACTGTGCGTCGTGCGGTTACCTCAATAACCTCAAGACTTTTTTTCGCAGATTCTGGTGTATCTGTATCGCTTTGCGCCACAGCCAAAGGTGCATGTAAGGCTCCGCCTAATGAACTAAGTACCGCGAGGGCACAAGCCGTTTTCGTAAAACATGATTTATTGTGTGTCATAGTATTTCCCTAAAAGCATCTTTATCGTTATTTTATGCAAAGCGCGCTTTGCATAGCTACGTATCAACTAACGACCTTACGAAAAGTACTATCGCTAATTGCTGGGATTGCGGTCTGGTGTTAAATTTAGGTTAATTTCGTTAATAAATAACTAGTACCATCGTACTATGGGTTTTATTGTCGCTTTGCTTCACACTCGCAAACATCCTGGCGATCTGCGGTCACAGATCTTATTTAGCTTGGCTTGAGCACGTTTAATTTACTAACGTGGTTTGCTTGAGTCTTTGGCAACACTAATGCAAACAGGATAACTTGGATGTTAAGTTTAATCGGTCTAATTGGCGGTTTGGCGCTGCTCATTGTATTAACAATACGCGGCATGAATCTATTCATTGCGGCACCGGCGTGCGCGTTGTTGGTTGCGCTTACAAGCGGTATGAGTGTATTCGTTGGTGATGGTAATTTTGTGCACACCTACATGAACGGCTTCACTTCGTTTATCGCGAGTTGGTTTTTCATGTTTTTGCTCGGCGCGCTTTTTGGCAAATTCATGGAAGATACTGGCGCGGCAGACTCACTCGCCCGCTGGATCATAAGTAAACTCGGCTATAAAAAAGCGATTTTCGCGGTAGTGGCGGCTTGCGCAATTTTAACCTACGGCGGCGTGAGTGTATTTGTTGTCGCCTTTTCAGTGTATCCGATGGCGCTGAGTTTATTTAAAGATGCTAATCTCCCGAGGCGTTTCATACCTGCAACTCTCGCTTTTGGCTCTGTCACCTTCACAATGACTTCAGCAGGCTCACCAGAAATACAAAATTGGATCCCCATTAAATATCTCGGTACATCTCCGTTTGCCGCATGGGAAGTTAGCGCAGTGGTTGCCGTATTTATGGCTGTATTCGGGTATTGGTGGTTAAAAAAGATGGTGAGCAAAGCCGTTGCCAATGGTGAGCGCTTTGCTCCGAAAGACCAAGACCCAGAAATCAAGGACCGTGAATTACCGCACCCTGCCACGGGCCTCATTCCCTTATTTGTTGTGCTTGTCATCTCTTTTTTGTTTCATGAGACCTATAAAGAAATGGCCCTCATTGTTGCATTAGGCGGTGGCGTATTGACCTTAATGTTAATTAACTTTCGCTTTTTTCAAAACCTCGGTGCAGCGGTCAATCTTGGGACCACTGGTGCATTGGTAGCGATTGGCAATACCGCTGCGGTAGTTGGTTTTGGCGCAATTGCAAAAACCACAGAAGCCTTTCAAAGCACGGTAGAAATAATGACGCAAATACCGGGCAATGAGCTCATCGGTGCAGCAATCGCGGTAAGCGTCATTGCAGGATTAACAGGCAGCGCTTCAGGCGGTCAGGCTATCGCACTTCCTTTAGTAGGCCCTTATTATCTTGACCAAGGGGTTGACCCAGAGCAGCTCCACCGCATCGTGTCGATTAGCTCAGGCGCACTCGACTCTCTGCCTCATAATGGATACGTGGTGACCACAATTCGCGCCATATGCCACGAGACCCATCAGGCAGCTTACGGACCTATGGCAGCGCTCACGGTAGTTGTTCCTCTTATCGGCTTAAGTATGGCAATTGGCCTATTTATATTGTTTTAATAAGGGATGTTATGTTGGCAATGACGTTTAACTGTAGTTTAAGCAAAGTTCGCTCTGCGGGCTCTTTTGATAAAACGAGGTCTTTCCTGATACGGCTGTTTATCGCAATCATGGGGATGGGTTTGTTTGGCCTATCCATTGTTTATGACGCACAATCAACAGAGCAAACAATAAGCAGCACTCAATTGCCAGAACATGCAAATTTACAAGAGAACATTATGTTGGTTAATAAAAAGGTTCATCACATCGATTTGTTCACAACTTTTCACGGCGAGCAAATTAAAGATGTTAAAATTGGCTGGGAAAGCTATGGACATTTAAATGCCGACAAAAGCAATGCAATTTTGATCACGCATTATTTTACCGGCAGCTCTCACGCCGCGGGTAAATATTCAATTAATGATGAGGAAGCCGGTTACTGGGATGCGATAATTGGGCCCGGTAAAGCCATTGATACCGAGCGTTTTTTTGTGATAAGCGTAGACAGTCTGGTGAACATAAACGCGTTTGACGATACTGTTATTACCACCGGTCCTGCAAGTATTAACCCCGATACCAACAAGCCTTACGGTTTAAGTTTTCCGGTTGTGACTATGCGAGATTTTGTGAACGTGCAAAAGTCTGTGCTCGAATCACTCGGTATTCATACATTATATGCGGTTGCCGGTCCGTCAATGGGCTCAATGCAGGCTATTGAGTGGGCATCGGCCTATCCTGATAAGGTAGCCAGACTAATATCTGTTATTGGTGCTGCGCAAGCCGACGGCTGGACTACGGCTTTACTAGAGCAATGGGCAACGCCGATTAAGTTAGATCCTAACTGGCGCGATGGAAATTATTATGATCAAACAAAAGAAAATCAGCCCCACCGCGGTTTAATCGCAGCGCTTGCCTTAATAACTCAAAGCGCACTTGCTCCTGAGTTTTTCAACAGCCTAAATTCACAGTTGCTAGCAAACGCCGACCCGCATGCCAACCTATACGACATTACGCAATCCCCGCCGATTATAAATTGGCTCATGCAGCGTGCAGGTGAGCGGAGCGTCAAAATGGACGCCAACCATTTACTATATTTGGTGCGTGCAAATCAGCTATTTATAACGGGAATGAAAGGTAACCTTGAGCAGGGGCTTGCGCAAATTCAAGCAAAAACCTTATTTATTCCGGCCACGCACGACCAACTGTTAATGCCCTATCACGTCGAGCAGGCTGCTGCGATTTTAAGTAAGCAAAATAAAGAGGTTGACCTGCATTACTTAGATGGCTCTTTGGGGCATCTAGAGGGCTTAAGCGGCATTGCTCAATACAGCGATACCATTCGCACTTTTCTGGCAGAGTAGGAGGCATTATGACACTAATAAACGTACAGCGTAATTTAGCACTCTCCATAGCAGGCGCATGCTCTGTAGTTTTACTGAGCGTTACGTCTTTTGCAGCGGCTAACCCTACTTTACAAGCCTTAAATATTGATACAAGACAAACCAGCGTAAGCGGTTTATCGTCGGGCGGATACATGGCCACGCAGTTTCAACTTGCACACTCAGAGCATGTTGTAGGCGCTGGGATCGTTGGCGCAGGCCCCTATTATTGTGCGCTTGGACAAATCGGCATAGCCTTGGGGCAGTGCGTAAACAAAGCGTCTTCAAGCATTACAAATACGCCGTTTTTAGCGCAATACGAGACATATTTGGCAGAACAAAAATTAGCGCCGCGAGACAGCTTGCAAGATGACCGAGTAGTGATCATTCACGGTACAAACGATACTACCGTCAATCGTACTGCCGCTAACCTTTTGGCCGAACAATATAAACAATGGCTTCCCGCAAACAACGTCAAATATATCAACGATGAAGCATTCGCACACCATATGCCAACAGAGTCTTATGGCAGTAAATGCGAGGTGTCAGAGCCTCCTTTTTTGGGCAATTGTAACTACGACGCAGCCGGTACTATTTTGTCGTTTATATACCCCAATATACAAGCGCCGCCAGATGTGAAAAATAGCAACACTTCAGCAGATTCTGCATTACAAGTCAGCACAATCGATTTATCAGACCTGACTGATTTAAGCGCTACGTCTATCAGCGATGACGCTTTTATCTTCATACCCGAGAATTGTGCGCAAGGTAAGCGATGTCGCCTACACATTAGCTTTCATGGTTGTAACCAAAGTGCGTCTGACGTTGATCGACAATATGCACAACACGCAGGTTTCAATCGGTGGGCACAAAACAATGATATTGTAGTGCTGTATCCTCAAGTCAAAAAATCGATGTTCATGCCACTCAACCCTCAAGGC
Source organism: Glaciecola siphonariae (assembly GCF_042652645.1). NCBI lineage: Bacteria > Pseudomonadati > Pseudomonadota > Gammaproteobacteria > Alteromonadales > Alteromonadaceae > Glaciecola > Glaciecola siphonariae. Next base: position 1,083,331 of record NZ_JBHSGU010000002.1, read on the forward strand.
TGCTGGGACTGGTGGGGATACACAGATGAAAACTACGCGAACAAATCGGGCCCGCAGATAAAAGCCATCTACCAAGTGATGCAAGCATTAGGGAAGGAATGAAAAACATGACCAACTCAAAAAATATATTAATTACCGGCGGTGCAAGCGGCATTGGCTTTGGCATTGCCGAGCACTTAGCATCATTGGGCAACCACATTATCATTGCTGACATTAATTTACAGGCAGCTAATGATGCAGTGTCGAAGCTAAATGCAGCGTTTGCTAACAGCGCTCAAGCCTTACAAGTTGACCTTGCAGACCCTGTTGATATTGCCTCTGTGCCCAACAGACTCGTCAATCACCCCGTCGATGTGCTGATAAATAATGCAGGTATTCAGCATGTATCTTGCTTAGAAGACTTCCCCGCTGACAAATGGAAGCTATTAGTAGATGTTATGTTGGTGGGCCCTGCACTTTTGACACAGGCTCTGTTAGGCCATATGCGCCAACAAAACTTTGGCCGCATCATCAATATTGGCAGCATTCACTCTGTTGTGGCTTCACCTTATAAATCGGCTTATGTGGCGGCAAAACACGGTTTATTAGGCTTTGCAAAAACTCTTGCTCTTGAAACGGGCGATGTGGACGTGACCATCAATACCCTGTGCCCCGCTTATGTAAAAACTCCCTTAGTTGAAAAGCAAATTGCGGCTCAAGCCATTGAAAACGATATGAGCGAAGAAGACGTGGTAAATAAAATTATGCTCGAGCCTATGCCGAAAAAATCGTTTATCGGCATCGACGAACTTGCCTCCACTGCAGAATTTTTAATGAGTAGCGCAGCAAAACACATTACCGCGCAGGCCATTGTATTAGACGGTGGCTGGACCGCTCGATAGCGCCAGATTTAAGCGATTGCTCCAAGGGTTAAGATTAAAAAGACGCAGCTAAGCTTTGTTTTTACTCAGTAAACCACATAGATTTTACAGGTAAGTACAGTTTTTTCTTGCAAGCTGTGTGTGCTTCTATAATCTGTTACTAAGCTTATGTTTGAAGAGAGTTATTTATGCGGTACACCACTGTGGGTTTAATTGGAAAGCCAAGCCATGAAGCCACTCACAGCAGTATTGAAATATTGATAGACGAGCTCAATAAGCGCAACTGCACTATATTGATTGAGAACCGCATAGCTCAGAGCATGAACGATAGCTCAAATGCCGCGTCGATGGCGCAAATAGGCGAACAAGCAGACCTCGCCATTGTTGTGGGTGGAGACGGAAATATGCTTGGCGCAGCACGTGTACTGGCCGAATACGACGTGGATGTGGTGGGCGTAAACCGCGGTAACCTAGGGTTTTTAACCGACATTAACCCTGAAGATATTCCTCAGCAACTCGACCATATATTTAATAATAAAACCTATCGCGAAAAACGCTTTATTCTTGAAGCTCAAGTGTTCCGAGATGATAAGTTGCAGCAATCTCATAGCGCGATAAACGAGGTGGTACTGCACCATAGTAAAGTGGCACACATGATGGAATTTGAGCTCTATGTGGGCAGCGACTTTGTGTTTAGTCAACGCTCCGATGGTTTGATTATTGCCACACCTACAGGCTCTACTGCGTATTCGCTTTCTGGCGGCGGTCCGATACTCGTGCCTCACCTAGATGCTCTTACGCTTGTCCCTATGTTTCCACACACCTTAAGCAACCGACCGGTTGTGGTAGATGCAAACAGTGAAATCACGCTCAAAATTTCAAAAAAGAATACCGATAGCGTACAAATCAGCTGCGACAGCCATGTGGTAATAGCGGTTGAGCCGGGAGATTACGTAAAAATTCGAAAGAATAAAAAGCATTTGACCCTAGTGCACCCGCCCGACTACAACTATTTTAATGTGCTGCGCACCAAGCTCAACTGGGGCAGTAAACTGTATTAAGTAGCGACATATAAGCTAGCATTGACGATTTACGTCATCATAAAATTACAAAAACAAAGCTAAAAGCCAGTCTTTACACACTGCTAAATACTGTATATATTATCAGTATCAATTGCGGGAGTGTGCATCATGCTTGTTCATATAGATATTAAGAATTTTACCGTTGTAAAACATGTTGAGTTAAGTCTGCATAAAGGTTTAACCGCCATCACCGGTGAGACCGGCGCGGGTAAGTCAATCGCGCTAGACGCCCTCGGCTTGTGTTTAGGACAACGTGCTGAGTCAAATATTGTTCGCCAAGGCGCGCAGCGAGCAGAAGTTGTGACGCATTTTGATATTAATAAGTTACCCAAAGTTAAAGCCTGGCTTAATGAGCAAATGCTTGCACAAGACGATAACCCAGACGAGTGCTTTATTCGCCGCGTTGTAAGCAAAGAGGGACGCTCTAAAGCATTCATCAATGGCGTTGCGGTAACCTTAGCCCAACTCAAAAGCTTAGGCGCAATGGTTGCTCACATTCATGGTCAAAACGATCATCATCAGTTTTTAAAACCCGACAATCAATTAGCACTGCTAGACGGCTATGCTCAGCACAGCGAACTTTTGGCCAAAACTAAACAAGCTTATCTTGATTACAGCGAACAATCTAAACGCCTAAAGGCCCTACAACTAGCTCAACAGCAACGCCTCGACCGCGTAAGCCTTTTACAATATCAGGTGGACGAACTCGACCTGTTTGCTTTATCAGAAGGTGAGTTTGAACAGCTTGAGGCCGATTTTAAAAAACTCAACTCTGTTCAAGAACTCATCGAGAGCGCCGAAAAGTCGTGCTACCTATTAAAAGATGACGAGCAAAACAATGCCTTATCACTGCTAAACTCCGCCCTTCGGAGCTTAGCCGATAATTTAGATACTGACCCTGCATTAAAAGACGCACATGAACTGCTGCAAGGCGCAGTGATACAGGCTGAAGAAGCTTATACCGAGCTTTCTCACTATCAATCGGGCCTTGAAACCGACCCAGAACAGTTAAAAGCAATTGAGCAGCGCTATGCAAGCGCCCTTGATTTGGCTCGCAAACACGCAGTAGCGCCAGAAAATCTACATATTTGTCATGCTGAGCTTGCCGCCGAACTTGCCTTATTACAGAGCGAAGAAGCCTCGCTTGCTGATTTAGAAGCTAGTTACACCCAAACCCTAGAGGATTATCGCAAGTGCGCTCATGCGCTACATAAGTCGCGTCAGGTCGCTGCAGACAAGCTCTCCGAAGAGATTGCACAAAGTATTAAACAAATGAATTTGCCTCACGCGGTGGTAAGCACAACGCTGACTCATCATGAACAAAATGCACCCAGTGCAAAAGGAAATGACGAAATACGCTTGCTTGTATCGGTAAATCCCGGCCAAGCACCAGACGTACTAGAGAAAGTGGTGTCTGGCGGTGAGCTCGCCCGAATTGGTTTGGCCATTCAGGTCATTCGTTCGCGAGACTACAGCATCCCTACCCTAGTATTTGACGAAGTTGATACTGGCATAAGCGGACAAACCGCATCGATTGTCGGCAAACTCTTAAACAAATTGGGGGCGCAGTCTCAGGTAATTTGCGTGACGCATTTGCCGCAAGTTGCTGCACAAGGTCATCATCAGTTATTTGTTACTAAATTAACCGATGGCGTTAGCACCGAAACAAAAGTGCTCAAACTCACTAAAGAGGAGCGGGTAAATGAAATCGCGCGCTTGCTTGCAGGAGATGAACTTACCGACACGGCAATTGCGAACGCTAAAGACCTACTAAAACAATAAACGATGGCTTACACAAACTTCGTGATGAATTTTTAAACAAAATCGTCTCAAATTGCGTTCTGACTGCTACTTGAACCAATTAGGCATTGATTGGTCAGAGCCTTGTAAGGTAGTATCTTGGCGAAATTTTTAAATGGAAGTCGTATGAAGTTTTTAAGCATTATTATCTTGTCGTTCACGCTCTTAACTGGCTGCACCGACTGGATTTATCGAATCGACGTGCCTCAGGGTAATTTCTTAGATCAAAAAGACGTGAACAAGTTAAGAGTAGAAATGACCAAAGAGCAGGTTCGCTTTGTGTTAGGTAACCCTGTGGTTGAAGATAGCTTTAGTGATGATACTTGGTATTATTATTATGAGATGAAGCGCGGCATGAGAAAGCGCGGTGAGGATGTAAAAAAACATCTTATTTTGACCTTTGAAGACGGCAAACTCACTGACCTGACTGGCGATTATCCAAAACCTGAAGAATTTGACCAACCTCTAGCCTAAAACTCGATCCCTTTAAGATTCTATGAGGCAGCTATGGCAAGTAACTTTCTTGCCAAGCTGTCTTTGATACCTCTCAAAGCTAATCATGAGTAACTGAAATAACACAACAGGCGTTATTTATAGTTTATGACTTATTGATGTTCTAGATTTCGCCATACACTTGATTGTGTTGTGAAGCGTCTAGTATTCCGCATATGACTTGTTAAATAAGAGAATATCGATGATAAAGTTCTACAAAATGCGCTGAAAATCAAAATTTACGAAAATTATCTTTATTTTTGTAAATTCTCTTAAAAGTAACAAAAAGTTATTAAAAAGGATAAAAACCCAGAAAAACACGTAATTGAAGAAAAAACACTAATAAATTAAAAATCCTTTAAACCCATTAAAAATCAATTAAAATCAGTGAAATTGTTTTAGTTTACGCAAACTTCGCATAAAACCTCAGAATTTTACTTCAAAATTCTCATTTATAACTTTGTTTTAGTTTTTTATCTGAACCTGTTTTTGGTGGCAATAACAATAACAAAAACAACACGTCAAACCCGTTCTGAATGCAATTTTGATAAAACTTAATGCGCTTTAAATGTTAGAAATACTTGCTCACTGACTTACTCGAAAAACCGGAATAGGCGAAGATTTTGGCTGCATTTTTGAGCGCAAGAATGGGTAAAAGTATGAGTGAGCGTTGGAAGATGAGATGAGGGTGAGATTTAGATGAGGGGCTAGGCGGTGTTAGCTTCGGTAGAGCGTTTTAATTAAGTGGTATCCAAAGCGAGTCTTTACCGGGCCGTGCACTGTTAAGAGCTCTTTTTTAAACACTACATCGTCAAACGGTTTTACCATCTGTCCGCGTTTGAATTCACCTAAATCGCCGCCCTTTTTGCCAGACGGGCAGTCTGAAAATCGCTTGGCAAGGCTGCCAAAGTCTTTTCCTTTTTTAAGCTGGATGAGCAGTTCTTTTGCCTGCTTTTCTGTTTTTACCAAAATATGTAGCGCACACGCTGTCGCCATGTTTTATCTCTATGCTGGTTTATTTCATTTGTGCTAAAAGCTCTTTAGCTTCAGCTATTTGCGCAGACGAGCCATTTGCAATGACTTCGTCAAGCACTTCTTTAGCAGCTTCAAAATCGTCCATATCGATGTAAACTTGTGCTAAATCTAGATTGCTCGATTGGTCTACTTCATTGCTAGACGCATCAAATTCGTCATCAGTGCCCGTAGCGTCAGCATCTGTACTTTTGCTCATGCGATCCAGTGACTTTTCAAGATTAAATTCTACGTCGTCATCTTCAAGAGGCGTTAAGGCCTCACTTTCTGACAGTAAGTCATCTACGTTAACAAATCCGTCAATCTCATCTTCATCCTTTAGAAGACTATCAATATCTAATCCTGCGTCGGTCAAATCATCCGTAGCGTCTTTTTTACTCTCCGATTCGCCGTCTGTAGCTTTTGGTTTATCTTCTGTCTCGTCACTTAAATCCACTTCATCGAAGGCGTTTAAATCGTCTTCACTCAGTTTGCCGTCATCGCTAATCTCATTGAGAAGGTCCTCAAAATCAGCGCCTTCAATATCAGCCAGTAAATCAATGTCATCATCCGACTCATTTTTATTACTGTAATTTTCTAAGTCTTTCTCAAGCTCTTCATCGCCTAGCCAATCGTCAAGTCCAGGCAGGTCGGCAAGCACGTCATCTTCATCTATGGGCGTCTCGTCAAGGGATTCGGCGCTTGTCTGAGTGTCTTCCATCGCATCGGACACATCATCAATCCCGTCCTCGTCTAAAGGTGACGCTTGCTCTGACGCTTCATGTTCTGGTTCGTGCTCTTGTTTATGTTCTTGTTCTTTCGTAGGTGCTTCTTGCTCTGTCTCTGAGCTGTCAGCTTGTGAACTTGACGCTTCGTCTTCAATCTTAGAACTAGGCGCGTCCGCATCGTCACGTCCCATATCACTGAGTGACGGAATATCATCTAATAAGGAGTCAGTGTTACTTTCAGTACTTGTTTCAGTGCTTGGCGTTTCTTGCGTATCTGCAGTGTCAGTCAGCTCACTGTCTATTTCTACTTCGTCTTCTTTGGCTGCAAACTCATTCAATAGGGCGTCTAGGTCTGCGTCCGCATCATCATCGTCACTATCGTTTTCGAGCTCAGACAAGAGCTCATTTGCCAAAGCGTCGGTATCGTCATTTGGCTCTTGTGAGGCATCGTTACTGTCTATATCATCAGATAAATCAATGCTATCGCCTTGGTCGTCTGCGCTTACGTCCTGTGCTGCGCCTTGTGCATTATCAAGGTCGTTTTCGGTAAATTGTTCGAGCAAATCATCGAGCTCTTCGCTTGCTTGCTCATCCTCAAGTTCAGATAGAATATCATCACTCAAATCTTCTACTTCCGCGCCCAATTCATCGGTTTCTTTATCTGAATCAGGTGTAGTATCAGGCTCTGATTCACTATCAGGCTGAGGTTCTAGTTCTAGTTCTAGTTCTAGCTCTGGTTCTAGCTCTGGTTCTAGCTCTGGTTCTGGCTCTGATTCAGTTTCTGCTGTGTCTGGCGCTGCCTCTTTATCGATATTTTCTGATTCGGCTTGTTCTGCATCAGAATTCTCGCTAGGAGCGTCTTGCGTATTCGCATCGGGTTGTTCGATATCGCCTTTGGCCTGCGTGTCGGGTTCGGGTTCAGATTCTGTTTCTGTTTCTACTTCCGATTCAGATGCAGGTTCAGATGTTTGCTCAGATGCAGATTCAGAAGCTGGTGGAGTCGCATCAGCAACAGGCGCTTCATCTTCCTCAGTCTCACCGGGACCATTTTCAAGCTCGTCTAATAACTCTTCTGATAATTTGTCAAATTCTTCGGTTGTTTCGTTTATAGTGTTTTCAATTTGCTCAATGGCATCCTCGTCAAGCGAAGCGCTCTCGTCCAATGGTACGCCCTCAGGCGCATCACCTGTGACAGATGCCAGCTTATTGCTTGTCTTTTCAGAGTTGCCGCTTTCGCCGTCAGCATCGTCTGTATCATCTGTATCGATAGCATCGTCTACGTCGCCTGTAGAGTCAGTTTCCTGCGTGCCTTCATCAGCGACTGCTGGCGTTTCAGCTTCGCCAGAAGGCTTCGTAGAGTCGGTATCGCCGGCGGTGCCTGCTTGCTCTGCTAAATCAGCGGCAAAGTCAGTTTCATCACCATCGTTACTTACATCAAAATCATCTAAATCGAGATCACTGGTAAGGTCTTCCACTACCTCAGTTTTCGAATCCGCTTTTGCTTCTGCAGATGCTGTCTCTTTTGGATTGAGATCAATTTCCTGATTATCAAAATCATCATCGTCAAGGCTGATGGCGTCAGTGTCAAAACTCACGTCTTCTTCAATAGTTTGCGCTTTTGCTTTATCGGTTTGCTTGTTCTTTTCGTCAGGCACAAGCATGTCGTCGGCATCATCAAAGTCATCACCGATGCCGAGTTCATCTAAGCCATCTTCTAAATCGGACGAAAGAATATCGTCACCACCCATATCTTGCTCAAGGGCAGCCATTAAATCATCGGCATCATCATCGTCATCCATTTCACCAATAACAAGTTCATCATCGACGATATCTACGGACGCTTGCTTATTGTCTGTGGAGGCCTCTTGCTTTGACGCGCTTGGTCTGCGCAGTAACCAAAACCCGATAATCGCCAGTAAACCGAGGGTAAATAATGACGACAATCCAATCGCCACCACCGGATTAGACAATATGTTTAAAAACGACTGTGCTTCTCTGTCGAGCTGGCGCTGCTCAGCCTGCTTAACTAAGTCTATAATTTCTTTTTGCAAGGCAAGTTGCTGGTCTATCTGGTCTTGCACTTCCCCCTCTACTTTACCGCGCAGATCAGATATATCAGTATTCACCTGGTCTAAGCGTTCGTACAAACGCCTGTTTTCATCAAGTAAGGCCTGCACGCTTTCAATAGAAGATGCAACTTGCTGTTTGACTTCGTCAAATTTTACCGCCTGCTGGCGATTGAGGGAATTTAACTGCTGCTGAAGTTCTTGCTTAGTACTGGCAAGGTCTTGCTGATTTACCAGCGGTACCTCAGGCTCTGTGGGCTGAGCTGCCGCTTGCGCCAGTACTTCCTCTGGCTGCACAGAATTGGGCCGGCCAAACGCGCGGTCGTCTGCTTCGGCTTTTGCGCGGGCTCGCTGTGGGTCCATGCGAGCAATAAATCGGTCGCTAGGCAACTGCAAGGTTGCACCGCTAACCATGGTATTAAAATTACCGTTTTCAAAGGCCTGTGGATTGAGCTCGTAAATTGCGAGCATGGTTTGATAGACGCTAAACGGGGAATCTTGCTTATAGCGGGTTGCAATTCGCCAGAGCGTATCGTTCTGGTCGATAGGACCATACACAACCCCAGAGAATTGCTCGGCAGAGCCGCGTGGCCCCTGCAGTTGCACTTGAGCCGATAACAGCGCAGGACTAAGCATTGACACTGTCAATACAATAGCTATCCAGTTTCTAAGCGTCGATTTCAAAACCCTGCTCTGCTCCTAAAGTACTCATAACTCAACCAATTGTCCTGTATGGCATTATCGGCAAGCTGTGTTAATTATTTACATATATTCGCTGATAAGTACTTCTGCGATTTGTACGCTATTGGTCGCTGCGCCTTTGCGAATGTTGTCAGACACCACCCACATATTTATTCCGTGTGGATGCGACACATCATTGCGGATACGTCCCACGTGCACAGCGTCATTGCCGCTTGCGCTAGAGACTTGTGTCGGAAAATCTTCGCGCTTTTCATACAGAGTTACGCCAGGGGCAGACCCTAGCAGTTGCTTTACGTGCTCAGCGTCGGTTTGTTGAGTCGTTTCAATATGAATGGCCTCGCCGTGACCAAAAAACACCGGCACCCTGACGGCAGTAGGATTAACTAAAATCGACTCATCACCTAATATTTTGCGGGTTTCCCACACCATTTTCATTTCTTCTTTGGTGTAGTCATTGTCCATAAATACGTCAATTTGAGGTATCACGTTGAACGCCATCTGGCGGCTAAACTCATCACCAGTTACTGCCTTGGCGTTGAGTAATTCTGCGGTTTGCCGTGCCAACGCTTCCATGGCCGATTTGCCTGCACCTGATACCGACTGATAGGTGGCCACATTGATACGTTCAATACCCACTGCATCATATATAGGCTTCAGCGCCACAACCATCTGGATAGTAGAGCAATTTGGATTGGCAATGATGTTGCGGTTGCGGTAATCAGCTAAAGCATAGCTATTAACCTCAGGCACAACCAAGGGGATGTCGGGCTCATATCGAAACTGTGACGTATTATCAATTACCACACAGCCCGCTTCAGCAGCAATAGGCGCAAACTTTTCTGATACGCTGCCGCCTGCCGAGAAAAAACCAAGCTGCACCTTGCTCCAATCAAACTCGTCTGCATTTAATACTTTCAGTTTTTTACCCGCAAACTCAACTTCACCACCGGCTGAACGTTCACTGGCCAGTGGATACAATGTTCCGATAGGGAATTTTCTGGCGGCCAGCACATCCATAATCGTTTGACCTACTAAGCCTGTCGCGCCCAATACGGCGACATCGTAAACATTTGACATATTGTATGTGTCCTTAATTCGTTTTTGAGGTTTATGATGAATATTTACTTGCTGTCGTTAGCCAGTTTAAACCCTAACTCACCTAATACCGATGCTGCCTTCTTGTTTTGTATAGCTATTTTAGCGGCAGGCCATTCACGACGCACATGATAGTTGCGCCGAAGCTCGGAAAACGAGTGTGATTTTGCCATGTAGCGGCGAAAAAAACTATCATCATTTTCAATATCATACATGCACTTTATGCTTTCACAGACAATAGTCTGTGTGCTTTCGCTAGCGCTAACATCATGTAGCTTTTGCGTCTGCTCAGCAGACAGCGAAAATACCGGCAAAAAATCCTCGAGAGTGAGTGTTAGAGGAAGCGATAAAAACCGACACAAATCGGCATATACCATATCTGTGCCTCTCGCCTTGCCCTCAAGTGAGTGTCCCGCCGTGTGTGCACTTGCAAATGTTATGTATGGTAGGAGTTCTCGGTCAATCTCGGGCTCATGCTCCCAGCAATCTAGGATAACCTTTGGCATACTGCTTTGGTCTTTTCGCATAAGCGCAAGCAGCGCGGCATTGTCTAGCACTTCGCCGCGACAGGCATTAATTAATATCTGCTGTGGACCCAGCGTCTCTAGCACTGATGCGTCAAACATATGTTCTGTAGGAAAATCACCGTCTTTAACAAGAGGCGTGTGCAGACTAATAATATCGGCTTTCAATACTTGAGAGAATTCTGCAGATATAAAAGCAGGGTCTCGCGTTGCCCTTGGAGGGTCATAGGCAATTACTTTTATACCTACACTTTGTAACAAGCTTTTTAAGGTGCTCCCTACATTTCCAACACCAACCACGGCAACTGTCTTGTTGCTCAATAAAAAGCCATCTCTCTGGGCAAGCACATATAAACAGGCGAGCACGTATTCAGCTACTGCGCGCGCGTTACAGCCTCCTGCTGAGTACCAGTGAATACCACGTGCCGTTAAATCGGTAAGGGAAAGATGATTAAAACCTGCGGTTGCGGTCGCAACGTAGCGTAAATTGGGCGCTTCGTTGAGTAAAGCGGCGTCCACCTTAGTGGTAGAGCGCACTAACAGGGCTTCGCAGTTTGCCAAAAGTGTATTATCGAGTGCTCCAGCGGTAAATGGCAGAGCTTGGCCTAGCCCTCTAAAATACTCCTTTGCGTACGGCATATTGTCATCGTATAAAATATTCATGTGTTCTTATTCATCAGTAGTAGCTTCATTTTTACAGATTCGCTCATGAGATTTCATTTGTTTGAATTTTACTATATTCACTTAAGCAATATTCACTTAGGCAATAGGCTCTAAAGCAATAGTCACTCAGGCAGATTGAGAAGCTTAAAACGTTACATTTGCTGTTTTAAGCAAAGCCTTTGCTGTTAATAAAATTGGCAATCAAATCGCTAACACGCCTCGGCGCCTCTAGCTGCGGATAGTGTCCCACATTGATGCCGATAGATGCTGCATCTGGCAGCAGCGCGTTAAATTGCGCAAGCATATGTTCGCCAGAGATGGGGTCGAATACGCCGTTTATAAATCCAAGCGGCGTGGAAGTGCTTTGCATACTCGCTACCCACCTATCTCTATGTAGCACCCGCTCATCTAAATAATCGAGCAATTTAGGCAGTACCGCCATGCCGTTTTTAAATTCAAGCAGGCGCCAAATAGTATCAATATCTGCTTGTGAAGGCGGTGTTTCAGGGCCAAAAATTTTGCCAAAACTGCGCCTAAGTGAGCCTTTATTCATGCACTTTACTAAAAGAGGGCCCAGCACAGAATGCAAGAGCTTTTGCGTGAGCAGCGGTCGATGAAGCTCTGCAAATAAGCCACCGTTTAGAAAACATAGAGATTCGATATCTACGCTAGCAGACTCACTGTTTTGTAGGCTCAAAAGTTGCTGCGCCACCGATACCCCATAGTCGTGAGCAACAATATGAAGCCTAGAAATCTTGAGCTTTTGACACAAATATATCGCTATCTTTGCCTGCTCTAGCACGGAATACTTATATTTAGTGGGCTTGTCGGAAATTCCAAACCCAAGCATATCAAACGCGATACAGCGATGGCTCTTGATAAAGTGCGCCCATTGATGATGCCAGTCCCAACTTGCTGACGGAAAGCCATGTAAAAACAAGATAGGTGGCTGCTTGTCTATTGATTGGCTATGTATTAAAGACAAGTCTGCATTTGAAGGTGAGCTATCGGGAGCAGAAAAGTGATGGGCTACCGGAGCACCCGAGTCCCAATACGCAATTTTATGCGAACCATACTGGAACCAGCGTGCATTATTCAAATAGGCGTCAAAAGATTCACTGAGCATGGTTTCATCTCTCATAAACCATGCTGCATTTAATGCAAACCCAGCATGGTGAGCGCAATATCATTATGCGCTTTAGCCTTGGTATTTTTGGAACACCAACGATGCATTAGTACCGCCAAATCCAAAGCTGTTAGACATCACGAGATTGAGCGCCTGTTCACGGGTTTTCGTCACAATGTCCAAGCCTTTGGCAGCTTCATCGAGTTCGTCAATATTGATTGATGGTGCAATAAAGCCATGTTCCATCATAAGCAGGCTGTAAATTGCTTCATGCACGCCAGCAGCGCCTAGCGCATGACCTGTCATAGACTTACTGGCGCTTATGGCGGGGCTATTATCCCCAAATAAGCTTTGGATTGCTTCAAGTTCTTTTACATCACCCACGGGTGTAGATGTGCCATGGGTGTTCAAATAATCAAGCGGTGCATCAATGCCTTGAAGTGCTTGTTTCATGCATCGTATCGCGCCCTCACCCGAAGGTGCAACCATGTCGTAACCGTCGGAGGTTGCACCATAGCCTACCAATTCGCCGTAGATTTTAGCGCCGCGTTTAAGCGCATGTTCAAGCTCTTCCACCACCACCATGCCGCCGCCCCCGGCACTAACAAAGCCGTCGCGATTGGCATCATAAGTGCGCGAGGCCACCGCGGGATTTTCGTTGTACTTAGTAGAAAGCGCGCCCATAGCGTCGAACTGACTCGATAAGGCCCAGTGAAGCTCTTCGCCACCACCGGCAAAAATCATATCTTGCTTACCAAGCTGTATCATTTCCCAAGCGTTACCAATACAGTGCGCACTGGTTGCACAAGCCGATGAAATTGAATAATTAACGCCTTTGATTTTGAAAGGGGTCGCTAAGCAAGCAGATACTGTGCTGCCCATACAGCGGGTAACCATGTAAGGCCCCACTCTGCGGACCCCTTTGTTTCTCAGGGTATCAGCGGACACAACCTGATTGTCTGAAGATGCCCCGCCAGACCCAGCAATAATGCCCACGCGCTCACTCGAGTATTGGGACTCTTCGAGGCCGGCATCAGCAATCGCCTGCTCCATTGATAAATAAGCATAACTTGCAGCATCTCCCATAAAGCGCAGTGCCTTGCGGTCAATATGTTCTTTTAAGTCAATTTGCGGGTTACCCCACACATGACTACGCATGCCCATCTCGGCAAACTGCTCAGAATACCGAATACCTGATTTGCCCTCACGCAACGAGTCTAAGACTTCCTGTGCATTATTGCCGATACTAGATACGATCCCCAGACCAGTGATCACTGCTCGCTTCATATTTCACCTTTAAATTAAACCTGTTGCTCGTCTGTGCGAGGCTTTATACTCAGCCCACGCGCAAGCACGCTTTATCGAGAAAGTGGTTATACTGGCATATAACCCATTACAAATTAAGCGCTGATTGTTAATCATTCATTAAATCTTTACAAATATTCTAAAGAAGCTGTATGAAATTACACCACGCCAAACTCTCGTTTAATCAAAATGGAACGCCATGCTCAGACGCCTTTGACGACGTTTATTATTCTAAAGATGATGGCCTTGCAGAGAGCCGTTTTGTATTTATAGATGGCAATGATTTAATGCAGCAGTGGCAAAACTGGCCTAATACCCGCTTTTGCATTGGCGAGACCGGCTTTGGCACCGGTCTAAATTTCATGCTGACGTGCAGGCTTTTTGAGCAATTTTTAAGCGACCACCCAAATGCTCCCCTGCAACATCTGCATTTTGTTAGCCTTGAAAAATACCCCATTGAAAAGCGCATGCTCGAAGCGATACATCAACAGTGGCCAGACTTGCACTCAATAAGCAAGGCCTTAATAGACCAGTATCCCCCTGCGCTTGAGGGCATTCACCGCAGCCTTTATACATTTAACACCGCCCATCACATTACGCTTGATTTAGTGCTCGATGATGTGATGAGCGGCATAGCTCAGGTTCCTCGTGATGAAGCGGGCTTGGTGAACGCTTGGTATTTAGATGGCTTTGCCCCTAGCAAGAATCAAAGCATGTGGCACGACGATGTATACAAGCAAATGGCATATTTAAGCGCACCTAATGCCACGCTTGCGACCTTTACTGCGGCTGGCGCGGTAAAACGTGGACTGCTTGCTGCTGGTTTTTCAGTGCATAAAATCAAAGGGTTTGGACGCAAGCGCGAGATGATTAAGGCTGTATTTTCAAGCGCCAACCAAGACCTGAAAAAACCTTCAAACACAATACCTGCACAGGCGCCATATTTTAACCGACACCAGCAAGCTAGCTATCCTAAAGACGCCCACATTGCCGTGGTGGGTGCGGGTATTGCCGGCGCTATGTTAGCCCTGCGACTAGTTGAACAAGGTAAGCGAGTAAGCCTTATTTGCAAAGATAAAGAACCCGCTCAGGGTGCGTCAGGAAATCCGGTCGGCGGATTTTACCCACAACTTAATGCCGAGGCTGGTATTAACAGTCAGTTTTTTGTACATGCTTTTTTATACGCTAGGCGCTTTTATGACAGTTTGCTGGCAAAAGGCATCCATTTTGACCATCACTGGTGCGGCGTTTTACAACTGGCTTTTAATGATAATACGCAGCTTCGTTTAGATAAAATGCAACAGCGCGAACTGTGGCCTGATGAGCTTGCACAAGTGATTAACGCGCAACAAGCCTCTGCTATTGCCGGTGTACCGCTGATTCAAAATGCCTTACATATAGGCCTTGGCGGCTGGATTGCGCCTATTAGTTTAGTTAAGGCCTGTTTAGCCCATGCAGAAAAAACCCAGCGCTTGAGACTGCGTTATGAACACACATTGTCTGCTTATAAAAGCCTAGAAGATGAAAAAAGCGGGGTTGAGCTTACTTTACAAATGGCCTCTGGCGAGACTCACAAAATGCATGCAGACGCACTTGTTATGGCTGCAGGAGCAGACACCGATTCGCTTTGCCAACACAAACTGCCCATGCGCCTGACTCGCGGTCAGGTTGAGGCCATGCCTGCCCATAGCGTGACCAAAAACTTAAAAGCCGTGTTATGCCACAAAGGTTACTTCACACCCGCGGTTAACGGACACCACGCCTTAGGCTCGAGCTATGTGAAAGATGATATGAACACTGAACATAGGCAAGCTGAAGTGAGCAGCAATATTCAGATGCATAAAAAAGCCATGAAAATGTCGGCCTGGGTAGATGCTTTAGAACAACAAGAAAAAACCAACATTAGCGGCCGAGCAGCCATTCGATGCAGCACCCCCGACCATTTACCGATGGTAGGCGCCCTACCCGATATAGACAGGCAACGTGTTGAGCTTGCTGATTTGTACAAAGCCTTACCGCTTAGTCACTATGCACAGGGCAGCAAACATCAGCACGTGTTTGTGCTAAGCGGCTTAGGCTCACGCGGGATTACCACTGCTCCGATTTTAGTCGACACACTGGTTGCTCAGATTTGCCAGCAACCATTGCCGCTTAGCATTAAGCTACTTGATGCACTAAGCCCTAATCGCTTTTTAGTACGAGAGCTTATTCGTCAACAGCCTTCATCTGATTAACATAGGCCTTAACGAAGCACATAGCCTGTGCTGGCCGCTTGCGCAACAAAACTAGGAATAAGCATTGTTGCTGATGAAACCACTTGGTTAGTCGATACCGAAATAATACGAGCATTTACAAATACGCCGTTTGCCCGCTCAATCAAGGTGCCAGACAGCACGTGATCCATCACTTTGTTTTTACTTAAGCGCATAACATCGCGAGAAAAGGCTATATCGCCTCTAGCGCTTACTTCTAGCGCCGGCATCAGTTTATGGTCAACAACAGGCAAGCCTAACTGCT
The DNA here is from genome assembly GCF_042652645.1 of Glaciecola siphonariae. Classification (NCBI taxonomy): domain Bacteria; kingdom Pseudomonadati; phylum Pseudomonadota; class Gammaproteobacteria; order Alteromonadales; family Alteromonadaceae; genus Glaciecola; species Glaciecola siphonariae. The sequence goes on from NZ_JBHSGU010000002.1 coordinate 1,099,302, forward strand.
GCATTTCACTGATAAGATATTCTGCCAGTTGGTTCCCCAGCACAGTAGTGTTTTGTAAGCTTTCATCTAGCTTCACAAATGAGCTTATTCCCACGCGTGACTGCGCGCTCAAGCCATAACGATTTTTCATCAAATCCATCGCCAATTGAGCGGCATAATCCTCTATTGATTTATAGGTAAATCGCGGACGAAAGGACTCTAGCTGATGATAGGCAGACATAGCGTGCATATCGGCGGTGCCGGTGGTGACATCTAAATGTTCATTGCCCGAGGCATAATCGCTGGCATCTATTTGATTATACTGTTCACCGGTCATAGCCATCTCTGGCGGAATGCCACCCGCGGCATTTTGCTGTTCGCGCATCAAATCTGCAATGGTTTGCGGCGGCGTGTAACCCGACATAAGCAGTTTACCGGCCGCGCACCCCGTTAGCAGCACTACCGTAACGCAGGCGAAGGCAGTCTTAACTATGTTCATACTATTCTCCCTGAATGATGCGAACACCATCAACAATCTCGTTCTGACGACTTGATTCACTGGGTAATAAAGCTTCAACAACGTAAAACGGAATAAAGCTTTGGGCGCTTGCAACCACCACCTTAGACTCCATGCCCAGCATTCTTGCATTTACAATAAAACCACCTTGATGCTTGGTCATTGTGCCGGTAAGCACATACTGAATGGGCGTACTGTTGTTCAGGTCTAAGAAGTCTCGAGATAGCACATAGTCGCCGGTCTCAGTGACGCGAATAAACTGCGTCGCTTTAAATTCAACCACAGGCATTCTGAACTTATGAAATTCGTGCACAAACGACTCTGCCATTTGCTGGCCAAGCAGGTTTGTTTCTCGTAGGTCACTGTCAATGAGAGAAAAATGCGTAATGGCAACAGGTGTGCGTTCGGTCACATATTCCATATTTCCCACTAAGTCTTGCGCCATGTTGCGAACGTAATGCCCTACATGACGAGTGAGCGGCAAGCTTTTGAATGCCCCCGGCGTGCTGCCAATCATCACTGGCTTTTCCATCGAACCAAATGCATCGATACCGCCGTTATTGGCGTTTGGTAAGGGCTGGTTAGCTTGAGCGGGCACGTCAACAATAGCAGAACTGAGTTGGGCGTTTTGCTCTGGTTCGGGCGTTTTACCGCTTATATGATGCATTCCCGGGATGCTTGAGCATCCGGCAATAACAAGGCAGCCTAATAAAGTGCTAAACAATTTCATGGACTAATCTCCAGAAGGTAAATAAGGTTGTGTAGGGTGACTGCTACGGTAGAGCATACCGTTGCGCATAGTGACTTGCTCTTGTTGCCAAAATAACTCGGCGGGGAAAAACTTTGTGGCTGCTGCAATCACATCTTTGTTACGCACGTTAATAATTCGTGCATTGACCATCGCACCGTTTTGTTGTTCGGTGATGGTGCCGGTGATGTAGTAATCAATCGCTTGAATCGCGCGCAAATGCTCTACATTACGTGAAAGTGCGCGTTCAGAATCGCTGCCCATGATTATCGTGTTAGTGGCTTTGTAGTCTTGCGCGATGAAACCGCGACGCACCACTTCGGTCGTTAAGCCCTGCTCTAGCTGATGGCCCAACAGCATTAAAGGACCTTGTTGTGATAAGTCTTGCTGCATAGTTGCCACTGGCACAAAACCTACCACCGCATAGCGGTACTGTCGGTCTGCGGTGAGGTTAGCAAATAACTCTTGCGCTAATTGATGAGTATAAAGCTCAGCGTTGCCCAAAGCAGCCGGCCATGCTTGACTTGCTCGCGCAGGTTTTTGTACTTGAGCCGAATTATTGGCGCAACCGCTGAGGCCCAATAGCACCAACATACTGAGCATACACAGTACAAAAGCCGCCGCACTGGTCATAGAATTTCGCATAATTATTGCCGCTTTCAGTCTTAAATGAGTATCCATGGTCACGGCTTTGCAAAAATGATTCCAAAATGTCGAATGGCTTGAGTGATTAATTTATAAGGTGTTAAAAGCCGCGTATTGCTTATGCTGACCAAGCGGATAAACGCGTTTGCGAGCATGTTCAATTAGGAAAGCACGATGTAAATCAACATGCGAGCGGCAAAATACCTGCTATATTTTCGCATGGCGTCACCGCATGAGGCGGACAGGTTTTGCCGCTTTTGTGCATACATGAGTTTACGCTTCTCGTTTTTTCAGCACACACCGTGTTAATGCAGTGACTTGACGACATTATTGTTTGATTGCATTCTCGTTGCAATATTATTCCACCGTCTTAAATCAATAAAACATCAAGGATGTGACACATGAAGTACCAACTTGCCCAAGTAAATATAGCCCGCTTCAAAGTGCCCGCAGAAGACCCAGTTAATGCAGATTTTGTGAATAACCTCGACCGCATCAACGCCATCGCCGAAGCGCAAGATGGATTTGTGTGGCGCTTTAAAGGAGCAGGCAATAATGCGCTTGACATACAACCCTTTAAAGACCCTAACATGGCCATAAACATGTCGGTTTGGCAGGATATGGACAGCCTAATGAGTTTTGTCTACCGCAATGTTGAACACAGAACGATTATGCGCAGACGCAAAGAGTGGTTTGATAAACTAGACATCTACATGGTGCTTTGGTGGATTGAGCAAGGAACCCTACCCACCACACAAGATGCATTAGACAAGCTGGCGCATTTAACAGAGCACGGTCCTAGCCAACACGCATTTACTTTTGCCAAGCCCTTCGATGCGCCCAGCGCATCATCAAAAAATACGATGTAGCATGATAAGTTAAACAATATGTTATCTGTGAACAAAACTATCTACACTTCTGTTTGGAAATCAACTACAAAGCGGCCATCACTCACAAAGTGCTTAGCCGCGCACCTCTTAAACGTGTTATATGTATTTAACGTAAGGAACCCAAAATGAAAATGACTGCAAAAGTAATGATTTTGCTCATTAGTGCTGTATTTGCGCTGTCGGTTAATGCCAAGGTATCTATCAGTTTTTCACAGAGCGCAACATTGGAAGCTAAGACTGGGGTGGTCTTTGTCGACGATACGGCAAGCCTCAGCGGTGAAGCAGCAAACATAGATAGTAAGAGCGAAGGTAGACTTAGTCAGCTCATTGCGCTTAATGACTTTACCGGAGATTTCGGAAAAACCCTTCACGTCCAGCTCATAGCCGGTTTTGACAACCTATTACTCGTCGGCGTCAATACGGACGAAGCCTTAAGCGCCGCTAAATTACAAAATCTTGGCGGCATTATTGCGAGTGCCTTAGATTCAAGTAAAACAGATACAGCGGCAACAATATATGTCCCGAACATTGACGCTGACGGAACGCTTGTTAGTGCACATATCGCCTACGGCTTTGACTTAAAACACTACAACTTTAATCGCTACAAGGCTGACAAAAAAGATGTCACCGCGACGCTGCAGTTTGTGAGCGCTGATGCAAGCGACAGCCGTAGCCTTTACGAGGGCGACCTTCAATATCTGGCCGACGGCGTTCACCTCACGCGCGACTTGGCATCAGAGCCGGGTAAAAGCATCTATCCACAGGCTTTTGTTGAGCGTGTTAGACCACTTTTCAAAGGCGTCAAAAACATCGACATTGACGTGCTCGATGTGAGAGATATGCAAAAGAACAACATGGGCGCGCTGTTGGGCGTTGGCCAAGGTTCTATTCATGATCCACGCATGCTCGTAATCAGCTACAGCGGTGCCAATAAGGGCGACGCCCCTATTGTGCTAGCCGGGAAAGGCATTACATTTGATACTGGCGGGATCAGTCTCAAAGGCAATAATGGCATGTGGGCGATGAAATCAGATTTAGCCGGTGCAGCCGCAGTTGCCGGAACATTGTACGCAATTGCTAAACGAGGTGAGAATGTAAACGTGGTAGGTGTGATGCCGCTGGCAGAAAATATGCCGGCCGAAGATGCTATTCGCCCAGGCGATGTACTCAACACGATGCAAGGCACCAGCATTGAAATTATAAGTACCGATGCCGAAGGCCGTCTCATCCTTGCCGATGCAGTTTATTATGCACAAGAAACCTTTAATCCTAAGCTTCTGTTAAACATTGCTACGCTTACAGGCTCAGCAGGGCGCGCATTATCGGATGAATATGCCGCAGTTATCACGCGAGACTTCTCTCTGTCCGAGCAAATGATGCAGATAGGTGAACAAAGCGGTGAGCTGGTTTGGCCCTTACCGCTGCACCCCAATCATTTTGAGCAAATAGAGTCGGATATTGCCGATATTAAGAACTCAGGCGCGGGCAATCCTGGTGCAAGCATTGGCGCTGCCGTTGTGGGTACATTTGTGAAGGATGACTTGCCTTGGGTGCATTTGGATATTGCCGGGGTAGACTGGTTGTCTGCCGATATTGATGTAGCACCAAAAGGAAGTCAGGGATGGGGTGTACGCTTCATGGACCAGCTAGTACGCAGTCAAATAGCGAGCGAAAAGTAGATTTTATTGTACTAAGTTTAATTAAATTAAGTTAAATTACGATGCGTCCTATTAAGCGCTATAGGACGCAATATTTCAGACTGTCTTTTGTTTTTTTACCTTGTACGTCGCACCGTTAAGATTGACCATGATATTGACCATAATAGTGACCAACAAACTACTTAAAAAGTGAGTTGAGCATCGCCACTACGCCTTTTGCATCAGATTCACTTAGCTCTTGATTATCAATGGCTTTTTGTATGTCGGCGCTAAGCAAATGGCGAAACGTATTAGCAAATGTCGTCATGTCTTCAAGTGCTTCTGCATCTTTTGCACTCATTGAGCTTGGCTCATCGCCATCTGGTGCTAACTCAGCCGTCGAATCGGCCGAATGCTGGGCATGTGAGAGGGCTTTCGATAGCTTTGCTGCAACCACAGAAAAGTGCCCATGAATATAACTCGACTCAAATAGTAACTGCTCATCGTCTTTCTCGATAAAGCTATCTAGGTAGGCCTCTTTAGCATCTAGGTAATCGTTTTGCTGTGTATTAAACATCCTCTCCTCTTACAAAGTATAAGACTTTGTCTTTAAACCCGGTAATGATAGATATTGGCCCACTGAGCTGGGCATCAAGCTCGCCATCGCCTGTATCGGCAATAAGTCCTTTTTGACCAAGCGCGTTTAGCTTGGTTTTAGTGGCAACAATATGAATATTTTCTCTGCCTAATTGGCGAATAAACTCGGCGGACAGCTGCTGATTGCCTCTGCCAAAAATATGTCCCTGTCCGCCAATCAGCGTAATAATGAGCCTAACGCGCTGCCCTTGTGTGAGTTCGAGTAATTGCTTGGCATTTACGTCCTGTGTCACAACTTCCATATTTTTCACAATATCGACCCCAAGCAGCGTGTTGTCTAAGCCGTTCGCCTGCATTATCGCGTCAACGGTGCTGCCTGAGCCCATTACAAACAAACATTCTGGGTCATCTTCCATCATATCCGTGACGTGAGCGGCAATATCGTTAAGCACCAACTCGTCTGATTCCTTTCCGCCGGCCTTTACTGCTTGGATATAATTGAGGGCTTCTGGCACCTGCATTTCACCAAAATAACGCGCAATCACCTCGCCTTTGCGAAAGCGAGATTCGTCTATGTCTTTTACCTCAGCGTCTATTAAGCTCACCAACTCACCGCGTATTACTTGCGACAGCACTTTGCCCGCGCTTCGAGGCGTAATGGCATATACACCTGAATGAATCTTGCACCCCGCGGGCACACCTAACACAGGAATTTTGTTCCCTACGGCGGAATATACGTTTCTGGCGGTACCATCGCCACCAGCAAATAAAATGATATCAACCTTGTGTTCTATAAGCTTAAGGGCAAGCTGCAGCGTATCATCTTGTTCGGTTTGTGCCGCATTTGGTGCATATACACACTTTGTGCTAAAGCCCATGCTGAGCGACAGTGACTCGCCCATATCGCCTGATGCAGTATAAATGACGATATCATTTTTTAAGGCGCTGACTTGCTCAAGCGCACGCTTGGTTTTTGTTCCGGCAAGCTGCTCAGCCCCCATCGCAAGCGCCTTTTCTCGAATCTCTTTGCCATCGCTTCCCTTAAGAGCCAACGCACCACCTATGCCAGCATAAGGGTTGATTATTAAGCCCAGCTTAAAACGTCTTTGGCGATAGTCTGCCCCATCGCCAGGGGCTTTTTCTTTAGTTGCCACTTCGCTTACTTTAGCCATGTTTACAGACATAAATTGCGCATATTATGCGTGGATTGCTGACTACGGGTGAGTGTCATCGACTCGTTTGATTTAGCAAGCATCGATAAATTAGGTAAGCCGCCTTTATCGTTTTGCTCGGCTTTCTCGGCGTTCTCGGCTTTCTCGGCTTTCTCGCCGTTATAGTGAGCGTTAAGAATATCTAAAAACCTCTGTGCCCGCGGCATAAAACCGCGCTGCTGATAATCGCAGAGCTGCTGATAAACCGCGTTAGCAAAGCTGGTACAGTCATGATCAGGCAGGCTCAGGTTGTCATTGCTCACTTTAAATGGCTTATTACAGGCAAGCGAAAAGGCCCATTCAATTGCCTGAGGTTTAATTTCAGCTTGTTCAAAGGCTTTTTGTTGTTCAAGGCTGCGGCCATCAGGGGCATACCAATAGCCGTAATCAACCTGCCTACGTCTTGTCTTGCCGGCAATACACCAATGCGCTATTTCATGTAAGGCGCTGGCGAAGTAATCGCAAGTAAAAAAGATTTTATTGCCGCTGGGCAAATCGCTGAGAGCGCCGCCCAAATAACGCAGTGTATTTTCTTGAGCAAGCTGTTGATGTGCAAAATAATGGTGGGGCGCAGCGTCATAAGGCAAATAAATAGGCTCACTCGCCTGCGCGATTAAATAACTACGTTCACTGACCGGTAGCTCATCTGAAGCAAACTCAGCATTAAAAAGTGCTACCAGGGTGTCGGCGGCGTCAGAAAAAACACTTGGGCTAGTGTCCGAAGTTTGGTTATATTGCATATATGAGGTACTTGGGTCTCAATAAATTTGTGTTTAGTTGCTTTAGAAACTAAATAAGCGCTTTGGCAATTTGCGGCTGACAATTTGCAACTAACAATTTTCAACTAACAATGTGCAGCACTAAGTAGCATGCACAAATATGCCTTGGTCATTTTGCGGCACATTATAACTGAAATTAGATTAAATTAAGAGCCTAAGGCAACACTCGGTCATTTAATGCCATTTAACAACAAAGAGCGACTATGCTAGAAAATATTCAGTGCGCAAACGAGCAAAATCATTGGCAAGAGCTCGACTGGAAACATACCAAGCCTTTTATCATGCAATGGCATGTGCACAGCGACGATATAGACCATTACAAACACGCTAATAATGTTGCCTACATCAGGCAGCTAGAAAAGCTGGCGTGGGCACATTCAAATGCCCTCGGTTTACGGTTTGAAGATTACGAGACGCTCGATAGAGCAATGGTGATTCAGCATCATAACCTTTACTACCATGCCCCATCTTTTAAAGATGAGACGATTGCATGTGCCACGTGGATCAGCAAGTGCGACAAGCGATTTAGGCTTCAGCGTGAATTCCAGTTTATTTCAGTCCACTCACAAAAAACGGTATTTTCTGGTTTGACGGATTTTGTTTGCGTAAAACTTTCCAGCGGTGCACCAAAACCCATGCCCCAATCCTTTATTGATATTTACGGCGCGCACGCCATTAACGAAACATAGCTAAATGAAAAGCTTGCTGATATGGCTACTTATTGCGTCTTTGAGCCTCAACGCATATCTGCTTTGGGTTGATAGTCACGACACCAAAGAAAAGCTCAATACACGCATGGAAGGTCAAAGGAGCGATGAGCCAGTCTCAAGCGTCGTCAGCGCTAATGACTACACACTAGAAGAACTGCCAAATACTAACAATACTGATGGTGGTTTGGAGCAAAACGCTGCGCAAAATGTTAGCCCGCCGCCAGAGGGTATTACAATGGCATTTTTACAATCGCTCAAAAAAGCACAAAAATATGAGAGCCTAGCCTTTTATGTTCGCGGCTACCTGCGCGAGCACCCTCAAGATATTGACGCGCTTATGCTAGAGGCACACGCATATTATTATACCCAGCCTCTAAGCGTAGCCTTGGTAAACTATTATGGACTGCGCGACGCGCTCATTTCAGATGCGCAACTAGCCGAAATAAATAAGATCATAGACGTTAACACTACCCGCATTATCCAGCAGTTTAGTGGTGATGGGAGTTGGGATTTACTGGCAAATTTTTTAGAGCCGCTGGTTCAGGTAGACCCTTTAAATAGACGGTATCTAATCGCATTGGCAAAAGCCTACGGCATGCAACAGCAAACCGTACTGATGGAAAATGTGCTCGCATCTTTACTACCTAATGACCCAAGAGCTATGCGTCTACGAGAGAGTATTTATCAGTCGGCAAACAATGAGACTAGCATCACTGAAGATGTATTTGATGTGAGCGAGCAAACGCTTGAAGGAGAAGTGCCGCTTATCGCAAGACGCGGTCAATTTTATACGCAAGTTGAAATTGCCGCCGTAAAAGCTGAACTGCTTGTAGATACCGGTGCCAGCACTACCGCCATTGCCGAGAGCATATTCAATCAAATTGACATTAAAGACACCTCATACCTAGGTACCTTTAATGTGCAGACCGCTGGTGGCAAGGTGTCGAGCCCGCTGTATAGAATCACCGAACTCTCCCTCGGCGACCAAAGCCTTAAAAATATAGCAGTGATGGTGCTAAGCACTGAAAATATGCAAAACTTCGACGGACTTTTAGGTATGAATGTGATTCAGCACTTCAACGTTACCCTCGACCAAGCCACGGGCAACATGCGCATGTATAAGAGCAAATGACCGTGGCAACAGCAATTAAGGATGAGGTGTTAACATGCACATGCCAAAGCATGAGGAATCGCCGGCTCGCGTTATACCGCTATCGTACCTGTATGTTCTTACAAAGGTAAAGGAAGAGGAAGAAAAAACGGCTACCGTTGTGCCGCTGCCGTTCGGACCCCAACGATTATAAGCATTACGGTGCAACCTATTCCACCTACCTGCACTACCTCCGCCATGAAGTGCTTGTAATGAGTCTTCAGTTACGGTTATTACCTCAACAACCTCTTCCTCATCCTCAGGTTCATCAGTTGATAAAATCTCTTTAACTAACTCCTCGCCTTCATTATTTGTTCTTCTTGAAGCCGCCAAGTCTAATTGATTATTTATGCGAACAAACTTAATGAGTAACTGATAAAAATCGGCAGTATCTACTCCGATGTCTTGCGCAGCAAGTTCGAAATTATGCTGGGAAAGTAAAGAAAGTTCATCGTTAACGGCATCAGGGATTTCAGTAGAGCTATCGCTTAAAAAATGATATTTAATCATCGCCGGATGACTAGTAATATCAATGAATCCATCTAACGAGCGAAACATACTCGCTCCGCTTGCCGCAGCTTGCAGCATCGCGTACTGCGCTTTATTTACTCCGAGCATTTTCATCTTGCTTTTGGCTAGACTGTTAATTAAATCTCGCTTAAGACTTTCTTGCTCTGCATTTTCTGGATGGTTTGTGTTTTGTGAAGTGGTGTTTTTCAGGTAGCCAATTGGTAGAGCGTTGCTCTGAACGGCACTATTTTGAACGGTGCTGCCTTGCGGGTCCAGCAATGCATTCGCAGACATTGCCGTAAGTAGAAGTGAGGAGCTAATTAGTGCGGTGCTTGCCAGTATAATGCTGTGTTTCTTTTTCATATGATGTCCTTATTGCTAGAAATGTATTTGCATTACGTCAATAAAAGCGTAGGCCACAAAGGATATTCTGACAAGTTTATGTGCAGGTGCCTCATACCTTGCGGCCGAGGTACAATAAATATCTTGAACAATGTGTGCATAAACAGCTATGTCTAAGACTAAGAAACTGCAAGAGCACGCAGTAATTACCTACTCTTTTGCACCTGCATATTTTTGCGCTCTCACTTTGGCGGCGAGACTTATAGTCTCGCTGCCAATTTAGTGCCCTGATCAATAGCGCGCTTGGCGTCGAGCTCAGCGGCCACGTCTGCACCGCCGATGAGATGATGATTGGTTTTAAGTCCTTCTGCTAAGGTTTTTAACGGCAACTGGCCGGCGCAAACCACAACGTTGTCTACATTTAGCACTTGAGGCTCGTCATTGACTCGAATATGCAGGCCGTCATCGTCGACTTTCACATATTCAACCCCGCCCATCATTTTGACGCCTTTCATCATCAAACCTGCGCGATGTGCCCAACCTGTAGTTTTACCAAGCCCAGAGCCCACTTTGGTGGTTTTGCGCTGTAGCAAGAATATCTCTCTAGGAGACGGCTCCGGCAAGGCCTGAACGCCCTCAACACCGCCTCTTGCTGTAAACTCCATATCGATGCCCCACTCCTTCATAAAAGCGGGGATATTGGTAGAGGTTGAGACTTTGCCGTGGGACAAAAATTCTGAGGTATCAAAACCAATTCCGCCAGCGCCTATAATAGCAACGCGTTTACCCACGGGCTTTTTATGTTTAATCACATCTATATAGCTAAGCACTTTTGGATGGTCTATGCCCGGGATATCAGGCTTTCTGGGTTCAATACCGGTGGCAATGATAACTTCATCAAAGCCCATATCGTCGAGCATTTTTGCGTCTACGCGTGTGTTTAACTCAATCTTCACGCCATGCAAATTGAGCATGACTTGAAAGTAACGAATGGTTTCGTAGAACTCTTCTTTACCCGGAATTTGTTTAGCAATATTAAATTGCCCACCCAGCTCACTGTCGGCATCAAACAAAGTAACCTTGTGACCTCGAGCGGCTGCAGTGCTGGCCGCAGCAAGTCCAGCGGGACCACCTCCAACCACCGCAATCTTTTTGATGTCGGTTGCGGGGGTGATCTCAAGCTCAGTCTCATGACAAGCTCTAGGGTTAACCAAGCAGCTCGTCATTTTGCCGTCAAACACGTGATCTAAACATGCTTGATTGCATCCTATGCAGGTATTGATATGACTGGCCTGATTGTTTTTTGCTTTATTAACAAATTCAGCGTCGGCTAGAAATGGTCGCGCCATCGACACCATATCGGCATCGCCGCGAGCCAGCACCTCTTCAGCCACCTCTGGCGTGTTAATGCGATTTGACGTGATAACAGGAATATTGAGTGCTTTGCGAAACTTAGCCGTTACCCAAGTAAATGCAGCTCTTGGCACTTTTGTCGCGATAGTTGGGATGCGCGCTTCATGCCAGCCTATTCCTGTGTTGATAATCGTAGCACCCGCTTTTTCGATGCGCAGGCCTAGTTCAAGAACTTCATCATAGGTGCTGCCGCCCTCCACTAAATCTAGCATCGACAAACGGTAGATAATAATGAAGTGCTCGCCAACGGCCTCTCTTACTCGACGCACAACTTCTATCGGAAGCTTGATACGATTTTCATATTCCCCGCCCCATTCATCTTTGCGCTGATTGGTGCGCTGGGCAATAAATTGATTAAGAAAATAGCCCTCTGAACCCATAATCTCAACGCCGTCGTAACCAGCTTTTTTGGCTTGCAGGGCAGTAAAAACGAAGTCATTGATTTGCTTCTCAATTTCTTCGCCGCTGAGTTCTTTTGGCGTAAACGGATTAATTGGCGCCTGAATCGCCGAGGGTGCCACTAAGTTTTTATTATAGGCGTAGCGGCCGGTATGCAAAATTTGCATGCAGATTTTTGTATCATATTGATGCACAGCATCGGTGACTTCTCTGTGATGGGCAACCGCTTCATCTGAATCCAGAAGATGCGTATTGGCATGAGTTGCGCCCTCATCATTTGGGCCAATACCACCGGTTACAATCATCGCTACACCGCCTTTAGCCCTTTCTGCCAAAAACGCCTTCATGCGCGTATGACCGTTAGGCACTTCTTCCAAACCTGTGTGCATAGAGCCCATGATGATGCGATTAGTTAAGGTCGTAAATCCTAGGTCGAGTGGACGAAAAATATGAGGATAAGGCGTATCGACAACAGCTTGCATGAATAACCTCTGATAATGTGATTGGCGAATGAAACTAGCGCAATTGAGGACGCGCTAGTCTACTAAATTGTTTGGCATGTCTTTGCGAAACTCACTCCACAGCTTGCCGCTTTCAACACCGTATTTACGCACTACTGAAACAACGCGATCAGGCTCGTCGTTATCAAGTACGCTTAACAATTGCTCATAGTATTTAATGGCGGCTTGGCGCGCCGCTTGTTCGGAGAAAAACAAAGAGCCTAAGCGCGCATAAATAGTCTTAAAACCATTCATCATCAGCACATATACCGGGTTGTTTGAGGCAAAGGCTAAATCGTGATGCATCTGGTAGTCATGATGGGCAAACTCAACGCCGTCTTCGGGCACCGATTTGTAACGCTCAATGATATCTCGGCTTTTTTCTGGGTTTTGTCTAAACGCGCCCCTAATAAATACCGCACTTAAGTTGGTGCGGGCAGAGAGTAGGTTATCTAGTAAGGCCGGCTGGCCTTCTTGGTCTAAACGCGCCAACGTTTCTAGAATATTCAGACCGCAGGTTTCCCAATAATTATTTACTTTGGTAGGTTTGCCGTGCTGAATGGTTAACCATCCATCTCTGGCAAGGCGCTGCAATACTTCTCTTAAAGTGGTTCGCGTCACGCCAATGAGTTCGGAGAGCTCGCGTTCGGCTGGCAATATTGTGCCTGGAGGAAATCGCCCGCTCCAAATAGACTCTACGATATACTCTTCGGCGAACCCGGCAGGACTCTGAGACTTGTAAATCATGCTCGCTCTGCAATCTGTTAACGAAAATTTAACTGATTGTACCAGATGATTTGCACAAGAAAAGCTTTTAAGCACGACAAGCTCTGTGCATTTTACAAATAAACATGAATTTATTTAATTTAGGTGGGATTCACGTTAAATTAGGGCGTAATACAACATGACACATGAGAATAATATGCACGCACTGCACACCCTAGCCGCTTGGAGTCAAACAAGAACACCGTGGGCCATTGTGTGTGTCAGTGCGCTAGCGCTTTTGCTGGCAGCCTTGTATTTTCAGCACGTGTTAGGTCATGCTCCTTGCGTGCGCTGCATTTACCAGCGCACGGCGGTAATCGGTATTTTCTTTGCCACCTTGCTGGTGCTCTTATATCCGCACTTTGTCATCCGAGGGATTGCTCTGATCCTTTGGGGCACATCGGCAATATGGGGATTATTTCAGGCACAAGAGCATCTAGAAGTCATATTCCCGGAGACTTTTTTTATACCGCCCTGCCCGTTTTTCCCAGAGTTTCCCGGCTTTATGCCGCTCCACGAATGGTTGCCCATGGTGTTTGACGCACCAGGAAGCTGCAGTGCTAACGAGTGGCAATTTTTAGGCATGGGCATGCCGCAGTGGATGCAGGTTGTTTTCTCTCTGTATATTGCAGGTTGGGTAGTAGCGCTGCTTGCACAAACCGTGTCGGCTAGTCTATCTCTGAAAGCGGCCAAGTAACGATATAATCCTCAAAATCGTCAAGATTAACCTTATCTTCACTTATCACTTTGTTACGCACAGTAATGCCCAACTCGTGCATTTTTGTTTTTTTGCCCTTGTTTAATAAGGGATGCCATGAGGCAAGACCTTCTCCCTTATGCATTCGCCGATAGCTGCATGAAGGCGGCATGAAGTTGATGTCTTTTAAATTATGTTTGTTCAGGCTTACGCAGTCAGGCACCAGCTCTTTGCGCTTCTCGTACGATTTACACGCGCACGTTTTCTCATTTAACTGATAGCAGGTGATGTTGGTGTAAAACACCTCGCCTTGCTGACTGTCTATGGAAGTCACTTCGCCATCTTCAGGCACGCTTTCGCTGTCAACAAACTTGTGCAAACAGCAGCGGCCGCAGCCATCACAAATTGCTTCCCACTGCGCCGTGTTCATATTTTCAAGCGACAGCTCTTCCCAGTATTTTGAGGCGATTAAGGCTTTGCTATACAGCACCCCCTTCATGAGCGCTCACCGAGTTCTTTTGCGATTCGCTCCGATAAATACGCCACCGAAATGCCAAAGTAATAAGAGCGATTCCATCGCATCAGCGTTTCAAAATTGCCGTACACCAAATATACTCTGCCGCCAATGTCATCAGGCAAGATTAAGGAAGCTGGTAGACTCAAAGCCGGTAAGGGTGAACCATCAAATTTAGTCACGCCCATCTTAGACCATTCACGCAAAGACTTTTTACGCACTTTGGTCAGCCCCTCCAGTGAGGGCAACTGCGCAACAGGAAAGTCTTCAGTGAGTTTTACCTGGCGTCCCCATGTTGTTGCATCATTCCAGCCTTCAGCACTTAAAAAGTTAGCGATAGAGGCGAAGACGTCCTCTGGTGTACCCCAAATGTCCTTTCGGCCATCTGCGTTTGCATCCACCGCGTAGCTCAGAAAAGACGAGGGCATAAATTGACTTTGGCCCATTGCACCGGCCCAACTCCCGTTAAAATCAGCTAACGCAATATGGCCTTGCTTAAGGATCTCCAGAGCGGCAAAAAATTGTGATTCAAACAACTCACGCCTGCGTCCCTCGTAGGCCAGAGACACTAAAGATGACATCACAGGATGATTCCCCTGAATGCGACCGAAATTACTCTCATTACCCCAAAGCGCTACAATAAATCTTGCTTGCACGCCATATTGCTTAGCAATGCGCTCCAAAGTATTTTTATGCTGTAGATACTGTTGAACGGCTTGCTCAACCTTCCAATCAGGCACCCGAGTCTGTAAATAGGTATCTAGGGTAAGTTTACGCTCAGGTTGATTACGGTCTGCTTTTACCACCGCCCCTCGTTGCTTCACAGTAGCAAACACCTGTTCTAAAAACTGCTCATCAAAGCCTTTTTGCCGCGCCTGATTTTTTAGCGTTTGGGCATATTGTTCAAAGCTTGTCGCATCAGATGCTTGCGATGCGTGCGCAGCCGTGACAGTCGATGAGGCGACCAATATCAGCCAGCCAAAAAACAGAATGAAATAATAGTGCATAAATAGGTCTCAATTAGTCTCGCTGAAGCTTGCCATCAAGGCCTTGCTGCTCCCTGTGAGCCGCCAACAAGCTTTCTACCTTCGGAGGCATTTGCAGATAAAATCCATCACGTTCAAGGGTTGAGACAAATTTATCTCTGGGAAGTTGCGCTATTGTGATGCGCTTTGCAATCGGTAGAAGCATTACAAATACAGGCGTGCCGAATGCATTTAATAAGGCGTTTGGCACCTTTGAATAGTCACCTTTGTCTTGCACGTATAGATAGGTATCTGCTTTTTTGGACGATTTATAGACTGCGCAAAGTTTCATATTTTCCTTGTTGCTCACTGCCTTTTTCAACAAATAAGGTCTCAAGGTCTCCAATAAAAAGTTCGCGACGCCATCCACTTAACAAGTCAGGCCGTAAACCGTGTAACACCGTTTCATCTAATTCAAACCAGCACCACTTCAACACTTGCGAAATCTGTTTTTTAGACGCAAGCACTGCCGCAGGAATGTCATGCTTAGCGGCCACACGTTCGACAAGTTGCTTTATATCACTGGCGGCTTTTTTCGACAGTGGAAATTCAATGAGTCGCTTGATTTTAGGTACAAATTCGTTCTCATCTATGTGCTTGGCTTTGTGGGTGATGGCAAGAATATCTTGCCCATACAAGCGTACCTGCTTTCCGTATAGGTCATGGATCTGATGAAGCCCAGAGGTGCTCTGTGGGAGCTTCACAGCAATGTCTAACATCGACGCTTCTTTTATCACAAAATTAATCGCAATATCGTTTTTTCTTGCGGTATCCAAACGCCATTTCGCGAGCTGTTTTAATGCATATAAACTGCGCTCCGATAGCTTCCAGTTATTAGATAAGGTCAAATAAGCATACTCTGAGGGAAATTCAACGGTCTTTTTTTCTATCAGTGCCGCAGATTCTGCGAATACGCAGTGCCTTAAACCTTTTTCATCTAGCTCGGCTGCCAACTCATCAAAAGCAGCCATTAGGTAGGTCACGTCTGCAGCCGCATAGTCTAACTGATTAGACGACAGCGGACGAGCCATCCAATCGGTTCGCGATTCCCCTTTGTCTAGCGCTATATCAAAGTAGGTTTCAATCAAATTGGCATAACCGATACTTGCGCCTTTACCCAGCATACTTGCTGCAAACTGCGTATCAAATAAGGGATGTGGTGTAACGCCAAGGTTCGAATGCAAAGCAT
Source organism: Glaciecola siphonariae (assembly GCF_042652645.1). Taxonomy (NCBI): domain Bacteria; kingdom Pseudomonadati; phylum Pseudomonadota; class Gammaproteobacteria; order Alteromonadales; family Alteromonadaceae; genus Glaciecola; species Glaciecola siphonariae. The sequence continues at coordinate 1,115,519 of NZ_JBHSGU010000002.1, forward strand.
CGATATCTTCAGAACAAGAGTGCAGTACCTTAACAATATCAGGGTTTTGCAAAATGGCGGTAAACGCCGATAAGTCATTAATGGCCACAGGATCTATTAGCGCTAAATGATGACCATCAAACACTTGCAGTAGCCCTAACTGCGGCTTTAAGGTCCGCGTTCGCACAAATTCTGTATCAAGGGTAATTACCTTGGCTTTGCTAAGTTCCTTACACAAAGCCTCAAGTGCAATTTCGCTGGTAATATAGTCGTATTGTAATTGCGCAAGCTTAGCAATTTGCTGTTCATTCAAGAGGCTTAGTCCCTCAATTCGCGGCGAAGTATCTTACCCACGTTAGATTTTGGTAATTCTTCTTTAAATTCGACTATTTTCGGTACTTTATACCCAGTTAATAAAGACTTGCAGTGCGCAATTACCATTTGTTCGGTAAGGCTTTCATCACTCTTAACAACAAAGAGTTTGACCACCTCTCCGGATACTTCATGGGGAATACCGATGGCAGCGGCTTCTAATATGCCGTCGTGCATTGCAGCGACTTCTTCAATCTCATTTGGGAACACATTAAAACCTGACACCAAAATCATGTCTTTTTTGCGGTCAACAATGTACAGATAACCCTGTTCGTCTGCCTTGGCGATATCGCCGGTTGCAAGCCACTCGTCGTTTAATACCTCGCGGGTTGCTTCCTCTCGATTGAGATAACCCAACATGACCTGCGGACCTTTAACAAACAGTTCGCCGGCTTCACCGATTGGCAATTCTTGACCTTGCTCATCGCATATTTTGATCTCAGTAGAAGGCACAGGCAAGCCAATAGAACCCTTATACTCTGAAGAATTGACAGGATTTACCGACACCACTGGTGAACATTCCGTCAGGCCATATCCCTCTATCAGTACTTTGCCGGTGACCGATTCCCACTTTTGTGCAACAGGGCGTTGAACAGCCATACCGCCACCTAAGCCAAACTTAAAATGTGAATAATCAAGTTCAGCAAATCCGGGGGTGTTCAACAAACCGTTGAATAAAGTGTTTACACCCGTTATGACTGCAAAGGGATAACGGGAAAGCTCTTTGACAAATCCAGGCATATCGCGTGGATTGGTGATTAATAAGTTAGGGCAGCCATATTTGAGGAAGGTCAAACAATTACTGGTAAGCGCAAATATATGGTAAAGCGGAAGTGCCGTTACCACCATATCTTTCCCCGGCACTAATGCCGACTCTAAAATACCGCTTACCTGTTCTAAATTGGCAACCATATTTCTGTGGGTCAGCATAGCCCCTTTTGAAACACCGGTTGTGCCACCCGTGTATTGCAAAAAGGCAATATCACTTCCACTCACGCTCGGTCGTGAGTAATCGTGCTGCTCACCAATAGCAAGCGCTTGAGAAAAAGACGTCGTGTTTTGCAGGCTGTATGAGGGCACCATTTTTTTGATGTACTTAACTGCAAAGTTAACTACCCAGCGCTTTGGAAGGGGCAGTAAATCGCCGAGACTGGTGAGCACGATGTTTTTGACTGGGGTATTTTTTAGTACCTTTTCTAAGGTGCAGGCAAAATTTTCAACAATCAATATCGTACTGACGTTCGCGTCGGTAAGTTGATGCTGTAGCTCTCGTGGTGTATACAATGGATTAACATTCACCACCGTCAAGCCCGCGCGTAATACGCCAAATAAAGCCACCGGGTACTGCAGAAGATTTGGCATCATAATAGCCACCGCATCGCCTTTTTTAAGACCTAGATGCTGTAAATATGAGGCAAACTGCATTGACAGTACGTCTAAATCTTCAAAACTTATTTTATGTCCCAAATTGATAAAAGCGGTCTGATTAGCATATTGGCTAACCGCACTTTCAAATATATCGATTAGGGAAGGAACTCTATCTGGGTTGATCTCAGCGCTTACAGATTCGTCGTACTGATTTATCCAAATTTTTTCCACAAAAAACATCCTACGCTATGGATTGGGTACATATCACCAGACTCAAAATTGAGAATGGTCATACCATTACAAGTTAATAGCTTAATACTAAAGGAGTACAAGGCAAAATGAAACGATAGATTAGTCTACTTGTGTGCGTAAAACACCTAGCAGAGCGACTCTATGCACCGGTTGATGCACGCTGCTACTTCTTCAGGCGAATCTAAATGCACATGATGGCCGCCAGAAAAGGTATAAAATTTAGGTTTTCTTAAAGCGGAAAGGCGATGTTTATAAAGGCGCTTAATCTTAGGAAATCCGCGGTCTGCAAGTAAAATGTGATAGGGACATTGTATATGCTGCAAAATGTCCAAGGCTTGATTAGGCGTGAATCTAAGTGCTGATTTGGTGCGCAGGCGTTTGTCGGTTCGCCAGCGCAATTGACCCTCTTTATATTCGGTATTCCGAGATAATATAAGTTCGCAATCTTGCTCTGTCATGTCGCTTACGCGCATGCGAGCGGCGATAATTTGAGCCATCGATTCAGGATGACGGACAGGTTTGTCAGCCGCCATACGGCTGAGCATACTCGCTCTTAATTGCTCCGTGCTGGTAAATTCATGTTCAGTTAAGGGGCCAAGACTTTCAATGGATATGACCTGCGAGACGTAATCTGGAAAGGTAGCGGCGTAAATACTGCAGATAATACCGCCTAAAGAATGCCCTACTAAAGTAACGCTATCCCATCCACTCTCAACAATTAGCTTGTGCACATCAAACACATAGTCGGTCAGGTGGTAGTGCGCGTCTTCGCTTCTGTGAGAAGAATGCCCGTGCCCGGGCAGGTCTATTGCGATGCAGTGGGCGTTTTTAATGAGCGGTAAAAGCTTTGAAAAGCTGGCGGCGTTATCCAGATACCCGTGTATAAAAAGCACTTTTTGTGAGTACTCGGCGCCGCACTCAAGTGCACTGATGGTGCCTTTTACCAGACTCTTTTCGTTGACGGACATCAAATTATCATCGCTCTAGATACCGCTGCTGTGATGCCTCTCTAACTAACATAGTCGGTGTTTATTTAACGAACTTGCGCCGCAGGCTCTGGTCGACGAGGCCTTGGCTCTGAAATATTAGGAGGATTAGTGCGCGTTTTAGTATCAACTCTGTTGACTGAACCGCCTTGAGAATGGCCGTTGTACTTACTTACGCGCAATCGTGAGCGATAATAGTTTGGACGCCATGGATTATGCCATGCACTCCAACCTCTATTGTAAAAAGGCGATGCATAAAAGAAAGGCTGATACCCTACATTTCTAACTTCAATATCGGTGCTTTGCTTCCACATATGATAGCCCGCCGCATTGAGCGTGGGATAAGTGTAATTTTGCTCGCCAATAATGCCCACCTCAGGCGCACTTACATTACCCACTATGGTGATAAGTCGGTCTTTTTCGAATACAAGCGGGTCAACAAAGCCTGGCACAATGGCTTTAAAGCGCCCTTCACTTTGCTGATCTGTTTTTGGTTTGCCGTTATGGCCTTCAGGAAAGTAAATAACCTCTATTTCAGACACGTCTTTTTTGTTTTGCACGCTTACAATACGTCCACCCCAACGTGCCTTCTCGCCTTGCGCACTTAACGCATCATCGCTGTTTATGACCTTATCAAAACTCATTAAGGGTGTATTGTCTGCAATTTGAATGGGCTCTGGCACCATAGAACAAGCGCTTAAAGTCGCTAGAGCAGCTAGTATGGCAAAATATTTTTTCATAGGGAGCCTCAGCATACATTTGAAAGGATAGTGGAAGTAAGACAGCATTTGTAAATGCAAAGTTCAAACATTCATTGCAATACAATTTAGGCGTATAAATCTACACCCATTAGTTCGCTAAGCGCTTCGCGCTTCAACGATAACTCGACTGATTCGTAAGCCTGTAGGTTTTTCTGCACTTTTGCAGAAACGTCGCTGTAACTGTTTGCCCGCGCAAAAATAGCTTCAGCGTCTGCCATCGTTTGATTAGAGCCAGTTTTGATCACCTGCTCTGAAATTTTACTCGCCGGCGTTTGCGACCCAGATGCATCGTTGTTTTGCGAAGGTGAGCGCGGCTTTCGGGTCGCATTGAGCTCATCGTTCACATACAAGCTTTGTTTGATTGTTGAAACGCTTTCCATCTTTATTCCCTGTTAGGAAGTTTCTTCCAGGTTACCTTATCGCGAAGGTATACCGGTTGTATCTGCTCAACGCTGACTTTAACCCCGTTTGCAAACTGCCACTTGGCCAGCGCTAGCATATATCTCGCATTCGGGTAGTTTACCGCTAATTTATGTGATTGCAATTGCAAGGCAAGCTCTTGCTGATAAGCATGAAACCCTGTGCCAACAAAACTTTCCTCTACAATGTTCGTGTCATTGTCTGTGTAAGCGCTCAATACTGAAAGCAATGCAGACGGCAAAAGCACAGCTTCTTCGCCTGTGCATTGGGCAACGCCAGCTTCGTTAATGAAGAATTCGCCGCAATAGACTTCACTCATGCGAGCGTCTATCAATGCAAGTGTCTTTTCGACCTTGTACACCTCAAAGTTTTCTTGTGCCATCGCCGCAAGCGTGGACACTTCAATTACCGGAAGGTCGCACCCAAGTGCCAAACCTTGCACGGTGCTTGAAGCGATACGCACACCCGTAAAACTGCCGGGCCCGCGTCCATAGGCAATAGCATCAAGCTCAGACACTTTGACCTTATGACGCGTCAGTATTTCGTCAATCATGGGTAAAATACGCTGGCTCTGCTGCTGAGGACAAACGTCAAAAATACCATCACAGACATCATCGAGCATGAGCGCAGCGCTGCAGGCTTCTGTGGCGGTATCAATACACAGTATTTTCATTACTTATTCAATCTCTTGTAAAAACGAAACAACCTTGTCTAGGTCTCGCGTTCGCTGCATGGCAGGCAAAGAGCCAACGAATGTTTGGCCGTATTGCTTGGTCAACAATCGGTTATCGCAAATGACTAAAACGCCTCTATCATCGCTGTCGCGTATTAAGCGTCCTGCCCCCTGCTTTAACGTAATCACTGCTTGCGGTATCTGTATACTTGCAAAAGCATTGCCACCTTTGTTCTTGCAGTCTTTTATGCGCGCCTGCAATAAAGGATCATCGGGTGATGCGAAGGGCAGTTTATCAATCAACACACATAAAAGCGCATCACCTTTTACATCAATGCCTTCCCAGAATGAGCCCGTTGCAAATAAGGGAGTTTGTGTTTGCGATTTAAAGGCCGCCAACAAGCTGCTTTTGCTACTTTCCCCCTGCACCAGTATGTCTTTATATTGGCGCTCGCGCACCTGACGGGCCACTTCACGCATCATGTAATGACTGGTGAATAAAATAAACGCCCTGCCTTTACTCGCATCAATCAGCCGCATGGAAATATCCACTAGATGAGAGGCAATGCTGCGCTCATGAGGTTCGGGCAAATAACGCGGCACACACAACATGGCCTGATTGGGATAATCAAAAGGGCTTTCCATTTCAATGACGCGCGCATCTTGTAAGCCCATTTGCGCTTGATAATGTTCAAACGAAGCATTTACCGTTAAGGTGGCTGACGTAAACACCCAAGAGGCTTCACTTTGTTTAACAATAGCCGAAAAACGCTTGGCTATGCTCAAGGGCGTAATATGCAGAACAATATGACGACGGGTCGTCTCATACCAATAGCTCACATCAGGCGTTTTTGTGTCCATCAATCGGTGAAAGGTCTCTGTCATTGCAAGCAGCTTTTCGGCATACTGATCAATATCTTTGTCTCTACTAGCATGCACTTGCAGTACCGCTAGCAACTGCTTTAACTGCTGATGAATTTGCTCCAGCAACGGCATCAGATTCTTTTGCGAGATAGCCTCGTCCCAATCACCCCGTTTTGGGTCAATATCAAATTCCATTCGCAGGTCTGCAATCAACTGACGCGTCTTTTCGCCCACTAAATGAATTTGGTCAGCATCTTTTAGCGAGACTCGCTGTTGCTTACTCAAATCAGACAAGACATCGTCTAATTGACGACTTGAAATAGCCTCGCCAAAATACTCACTAGCAATGTCGGGTATTAAGTGAGCTTCGTCAAAAACAATCAAATCGACCTCAGGAATAAGCTCACCAAAACCACTTTCTTTTAAAGCCAAATCAGCAAAAAACAAATGATGATTGACCACAATAAGGTCAGCTTCCATAGCCTTTTTACGCGCTTTCATTAAATAGCAATCTTGGTAATCTGAGCAGTCTTTTCCCAGACAATTATCTACAGTAGAAGTTACCAAAGGAATAACTTTGGCATTATCGGGCAGCGACGAGACTTCAGCTATGTCTCCGGTATGTGTAGTCGTGCTCCATTTTTTAATAATGCTGTATTCGTTGAGCGTTTCTTTTTCCAGACGGATGTACTCGGCACCGTTCAGTTTCAAGCGATGCAAGCATAGATAGTTTGAACGCCCCTTCAAAAGCGCTGCGTCTTGGGTTTTATCAATTGCATTTTTGATGAGCGGCAAATCTCGCGTGTAGAGCTGCTCTTGTAGGTTTTTTGTACCCGTTGAAATAATCACCTTTTTCTTTGATAACAAAGCAGGAACTAAGTAAGCGAAGGTTTTTCCGGTCCCGGTGCCCGCCTCTGCTATTAGAGTGGCTTGAGATGCGATAGCGTCGCCAATTGCGTTTGACAGGTCTACCTGAGCTTGGCGAACCTTATACCCTTGAATAATCGACGATAAAGCGCCGTGTTCGTCAAAAAATTCGTTAATAGTAGTCATTCATTCCTAACTTTACTTACCTAATAAAAAACATCTAACTAAAAATATCTAACGTAAAATACCTGACCAAAAATAAAAACGCAGCCACATCGAAGGGCTGCGCGTATTTAGTTAGACTGCATTCTACAGTCAGTCTTATCTGAATAAGACCTTTTCTTGTTTAAACCAGTAAACGCAAAAACCGATTAATGCACCTGCGATGATGACCGAAGAACCAAAAATTGCGAACAGCTGGACATAATCCATCGTGCCTTTAATCAGCTCTTTTATCGCCAGCGCCACGTTTGTTAACGGCACCCAAGCCCATGCACCTTTTAGCTCTATGCCCGGAAGTGCTGCAAGTATCACCGGTACGATGACAACAAACACCAGCGGTGTCATATAGCCCTGCGCTTCCTTATAGGAGCGTGCGTAAATAGACAGTGAGAGTAAAATGGCTGCAAACATAGAGACAATGGGCACCAGCATCAAAAAGACCAGCATCAAATCAACGATGCCAATTGATGCCATAAACTCTGTCACAAAGTCTATGGCCATACCTTGACTCAACACAATTCCCCAAATAGCCATACTTAACACCGTTACCAATGCTGACACTGCGCCCGCCGTAGAAATGGTCAAAAACTTGCCCATCACAATGTCGGTTCGACTCACCGGCGATAATAGCAAAGTCTCTAAGGTACCGCGTTCTTTTTCACCGGCGCCAATGTCTGCAGCGGGAAGCATTGCACCTTGTAAACACAGCAAAAATAGAATGTAGGGGATCATACCGCCTATCATCGCACCCACTGACTCACGTTTATCAGCTACATTAACCTTTTCAATCACCATTGGGTCGAGCAAGGTTACTTGTTGGTCTTCATTCATACCCAAGCGTGCAAATGCTTCACGTTGAAAGGTCGTTTCAACCTCATCAATAATATCACTTAAGCGGTCTTGCACAGAGTTTAGCTCTGAATCGTTCAGGTAAATTTTAAAGATAATTTGTCCGCTTGTTTCAATATCCGCACTGTAGTTGTCAGGGATTTGGATAATAAAATCGAGCGTGCCTTCTTTAATAGCAGCTTTCATTTGCTCTTCGGTCACCACATCGGATGGTAGTGCCTCAAGCGCCAGATTTTCTACCGTTTTAAATTGCGTCACAAGGTCAGGCGCATACTGCTCCCCCACAATGGCATAGCTTAGGGTTTTAGTTTGAGCGTCCGACACTGCTTGAGAGGCAAAATACATTGCACCACCAAACAAAAGCGGAAACACGACAATAGGAAGGGCAACCATGAAAAACAGCGTTTTGCGGTCACGCAGTAATTCCAACATTTCTTTTTTAAATATCAACCACATCTTATTTAACTCCCTGTTTTAAGCTGGCCATAAACGATGCATGAAGCCCGTCTCCAGATAGCGCCTTAAACTGCTCTAGAGAACCATCAAAGGTTGTTTCACCGTGGTCGATTACGGTAACTGAATCACACAGTTCGGTGACTTCTTCTAAATGATGCGTTGAAAATATCACCGGTATCATTTGGCTTTTTAAGTCGCGGATAAAATCAATGACAGTTTTTGCCGCCATAATGTCGAGACCCGTAGTAGGTTCGTCTAGCACAACAACATCGGGAGAGTGCACAACCGCACGCGCAATCGATGTTTTTTGCTTCATCCCTGTAGAAAACGTTTCACAGCGCCTATCAAGAAATGACAGCATGTCGAGCGTTTCGCCCAACATCTGAATACGCGCATCAATGTCTTCTTCGCTCATGCCGTTCAAGCGACCAAAATAGGCAATATTTTCACGCCCTGTTAGTCGTCCATATAGTCCTGTTGAACCCGACAAAAAACCAATCTTTTTACGTGCCGACACCGGATCGTTAACTACGTCCGTGTCGCCAATCATAATGCTGCCCGCATCTGGATGAAGCGCGGTAGACAAAAGCCTCAGTGTAGTCGTTTTACCCGCGCCATTAGGTCCTAATAAACCCAACACTTGCCCTTTTTCGCAGCGTAAGCTTACATCTTTAACAGAGTGAAAAAAACGACCGGCTAAGCGCGGGTCTTTTTTATCTTGTTCGCTCAGTTTTTTGGGATTTTCTACTTTGAATTTTTTAGCTAAGCCTGAAATTTCTATCATATCGGTCTCTCTTCCTTGCGATTGTTAAAGCTTAAGCTATTGATGCATGATTATCGAATGATTTTAACTGCCCTTAGAACGTATTTTGTTTCAAAACGTGACAAATTCAAGCGCAACACGATAAAACTGGTCAAACGGTCAGTATTGAGAAATCACTAAAATCAATTCATACTTAATATCACTGCAGAGCTTGGGTTATTTGTTTACTCACTGCAGACATTGAGGTCTTAATTAAATAAGGAGCAGTATTTCATGCAAGAAAATAACCCTCAGCAAGTCAGTAATCCTATTCAAGCGGCAAGCGAAATTTTTTATAAGCCTACCGCCGTATTCGACGCCATTGCAGTAAAAGACAATTGGTCTTGGATACCTTTTATTCTGGTCACTGTTTTGTCTATTGTGCCCACCTATTTATATTTTAACTTGGTCGATTTTCAGTGGTACACCAATATGATTGCGACCGCTCAAATGCCGGATGCCAGCCCTGCTGAAACCGAAGCGTTTGCCAATGCGATGGAGCTTGGTTCAACGCAAATGATCTCGGTCATTGGTTTGGCAATTGGCCTGCCGATTATTATGGCAATTTTGGCTGGATATTATACCTTGTGGACTCGTAACGACGAAAAAAGCATACACGGCTTTACTGATTGGTACGGCGCGATGTGGTGGATAGCCATGCCGGCAATCATAAACGCTTTAGCCTCGTGTATATACTTGACCTTGCAAGCGCCTGGCTCAGAGATAAGTCAAGCGGGCCTCGCTCCTTTATCACTGGCATTTTTGGCGGGTATCGATATGGAGTCAACCTGGTTCGGACTCACCAGCTCGCTGCGAATAGACAGTATTTGGACAATTCTATTGGGCGCATTGTGTTTAAAATCATGGACAAATTTCAGTTTTAACAAGTCTTTGTTTGTGTCCGCCCTTCCCAGTGTTTTAATTTACACCGTGACCGCACTTTTTGCCTTAGGTTGATAAGCACAGCCAGCGTCACCGGCCTTATAGGGAATTAACCAAGCCTGCTCAATTGAGCAGGCTTTTTTGTGCGAAAACCTAAACATAAAAAAACAACTGCCGAAAACATGATATGAATCTAATTCAAATCGTGAACAAGCATGTGAACAGGCATAAAAACGACGCCCTTGTGTGTGCGCTGCTCAGCGTGTGCGCGATACTGATTAACACCTATACCTCTATTTCTATTTATGGCAGCATCAGTATATATGTCGGTAGTATATTTGCGCTGATTGCTCTGCTCACACTTCCGCTTAGATTCAGTCTTATTGTACTGATATGTAGCCTGAGTTCATTTGCGCTTCAGCTTGGTTCGATGTCTTTTGTGGTCATACAGGCAATGGAATTTGCCGTTGTTTGGGTCCTCAGCCGATTCCTGTTTAACTTTTTACTGGCTGTTTTTCTGTTCTGGTTAATACTTGGCTTTCCCAGCGTATTTGGCATTCTTCATTCACTAGCCGGTATGAGCTTTGACACGGCGCTGTTTACCGCTATCACAATAGGTTTAAACGGTTTTGTATGCGGTATTATCGCTATGTTGATCTATTGGCTTTTACCCATTGATAGTCCATTCAAGCGCTTTAACCCTCCACCGCCAAAGTTTGCAAATGTGGTATTTGAACTGTGCATTGTGAGTGTGATTCTCCCTACTATTTTGGTTACCTTGGTGTTTACATGGCGCTCTACCGATGAAACCGAAACCTTAATTAGTAATCAACTTGCCAGCAGCAATGTGCAGTTGGAGAATGCATTAACCAACCGTATGAGTCATAGTTTGGAGTCGGTTAGCGCTGCTGCACAGGGGATTGCGGCACAAAATGATTCGCAGCTTGCTAGTTTGATGCTGCACGCGATTGCAACAGCAAACCGAGACATCGAAGCTATGTTGGTAACAGACAGCAACGCAGTTGTTACCATGGTAGCTCCCGAGAAATATTCAAAAGATTTTGTATACAGTCCCGATTTTAACTTAAGCACAAGAGCATACTTTTACGACACACAAAAAAATCGCCAACCCCAAGTTTCTCAGGTGCTAGAAACATTAGATAGCGCAGACATTGAGATTGTTGCCGTCACCGCTCCCATTGTCAAAAACAATACTTTTGAAGGAATTGTTCAAGCCTCTATTTTTGCTGACCAACTTATTGACGCTAACGTCAATCTGTCTATTGAAAATAGCGGCATTCAAATTATTATTACTGACGTGTCTGATGCCATCATCTACGCCACGCATGAACTTCAAATAAACGGAGACAAGCGCTTTGAAGTTGAGCGGACCGGACACCCGTTTTTGCGCTATTCTCCGGTGATGAAGGTTAATAACGAGCCTTTCATTTACCATGCAAGCAGCAATGAATTTGGATGGAACATTTATACCGTCGCCCCTCCCAATATGGTGTTTGCGAGTATCGTAAACTACTTTTTGTTTATTGGTTTGACTCTGCTGGGGAGTTTGATCTTGATAGCTCTTTTAGCCAATCGCTTATCGAACAAAATAACAGCCCCATTGGTGAACCTTGAAAAATACATTGCCGATAAAATTGGTCCTGACTCGCTCGGCCCACAGGCACAAATTAGTCGAGAAATGGCTAACGTGACGAGTAATTTCGTGAAGGCGCACGAACTTTCATTGACCTTTCAAGCTCAGTTGAAACAACAAGTATCAGTGAAAACAAAAGAGCTCAAAAAACTAAATAAACAGCTTGAGCTCAGTTCTCAACAAGACGCGCTCACGGGCATATACAACCGCGGCGCATTTGACCAACTCGCCATGAACTCATTTAAAACATGTGTTCGTAATCAACTTCCTTTCACCATGGTGCTGCTGGATATTGATTACTTTAAAAAAGTAAACGATACCTACGGTCACATCGCAGGCGACAAATGTATCATTTCAGTTGCGCAAAGCTTAAAAGAACGTTGTAAGCGTGGCACTGATATAGTTGCGCGCTATGGTGGCGAAGAATACATCGTGCTAATGACCGGAAGTGATTTTGATAGTCATCTTAAGTTTATAGAGTCTATTCATGCTGCCATTGCAGAAAAACCTATTGATATAGGCGAAAAAACTGTGAACTTAACCGTGAGCATTGGTGTGGTAAGCGTAAGCAAAGATTTTACCTTAAGCTTTGATAAAATTGTGCAGTTAGCAGACGAACAGCTTTATAAAAGCAAAGGCGCTGGGCGAAACACCGTTAGCGCAATCGATATTTAGGCACTATTTGCGTTTATCACACGTGCCGCGCTGGGATGGATGGGGCATAAAGTAGTTTTGGTCACGATAAAACGCTGAGGTCTGCTCTTCAAAATGCCAACCAGGAATACCCAACAGCGGCAAGGGCATTAAATGCCCTTTTTCTGAAAAAATCTTATCTTTTTTGAGTTGCGCAACAAGGGCCTCATCAATTAAGGCAGTCTTCTCAAGGGATTCAGACTCTGAGGCATATTTATGCGTCAATAGCGAACAGGCTACTTCAAGCAAAGATTCACTGTTGATCACCATCGCTTTGGCGGTAAGTCCAATAAACGGTTTGCACAACATTTCTAAATTTGCATGACCAAAATGCAAAGGAACAATCCCGTGTTTCGGTCGGAACCAATGCTCTCGCTTATCTACATACACATCTTGCCAATCATGGCCTTTCAGCGACGCTTTCAAATCAGGTAGGTCAGTCACTAGCACAATGCCGCACTCGTCAAAATGCGTAACTCTGTCGCGCAGCGGACTGCGTTTTTTGAGCGAGTTGCCTTGAATTTCATGCCAGTGTAGCTGATTTAAATATGCCTTTGTTTTCGGATACTGCAGCCACACTAGGCCGTTGAAGTAGTCGTGTAAATTAGACGAGCGCGTGGGAATGCATTTATCTTGAAAAATTATCTCCTCGTAGTACCGCTGCTCCTTATCAAGCTTATTCTCATCAACCTTATAGGCACTGTCTTGACACACGAATGTGTAGGCCAGATTGTTGCCGGTATTGGGCTTTGCATTCGCTGGATTTGGCCGTTGTTCAGCAGACACCGCCCTGATTTGGCGCAAATGTTGTAGTACATCTGCATTGAGCAACGATGCATCGATAGATGGCTTATCGATACAGGCGGTGTATTGAGCTGTTTGCTCGATTAGATGGGCAAACTGAGCAAAAGCTGACGCATTGGCCTGTGAGGATATTCTTGAACGAATGAGGAATTACCTTATACTTTAGGAGGTGACGACAGGTAACTTACCTCCCGCACGCTTTAGTTATGATATTAGCGTTATGATAAAAACTAAGGCGTTTGATAACAACAATATAATGGACCTTTCATGAAAAACTTAACAACAGCCAAGGCATTGGCCCTAGGCGCATGCATTGCATTAGGCGCTTGCAGCGAACCGAGCCAAATAGACGAAGCGCAAAGCCAAGATGCCAAAGAAAATTTTAAAGAAGTCTACACCAGCATTTCGACCCAGCGCATTACAAACGACATAAAAACCCTTGCCTCAGATGAGTTTGAAGGCCGCCTTCCTACCACCGAGGGGGAAAAAAAGACGCTTGAATTTTTAACGACCGAATTAAGCGAAGCGGGCTTTATGCCAGGTAACGATGGCAGCTTTTTACAAGCCGTGGACTTAGTGCAAATTACAGCAAACGATGACATGACATTGCGCATGGGCAGTAACGAATTTGCCTATAAAGAGAATATGGTTGTGGGTTCGAAGCGTGAAGTTGACACCATAGACTTAAGCGATTCTGAAGTTGTCTTTTTAGGTTACGGCGTAAATGCCCCTGAGTATGATTGGAACGACTATAGCCAAGTAGACGTAAAAGGTAAAACCGTGATTGTGCTGGTGAATGACCCAGGTTATGCCGCGCCCGATTCAGGAAAATTTCAAGGTTCTACCATGACCTATTATGGACGTTGGAGTTACAAATATGAGGAAGCGAGCCGTCAAGGCGCTGATGCCGTTTTTATAGTGCATGAAACCGCACCGGCGTCATACGGATGGTCGGTTGTGGCAAATAGTTGGAGTGGACCTCAATACGGCCTATTGAGCCCCGATCAGGGCGAAAGCCGTGTTAAAATCGAGGGCTGGCTATCAAGAGAAGCCGCGCTTGCTGTATTTGCTGAAGCTGGCCTTGATTTTGACGCTGAAAAACAAAAAGCGCTGGAAGGTCCATATGCAAAAGCGCTTGATTTAACCGCGTCAGTTACAGTTAAAAACAGCATTGAAACCTCCAAAAGCTATAACGTTTTTGCCACATTGCCCGGCAGCGAGCGTCCAGACGAGCACATTATTTATACCGCACATTGGGATCATTTAGGGAAAGACGAAAGTAAAGATGGCGACCAGATATACAACGGTGCACATGACAACGCCACTGGCACCGCTGCGATACTCGAAATGGCAAGGGCCTTTGCAAGCTTAGAAACGCCTCCAAAACGCTCGATTAGCATGCTTATTGTAACGGCAGAAGAGCAAGGTTTACTCGGCTCAAAATACTATGCCGAGAACCCCGTAATAGCGCTCGATAAGACCGTTGCCAACATCAATATGGATGCGATGAACGTATTAGGCAAAACTCGCGACGTATCGGTAGTTGGCATGGGCAAATCGGAGCTTGAAAACTACCTACGAGAAGCCGCTGCTAATCAAGGCAGAGTGCTGACTCAAGAAGACCGACCTGAAGCCGGATATTATTACCGTTCAGACCATTTTAGCTTTGCAACGTTAGGTGTACCCGCCCTTTATGCTAAAGGCGGTAATCAGCCTATTGATGATGAGACAGCGCAGTACCGTAAACGCATGAATGTGATCGTAACGGGTTGCTACCACCAAGTCTGTGATCAATACCGAGACAATTGGGACTTAGGCGGCATTACTGAAGATACGCAGTTGCTATTTGAGGTAGGCTTTGACGTTGCCAATGCCGATTCGTGGCCCGCTTGGAATCCAAGCAGTGAGTTCCAGCGTTAATAAAATGTAAACATTTAAGGTTAAAAAAGGCGGATTCTTCTCGAATCCGCCTTTTTTTTATAAAACTCTAGCTTCCTCGCAATTAATACTTGCAATTCATAATGAGCATGGCACATTCGTGTCGTGTGTAGCGATATTTTGACGGCAATCATTGCACAAATGTTCACGTTAATTGCTGCTTATTTCAGCAGGTGCACACTACAACAATAAAAATAATATGGATTGTCAACACCCCCTGGGCTGCAAACTTCCGACAGAACACAAGAGCATCACTTTTACTAGTTGAACAGAGGCGACCCTATTTATGTGTGGTATTTTCGGTATCTTAGATATCAAATCTGACGTAACAGACTTGCGCACCAAAGCGCTTGAACTGTCTAAATTATTGCGTCACAGAGGACCTGATTGGTCTGGAATTTGGCACGATGAACGCGCCATTTTATGTCATGAGCGCTTGGCAATTGTCGACGTCGACACGGGCGCACAGCCGCTGATAAGCGACAATGGCAATCAAATCTTAGCTGTAAACGGCGAAATTTATAATCATAAAGAACTGCAAAGCGCCCATGCAAAAGACTATCACTTTGCCACTCGCTCTGACTGCGAGGTCATTTTGCCTCTTTATCAAAAACATGGCGTCAATTCTATTGACCAGCTACAGGGCATGTTCGCCTTTATACTTTATGATAAAGCAAGCGGCGATTATTTAGTTGCGCGTGACCATATTGGCATCATTCCGCTTTATACCGGTTTTGATGAGTTCGGTAATTTCTATGTGGCCTCTGAGATGAAGGCCCTCGTACCCATTTGTAAAACTGTTCAAGAGTTTCCGCCGGGGCACTATATGCTCAATGGTAAATTGGTCAAGTATTACCAGCGCGATTGGATGGACTACGAGCAAGTTAAAAATAATGAAACCAATCTTGAAGACCTAAAACACGCCTTTGAAAAAGCGGTAAAATCGCACCTAATGTCTGACGTACCTTATGCAGTTCTGCTCTCGGGCGGACTAGACTCTTCTCTTGTGTCTGCCGTTGCGGCGCGCTACGTAGCAAAACGCGTTGAAGATGAAGATAAAAGTGATGCGTGGTGGCCTCGACTGCACAGTTTTGCTGTGGGACTTGAAGGCGCACCTGACTTGCTCGCCGCGCGCAAAGTCGCCGACATGATAGGTACCGTGCACCACGAAATTCATTTCACAATTCAAGAAGGTTTAGATGCTATTCGGGATGTGATTTATCATCTAGAAACCTTCGACACGACGACTATTCGCGCCGCTACGCCCATGTATTTAATGACGCGTAAAATTAAAGCGATGGGAATAAAAATGGTGCTTTCGGGTGAAGGCTCTGACGAGATATTCGGTGGCTATTTATATTTCCACAAAGCACCGAACGCCAAAGAGCTTCACGAAGAAACCGTGCGTAAGCTCGACCGCCTGCACATGTTTGACTGCGCTCGGGCAAACAAGGCTACCTCAGCTTGGGGTGTAGAGGCTCGGGTTCCGTTTTTAGATAAGAACTTTATGGACGTTGCTATGCGCTTAAATCCGCAGGATAAGATGTGCGTAGATGGACGCATGGAAAAATGGATTCTGCGCAAAGCCTTTGACGATGAGTCCTATCTGCCAGCAGAAGTGCTCTGGCGACAAAAGGAACAATTCGGTGACGGCGTAGGTTACTCATGGATTGATTCAATTCGTGAATATGTCGACACTCAGGTTACCGACCAACAGCTGGCTACCGCTGAATATCGCTTCCCGATAAATACGCCAGATACTAAGGAAGGGTATTTTTACCGCACCGTATTTGAAGACTTCTTCCCTCAAGAAACCGCAGCAAAGTGCGTACCGGGCGGAAAATCAATCGCTTGCAGCACGGTAGAAGCCCTCGAGTGGGATGCATCATTCAAAGAAATGGCTGACCCTTCTGGCCGTTCGATGAAATCTGTACACAGCGGTGAATTCAAAGGAAGTTAGACTGAAGCCTTGAACAAGGCCATCGATAGCTTTTTTATGTAATCAAACGCATGAACGCAAAAAAACGCAGCTCGCTGCGTTTTTTTATTTCTTATTGGGGCAAATACCAAAGCTCACGCTTAGATGTTGGCGTAAGGCGCGGCAACAATGGGTTAGCAAGCTCGAAGTATTTTACGTTCTCAAGATTCAAAAGCTCAATAGTTTCGCCAAAGTGCTCATAAAACAGCGCATCAAAACTACCGTCGGCAATGGCGCGCTCCAAACCCGTTTCAATTAATTTGGCGAGCGTCACATTTCGCTTGTTCACAAAAAAATACATCGCAGTTGGGTACTTCAGAGCCAGTCCATTTCGCAGTATCAATTGACTGTTTGGATTGGTTTCTATTTCTCGCTCAATTTCAATCACCGAGCGTGGGAAAAAATCTGCCAAACGGCTTGTGATCATCTGCTCTGCCTCGATGTAATCGCGCGCGGTCACCACGTTGAAACCATTTGCCTGTAGAATTTTAGTATCAGGCCAAGAAATACCCTGTACCGGTTCGTACTTGAGTAAGTCGCTCAGATTGTCAATATTCGCCGTCAAAAATGCGCTGTTTTTCGGCGCTAAAAACATTCGCCACCCAATTAAGCCCTTGGCAATAGGAATACGGATAGGCAACAACTGCTCTTCACGCATGACGTCGGTCATTGACCACAACACGTTGATTTCTAAATTTTCTTCCAGCCGCTTAACAGAGCGCGCTTGCCTCATGCCGCTAGCAGATGGTTTTAATTCGTAGCGCACGCCCGTTTTATCAAGCGCTAAACGCAGTAATTCCAATGGATATTCGTAGCGTAAATCGTTGTCGAGTGTCGACTGAGGATAGGTAATGACCCACACCGCCGCATTCGCAAAGCTCACTGCTAAAGAAATACTCAATAGCAGTATCGTTAATAGTTTTGCCACGACAGCATTCACCTATTCCACTCCAATAAATTTATGTGTTTGTAACGATAGTCGCCAATTTCGTTTGATACAAGTAGCAACTGCAAGCTCGGTCGCTCGCTTTTGCATGCTTATTGGTTGAAGGTAAATCACAGGTTTGCTTGTTAACACTTGCCTTGCTAATAGCTCATCAAGCTCCTCAATATGCTTATCCATAGCAATAGCATGTTTAATTTCATTTGCTCTGACCAGCGCATCATCGCGTACTGCGTAACCGCCTTTCATGTTCATTTTTGGTGATAGCGTGACCCAAGTATCAGCGTGACAGCGCACTTCAAACGTGCCGCTGGTTTCAATTTGCACGCTGTATCCTTCTGCTATTGCTTGTTGCGTAAGCTCTGTTAAATCAAACATGCAAGGCTCACCACCGGTAATAACGAGATGTTTGGCAGCATAGCCATGGCGCTCGAATAACGAAAATAAGGCTTGCGGCGTTGCACTAAAATACTGCTCAGTTTCTTCATTTTGCCGCATAATAATTTCGCTGCTTACAAGCTTGTCGGGTTTAACTTCCCAGGTATGTTTGGTGTCACACCAAGGGCAACCCACAGGACATCCCTGCAGGCGCACAAAGATAGACGGGACCCCTGTAAAAGACCCCTCCCCTTGTATGGATTCGAATACTTCATTTACCAACAGTTCGGTCATGCTCTGCTTATTCCTTGTGCCCTCGAACGATTTTGCTATTGCCTGAGCTTAGATATTTCGCTCTATTTGCTATTTACCTATATTTGACATGGGATTTTGAGCGGCAATGGCTTAAGATCCAAATTATACACATAAACCTTATCAAGGTGAGCATGAGTCAATCGCAAAACACCCACAAAGCTAAAAAAGTCGTGATCATTTATTCCGGCGGCATGGATTCTTACACGGTACTTCGACAAGCCGACCATGAAGGCTATCAGGTATTTCCGGTGGCGTTTAACTATGGACAGCGCCACAGCAAAGAGCTCGATGTTGCAAAGCGCGTATGTGAGCGCTATGGCTATCCTTTCCAATTAGTGGATGTGTCAGCTATTAATCCCTTACTCAAAGGCTCTGCACTTACCGATGACATCGACGTCCCAGAAGGGCATTACGAAGAAGCGTCTATGCAGCAAACCGTGGTGCCCAATCGGAATATGATTATGCTCTCCATGGCGGTTGCATACGCAGTATCTATTGGTGCTGAGGCGGTTTATTTTGGCGCGCATTCGGGCGACCACGCAATTTATCCTGACTGCAGAACTGAATTTGTAGAGGCAATGAATGCGGTATGTCAGATTGCCAACTATGACGCCATTGACATCAGAGCGCCTTTTATTGGCAGCTCCAAAATCGATATTTTGCGCACTGGACTGGCACTAGGATTTGACTATAGCGAAACGTGGACATGCTATAAAGGCCTTGAAAAGGCCTGCGGAAAATGTGGTTCTTGTCAGGAGCGACTTGAGGCCTTTGCATTAAATGAAGCGATAGACCCTATCGCCTATAGCTAGGGCGTATTGAACAACACGCCCTTGATTGAGTGCTTGTTAACTTATTTTTGGCTTTCAGACACAAAATACTCAATTTCTTTGATGCAGTATCTAAGCACAGGATTCAAGCGAGTATTTTTACCGTTCATAACAAACAAATCGTGCGCAAATGGAAACATCGAGCCTTTGGCAATGGGCACAAGCCCCGTTGCCGCTCCTTGCTCTTTGGCGATGTAATCTGGCAACAGGCCAACATACTCGCCAGTCATTACCGCTGCCATGCATACATCAAAGGAGTCAGAAAACGTTTGAATGCTTAGCCGCTTATCATTGCTTATGTAATTTGAAGACGACAAACCTGAAATACCAATCGCTGGATAGTCTTCAATATTCACTGAATCTGGTAAGGCATCTACATCACGGAATTTAGCAAGCGGATGACTAGGTGAACAGTACAGTCGGCCTTTGCACTGGATGCCAACTGGATGAAACATGACCGATTCGGGCTTAACCATGTCGTAGGTTGATAAAACCAAATGACATTCGCCCGACAGCGCTACATGCTCAACCTCGTTGTACAAACGGGTTTGAATATTCACGTGAATATCGTCGAACTTTTTCATCGTACTCTTCACGGCTTTAGCCACGGCTAATTGCATTGAAGTAGCTAGGCCAGCCATCAGTACAATAGTAATGTGGCCTGAATAATCGTCGTGGAGGCTTTTAAGGTTAAATACAAAATTATCGAAGGCATTGAAAATGCGTTTGGTTTCTTGAAACACCACTTCACCTTCTTTTGTCATCTGAAATCCGCCGCGACCGCGATGACACAACACCAAGTCTAATCGTTCTTCTAATTTTTTAATGGCAGCACTGATGTTGGGACGCTGCATACGCAGCACAGGCTCGGCTGCGGTAAAGCCATTGCATGAGGCAACTGCGTAAAATACGCGCAATAACTTAATATCCGACTCTTGCAAACGATTAAGCATGGATGTTCCTTAATAACAAAGTGTAACACTAATATTCGTGCGCGGTTTTTGCACCACGACACGAATAAGTCATCTATATCTATTAAGTTATC
Source organism: Glaciecola siphonariae (assembly GCF_042652645.1). Lineage (NCBI taxonomy): Bacteria > Pseudomonadati > Pseudomonadota > Gammaproteobacteria > Alteromonadales > Alteromonadaceae > Glaciecola > Glaciecola siphonariae. Next base: position 1,135,850 of record NZ_JBHSGU010000002.1, read on the forward strand.
GTTTTGTATAACTTAAACTTTACACTTTTCTATTAATTTGGGCAAAATTAAGACAATTTTACGACTTCAGCGCGCAATGTCTCCACCTCATCCCGCAATGAAGCGGCCTTTTCGAATTCTAAATCTCTGGCATGTTCGAACATACGTTTTTCTAATTGCGTGATTTGCGCCATCATATCGGTGACCGACATGGCTTTTTGCGCTTTTTGCTTATCGCCCATTTTCTTCAGCTTAATCTTGCCCGAAGCAGGATGAGCAGAGCTGTCGCCTAAGTCCATTATATCGGTAATTGGCTTATTAAGCTGTTGCGGGACTATGCCGTTTTCAAGGTTGTAAGCACGCTGTTTTTCGCGGCGACGGTCAGTTTCATCTATCGCTTTGCGCATTGATTTGGTGATGGTATCGCCATACAAAATAGCGTGACCGTTGAGGTGGCGAGCCGCCCTACCAATTGTTTGTATAAGCGATTTTTCAGCGCGTAGGAAGCCTTCTTTATCTGCATCTAATATTGCCACTAAAGACACCTCTGGCATATCTAAGCCCTCACGCAGCAGGTTTATACCCACTAGAACGTCAAATTTACCTATACGCAGGTCACGAATTATTTCGATACGCTCAACCGTATCAATATCAGAATGCAGATAGCGCACTCTGACCCCATGTTCGTTAAGATATTCTGTCAAATCCTCAGACATTCGTTTTGTCAGCGTGGTAATGAGAACGCGCTCGTTAACCGCAACTCGTTTATGAATTTCAGAGAGTACATCATCAACCTGTGTTGCTACCGGCCTTACTTCAATTTCAGGGTCAAGCAAGCCTGTCGGACGCACTACTTGCTCTATCACGTCACCGCCAGACTTCTCAAGCTCATAGTTTCCAGGCGTGGCCGAAACATATATCGTTTGCGGGGAGATACGCTCAAACTCGTCGAACTTCAAGGGCCTATTGTCGAGCGCCGATGGCAATCTAAATCCATATTCTACAAGTGTTTCTTTGCGCGAGCGGTCACCTTTGTACATTGCGCCAATCTGAGATACCGTCACATGCGACTCGTCAATAAACAACAATCCGTCTGCGGGGAAGTAATCGAGCAAGGTAGGGGGAGGCTCGCCCGGAGCACGGCCAGAAAGATAACGCGAGTAGTTTTCAATACCCGAGCAATACCCTAACTCTAGCATCATCTCAATATCAAATTGAGTGCGCTGAGATATACGCTGTTCTTCAAGTAATTTGTGGTTGTCTTTAAGCTGCTTTTGCCTTTCTTTTAATTCAGTCTTAATAAATTCGATAGCATCAACAATTTTCTCACGCGGCGTCACGTAATGCGTTTTCGGGAACACAGTAGTACGAATGACGTTTTTATCAACCACACCGGTGAGTGGATCAAATAGGCTAATTTGCTCTATTTCTTCATCAAACAGCTGTACTCTCACCGCTTGTTTTTCGGAGTCGGCAGGAAATATATCGATAACGTCACCGCGCACCCTAAAAGTACCGCGCTCAAAGGCGATATCGTTGCGTTTGTACTGCAGTTCGGCCAAGCGACGTAAAATGTCGCGCTGGTCCATTAAGTCGCCTTTTCGCAAATGCAGGAGCATTTTCATATAGCTTTTAGGATCGCCCAAACCGTAAATCGCCGATACCGAAGCGATGATCACCACGTCTCGACGTTCCATCAATGCCTTTGTTGCCGACAAACGCATCTGCTCGATGTGATCGTTTATCGAGGCGTCTTTTTCAATAAAGGTGTCAGTGCTCGGTACATACGCTTCAGGCTGGTAGTAATCGTAATAGGAAACAAAGTATTCAACCGCATTGTTCGGAAAAAAGTCTTTCATCTCACCGTATAGCTGCGCCGCCAAGGTTTTATTGTGCGCAAGAATTAAGGTGGGTCGCTGCACTTGAGAAATGACGTTTGCCATCGTGAATGTTTTACCGGAGCCGGTTACCCCCAGCAGCGTTTGCGTGGCAAGACCGCTTTCAAGGCCATCGACCAATGACGCAATCGCATTTGGCTGGTCGCCCGCGGGCGAATATTTTGAGACTAAATCAAAGCCTTTACTCATTAGTGGCCTTTTTGTTGATGTTAATAACAGAAGAAGCGTGGTTTTGTTCGTATATCGTCTTTTGTTGGTTCACTTCTTTCATAAACCAATAGTATGAAAGCGCGGCTGTCACGAAGTTCGCGATTACGCAGCCCCAGAACAAACCAAGCAGACCAAACATTGTGCTGCCTACATAGGCAAATGGAACATAGCATACAAATAAGCGAACGATACTCAACACCAATGCCCCCATGGGCTTGTGCATCGCATTTAATGATGAATTCGTTAAAATAATGATGCCCTGCAAACCGTAACCGAGTGGCACAATAAACAAGAAAAGCTGAATATACTCGCTTACTTCTTGTTCTTTGGCAAAAATAGCCGCTACCCATGGCGCAGTTATCGCAAGCACTGCAAACATGAACAGCTGCCAGGCCATCACAAATTTAAGACTTAACTTGTAAGAATCAATTATGCGTTCAAACTTATTTGCGCCAAAGTTTTGCGAAATGAAAGGCGGCAGTGACATGGACAGTGCGAGCACCAAAATACTTGCCATAGACTCTAACCGGCTGCCTACTCCCCATGCGGCAACTGCCTCAGCGCCGTAGCTTGCTACAATAGCGGTTAATATAGCGCCAGCGATAGGCGTGAGCATGTTAGCGCCAGCCGCTGGTAAGCCAATGCTGAGTACGCCGCGTGCCGCTTGCTTGAAATCCTCAAAACCAAGTAGCCTTGACTCGATTAAATTTCGCTGTACCGCGAGCAAATATAAAATCCATACCGCGCAAACAGCCCAAGCGATGCAGGTCGCAATGGCGGCTCCTTGAATGCCAAACGCCGGTATTGGTCCCATTCCAAAAATCAAAATTGGGTCGAGCAGAGCGTTAATGCCTCCGCCAGTTGCCATAATAATACTTGGGGTTTTAGTATCTCCGGCGGCACGTAAAATACTATTTCCGACCATAGGAATGGCTAGAAATACGCCAGATAAAAACCACACCGACATGTAATCGTGAATGTATCCTAGGAGTTGTTGGCTTGCGCCCATCGCGGTGAAAACGGGCTGAATCATCCAATACCCGAAAAGACACAAAACGCTAACGAGCAAAACCGACAGCATGATTGAGCCGCTCGCAATAGCTTTCGCATGACTAGTTTCGCCGCTACCTAAGAATTTGCCAATGACTGCAGATGTGCCTATCCCTAAGCCAATGTTTAAGCTAATTACGGTAAAGGTTACCGGGAAGGTAAAGCTGATAGCGGCGAGCTGATCGGTACCCAATAGACTTACAAAATAAGTATCGACCAAAGAAAATGTCATCAACATAATCATGCCGAATATCATAGGCACGGTCATGTTTTTGAGCGTTGATGGAATGTCGTCTGAAACTAAATTCCGAGCACTAGTTGTTGACTTCACGAGTGATTGTTTACCAAAGTAGTATTTACCTAATTAAGCACAAACAAAGCGATATCGCTTCACTATACATGACTTATACTCATACTGGCGCAGTAAGTGCACTTTAGTAGGTATAAAAGTCTGCATAAATCATCAAGAACTTACTTGCCAGTCGCAAATACCGGCCTTAACCTAGCTGTCACATTTTTGACACATATGGCGTCAATTCGCCGTCTGCCTCATTCATCACATGAATAGTCGCAAATTTAACACACAGGCAGCGAGGTACTACGCCCTTTTGCCTGTTGACAAATAAGGGCAATATCAATAAACCCTTAAGCATCTGATTTTGCTTATAAAATTAAATTTAATCAAAAAAAATTGAATTCATTATTGACAAGCCATCGATTTATACTGACCAAATTTTAAAAATTTAATACACATAGTTATCCACAGAAAACGTGGATAACTGGCTGCGCCTTAATAATGGCGCTAGTTACAAACTTGTTTAGTTTTTTCGATGTAAGTTGTTACTAACCAGTTAATTCCGATAGGACTATTACAGTTTTATGAATAACTGTGTAAAGATACAGTAATCAACTAAAAATTAATATCTTTTTATTCGGTATTTACTGAAATAATGATTATTAAGTTATAAGTAGCAAAAACAATATCTCAGGTTTTTTAAGACAATTAATTAATAAAATTAGCGTGATTTCTCTTGCTTATTTTTTAACTTGTGTGTTCCGAAAATACACTTAAATACAGTATGCTCTGCTGTAAAAACCATCAGTCGAAGTGCTCTACTTCGGATATTATTTAAAAAACCGCAATTGTTTATTGACAGTTTACTGCATGCTCTTTAATATGCGCATCCGTTAAAAGTCAGGTCCCCCTTAGCTCAGTTGGTTAGAGCGACGGACTGTTAATCCGCAGGTCCCCCGTTCGAGTCGGGGAGGGGGAGCCAACTTTTAATGCACTTTTTATGATAATTCCCCCTTAGCTCAGTTGGTTAGAGCGACGGACTGTTAATCCGCAGGTCCCCCGTTCGAGTCGGGGAGGGGGAGCCATCATAAATCGAGTCTCTCTTATCTATTCTATACTCCCCACCGAATCCATCAATTAGCGAATACCCTTACGTTTAACGTGTTGTTTAATCTGTCTGAAAAGGCGATAATTCTAGACTTCGAAAGACGCGCAGATTCAGACGTAAAATAAGCAAAGGTTCAAGTATTCGACAATGATAGAAATATTACTGCTACTGCTAAGTACAGTTTTGGTGAACAACTTTGTGTTAGTGCAGTTTTTAGGACTTTGCCCCTTCATGGGTGTGTCTGGAAAACTGGAAACTGCCATTGGAATGTCGATGGCGACTACGTTTGTGCTGACCATCGCATCTATGAGCAGTTATCTTGTGGAATCTTACATCCTTCAGCCGCTCGGAATAGAATACCTGCGTACCTTAAGCTTTATATTGGTGATAGCGGTAGTGGTGCAGTTTACCGAAATGGTAGTGCGAAAAACAAGTCCTAGCCTCTATCGCCTGCTCGGCATATTTCTCCCCTTAATTACCACTAACTGCGCCGTGTTAGGCGTGGCCCTTTTGAACACCACTAAACAACATAATTTTTTAGAGTCGATAGTATATGGCTTCGGTGCCGCTGTGGGCTTCTCGTTTGTGCTTATTTTGTTTTCAGCTATGCGCGAGCGACTTAGCGCAGCCGATGTCCCAGTGCCTTTCAAAGGTGCCTCTATCGCTATGATTACCGCCGGTCTAATGTCTTTGGCCTTTATGGGCTTTACGGGCCTAATAAAATGACGTTTACCCTCATCGCCATTATTATATTCTCGAGCATTGCTTTGGTGTTTGGTGCTTTGCTCGCTTATGCATCCATTCGCTTTAAGGTAGAGAGTGACCCGCTTGTTGAACAAATCGACAGCGTGTTACCACAAACGCAGTGCGGCCAATGTGGCTACCCGGGCTGCCGTCCTTATGCCGAAGCAATAGCCAATGGCGATGAAATAAACAAATGTCCTCCTGGTGGGGAGGCAACGATAAAAGAATTGGCCGACTTAATGGGCGTCGAAGCAAAACCTTTAGATGCAGACCACGGCACTGAGGATATTAAGAAAGTAGCGTTTATTCGCGAAGATGAGTGTATAGGATGCACAAAATGCATTCAGGCCTGCCCGGTAGACGCCATTATTGGCGCGGCAAAACATATGCACACCGTGATTATTGACGAATGCACGGGCTGCGATTTATGTGTTGCCCCCTGCCCTGTCGATTGTATCGATATGGTACCGCTAAACGACAATGCTGAAAGTTGGCAGTGGGATTTTACACACGTAAGCGTGGGCGAAATCCCAGTTAAGCAGCTATAGGGAGCCAATATGTTTGCCGATTACGACCAAATAATGGAACGCCTTGCTCTGCAGCAGTTGTGGGATTTTCCGGGTGGAGTACACCCTGCTGAAAAAAAATCTTTATCTAATCAAAGTAATATTGCACGCCTTCCTTTACCCGATGTCGTTCACATCCCGCTTAAGCAACACATCGGTGTGCAAGGCGATGTTTTAGTTAAAGTAGGCGACACCGTAAAGAAAGGTCAAGCACTTACCGCTAGCGAAAATGCCTTTGCAGTCCCGGTGCATGCATCGAGTTCTGGAGAAGTCATTGCGATAGATGAACATGTGTCTGCACACCCCTCTGGCATGAGTGAATTAACGGTTACCATAAAGTTAGATGGGCTAGACACGCAGGCTGAATTTACCCCTCTTACTGACTATAACAAGCGCAGCAAAAGCGAAATCATAGAAGCAATTTGTCGAGCGGGCATCAGCGGCATGGGCGGCGCGGGTTTTCCAACGCATCTTAAGTCGAACAATGTGCAACCCATTGAGTTTTTGATTATAAATGGCATTGAATGCGAGCCCTACATAAGCTCAGACGACCGTTTAATGCGAGAACATGCTTGGCAAATTAGACAAGGCATCGATATTTTGTGCTATTTGCTTAACCCCAAACAGGTCATTGTGGCGGTGGAAGATAATAAACCAGAGGCGCTTGAAACACTTTCCATCGCATGCCAGCAGCAAGACACTTATCATGTTGTTAGCGTGCCTACCAAATATCCCGCTGGTGGCGAAAAGCAGCTCATACAAGTATTAACCTCCCGTGAGGTCCCAGCGACCGGACTGCCAGTAGACGTGGGATGTTTAATGTATAACGTGGGGACGTGCTATGCCATTGCAGATGCTGTTATGGAGGGCAAGCCATTAATAGAGCGCGTTGTCACTCTGACAGGCGAGGCACTGAGCGCTCCAAAAAATGTATGGGCACGCCTTGGCACACCGATTAAACATCTTTTAAAGCACGCCGGATACGAGAGCGAGAAACAAAGCTATCCTCGTATTATTATGGGCGGCCCAATGATGGGCTTTACCTTGAGTTCAGTGCAAGTACCGGTGGTAAAAACTACGAATTGTATTTTAGTGCCTGCAAAAGGAGAGCTTCCCTTAGTAGAGGATGAGCGCGCCTGCATTCGCTGCTCCGCATGCGCTGATGCGTGTCCTGCATCGTTGCTGCCGCAGCAGATGTTTTGGCACAGCAAAGCGAAAGAATATGACAAAGCACAAGAGTATAATTTATTTGACTGCATAGAGTGCGGTGCATGCGCATACGTGTGCCCTAGCGAGATACCCCTCGTTCATTATTACCGCAAAGCAAAAGCCGATATTCGTCAACAGCGTGTTGAGAAAGAGCGGGCCGAAAAAGCGCGTATTCGTTTTGAAGCTAGACAAGAAAGGTTGCTTAAAGAAAAACAAGCGCGTGAAGAAAAACATCGCTTAGCAGCACAGGCGCGGCAAAAAGCCATGAAGACCGACGGTGGTGCGGCCAAAGATAAAATTGCTGCGGCACTGGCCAGAGCAAAGGCAAAAAAGGCTGCATTAGCCAAACAATCCGATTCTGCGCAAACACTTAATGATTCAAAGGCAAACGATGAGTAAACTACAAGTAGGCAGCTCACCGCATCATCATAATATGCGCGATACCGGACAAGTTATGCGTATTGTGATGTATGCATGCATACCGGGTATTGCCCTACAATGCTGGTTTTTTGGTGTGGGAGTACTCGTTCAAATTGGGCTTGGCGTACTCACCGCCGTCATCACCGAAGCGCTTATTTGCGAGCTGCGACGCAAACACACAGAGCGTATCATAAAAGACTCAAGCGCCGCGCTGGCGGGTTTACTGCTTGGCATTTGTATTCCACCGCTTGCTCCTTGGTGGATAGTGGTTATTGGTAGTTTTTTCGCCATCGCCATAGTAAAACAAGCTTATGGCGGTCTTGGCTTTAATATGTTCAACCCTGCCATGGCCGCATACGTCATGCTGCTAATTTCGTTTCCTGTGCAAATGACCGCATGGCTCCCGCCAATGGAATTAAGCGAGCAGAGCTTTACCGCGCTGGATGCTATTTTTACCGTGTTTACCGGTTTTACCGTAGATGGCTACAGCATTGAGCAGTTGCGTATAGGATACGACGGCATGAGCATGGCTACACCACTTGATCATGTCAAAACCTCTCTTACAGAGGGCTACACCGTACAAGAGGCCTTGCAGCATCAGATGTTCTCGGGGAGTTGGGGCCTAGCATGGGCGCCTGTGTCCATAGCCTATTTAATTGGCGGGCTTGCACTGATTAAGCTTAAGGTGATTAATTGGCATATCCCTGTGAGTATGATTATGGGTGCCATGAGCGTCGCACTTATTTTGAATTTAGCGGATAGTTCTCAGTTCGCATCTCCTTTGTTTCACTTGTTAAATGGCTCATTGATCATTGGCGCATTCTTTATTGCGACCGATCCGGTGTCAGCGGCCACCACCAATCGCGGCCGCTTAATATTTGGCGGGGCTATTGGCGCGTGGATCATTATTATTCGTACTTGGGGCAACTACCCTGATGCAGTGGCCTTTGCAGTACTGCTTCTGAATATGGCAGTACCGCTCATAGACTACTATACGCGTCCTCGAACATACGGCCATAGGCTTAAGAACAATGAGCCGCGTATAAAGGAGCAGCGCTAACATGATGAAATATATCAGTAAAAATGGCGCGATTTTGGCAGGATTCGCATTTGTCAGCACTGCGCTTATTGCCCTCACTTTTTATGCAACAAAAGACAAAATAGCCCTCGCAAAAGAACAACAACTCATGAGCGTGTTAAATGAGCTTGTTCCAGAAAGCCAACACGACAACCTATTACATACCGACTGTATTGTTGTAGCCCCAGACCCATTACTTGGAGACCAAAAGCAACGCATTTTCAGGGCCACAAACGATGGCAAGCCAATTGCCGCTATTATTGAGACCACTAGTCCAAACGGCTACAGCGGCGATATTGATTTGGTAGTAGCAGTAAGTCCTGAGCAAGTCGTTCTGGGCACCCGCATAATTGATCACAAAGAAACACCCGGTCTCGGCGATAAAATTGATATTCGTGTAAGTGATTGGATTAAGTCTTTTAACAATGTGCCCTACTCAGAAGCTAACGAACAGCGATGGCAGGTGAAAAAAGACGGCGGACAGTTTGACCAATTTACCGGCGCTACCATCACGCCGCGTGCGGTTGTAAACGCCGTTAAAGATGCGGCAATTTATCTTGGCCAACACCAAACGCAAATTTTTGAACGCGAGGCTAACTGCTCATCAGGTGATATGCGAATGGAGATAGCCGATGAGTGAATATAAAAATTTAAGTATTCAAGGTTTATGGAAAAACAACCCTGCCCTTGTGCAACTATTGGGCTTGTGCCCTTTACTTGCCGTTACCGGCACGGTTGTAAACGGACTTGGGCTGGGTTTGGCCACAACCCTTGTGCTGCTTGGGTCGAACATAACTGTGTCGCTGGTTCGTAATTTTGTTCCGAATGAAATTCGAATTCCAATTTTTGTGATGGTGATTGCGGCCTTTGTGACGGTAGTTGAGCTTATTATGCATGCCTACACTTTTGAGCTTTATCAGGCCTTAGGCATATTCATTCCGCTGATTGTTACTAACTGTGCCATTATTGGACGAGCCGAAGCCTACGCGTCGAAAAATCCAGTGCAGTTTGCCGCCTTTGATGGATTAGCCATGGGGATTGGCTTTACCCTCATATTAGTCGTGCTAGGCGCCATGCGTGAACTACTCGGTTTAGGTACGCTGTTCAGCGGCGCTGAGCTGTTATTAGGCGACTGGGCCAGTACACTAAAAATTCAAGTATTCACCACAGATGCAAACTTTTTGCTGGCCATTTTACCTCCAGGCGCATTTTTAGGCATGGGCTTGCTAATTGCGGCAAAGAATATAATCGATAATGTCATGGCGAAAAGAGCGGCTCAAACCAGCAAAAAGGTGGTTCAGCGTGCCCGCGTTACCGGAACAGATTTATGAACAAACAAAAACGCTTTGAGATACTGTCTCGTTTGCGAGCTAATAACCCGCACCCTACTACCGAGCTTAATTACTCAAGTCCGTTTGAATTGCTTATTGCTGTTATTTTATCTGCACAAGCAACCGATGTGGGCGTAAACAAAGCCACCGATAAGCTTTTTCCAGTTGCCAATACACCAGAGGCAATTTACGCCTTAGGGCTAGACGGCTTGAAGGAATACATTAAAACCATTGGTTTATTTAATTCTAAAGCGAAAAACGTGCTGGAAACATGCCGCATCTTGATTGAGAAACATCAGTCGGTGGTCCCTGAAAACAGAGAGGCGCTAGAAGCCTTGCCTGGTGTAGGTCGTAAAACCGCAAACGTAGTGCTCAATACCGCATTTGGCTGGCCCACGATTGCGGTAGATACCCATATTTATCGAGTGAGCAACCGCACCAAATTAGCGATGGGTAAAACGGTTGAAAAAGTAGAAGAAAAACTGCTTAAAGTCGTGCCAAAAGAATTTAAAGTCGACGTGCATCACTGGCTGATACTGCATGGACGATATACTTGCGTGGCCCGAAAGCCACGCTGCGGTTCTTGTATTATTGAAGACTTATGCGAGTTTAAAGACAAGACTGAGTGACCGTTGTGTTGTTAGCGGTCGTTTTAGCTGTGTCCGAGCGGTCCGTATGAATCACAATACCCGCTATGCTATTTTTAATCTCGTTCAATCTCGTTCAATCTCGTTCAATCTCGTTCAATCTCGACAATTTAGTTAACTGAATAATCACAAGTACAACTAAAATGGCTGCGACTGACAATAAAAAATGGGTCTGCGACGATTCAACAAACGATAAAATCATTGAAGGTATAGTTGCAGAAGCTTCCTCTTTTACAAAGATTATCGGGGTTGTGGCTGCCATAAACAATGCGGCTAGCGCAAATACCGCATGATCAACGATATAGGCTATATAGCTACGTCTCTGCCAGTAGGTCTGGGTTAATCGATAAAGCGCTTGTATCAGCGACTGCACGCAAAGCACCGTCAAAATAATTCGCCAATGCTCAGCCGATGGCGCTAGAGAAAGCACTTGCTGCTGATACACATCGTTGCTCATCCATAAGTGCGTCCACAAAATAAGTAATAAAAAACTGTTGGTGATGATGTCGGTGATGGTGTCTGAATTACTTACCTTAAAACTAGGATCAGATGGGAGTTTATCCAATGTCCATGTTTTATAAAGCCTACCTGAAATTGAGCCTGATTTGCCCAAATAGTAAAAAGTAAGCGTTAAAATCAAAAAAAGCAGACTGACTTTATCAATAAATATCATCAAAGATTGCAGCAACAGCCTGATTGGATTGATTGAATCGTCTTGTAGCATCGCAAATACGGTTAGCACTACCGCATATGTAAACAAAAACGCCGCGCCGTGAAATAAGACCTTTTTATATAGCGCCATATCTATACCTGCGATTAATGCAGGGCGTTCGTAAAAGCGATTTGCGGTGAGTTCTGGGTGACCATATTTTTTTAATACAGCTTGCACATTGTCATCACTGCCCCCGTTTTGGGCGTTCATGGCGTCAATGTCATCTAAAATATTAGCTTTAAGTTCTCGCCCTATTTCGTCTTGCTTATCAGCAGGTAAGGCTTGCTGTACCGCCGATATGTATCGGTTTACTAAATCCATTATGTGTTCTCCAATAATACAGAAATACTATTATTCAATTGTTGCCAGTCTTTAGTGAGTTGCTCGAGCACCTCATGGCCATTTTCATTTAGTAGGTAATAGCGGCGCTCTCTCGTGCCGATATTTTTCCATTCGCTATCAAGCAGACCTTGCTGTGCCAATCGCCTGATAAGTGGGTATAAGGTTCCTTCATCAATGTCTATCCCCGCCTCGCCTAAGTGCTTTCTTAATGAGTATCCATATTGTGGCTCTCGGCTCGCGGCAAGCACACTCATAACTAGGGCGCCCCTGCGTAATTCTAGCCTTAACTTATTTATGCGTTCATTGCTCATTTTTCACTCTGCCATTTACACTGTGTGTAACACAGTATAAATACTATGTGCCAAACAGTATCCTTGTCAACATTAAATATTGACGAATCTCTGTGAACATGAAAAACAAAAATCCCCTCTTGCGACGTGATACCGCTCTGCTCATGCGTTTGCGCCTGCATACCTTTAGCTGCTTTTTTTTCGCGCTGGTCTTCGGCATTTTAGTTCCTTCGCTGGCCTATGCGCGTGTTTTGGACCCTAAAACTGTTGGTCCTTGGCCATTAGTGGCTCCCGAAAACCTCGGAATAAAGCCAGATAAATTAGCTCGCGCCCTTGATTATATTCAAAGCAATGCCGGTGATGACGGCATAAGCCAAACGCTTATATTGCATGGCAATAAAGCGGTGTTTGCAGGGTCGAGGGTGGATGTTGTGCACAATGTTTATTCGGTCACCAAAAGTTTTACCAGTACAGCACTCGCCCTGCTAATAGCAGAGAACAAAGCAACTTTAGACACTTTAATTTGTGATATTGATGCGCAATATTGTGATGCCTATCCCCAAGTGAGCTTGCGCCACCTTGCCACTATGACATCGGGTTACAACGCGAGCGGTGAAAATCGTTGGCAAGAAAACAGCGAAGACTGGTCGGTAACGCCTTTCGCTAGCGGCACACCATTATTCCCGCCCGGAACGGCCTTTGCTTATTGGGATGAAGCAATGATTGTGTTTGGCGATGTATTAACACAGCTAGCGCAACAGTCATTATATGACTACTTAAATGAAAAGCTCATGCAGCCTATGCAAATAACAAATTGGAAGTGGTGGCACGAAACAAATCGTCCGCATGGCTATACGATGAATTACGGCGCAGGCGGTATTGAGCTCTCGGCCATTGATTTGGCCAAGTACGGCTCACTGATGCTCAACGGCGGCAAATGGCAGCAAAATGGCGAAGCAAAACGACTCATTAGCAAGCAATGGGTGGAGGCAGCCAGTCGCAATCAAATTCCGCTGTCAATCAAAACAGCAGACACCGACCGTAAGAGTATCGACGGCGTGGGCTACTATGGTTTCAACTGGTGGGTGAATGGGGTAAATGCAAGCGGCCAAAGGCAGATGCCAAACGCGCCTAGCGACACGTATTACGCTCGAGGGTTTAATAACAACATGCTGTTTATTATCCCGCAGTGGAATATGGTGATTGTGAGAATGGGCATGGACGACGAAAAACGCATAGACAAAGTCGCCTTTTACAATGAATTTTTTGGGTTGCTACGAGAGGCCGTTGAATAATGCCGACGATTTGCATGTTTGGTTTTGAAATTGATATTAGAGTGCTGACGAAACGGTGCTTTTGCGATAAAGCGGACGTTTTACGCCTGTAAGTGAATTAATTTATGCAATGTCGCTAACCATAGCGGGTCGCATTGTTTGGAGAACTCAAATTGTGCATGTGCCGTGCGAAAAGTGATCGGTTTTTATGAATCTCGTTTTCTCAGGTTGAGCAGTATATTTATAAACGCAGAACTGCAAAAAACAATCAATATGAATATAACATCACCAACTATCGACAAAGTGCCAGCTTTACATTGCTTTGCTTTAATAGTGCACTCGATATAAATAAAGAGCTCAAAAGCAATGAGGGAACCAAGGCAGCAAAGCACTAATAAATAGCCTATCTCACCCCTTGTGTTAAAGAGGTATCGAACTACACCCACGATCGTAATAACAGAGATAATAATATAAACCCAGATGTCATACATATTGTGTAACCAACCAAAGTTGTCAACTAGTCAGTCTAATTCGTACCGATGAAGGTGATGCTTTTCGTGCGTCTGTTAAATTCTTTGATTTATAGTTCTGAAGTTCGAAAGGAAGATGACCTCGTAACAGCTCATCCTTTGCTTTGCTTACCTTGACCATTAATCGCTGCATAAATTGCAGTTCAACGCCATTTAGCGCTAAAGTTCCGACAGGGACTGATTTCACGTTTGACTTTTCGTACTCATATACTATCTTGCGGACTGAGTTATCGTCTAAAAATATCATGTAAACCTGCCCTTCACTTCTTGATAGGCATTCTGTTTCATTCTTACGCGACATACAGTGTATAAAATCTTGTAGGTTAACATTTTTATTTAGCTTTTCAGCTTGCAACAAATCTGATTTTTCAAAGTACATGTCGCTGAGTTCTTCTTGGCTGAATACGCCATATAGTTCACTTCGGTCAACCGCTATGCTTTGTTGAGAGTAGACTACTATTATCAGCATCAATAAAATAAAATTCATAGCTAATCTCCGTATCGTTTGAATATTACACGCTTTTGGGTTGCTCGAATAAACACTATCGATTGGTTAAAATATAAACAATCACATTGACCGTACTAAATGATTTTATAGAAAGCAAACATAACTTTTGCAGAGAAGTTAATCAGCAATGGCAGCAAAATGGCGAAGCAAAACCACTAATTAACAAGCAATGGGTGGAGGCAGCGAGTCGCAATCAAATTCCCCTGTCAATCAAAACAGCAGACACCGACCGTAAGAGTATCGACGGCGTGGGCTACTATGGTTTCAACTGATGGGTGAATGGGGTAAATGCAAGCGGCCAAAGGCAGATGCCAAATGCGCCTGGCGACACGTATTACGCTCGAGGGTTTAATAACAACATGCTGTTTATTATCCCGCAGTGGAATATGGTGATTGTGAGAATGGGCATGGACGACGAAAAACGCATAGACAAAGTCGCCTTTTACAATGAATTTTTTGGATTGCTAAGAGAGGCCGTTGAATAATGCCGACGATTTGCATGTTAGGTTTTGAAATTGATATTTCAGTGCTGACGAAACGGTGCTTTTGCGATAAAGCGGATGTTCAATGCCTTTAAGTGAATTAGTCTCTACTTAACATAAAATCGGCGGTGGAGCTTAAAAATGGTGAGCGTTTTCATAACTCGTCCTGTGAACTTATACTGCTTATTTACAGCAAAAAATTTCTCATACTCACGCAAATGACCAAAAGGGTCGTTCATCACCTTAGACCATTTTAAATATGCGCACAAAGGAATAGGCCTAGCAAAGAGTTAGGTAATTTGGTAAAAACCTAAATAGGATTAAAATAAAGCGATTGCTAGAAGAAAAATCCCCCACTAGTGTAGTGGTCAACTGTTTTTGGCCACCGGTTTATAGTAATTCCAGTACCTTTTCTCTGACTCATTTGGCGTCAGTCCACCATTGTATGAATGTGGCTTGATTTCGCTGTAGTAGCCAATGATGTAATCATTAATTCGACGTTTGGCTTCTTCAAAACTTTTGTAGCCTGTCGTCGGTATCCATTCTGTTTTTAAGCTTCTGAAAAAACGTTCCATTGGGCTGTTGTCCCAACAATTTCCTCGTCGACTCATGCTTTGCGTCAAGCGATATCGCCAGACAAGCTGTCTAAATTGGCGTCTTGTGTAGTGACACCCTTGGTCGCTATGAATCATAACGTCCATGGGCCTTCCTCTGCTTTCGAACGCCATTGTTAACGCCTGACATGTTAGGTTACTATCGGGTGAATGACTCATAGCCCAACCGATAGGTTTACGTGCAAACAAGTCAATGACAACCGCTAAATACGCCCATCGTTTACCTGTCCAGATAAAACTCACGTCGCCACACCACACCTGATTGGGTGCGGTAACAGCAAATTGCCTATCCAACGAATTAGGAATAGCTACGTGCTCTTGCGTCGCTTTCTTATAGCTGTGCTGCGGAAGCTGACAACTGACTAAATCCAGCTTCTTCATTAACTTTGTCGCTCGATATCGCGACAAGCTCACTGTGTGAGACTCATCATTCGTCACGATATCAGCAACTGTTCTTGCCCCAGCAGAGCCACCACTTAGGCGGTAAGCTTCTTTTACCAAACTGTGTAGCCTGGCGGCCTCTGGTGACAAGCGTTTATCACGCTGATGCCAATATTTATAGGTGCTGCGATGGACGTCCAATCTTCACACACCACTTTGACCGGATAATGGTCCTTATCGCTCTGACTCAGCTTCTCGATTAACGAGAGTGTTTCATGGAGTCCGACATCAACAGAGCGGTAGCCTTTTTTAATATGTCCTTTTCTAGCTCGGCGCGTTCCAGCTTCTTCTTCAGCTCTCTAATCTCAATCTGCTTTGGCGTCATTGGGGAATGTCTACCAGGATTCCCTTGGCGTTCTTGTCGAAGTTGTTTTACCCACAGTCCAACAGTAGAAAAGCCAACATTCATAGCTTCAGATGCTTCTTTTTGGGTGTATCCTTGATCGACGACCAACTGCGCGGTTTCTAATCTAAATTCGGGGCTGAATCTGCCTTTCTTTTTTTGGCTCATTGTTTCACCTAATCTTGCTATGCTTGAAGCATAACACTTAAAGTTAGATGGCCAAATTCAGTATGCCACTACAGATAGACTAAGCAGACACACTAAAAACTCATGCGATGAAGTGTCAGTAAAAAAGTTGACAAAGCTCTAATTAGGATGTTTACTTTGTAAGCAACGTACATGAATATTTACTAATTATGTTATGTAAAAGGAAGACTCTGATATGCTAGGAAAGTCAACAAGTCAACAATACTAAAAATTCTCCTAAAAATATGCTCTCTTACATCTTGTGGAGCTCTTTTTTTCTAATACCAAACCTTTCTCAAGCTGAATTACCTCCCTGCCCGCCTGAAGTTATAGAGTGCCATGAAACTCAAGGTAATGGGCCATCAAACGAGGATTCATTTCAGCCTGGCTCAGGTGGAGGTGGTGTCGGAGCACCTCCCGGTGGCGGCGGGGGTGGCGGCCAACCAGGCGGAGGTATTGGTCCGAGTGGTGGACAAAATCCGGCCCCGTCCGATCCCCCGCCAGAAGATGAAATAAGTGAGAAGGAAGAGTGCAAACTCGAATCAGGTAGGACGAGACTCAACTGTCGTACTGTGGCGCAAGGCGTTGCCAGTGCTACAGCTGCGGGATGCTTAGGCTTGATTGGCTTAACTCCTGCTACCGTTGCTGCTTGTGAGATAGCTAATCTTGCGCTGTTAGCAGTCGAGTTGGACATCTGCGATACAGAACATTCAGAGCGTTTGATTCTAGTGTGTAAAGTGTAACCGTAATTCATACCTAAACGGGACCGCCGGGATTGCTGCGGTAGAGAGTTTTTTTGGAAGCCGAAGACACTACGAAAGGCAAATTTCTATGCAAGGCTCACTGTTGTTAGAGCCTATATCTAATTAAGATTTGGAGTTTGACGCATGTCTAGCTTGACTAAATTAATTTTCACAATAGTTGCAATCTCTGTTGCGGCATTCGCCTACTATTACTTCAGCGTTCATAGTTCATCAAATAATGAGTCGCAAGGAGGGTTGCAGGCCGCTAAAAATGGTGAGCCAGATAATGTAGCTCCGCTGCCCATAGGTGATTCGAAAGTAAATAATCCAAATATCATAGTTCCATCTCAAAAAAGCACAAATACTAGAGATTCGCAGGTGGTCGAAGAAGATAACAGCGTTTATTCACTTATGAGCCCTGCCCAATTTTCGGAATTATCAAGTGATGAAAGGATGAAATATCTACAACGTGCAAAATCAGAATTAGCGAAAACACTCGGTTCAGAGGACTCAACTGCTAGTCGCTCAGCAAAAAATATCCAAGACCTTTTCAGTTCGTCAGTAAGTAATGATTGGGAAGCTTTTATGCATAGCGTTAATTATATGCATGAGAACGGGCATTTGAACAATTCTTTAGCACTGAGCCTAGCAATTCAACACAGCGCGCCCAACGAAACGATAACTTCTTTGTTAGAAATGGGAGCGCAATTTACCGGCGAACATATTGCGATATTAGCGTCCAAAAGCCAATGGAAAAAAATAGAAGAATATCAAAATTATGGGCTGGATATAACGATGACCGACTCCGAAGGTAGGAATGCACTGCATTATGCAATGCTTAATGCTAATGACGTCAGCACGTTCGATTTCCTGCTAAACCAGAATATTCCAGTGAACCTTGGCCAAAGTGACTTGTTAAGCGAAGCTATCAGTAAGGCTATCATTAACCCTAGAGCGATATATTTTGTCGAGCGGTTGATCAACTCTGGTGCAAATATAAAGAGCGAGCATACTAATGCGGTTAATGGTCTCGCTGTCAGTGATGCTGAGCTCTACGATAAATTCATGATGTATGCTCCTGAACTTATTAACAAAGATGGTTAAGCTTATCACTCTAGTTCTTTATTTTTTGATGCGCGGAATACTGTTAGTTTGCAGACGGTCCTGTCAGGCAATGTAATAGGAGAGAATATGATTGAAGACTATATTAAGTTGTTACAAATTGGTTTAATAGCAATCGGGTTTTTAGCGAGTGTTAGTCTAATATTAATAGCAAATATTTTTCTATTTAATCATCACAATATTAGCTATTACAAACTGAATAGAAACCAAAGGTTTAAGAGAGCGAGTCTTGTGGCCGTATTGCCTGTTTTTTTTATTCTTAGTGAACAAATTCCTGGGGTTGCAATTTTGATGTTGTCAATCCTAATTTGGTTTGTTTTTGTGCTAAAAGAACCGCAATATGGTTTCAAAATGTCTAACTCACGACAAAAAGATTGAGAGCATAGTATGCAATATTATTATTAACCGTGCTAGCTTTTCCAACAAGCAAGCAAAAACCAGAGCAGTGCTGCTTATTCAGCACTTTGGAAGTTCGCTTAATCTAAACTTTTCTTCCATATGCTGTTCCTCGAAGATGCGATTAGCGAAAATGCTTGGGGCGGAACTTCGCTCACTCGCGTCAAGGCACCCTCACATGTCGATATGGTTGCTCTCGTGCATACCATCAGTCAACGTATTGCTAGATATTTAGAGAACGTCGGCTTTGTTCAGCGCGATATGGAAAATAGCGAATTGAATTTACCGGTAGATGACGAGGATAGTCTACTGCAAATACAACCCTGCTGGGTGGGGCCTCTGTTAGCTAGCTAATTGCTCCGGACCCCAACGAGGGCAGAAAGTGTTTACCTTGCAGACTTTGCCAACCAAACCAAAGGGGTCAGAGTCTTTGAAGAAGCCAACCGTTGGATTATCCAAGAAGTCTGTCCCCTTGATATGGTCAACCAGATTGCTAGTAACGCCGATGTATAGTGTGGTATTTCAATCGTTGGTGATTATGTATACGAATGGTTGCTTTATGATTGAATTCCTTTTCAATCATAAATTAACAGTAGAGCAATTTTATCGTTCTGAAAAGTACTGTTGTTAAGTTTTCTAGGTGATTTGCGAGGTTCCCAATCGAGTTCTAGCTCTTGATCACATTTCCAGCTTGAGCAGCTCAACAGCTTCTAATAAGTTATCTAACTTGGCTGGGCCCTCGTGGAGAGTCTTCCATCCAACCCGTTCCGTCTGTTTACTGTCGTTCCATCCGACCAATTTACCCAGTGATTGATAAGCCCATTTAACGCTAGGAAGTTTGTCTTGCTCGGGTAATTTTTTGTAAATTGCTTTGTATACCATTGGCCACTGATTTGTGTTCAAACATAATGTGCAAGGTGCCGTTTCACCAAGTTTACTGTCGCCCATGTCTTTCAATTGCATCAACCTACAGGCGATAAAGGCCAGTATTACAGCCAGTTTTTCGAGGCTTTCGAACTGGTGCATTTTTAGTTTCTCGACGTTAGTCCCCTCACTTTCCCAGACTTTATGAAACAGCTCTACCTTCCACCTAGCTTCATAGAATGAAACGATTTTTCTGGCTTGCTCTGAGCAAGTCACTGGCTCAGTGGTGAGTAGCAGTAAGTGTAAACCTTTGTCTGAATCGCACTGACTTTCTTGGCATGATATGGCATAAATCGGTAGAGGCGGGTAAGTCGTTTGTTTACGCTCCGGTGCTAATACATTCACCTGAGCATATTGAATCGATAATTTAGCCTTTCTACTTTTTCGCCCTCCACGCTGTGGGATGTCTACCGTATATAGCCCCTCAACTTTTTGTGTGCCCATCTCATCAAACAAACGACCGCCATCTTGTGAGGGTCGGTTTGACTTGGTTCGCACAACAAACCGTTGATTGTTAATGCACTTGTAAGATAGATATTCAACTACGTCAGCTTCTCTATCGCAGGCACTAATACATTCGTTCATTTTATCGCCTAGGCGCTCACTCATCGCACGCGAGGCAAGCTCCCATTTGTAGCTTTCTTTATCATGATATGCTCGTTTACCATTGAACTTACTGTTACCAAAGCTCTTAGCGTCACACATCCATCGGCGCTGTTCTATTAACCCGATGGTGTGTTGGTGAGAACAGTAAAATGCTGTGGGCTTCAAAACCGGTGTATTTGGCGTTAAGTGAGTTTGAGGTATAGCCCAACTTATCCGGCAAATTTTCGCGGTTGTATGTAAGAGAAGTAGTATCTTCCAAGGCTAATATCTCACCATAATTTTGCGCCTGCGTCGCAGTCGCAGCGAAGCCACTTTCTGCGATTGGTTCAGCGGTGATGTGCTTGCTTCTTATCAAACGGTAGTTTCCTTCAACCACGGCATCGTCTTTACTTGACTGTACCACTGATTTACCGACATTTTTAGCAAGACCACACACCATTTTTATTAGTCTATTTGTTCTGCGACTATCTCCAAGCTCACTTGCATGAAAAGTAAATTCTGCCCACTGTTGAATATCTTTAATCATCAGAAATCCCAAGAAGTATCAATTCCGGGATCTGATCATACGAAAGCAATAAAGTTCATAATTGTGTAGAAGAGCTAGAATCGAGTTGGGAATGACGTTTCTTTGTGGTCGCTAGTAGTTAACTTTTGCATGTGACATTTTGAAACGTTCGCTTTCTTCTGCAATGCAAATAACTAAGAGGCTGATATATTGGCTTTTGGCACTAAACGCTCATTTGATAGAATCACGCTCGTACGGCCGCAATTGCCTTACAGGAGACTGTCGAGTCTGGTCGGACTCTCAATTTTAAATGGTCTAATTGAGTCTACGCTAATACATATCATGCCTGTTAACACCAAGCGACTTTGTCGTACTTTAATTACCAAGCGATTCTGTCGTAATCGCTAATTACCAAGGGAAACTGTCGGTCACTTTTTTACATGTCTGGTAATGTTCTTTTTTTGAATATTTGAGGCATGTTGAGGATGATCGTGATGGATTCTAAAGCTCAACTCACAGTTGATATTATTGCTAAAGTGGTCGAGGGCAGGATAACAATTGCCAACGCTGCTAAGTTACTCAGTAAGTCTCGCCGCTCCATTGAACGCTATGTGAAACGATATCAGCAAGTCGGTATTCAGTTTGTCGTGCATGGTAATAGCGGAAAATCCCCACCGAATAAAACACCTGTTTCAATTAAAAAAGCCGTGCAGGCCTTAATCAAAGAAAAATATTCTGATTTGAATTTGCTCCATCTTGCTGAAAAATTAGAGGTTGATGAGCACATTGTCGTGAAGCGAGAAACACTGCGTGGTTGGGCACATGACATTCATCATGTGAAGCGCGCTAAACGTCGACGTGGTGTCGCTCGTAAACGTAGAGAACGCATGTCAGCACCGGGCCTTATGATGCAAATGGATGGCAGCCCGCATCGCTGGTTTGGAAATAAAAAGCACTGCTTAATCGCCATGATTGATGATGCCACCAGTGAAGTGCATGCTGAGTTCTTTCCTTCTGAAACTACCGTGGGCTGCTTAAAAGTTATGCGTGATTGCATTGAAACGAAAGGTGTTTTTAAAACGCTATACGTGGACAGAGCCGGTATATTCGGTGGACCCAAACGTTGCAACTTCTCTCAAATGCAGCGGGCCTGTGATGAGCTAGGTATCGAAATTATCTTTGCTAATTCACCGCAGGGTAAAGGCCGCGTTGAACGCGCCTTCGACACCTTCCAAGACCGTTTAGTGCCTGAGCTTAGGCTAAATAATATCAACGATATTGCTGCCGCCAACGCCTATCTCAAACATGTGTTTATTCCGCAGTTCTGGCAATCGAAAGTCCAAGTTAAATCAAAACAAACACCTGAATTTACTCCGCTATCAAAACACATTAACCTTGATGATATCTGCGTGATCAAAGACCATCGCAAAATCCGCAATGATCACACCTTTAGTTATGGCAATAAGTTCTATTTGATTGATTCGCCACTTAAACATTCCATTGCGAATCAGAAAATCGAAATTAGAAACACCAGCAAAAAAGCCTTCACAGCCCACTTCGCGGGGAGAGAATTGGCTATCTCTGAAGTCAATGAGCCTAGCAAGTTGGCACGTGAAGATGTAGAGATCCAAAAGAAATTAGAGGTGCTCGCCTTGGTCGAGAAGCTCGGCAACGTCGCTAAAGCATCGCGACAAAGTGGCGTGTCACGGGACACTATCTACCGTCATTTAAAGTTAGTTGCGCAAGGCGGACCTGATGCCTTAAAACGCCAAGAGACGCCTAACATACGGCATAAAAACTGTGTGGATATGGAAATTGAGAAGGCGGTTATCCATTTCTCAATTGAGAATCCTCATCTCGGTCAACAACGAGTTGCGTTGAAAATGACGGAGGCGCTAGGCATCGATGTGAGCGCAGGCGGCGTGCGTAGTATGTGGCTCAGGAACAATCTTAATACAACAGCGTTAAGAGTTGAAAAATCCCAAGCAGAACAAAAAACCGCATAAAACATAGCCAGTTTAGCAACTGGCTGATATGCTTGTTACGACAAAGTCGCTCGGTAATTAGACCGACATAATCCCTTGGTAATCACACTAATACATATCATTCCATAATCCGGTCACTCGTTAACCGGGTGTTGGTATGACTCCCTCTGTCAACTAAAACGTGCCAATCCCTGACCTCATTTCAATCCATGTTTAGTTTGTATTTTTGCTTCTCAATAAATTGAGTTAACACATCGGGTGAAGCGGTAATTTCGTCGATTTACATGGCGGAGCGCCGCAGCGGAGGATATTCGTAGATTATTCATTTTTCAATCAACAGAGCTGACCTTACTTATTCCGCGCTTGGCACCTTCTCTTCACTCTATGCTCGTGGATCAATTATGATTTACACAATTGCCATCCTAACACCCTCTTAGGTTGTGCCCCTTTCCGCGGCTTGACCCAATGCACTAACTCAAAACTGGTTTTTATCATGCAGGCACTCTAGCTATCTGCAACTTGGGATTAACAGGTGCGAGCAGGACTTCTTTTGTAATCGCCCAAATGTAAGCTACCATTTCTCTGGCGATAGCAGCCACAACGGTATTTCTATGTTTACCACGCTGTATCAACCATTGATATCGTCGACACAAACGGACTTGGGCTTTCCAAGCAATGTCAATAATCTGCTTGGGTAAACCTTCTTGTCGCTGCTGCATTTCTTTTGAGATATTGGCGCTAAAACGGTAAGTATGAGCGCCCTCGACGATTAAGCGTCTCGCGCGTCCCTTACCACACTTAGTGATACTGCCTAAGCGTTGCTTCCCTCCGCTGGAGTGTTCAGAAGGGACAAACCCTAAATAACTCATCAGTTTACGCGGATGGTCAAAGCGGGTGAGGTCGCCTAGCTCGGCAACCACACCAACCGCAATGGTCAATCGGATACCTCTCATCGCCTGTAATGCCTTTACCACAGGGTAGTATCGCCATTGCCTGACATGGTGTGTTAATTCATTTTCAATACGTTCGTGGCGTTTTACTCGCTCTTCAATAGTATGTATATATTCTTGCAAGACAAATTGTTGAGAAGGATGGGGCAAGACTAATTCAGCTAACCAGCGTAGGTGTTTTGCTGACCAGTTATCGGTGCCTGGATAGCGAATATTATTACGAAGCAAAATAGCTTTGAGTTGGTCTTTTGCATCTTTTAGGTCTTTCATAGCGACTTATCGTGCACGTGATAAATCACGAATAGCTTCATCTTCTGATTCAGGCACATAGATAGGTGTTAGGTCTTCAGATTTTAATAGCTTTGCTAATTTAATCGCATCACGCTTATCAGTTTTAACGCGCTCACCAGCTTTTTTAGGGATAAGGGAGGGCGCGACTACATAACAGCAATGATCAAGGCTGGTAATAAGTCTGTAGATCCAATAACCGCAAGGACCAGCCTCATAAACGAATGTAAGGTTGCGTTAGGGTATTTCGATTCAAACTGACGAACAAGCTTCTTTAGACTCATTTTGGTTGACTTGATCCGTCCTAAATGGACTACTTCAGCTCCGCGTTGCTTCTTGCAGTATGCTACTTCGTAAAACTCTTTGTGGGCATCCAATCCAATAAAAACTATGTTATGTTTGCTCATGCTAGTCACCTATTTGTTTTAGTCATTTAACAAACTAATTATGGCTCTGGCTGATTGCTAACCCAAGAAAAAATAGGTTGGCTAGCACTTTCAGAGGGAGTCATTATGTTTATGCGCAAAGATTCAGAAGATTTTTTTCACATCGCGATAAAAATTTTCATGCGATCCAAGCGCGAACAGCTCTAGCACCACAGTTCCATTTTCATGGCTATATTCGAGCACTGTCAGTTGCTTGACCATTTTAAACTTGTGCACGCGTAGAAACGACAAATCTCCCCTCTTCTGCTCTCCAAGTAAGGGATCTTCCATGATTGCTTTTACTGCTTTGTCTAAATCGAATTTTTGATTTTTGTGCAGTTTTTTAACTGCTTTTTTAAAATTTTGCGTTTGTAAAACGGTAATAATTTTAGCCAAAGCTGTATGGCTCCAACTTACCCGCTTCTTTCTCAGCTTTAGAGATGATTGCTTGTTTCACAAATTCATAGGGTAGGTCTGGGTTATCTTCCATCATTTCACCGATCTTAGCCCAATGTTCAATCTGCTTTGGTGTTGTGCGATTTAATGCTTTCCCCATGATAGTGGCTTTTTCTACCAATTCTTGATCTAGCCTTATGCTTGCAGTTGCCATAACAAAACTCCAACAAATTATTGTGCAATGTAGCAAGATGCATCAGATGTAGCAATTTGCGCATAGCAAAACGTTGCTCAGAGATTATCAGCTCATGTAATACTACTTGCACTCGCAAGAGCCACGTCATAATCTGATAACTCGTTAAATTGGCGCTAGTTTTTCTAGGGAATGATATGAATTATTCAAAGTTTTTAATTGTTTTACTTTCGTTTATCTTAAGTGCCTGCGCAGCGAGAGGACAGCCGTTTCAAAACTTAGTCGAGCCTGCAGCTGGTAATGCCGTTATTTATCTGATGCGTGATAGTAGTTTTGTAGGCGGTGCTTATTGCCCGAATGTCGAAGTGAATGAAGAAAAAGTAGGTTGTTTAAAACAACAAGGGTTTATTCGAATAGAGGTTCCAGCCGGTAATCACAAAGTATGTTTTTGCAAAGGCATTACTGAAATCGGTGATGATGTGATTTTAGCCCTAGACCTTTCTGAGAACGAAGTAAGATTTTTTGAATGGATACCAGAAGTTGGTGAAATGGCATTTGTGGGCTCGAATGTCTATGCTACTGGAGGGAAAATGGAATCGATAATTCAGCATAACCGAAGTGAGGCGTTATCAAAACTGTCGAACTATAAAAGGTCAAATTAACTCTAGAGCAGAAGCTACCAAGTCAATCAATTGGCAGCGCTGGCATGCTGCTGCGCGTCACCCACTATTGAAGCGTTAACTGCCTATCAAACCTATTACACTCGCTGCAGTCACGCCATAACGCTCATAAAGCGTTATTGGAGCCTTAAATTCAGGCAAACTTCCACGTCACCTAAAATATCAATACCCTTCGAGTAACTTGAAAATCACAGGCTATTGCCTGGCACATAAAGTTAAATCTCAAACGAATTGTTGACCTAGATCAATATCTGATATAAACTTTCAATAATTTCTGAATGTTTAGAATGTTCAATATTAATAAATGCGCATTTCATCATAGGGTAAGCTGATATGAACAGAAAAATGACTCCCATGCTAGAGAGCTTTGTTTATCACTTTGGTGAAATGGGTAGCCGATGGGGTTTTAACCGCACCGTCGGGCAAATTTATGCGCTCTTGGTGTTAAAAGAATATCCCCTTTGTGCCAATGAAATTGCTGAAACCCTTGGTATATCAAGAGGTAATGTGTCGATGGGGCTGAAAGAGCTTAATTCTTGGCAACTCGTCGGCACTGTTCATAAACCCGGAGATCGCAAAGACTATTACCATACTAAGGGCTCCATTTGGGACATGGCAAACAAAGTGTTTGAAGAGCGCCGCAAGCGCGAAATCGACCCAACTATGAGTTTGTTACGCGATAGCCTGATGGACTCTCCGGGTAATAAAGAGGAAGAGTACGCACAAGCTCGTATCCAAGAAATACACGATCTGCTTGAGAACATTACGAAGTGGACACAGAGTTTGCAGTCTTTAAGTCCTGAACAATTGAATGGATTAATGAAGCTAGGTGCCGGCGTGAGTAAGGTTATTGATTTAAAGCAGAAGATTGGTGGTAAAAAGGCTAACTAGACGTCTTTCCGGCGAAGGCCGGAATCTCCGGAAACATCCACCAGATTTTCGACTGCTCGAGAATGACGAGAAAATAAATACGACAATAACGAGGCAACGCGTTTTGATGAAAAAGCATTTCACACAAATGCATTTTGATGAAAACTCCCTTGTTAACAACAATAAAAATAGCGAAAGCATAACACCTGAGTTTGACCGGTTTTTAAATTAGTAATTATGGTCGAGGTAAATTATGTTGGATGTACTTATGCTATCAAGGTTGCAATTTGCAGCGAATATTAGCTTTCATATTCTCTTTCCTACCATCACTATTGCTTTGGGATGGCTGCTGTTTTATTTCAAAGTACGCTACGACATATCAAAACATCCGGTATGGATGCGTGCCTATCGCTTTTGGGTAAAGGTATTTGCGCTTACATTTGCCTTAGGCGTGGTGAGCGGTATTACCATGTCGTTTCAATTTGGCACTAATTGGCCCGGCTTTATGGAAAGTGTGGGCAACATAGCAGGCCCGCTACTCGCCTATGAAGTGCTTACCGCCTTCTTTTTAGAAGCTACTATGCTTGGCATTATGCTATTTGGCTTTACCCGAGTACCCGGCTGGATGCATACCACCGCCACTTTTTTAGTTGCCTTTGGCACGACTATGTCGGCCTTTTGGATTTTAGTGCTTAACTCTTGGATGCAAACACCTGCAGGTTACGAGCTTATCGATGGTGTAGTGCACGCTAACGATTGGTCTGCGATTATCTTTAATCCCTCTTTCCCGTATCGCTTTACGCATATGCTGATGGCCTCTGCCTTGACCGTTTGCTTTTTAGTTGCGGGGATTTCTGCCTACCGTATTTACCGCGGCGACAATAAAAAAGCGCCTAAAGTCACCTTAAAAACGGCTTTGTTTAGCGCGGCTTTATTAGCACCTACTCAGGCATTTATTGGTGACTTGCATGGCTTAAACACACTAAAGCAACAACCACAAAAAGTAGCAGCAATGGAAGGTTTGTGGGAAACATCAGAATCTGTTCCTCTCATCCTGTTTGCTATTCCCGATGAAGAGACTAAAAGTAATAAGTATGAAATTAGCATTCCTTACTTAGCTTCGCTTATTTTAACGCATGATCCTAAGGGCGAACTCAAAGGCATTAATGAATTTGAAGGTGCCCACCCGCCCGTTGCACCGGTATTTTATAGCTTTAGAGTGATGGTTGGCCTAGGCATGCTGATGATTGTTGTGGCTTGGTGGTGCAGTATTTCACTTAAACGCAAAAACAAGCTAAGTAAACTTCAGCTTAGAGTACTGATGGGCATGACCTTTTCAGGTTGGATAGCCACCCTAGCTGGATGGTATGTGACTGAAATTGGGCGCCAGCCATATTTAGTCAGCGGCGTGCTTAAAACCGCCGATGCGGTAACGACCATTGCTAGCGAAAACGTTATGTTTACATTCGTGATGTACTTGAGCGTGTATATCGTGCTGTTAATCGCCTATATCAAAACCATATTTTTGCTCGCGCGTAAGTCAGTATTGGTTGAAGAGTACGACTTACAAGTGCCAGGTTTGCCTGATACCAAAGCATGCGCCGATTCAAACAGCGATGCAAATATAAGAAACCAGCAAAAAGCACACATCAACAAACAACAAGAGGCTTATTAACATGCACTATTTAGACGCCAACACCCTAGCCTTTATCTTCGCTGGCCTAACTTGTTTTTCACTTTTGCTCTACGCCATTTTAGACGGTTACGACTTAGGCATTGGCATTTGCTTACCTATGCATAACCTACAATGGCGAGATAAATCGATTGCCGCAATCGGCCCGTTTTGGGACGCAAACGAGACATGGCTAGTACTCTCAATTGGCTTATTGCTAGTGGCGTTTCCCGCCGCACACAGCGCGATTTTGTACCAATTGTACATACCCACATCTGTTTTACTCATTGGTTTAATTTTAAGAGGCGTTGCCTTTGACTTTAGAGCCAAAGTAAAACAAAAAAGACAACGATATTGGGACTATGTATTTAAAACAGGCTCGCTTATTTCAACCTTCAGTCAGGGCTTTATGTTGGGTTTATACATAATGGGTTTAGAGTACACATTAGCGAGCGTCACATTCGCCATATTCTCTGGCGTGTGCGTAAGCGCAGCCTATGCCCTAATTGGCAATTGCTTTTTAATCATGAAAACAAGCGGCGATTTGCAATTGTATGCCATCAAACAAGCTAAAAAATATGGCGTGTTTACCTTTGGCGGGATTTTGGCAGTTTGCTTGATTAACCCCTTAGTCAACCCGAGCGTGCAACAGATTTGGATAGACTCACCATGGGCGATTTTGTACGCAGCCATACCGCTTGTTTGCTTCAGTATGCTTGTCATAGGCTATCAAGTGCTTAAACGGCTGCCTTTAGCTGGCGATGCGGGTAATTGGCTACCGTTCTTAATTACTATTGTTGTCTTTGTATCTTGTTTTGCTGGTTTGGTGGTGAGCTTTTACCCCTACGTAGTGCCGGGGCAGCTCACGATGTTCGAAGCCGCAAGCTCACCAGAAAGTCTAAGAATAATATTGATTGGTGCGATTATCGTTATACCAATTATCTTTTTATACACTGCGTTTACCTATTATGCGTTCAGAGGTAAGGCAGAAGACCTGCGATATTATTAAGGGCAATTAGTTAAAAGCCTGACGTTAAGAGCCATAAGTTGGGAGCATAAAGTTAAGATGCACATCGAACACGCATCGCAAAAACATTAAATCTAACGCTTCTTTTTCATGCGCTGACTTTGTTCAGCGCGTTTTTGTTCGCGCACTTCCTTACGGTCTTTTTTATCGGGGGTGAGTGAGCCGTCTTTGAATTTTTGTTTTCGCTTTTGTTTATCTGCTATTTTTTTCGCGGCTAATTCGGCCATTTCAATTTTTTCTTGTATTAACATTTCAGGGGATTCAAGGGTGATGCGACCCAATTTACCACTTCTTAATTCATTAATTAACACCTCACAAATTTTATGCAAATTTACCCTGCCGCCCGCCATCAAAGCCCCGCGTTTAGCTGCGGCAAGCTCCAAAAAAGCCAATTCAGTATCCGGTAGGCTGTCTAATTTAAAGCGGTCTTTCATCAAATCAGGATATGCTTTAATCAAAAAATCAGCCGTAAAAAAACCCACATCATCATATTCCATCGCCGTGTCTTTTACCGCGCCAGATGCAGCAAGCCGATAGCCGGTGTTAGGGTTTTCTAATTTAGGCCAAAGCACGCCTGGGGTATCGAGTAATACAATACCGCTCCCCAAATTGATTCGCTGCTGATTTTTGGTTACCGCTGGCTCATTACCAGTTTTCGCGATAGTCCGCTGTGCCAGTATATTTATTAAGGTAGACTTTCCCACATTGGGTATGCCAATAATCATGGCGTTGATTGAGCGAATAGACGCATCTTTTTGGGCACAGGTTGCCCGTATCATATCGATGATTTGTTTGGTCTTTGCTGGGTTGTCGGTAGAATTGGTAAAGGTTTTTACGCCAGCATCTTTTTCAAGATGAGTCTGCCATTTTTCGGTCATCTCCGGGTCAGCTAAATCGCTCTTGTTTAAGATTTTCAAACACGGCTTATCACCACGCAACTTCGCAATTTCCGGATTTTCGCTAGAATAAGGAATACGAGCATCGAGCACTTCAATCAGCACATCTACTTGCGATAAGCTTTGTTTTATTTCGAGCAATGCTTTGTGCATATGCCCCGGGAACCAATGGACTGCCAATGTTTTTCCTTAAAATTCGAATCAGGCACAAAACGCACCTTTATTTCGACAGTATAAATCAATCGTCACATAATCAACACATTCACTTAGTATCATGTAATGAGCCATTCGTTATTGATTTATGCTAGCGCATCTTAGTTACCTATAGAGTTAGGGAGTTTTTGTGAAATTGTTTATATCTACATGTTTTTTGCTCGTCTTGCTGTCGTTTTCTGGCGTTGCAAAGGCCATCGACATTATTGCGCATCGCGGTGCGTCAGGTTTCTTACCCGAGCATACTAAAGAGGCGCTAGTGTTGAGTTTTATGCAAGGCGCTGACTATATCGAGCAAGATTTGGTCGCGACCAAAGACAAGCAGTTAATAGTACTGCACGACATTCATCTTGAGACGGTGACCAATGTGGAGCAAATGTTTCCGTCACGCGCGCGAGACGACGGGCGTTTTTATGCGATTGACTTTAGTTTGAACGAGCTAAGAACGCTGAGTATTCACGAGCGTGAACATACCGATAATACCCTCGTATACCCAAATCGCTACAACGGAAAAGCACATTTTACCGTAGCGACTTTTCAAGAACATGTTGAAGTCATCAGGCAACTCAACCGCGCCTTTGGCAAAAATGTAGGGGTATATCCTGAGATAAAAGCGCCGAGCTGGCATACATCGCAAGGCATCGACATTACCGCGCTATTCATGCAAGCGCTAAACGACCTCGACCTTAATAGCGCCAGTGCTAATATTTATGTGCAGAGCTTTGAGCCTGAAGCACTTAAACGCATCCGGTTTGAATATAAAAGCAAGGTTAAACTGGTGCAATTAATTGCTGAAAACGATTGGAATGAGTCTAATACCGACTACGATTTGCTTAAAACCGTCCAAGGTCTTGATAAAGTAGCGCAATACGCCAACGGCATTGGCCCGTGGATACCGCATCTGATAGATGAAAAAACCAATACGCCCACTGACTTAATCAAAAACGCGCAAACACTAGGGTTGGTGGTGCATCCTTATACGTACAGAGCTGACCTTTATAGCGACAAGGAAGAGGCAATACGCGCGTTTAAACGGCTTAAAGCGCTAGGCATCAACGGGCTGTTTACCGATCAGGTAATGCCTTATATGCACAACAAAAACTCGCCTAGCCCTTAGACAAACGCACCACTACCCTACGGTTTTTTGCTCTATCTAAGCGAGTATCATTTGGCGACACATGTCGTTTTTCACCATGACCGGTTATTTCAATTCTGTCAGTATCAACGCCCAGTGCGGTAAAATAGTTTTTTACTTCATTGGCGCGGCGAATTGAGAGTTGCTCATTGTTCCAAGAGCCGCCATAACTATCGGTATAACCGTCGAGTAACACAAGCTCTAAGTCGAGGTCTTCTTTAAGATACTCACCAATCATATCGAGACGTCGTTGTGAGTACTTGGTAAGGTCGGCGCTGTTTTTCTTGTATGCGAGCACAGTGTACTCAATGTCTTCAAAACTATAGGGTAACAAGTTTGAAATGCAGCGACTAAAATCATAATACGAGGCTTGGAACTGACCGGCATTTAAGGATACCGCCACCGCGTCATTGGGATTAAGCCAATCTTGGTAGTGAATAGTGGGCCAAAAACCCTTTTCAAGCTCTGTAAGCATTTGCCATGCAGAATCAGAGGGTAAATCGCCGTCGTATTGTTTACGCAAGTCCATGCGGCCTATCTGTCGTTTACTGACGCCAGGCATCCAGCTCGGTGGCATTGAATACACAACAGCAGAATCGTAGCGACCGGGCAATCGCAGCATATCTAGGTAAAATTCCATATTAAGCTGTTTAGAAGCTTCTGTGATAAACGACGCTGTACCATAACCGGGAATTTGATGACTCAACTCACACTTCAAACGCGTCTGCGATGACAAACTCCACTCAGATGATTCTACATCTACCTTGTAGTGGCGCATATTCGCTGCTGCGTTTGGCATCCACAGAAGTGATACAAACAGTGCTATTAAAACAGCAATTACCGGGCTAACACGCAAGGCTCTCATGGCTACTTGCTTTTTTATTCCCGGTACGGGTGCGTCGGTTTGCTGCATTTTGTTGGCCTAAATTGTCAGTGTTCTATGTTGTGATTATCGGCTTATGTGGCGAAAGGTTTAGCAACCAAGATGGAAGTTCGGCATACTAATGACTATAAACAATAGCGGCAGAAATATAAGCACGCCGTAAGACATTAAATTATGAAGCCGCTATGTTGCAGGCCTCTCTCATCGCTTTTATTAAGGAACACATGAGCCAAACAGTTTCAACGCTAGCAGAACGTTTTCGCGGTTACTTTCCGGTAGTTATCGACCTAGAAACCGCTGGATTTAATGCCAATACCGATGCCATTTTAGAAATTGCTGCCATTACTTTGCGGATGAACGCCGAAGGAGAGTTTGAGCAACATACTATTTTTCATGAACATGTTGCGCCGTTTGAAGGCGCTAATATCGAAAAGGCCGCCATTGAGTTTAACGGGATAGACCCCTTTTGCGCCCTGCGCGGAGCAAAAACAGAAGAAGAAGTTTTTAAAGACCTGTGTAAAACGGTTCGAAAAGCGCAAAAAGAGGCAGATTGCCAGAGAAGCGTCATCGTTGCGCATAATGCAACATTCGATCAAAGTTTTGTAAACGCTGCACTTGCACGCACAAACATTAAACGCAGTCCTTTCCATCCCTTTGTTTCGTTTGATACTACGTCGTTAGCCGCGCTGTGCTTAGGACAAACAGTGCTGGTAAAAGCATGCGAAGCTGCCAACATCGAATTTCAACAGTCGCAAGCCCATAGCGCTCTGTACGACACACAAAAAACTGCAGAGTTATTTTGTTTTATGCTTAATCGCTACCGGCAGCTTGGTGGCTGGCCCTTGAGTAAAGACGAAGATAATTAAGCTCATATCTGAATAAGGTTAATCAATAGTAATATCAATTACTTAGCCTTATTTTGAGGCCATTGATCAATAAATATGCATAAACTCACTTGCCTTTAATCTAAATAACAACTATTATCATTTGCAGTGTTATTAAGATGATTGAGGAGAGTTATGTTTGTATGTATGTGCTACGGCATAACCGATAAGCAAATTGAGCGAGCGGTACGCGAAGACAGCGTCGGCAATATCCGAGATTTGAAAAAGCAGCTAGGCGTAGGCTCACAGTGCGGAGCATGTGTCGATATGGCTGTATCAATTATTGATCAAACTATTATTGACGATAGTTTATTCAAAGACGTGGGTTGATATAGTTTATTCAAGAACATCAACCCAACCCTAAAACCACTTAAATGCATCAACAAGAACACTAACTTCAATTTCACGAATAAGCTTGAGACATATTCTACGCAGCTACCTTCGTAACTACCCTTCATAAAAACGCTCAAAATAACCCCTCAAAATTCCCCCTCAACATTACTCTTCAAATTTACCGTTCACAAATAACTTTAAATATCGCTTCTGAAATACTTTAAGACGGCTTAGGTGTCTTTTACATTTGGTTCTTTTACTTTTGCGTTTTGGGTATTTTACTTTTGGGGATTTCACTTATGGGTCATGTGCGTGTATAGCTTAGAAGGCCAATAACTTGTGCTGTTAAACCTAAAATTTTAATACTTAAATAAAAAAACGTCGAGATTTGAGCAAGCTCTAAATCTCGACGTTTCTGTGTATTACTTTGCGACTGGCGCTCTCTAAGATATCCGTTAGGCGCTATCGTTCTGCGCTATCAGTCTACGGAAAAGAACGCTATGCGTCCGCCGCGGGCGTATCTGAACTGCCTGCCGCCTCTTTGATCAGCGTTTGCAGCTCGCCTTGTTGAAACATTTCCAAAATAATGTCGCAACCACCAATCAACTCACCTTTTACCCACAACTGCGGAAAAGTCGGCCAATCAGCATATTTTGGCAGCTCAGCACGAATATCAGGATTTTGTAGTATGTCTACGTAGGCAAATTGTTCCCCGCATGACATAAGCGCCTGAGTGGCTTGCGCTGAAAAGCCGCAGCTCGGAAGTTTAGGCGAACCTTTCATATATAAAAGGATGGGATTTTCGCTTATTTGTTCTTTGATTTTATCAATAGTTTCCATAGTACAACCGTTTTCAATGAGACTGGCTAAAGGGTATGGGTGAATGCGCCCAATATCAAG
The DNA here is from genome assembly GCF_042652645.1 of Glaciecola siphonariae. Taxonomy (NCBI): domain Bacteria; kingdom Pseudomonadati; phylum Pseudomonadota; class Gammaproteobacteria; order Alteromonadales; family Alteromonadaceae; genus Glaciecola; species Glaciecola siphonariae. The sequence goes on from NZ_JBHSGU010000002.1 coordinate 1,170,133, forward strand.
CGCTGTCTAGCCTTATTTTATTCAATGAATATAAATAAGTGTGATCTTGTTTGCCTTAATTTACGAAATAAAGAAGCACACTGATCAAGTTATTTAAGTTTTTACGGCCAAAGGGTTTAAAACCTAGCGTTTGACCTTAGATATAGCTCATGCAGGCAATACATACTCATAACACAATGGAGACTACACATGGCTTTTGAATTACCCGCTCTTCCGTATGAAAAAAACGCGCTCGAGCCGCATATTTCTGCAGAAACATTAGATTTTCACTACGGCAAGCATCACGCAACGTACGTAACTAAGCTTAACGGTTTAATTGAGGGCACTGACCTTGCCGAAAAGTCTTTAGAAGAAATCGTAAAAAACAGTGACGGTGGCGTGTTTAACAACGCTGCTCAAATTTGGAATCACACCTTTTATTGGCACAGCTTAAGCCCTAATGGCGGTGGCGAACCAACGGGTGCGCTTGCAGATGCAATCAACGCTAAGTGGGGTTCGTTTGCAGACTTCAAGTCGGCCTTTAACGATAAAGCCGTAAACAACTTTGGCTCAAGCTGGACTTGGTTAGTAAAAACAGCCGACGGCAGCTTAGATATTGTGAATACTAGCAACGCTGGTACGCCAATTACCGAAGACGGTGTAACGCCTCTACTAACGGTTGATTTGTGGGAACACGCTTACTACATAGACTATCGTAACGTTCGTCCAAACTATTTAGAAGGTTTCTGGGCTTTAGCTAACTGGGATTTTGCTTCAAGCAACTTTGCCTAAGTGCTAGCTCTACAGTAAATGACTAAAAACCCAGCAGTGCTGGGTTTTTTTATGCGGGTTTATTAAGTTTTTTAAACTTAATAAACACATATATATTTTAACTAATTTTAGTAAATAAAAGCGCTGAGCATTGCCTGAAAGGCTCTTATCTCTTACCATTAAAAAAAATTTGAGAATGGATGCTCATGTATAAACCACTTTGTATACGCTTATGCTGCCTTACGCTCTTGTCTTTGGCACTACTTAACACGCCTGTTTTTGCTTCATCATACGACTTAAGTGTTGATGATTTTCATGCTCCGCCCGATATGCTCACCGCCAAATTATCGCCCAACGGTAAGTACGTTGCGTCGGTTTGGAACTATGATAAACAGCGAGCGGTGGTCATTTTCGATATCCAAAAATCTAAAGTCATTCATCGCTTTGGTGACGACATCATACGACCTTATAGCGTAAGCTGGGCTAACGATAATCGTCTCCTAGTAAAACTCTTAGTACCTTATAAAACTGCGCAAGTACGCCGCGATGCTAAACGCAAGGATGACTTTGATATCGACGACTACTTTATGTTTGGCCGCATCGTTGCCACTGACATCGATGGTGAGGGTCTGGTATCGCTGATGAACGACGACCGCAATGTTAAAGGGAATGTTAACCTTGCAAATATCACCCATATATTGCCCGACGACCCTGAGCACATACTGATGTCTGCATGGCGCAGAGACCGTATGACGCTTTACAAAGTCAATATCAACTCAGGAGAATCTGACCGCGTTGTTACCGGCGGAAGATTTACCGTCGCTTTTACTAACGATATAAAACGCCAGCTATTATATCGCTATGACTATCGACGCATTTCAAAAACTCTCGAAATTTTGAAATACACAAAAGAAAGCGATGAGTGGGTCAGTGTTGACACCCTTTACTTTGACGACGACGATAGAAGCAAAAATAAAATTGAGTTAGAAGACTTAGCGGGCCTCAAAGACGGCTACCTTGTGTATAGAAAGCTTAATGAAGACACGGGGTTTCATGAGCTAATTCAGGTAAAAGACGGTGAAAAAAGCGTGCTGGTATCGCTGGAAAACACCGATATAGTTGGAGTGATTACCTCAGGGATGGACAATGAAGTTATTGGCTATACTACTCTGACTGATGTTTACCGCTCCGTCTATTTTAACCAAGAAAGCCAAAACATTTACGCAAAGGCGGCAAAGTATTTTCAAGATGAAAACTTTCGCTTTAGCAATATCGCTAAAAATCAGTCTTATGCCGTCATAAAATCTTGGGGTGCATCTAATCCGGTCACCTACTTTACCTACGATATAAAAGAAGATGCGATTACTCGTTTTAACTACCCCTACAGTAGCTTACCGAGAGATCAACTGGCAGATGCCTATAAAATTCAATATCTCACACGTGACAAAGCAAGCATTACTGCCTATTTATATGCGCCTAGCGGTTTTGACTTCTCTGCACCATTGCCGCTAATCATCATGCCGCACGGCGGTCCGCAGGCGAGGGATTCACTCAATTACGATGACCTTACTCAGTTTTTATCCACTCGAGGATATATTGTAATTAAACCTAACTTTAGGGGCTCAACTGGCTACGGAAAAGCGTTTGAAAAAGCGGGCCATAAGCAGTGGGGTTTAAGAATGCAAGAGGATTTAGAAGATGCAGTTGCATTTTTAGAAAAAGAGCGCTTAATAAATCCAAACAAAGTGTGCATTGTAGGCGCATCTTACGGCGGATATGCCGCCTTAATGGGCACGATTAAAACACCGTCACTTTATGCCTGTGCCGCGAGCATTAATGGTGTGACGCATTTACCCGAACAGATCGAATTCGATTTAGACAAATTTGAAGGCAACGCAATATTAACAAGCTACGTAAAAGATACCATTGGTGATCCACAAACCGATGCAGTGATGCTGCAAGCAAGCTCTCCTGCGCTGAACGCACAGCGTATTAACACGCCCATTTTGCTGGTTCACGGTGAGGAAGATTCAGTGGTACCCTATGAACAAGCTGAATTAATGCAGGACGCTCTTGAAGCGCACAATAAAAATTTCAAATTTGTCGGCATAGAAGATGCAGGTCATAATATTTTTTATTATTCAGACCATTCTCGTCCTGTTTATGAGGCGCTAGAAACCTTTCTTTCAGAACATTTGGGCGAAGCAAAGTAGTCGCGTGTGCGTCTTATATTTTGATGAGCGCTTATTTAGACACTGAATCTAGATGTTTCGTTTAAACATACTTGGTTTAGATGCTTAGTTTAGGCGCGATTGGGCAAGGCCAGCATGCATATACCTGAAGCAAAGGCTATAAGCGCGGCAAATGCAAAGCTCACCAATGCGCCCTCTCCTTGCGCCCACATCAAACCAGACAAATAACTCCCCGAGGCCCCGCCTATCCCAAAGGCAATACTTACATACAAGGCCTGTGCTCTACTTTGAAACGCTTTAGGAAAGGTTTGCTGTAAATAATAAACCGATGCAGCGTGGGTTAAGCCAAAGCTTAAGGCGTGAATCAATTGCGTGAAGACAATAATGCTCGTATGTTCGGCAAAGACCGCTAATAAGGCCCAGCGTAAAGCGGTAAAAAACACGCTAAACACTAGCAGGCTTTTTACACCAAATCGCTTAATTAAACGCATAGCGTAGATAAAAATAATTACCTCGGCAGCCACACCTAAGCCAATAAAAACACCGGTTTGCATGCCTGAATAATCAAGGGCGCGCATATACAGCGTGAAAAAATTATAGAAGCTACCAAAACTAACTTGCAAAAAGGTATTGCCAAGTAAAAAAACAATAAAGCCAAAAGACCAAATCTTCATCTTGCTGTGAGCATCTAAAGCGTGATCCTGAGTCTTGGTGTCAGTGACCGTTTGTTGTGCTCTTGATACCACTAATAAAGAGCTTATGAATAGGCCCAGCAGCATCACAATTGACGCATACACGATTACCTGCGCGGAAAAATTATCTAACAACCACCCTACTACGAGTGTGCAGGCAATAAATCCTATGCTGCCCCAAAGCCGTATCGCCCCGTAGCCACCCTTTGAGCGCTCCGTAGCATGCGATGTAATCACCTCCAACTGCGGCAGCACGGCTGTCCAAAACATCATCATACTGGCAAACGCTATGGTGATACCTATAAATCCTTCTACCCATAAAATGCTCGAAAAACTCAAAAAGGCAAGCAAACAGCCGAGTCTAAGTACCTCGCCTACCTGACCGGTTTTATCGGCGAAGTGCGCCCACATATTTGGGCCAACAATACGAGAGAGTGAAACCACCGCCAACAGGGTGCCGATTTGGGCAGATGAAAAGCCTTTGGCATCAAGATAAATACCAACATAAGGAATGAATACGCCAAGCTGACCAAAATGAAAAATATATATAAGCGCCAGCAATACACGATTGCGGCGCTCATCGATTTGTGTGTTTGCTCTATCGGCAAACCATGACAAATACACGTCAGCTAGCGCTGAGCAGGTATAACCGGTGTTGGTGAAACAATCCCGGCGTTTTGTGCGCGATGACGCAACAAGTGGTCCATCAATACCAAGGCAAGCATAGCTTCGGCAATAGGCACGGCTCTAATGCCCACGCATGGGTCGTGTCGGCCTTTGGTAATGATGTCTGCAGACTTTCCGTCTGCGTCAATAGTTTCGCCCGATATAGAGATACTCGAGGTGGGTTTAAGGGCCATGTGCACTAGAATTTCTTGTCCGGTAGATATACCGCCCAATACACCACCGCTGTGGTTGCTATGGAAACCCTCAGGCGACATCTGGTCGCGATGATCAGTGCCTTTTTGAGTGACCACATCAAACCCATCGCCTAACTCAACGCCTTTTACTGCATTGATACCCATCATGGCGTGGGCAATCTCTGCGTCTAGTCGGTCAAACACTGGCTCGCCTAAGCCAACTGGCACATTGACTGCCGACACGCTCACTTTCGCACCAATAGAGTTACCCTCTTTCTTCAAATCTCGCATATAGGCATCTAGCGCCTCTAGCTTAGTTTCATCAGGGCAGAAAAACGGGTTGGTATTAGTCACGCTATGGTCAACACAATCAATCGCAATTGGCCCAAGTTGCGACAAATAACCGCGCACCTCAATACCATAGATTTGTTTTAAATACTTCTTCGCAATGCCGCCGGCGGCAACGCGCACAGCCGTCTCTCGCGCAGAAGACCGGCCACCGCCGCGGTAATCCCGAAACCCAAATTTTTGCTGGTAAGTATAGTCTGCGTGTCCGGGCCTAAAGGCATCCTTAATTTTTGAATAATCTTGGCTGCGTTGGTCGGTGTTATTGATAAGCAGGCCAATGCTGGTGCCCGTTGTTTTACCTTCAAATACGCCTGATAAAATTTTTACTTCGTCTTCTTCGCGCCGTGCGGTGGTATAGCGTGACGTTCCAGGCTTGCGTCGGTCTAAGTCGCCCTGCAAGTCATCTTCACATAGCTCAAGGCCGGGAGGACAGCCGTCCACCACACCGCCGATGGCGAGTCCATGGCTCTCTCCAAACGTGCTTACGGTAAAAATTTTTCCGAAGGTATTTCCTGACATCCTAACGCTTACTCCAATTCGTCCAATATATCTTGCTGCGCAATCAACTGCGCTTTACTCACGGCAAAAATGCCGCTACCGCCTTGTTCCAATTCGCACCACGTAACCTGTAATCCGTTAAAACGCTCGGCAAAGTTCACTTCGCTATTACCCACTTCAACAAATAGCCATCCGTCATCACGAAGATGCTCTATAGCGTGTGAAACAATTTTCATGGTGAGGTCTAAACCATCGGCGCCAGACGCCAATGCATGTTCGGGCTCGTGATGATATTCCTGAGGCAAATCAGCCATATCTTGGGCATCTACATAAGGCGGATTGGCAATAATTAAATCGTATTGCTGGCCCTTAAGCTCAGTGTAAACGTCAGACGATATGGGGTAAACACGCTCTTCTAACTGATAGTTTGCAATATTAATCGAGGCGACTTCAAGGGCGTCCATGTCGATATCGACTGCATCTACCGCGGCATCTTCAAACGCTTTGGCCAAGATAATAGCGATACAGCCACTGCCGGTGCACATATCAAGGATATGGGTCGGGCTGAAGTGCTTAGATACAAAGGGTGCAAAACGTTTATTGATCAGCTCAGCAAATGGAGAGCGAGGTATAAGCACTCGCTCATCCACATAAAACGGCATCTGCGCAAACCAAGCAATATTGCTGATGTAAGGCAAAGGCTTAGCATGCTGCGCGCGCAGGCGCACCCACGTATCGAGCTTATCAATTTCATCTTGTATCAATCGGCTTTGATACACCACGCTCTTTTGCGCTTGGCCAAGCATCAAAGGGATGTCTAAGGCTTGAAACACTAAATGCTCAGCTTCATCCCAGATGTTATCGGTTCCGTGACCTAAAAAAATATCGTTTCGATGACATTCGCTTATGGTAAAGCGAATCCAATCACCAATCGTGAGCAAATTGTGTGTATCGCTGTTGTGATCGTGTGTTTGCATGTTTGCTAGCTTGCCAGAATGTCATTGGCAACACCTGAAACGGTGTATGCGTTTGCCGTGTATTTGTGGCAATATAATACGCATTATTTACCGGAATTTCGCTGATAATTTAAAAAGATGGATAAAAAAGTCTCAAAGTTAGCCCAAGACCTAAATTTTAGCGAGATGTTTGCCGACGCCAAGCCCGTGCAGCACACTCAATATGTGCAAGACCCAAAAGAGAAGCGCGCCTTGAACAAACGCCCAGCGGTAAAAACGAGTAAAGAAGGTAAGCGCCGAGCAGCTAGCTTTGAGTTTTCTGATGGCTTTGAAGCCTATTTTGACCCTAGCAAAGCCTTGAAATTTGCGCGTAAAACAAGCGAGGCTGAACAAGGTATTAAACGCATTCGACGCGGTGAAATTGTGCCCGAACTTGAGCTAGATTTACACGGCTTAACCACTCAACAGGCAAAGCTTGAGCTTGCAGCGGCTATCGATGAGGCGGTGCGCCGACATTATGAATGCATTCAGGTCATACATGGCGTAAGCGGAGGCGTGCTCAAACAAAAAGTGCCCAATTATTTAGTTCAACATCCAAAAGTACTTGGCTTTCATCAGGCACCCCTTGAGTGGGGCGGAAAAGGCGCAGTACTTGTACTGATTGAATTTATCGCGCCCCTGCCCTAATACGCAGGCGCATTTAGCGGCTTCACAAAGCTTAATTAGTTATCTTCGGCAACATTGTGTAAAAACAAATACACATAGTATGCGCAAATAGCAACCACAACAAAAATACCGAACACTGAACCCCATGCGACTGGATCTGATAATAGAAGGTCTAACATACTGTTTCCTGCCTTGTTGATTAAAAAACAACGATATTGTGGCAAAACGTCAGAAAACTAAGCTGATCTAGATCAAGCAAATTTACGCTCAAACAACCGAAGACATTTGTTTATTAATCCAGATCAATATTTAGACGATTTAGCGCTGAGATGGCACGCAAAGCGATGGGGCATGAATAATAACTTACCCATCTTGCTCAGAAGAGCATCTCAGCAGATATATGAAAGGTATTAAGTGAAAAGGCGCATAAACCAGCCTTTGTTTAACTCGTCTTCACACGTTTTCAGCTGGGCAGCATAGCGTTTTGAGCGAGCGTCTACCTTTTGCGCAACCTTTACAAGCCACTGCTTCTGTCGATACGTTTTGCGTTTGTATCCGCCCCACCCTTCATGATAGTTGAGATACTGAGCACCCGCATCCCACTTAGAAATACGATTTATCGTGTGAGTTTTGCTAATAAACCAGCCCATAAAATCAATCGCATCATCAAAGTCATCGCGGTCTGCAAAACGGCTATTAGTCTCGCGCTTGTAATCGTCCCATGTCATCGTTTTCGCCTGCGCATAGCCGTAAGCACTGCTCACTCGCCCCCAGGGTATTAAGCCAAAAAAAACATAATCTCGAGGAGGGAGCGCGTCGTGTCGAAATGAGCTTTCTTGGTACATCATTGCCATAGGCACATGAATGGGAACGCCCCATTTGTCACGCATATCCTTTGCGGCATCATACCAATCACGCTTTTCTTCAAATATGTGACACAGATTCTCACGACTCGAAGGCTGAGTAGTGGCGCAGCCCCCTAGAATAAAGACACTGAGCATTGTTAGCGCTATGTAGATGATTTTTTTTGACATTTTTTTGAACTTCTTAGTAGCTTACGTACTCTTATGTACAGATTAAATGTGTTTCCCTAAGTGTGTATTGACCCAGCGATTTCGCTGGGTTTTTTTTGCCTAAATTTTCACCTTTGGTGAGTAAGCGCATAAGCGCATAAGATGCGACTCTATCGCGTTTTACTCGACCCAAAATAATCTTTAATAAAATCGTTAAAAGACTGAGTATCACTGGCCTCAATGTCAGCCTGCTTTAGCATGGATACTTTTGCCTGTTCTTCAAAATCGACTTTCGAAATATTGCGATAGTCCATTTCTTGAATAAACGTTTTATATTCTTTTGCCAGCTCCATACCTAAAATACTGTTGTCTATTTCATTTTCTTGCAGAGTATTTAACCAGCGCCCTGAAAAGGTTTGCGACGCATCGACAAATTTATGCGCCTGCGTTGTAACCGCTTGGCTAAATTTTTTGCTTGCATGAGCCTCATCTAAAACAGAGGCAACTTGCATCAGGTCTTCCATAAGCGTCTCGCCCCATTTTGCGAGCGAAATTGACTGACCGGCATTACTTAGTTGCAAATCAGCTTGGCGACCTTTGAGCACAACGTCTACAAAATTCGCCTGATTCTCTTTGTTGGCAGCATCTGAAAAATCGACCGAAGGCAGCGCCAAACAATACAATAAAAATACGTCCAAAAAGTCAATCTGGTGCGCATCTAAGCCCACCGGCGAGAACGGGTTAACGTCCAAGGAACGAATTTCCAAATAGCTCACGCCTCTATCTTCAAGTGCGTCGGTGGGCTTTTCCATCGAGTTAGCCACTTGCTTTGGACGAATAGGTGAATACAGCTCATTTTCAATTTGCAGTACGTTTTTATTCAACTGCTGCCATTTGCCATTTTCGCCCGCACTTATGTGCGCATATTGCTCTGCCGGCAAATTAATCGCTTCTCGAAGGGTACTGACATAGGTTGATAAATCGTTGTAGCAGATGCGCAAATTTGACTGTGCTGTACTGGTATATCCAAGGTCGCTCATACGCAGCGATGTAGCATGCGGTAAAAACAGCGTACCACGGCCAATTTTTTCAAAAGGATGTGGAACCTTTCTGTGGCTTATAAATGAGCCGCATAGAGCGGGCGACGCACCGAATAAATAAGGAATTACCCATGCCAGACGTTTAAACTGGCGGACAAGTGAGAAATACTGAGAGGAAATGCCAATTTTGTCTGCCGGCATTTGCATCTTGTCGCACCATAGCTGCCAAAAACTCTCTGGCAGTGAAAAATTAAAGTGTACACCACTAATTACCTGCATCATGCTGCCATAGCGATTATGCAGGCCGCTTCGGTACACTTCTTTCATCTTCGCAATATTTGATTTCCCGTATCGCGCAATGGGAATATTCGTTTGAGCGTCTATAAAACAAGGCATACTCATAGGCCATAAGTATTCGTCGCCTATGTTGTCGTATGTAAACTTATGAATATCAATAAGCTGCTCTATGGTCGTCGCCGTATGCGACTCAGGCGGCGTAATAAACTCAAGTAAGGATTCTGAAAAGTCGGTGGTGATTAGGTCATGCGTTAGCGCTGAGCCGAGCGCTTGAGGATGTGAGCCGGCAGCGAGACCACCGCTTTGATTGACTCTGAGTGTTTCTCTCTCTACACCATGTTTTATATCTTTTAGGGTGGCGCAAATGTTGGTTGACGCCAGTGTCGCTAAGCGCTGTTCAAATGTTGTGGGTAATGTACTCAAAAAATCTATCCAATACGTTGTACGCCCTATCGCAACGCTAGAGCGTAATTAATGTCACAGTTCTCGTTAACGAGGCACATCGAGCATAACAATTTCACGCCCCAGTTCTTTCAGTTGAGGCGCTATGTTGGCGGCATCTCCCACCACTACAATATCCATCGTTGTGCTGTCTAGCCATTTTTTCGATAAGGCGTTTAACTCTTCAGTAGTAATCTGTTGAATAATAGCTTGTTGTTTAGCACCAAAGTCTTTGTCTAAGTTTAGCGAAAGAATCCGAATTAGATAGCCTGCTTTCTGTCTTGGTGTTTCATAGCTCAATGCATCGGATTGTGAATAGGCATTTTTCAAAAATGCTAGCTCGTCTTCGGTCATGCCTTGGTCTTGATAGCGATTTATTTCAGACAAAAACTCATCGATGCTTGCTTTGGTAAACTCTCCAGAAACATCGGCTCCAGCGCTGAAATAGCCTAAGTTTTTACCGCCAACAAAACCACTGCGCGCCCCATATGTGTAGCCTTTATCCTCTCGCAGATTCAAATTAATACGACTATTGAACATGCCCCCTAAGGGGTAATTGGCTAGCGTAAGTTGAAAGTACTCATCATATGGGTCAAACACTGGTGCTTGCTTAAATATCGAAATAACCGACTGCACTGCACCGGGGTTATCTACGATAAATATTTTACCCTCGTCGTTTGATGCTTCAGGGGAAAAACTTGGAACGCTGTAATCTTGCGCTTCCCATTGCTCTAAAAATCCAACAAGTTCAAGGGTACGTTCTTGGCTGGCATCTCCTACCATGACCACTTGTGCATGATTAGGCCGATAGAACGAGTCATAAAACTCTCTCACGTCATCTAGGGTAATATCATTGATACTCGCCAAGGTACCGCTGTCGGGCAAACCTATTCGAGTCTGCGTGCCGTAAAGCACAGCATCTCTGGCTCTAGACGCTAAGACTGAAGGATTTTTAAGCTGTTGCTGTAAACCCTGTAAGGTTCGCTGCTTCGCCAACATAAAATCCGCCTCGCTGAATGCCGGCCGAAACAAACGATCTTCTAACAGAGCCATCGTTTGTTCTGCGTTTTTCACCAGCGTGCTTACATATACATTGGTGTAGCGTCCGGATGTATCAACACTTATTGAGCTACCCAGAAGGGCTAAGGCATTGGCGAAGTCTTCTGTGCTGTAATTTTGCGTGCTTTCGTTCATCAACTGTGCAGTAAATGCGGCCAGTCCGGGTTTTTCCACGCTATCGAGCAGCACACCACCTTCCATACTTATGGTAAAACTCAAGGTCGGCGTTTCGCTGGTTTGAATACCTACGACTTGCAGTTTGTTAGGCAATTCGCTGCGCCAAAAATCAGGAATGCTAACGGGTTTATTGACGCTTGCATTGGGGATTTTACTGCGATCAAAGCTATCATCTGCCTTTACCGGCGATGCTTGCAGCGAGCTATCTGGCTCACTCGCTTCGGTTATGCGTCGAGGCGGCAAGTCAAAGTTCTGTGGTGCAACAGCTAGCGCTTCCGCGCCATGGGGAACGATGCTTAACACAACCGCCGGTTTTTGCTTCACGTATTGTTGATACACGCGCATAACATCGGCTTTGCTGACCGCATTGTAGCGCTCAATATCTTCCTTAATTCGATCAGGGTTATTTTCAAAGGTTTCACTGCTGGCAAGTGCCCTGACCTTGCCTGATACGCTCTGCAAACCAAATATGGTGCTAGTTTCTATGCTAGCCTTAACGCGGTTCAAGTCATCGTCTTGCACCCCGCGCGTTTCAAATTCGGTCAACGAGTTTTGTACAATATCACTAAGCTGCTTTAAGTTTTGCACCGCCTGAGGATTTGCCAAGGCAAAGATTTGAAATTCACACGCGAGCTCACGGCATGGATGCCCTACAAAAGCCTGCACAGCCAAGCCATTTTTCACCATGTTTTTATACAACAAGGATGTTTTACCACCGCCGAGAATATTGGCCAAAACATCAAGAGGAGCCTCATCAGCATGCCCTGCATACACAGTGGGTAGCGTAATTTGCAGTAAAGGAAGGTGAACCTTATCTTCTAGCGTGAGGTAGCGGGTTTCAGATAGCTTTGCTGGCTGTTTCGGCGCATCTGTGACTTCTGGGCCTCTGGGAATGGTGCCGAAATACTTTTCAATCCATTGCTTGGTTTGTTCAATATCAATATCGCCGCCAATGGTGATAACGGCATTATTTGGACCGTACCACCGCGCAAAAAAGGCTTTGAGGTCGTCAAGACCTACTCGGTCTAAATCTTCAACATAACCAATAGTTGACCATGAATACGGGTGACCAACAGGATACAAAGCCTCTCCAATACGCTCTGAGCGTAAGCCATAGGGCTGATTGTCGATTCGTTGCCCACGTTCGTTTTTAACGGTCTCGCGCTGATTTTCAAACTTTTCTTGGGTAACAGCCGGCAGCAAAAAGCCCATGCGATCGGCCTCGAGCCACAGCACTTTTTCTAGCTGGTTTGCCGGCACGGTTTGATAGTAATTAGTGATATCACTGTTAGTAGAGCCATTTAAATTACCGCCCGCCTCGGTAATAATTTTGAAATGCTCCTCGTCTGCAACATTTTGTGAGCCCTGAAACATCATATGCTCGAAAAAATGCGCAAAGCCCGAACGCCCGTATTCCTCGCGAGCTGACCCTACATGATATGTAACATTAACATTTACCAGCGGATCGGAATTATCAGGATGCAAAATCACTGTTAAGCCATTAGCAAGCTCATACTTTAAATGAGCAATAGTATCGCCTTGCAGCTGCAGAGCCGCTGGGCCTTGCGGCTCTTTTTGCACATTAAGATGTGAACTTGGGTTGCTACATGCCAAAAGAAGTGTTGTAGAGATAAGCGCTATAGCGAAATGGAATATTTTAAGCATGAAAATCCAGCGTTCGGTTATAAAACAGTAGGTATGATGAATAATAATGGTCAATTTGTAAAAGACTTTGTTGTCGCCTCCTATTTGTATTAAGCTTAATGCCAATCAAAGCACTGATAATACAAGTAAAAGGTTATAACGTGTCAGAAACAAAGCCCCTCGTAGACTATGATTTTGGCCTGAGCCAATTAGGCGGAAATGCAGAACTATTGAATAAAATGCTGGGTAAGTTCAAAGGCGAATTCAGAGAGGCACCGCAGTATGTGAAGCAACAAATGCAAGAGGGTAATTTTGACCAAGCCAAAATGAAGGTGCACACCACCAAAGGGATCACCGGTAATTTAGGTTTACTCGCCTTGTTCGAATGCAGTAAAACCCTCGACGCACAGCTCAAACAAGCCATTGCAAGCGACGATACAATTGCTGAGTTTGAGTCCATTACGCAAGCTACCTGCGAACGTATCGATGAGCTTATTTCAGCAAGTAAAAACGACAGTGGGCAAAGCGACACGGCAAAACAACATAAGCATGTCGATGACGCTAAACAAAAACTATTGGAGCTGCTAGAGCGCCACGAGTTTATTGATGATTCACTTTTGCGCGATTTAATGGGTTCTTTGAATATGAGTGATGCTGACAAAACACAGATTGTTGACCTCATAGAGCAGCTACAATACGAGCAAGCTGCTTCAATGCTTAACTCCCAATAAGCAATGCTCAACAGTAAAACGTCAACCCTTCCCTTGGCTGAAATGTGACGCTACCTATACCTGGCTCAGTACCGGTGGTATTTGAGCATTCTGATTTTATTGTTGTAGACAAACCTGTAGGCGTGCCTATGCACGATGCACAGCAGGGCATTACTTCTGTGCTTACACAGCAAGACCCAAATCATCAATGGCATTTAGTCCACCGATTAGACACCGCAACAAGCGGTTTGCTGATCGTTGCCAAACACAAGAACAGCGCCAGCGCGCTCAGCGAACTATTTGCACAACGACGAATAGAAAAGTACTACATTGCCTTGAGTGACAATAAGCCAAAGAAGAAGCAAGGACTTGTAAAGGGCGATATGCAAAAAGCCCGCGGTGGTTCATACAAGCTGAGCACGTCGTTAAAAAATCCAGCTATCACTCAGTTTTATTCGTGCTCACATAGTCCTGGCATAAGAGCGTTTTTGCTAAAACCGCACACCGGCAAAACTCATCAAATTCGAGTTGCGCTTAAATCACAGGGCGCGGCTATTTTGGGCGATGAGCGCTATGGAGGCAGTGATGCAGACAGAATGTATTTATGTAGCTACGCTCTGCGATTCATGTATGAACAACAGCCCATTGAAGTGATTCATTTAAGTAAACACGGTGCGTTATTGCACGATTTTGAACTGCCAGCGCAATGGCAACAGCCTTGGATAATGCCATGGCCGCCTCTATGAATCCCAAGAGTGAGCGCAAGCACATTGGCGTGATTGGCTGCGGTGCGATTGGGCTTAGCTTAACGCATTTGCTGTGCAAGTCAGGGCATGATTGCACTGTGCTAACGCGAGACGATAGCCAACAAACATTTACGGTATTAACGCCAGATGGAAAAAGCGAGACTATTGCCACTGCCCAGCGCGTGTTAAAAACGCTTACTACAGAAGATTTTGACCGTTTTGATTTACTGATAGTGCCCGTAAAACACTACCAACTTGCGCCTCTTCTAGCGGATATAGCACATTTACTTCCTCAGCGTCTCCCGCTTTTGCTTTTGCAAAATGGCGTTGGAGGAGATGAACTGATTGGCAAATACCTAGCGCGCAACCCACGCTTTGTTGGCATCACGACAGATGCCGTTGTAAAGACAGGTGCATCATGTATTAAGGTAAACGCAAGAGGTGAACTACTGATTGGTTACTCGCTCGTGAGCGAATCAGGCAACTTAAGCACTGAGAATGTTGGCGCACAGGCACACTATCAACAGATGCCATCCGCAATGCACGGGCTTATAGCGGCGCACCCCAATGCTCATTGGAAGGCCAACATTGCGCAATATGTATATCGAAAACTGGCGGTTAACGCCGTTATTAACCCTATTAGCGCTAGATATCGGTGTAAAAATGGCGAAATACGTAACTACCCTGAGTTACTAAATGGACTAAAGCAAGAAGTGTTTGCGATATATACGCATTTGAACCTTGGATTAAATATCAGCGAGTTGAACGCCTATATCGATGAAGTCATAGCTTTGACCGCCGAAAATTACTCATCAATGTATCAAGATATTACGCATCAGCGACCAAGTGAGTTAGACGGTATACTCTCTAGTCTTCTACAAAAAGCGGCACAAGAAAATATTCAAGTGCCGTTTATGCAAAGCCTCTTTGATGACTTACAGGCAGAAATCAGCGCTTATTTAAACGCTTAACTATGCTCTTAAATCGGCTCTACACCTTTTCATCTTGCTTTGACGGCGCCAGCGGACGCATGTGAGGAAACAGGATTACGTCTTTTATCGTCGGGCTGTCTGAAAACAACATTACCAGTCTGTCTATACCAATTCCCTCGCCGGCGGTTGGTGCAAGACCATACTCAAGTGCAGTAATATAATCTTCATCAAAGTGCATGGCCTCGTCATCGCCCGCGTCTTTTTCTTCAACTTGCTTTTTAAAGCGAGCGGCTTGGTCTTCTGGGTCGTTGAGCTCTGAAAACCCATTTGCCAACTCGCGTCCGCCCACAAAAAACTCAAAGCGGTCGGTAACAAAGGCATTTTCGTCGTTACGGCGCGCCAAAGGTGATACCTCCCAAGGGTAGGCGGTGATAAAGGTGGGTTGGTCGAGCTTCTCTTCAGCCGTTGCCTCAAAAATTTCGCATAAATATTTACCCGCACCCCAAATGCCGTCTACCTCTGGCTCTTTGATATGCAGTTGCTTAGCCATTGCTTTTAGCTCTGGTAAATGGTTTTCAGGGTCGTTGATTGCTTGCTGGTTTGCCTCGGGCCAATATTTGATAATGGCCTCGCTCATAGTCAAGCGAGCGAAGGGCTGACCAAAGTCATATACTGTTTCACTGACGACTTCACCATCGGCGTTTTTCTGCGTATTTTTTACTTGCGTGGTGCCCAGAACACTTTGAGCGACCTCACGCAGCATCTCTTCGGTTAAGTTCATCAAGTCCTTGTAATCAGCATAGGCTTGATAAAACTCTAGCATCGTAAACTCAGGATTATGACGTGTTGATAAACCTTCATTTCTAAAGTTACGGTTTATTTCAAAAACGCGCTCAAGCCCGCCTACCACAAGGCGCTTTAGATATAACTCTGGCGCAATGCGCAAATACATATCAATATCGAGTGCATTGTGGTGGGTCACAAAAGGTTTTGCAGTTGCGCCGCCGGGGATAACCTGCAGCATAGGCGTTTCAACTTCAATAAATCGACGCTGGGTTAAAAATTGACGGATACCATTCACTACCTGCGAGCGGATTTGAAACGTGCGGCGCGTATCAGGATTAGTAATCAAATCAACATAACGCTGTCGATATTTTGTTTCTTGGTCGGCCAAGCCGTGAAACTTTTCGGGCAATGGTCTCAGCGCCTTTGTGAGTAACTGATAGCTCTCCATATTGACGTATAAGTCGCCTTTGCCCGATTTATGAAGCTGGCCCTTTACGCCAATAATATCGCCAATATCCAAACTACCATATTGCTCTTTAAGCGCTTTTTGCACGGTCTTATCGGCATAGGCCTGTATGCGCCCAGTCATATCTTGCAGCAGCATAAACGGGCCCCGTTTAGCCATGATACGCCCCGCTAAACATATTTGATGATTGTTTTGCGCTAGGGTTTCTTTATCAAATTCACCAAACTCGTTCTGTACGTCTTGTGCGTAATGTTCGCGTCTAAATTGATTCGGAAAACCATTTGAATCGCAGCGACTTCTTATATCGTCAAGCTTAGCTCGTCGCTCTGCAATTAATTTGTTTTCGTCTTGCGCTTGCTCGGTCATGAATCTTCCTAATGAGTAAAATTACTAAGTGAATATTGACTTATAGCCCAGACTTTAAGCTGGCTATAATAAATTTGTTTAAATCGCCGTCGAGCACCGCTTGCGTATTGCGGGTTTCAACGCCAGTACGCAGGTCTTTAATGCGCGAGTCGTCGAGTACGTATGAACGAATTTGACTGCCCCACCCGATATCAGATTTATTGTCTTCTAACACCTGTTTTTCTGCATTTTGCTTCTGCAGCTCAAGCTCATAGAGCTTTGCTTTAAGCTGCTTCATAGCCTGATCGCGGTTTTTGTGCTGCGAGCGATCGTTTTGACATTGCACCACCGTGTTTGTAGGCACGTGAGTAATACGAATTGCGGAATCTGTTCGGTTAACATGCTGTCCGCCTGCGCCAGATGCTCGGTAGGTGTCAATACGTAAATCGGCAGGGTTTATCTCTATTTCAATGTCGTCGTTTACCTCAGGGTAGGCAAAGGCTGAGGCAAATGAAGTATGTCTGCGATTGCCAGAATCAAAAGGTGATTTTCGCACTAAACGGTGTACACCGGTTTCGGTGCGAAGCCAGCCAAATGCATACTCACCGGTAAACTTAATGGTCGCACTTTTTATGCCGGCCACATCGCCATCAGATACCTCAATTAGCTCTGTCTTAAATCCGTTATCCTCACCCCAACGCAAATACATTCTAAGCAACATATTAGCCCAGTCCTGCGCTTCGGTGCCGCCAGAGCCAGACTGAATATCAATATATCCGTCATTAGCATCGTTAGGGCCTGAAAACATGCGTCTAAACTCAAGTTTTTCTAAGGACGCGATAAGTGTTTCAAGCTCACTTTGCGCTTCATTGAAGGTTTCTTCATCTTCTGCCTCAAGGGCGAGTTCAACTAGGCCTTCAACATCTTCAGTGCCTTTTTCAAGCTCGACGATTGTCTCAACAACTTGTTCAAGCGCCACCTTTTCTTTGCCGAGTGCTTGCGCGTAGTCAGGATTATCCCAAACTTTAGCGTCTTCTAGCTCTCGACTTACTTCTTCTAAACGCTCTACTTTGACATCGTAGTCAAAGATACCCCCTAAGCGACGTGGTGCGCTCACGAATATCAGCAATGGCGTTATAGACGGGATTCACTTCGAACATATTTATTGGCTTTCTTGTAAGAGGATAAAAATTGCGCCTAAGTTTACCGAAAGATACCAACATTTGACAGAGCTTCGTCAAATACTCTCGTGCGCTTACGTTAAGATATTCATATCCTGTTACGCTTTTACACTTGTTAAAAAGTGTTATATCCCATATGTTTAGATAATCATTAAGAAAGTAGACGTTGATACTGTAAAGGAGACGACGAATGGCAGGACAAGGTTCCGGCGGCAATGTGATTGCGGCGATTTGTAATATATTTTTCCCCGGTTTAGGGCAATTGGTACAGGGGCGTATTCTAGCAGCCTTGGCGTTTTTTGTGATCACTGCCTGCTGTTATGCGCTAGCGGCAACAGTCGTATTAGCCATTGTATTTTGGCCGCTGGGCGTTATCTTTCATCTGTGGTCTATTATTAGCGCGGCACGCTATCGGCCTGAAAGTTTATAAGCTCAGCTAAACATGAACTGGCGTTTGAAAAACGGGGCCAGTGCAGATTGGCACAAGTAGCCAAAATTATATGCCCCGTTTTGTTATTTAAGGTTTGTTTTCAATAAGTTGGGCTTATTTAAGCATTGACGCAAGCTGCTTACCGATGTTGTGCAACTTTTTGACCGTGACTTCATCACTGATTTGATGCTCATCGTTAACCAAATTACCTACGTTACTTATAGCTAATTGATCGCCCAGCACGTTTACGCCGATATTGCTTAGTAATAAACGCACCGGAACCAACACCCTGATGCCGCCTAAACCACCTGGTGAGGCCGCAATCAATGCTGCAAACTTACCTTTAAACGCCTCAAGAGGTTTTTCACCTTCTTCTTTGCGCGAGGCCCAATCAATCGCATTCTTAAACAAGGCGCTATAGCCGCTGTTATATTCTGGGCTGGCTATTAAAAAGGCATCATGACTTTTTAATAGCTCTTTGAGGGCCTTAGCCTTTTCTGGCATGCCGTGCTCGGCCTCTAAATCTTCGGTAAAGATTGGAATGTCAGCATATTCAGACATATCAACTACCGTAACGTCACAACCTGCTTGAGTTGCGCCCTCTGCAGCCTTCTTTACCGCCGCAAAGTTGTATGAATGTTTTCTGCCTGAGCCGGCAAAAGCGAGGATTTTGCTCATGAATATTCCTTATTGTATGCGATGTGATTATATGGTCGTTACTTCTTACGCATGCAAACAAAAGACGTTCATTTTTTAACAATCAGTGCGTGCAAGCTTTAAGGCCTGCACTTGATTGATGGGGTGCTTTTTATATCTTCTCCTACAAATGCTTGCTTACATATGCTCAAGAGTATCGATACCCAGCATATCGAGGCTTTGTTTTATAGTGCGGGCGCTAAGAGCCGCAAGGCTTAGGCGACTTCCTTTGGTGTCTTTGTTTATGCCGTCTTTTAATATTGGGCTTGCCTCATAAAATGTCATAAATAAGCTAGCCAACTCGTATAAATACGTGCACAACAGATGAGGCGCCGCTTCATTAGCTGCGCTGTGCAGCGTGTCTTCAAACTGCAAGAGCTTCACAGCAAGGGCTTTTTCAGACGCGTTTGTCAGCACTACAGGGGCATTTTGAGCGAGCATGTCAATATCGGCCTTACGAAAGATACTGCGGATGCGGGTATATGCATATTGCAAGTATGGCGCGGTATTGCCTTCAAAACTAAGCATCGTATCCCAATCAAAAATGTAGTCGGTTGTACGATTTTTACTCAGATCTGCGTATTTAACTGCACCAATGCCAACTGTTTGAGCAATGTGCGTATTATCGTTTTCTAGGTCTTTTACATCACGTTTACTGAGTAAATCAGCCGCGCGCTGAACCGCCTCGTCAAGCAGGTCAGCTAACTTGATTGTACCGCCGGTGCGGGTTTTAAAGGGCTTTGAGTCCTTACCCAACATCATGCCAAACGGACAGTGCTGATAATGATGACCTTGCTCCATATAGTTAGCTTTGCGCGCTACCAATTCGGTTTGCTTAAAATGCAGCGCCTGACGCGCATCTGTGAATATTAAGGTGCGCTGAGCTTTGAGCTTTTGACAGCGATAACGTATAGCCGCTAGGTCGGTGGTTGCATATAAAAATCCACCGCCCGACTTTTGAATAATATATACCGCAGGCTTTCCTTCTTTATCAGCCATTTCGGGTAAAAAGACCAGGGTCGCGCCTTGATCCACAACCGCAATTTCACGGTCGAGCAAATCCTTAACCAGTACAGGTAAGTCTGGATTATATGCGCTCTCGCCCATTACATCTTTACGCGTCAGCGATACGTTAAGCTTCTGGTAAACCTCTTCACTATGCGAAATAGACACATCAATAAACTCTTCCCACAAAGCTAAACACTGTGGGTCGCCGCTCTGTAGTTTTACCACGTACTCTCGCGCTCTGTCGGCAAATCCGTCTTCGGTGTCAAAGCGTACCTTTGCCTCACGGTAAAAATCTTCTAAATCTGATAGTGCAGTGCTTGCTTGGCTTTCGCCGAGTTTGTCAGACAAATGTGCCAGCAGCATACCAAACTGCGTGCCCCAATCGCCCATATGGTTTTGGCGAATAACATCATGTCCTAAAAACTCAAGCACTTTTACCACAGCGTCGCCGATAATGGTGCTGCGTAGGTGCCCCACATGCATCTCTTTAGCCAAGTTCGGAGACGAATAATCCACCACTATTTTTTGCGCTTGCAGTTGAGCCACGCCCAAGCGGGCGTCTTTTTGTGTGGCGTCTATATGCTCGGCAAGCCAAACATCAGACAAATGAACATTGATAAAGCCAGGGCCAGCTATCTCTAGTTTGCTGGCAATGTCACTTACATCTACCGCCTCTACAATGTCTTGTGCAATATCTCTGGGCTTTTTCTTTAAGGCCTTTGCTAGCGCCATTGCGCCATTAAACTGATACTCTCCAAATTCAGGGCGCGTACTTTTACTGATAGGAATAGGGGCATCAACCACACCTAAAGACGCTACGGCTTGCTTAAATCGTTCGGCTAAAATCGCTTGTATTAACATGAAAACTCTCTTTTGTAGCGGCTATTGCTCGCGTGTGGCGGCAAAAGTAATGTCTGGATATCGCTCTTGAGACAGCGATAGATTAACCATGGTCGGTGCGATATAGGTCAGATTGTCGGCACCGTCATAAGCAAGGTTTTGCTCTGCTTTACGCGTGAACTCGTCGACCTTTCGGGGATCGCCATATACCCAGCGCGCGGTAGCCACATTGATGTGCTCATACATGGCGTCTACGTTGTACTCCGCTTTTAAACGCGCAACCACCACGTCAAACTGCAGCACGCCCACAGCGCCCACAATTAAGTCATTGTTGATTAAGGGTCGAAACACCTGCACCGCGCCCTCTTCAGACAGCTGTATTAAGCCTTTTAAAAGCTGCTTTTGTTTGAGTGGGTCGCGCAGGCGAATACGCTTAAACAGCTCTGGTGCAAAGTTAGGTATACCGGTAAAACGATAATCGCCGCCTTGCGTAAAGGTATCGCCGATGCGCATAGAGCCGTGATTGTGCAAGCCAATAATGTCTCCTGCGTAGGCCTCCTCTAGCAGTGCCCTGTCGCCGGCTAAAAAGGTAAGCGCATCAGATATTCTTACATCTTTGCCAATGCGGGTATGGCGCATTTTCATGCCCTTTTCATATTTACCCGACACAATGCGGCAAAACGCGATGCGGTCACGATGTTTTGGGTCCATATTCGCCTGAATTTTAAATACGAAGCCAGAAAAACCTTTCGACTCTGCCGGCACAAAATCCTCAGTGTCGGTCGCACGACCCTGCGGTTTAGGAGCCCACTGAACCAAACCATCTAGCATATGGTCTACGCCAAAATTACCCAGTGCCGTACCAAAAAATACAGGCGTAAGCTCACCTTTTAAAAAGGCCTCAAGATCAAATTCGTGCGAAGCACCGCGTACTAGTTCGAGCATCTCTCTGAGTTCGTCAGCATAATTGCCAATCGCTGCATCTAGCTCTGGATTATCAATGCCCTTAATCACGCGTTTTTGCTGAATTGTGTGTCCTTGACCACTCTTGTAGAGCGTAGTTTCGTCACGCAGAATATGATAAACACCCTTGAATTCTTTACCCATACCGATGGGCCAAGTAATAGGCGCACATTTAATTTTAAGAACATCTTCAACTTCATCGAGTAGGTCAATTGGGTCTCTGGTGTCACGGTCAAGCTTGTTCATAAACGTGATAATAGGCGTATCGCGCAAACGCGTGACTTCCATTAGTTTAATGGTTCTATCCTCAACACCCTTCGCAGCATCAATAACCATTAAACAAGAATCCACCGCAGTAAGCGTCCGATAAGTATCTTCCGAGAAATCCTCGTGTCCTGGGGTGTCTAACAAGTTAACAAGATGATCGGCGTAGGGAAATTGCATTACAGAGGTGGTTACTGAAATACCGCGCTCTTTTTCCATTTCCATCCAGTCTGACTTTGCGTGCTGTCCCGATTTTTTTCCTTTCACGGTACCGGCTACTTGCAAGGCGTTTCCGAATAGGAGTACCTTTTCAGTGATGGTTGTTTTACCCGCATCGGGGTGAGAGATGATAGCGAAAGTTCTTCGCTTATTGATTTCATTAAGAAGATCGGCGTTTGCCATGTATCTAAATTCCCGTTTTGCACAACAATGTGTACAAAAACATAAAGTTAACGCTAAGCCTCGACGTTCAAGCAGACTGCAACGGCCTATCGCCGGCAAAGCCTCATATCAAAGCATTGAAAATTTGTGCAGTATTCTAGCAAAATAACGAAGCACTATAAATCAAACACTCAGCACTTCTTTCAGTCTTTCTAACACCGGCAAACACAAAATACTCTATGGTGCAGTGTACAAATTTGCGCAACGCGCTATCCTTGCCTGCAATAAGCTAACGTAAAATCCAAGACTGGGCACCAACATTCATAAAATATGAAGCCACCCTTAGCACATGAATCATTAGTACCCGGTATTTTACTGGCCCTTGCGGGCACGTTTATGTTCTCGCTCAAGCCAATTTTAATAAAGCATGCGTATGCAATGGGCGTATCAAGTGAGCAGCTCATCACCTTACGTATGTTGTTTGCCATCCCTTTTTACATCGGCGTAATTCTTTATTACAGCTTTCGTAATGCACATATTCGGCATCTATATGTTCAATATATGTTGCCAGTGGCGGCACTGGGCGTGCTTGGCTACTTTGTTGCCAGTTATCTCGATTTATTGGGCTTACAGTATATCAGCGCCCAGCTAGAGCGAGTCGTGCTGTTTTGCTTCCCCACTATCGTCGTACTAATGTCATATTTCTTTTTTAAAACTCGTTTACCTAAAAACATATGGCTCTTACTGGGCATGTCCTACGCCGGCATTCTCCTCATATTTGGTCATGACTTAAGCGTACTCGGCACAGAGGTAGCTAAGGGCACCGCATTGGTATTTTTAAGCGCCATTGCTTTTGCCATTTACGTGCTGTGGAGCAAACCCATTATGAGTAAAATTGGCAGTCAGGTCTTTACTAGCATGGCAATGGTTGCCGCAAGCATCGTTATACTTGTTTTCTTTTTTGTTAGTCAAAGCACTAACATTGGCAGCATCAAAGGCTCTGGATTGCTTGTGAGTAAAGAGGCTTACTTGGTCTGCGCTGCCATCGCGTTTTTCTGTACGGTCATCCCCTCACTTTTAGTTGCTGAAGCAATTCATAAAATCGGCCCAGAGCGCACCAGCATTGTGGGTACAAGCGGTCCTGCGATCACCTCAGTTTTTGCTGTTACGTGGTTGGGCGAACCATTTACGGTATACCATGGTGCTGGTTTAGGCTTAATTATGTTAGCGGTAGGGTTAATGATGAGGCCTGCATCATCTGCATCATCTGCATCATCTACATAATGAGCGTCAAATCACACAACATACATGTGGCGCACTTATGTGTGGGCCATGCGTATATCCAAACGATAAAGCAAGGCCGACTCCTTTTGCCCATCGTCAGTATCGTAATAATGCTTGCGCGTTCCTTGTAAAGCAAAGCCCATGCTTTCATACAGTCTTATCGCAGCAACATTACTTTGCCTCACCTCAAGGTGTATTTTTTTATAGCCCTTGGTTCGCAAAATAGTAAGGCACTCACTCAGCAGATAACGCGCTAAGCCTTGACGCTGATGCTTTGGGTTCACACAAATATCCTCTATTTCAGCTTCATCAAGCACATTCGATACTAGCAGCACCGCTGAGACCTCACCTTCGCTTACCTGAAGCATTGAAAACGGCTGCTGTAGAGCTTGTTGAAACAATTCGAGTGACCATGGCTTGCTGCGAAACTGAGAAAACAGCTGATAGGCTTGTTCAATATGCACATCATTATTAACAAACATCGTTAAATAATGGCTTATTGAGGTACGTCGGCTTGTATGTGTTGCCATATCTCGCGTTTGAGTACCGCGTCTTCATTTTCGATAGTAAAGGGCAATACAAGTTTCTTGTTGATGGGGTCGAAAGATATTGGCAGAGAGTCGCTAAACTGACAATCGTGCTCGGTGATACCTAACAGTTCAATTAAACTCTCAAACCAAGGTTTTTGGGCCAGCGCAGGGCGCTCACTTTCCTCTTGATAGGCATAGTAAATATCAATTCCCATTGCCTGTAGTGCTGCAGCTTGCGCTCTTGCAATCGCCATCTAGTTGCCTTTGAAACGCTTGAAGAAAGTGGCAGGGGTGGAGGGACTCGAACCCCCAACCATCGGTTTTGGAGACCGCTGTTCTACCAATTCGAACTACACCCCTAGAAATCTCGTGCATTATAGCGAGCAGGCTAAATAAATAAAGTCTTTATTTTGTCACTTTGTTGCGCTTTTGCGTTTGATATTCGTTTGCTTGCCACCAAAGCTGATAGGTAAATATCACCATGGGCTGTAAATAACGTACACGCTGTAAGACCTCTTCTCTATGATAATCCGACAGCTCAATATATCGGCGAATGAGATTATTCGCATTTTCAGGCTCAAACTGATTGGCTAAGATACAGGCTATAAGGTCAAAAAACCGACAGCCGAATGCGCCATACTCCCAATCAAAAATAATATGTTTACCCGAATTGAGAAAGCCAACATGACTAATATGCAAGTCGTTATGACATAAAGTGAAGTCGTTTTGATAGCGTTGCTCGTAGTCGTGCCATAGCTTTGCATATTCTCGCGATTTATTTCGCCATTTACGCTCGGGGTCGTGCATGTATTTTAAGTAATGCTTCCACTGCATCGGCAAAGACAATGTCTCAGCGCTTATGGTACATGCATGCACGTCAATCAATGTGCTTGCGAGCAAATCAATTTCGGCATGTCTGGTCAAGGGCTCAGACCCATCATCTGCATGCTCAGCACTCAAAGTGCTGTGCTCAATCCATTGCTCGATATAAACATCTTGTTTGCTCGATAGATGCAAAGGACGAACTGCCATACCAACGTTTGCTAACCTAGTCTGCAAGTCATATTGGATTTCGCGCTTTATCGGTAGCCACTTATTACCCACAAAGTGCTTCACTAAATATTTGCGGTCGTCTATTACCAGACAATAATTCTGATTGATAGCGCCCATGTTTATTTTTTCGAGCTTGACCTGAGAGCCGCTACCAACCTGCCCAACACAATACTGCAATAAATGATAAAACTGCATGAAGTTATGCTATTTGCTATTGAGTGGATAAGGAGTATCGTCGGGAGCGATGTCTTGAGACCAATTTATATACCCTCGCATTGCAATGGCAATATAAATCAGCATGAGTATTACCGTTAGGTAGAGCCCATTTGCAACGAATAGATAAATACTCAAGAAATTAATAATGCTCCAATACATCCACGACTGTAGATACTTTTTCACGGTGAGGTAGGTCGCTAGCAGTGAGAACATAGTAATACCCGCATCTAGATACAGGTACTCATATCCAAACCACTGGCCGGCTAATTTTTTAGTAAGGAAAGTAACCGCAAAGGTTAACAATAACCCAGCACCCAAAATAGTGGCATGCAATTTAAAGGGCATTGTCAGCGCGACAAAACCCTCGTCATTGGAACGCCGCCAGTGCATAAAGCCTACGACGGCCATGACTAAGTAATAAAGATTAAGCATGAGCTGGAAAAGCAGTGAAACATCCCAAAACACAAAAACAAACAAGCTTGTGGAGATAAAAGCGGCTGGCCAGCACCAGATAGACTCTTCAGCGGCCAGCCATACATAGGCAATCGATAAAATAACCGCAAAAATCTCAAACACACTTTGCTGTTGCCATTGCTCGGTCACAATTGCCTGTATTGTTTCCATTAATCGAGTTCCATATTTGTACCATTTAAAAACTTACATACAAAAATCGCCTGCCCTACCTCTTCATGCGTAACTTGCATTTCTTCTTGCAGGATTTGCATCAAACGCACATTGTCGCCGGCGACGACAGTGCTGGTTGCCGACGTTTTCACATATAAGTCTTCATACCCGTTTAAACGCTCTATGAAACTCTGAATAGGCTTTAAATAGGCCTGATTAAGCGGGTATAACGAAATTTCTACTACTAAACGCATGCTGTCTCCCTAAAATTGATATTCGTATGATACGCCCACCTGACGCGGCTGACCAAACTGAAAATAGGGCTCAACAAACGCATATTCATCACGCGGGTCATTGCTAAACCCGCCAAAGCCTCGGGTATAAATTAGCTCATCGCTTAGGTTTTTAACCCAAAGACGTACTTCATGGTGCTCATGTTGCCACGAAAGATGAGTGTTTATTACCACCGTTGAGGGTGAGCGTTCATCATGGCCATCTGAAAATCTAAACTCGTCTTTTGCATCCACATCCACAAAATAACGCCAGCTATCAGACAATACCCATTCTGACGACAAATAGAAAGTGTAGCTCGGAGCTTGTGCCTGATCTTGTTTTGGCACAAAACTGCCATCTATGCGCGTGTAGTCACCGAACGTCGCATCTAAATACCCAACATTTGCGTTTATTTGCCAGTTGTCGCTAAGCTGCCATGCGCTCGTGAGCTCTATACCTTTATTTACACCCGTGTCGGTATTGCGGATAGCATCGGCAAATGCAGTCACCACCGACCCATCCTCTAAAACATTCTCAAAGGTGGCAAAGTCACTCACCTGCGCATCTTGTCGTCGCATATAGAACGCACTTAGCTGATAATTAGCCAGCCCCTCTACTAAGGTGCCTTTTATGCCCGTTTCAATATTCCAATTATATTCAGGCGCAAAGGTACGGTTGTTAGCGCTTAGACGCTGGTCAAAGTTAAACCCACCGGCCTTATAGCCGCGAGACAAGCTAGCATAAACAATACTCCCCCTTGACAAGCCTGAGTCTGGGCTGTCATCTAAGCGATAGTCTAGAGATATCGACCCCGCTACAAGGGTATCGTCAAGCGATTCATCAAAACCGTCAGAATCGTCGTAATCTGCTCTAAAGCGCTCCAATCTAGATGCAAGTGTGAGCTGTAGCTTTTGTGAGAGCGCGAAGCTATATTGACCAAATGCTGATGCAGATTGAGGCTTATATTGGCTGACAAAGTCACCGCTATTAAAGGTGTATTCACGCAATAAATCTTCCGTCGCATCACGCCAATTTAAGCCAAAGACCCAAGAAGCGTCGTTGAGTAAGCCGGTATCGCGGCTTGAGAGTGTAAACTCAATGCTGCTGCGCTTTACATCACGAAGATAGCGGTCAAATGAGCTGTAGGTAAATGGGTGAAACGCCGGATAAGTCCAGTCTTCATCGTAGCCATAGTCAAACTCACCATCTAAGTAGGTCAACACCACTTTTGCCAAGCTATTGTCAAAGCCGTGTTGATATTTAATACTGCCGGCAACGGCATCTGAGCGGTCAAAACCGGGCTCATCTGATTGCGTGACTTGATCGTTATCTAACGAGAACGCATCGTAACCATTGTCGATATTAAAATAATAGAGGTTTAATCCTAACTGCTGACTATCTTTGAATGTTTTGTTGATAAAAAACGTTGCAGTGGTTTCATCAATGTTATTTGTATCGTCTCTGTCTAAAAACGCGTTGTACACATCCCCATCATCTTTATTTAGCTGCGCGCTTGCTCTAATAGACAACCCATCACTCAAGCTTGCGCCATAGGCACCACCTAACTGATAAGCGTTATTTTGAGCGATGCTGGCAGAAAATCGACCGCTGTTTTGTTCTTCAGCGGGCGTGCTTAATAGCTTAACGACGCCACCTAGGCTGTTTACTCCTACCGCAACTGATTGCGGCCCAGATAAGACCTCAAGCTGACGTAAGTCATAGAGCGTTGCCAGGCTTCCAAGGCCAGAAATATCTATGTCGTCTAGCAATAAACCAATTGAAGGGTTAACTGGCTCCGAAAACTGGCTTCGCTCCCCGATGCCACGAATCTGTATGAATTTACCGCGACTGGAGCCAGCGGTGAAATTAACATTGGGCACGACGGCAAGAACATCTTGAACATGGCGCGCTTGGCGGTCGAGCAATACAGCATCGCTGAGCACGATATTGCTACCGGACAGCGAGTATAAATCGCGGTTGGATAAACTCGCGCTAACTTCTATACGCTCCACTTCTTCGATTTGCTCCGGCGAGGATTGCGCCAATGCAGGGTAAGTACTTGAAATAGCGAGTGCACAAAAAAGTGGATCGAGGGCAAAGTGCCTCGTTTTTGCTGAAGGTCGTAAATTGCGTTTAATTGTCATATTGGATCTCTTCTGGTTGAAAAGATCCGGTATTGCGGCAGGTTTTAGGTGAAGTATGTCAACCATTCCTACGCCGGTACTAACCGGATCAGGTAAATAAGGGTTTTCGTAAGAATCTCAGCTGCCATCAAGTGCAGCACCCCTTGGTTACTTTGTAAATTACGCCTATAAATATTTAGGCGGTAATTTCAAGCGTGGTAATACTAACAGGCGTTTGTGGCTTGTCAATTGTTAGCCAGACAAAACATGCCTATGCTACAACTGTTACAAATTAAGCTTGGTAATTTCAGCCTTCGTTTGCTTCTCAAGTTCGTCGGCCGTTTTACCGTGGGCTCTTGGTAATCGAGTGTTAGGGTCAACAGACACAAACACTATGTCATCTGCCAAGCAGATTGTTTTTTTGGTCGCTTTGTTGCGCACTAAACAACTGACCGTGATAGAAGTACGACCGACGGCTTTTGTTTCTAAGCCAAACTCCACGATATCGCCTTTCGCTGCTGGCGATTCGAAGCTTATTTCACCAATATGTTTGGTCACTAAACAGTTTGTCTCGAGTTGGCATATTGCATAAATTGCAGCCTCTTCGTCAATCCACTCTAAGGCTCTACCGCCAAATAAGGAATTGGCGTAATTTAAGTCTTGAGGCATTACTAAACGTCGCGATAAAAACCGCATATTTACTCTCCTAACATAGTAAGATAATACTTAGATTAATTCAGATCATACCCCATTTATTTGATGAGTGACGACTTTATGCCTTGCGGAGAGTTTGAAGAACTTCGCCGATGGCTGCACAACAGAGCAGTATCACCCAGTCGTTCTGATGAGATTACGACAGAACATTCACGCCCTGCAACGAGCAATCCAGACTTAAGACTAACAAACGCCGCTCGGCAACTTCTTATTTTAGAGGTGGATGATACAAGAACAAATCACACAACAAATAACCTAACCAATACCATAAGGAATCATCTAACTGAAATTGAGGCAGCCCTTGCCAAAACATTTGTGCATATTTTATGGATACACAATGATGAAAAGTCAGCCGTGCGCACAAACGCCATCACAAATAAGCAATCAAACAATGAGGTAGTGCACATTCAAGCAGACGGCCTGCGTAAACATTTGGGCTTTCAGTATGCATCAGTCGTGCTTGACTGCAGGAAAGGCTGGCTACCGAACGATATGCTCGCCAGCGCTGGACTTGTAAAAGCAGGTGGATTGTTAGTTCTCATATGCCCTCCCCCTTCAAAATGGACGCGCTATTTTGCCGAACATACTCGCTTAAGATTTAGCTATGCCGACAGGCATCAGATTAGTCACTTCTCCGACCTTCTACTAAAGCACTTTTATAATGACCCAACGATTGCTTGGTGGACGAGCGAAAAACGAGTTTTACCGGTCGTAGACATGAACGAATATGTAAACGGTAAAAGCAAGAGTCGCACTGATGGAGACTCGAGCAATGTTTTAGGAGACATATCAAATCAGCATTCAAAAAAATCGTTAAACGAGAGCTCAGTTGGTGAGAGCTCAGTCGGCGAGAGCCTGGCTAGCGAGCTCAGCGAGGAACAGACCTCAATTTACCGTAGCGTATTTTCGCGTATTGAAGAAGCTGACAAAAGTTACCATCTCATTACAGGCGGCAGAGGCAGAGGAAAAACCACGCTGCTAGCTCACATAGGGGCGACGGCATCTTTACTGTGCAATGCCGCAAATGCGGGTGCCAGTGCCAACGCCAATGCCAAAAAGGACGCTACAGCGACTTTAACTGCCAGCACTAACAAGCACCTAGAACAAGCATATGATGAAGTGTTTGTGTGTGCGCCAACCCTCATGCAGGCTCAGCACTTAAAAAAACTAATTCAGAAACATTCTGCTAAAAACCTCACAATATCGTCGCTTGCGCCTGAACGCATAGACCTATTGAGCAACAAAGCACTTTTACTCATTGATGAGGCCGCGGCCATAGCGCCCCAGCTTCTCGATGACTTAACACAAAAAGCCGCGCACAGCGTGCTGTGCACAACTATTGAGGGCTACGAGGGCAGTGGAAAAGGCCTGTTGTATCGCTGGCTACCGCGAGCGCTTGAGCATAAGTATCAGTATACTTTACATCGAGCATTTCGCTGGCAGGACGGCGACCCCTTAGAAAAGCTCATGCAGCAAATATATCAACCGACCGTATCCGCATTCGTAAATACACAACAGAATAAATTTACACTTCAACCATTGCGTAAGTCAGATATTGCCGAGCAGTCGCATCTTTTTGAACAGTGTCATGCGCTTTTAAATAGTGCCCATTATCAAAATACACCCAACGACTTGATGCGCATTTTAGATGCCGCAGACCATATGCTATGGATATATATTAGCAACAGCGGCACAAAAAACACTGTTGTTGGTCTTATATGTGCCGTTGAGGAAGGTGGTGAGTGTTTTGAACCTGATAGTTGCATAGGTCAGGCTAAAGGTAAGGGTACAACCACGAGCATAGATACGAACGTAAGTACCAGCATGGATGGCTTTGTAGACAGTTGCGCAGATAGCAGCATTAACGATAGTGACGACGATTCGCTGCAGCATGCCATAGCGCGAGGACAGCGCAGAGTGCAAGGACACATGACCAGCCAAGCGATGGCATTACTTCTTAACGAACCGGATTATTTACGCGAGCACATAGTTCGAATTCAACGGATCGCAGTACACCCTCAGATGCAAGGTAAAGGACATGGAAGTGCCATGTTAATGCAGTTTCGTAAAATCCTTGAGGGTAACAAGTATAACAATATTGCGACAAGCTATGGCCTCACTGCATCGCTTAGCAATTTTTGGCAAAAGAATGGCTATCACTTAGTAAAAATAGGCCAGCGCATTGATACTAGCAGCGGAACTTTAAGCGGATTGCTTTTTCATACAACATCACCTGCATTCTTAGAGCATCAAACACAAGCGGCGTTCTATTTAAGCATCGACATCTATTATCTCAAAGCCTACCACCCCAGGCTGTACCGTTTGATACCGCAGACTTTGATTGCTACAACGCCAAAAGCAACAAAAGAATATTTGGAAGATGAATGGCATTTAATAAGAAAAAAATTAAGGCTTTTTGTTGACGACAAACTGGCCTTTTCGTTGGTCAGAGCGCTATTATTTACAGTAAGCGATACCTTTAAGCTTGATACCACAACAGCAATCATAAAAACGCTTCATCAAAAGCATATTCACAAAGCGCAAAAGCTTAACCTAATACAACGATTAAAAGACGAATGTGACATACTTTTGCGCACTAAGGCGTGATGACGTTTGCTTTATAATTTTGGAGCAGTTTGTGCGTTGTTTATTGTTCGTTGTACAGATAATGGGATAGTAGTTGAAGTTCAGTCATCTGCATGTAGGAAATAAAAAACCCGCAGTTCAGCGGGTTTTTTTATTAGGAATGTAAGACTTAGAGTCTTATGCCTCGGTTTTTCGCTTTTTCCTTAATGTAAGGGATCCAAGCGCTAGCGTTACGACGCATCGAAGCATCTTTTCTTGCTTCCTCAGCGTGCTCAAAGGCCTTGCGGTAATTACCCGCGTAAAAATTGGCCTCCATTAACGAAAAGTGTACCTTAGACTTGTCGTCAATGTTGCTATTAAGAGCCGAGTTTAAGGCTGTAATAGCGCCTTTATAATCTTCTGCAGTAAGAAGTAAAGCGCCTTGCTTACGATAATACTCTGGGTCCTTCGTCATTTTAGCGGCTTGCGCATAAAACTTCGCAGCTTCCTTATACTCCTTCGCTTGGTGAAGCGTATTTGCTAAGGATGCAACCGAACTACCATCGTTCTCAATCTCGCCTGCCATCATATACTTTTCGTGAAGTTCCGCTGATTTAAACGGAATGTCGTTTGAAGCATATAACTGAATTAGGGCTTTGTACTCGCTCTTCTTGCTCAAATATCCTTGCTTATACGCCAATGCGAAAGTAGCCAAGGCTTTATCGTAGTTTTCTACCAACATGTAGAAGAATCCTAGCTGAGTCCACCAGTTCTTCTCTTCAGGGAAGAGCTCAACTAGCGTTTCAACCGTTTCCACGGCAGCCGGATAATTCTTAGTTTCATGAAAGGCATTAACTTTGAGAGCATAAGGGTTTTTGTCTGGCTTATCTGCTAAGGCGATTGCCTTGTTCGCAGCTTCCACAACCTTGTCAAACTCTTTAAGCTCGGTATAACCCTTTGCAATCTTGGTGTACGTTTGAGCGTCTTCTTTGCAGGTAAACTCCATCCATTGGTTATACCATTTAACCGCATTGCCGTACTTTTCTTCTTGCAAAGAAAGGTCGCCATTGAGCTTCATCAAATCTGCTTGGTCTCGGTCGTTCAATACCTTACGTCCAGCAGCTGACTCGAGTAGCTTAAGTGCTTCAGGTGCATTATCACCGTCCATAGACACCAAAATTTGACCTAAGAAGCGCTCAACAGATGCTTTATCGAATTCTTCTTTCGGTTCAATTTCTCTCAGCAAGCTAACGGCATCGTTAAGGCGCTCTTCATTATACGCCTCGAATGCTGTTTGCAACTTTTTACCCGTGCGCTCGCCTAATAGTTGTGTTTTCGGCTGTTTGTAGCCTGGACACACTATTGCGGCTTCTTGCTGTGCCTGCACTAAAGTAGGTGCTGCACTCATTACTAGTAACGAACATAGCGCGACAGATTTATGAATATGCTTATTTAAGTTTTTCATAATTAGTTTCCTGCCAATGTAAAGTCTAGACGAACCTGTAGACCGGGCTGCTCTTGAGCAACACCATCTACAACCTTCGGACGATACTTCCACTTGCGAAGCGCTCGTTTGGCCTCACGGTCGAATACACGTTTAGGGTCAGCATCGAGTACTTCTACGTCTTTCACACCACCAAGTGTATCGATAGTGAATGACAACAGCACCCAACCTTCTTTACCATCGCGAGCAGCGTCAGGTGGATATTTAGGGTCGATACGTACGATGGGTGTTGCATCACCGTCACGCATCATGTCACCTATACCACCAATACTTACACCCACTCCACCTGTATCAACGTTTGGAATGTTGAGGCTGAATCCATCTGTATTCGCTTCCGCAGCATCAGGCTCTACCATTTCAACCTTGGGTGGTTCCTGAGGTGGCGGTGGTGGAGGTGGTGGCGTACGAACACGAGTATTCGCCTGATCGTCCGGCTCATTCATCACAATATCAATAACCGGAGGCGGTGGCGGCTTTTCGCCCGGCTCACCTGTATTTTCAACCAGCTTTGCCATTACAACGAAAAGCGCAAACGCTACTCCTGCGCCTAATAAAATAGATATTAAAAACCGTACCATATTATTCGCCTCTCACTGCAACAGCAACTCGGTCTATACCTGCCGCTTTGACTTGGTCCATAACTTCAACTACCAAGCCATGCTTAGATTTCATGTCAGCTTGAATAAAAACCACGTCAGTGGGTTGCTCAAGCAACAGCTTCTCTAAGTTAGCACGAACGGCATCGGCTGAAATCTCACGGCGGTCCATCCATACGTCACCATCTTCAGTAATTGCAATAAAGATGTTAGCGTTTTTGTACTGAATCGCAGTTTCGCCATCCGGTTTGTTAACTTCTATACCAGCTTGTTTAACAAACACGGTCGTTACGATGAAAAATATCAACATGATGAACACGATGTCTAGCATCGGCGTCATGTCAATTTGTGCATCTTCATCCGGCTCTCTTACTTTACGTCCCATAACAACCTCTTTTAATGATGCGGCAAGCTATCTATTAGCGACTCTTTCAGCATTTTTGCTTTAGCTTCAATTCGTGAACTGAAGAATAAGCCTGAAAGCGCTGCCACCATTCCCGCCATAGTGGGTATGGTTGCCATAGAGATACCTGCGGCCATCAATCTGGGGTTACCTGTACCTTGGGTAGACATCGTTTCGAATACGCCTATCATCCCGGTAACAGTACCCAATAATCCTATTAGAGGACACATTGCCACTAAAGTTCTAATAATTAACAAACGCGCTGTTAATCCATCAGAGGCTTGTGAAATCCATGCGTCACGAATTCTATGCGCATACCAAGAGGTAGTGTCTGTTCTCGCTTCCCAATCAGAAATGATTTTTTTTCTGATGCCTGGAAAAACAGACGTCAAATACCAATAACGCTCTATCATCAAAGTCCACATTAGAAAGAGCGCGCCGGCAACGAAATACAACACGTTGCCGCCGGTTGCGATAAATTCCCTGACAGATTCCCATAATCCAATCAGGTATAACATATTATGCTTTCTCCGATTCTGCGTGCTGAGCAATGATACCGGCAGTCTGCTCATCTAAGATATGAACAATAGACTTACTGCGACCAGCAACGATGCTGTGCATTAGAATTAACGGTAGCGCTGCAATAATACCTTGCGCAGTTGTTACTAGTGCCATTGAGATTGAACCAGCCATGATGCGCGGGTCACCTGTACCGAACAAAGTAATTTGTTGGAAGGTTGCAATCATACCCAATACCGTACCAAGTAGACCTAGTAGCGGAGCAATCGCGGCAAAGATTTTGATAATATTGATACCCGCTTCAATGCGCGGTAATTCTTTCAAGATAGCTTCGTCTAACTTAAGCTCAAGACTCTCTGAATCAACCGTTTTGTTCGCCTGATATACAGTAAGGATGCGACCAAGAGGGTTTTTGTTAGACGGATTATCGATATTGTTAAGCTGGCTTCTCATCTTGCCTGCAACCGCAGTAAGAGAGATTATTTTAAACAAACCGATAAGTAGACCAATAATTAGCATACCTGTAATGATGTAACCTACGATACCACCTGCGTGATAACGCTCCATCATGGTTGCTTTTTGCTTGAACAACTCAAGAATCGCGCCACGTGATGGATCGATAAAAGTTGCAACAATACCGCTGTTAGCGCTGAGTAAGTCCTGCGTAGTAGCTACTTGGAAACCTTCTGGCTGGCGTCCTAATGGCTGCACTTTGTTATCTTCGTCGTTAAACGTTAAATAACCTGCCTCGCCCACTAGGTTGAAGGTACCAATTCGGACCACTTCTTGCGTCGTAGAACCACCGTTCAAATCAACAACCTCAGTGGTGAAGCGTGCTACTTTACCAGACTCAGTCATTTCAGTTTGAAGCGCTAACCATAGCTCTTCTAACTCATTGATGTTAGGAAGACCTTTTGAATCTTGCGCCATTTCCGCTAAGAAAGTTTCACGACCAGGATACTGTGCGCTTACGATAGACGTTGAAATCACGCCGTATGCGTCTGCAGAAGCTTGACGCACAACACCAAACATTTCACCTAAGGTACCAGAAGCTTGGTCTAGCTCTTCTGTTTTATCGATAATAGTCTGTTCGTTGTTTGCGAATGCTGCGGTCAATCGGTCACCACGGTCTTCTTCAGCTTTAAGTGCTGCTTGTGCACGGCGTAATAGCGCCTGCTTGTCAGCTCTTGCGTCTAAAAATTCACGTTCACGAGCTTCGTTCAAACGTTGCTCTGATACGCGGTCATTTTTCACTTGCTTGAGAAGGTCATCAAGCGTAGTTGGTGCCTGTGCATTTGCGAAACCTGCTACCAAAGCAATGGATGCAGATGCGACAAGTGTCTTTATTGTTGTTTTCATTAACCCTTACTCCGCTGCTTTGATAGGTAATTTGATAAGATCTTCTGGTACAAGGCCTTGAGCCATGCGGACTGCTGTGATTACAGAGTCAAGATACTCACCACCAAGTTCCTGCCATTGGCGTGCTTCATTGTCCCAAACGTATGCTGCTGATTGGTCTAAGGTAAGCGCCATAAGCGCGGTACGACCTAAGTTAAAGAAGTCTACCGAAATGTCTTGGCCACCCACGTTAATGGTACCGTCGTAAGACTGGATAGTACGACCATATTGGTTTTCGATTGAATAGGCGTCTAGCACTAAGCGGAACTGCTCAGATACAGTAACATCAGAGCGTGTCATTAGCGCTCGCAGTCTTTCGACACGGGCTAAACGCTCGTCTAGATTGATAGGCACGTCTAATTTAATAAACTGCTCTAGGCTATCAATCATCTTGTACATTAAAGGAACGATTTTTTGTTTGGTGTCTTCAATAGAATCAATTTGGCGCTGAAGTGAGTCGATAGCGCGCTGTTGGTCTGCAACTAGACCGGCAAGATAATCGTTATAAATCTTCAAGTTTTCAGTCTGGTCTACAACGCCGCGATACTCTACGAGCAACTCCTGAGACTGTTCAAATAAACCGTTAATTTTTTCTTGTGACTTTGCTGCAGCGACTTGAATTTTACGTTCTTCTTTTTGTAATTCTTCAAGTGGGCCTGCGAATGCAATGCTGCTTGCTGACAACGCGAGCGCGCCGATCACACAAGAAGCAATTTGAGTTCTCTTGCTCATTTTGGACATATTCCCAACCGTTTTTAGTCTATTAAAATGCTACAAATGACGAGTTGTCATTGCACTTATTGTTATTCAATGTTTTGCCCTGTCTGTTAACAAATACACAGAGGGCAATACACAAATAGTCACAGGATGTTACATAAATGTCAAGAATTGCTAAGGCTTGGATGATAAAAACTTCAATATTAAGAAGGATTTTAGTCTTTTACTTCTTTATCTGTATAAACAATGTCACATGCAATCGATAAGCGCAGTTCGTTTTGCTTAAACGGCACAGTTCCATGCCAAAGCATCGAAGGGAATAACACCAGTTTGCCCTCTTGCGGCATGACTTCTTTTAATGCAGGCAAACCTAAGCCATCGTTGGCTAAATTGGGAATGCCCACTTGAAAGTAACCCGCATTACTGCTCTGGTCAAAGTCTGGCAACGAAATATAGCAAGCCGAGCTTAGCCAGCCCATAGGATGAATGTGGTTATTATGAAAGCCGCTCTGGCGAAGAGCAACTGACCAAGAGCCACTAAATGTAAAAGGCTTCTCTTGCCAAAACCCAGGGTATAGTTCAGGCAGCTTCGACAGTGCATGTTTATAGGCAACTACAGCTTGTCTATACTCGCTCATAATATGTGCAACAAGCGGGTGAGGCTTTGCGAATAAATTTCCGCGCGTTTGCGTGCCGTGGTGAAGTGTCTGCTCAAGGGGTTGTTCTTTGGATTGATGCAAAGACAATAAATGTACCTTTAAAGCCTGTAAATATTCAGTCAGGCTACTGCCA
This sequence comes from Glaciecola siphonariae, assembly GCF_042652645.1. NCBI lineage: Bacteria > Pseudomonadati > Pseudomonadota > Gammaproteobacteria > Alteromonadales > Alteromonadaceae > Glaciecola > Glaciecola siphonariae. Next base: position 1,207,825 of record NZ_JBHSGU010000002.1, read on the forward strand.
GATGGCGGCGAGATTTGATACTCAAACACGTAATTCTCAACATCTTTAAACGAATAGGTTTTATCAGGCAATACTCTTTGACAAGTATGCAGCAGCGCTAACAGCCATTGGTCATTAGGATGACTTCGCTGAAGCCAAATAAGCTCGTTGTACGCAGTCTCAAAAGCCGCTTTTTCTAGCGCATACTCAATACACGACAACTTATCATTGAGGTCTACTAGGGGCTCTCGGCAAATCTTCTTAAGCTGTGTACTTAAATCTTCCAGCTTGATTGTTTCAGCGCCAGTTTTTGTATAACAACTGAGCGCTATACGGTTAACGCTTGTTAAGGGATGAGCCGGAAACATGTCTTGGCTACGAGAAAAAACAACGCGGGCCGCTTCTATGTTATTAGTGCGTAACAACTTTTTAATATAATCAGAAATTACTTCGGGGCGAATGTCATCACGTTTCATTGCCACTTCATAGGCGGCAAACATTTTGTCACCCTGACCCGACTCCCACATCAAATCACACCAATTAAGCAGCGTATCTCGTGCGGTTGGGTTGATGCTGAGCGCTTTAGAATAGTATTCCAACGCCAAATCATGCTGCGATACATCACTCAATGCATTAGCGTAATTGTGAAAGAACACCTCTGATGTATAGCCTAAGTTAAGAAGCTGCTTATAATGCGAGATGGCCTCATTAGAGCGCCCCATCATGCGTAGTAGCAATGCCAAATCGTGAAAGATCACTGCTTGGTTTGGTGCAAGTTCCTTTGCACGCTCAACACTCTTAAGCGCAAGCGCAAGACTTCCCTGCGCTTTTTGCAACAGCCCCTGTAATCGCAGCAACTGCCAATTTGAAGGACAATGTTTAAATGCCTCAATTAAATACGCCGAAGCATCTGTCAATTGTTCCTGTTGAATTAACAACTGGCATAGATTGATATAAGGGTCTGCATAGTCGGGCTTCATTTGAATTGCGCTATCGTACTTCTCCCGGGCGCTGTTAACGTTGCAAAGTGCTTTATAAGCATTGCCGAGGGTATTGAGCACGTGCGCTTGATTTGGCTCAATAGACAGCGATGCTAGCAACAAGTCGATAGCTTTTTCATATTGACCGGCTTTATGCAGCAGCGCGCCGTAAAGCTGTAAGGTTTCGTAATTGCTGGCTTGCTCGCGCAAACTTCTGTCATAACACAGCTTTGCTTGTGAAAAATCTCCAGCGCGATGAAACTGCAGTCCTTGCTGCATCCATTTAATACTAGCTTGATTGAGTACCATGTATTTCCCAAGCAACCGGTGGGTCTTGTGCGCGCAAATAGAACGGTTCTGCTTTATCTATTACAAGCCCTAGCTCGGCTAAGTTATTTTTGAGTGTGTTTATGTCGTTTTGATTCATCGCTGCTTTATGCATGGAGCTAAGTCTTTCAATATTTTCATTCATTTGCACAAGCGCAGTTTCAATCCAAGCAATCAGTTGACTGTGATCGTATTGATTGTAATTTGACAGCATAGTTTTAACGCCGTCATATAAATATTGATGATGCCCACTTGGCACCTCGTCGCAGTACTTAGCGACCGGGGGCTCTACTGCCATAAATGCTGTAACAGCCTCTTCAACCAAAGACCTTTGGTCTTGTTTAAACGCCTCAGCAACAACACGCGCTTTTTGCAAAAACTGACTGTCGGCAATTAGCTTCAAACCTACTAGGCTTTGCTGGGTAGTAATGTCTACTGCTCCGTCTTCTATATGGCATAAGAAAACGCATTTTGCGCCTGCATGCAACAGCCTCGGCACCTGTGAAAACCCAGCCCACCCTAAATATTCGATGCCAAACTGACTAATTACCATATCAAATGTGGTGTCAGAAAAGCTTGTGTCGTTTAAGTAAGTCGCATGCACGGTCACACTCGGCATGTCTTGCTGCAAAATAGCCAGTGCATCTGCTGAAATATCGAGAGCATGTGCGTCTATCTCAGACAAATTTGTTAAGCATCTAAACACAGCCCCTGCGCCCGACGCAATATCAATGACAGAGGTATTAGTAGACACCTTACCAAGGTTTGCTTGCCAAAATTCAAGTAACGCTTGATGCTTGTTTCCGTTTTTATCGGTAAACACATCTGGCTGTAACTTATCTTGTTGCCAGTACTCTAGCCACTTATCCATAGCGTTCCGTTTACATCTTTTTTATTAATAATAATCGTTTTACTGACTTTTTCATATCCATAAAAAAAGAGAGCCTAAGCTCTCTTTTTTCAACATATTCCGTTTTACTTAGAATGAAGCACGGAAGCTTACATAATAAGTACGACCGAATACATCATAAGTTGCAGGGTAAGTATTTGCCTGCTCGTCGTTGTCACCGATTACTGGTGGCTCTTCGTCAAGCAAGTTGTCAATACCCGCAGTTACGCGATAGTTATCATTGATGTAGTAAGTACCAGCAAGGTCAAAGTAATGTGTACCGTCGATCTTGTCTACTGTGTACTCAGTTTCTAAATCGTCGTCATCAACTTCACCTACATAGCGCCATAATAGCTGAGCAGAGAAATCATCCGTGCTGTAGCCAAAGGTCATGCGATGCTTGTATTCAGGCGTAGGCTCACCACAGTTAACACCGAAGTTACCCGCACACTCGATAAGGTCAGGAGAACCATCGAAGGGCAAGAAGTCGCTTTCAGTAGTATAAGTACCAATGTAGTCAACGCTTACATCACCACCAAACAACTCAGTGTCATAACCGGCGATTAAATCCCAGCCTTTAAGTGTAATAGAGGCCACGTTTTGAGATGAGCTCTCGATGAAATCGATAGTACCATCTGGACGACGGTTAACGGCATTACAGAAGTCACCACCTAAACCAGAACCTGCTTTTGACGAATCATAACAGGTGTTCAGGATGTTGTTAGTACCACCACCAAAGGCTGCAACCGCATCATCAATCTCAATATCGAAGTAGTCTAGTGAGAAAGTGAATTCTTCAGTTACGTCGTATACGATACCGACAGTTAGGGTTTCAGCTTCTTCTTGAACCAAGTTCGGGTTACCACCGCTGATGGTACGAACCTGACCAGATGCCGGGTTAATTGCCGCAGAAAATACAACGTTAGCAGGTACGCCGGTCTGTTGGCATAACTGACGCAATGCATCATTTTGTGGCAAGTTGCCGTTGCCGGCACAAGGATCGTTTGCACCAGGGAAGCCTTCACCACGTGGTGAGAATAATTCACCAATGTTAGGCGCACGTACCGCCGTATTAAATCCAGCGCGGAAACGGAAGGATTCAACCGGTGCCCAAATACCTGCTACTTTGTAAGAATCTACTGAACCTGCAGTTGAGTAATCTTCTGTACGATATGCTAAATCTACTTCCAACAAGTCAGCAAATTCTACGTCACGCAAGATTGGCAATTTCATTTCAACCGAGAAACCAGAAACAGTGAAACCACCTTCTAGGCCAGGCGCACCATTAAATCCGGCAATTGTACCTGCAGCTAAATCCTGTGAAGGTAAGAATTCAAAGTCTTCTTGTCTATGCTCATAAGAGAAACCGATAGCGATTGGGCCGCCCGGTAGCTCAAAGTAGTCAGACGAATCACCACCGATTGACGCACCAAAAATTTTCTGTTCAAACAAGGCTGTTGATGCAACAGCTGTTCTTAGGAAAGCTGCAGACTCTTCTGAGATGTTGCCTTCACCAAAAATGTTCAACGGTGAACAGCCGCTTGTTGCGCCATTCGCAGAAGGGTCAGCACAAGAAGGGTTGCCGTTAGCATCTAAAATTACTTGGCCAGCATCGTCAGTAGCTAACAATAGCGACTGGTCAAAGCGACCACGGTTGACGTTACCCAACTGAGCGGTAGAGTTATTCACTTTACCAGTTTGATAGTAAGCGTCATAGAACCAAGGAGAATCGCCGATATCACCGCGAATACCTACTTGGAACTGGAAGGATGTGAATGCATCTTCAGAACGACGTGGACCAACTTCCTCTAAACGACGACGCAATAATGCACGACCTTCATCGTCAATGCCGTCACCGTCTGTATCAACACCCAAGCCAATCGCATCAGAAATGATTTGCTGAGCTTCAGGCGTAATGAAGGGGTTGCCATCTACGGTAAAGGTAGAAGTTTGGAAGATTGGTGTAGGTGCCAACTGCTGTGGTACACGGCTGTCAGTAAACATAACACGACCGTATAGTTCTGAGTTTTCAGAGATCTCATATGAACCTAGCGCCGTTGCTTGGTGACGCTCTTGTGGTAACTGAATATAGTTAACTGGCGCGTAGTTGTAGAAGTCATTGACCTGACCACCAGTCACGAATGGACGAATGCCACCGTTTTGGTCAAAAATAATACCGCTTGAATCTGGTGAAAAAGTACCAAAACCGCCAGCAAAAATCGCGGTTTGTGGAACACCTGATGAACCGCCTGGCTCTAAGCCGCCGTTACCATCATCAAATAAAGCAGTGTTCGCGAAGTCACGATCGCCTTGGAAAAGATCTTCACGATCGGTGTAGGCTAGGTTAAATACTACGTTACCTTTACCGTCGGCAAAGTTACCACCGATGGTGAAGTCGGCGTTAAAGATTTCAGCATCGCCTTCTTCAGTAGTTTCATAACCTGCTTGTACTTCAACGCCTTCAAAATCATCTTTAAGGATGAAGTTAACAACACCTGCAACCGCGTCTGAGCCGTATACTGCTGATGCACCACCGGTTAATACTTCAACGTTTTTAATTAGTGCTGTAGGAATAGAGTTAATATCAACCGCGCCGCCAGCAGTAGTAGGTACTGCGCGTGTGCCGTTAATTAGAACGAGTGTACGGTTTGTACCAAGACCACGTAAATCTACTGTGGCAGTACCGTTACCTGGGTTGTTAGACGTTCTGTCTAGGCCAGGAACAACCTGTGGTAATGTGTTAAGAAGTGATTCGGTATTTACGGTAGCCGTTAATTCAAATTGCTCTTGACCAACAACCGCGATAGGCGCTGCCGATGCAAACTCAGCTTGACGTAAACGTGAACCTGTAACCTGAATTTTTTCAACTGCTTCTTCAGCGCCATTCTCTTGTGATATGGCAGAACCAGTGAAACCGATTGTAGACGCAGCGCCGAAGGCGCAAGCAATCTTAACTGCTTTCGCTAATTTATTGTTTGTAAACATTCATGTCTCCCTAGACATTATAATTTTTTATCAATTATTTATTGATTTATTATCATGAGCTTTCGCCCAATATCCTTACTATATACGGTTTAGCAAGTATCGGTCAACATACTAAATGTTCTATACAGCGCCTTAAATGGGCGTGTAGCGCATTTAATGAATTAAAAGTTATACAAAAGCAGCTTTGGCCGATAACCAACTTATTGTATGTATTTACTGCTATGTTAAGGAAATATAACGTGAAATTAGATGATGATATTCATAATTATTATGAGCACCTGATGCTTGAGAAGCTAGAGTCCATGGGCTTAAATAAATCTAAAAATGATGACTATTTAGCCGATTTATCATGCCTAATTCTTAACCAACTGCCGCCACGCTACATTCGCCATGAGGTTGATATGGCCTTTTATCTGCCCATTTCAGAGCGCCAGCAAATGGAAATGAACGTGGTAAGAGCTGTGCATTCAGCGATTGAGTATCTTGACGCGCATCCGAAGAAGCAGAGTTAATTTCTCACTGGGCTCTACAAATGATTTTGCATATGGCCCACATACGGCCAGAAAGGCTTATTAAAATTTAAAAAACACATTAGCCATCGACCATAAAAAAAGCGCCCATATTGAGCGCTTTTTTATTTCGTGTAGTCGCTAAATTATATAGCAAGCTTTTAATGCAGTATTAGAATCTGAATGTTACAGAGCCTACAACGCGACGACCAAGAAGGTCATACAGTGCATTAAAGTTATATGGTTGAGTCACTTTGTTTGCAATGTTACGCACACCAAAACGCACTTCCATCCAATCGTCGTGCAGATAAGCGGCTGACAAATCATGCGTCCAGATTGACCCTACAAAGCCTGGGTCTGTATCTTCTGGGCTACCGCCACCTGGCGATACATCAAACAAAGCAGAATTGTTGATGAAACGACTGGTGTAGTTAAATGCCCAATCGTCTAGACGATAATCAACACTTGTACGGAACTGCAGGTCTGGATCGCCAATTTCGCCATCTTCTACGTTAATTTCGTCAGGTCGGTCTTGGAACTCAAATACGTTAAGTTCAAGGAGTTTGTTACCTGCGATGTTAAAGCGTAGCTCACCGGGTAAATCAAACGCTGACAAATCTGTATTATATAAGATTTGCGCTTCAATACCGCGAGTCGTTAATGATGACGCATTGATATAACCAGAACGCACTAACTCTACATCGTTAGTAACCGGGTCACGGTCAATAGAGGCACAGAAGTTTGCATCTGGACCACCTGTAGCATCTACACAGTTATCTAGAATATCTTGCGCACCAAGGAAGTTAATCGCGTTGGTAATCTCAATATCATATAAATCAACTGTAATTGAGAAGTTCTCAATATAAGATGGCGTATATACAATCCCGACCGTTTTAGACTCTGAGTCTTCTGGTAGCAAGTCTGGGTTACCACCAGAGACTAGGTTAATAGATACGTTATCGTTCGCTTGGAAGCCAGGCGGAATACCTAATGCTGCACAGTTAGCGCTACGGTCTGGATCATCATTGATGTTGTCTGCGTCACACGGGTCATTGATGTTGGCAAAGCCTGGTGACTGTGGAGAAAACGCCTCAACAATGTTAGGAGCACGTACTGACTCACCGAAAGTACCACGAACAGTCAAATCTTCAATAGGTGACCACTTCATACCAACCTGCCATGCTTCTGTAGAGCCTGCATGCGAGTAATCTGCGCTACGAAATGCGCCGTCTAGCGTTAATTCTTCTGCTAAGAACACACCTTTTAGGATTGGAAGGTTAACTTCCACAAAGTATTCCTCGGCATCAAACTCACCGTACTCATCTGGCGTTGCTGCATTGGTAAAGAAACCAGCTTTGGTAAACTCGTCAGTGGTTGTTTCAGACGTTTCTTTGCGGTACTCACCACCAAGTGCGATACCGATTGGGCCGCCCGGCAGCTCAAAAAACTCAGCAGTATCGAAGGTTAAGCTCGCGCCGATTACTTCTTGCGTTACCACGTCTTCACGGGTTACATCACCTGATATAAAATCATATGCTTCAGCTGAACCCTGTCCGAAACCAAAGGGGTTGAACGGCGCACAATTATCGCCATTTACCGCGGCTGGGTCGGTGTAACCGTCTGGTTGTGCGCTTGCAACTTGGCTACGACATGCGGCTTGGCCTGTGGCTGGGTCGATGACTGAGTCAAGTGCTGCGGTTAGATTGGTCGGAATCAAGTCGTTAAGTGTACGACGCGTGTTGGCGGTTTCGCCTTTGTTCACGAATACGTCAAAATCGAACTGCGTGTCAGAAAGTTCAAAGAAACCTTTTGCACCAGCAACCACACGATACAATTTACGATCATTCTCTGCAGAGCGGTTACCGATGTCGTCAAAGAAACGAGCGAATTGGACGTTGCCAGTTTGACCATTTTCGAATAAGCGCTGACGCGTGACCGGGTCTAAGAAAGCGTTGTCGGTGGCGTTGATGCGAATATTACCGAAACGGAAAGACGGCTGGAATTGCTGCGCGATATCTTTGTCAACGTATTTAAAATCACCATATAAACGCACATTGTCATTTAGGTCGTGACGGAATGTAGACGCTAAAGTGATGGTTTCTTGTTCTGGAATATAGTTGATGTACTCGTCGGTAAAGAACACGCTGTCGTAACGCTGGTCAAAATTACCAAAAGCAAAACTGTTGGTGTTGATACGCGAAACCTGGTCCATCGGTGTACCGTCTGGCATAAAGGTAATGCGCGGGCCGCCGCCGAACGGGTTAAGTACACCAAAGGCATTGATCATTTCTGAGCCTACAAAGGGTACGCGTAAGCGATCTGGTATGCCGTTGTTTTCAGTGTCTTCAGACCCATCAGCATCTAAGGGGTTAATGATTGTGCCGTTCGCTTCAGCTTGTTGTAACTGAGGTCGCAACACTTCTTTGATGCGGTCGTAAGCTGCAAAGAACGTAACGTTGGTTTTGCCATCGTCGCTGGTTGCACCTGTTAATAATGAGAAAGAGTGAGTTTTGTAGTCAACACTCTCGGTATCTTGAGTACCGCTAATATTTACCTCAGTACCCTCGTAATCATCTTTCAGAATAATGTTAACAACACCAGATACCGCATCTGAACCATAAATAGCTGATGCGCCACCGGTAATAATTTCAACACGGTCTATCATGGCTGCTGGAATAGCGCCAGTATCTACCGCGGCAGTGCCTGGGTCGCCAGCAACGTGGCGAATACCATTAACAAGCACCAGAGTACGCGCTGAGCCCAAGCTTCTCAAATCAAGCGAGCTCAAACCTGCGTTAGCATTGCTGTTGTTGTTACCAATCAGCGTACTACCAGCAGCAATTGCCGGAAGTTCGGCTAGCACCGAGCCTAAATCGGGCGTACCGAAACGCGCGATTTCTTCAGCACTGATAGAAATAATTGGAGCGGGTGTAGAAAGTTCAGTACGTTTAATACGTGAACCGGTGATTTCAATTTTTTCAACTGTCTCTTCAGCGCCAGCTTCTTGTGCAACTGCTTGAAACGACAAGGCAGTTGAGGCAAGGCTTAAAGAAAGGGCAGCAGAAACACAGCAAGATAGTTTTGCTTTTGTAAACATGTGATTTCCCCGTTTGTTATAGTTTTATTTTGCATGGTGTCGGTAACTACAACCTAACTGTCTGTCGTTGTCAGGCACAACACCATAGTTTTGATACTAACTGCATTTTATTGAAAAATCGATGCTATAAGCCAAGTTTTTTGGGGTTTTATGTGATTATTTTGTTGCAAATATTAGCGTTGTGTAAAGATTAGACTACGGGCGTAAAGTCATGATTAAGAATAAGAGGAACCTGAGGAATTGGGTGGCAAACCCCAGCTACACCCCGGCACATAAGTCCCTTAGTACGGCTGCTCCCTTCCGGGCCTGACCGAGTTCCTAAGTTGTTATTGCGGGAGAACCAGGGTTCACCATAGATATGCGACTTCGACCCTTGGGTTCAGCAAAATGTTAAATGCCAGAGCCAAAACGCGCTGTATTATGACCAAAGAGCCAATGCTATGCAAGGCTACGATTGTTGCGGGCGAAACTTTTCTTCTGCGATTTGGTCTGCAACTTGCTCTGTAGGGCAATTTTGGTCTCTCGCCCTATTTAGAATTTCGCTTATCGTTTGACCAATTTGTTCAATCTGCATGCGCATGGCGTGTGCGCTACTTTCATTGCGTTGGTGATATATATCGATAATGCCACCTGCATTAATCACATAATCTGGCACATATAAAATGTCTCGCGCAAATAAAGCCTCGCCCATTTGCGGCGAACTTAATTGGTTGTTTGCCGCACCTGCCACAATCGCCGCACGTATTTCAGGTAGGCTCTTTGGATTAATCGCGCCGCCCATTGCACAAGGAGCAAACACATCAGCCTTTGCAGCATGTATCTGTTGAGGGTCTATAACTGTCGCGCCCAATTCGTTTTTCGCAACTTCTAAACCTTCATTAAAAATGTCGGCAACTATGAGGTTTGCTCCCGCGTTTTTAAGGTGTCTGGCCAAGCGCAGTCCAACGTGACCTACCCCTTGAATGGCAACCGTTTTGCCCTCTAAGCTTTGACCGGTGGCATGTTTAACCGCCGCTTGAATACCCATAAACACGCCGTATGCCGTCGACGGAGCAGGATTGCCATCTGCTGGTGTGCCGTCATAGGCGAACTTTGCCGACGTACCCGCAACGTGATGACTTTCAGACGCCATATATTGCAAGTCTTGCACAGATATACCCGAGTCTTCGGCAATAATATACTGGCCTTTAAAGGTATCTACACTGCGTCCCATCGCATACATCAGCTCTTGGGTTTTATCAGCACGAGGATTACCAATAATTACCGCCTTACCGCCGCCTTGAGGTAAACCGGCTACCGCCGCTTTATAGGTCATTCCTTTGGATAAACGTAATACGTCTGTAAGCGCTTCTTCTGAACTTGCGTAAGGCCACATTCTGCACCCTCCCAAGCTTGGACCAAGATGCGTATTATGAACCGCAATCAGCGCTTTCAAGCCGGTTTTTGGGTCGTGAAAAAAGGACACTTGTTCATGTTGGTCAAAATCAGGATGTTCAAAAAGTGACATGGCAAAACCTTAGGCCGAGGCGTTTTTATTAGTATGCAAAGATAGTAGCTGACTTATTTGAGGATATGTATTGCGATAATGGCATGGGCACAAAAATAAAAATCGAAAAATCGTTTTTATTACTTCGCCTTTCTAGGATAAGCATCCTATAATATCGACGAAATTAAAAAATGATGGTCGCAGTGTGTAGCCATGCTCATATTAAATAACCTGATTTGAGATAGCGGTAGCCTAACATTATGAAGCTAGATAAATTTGATCGTGAAATACTCCGCGTTATGCAGCGAGACGCCACTGTGTCGATGGCAGAACTGTCGCAATATGTAGGCTTGTCTCATACGCCATGTTGGCGACGAGTAAAACGCATGGAAGCCGACGGCATTATCCGAGCAAAAGTGACCCTGCTCGACGCTAAAAAGCTCAATTTAGGGGTGTCGGTATTCATTTACGTCACTTTAAAAAATCACGATGGCGACTCACTCACCAAGTTCGAAACTGCCGTACAAGATATTGATGAAATTATTGAATGTCACACAACAAGTGGCGACAAAGATTATTTGTTAAAAGTCATCGTTCGAAGCATTGAAGAATACGAGCAGCTCTTAAAGACGAAGCTTACCAGCTTGCCTTTAGTTGACCATTTGAGCTCTACCTTTGCCTTAAAGCAGGTCAAAATCACTACGGAACTGCCACTATAGTGAGCTAACGAAGTATCGTTCAAATATTTTGCTCTCGGGTTTCAACTTACATCAGACGCGCTAAACGGCGTCCGGTTGGTTTTCGGGCGCGGCTTGGGCAAACGCGTCTAGCGAAGTACAATTTTTGTATATTTTATGTATAAGCGGGAATGCCGTCATATCAACGCCAAAGCGCAGAGCGTTGTACACTTGCGGTACAATGCAAATATCCGCCAAGCTAACTTGGTAGCCATATGCATACTTGCCTGCTCTTGTTTCTATTTTCTTACTTAAACCGTTAAAGCCCTCCGTAACCCAATGCTGCACCCAAGCTTTTACGGCTGCATCATCGGCATCAAAATCACTCTTTAATCGATTTAATACTCGTAAATTCGCTAGCGGTTGGGTATCGCAGGCCATGTCGTAGGCAAGCATTCTAACCCTTGCTCTATCTTGAGCGTGCTTGGGCATTAACAAACATGGTTCAGGATACTTCTCGTCTAAATACTCGATAATTGCCAAAGACTGGCTCAAAGTAATATCAGCGTCACTATCAACAAAGGTAGGCACAAGCTTGCTAGGATTTAAGCGCTGATACGCGTCGCTTTTTTGCTCTCCACCATTATTGACCAGATGCACAGGGACGTACTCATAGTCTAGCTGTTTCAGATTGAGCGCAATACGCACCCGATAACTGGCAGATGAGCGCCAATAGCCATGTAAAGTCAAACTCATATTAGTGTTTTACCGTGCTTTTATTAATGCCGTATTCGCGTAATTTATTCGCAATTGCCGTATGACTCAAGCCTAACTTTCGGGCCAACTGCCGAGTACTCGGGTATGACGGATACAAGCGTTTTAGCATATCGCGTTCAAACTTCTTAACTTCTTGCTCTAGCGTTCCATCAAAATTTTCGTCGATATAGGTTACCGTTGCACTGCACGACGGGACTTGAATGGACTCTTTGGTGATCTCATTGCCGTCAGCTAGTGAAATGGCGCGATAGAGCGCATTTTTCAGCTGGCGAATGTTGCCAGGCCACGGATAGCCCTGCAAATATTCGACGCACGACTTACTCAGTTTAGGAACCTGAATGCCTAGTTTTTTGCTGTGCTGTAATAAAATACGATTCGATAACGAGACAATATCGGCCTTACGCTCGCGCAAAGGCGGCACAACTAGCGAGAGAACATTTAAACGATAGTATAAGTCCTCTCTGAAAGTCCCCTCTTCAACGCAGTCGGCAAGCTCTTTACAGGTTGTACAAATAATTCGGCAATCGATAGATTTTACTCGACTGTCTCCCACCTGATGATAAGTGCCATACTCTAGCACTCGAAGTAATTTTGCTTGCAGTTGAGACGACATCTCGCTGACTTCATCAAACAGCAGAGTCCCACCAGCCGCCTGCTCGAATAGACCCATTTTGCCGTCTTGCTGCTTAAACGCGCCAGGCGCGTAGCCGAACAGTTCCGTTTCTGCAACATCATCGGGTAACGAAGCGCAGTTGAGGGATACAAACTCACCAATACTTCTGCGGCTGTTGTCATGGCATGCTTTTGCAATCTGCTCTTTACCGGTTCCTGTCTCGCCGGTAATTAGAATATTGCCGTCTAGCTCAGACATACGTTTAGCCTCTCGTATGACTTTTTTCATTGCCGTTGAGTGGGCATCAAATGCATCAAAACTGTTGCTTGAGCTTCTATGAAAAACCGATACCTGCTGGCCCAAGCGCACCTCGGATTTAAGCATTATAACCGCACCGGCGAGTATAGTTTTATCCGAATCGGGCACGTCAACCGGCAATAAATCGGCAATATAGTCTTGCTCGATAAACTTAACGCGCCGGGTTTGAGCGTATATCTCTCTGCCTTCTAACCATTTGGTAAAGTTAAAGCCGCTTAGCACGTCGTCTATGTGGAGATTAATGATGTCTTCAGCAGGTGTTTCTAGTCCTCTGATAACTGCATCGTTAAAGAGAATGATTCGACCCTGTGTATCAATCGAAAATACAGGGTCTGGCAAGGTTTGCAACATCGCCCTGAGCTGATTGCGCTCACGCTGGATGGGCATAAAGGGGGTTGTTTTAACGTCGGTAATACCGTCTACCCGCCTTAATTTTTGCATCAGCACCTGAAAGTCGGTGAATTCGATAGTAGGAAAATCCAGAAAAATTTTACCGAGCGCGTCAATTTCAATACCACGCAAGTCAATATGATAATCACTTAAGATGTCGAGCACGTCTTGGGTGATCCCGAGCCTGTCTTCGCAATTAATTTCCAAACGCATGAAATGTCGTTCCTTTTGTAAGAGCATTAATGGTAAACGTCGTTCTTCCAACTAAAGAAGCGCATAAGGTGCATGAACTTCACCAACAATGTGCCCAAAGCGATGATCGCAAACCGATGGTCGCAAAGAATCATTGTAAAACGACGTTTACCTGTATAGATATGATTACGGACAAGCGCATAGCTAGATCACACAAATACCCCCGCTTTAAGTGACATTTTTTTAATGTTTTACAAACGTTTTAAAGCCTCATTTTCCGGTGAAGATTGAATAATAACTCGTCAAAGTCAGGGGCGTATGCAAGTTTAAAAGCATGCGTGCACAGGGATGTGCGCGCCTGAGCGGCCAGGATGGCGAACAGCGTCTTTTTAATTTGCAGAACGTAGTTGGACTGGGCAATGACTCGGCAAAGTTAGGAGCGTATGCAAGTTTAAAAGCATGCGTGCACAGGGATGTGCGCGCCTGAACGGCCAGGATGGCGAACAGCGTCTTTTAAACTTGCATATGCCCGTAACTAAAACGCTCGCGCCCTTAACTAGCTTGCTTCAGTTTTGGCTCAAATTGCGGCTCAAATAAACCGAGTGATTTTGCCTGCTCAACTAGCGACATAATATCGAGTTGTGAGAGCTCAAAAAGCCCGTCAAAGCTATCCAAAATAAAATAGATTGGCTGCATAATGTCAATTCGGTAAGGCGTACGTAACACATCCAGTGCCTTTAAAGGCTTACGTTGCGGTTTCTCGCTCTCGAGGGCATACAGTGTTTCACCGGGAGATGACAGTATACCGCCGCCGTAGATGCGCAAGCCTTGCTCAGTTTGCACCAAGCCAAACTCCACAGTGAACCAGTAAAGTCGGGCTAAAAACGCCCTGTCCTCTTTATTAGCAGCTAGCCCTAACTGCCCATAAACATGCGTAAAATGAGCAAAGGCCGGATTGGTCAGAAGCGGACAATGCCCAAAAATCTCGTGAAAAACATCTGGCTCTTGCAAGTAGTCAAACTCTTCTTCACTCCTGATGAAGGTTGCCACCGGAAAGCGTTTGTTGGCAAGCAGCGTAAAAAATTCAGTGAAATTTATAAGCGCCGGCACCGCAGCCGTTTGCCATCCCGTTGCTTCCATCAACACTTTGTCGATGTCAGGCAACTGTGGGATCTGGTCTTTGGGCATATTTAATAGCTCAATTCCCCGCATATATTGCTCGCAAGCCCGCCCTTGCAACAAATTAATTTGGCGCTCATACAGCCTTGCCCAACGTTGGTTTTCTTCTGCCGTCCACTCAATATAACCTTTGTCATTAATAGATTTTGAAACGTATTGCGTTTGCTTTGACATAACACTCTGTTGACGTAAATGAACACCGTTCAATGGTAATCAAAATCTCGCTACTAAGAGAGAGGCTGCCCTTCAATCAATCTGGTACGACCAGCAGTTTTTGTAACTTGAATTTTACATCTAAAATAAAAAAGCCCTAAGCTTCATGCTTAGGGCAAGTACAACTCTAGGGGGAGATAAGATGTTATATTAGATTTGCGGTTATAGGCCATTAAGCTCGCGGTTAATTTGGAACTCTTTGCTGGTAACGTAGCTCTCTAATTTGCGAAGGCGATTCTCACTGCGAATAAAGCGCTGCTGAATATTTAAAAAAGCCTGTTTAGGCGGCATACCAGCTTGCCACACCTTTGCTTTTACGTTTACTTTTTGAGAATTCACCGCAGGGTTAGTGTAGCCTTTTCCGCTGTAGCTTTGCCCTTGTGCACCGCTTGGAACATAACTATTTGAAGCGCCGGTTTTCAGCTCTGACTTTTTATCTAAAATAAGCCATGCCGCCACATACCCTACTAACACAAATGAACCGCTCGTGAGCAAAAACGCAGTAATTGTAATAATACGAACCAACCAAACCTCTACGTTAAAGTAATCGGCCAAGCCTGCACACACGCCTGCCACCTTTCCTCTTTTTGGATCGCGATATAACGACTTTTGAGTGTTCATGCTCTCTCTCTCCAGTTTGGAGCTTCTGCGTCTAATATCGCCTCTAAGGTCTTGATGCGCTCAGACATTTGCTCTTCTTTTGCCGCTAAATCTTGCAAGGTATGCACTTCTGTTTCACTCAAACCTTGGCTTAATTGCTTTTTGCTGCGGTAATGCAAAATCAGCCAAATAGGCGCCACCATTAAGGTGAAAATAATTAGCGAAGTGCCGGTGAGTATGACAAACAATTCTTCCATTAGTGTTCTCCTGTGAACCTATCAATCGATAGCGTGTGCTTTGTTAAGTATGAAAGCACACGCTCAAAATCGCAAATTAAGCTTTTTTCGATTTAGATTTTACTTCCGTCACGTTGGTCGATTTTGTTTTACTCGCCATTTTTTGCTTCAGCGCTGCTAACTCGTCATCAATTTTGCCGTCTGATTCTAAGTTCGCAAATTCATCCTTCAGCGAGTTTTTACCCACATCATAGGATTCAACCTGCGACTCTAGGTCGTCTATTTTACGCTCAAACTGCTCGAACTTGCCCATTGCAGCATCTACGGTGCCAGAATCTAAGCGCTTTTTTACCTGCAAACGCGAGCTCACTGTGTTCTGACGCATGATAATCGTTTTTTGGCGACTTTTTGCGTCTGCGAGCTTCTCTTGTAGCTGCGCGGTTTCGCTTTGCAACTTAGCCAACTCGTCTTCGATTAGCTCAAGCTCGTGAGCTAGCGCATCTGCTGCCTCTTTCGCTTTTGACTTCTCTTGCAGCGCAGCTCTTGCTAAATCTTCGCGGTCTTTTGACAGCGCCAGTTCAGCTTTACCGGCCCAGTTGTCGGCCTCAGTGTTGTATTTGTTGATTTGATGCGACACATCTTTTTTTGCCGCGATGGTTTTAGCCGAAGCGCTACGCACTTCTACCAATGTATCTTCCATTTCTTGAATAATCAGACGAACCATTTTTTCAGGGTCTTCTGCTTTATCAAGCAATGCATTGATGTTTGAGTTAATGATGTCAGTAAAACGTGAAAATATACCCATGGTATGTTACCTCTACTTGTATAAAAAATTCTTCACTTAGAATTTATTGGATTAACTTGCCTTGACTTACTACTGACTATACAAATTGCTTGCCAACTAATGAAATTCCTATAAGCCCATGTTTTATTTGAATTTAATACTTATTTAAAAAGCGGTGGGTATTCTATTGATTTTGAAGTACACTATTAATTAGTCGATTTGACTAACAAATAAGGAATATCTCGTGGGCATGTTCTCCAAGACCGATAATCTTATTGGCGAAGCTAACTCCTTCCTCGAAATACTTGAACAAATTTCCCAACTCGCCCCGCTAAACAAACCCGTGTTAGTCATTGGTGAGCGCGGCACGGGCAAAGAGTTAGTTGCCGCGCGACTTCACTTTTTGTCTAAGCGTTGGGAGCAAAACTACGTCAAACTCAATTGTGCAGCGTTAAGCGATAGTTTGCTAGAGAGCGAGCTCTTCGGTTATGAGGCTGGAGCATTCACCGGCGCCAGTAAACGCCGCGAGGGCCGATTTGAATATGCTGACCAAGGCACCTTGTTTTTAGATGAGCTAGCAAACACCTCCGCCCTCGTCCAAGAAAAACTGCTTAGAGTTATTGAATACGGAGAATTTGAGCGTGTTGGCGGCACCCGCACTGTTAAAGTAGATGTGCGCCTCATTGCCGCCACCAATGAAGATTTGCCCACCCTCGCTGAAAACGGCGAATTTAGAGCAGATTTACTCGACCGTTTAGCTTTTGATGTAGTCACCATTCCCCCGCTAAGAGAAAGACGCGAAGATATTCTTACTCTTGCTGAGCACTTTGCCACTAAAATGGCGCAAGAGCTTGAAATGGAGCTATTTACAGGGTTCAGCAAGCGAGCCAGAGAGACCCTGCTAGACTACCATTGGCCTGGCAACATAAGAGAGTTAAAAAATGTGGTAGAACGCGCCGTATATCGCAACTCTCCGCATCTGCCGGTTCACGATATTACCATCGACCCGTTTGAGTCTAAATTTAGGCCGCAGGGGCGCACTAAAGCGCCGCCGGCAAACGCGTCGTATGTTGCACAAAACAGACCTCCGGCACCTGCAAACTCTGCATCTGTAAACCTTGCAGGTAGTGAAATGCACGAACAGGCATCTAGCGAAAAACCCTCTGCTTCTGTGCCACAAGCCCTCAAATTCCCTGTAGACTTGAAGCAGGTATCGCAAGACTTTGAGGTTGATATGATTAAACAAGCGCTAAAAGAATCGCAATTTAATCAGAAAAAGACTGCAGAAAAACTGTCATTAACCTATCATCAGTTAAGAGGGTATTTAAAGAAGTACAACTTGCTAGATAACAGCGACGTCGCCTAATGTCATTATGCCTTACCAAACGATACTATAATGCCTGCTTGTGCATGGCGTGTTTGTTTTTGTTTGGCTGCGAAAAACAAACCCTTCACGACATTAACGCCATCACTTTTTGTTCCGAAAGCAATCCCGGTTCGTTTAATCCACAGCTCGATACCTCTAGCACCACAGCAGATGCCTCCGCACATCAAATTTACGACCGCTTACTTGAGTTTAACCCAAGCAATGGCATTATTGAGCCAGGGCTGGCGAGCAGTTGGTTGGTGAGTAGCGACGGACTCACCTATACCTTTCAATTACGCAGAGGCGTTGAGTTTCATAACACTGACTATTTTACGCCCACGCGCACGTTTAACGCCGACGACGTCATATTTAGCATTGACCGCTGGCGCAATGCTGCACACCCATATCATGATGTGGGTGGCGGCAATTATCCCTATTTTGACAGTTTACGACTCGACCAGCGCATTAAAAGCGTAGAGCGCATCAACGGCTATCGCGTCGAAATCACGCTGTTTAGACCCGACAGTTCATTTCTGGCTAATTTGGCAACCGACTTTGCCGTAATACTGTCAGAAGAATATGCGATTGAGCTTATGGCTAAAGGCCGCCCCACCGATTTAGACCGTTTACCAATAGGCACCGGCCCTTATAAATTTAGGGAATTTAGGCAAAACCAATATATACGCTTTGAGCGCCATGAAAACTATTTTTCACCCTCCGATGGGCCAGACCAATTGGTCTTCGATATTACTGCAAAAAGTAGCTTACGCATGGCAAAGCTCATCACCGGTGAATGTGATGCGGTTGCATTTCCTTCGCAAAGTGATTTGTCGGTTATTGAAGATAGACCCGACTTAACACTGTTGGAAAAACCCGGGCTCAATATCGGCTTTTGGGCGTTTAATACGAGCAAAGCGCCCTTTAACAATCCAAAAGTGCGCCAAGCGCTTGCGCTTGCGGTAGACAAAACCTCATTGCTCGACGCGGTATATTTAGGCCAAGCCACACGCGCCAAAAGCTTAGTGCCGTCGGCATCATGGGCATATCAGTCAAATGCAAGTGAATTCGGCTACAACCCTGTGCGCGCGAGAGAATTATTAGATGAAGCGGGTGTACCCTATAACTTTTCTATGGATATTTGGGCGATGCCGGTGCAGCGCGCATACAACCCCAACGCACTTAAAATGGCGCAATTGATGAAAAGCTATTTGTCTGACGTGGGGATCACAGTGAATATTGTGAGCTACGACTGGAACATATTTCGTGAGAATTTGCGCTTAGGCATGCACGACAGCGTACTCATTGGATGGAATGCAGACAACGGCGACCCCGATAATTTCTATCGCCCGCTGCTAACTTGTGATGCGATCCCCTCTGGCACAAATAGGGCAATGTGGTGCAACCGCACGTATGATGCACTTGTAGAACAAGCCCTGCTAACCGACGATTTTGACAAGCGTACCGCGATTTACCATCAGGCCAATGCACTTATTTTTGAACAGATGCCGCTTATGCCTATTGCCCATGCGTTTCAGTATCAGGCGGTTAGAAGCAATGTACAAAATATGCAAATTAATCCATTTGGTGGGATTCGCTTCGACGAAGTAGGAAGAAACAAGTGATTAAGCTTTTTATTCGCTACCTTAATCTTATGGTGATCACTATTTTCACCTTGATAGTGTTTTCGTTCTTGCTTCCGTTTATGTTTCCGGGTGACCTTCTCACCAATATCTCTGGCATTGTGCCGCAAAGCGAAGAACAGCGTTTGGCGCTAGAACAAGCCTACTTATTAGATGAGTCCATATTTCATCAGTTTGGCTTTTATATCGAGAGCTTAGTGCAAGGAAACTGGGGCGTGAGCTTAAGCGACAATGCGCAGCTCTCAACTGAGGTGGCGGTAGCTGTGCCTGCCACCTTAGAGCTTGTGTTTTACGCGCTGCTGGTATCAGTGGTTGTTGGCATTCCTATCGGCTTTTTAAGCGGACTTAAAAATCATAACCCTTTTGATTTTTCAGTCGTGAGCTTTTCAATTGTAGGTTATTCGTTCCCCGTATTTTGGCTGGCATTAATATTTATCACGATTTTTTGCCTGCAGCTAGAATGGTTGCCAATATCGGGCCGCATTGACTTATTGTACGACGTGCCTATGCACACCGGCTTTGTATTTATCGATATCATGCGCTCGAGTATTGATAACAAAACTGGCGCGTTTATCGACGCCTTTCACCACTTAATTTTACCAACAGCCTCGGTTGCTATTGTTACCACCGCATTGTTTATACGCTTTACACGCCGCAGCATTATGGACGTTATGCAAAAAGACTATATTATTGCGGCAAAATCTCGTGGCTTCACCCAAAGTCAGATTTTCTTCAAACACGGACTGAAAAACGCCCTACTGCCTATATTGCCAATATTAGCGCTTCAGGTGTCGACTCTCATCACAAATGTCATGATCATCGAAACTATATTTTCATGGCCGGGTGTGGGTCGTTGGTTAATCCAAGCAATTTATCAGCAAGACTACCCCGCTATTCGCATCGGCATGCTAGTTGTCTCGTTGTTCGTGATGTCGCTGACCATTACCATTGAATTTATAACCCGCGCAATTGATCCTGCGCGTGAGCGAGCAGAAAGTGCAGCGGTTTAATTTATATCAAGAAGAGTATCATCCCTCACCGTTGGTCAATATTTGGCTAGAGTTTAGGCGCAGCCATATCGCGCTGGCAGGCTTTGTGCTGTTAGTAATATTTTTGCTTATTACCGTATTTGCACCGCTGCTTGCGCCCTACGACCCACACTTGCAAAACACCAATGCTATTTTATTGCCTCCATCATGGGAGCCAAACGGCACGGTAGCGCACTTACTCGGTACCGACGGCTTAGGGCGAGACGTGTTTTCGCGCATTATGTATGCTTGCCGCACGACCTTTGGCAGCGGCTTATTAATCGTTATGATTGCTGCATTTATTGGCGTTAGCGTGGGCGCATTAGCGGGCGTGTTAAGCGGTGTGCGCTCTAGTGTGGTCAATCACCTCTTTGACTCAATCATGTCTATTCCTACCTTGCTAATTGCCATTGTGATTGTCGCGATTTTAGGGACGGGTTTATTTAATTCGATGATGGCGATTACGCTTGCCTTAATTCCGCAGTTTGTGCACCAAACGCGCACCTATGTGCGCAACGAATTACAAAAAGATTATGTACTGCTCGACCGTTTAGACGGAGCCTCATCATTGCGCATCTTTACCCATTCAATATTGCCCGGCATGTTTGAGTTAATAGTTGTGCAGGCCACCATCGCCCTGTCGGTCGCGATTATCGACATATCTGCACTAGGTTTTTTGAGTCTAGGCGCACAAGACCCCACCATTGAACTTGGCGCGATTTTATCTTTGGCGCTTGATGTAGCTTATGTGGCCCCATGGCTGATAACGCTCCCAGGATTGTGCATTTTTTTGATGATCTTTAGCATTAACGTAGTGGGTGAAGGCATGCGCTCTGCACTTAGAAATAGGCTACACCACTAATGGCTTTGCTAGATATTAAAAATCTTACCTTGTATATCGATACCGGCAACACAACGGTAAAGGCGCTTGAGAAGGTAAACTTAACGCTGAACGAGGGCGAAATACGCGCGCTCGTGGGTGAGTCGGGCTCTGGCAAAAGCCTTATGGTGCGCTGCATTATTGGGGCTATTCCTGACTATTGGTCAATTAAGGCTGACCGTATTACCTTCGACGGACAAGACCTGCTGAATATGTCTTACGAACAGCGCCGGCAAATTATGCGCCGAGAAATTGCGGTGGTGTTTCAAGAGCCTACATCTTCGTTAGACCCTTCGGTGACTATTGGCGAACAGCTTGAAGAAAGCATTCCAGACGAATTTATTGAGAAAGGCTGGTTTTGGCAAAAAAATCGGCAGCGCCGACAAATAGCCATTGGCCTAATTCATAAAGTGGGCATTAAAAACCACGACCAATATTTATCATCGTACCCGCATGAAATTCCAAAAGACGTAAGTCAAAAGATCATGATAGCGATGGCTCTGGCCTCTGAGCCGAAAATTCTGATTGCCGACGATTCGACCCGCGGCATGGAATCGACCACAAAAACACAAATTCTGCGCTTACTGGTAAAACTGAATAAAACCAAAAACCTTGCCATCTTATTTGTGAGTCATGATTTGCTGGCCATTACCAGCATTGCGCAGTCAATGACGGTATTATACTGCGGACAAACCGTTGAATCAGGTAAGGTAAAGTCTTTATTAAAACGCCCACTGCATCCGTATACAAAAGCGCTATTAGACAGCGCCCCAAGCTTTCAGCTATCGCTCCCAACCAAGTCTCCCTTGGTAGCCTTAGACGGCACCATTCCGACTTTGCAACATTTACCTGCCGGTTGTCGTTTGGGGCCTCGTTGCCCTAATGCCAGAAAAGAATGCGTGCAAGTACCGGTGCCCCGCGCCATTCAAGAGCATACCTATAGCTGTCATTTTCCGCTGCATTTTCCTGACAAGCTTGCAAAAAAATCACCGCGTCATACGCGCGGGCTCACGGCAGATGAGAACATAAATGAGTAAAATACTTGAAGTGAATAACATTGAGTATACGCACAGTAAAAAGCGCGGGCTGTTTGGCGCGCTGCAGACTTTTACGCTAGGGCCCATTTCGTTTGATATGCACAGCGGCGAGACCATCGCCATTATAGGTAACAACGGTGCCGGAAAAAGCCTACTGGCCAAGGCCCTAGTAGGCGCTGTCTCCATACATAAGGGCAGCATTAAGTTAGGACCTACCGAAGATTTTAGCCACAGTGCTCAACAAGCTCGCAGCAACGATGGTGATGCTAATGCCGATAGTGATGATAGGGATGGCGGCGACAGCGATAGCAGTAAAAGCAATAACAGTGAGCAAGCTCACCAGAAGCTCTCTATGCCAAATGCAAATGGCAGCGAGCGGGCATCAGCATCGCGCACCCGCGGACAAGATATACGCTTAATTTTGCAGCACAACCCCGATGCTCTGAACCCCTCTCTTTCTATAGGCACCATTCTTACACAAACCCTGCGTTTGAATACCGATTTAAGTGACAGTGAAAAACGAGAAAAGATAGAAGAAACGCTCGTGAAGGTGGGTTTATTGCGAGAGCACTACTATTTTTACCGGCACATGCTCTCTGACGGACAGCAACAACGGGTGGCACTTGCGAGAGCGCTTATACTCGACCCTAAAATCATTGTTGCCGACGAGCCTTTTGCCGCGCTCGACCCTTCGGTACGCTCGCAAACCATCAATCTGATTTTAAAGCTGCAAGAAGAGCTTGGTTTGGGCTTTGTGTTTATTTCTCATAATATTGGCATTGTGCGTCATATCAGCGACAAAGTATTGGTCATGGAAAAGGGCCAAATTATTGAACAAGGCCCTACCGCGGAAGTCTTTACCGACCCGCAGCAGCCGCTTACCCAAAAACTTATACAGTCACATTTTTCTATGGTGGAGAAGCACTTTTCGCGGCTATAGCAGATGTATGAGAGGGTGCTATTCATTTGAAGGTTAGAGCAAGTGCTTTCTATAAGAAGGTCCTTAACAACAAAAAGAAAAGCCGGCTAAAGAGCCGGCTTTTGAATGACGTCGTGCAAACGCATTTAAACGTTTAAATGCAGTTGTTTAGTAAACTACTTCCATTGTGTACGAACCAGAGTAAGTACCGTCAGCGTATACTGCAGTCGCAGTAGCGTCAGTAGTAAGCACACCGCCTAGGTTGAAGCCAACAGCACCTGTGCCGTCAGTAGTCAAGTTAGGTGTAGCTGCATCGTAAACGTTGCCGTCTTCTGCGCCACCCACTACGAATGTGGTTGCTGCTGCAAGGGTCACTTCAAAAGCAGGCGTTGAAGGTGGAGCAGTAGTGTTAGTTAAATCAAAGGCCGCTGGAAAGTTGATAGTCAGAGCCGTAAATGGCGCTGCGCCTGTGATGTTAAACAAGCCAGGTGTACCCTGCGTTAAGATGTTACCGTTTGCTTCAGCAGGCGTTGATGCGTTCGCTAAGGTCATCGGGTTTGCGTTACCTGGAATGGTCACTGTGACTTCACCGGTTGTGGCGTTATCAACATCTGTGGCTACTTGGATGTTACCAAAATCTATTGGCGTAGTTTCAACAAGTGAAAAAGCGTTTGTCACTATGATTGAAGCAGAGCCAGGCGTAGTTTCTGCAGAAGCAGCGGCACTCAACAACAATGCAGAGGAAGCTACTAAAGCGATATGTAGGTTTTTGCGTTTAAACATGGATATATCTCCGTTGCTAAATAATTTAAAACAGATAGAAACACTTCGGTGATTCTTACTGCCTTCACAGAAACTGTAGATTTCTGTACCAAGGCAACTTTCTGCCCTCGAGATATCTATCGGCGTTTGATATTTTCTCTTTAGAATTATTTAACAAAAAACAACTAACAATGGTCAAATTACTGAATTACAATGCTTTTTTCAGCTAAGGTTTTGCCTAGTGATTCGTAAATACCCTCGTATTTAATAGTGATTGGCCCGCTTAACGGCGTATTCGGATCCATTAAAACAAGCTCAGCGGTGCGCTTATTCGATTCATGGAAGATATTCACGTTATTCAGACGAGCTACAACCTCTTGCTGACTATTTCGCTGCTGAAGCGCAACTAAATTGCCAGATGTGCTCCATTTTGTATCTTTATATAGCTCTGTGCGCAGTTTATATTTTCCACCTTCTTGAATAAGCGTCGTATCGCCAATATTCACCAGCGCGTCTTCTATACCATTTCGTACAATCACCGGAATGGAGTAACTTAAAAACATATGCATCTTCATAGCGATGCCGTCTGTTACCTCATCCTCGCCCGAATCGAGCGTTGGGGGGATCGCAACAAATCTTAAATGCGAGCGGTATTCGCCCTTGGCAAGATCAGCAGGCTTTCGCAGCAGAAGCTTGATCACTTGCCGCTCCCCCGGCGCTAAACTTACCTGTCGAGGCGAAAAGCGAATCAAGCCACTTGCCCTATTGAAGGTATCTTCTTCGCTTAGCTCGTTGTAGGTGCCGTTCTCATTTGCCGAGCGTTCTACCCACTCAAGGCGGTATGTGTGTCGTTTGTCGCTTTGGTTAATGAGGATAACCTCTTGCGTGCGTTCTCTATTTTCAAATGCCACTCTTAATGGTGCCACTAAAAGCGCAGCAAAAGCGCTCTGCATGCCGATAAACAACATAATTGTCAGTACTAAGACCTTAATTAACAGCGTTTTCATGTATCTATACCTTTAAAAGTCAATTGTGATTTGGATGTTTGAGGAATAAACGGCATCAGCAAATGTCAGTGAACCATTTCCAGATGTAGAGACCGTTCCTCCTACGGGGATGTCAGCGGTACCGTCTGAACGAGTGAATACCGATGGCGGAACGTTTAAGGTGCTTAAGTTTGGATATTCACCAGACACTACGCCCGGATTCATCGTTGAATTTAATATATTGCTCGTAATAAATAGCTGTACGTTACCTGCAAAGCCGCTAGCACGGAACAAACCGGGTGTTCCCCTGCGCAGTATCCGTATAGATGAGTCTGTATTTATATTGCCTAAATAGTCCATCCTTATAGACTGCACAGAGTTATTCGACACAATCGCTATCTCACCAAAATCCACTGACCTGACTTCAACGAGTTGGGCATGGACGACGGTTGGCAGCAGAAGAAAAAGCACACATAAGGATTTAAATATAAAATCTTGATTCATCAGTTTAAGTGCCATTAAAAGTGCTATTAAACGTGACATTAAATAGATTCGCCTGTAAAGCTTGTTACCTTGCAATAACGTCCCTGAGTACGCACACTACTGCATGCCTGCGTCGCTTCCTCTTCACTTAAGTAGGGGCCAAAGCGGATGCTGGAATAATCTACGCCGTTTACCTTCACTAAAGCTGTTTTAACCTGTTTATTACACAGTATGTCGGAAAACGTGGTGCTTAAATCATTAACAGCACCACGCACATTTGCCCGATTGCTAAGGGAGCTAAGATGGATAGCGAAGCTGCCTGACTTTAATAGAGAGTTTTGACAAACACTGTTTTTATTTCTTTTAGCAATATTCCTTGGAGCAACGTTCCCATTCGCTACGGAGCTGTCTCTGAATTTGTCAGTTGACGCGAGGCTGGTTGAATTATTAACCTGCTTAATATTGACACCAGCTGAGACGCCCGTTGAACGGCTGTCAGAAAGCGATGAGAACTTATCGTCATTTACCCCTTGGCTTGGTATTGACTTACTGGGCATCTTTGTTATTGCTTGCGCGCTTCCAAGTACAAGCTCCGATGAGGGCTGGCTTTGTGAGTATGGTACGGAGATATTATCGGCAGTTTCACCGGCCTCATTTGTTGAAACTGGTTCGCCAAAAATCTTGAGGAGCTCACCGGGAGCATCTAGGGCGCCGTAACCCTCTTTACTCTGCACAACACCGGCTAGTTCGGCCGCACTGCTGCTTTCCAAAAGCTCAGTATCGCTATCAACAAATCTATCGATTTCTGAGCTTTTGTTAAACGAATCAACCAAATATGCAAGCTCGCTCTCTAATTTTATCACTCGATTTATCTCAGGTTTTAACAGTTGCCACTCTTCTAGCACGCCATTAACAATACGCTTGGTCTCTTGCAAATCTGCCTGTTCAATTGCGCTTTGCATCTCACCTTGAGCAGCAGGTTCAAAAGCGTTTGAGGGAGGGTTTGTATTATTATCATCAGATGAAAAACTGAGCATCTCAGGAAGTGAAACGCAGGCACTTAGTAGCGATACGCCTATGGCATAGCAAAACACTTTTGCTGTAGATTTAATTCTCATGATTAACTCACTTTTTCTATTTTTGGTATTATTACAGTAGTACAAACTATAAATACTGACAAAATTCCGACACTCGATAGCTCGATGTTGTCATTTAAATACTGTTTAGCAAATTCGATACCAAAATGCAGTTAGGTGCATTGCCCTAACGAGAAGCGCGACTTGGGAGCCATTCAGCTACTTTCTCAACGCTGCAAGGTAGATTTATTACTCTTACCACATCACAGGCTTGTTGCGCAGGTATGCTGTCGGTAGACGAGTGCAGAAGGAAGCTAAAGGTAGCGTCAGGATTTTGTTTAACACCAACTTTTTTACCGCGCGGAAGCCCGGTGCGAATTGCTTTCTTGTTTAAATTCCAATATGCAGTCAACATCGACTTCGATGAGAACTTGCCTGCTTTAGCCACATAAAACTCCGCTTTTTCAAGTTGCTCAAGGATGATGTCTTCATTTGAAATAAATGATCCAGCATGCTCTAAATTTAGCCATTTAGGTGCGCTTTCTATCAAACCATTGCTTGTCGCATCTTGCATACTCGGTTTGATGTAGTACTTGCCCGGCTTTATGCCGTCAAATAGGTAGAAGCCGTCAAATTCTGTTCGAGTAGACTCTACTAACTGATGATCTTTATCGAATAAATCTAGGTTTATATACGCCGCTGGAGATTTTTGTTGATTGCTGTCTGATATATAAACCACACCATCAATTTCGCCGCTATTGAGCAGCGGGAAGTCAATCATATCCACGAATGCCGCTCTTGGGGTGACTGATATGCCCATCAGTGCAGGAACAATAAATGGGTCACTTATAGAGCTAGCGTCTATTTCAATGTCGGTAGTCTTAAATGCCTGTAGATTAAGTAGCTCTGCAACACCATTTTTAGAAGTTACACCTGTACTTGCACTATGTTTAGACAAGAATTTTAAGCCCTCAACTAAGGTTTCGCCCTCATCGAAGGTGTAGTTTCCATTTGTATCAATAAATGCTCGAATTAACAAACTTCCGGTATGAGAGAGCCCACGATTGCTGCCAACAAATTCACCATACTCAGGCGTACCGCCAAAACTGAAGCGTCCAAACAAACCAAAAGTGGTTCCAAAAAGTTCCGAGTAGCTCGCGTTGGCCGAGACATTCCACCAATCATGCCGCCAATCTAAGTCTAATCGGTATCGAGAACTGCTGTCGACCAGAGACTCCAAAGCCGAAACTCTTGCGCGCAAAGAAGGAGAAAATGAATAACTTACCTCCCCGCCGTAGCTAACAATGCCCCATTCTTCTTTTGTTTCAAGTTGAGGGTCGTCTGGCGCGATTAGAGGACTACCTATGCCTGCATCATCGACCGGTAGTATTGGCAACTGGGTTTCTATTAGGTCTGAGTAATTAATAAATGCCCTTGCAAATAGCCCCCAAAATCCTCCTTGCAAGCCAAAACTGCCAAAAACCTGCTCGCGACTGGGCGCATCATTATCAAAATCTACCTGCCTATATTCTAATTGGTTATAAACATACAGGCGCGATAAAGACAGACCGAGATTGTTTTTTAGAATCAACTCTTTGCTGCTATCTCGTGTTCTAGATTCAAGCTCACTTAAATGAGTTAAGCGAAAACCGCCCTGACGCCAAATAGGGCCGCTGACTGACAGGCTAACAAGGTTGTCGTTTGTGTCATCTAAACCGTTTTCAACTGGAGTAGTTGTGCGCGACGCTCTGAGGCTGACTGCTTGGTTAAAATAAGATGTTCGCAATTGCGCATCCACTATTTGTGCATCATCGCCGTCACGCGTGTAACTTGTATTCAAGATTAAGCGGTCGAACAAAACGCTACTTAAGCCTACATTAACCAGCCAGTCTGAATCGTCACCAAATTGATTAACGTGCCCAAAGTTAACTTTGGTCCCCGGTGCAAGATTATAAGCATAATTGCCTGATACAGAATAAGTGTTTGGCAAAGCGCTCGGAAATGATTCGTCTTTTATTAAGACTGAGTCATCTTTGTTAATCGATATGCCATAGGTAAATCCTTGAGATGCCAAGCTTTCTCGCGTTAAGTACCGGGTGATCGTTTCGCGTTTCACCTGTCCTTGTGGACCATAACTTACAATTTCAAAGGCATTTTCGCCAAACAACAATGGAATATTGTTAAATTCATAGCGACCGCTTTGCACACTTACTAATTGCTCAATTAAAACGCCATTTCTGTAAAGCTCTACATCCCAGTCGGGCAGTATTTCACCGGCAAAATCCGTCACTTCGTTGTTGATTGATGAACCGGCTTTTTCATTAGAAATTGCAATCCCCGCTGTTTGACGTCGGTTATCTAAACTACCGACCCTAACAGGGGTAACATCGCCAAACTCGTAGCTTGACGCTTTCATAAATCCTAATAGATTATTTTCTTGACTGCGCTTGCTAATGTTAAGGCGTGCGATCGATAGCGGTACCTCGTTGTTACCCGCAGCAAAAAAATTTACATTATGAAAAGCAATCTCTCTCGCACCCAAAACTGAGTAACTTCCATTGACTTCATCTTCTGTCGCAGTCAGACCCGCTTGAATATCAAACACCTGAGGCGAAAATAATTCATAACCTCTATTCAAAAAAGGTCTCACAACTTCACTGGTGTTTGTATTATTGTTGATAATGCTTTTGTTTTTTCTGGCTAGGGCCAGCTGAATGGGCAGTTTTTGTTTCGGGTCGAGCGTTAAAGAAAGCTCTTCGTAATCTATTGAAGCACCAAGCTCAAACCAAGCGTTAACGTCTTGAAGCCCCACATACAAATCGTTAAATATAAAATCATAATTACCATTGGGTATCAAAAACTCTCGGTCCGACACCGACACAATAAGCCCATCGTCTAAGCTCAACAAACTAAATTTGTTGTCTTCGGAAATATACCAGCCTTCATACTGATACGTTTGTAATGCCGTGATAGGAAAGTCTAGAACTTGTAAAAGCTCGGAAAGCCCGAGTGTTACGTCACTGTCTCCAACAACTACAATTACCTCACCTAGAAGCAGATTATCTACCTTCACCGATAAGATTAATTCCTCGCCGACGCCAAAACGACTGTTGTTATTAATCGAATCTGACTCTGCTTGAGCATATGCGACCGAAAGGCATGCACTAAAAGCGGCAATAATGAAGAGGAATTTTGTATATATTGATACCATTGCGCAGGGTCAGTTGATTGAGATAAACCAACCCTTTGCAAATACTAGACCAAAGCTAGATTATTTTATCCCACCAAAGCCAACAGGATCCCAGCTGCCACCGCAGAGCCCAGCACGCCCGCTACGTTTGGCCCCATCGCGTGCATCAACAAAAAGTTATGCGGGTTGGCTTCAAGCCCTACTTTATTGACCACCCGCGCAGCCATAGGCACCGCAGATACGCCTGCTGCGCCAATGAGCGGGTTGATATTGTCTTTGCTTAATTTGTTCATTAGTTTTGCCATAAGCACGCCGGCTGCGGTGCCAATTGAGAAAGCAACTGCCCCAAGCGCCAAAATTCCGAGGGTCTCAACCGTCAAAAATTTATCGGCACTTAACTTTGAGCCCACCGCTAAGCCCAAAAAGATGGTAACGATGTTAATGAGCTCGTTTTGTGCCGTATTGCTTAGGCGGTCGACTACACCGCATTCTTTTAACAGATTTCCAAAGCAGAACATGCCAACCAAAGGGGTTGCAGAGGGCAAGAATATCAGTGTGAGTACCAGTACCGCTAACGGAAACAGTATTTTTTCTTTCTTACTAACGACTCTGAGCTGTGCCATAGGCAGCTTTCGCTCTTGTTCACTGGTAAAAGCTTTCATAATTGGCGGCTGAATAATGGGCACCAGCGCCATGTACGAATAAGCAGCAACAGCAATTGCACCTAATAAATCGGGCGCCAGCTTAGAGGCTAAAAATATTGCAGTGGGGCCATCTGCGCCACCAATAATGGCGATGGCTGAGGCATCTTTTAAGGTAAATTCAAAACCGGGGATTGCGTTTAATAATATTGCGCCAAACAAGGTAGCAAAAATACCAAACTGGGCGGCAGCGCCTAATAAGAGCATGCGAGGATTAGCGATAAGCGCACCGAAGTCTGTCATTGCGCCCACGCCCATAAAAATGAGCAGCGGGAAAATTCCAGTATCAACGCCTACATAATAAATGTAGTGGAGCAGACCTCCTACCTCAGAAAATCCTGCTAAGGGAATATTAGTTAACAGTGCGCCAAAACCTATTGGAAGTAAGAGCAAGGGCTCAAACTTTTTCACAATGGCTAAATACAGCAAACCAAAGCCCACCAACATCATCACAATTTGGCCAATTTCAAAATGAGGCAAAGCCGTGCTTTGCCAAAGGGTCATCAACTTATCCATGCTAACTATCCTAGGGTTAAAATAGGCTGGCCAGACTGCACGGCATCACCTTCTTTAACATTTATAGCGTTGATGGTTCCTGTATGAGCACTGCGAACTTCGGTTTCCATTTTCATCGCTTCGAGCAGCACAATCACGTCACCTTCTTGTACCTGCTGGCCATTGCTCACCATTATTTTTACAATATTGCCCGATAGCGGCGCGTTTATCGTGTGTTCTGTGCCAGATTGAGCCCCAGCCCCTGAAACTGACGCTTGGGCGTTCGCTGTAACCCCTGATGTAGCGGCTGATACTCCCTCTGATATAGATGAGAGCGCACCGTCTGGGGCTACTTCTACTTTATACACCTGACCATTTACTCTTACTGCATAGCTGTGAGTATCGAGTTCGTTTGCAGCCGTTTGAGCGTTCGCAGAGCCACTTTCTTGGGTCACTTCGCTTGACTTTGATGAAGATGGTGCAGGCTCAAATGCATCTGGGTTGTCTCGATTTTCTAAAAACTTTAAACCAATTTGATTAAACAAAGCATAGGTAAGCACGTCATCAATTTTGTCATCGGCCAAGCGAATCGACTTCTCTTCAGCAAGTTCGCTCAACGCTGAGCTTAAGCTTTCAAGCTCCGCTTCAATTAAGTCTGCGGGACGACACACAATAGGCTCGTCGTTGCCCAACACTCGCGCCTGCAACTCTTTGTTTACCGGCGCGGCAGTCGCGCCGTATTCGCCTTTTAGTATGCCCGCGGTTTCTTTTGAAATAGACTTATAACGCTCGCCAGAGAGTACGTTGATCACCGCTTGCGTACCAACTATTTGCGACGTGGGCGTAACTAGGGGAATAAACCCTAAATCTTCACGCACCTTCGGTATTTCAAGCAATACCTCGTGAAAACGGTCTTGGGCACCCTGCTCTTTTAACTGACTTTCCATATTAGTTAGCATGCCACCAGGCACTTGAGCGTTAAGAATACGCGCATCTACGCCCTTTAAACTGCCTTCAAACTGCGCGTACTTAAGGCGAATATCGCGAAAATAGTCAGCGATATCTTCAAGGCTGTCTAAATCAATTCCGGTATCGCGTTGGCTGCCTTGAACAATCGATACCATGGTTTCTGTGGCAGTGTGGCCGTAGGTCATCGACATTGGCGATATCGCGGTGTCGAGCATGTCTATTCCTGCGTCTACCGCTTTTTGGTAACTCGCCGTGCTCAGACCGGTAGTAGCATGACACTGCATCGCGATTGGAACGCCTACTGTGTTTTTAAGTTCTGTGACCAACTCCTCACAGTCGTAGGGGTTTAACAAGCCCGCCATATCCTTAATGCAAATCGAGTGCACGCCCATATCTTCTAGCTTTTTAGCCATGTCGAGCCAAAATGGCAGTTTGTGAACGGGGCTGACCGTATAGGCCAAGGTGCCCTGCGCATGCGCACCCACTTTTACGGCGCTAGCGATGGCAGTTTCCAGATTTCTAACGTCGTTCATGGCGTCGAAGATACGAAACACGTCAACACCGTTAGTATGTGCGCGCTCAACAAAGGCTTCAACTACATCATCGGCATAGTGGCGATAGCCAAGAAGGTTTTGTCCTCTGAGCAACATTTGCTGTTTGGTATTCGGCATTGCTTTTTTAAGGGCGCGTATGCGCTCCCATGGGTCTTCGCCTAAGTAACGAATGCAGGCATCAAAGGTTGCCCCTCCCCACGACTCAACAGACCAATAGCCTACAGCATCAAGCTTTTTGGCAATCGGTAGCATATCCTCTAAGCGTAAACGCGTGGCGAGTAAAGATTGATGAGCATCGCGCAGCACCAATTCGGTGAGCTTCAACGGATTTGACATAAGCGTCCCTATTTAGATTTATTTCGATGAATGTGCACAGCGGTACTTATTGCTGCGACTATGTCAGGGTTTACTGTCGTCGCCGATGGCTTATTATTATTTTTGTTTTGGGTATGTGTTTGTAATTTGTTTTGAGCGTCTGCAGGAGATGGGTATTGTGCAGCATACCAAGCAATGACTTTAATGCCGGCGATAAGCATCGTTAAGAATGCAAAAACAACCGTCATCCCTACTGCTAATAAAATGGCCGCCTCAATAAGTTGTTCGGTCATGCGAGCGACCTCCATGTATGATCTCAAAAACAGCCGTATTAAATATCACGCCGATTTTGAAAAAACAACTTAAAATGTAGGGTCTTTAGGTGATTTTAGACATTTTATGCAAAATTGATGCATATTTAAGCAAGAGTCTACGCAGTGCACGATTTGTCGAACCTATGAGGTCCGGCACCTGCTGCAAGCAGCACAAACAAAAATACCACCCTTTGGGTGGTATTTTTGTTTGTGGCGCGTGCGGAAGGATTCGAACCTCCGACCGCCTGGTTCGTAGCCAGGTACTCTATCCAGCTGAGCTACGCACGCGCAGAACTTATTGGCTGTTGTGAAGTTTGAAAGATGGCGCGTGCGGAAGGATTCGAACCTCCGACCGCCTGGTTCGTAGCCAGGTACTCTATCCAGCTGAGCTACGCACGCGCTGTACTCTCAAAACCCAAAACATCACACTCGTTTACATACACTTTCAGTAAACACAATCGCCAAAAAAAGAATGGCGGAGAGGGAGGGATTCGAACCCTCGATACCAGTAATAGGTATGGTTCCTTAGCAGGGAACTGGTTTCAGCCACTCACCCACCTCTCCTAAATGTGGTGCGCAAGTTTACTTAATCAGCACCCGAAGTCAATGGTTTTTTGCCGATAAATCTGCAACCGGCAGTTTTTTAAACAAACAAAATCAATAGCGTACAAATAAGCATCATATTGTGCGATTAGGAAACAAAAAGACCCAGCAATTTGCTGAGCCTTCTTTAAAATATACGCGTCTCTACTTCGCAGTACAATTGTGCAATATACCGTTTTAACGAGGTAAATTACTCAGCCTGATTGCCTTGGCCTTTTTCTGCCTGAATGCGCATGTAAATTTCTTCTCTATGCACCGATACATCTTTTGGTGCATTCACACCAATTCTTACTTGGTTTCCTTTTACGCCTAACACGGTCACGGTGACGTTGTCACCCACCATTAAGGTTTCACCTACTCTACGAGTCAAAATAAGCATTTGTTGCTCCTTTAATTATGACCATATTGTTTTTTTAGGACTGGTCAAGCTTATGTATCCGCTTTCCCGTAACTATAATGCAAGATTGCTTAATTATCCAAAAAATTCCAAACTATTGCTTAATTTAGCGTTCTTGCAATTTTGCTGAATAACCCGAAGCAATGCTTATATGTGGATTACCGCACACTAACTTGCAAGTAATTGTTCTAAATAGTCATTAACCGAGGCTAATGCGCTGTCTAGAGACTCAGGATGCGTTCCTCCAGCTTGTGCCATGTCAGGGCGACCTCCGCCCTTACCGCCTACCTGAGATGCTATATGGTTTACCAAATCACCTGCTTTTACTTTCGAGACTAAGTCTTTTGTAACGCCGGTAATTAAATTAACTTTGCCATCATTTGCAATACCCAAAGCGATAATTCCCGACTGCAACTGATTTTTAAGCTCGTCCATCATTCCCCGCAGCGCTTTAGGCTCAACACCCTCAAGCTTTGCGACCAAGACATTCACGCCGTGAATCTGAACTAAGTTAGTCATCAGGTCTTTAGATTTTTCACCCGCCGCTTTTGCTTTAAACTGTGCAAGTTCTTTTTCAAGCTGCTTGGCGTGAGCGATACTTTGTTCTAATTTACTTAACACTGACGCTCGGTCTGACTTAAGCATGCTCGACACTTGGCTCAAGGTTTGCGCTTCGCTTTGTACATAACGCAGTGCGCTTTGACCAGTAATCGCTTCTATTCTGCGAACGCCGCTTGAAATGCCGCCTTCTGAGACAATTTTAAACAAACCGATATCGCCGGTACGATTGACATGCGTACCGCCGCAAAGTTCAGTAGAAAACTCGCCCATTTTCACAACACGTACTTCATCGTCGTACTTTTCACCAAAAAGCGCCATGGCTCCTGCAGCTTTTGCTTCGTCTAGCGCCATCATGGTGGTATCTAAACGATGGTTACTGCGAATTTCTTGATTAACTCTATCTTCAATTGCCGTTAGCTGCTCTGCACTTATGCCTTCAAAATGAGAAAAATCAAAACGCAGTTTTTCTTCGTCAACTAATGAGCCTTTTTGCGTAACGTGCGTGCCTAAGAGTTCACGCAGCGCAGCATGCAACAGGTGAGTGGCGCTATGGTTAAGCTTAATCGCCTCTCGGCGATTGCCGTCTACCCTTAGGTCAACTGTATCGCCTATGCTCAAAGTCCCCTCTAAGCTTACTTGATGAGCAAAAGCCTTACCCATTTTTTGCGTATCGCGCACACGGCCTTGCGCCGACTTACTTGTTAAGGACCCACTATCGCCAATTTGACCGCCAGACTCGGCATAAAAAGGGCTTGTGTCTACAAATACCAGCACATCGCCGCCGGTAACCGCATCTACGGCTTTGTTATGTTGCACCAGTTGAATTACCTGCGCGCTGGCGCTCAGTGCGTCATATCCTGAAAATGCGGTATCTTGTTCAACCTTGACAACATTTGCGTAGTCAGCACCAAATTTACTGGCAGATTGCGCCATTTCTTTTTGTTTCTGCATGGCTTTTTCAAAGCCATCTTCATCTACGGTAAGGCCCTTTTCACGCGCCACATCATTGGTTAAATCCACCGGAAAACCATAGGTGTCGTAAAGTTTAAATGCTAAATCACCTGGTACCTGTTTGCCTTCGAGGGTCTCAAGCGCCTGATTCAGAATGCTCATGCCGCGGTCTAAGGTGTTTGCAAATTGCTCTTCTTCAACTTTCAGCACTTTTTCAATCACCGCTTGCTGTTCACTCAACTCTGGGTATGCTTCGCCCATCTCGGCGACTAACTGACTCACCAATTGATAAAAGAACACTTGGCTGCAGCCTAACTGATAGCCGTGTCTCACCGCGCGGCGAATAATGCGGCGCAGCACATAGCCTCTACCTTCGTTTGACGGCATCACGCCATCGCAAATCAAAAAGCTGCATGAGCGAATATGGTCGGCAATTACCCTAAGAGATTTATTGTTTAAATCATCACTACCCACTATTTGAGCCGCCGCCTTTATCAAGCGCTCAAACAAATCAATTTCATAATTACTGTGTACGTTCTGCAAAATCGCAGAAATCCGCTCTAGCCCCATTCCGGTGTCAATTGAGGGCTTGGGTAAATCTTCCATCGTACCGTCTGCCTGACGGTTAAACTGCATAAATACCAAATTCCAAATCTCAATGAAGCGGTCGCCGTCTTCTTCTGGTGACCCTGGTGGTCCGCCCCAGATGTGCGCGCCGTGGTCGTAAAAAATCTCAGAGCATGGACCGCAAGGGCCAGTATCGCCCATTGACCAAAAGTTATCAGACGTTGCAATACGGATTATTTTGTCTGCAGGCAAACCTACTTTTTGATGCCAAATGTCGAACGCTTCATCGTCTTCATGGTAGATAGTCACTAACAGTTTTTCTTCAGATAAACCTAACTCTTTGGTTAAAAAATTCCATGCAAAGTTAATCGCCTGCTCTTTAAAATAATCGCCGAAGCTAAAGTTACCAAGCATTTCAAAGAAGGTGTGGTGACGAGCGGTATAGCCAACGTTTTCTAAATCGTTGTGTTTACCGCCAGCGCGAACGCAGCGTTGAGACGATACCGCACGTGTGTAGCTGCGTTTTTCGGCGCCTAAAAAGCAGTCTTTAAACTGGTTCATTCCCGCATTAGTGAACAACAAGGTGGGGTCGTCGTGAGGCACGAGTGACGAGCTAGGCACAGCTTGATGTCCATGTTTGTTGAAATACTCAATAAAGGCACGTCGAATATCGGCGGTAGAGCGGGTCATGAAGATTCCTATTAGTGTTAATGTTGCTATTAGTTTGAGAATGCTAGGCGCGCAACAATATCACGAAGGTGCGGTAAATTTAAGCCTGAAATCACACTGCAAGCGCTATTTTTGTTGCGGTGCAGCGATCATTCAAAACACCTCATCAATATGCGACTGATAAAAGCCGCGATACTGCAAAAAACGCTTCTGCTTTTGTATGTCGTTCCAATCGGTAGGCATATCCTCACCAAAGCGCTTTTGGCGCACCCGCGCCGCCGCCTCATACCAATCAAACTCGTCGCTTTGCATGATGTCGCGCGCACTTGCTGAATCTATGTCTTGCTGCTGGAGGCTTTGCTCAACAAATACTGGGCCTTTGCCTCTTTGGTACGCACTTTTTACAAAGCTTTCAATATAACGCTGATCAGACTGAAGACCCTTCTCAGCAAATTGCGCAATAAGACTTAAGCACTCATCTTCGGGTAACTCTTTTTGCTTCAGCTTAGTGAGCAACTCAAATTGACTATGCTCGCGACGAGAAAGCAGCCGCGTGATGGTGTGGCGTATTACCCTTCGTGTATCTGAGCTGTTGTCTGCACCATTATCTAAATCATTACCTGAATCATTACCTGAATCATCAGCTGCGCGAAAACCCGCTGCGTTGCTGTTACCCGCTTCAGCAGCTTCGCTCAGTTGCCCCTCTATCGACTCAGCTTTGTTTGTATATTTCATGCGTAAGTTTACGTTTAATTAGCGTTTACAAGACAAATAAAAATTTCACTAGTGTAACGCTGAGTACCAACTTAGTGAATACTTATAAACAGCGAACACGTCTAAAACAAAAAGCAGCACTCGTTCACCAAAAACATGATTTAACCCTTAAGATTGTTAATCTTTCAGCGCTACTGGGCGTATATCTTGTTAGCAGTAAACGCGAATAAGGGAATTTACATGCAAGAAGGCTGGCAGTACTCAATAATCACTGAGCTTGCAGATTTATCGGATAAAACCAAATCGTCTCTCTCCCAAAGCGCAGAATCCGGCGAAGCAACGCCTTTTTTAAGCTTTGCTTTTTTAGAGCTCCTTTCGAGCAGCAAAAGCGTAGATGGTGACAGTGGATGGTACTCACACCATTTACTTATTCGTGATGCATCGCAAACATCAGAAGAAGATAAAATGCCGGTGGTTGCGCTTGTTCCTTGTTATTTAAAAACCCATTCGTATGGCGAATACGTGTTTGACCATTCGTGGGCCCACGCCTACGAGCAACACGGCTTGGCATATTATCCAAAGCTTGTATGCGCCATCCCCTTCACTCCGGTAACAGGAGCAAGAGCGCTCATCGATGAACGCTTTCGCGCCGAAGGTGTATCGCAAACTGATGTATTTACGTTTATCAACCGACATAAGCAAAGCATTCTAGATAGCGCTAAAGCCTCATCGCTACATTTACTTTTTAGCCCGCAAACATGCAGTGATTCTCTTAACTCCTTAGGCATGCATCAACGTTTGAGTGTGCAATTTGTTTGGAGCAATGATGGGTACAAAAGCTTTGACGACTTTATGGCGGCGCTCACTTCACGCAAGCGCCGCAGCATAAGAAAAGAGCGCGCACCTTTTGCTGATGCAACACCAGCAAGCGAGGCAAACACATCAAGTACCATTCAAATCAATACCTTATATGGGGATGCACTTACCCAAGATGTGATTGATGCTTTTTATTTATGCTACCAACAAACCTATTTCAAGCGTTCTGGGCATGCTGGCTATTTACGAGCCGCGTTTTTTGATAATTTGCTCACCGCCATGCGCGATTCTGTGTGTATTGTCGCCGCGTTTAAGCAAAACGAGATGATTGCTGGCTCATTATTTTTTTACAACGAACATGCATTATTTGGTCGCTACTGGGGCGCTCTCGAAGAAGTATCGGGGCTACATTTTGAGTGCTGCTATTACCGCGGCATTGATTTTGCGATTAAGCAAAACATTCAGACCTTCAACCCAGGCACTCAAGGCGAACATAAAATACTCAGGGGCTTTAGGCCCACCTTCTGCTTTTCGAATCATGCCTTATTAGAGCCTGCTTTTGATAAAGCGGTTGAAGACTTTGTTAAACGTGAACGGTACTCCATTGAGCAGTATCACGCGCAAGCGAGCGAGGTTTTGCCTTATAAGCAAATAGAACAATCAGAACACAAAGCAAACGATGCCCATCGCAACATTGCTGATGACCAATAAATGCAGAACAGCGCGTCTCCCCTGCACGGCCCTTAACAGCTCGTACAAGACATTTAATTGTTACAGAATTTTTCAGACTATTGCTTTAAAGGCCGATTCAGCCTATTTTTACCGTCGACAGAATTAAAAATTTATAACTCAATAATAATTAATCATAAAAGGATGACAATGAAACCCTCCATTTTAGCACTGGCTATCGCCAGTTCCTTAGCGGTTATGGCATGCGGCCAACCACAAACTGAACAATCAACAGCGCCTGTTGCAGTTGAACAAACGCAAGAGGCTCCACAAAAAGCGGAGTTAGGTGACTTCGGCATAGAGCTTGATGCTCGAAACCTTGATGTTAAGCCTGGCGATGACTTTTTCATGTATGCCAGCGGCACGTGGTACGACACCTTTGAAATCCCTGCGGATAAAACCAGTTATGGCGCATTTACAAAACTGGCTGATCGTTCTGAGGAACGCGTCAAAGAAATTATTGAAGGCGCTGCGGATGTCCCTAACAAAACGTTAGAGCAGCAGCTAATCGCAGATTACTACACCGCTTATATGAACGTAGATGCTGCGAACGAAAAAGGTATTGAGCCCATTCGCCCAATGCTTGACGATATCGCCAGTATTGAAAACACCAAAGCGTTAACCGAGACCTTTGGGAATGCATGGTTAACCGGCACCAACACGCCGATTGCCGGTGGTCTAGGGTTTAATCGCTTGAATCCAGACGAATATCAACTTTCGTTAGGTGTATCGGGTTTAGGGCTACCAGACCGCTCATACTACCTAGAAGAAGCCGAGCGTTTTGAATCAATTCGTCAAGCCTACCTTGAGAATATTGTGACGATGCTAGGCTTTGCCGGTGTTGACAACGCGGCCGAAAAAGCCAAAGAAATCTTAGCCCTAGAAACCAAAATTGCTGAGATACAGTGGCCGCGTGAAAAACGCAGAAACCGTGACCTCACGCTTAACCAAGTTTCTCGCGAAGAGCTAGCCAAAGAGTATCCAGGCTTTGATTGGGATACCTTTTTTGCGCCATCAGGACTTCAAGTACCTTCACTCAACGTTGCTCAGCCAGAGCCGGTAAAACAAGTGATTGCACTGATTAACGATACTTCATTAGATGTGTGGAAAGACTATCTTACCTATCATCTTGTGAGCGGCAATGCTGCTTGGTTGTCAGACGAAATCAACAACGCCAACTTTGAGTTTTATGGCAAAACGCTAAGCGGACAACAAGAGCAGCGAGACCGATGGAAACGCGCAATCTCTGCGATGTCGGGGACCAGTTCACTCGGTTTTGCCATTGGTAAAGTATATGTAGACGAGTACTTCCCGGAAAGCTCAAAGGAGAAGATGGTTGAGTTGGTAGAAAACTTGCGCAATGCCTTGGGCGAGCGTATCACTAATCTTGATTGGATGGGCGAAGAAACAAAAGTAGCGGCGCTTGAAAAGCTCGAAGCGTTTAATCCTAAAATTGGTTATCCAGACGAGTGGGAATCATTTGAGGGCTTAGCGCTCACAAACGACGACATTATTACCAACGTACATAATATGCGTAAGTTCTTCCAAGCCAAACAGGTAGAAGATGAGCTTAAGCCAACTAATCGCAACGACTGGTTTATGGCACCGCAGCGCGTAAATGCTTATTACAACCCGTCGTTTAACGAAATTGTGTTTCCTGCGGCAATTTTGCAGGCGCCTTTCTTTGATCCAGCGGCCGACGATGCAGTGAACTACGGGGCCATTGGCGCGGTTATTGGTCATGAAATGGGCCACGGATTTGACGATCAAGGCTCTAAATCTGATGCCAAAGGTATTCAGCGCAATTGGTGGACAGACGAAGACCGCGCAGCCTTTGAAACCAAAACCCAGCAGCTCATCGAGCAATACAGCGCTTATGAACCCATTGAAGGTAACTTTGTAAACGGTGCTAACTCACTGGGCGAGAATATTGGAGACGTTGGCGGATTGGCGATGGCTTATCACGCTTACAAACTAAGCCTAAATGGTGAAGAAGCTCCAGTGATTGACGGCCTCACTGGCGACCAGCGCTTCTTTTTAGCGTGGGCACAGGTATGGCGTATTAAGTTTACTGAAGAAGCAATGCTCAACCAGCTTCGCGCAGGTACCCACGCCCCTGGTCGCTACCGCGCGCTCGCACCACGCAACCACGACGCATGGTATGAAGCGTTCGACGTGCAGCCGGGCGATGCCCTTTATTTAGCGCCTGAAGACCGCGTACGTATTTGGTAAGTGCTACACGATGCCTAGCGACGGTAAAACGTCGCTAGGCAATTTTTATAAGCTTATCTAACTTTTATGCCACACTAACAAATGATTGTTCGCAGGCATATCTACTATTTTATGCAGGCTTAGTTTGGGCGCCCATGCGCGTAGTTCGTCAATATCTCGATAGCCTCCCCGCCCGCTTGCGATAAGTTTTTCGTGAAAGTCGATATTGCTCTGACTGTTAAATTTACCTTGCTGAGTGAAGGGACCGTACTGGCAAAACACTCCCCCGCTGGGCAAACGCTCATTAATGCGGGCCATTAAGAACTCAACCTCGTTTTTTTGCATAATATGTGCGGTATTAGCACTGAAAAAACCATCGAAGCTGCGATCAGGAATATCATCAATCGGAAGCCGTAAACTAATCGGTGGAAGTAAGTTCTCAGAGGGATAGCGCGCCATCCAATAGCGTATACCTTCATGATAGTCATCTTGATCGGCAGTTTGCCAGCGAATATGTGGCAAGTGCTTTGCAAAATGCACCGCATGTTGCCCGGTACCGGAGCCAATCTCCAAAACATGAGATAGTTTAGCAAAAGCAAGTGTTAGCTCTTCTAATATATAGCCTTTATTATTTTCACAGGCCTGACTGAAAGGGATTTCATCTTCATTCATTAAAACATTCGCCTTTATGTTAGCCCTTAGCCCTTAATCTTGCAGGTTAGGCATCAGCCACTTTTCAGCTTCTTCAATAGACCAGTTTTTGCGCGCAGCATAGTCTTCTAACTGATCGCGCTGAATTTTTGCAACAGCAAAATAACGTGAATCCGGATGAGCAAAATACCAGCCCGACACAGCGGCTCCTGGCCACATAGCATAAGACTCAGTGAGTTTCATACCAATACTATTTTCTACGTCTAGCAAGTCCCAGATGAGCTGTTTTTCGGTGTGTTCAGGGCACGCTGCATAACCTGGCGCAGGGCGTATACCCTGATATTTCTCGCCAATTAATGCGTTATTATCAAGTTTTTCATCTTTAGCGTAACCCCACAGCTCTTTACGCACTCGCTCATGTAGGTATTCAGCAAATGCCTCGGCCAGGCGGTCGGCTATGGCTTTGCTCATAATAGAATTGTAATCGTCACCATCGGCTTCGTATGCTTTCGCTAGCTCATCTTCGCCAATGCCGGCGGTAACGGCAAATGCGCCGATATAGTCATGGCCGTTCACCCCCTCAGGCATTACATAATCACTCAAGCAATAGTTAAAGCCCTTGGGTTTTTCTGTTTGCTGGCGACAGTGATGAGACACGCCCAACAAAGCCTCTCCGTCTTTTGGAGAGTACACCTTAATATCTTCATTATGGCTATTAGCCGGAAATATCCCCACACGACCTTTGGCCTGTAACTTGTTGTGCCTAATGATGTCGTCGAGCATTTTATTGGCATCATGAAAAAGACTGGTGGCCTCTTCACCTACTACCTCGTCATTTAATATGCGGGGGTATTTGCCAGCCAGTGACCATGTTAGAAAAAACGGCGTCCAATCGATATATGGACGCAAGGTATTTAAATCGACCGATATGGTTTTTACCCCGATAAAATTGGGCTTTGGCACGTCGTAGTTTTGCCAATCGCAAGTGAAGCGATTTTCCCGTGCCTGCGCAAAACTTATGGCACGAGTACGCGGCTTTTTACGAGCATGCTGTTGACGCACAACTTCATATTCTGCACTGATTTGTTTGGCGTATTCACCTCGGTGCTCTTTTGATATTAGCTTCTGACACACACCCACGGCGCGGCTTGCATTAGGTACATACACCACCGGATGCTCATAATTTTGCTCAATTTTAACCGCGGTATGGGCTTTTGAGGTAGTCGCGCCACCTATTAATAAAGGTAAGTCGAGCCCTAAGCGCTGCATTTCTTTTGCAACGTTAACCATTTCGTCGAGCGAGGGCGTTATAAGGCCAGATAAACCTATCATATCGGCCTTCTCATCAATCGCGGTTTGAATAATTTTAGCCGCCGGTACCATAACCCCTAAATCAACCACTTCAAAGTTATTGCACTGCAGCACCACGCCTACGATGTTTTTGCCAATGTCATGCACATCGCCCTTCACAGTGGCCATGATAATTTTGCCATTAGACTGATTTTCGCCAGACTTTTCAGCCTCAATGTAGGGCTGTAAATGCGCTACTGCTTTTTTCATTACGCGGGCAGATTTAACTACCTGAGGCAAAAACATTTTGCCCTCGCCAAACAAATCACCTACTACGTTCATGCCGTCCATTAAAGGCCCTTCAATCACATGCAAAGGGCGTTCAGCGGCAAGTCTAGCCTCTTCCGTATCTTCAATAATGTATTCGGTGATGCCCTTCACTAGTGCATGTTCAAGGCGTTTATTCACGTTTTGCTCGCGCCAGCTCAAATCTTCTACGGCCGCGGCTTTGCCGTCACCTTGATATTTGGGCGCAAGTTCAAGGAGGCGATCGGTGGCTTGGTTATTGCGGTTTAAAATTACGTCTTCGACGGCGTCTTTTAGCTCAGGCGGAATCTCATCGTACACTTCAAGCTGCCCGGCATTAACAATGCCCATGTCCATGCCCGCTCGAATTGCGTGATACAAAAATACCGAATGCATGGCCTCGCGCACCGGATTGTTGCCCCTAAACGAAAATGAGATGTTCGATAAGCCTCCCGACACGTGGCAGTGAGGAAGTTCACGACGGATTTGACGGGTTGCTTCAATAAAATCAACGGCGTAGTTGTTATGTTCTTCAATACCCGTGGCAACCGCAAAAATATTGGGGTCGAATATGATGTCTTCTGGCGGAAAATCTAGCTCTTTTAGCAGCAAATCGTAGCTACGCTTACAAATTTCAAATTTGCGCGCTTGCGTATCTGCTTGGCCTTTCTCATCAAAAGCCATAACGACTGTTGCCGCGCCGTAGCGCTTGATTTTTTTTGCCTGAGCAAGAAAGCTCTCCTCGCCTTCTTTTAAACTGATTGAGTTTACAATGGCTTTGCCCTGTACGCATTTGAGGCCCGCTTCAATCACCGTCCATTTAGACGAATCAATCATAATCGGCACTCGAGAAATGTCAGGCTCTGAGGCAATTAGGTTTAAAAAGCGCACCATTGCCGCTTCTGAATCCAACATGGCTTCATCCATGTTGATGTCAATAACCTGCGCGCCATTTTCAACCTGCTGGCGGGCAACATCTAGCGCGGCCTCATAGTCCTCAGACATGATCAGGCGCTTAAACATGGCCGAACCGGTCACATTCGTCCGTTCGCCTACGTTAACAAAGGTAGAAAATTGTGATGACACGTAACTGCTCTCTTGTTGTATTGCAAATGTGTTGCAAAAGCCCAATTAAACGCAATATTGCCTAATCGAGCCGATAAAATTCAAATTTTTCTCGGGCTAAGCGTATTAATGAATGAAAGGCTCTAAACCCGACAGCCTTAGCTTAACCTCCACCTCCGGAATACTTCGCGGTTTTGCCTTTGATACCGCATCACTTATCGCTTTTATATGCGCTGGCGTACTGCCACAGCACCCACCCACAATATTGACCAAACCAGAGTTGGCCCACTCCTGAATGTGCTCAGCCATTTCGTC
Source organism: Glaciecola siphonariae (assembly GCF_042652645.1). NCBI lineage: Bacteria > Pseudomonadati > Pseudomonadota > Gammaproteobacteria > Alteromonadales > Alteromonadaceae > Glaciecola > Glaciecola siphonariae. The sequence continues at coordinate 1,252,616 of NZ_JBHSGU010000002.1, forward strand.
AGCTTCCATATCATATTCACCAAACTCATTTGGCAGACCGGCGTTTGGATGGGCCGATACCAAGCATTCGCTCACGCGCGACAATTCAGCAACATACTGACGCAGTAAGTCGGGACCTAGCGCGCAGTTCAAACCAAATGAAAGTGGATTTACATGACGTAGAGAATGATAAAAAGCCTCGGTGGTTTGTCCTGAAAGCGTACGCCCTGATGCATCTGTAATAGTGCCTGAAATCATTACCGGCAATGTAATTGCGAGTTCTTCAAACACTTCGTCTACCGCAAAGGCCGCCGCTTTTGCGTTCAGTGTATCGAATATTGTTTCGAGCATAATGATATCGACTTTGCCGGCAATCAAGGCCTTAGTGGCCTGCTTATAGGTGAGCACAAGTTCATCAAAGCTTACGTTGCGTTTTCCGGGGTCGTTTACGTCAGGAGAGATAGAAGCAGTGCGGCTTGTTGGACCTAATACGCCAGCTACAAAACGGGGTTTGTCGGGTGTTTCTATGCTCACCTCATCGGCTGCTTCGCGTGCGAGTTTGGCTGCCGCTAGATTTATTTGCTCAACATGGTCTTGCATGTCGTAGTCGGCCATGGAGATGGCGGTTGCATTAAAAGTGTTAGTTTCAATAATGTCGGCGCCGGCGCGTAAGTAGGCCAAATGAATGTCTTTTATAAGCTTTGACTGCGTGATTGCAAGTAAGTCGTTGTTGCCCTTTACATCGCAATGCCAGTCTTTAAATTGCTCGCCCCTGTAGTCAGCCTCTTCAAGCTTATGTTCTTGAATCATAGTGCCCATGGCGCCATCTAGCAGCAATACGCGCTTGGCGGCAAGTTCACGAATTTTATTGGCGGTTGTGGTCACTGCATAATCCTGTCAATCGAGGGGGGTTAATCTTACTTGCGCTACGTTAACTTGCGCTGCTTTATCTGCGTTGTTTACCTGCGCTATTCTATATTGCACGCACACGCCTAATTTAATCGTTTTTTATGTCATTTAGATCAAATGGCGTTGTCTGATACACGTAGTAATTGAGCCAGTTTGTAAAAAACAAATTACCATGAGACTTCCATCTCATCATAACATCTTGTTGCGGGTCGTCGCCTTTGTAATAGTTATTAGGTATATCAGGAGACAAGCCCGCCTCTAGGTCACGTTGATACTCTTGGTCAAGCGTGTTTGGGTCGTATTCAGGATGGCCCGTGACGTATACCAAACGTTTGTCTTGCGTAGCCGCGATGTAAACACCTGCGTCATCAGACTGCGCCAACACCTCTAAGCCAGGCACTTTTTCATAATCGGCAGCGGGAATTTCGCCCACTCGCGAATGCGGCGCCCAAAAGTAAGGGTCAAAACCGCGCATCAATTCGTTTTTTTCATCTAAGACTTTATGTTCAAACACACCAGATAATTTTGCGCTGCGTAATACACGCTCCACCCCATAGTAATGATACATCGCGGCATGCGCTGCCCAGCATAAAAAGATGGTGGACTGCACATTACGTTTACTCCAGTCCATCAGCGTGGTCATTGTGTCCCAGTACTTTACATCTTCGTATTCAATGTTGCCCAAAGGCGCACCAGTAATTATGAGTCCGTCGTACTTTTTATCTTTTACTTCGTTAAAAGAGTGGTAAAAAGCATTCATATGCGAAGCTGGGGTGTTTTTAGGCGCGGTTTCATCGATACGAATCAAGTCTATATTTATTTGTAAGGGCGTATTGGAGAGCAACCTGAGTATTTGCAGTTCGGTTTCAATTTTGTTGGGCATCAAATTTAAAATACCCACATTTAACGGGCGGATGTTTTGCTTAAGCGCGCGCTCGTTATCCATCGCGAAAATGTTTTCGGCAGATAGCCCCTCAAGCGCGGGAAGTTCAGCAGGTATTTTTATTGGCATGGCCAGTGATAAACCGTGTGATTAAACATACGGCTATTTTGGCTCAATGGTATAGAATGTCAAGAATAAACGTCTAGACGTCTAAACGTTTATTCAGAAGCAGCATGGACAGCCGCCAAAGTTAATAAATTTATTTGCTTGCAAGTGCCGATTGCAGTATCTGAGCGTGCTCGGCTAAATCATGACCTAAATCAGTTAAATAGCCGCCGTCTGCTTGCTGCACTATGCCCTTTTCGTACAAACGTTGGGCTGCCCCGATTACTTCTGGTGCAGCATCTTTATGCACTTTAAGCCCCTGCATCAGGCTTTTATTGGGAAACTTTAAAATCAGGTTTAACTCTGCAAGCATATTTGAATCGAACGACATCGAATACCTCTTTTTGAATTGGGTTAGTCATGGCTAAGTGCTGTTTGCATCATTGGCTATAATTGAGATTGAGTCAAATCATTCGCGGCGTATTTAAATCAATTGCTTGCGCTGGGGCAACTCTGTTAGTTGTCTCACAAGCCTTCCACGTACGATGTTCATGCACTCACGCAGAAAACAAGCATCGAAATTGCCTTATTATGGGGATTTCCAAATTCAGAGATCGCGGCTCATAAAGTGGCTGTTAGGATCTAGTTTGTAGTCACTAAATGGACCACAGTCTGCGAAACCAAATTTTTTATAGAGGGTACGGGCCGGCAGAAAATATTTCTGAGTGCCGGTCTCTAGACTAATTTTTTGATACCCCTGTTGTTTTGCGAAGCTTAATAAAAAAATAAGTAATTCTGATGCAACCCCCTGCCCTCTAAAATGATGAGATGTTCGCATTGATTTAATCTCTGCGTTTTGAGAGTCAAGATTTTTGATGGCAACACAGCCAGCAATAGTGCCGTTTATCCATGCGCTAAAGAAAGTTATGTTAGACGAATTAAGCGCTTGAACGTTTAACGCGTGAACACTTTCAGGCGGGGACGTTGCGTACATATCTGCCAGGTGTTCTTCCAGTAACATGATGACTTCGCCGTCATCTAAATTGTCCCTTTTTATTTCCATCTCAAAATTTCCTTAAGATATTTATGGCCATTACTTAATTTGAAAATTCGCTGTTCAGTTTTATCCGCTTTACACTTTTGTTATTCATCAATTATCTCTGAAGCTAATAATTCAGTAATCGAAAACGATTTCCAGTTTGAGCACAGACTCAAACTTTTCCCATTAATATCGTTATATCCATAAGAGCCAATAATATGGGCTTTCTGGAACATATCTCTAGCAATCTTTAGATCAGCCTGATAGTAGTCCTGCAATGATGTGTCAACAAAAGTATTTAGCTCTACCGATAATTTATTTGGTAAATGCAGAGTAAGACTGTCCAAATACATCGGACTTTGCGCTTTGTCACTTATAGGAAAAAATATTCTTAGCTCCACCAAGGTTTGGTTCTCAGCCACTTCTATAACGAATGGTTTAAAGTCAACCGAAGCCTCACCGGAGCAAGCATATGACTCAAAGGCACTCAGAAAACACATAACTATAAATAATCTCAATGATCTTCCTTAGATTTGTAGAGCCTATGCAAGCCGTCAGCTCTAATGGTTAGAGTCAGCAAAAACTGAGAAACTAGCCAAATTGGTGTATGAACCTAGTTGACTACCACACGGACGCGGTTTGAGGCTAATTGGTATTTGTGCATAATAACCGCGCAGTTTAATTCGGTGTTAATAATCTCAGGAAATGACAATGAATGTAATAGATATAAAATCATTTGTTCCGAGCAAGGACTATGAGATATCAAGATCTTTCTATTCGGAAATCGGATTTAGCGGGGAACGGGTAAGCGATGACCTTACGCTTTTTGAAAACGGGGATTGCCTGCTCTTTCTCCAGCGCTTCTACAATGAAGAATTGGCCAAAAATTTCATGCTGCAAATTTGTGTAGCTGACATTCATGCAGCATTTGAGTTGTGTTCACATTCCAAATACAAAACTAAAATCACCCCCGTACAGCAAGAATCATGGGGTAAGGTGTTTTATCTGTGGGGGCCAGTTGGTGAGCTGTTGCACATAACGCAATTAGATACCTAATGGCAGGTTAGCTTCGCGAGCTGATATTTCAAGGATGCCCCATTTATCAATATGTATGCATATTTGTTACAAACAGAAACATTATAATTTTGACCTATTGCTTAAATCAGGTAATGCTTGTGGGTGTTCGCTATTGCATTTTTACGATTAAGGAAGGCATATGGAAGGCACCACATTTGTACTTATGATTTTGTTCTTGTTTGTATTACCCATTACGCTGTTTGGCATATTTACCGGGCACAAGCGAGAAATGTTGAAAATGAATGCCAAGTTAGGCAGCTCGGAAGTCACAAATATCAAAAACGAGCTTGAATCGGTCAAAACGCGTTTAGAAGTCTTAGAAGCGATTGTCACCGACAAGCAATATCAGCTAAATCAAGACTTGGATGCCTTGAACAACAGTTAACGGTATTCTGCCGGCAAGTCTAGTCATCCCCGCGCGTTATTGCTTTCAATTGTGCTGCATCAACGAGCGCAAACTTACGAGTAAACAGCGCTCCACTCTCATCAAAAAATAAGAGTTCAGCACTTTGCGCGTCGTAAGTTTTTATTATCTCGTCGGTTTCAGGGTAGCCAGTACGGGCGACTAAAAAGTTTACATCGCCGTCAATTTCCTCCCTCGCTTTGTTAATCTCGATGGTTTGCTGGTTGCTCACCACTCGGTTTAAATCATAAATAAAGACGACCGACTTTTTGCCATTTCCAATTTTACTTAAATCGTTATCAATCGACGCTGGCAACGACCAAATAAATGCAGCGATAAACACAGCGATTAGGCTAATGACCACAAGGGCTTTTTTCATTATTTGGTTTCCATATTGTTTACGAAGATATGCATGCTCTGATAATTACGGTTTGCTTGGTAATTAGTACCCATTTTGCGTAGTACCAATTTGCGTCATCGGCGCTCGCAGCAATGCTTAAATTTTTTACCATTTTCACAAATACATGCGTCATTTCTTTTAATTTTAAGCCTGCCGCTGTCACCAAGCATATCCCCGCTGTCATAGCGCCATTGCTCGTTTTCTTTCACAAAGTATGAACGTTCATGCATGCAGTAAACAGTCGCTTTTTCTTTTGAAAACGCTTTGAATTCAACAGTATCTTGGCTCGCCTCAACGATACTTAAATGTAGCCAAATGGTTGTGCCAGCGCTCTCGCGTAAAGCCTCTGCAGTGATGTTTTGCTCTATACGCGCACGCTCGGAGTAAGTGTGCGCGATATACGCATAATCGCCAATGCAGTATGCGCTGTAGCGAGAACGCATAAGCGCTTCAGCGCTGCCAGTTGGTTTTTCACCTTTCAATAGGGGCTGGCAACAACGCTCAAACGATGCTTGGCTCTTACACGGACATGGTAAGGTTGAACGTGAGTTTTGATTGATGTTGTGATTAGCCTTATCAGTGGTGCTGTCTAAACTAATAGATTTATTCATTTTTTAGCTCTGCTTTGTGATTCAGCGCATCGACTTGCTCTGCTGACAAGACTAACAGGTATTTATCATCTAAACGCCAGTTTACTTGCTCATTTTTGAGCTCTTGCAGTGTGTTGAATAGAAGCAATTGTTTGTCTTGAAAATCAACTTGGGCTTTAGCGTCACTTCTGGCTTGTATTTCAGCTTCGGCAGCCGCCTGGTTATTGTCTTTGCGTGCAGGCTGAGTCTCGAGCAATGAACCGTCTAGCTCATTGTTTTTCTCTTTGTTTATCTCGTTGTTTATCTGAGTGTTTAGCTCACTACCGAGCTCGCTGACCACCTCATCCTCCATGCCCAGCTGATTTGCCCCTTCAGGCTGTAAATAAGCCATAAGTGCAGTAAAAATGATCTCCGCTTTTTCTTCAAGTGCTTGCACTCTCATACTGGTGCTGCTTGCTTTGGGGGTCGGAATATTGGTTTGAATAATGGATTGCATTACCTGCGATTCCAGTACCTCCGATTCCAGCACCTCAGATTTCTGCGCTCGAGCCTCAAGCCGCGCATTGCTTGGCGACGGTGCACTTTCAGCAAACAAGTCAGCCGTGCCCATGCGTTTGGCTTGTTCTACAGATGCAGGAATTTGTAGAGCCTGAGTAGTGACTTCCTCGGCTGTAACTTCTGGTGCATTTACTTGGCTGTCGCTCGCAATGATAGGTGCACTTAATGCGTGGTCGAAGGATTCTTGCTGCCCGCGCATGTCCTGTTCCGATATATAATCCCACGGCATATCCTGCACCAATAGCACAACTAACAAAATACTGGCGGCAACGGCGCCGCTGTACTGCCATGCTAAAAATGAACGTTTAGGTGCTTTCTTTTTATCTTGTTGGGAAGTTGCATCAGCATTTTTACGAACATCTTGACTCCGGCTGTGAGCTTTTGCCATAGCCAAAATTCGTTTATCTAAATCATTAGACGGTATTTCTTTTTCAAGCTCTTGGTAAAGTCCAGAGACAATATCTATATCGTCATTGTTTTTTCGGTTTTTGTCGCTCATGTCGCGGCTATCACTCATGGCTCTGCCTCTTTAAATTGGCATCGGCAACGGGCTGCACTAAACCACTTATATCTAATTTGCGCGCTAAACACGCTCTCAAGTTGCTATAGGCTGCCCGAAATCGGCTTTTTACCGCCTCTAAGCTAGCGTCGACCACCACCGCAATGTCGGCGGCAGTGAGCGCTGCTTCTTCTTTTAGCAAAAAGCAGTCGAGCTGATGCTTAGGTAGCTGATTGAGACATTGTAAAATAGCTTCTTTTTGCGCTCTTTGTTCAAAAGCTGACTCTGGTGTAGAGCCTAGGTCGCGATTATTGGCATGTTCATGCTCATGTTCAGACTGAAAATTGAAAAATCCGTCATCACAATTGTCATGATATGCATCGCTAGCATGGTCTGTAGCGCCGTCTGCACTGTGATTTGTTACATGATTGCTTGGAAGGTGCGCTTTAGGCACTGACTTTAAATGGCGGATATGATCAATAAGCTTGTGCCTGGCAATCGTAAATAGCCACGTTGTAAATTTGGCCGACGCCTCATAACTGTGGGCATGGCTAACCACCTTACCCCACACGTCTTGGAACATGTCGTCCACGAGATTTTTATTGTGCAGTTGCCTGCGCAAGTAACGGTACAGCGGACCTTTATTTTTAGCGTAAAGCTGCTCAAAGGCGGCAAAATTGCCACCTTTGTACTGCAACATCAAGTCTTCGTTACTGACTTGTTTCAAGGCCTATCTCCATGTTTATTAAATTGGACGGCTAAGGCTCGTTTGGTTCTTTTATTTTTCGGCCGCATCGACATTTGCCAGCACCTGCGCATTTGTGCTTGTTTGACTATTAGACAGTAAATCCAATGCTTGTGCTGTTTTTACGAGCTGCACAAACTCATGCCTATATCCAAATTCGTCTTTGCCTTTCGCCTCATTAGCCGCATGGGCTATCCAATCTAAGCCCAAATTACCCGCATACTTGCTACTTTTAAGCTGTTCGGCAAAATTTGCTACCGCTACAGCAAACTTAAATTCCGTATCTTGCTGCTCAAAAGGGCTAATCTGCGCTTCGTTTACTGTTTGCACAAGCAAGCGACTCTCATCATCGCTTTTATTGTTGTGTATCGCCTTGTATCTAAGCTTAATTTGAGCAAGCTCTTTTAAATCTGCGGTGTCAATCCTAGGTCCGCGCGCTTGGTATTTTAAGGGCTCAAAATAAGGGCTCTCGCTGCCATGCAGCACCACCTCATAGAGTGCGGTTACTTTGTGTCCGGCGCCAATGTCGCCAGCATCCACCTTATCATTGTTAAAATCTTCATTTGCAAGCGCACGATTATCATACCCAATTAATCGATATTCCGACACTACAGCCGGATTAAACTCAACCTGCACTTTTACATCTTTAGCAACAATTTGCATCGTTGAACGTAGTTGATTTACCAAAACTTTGCGCGCTTCGTTAATGTTGTCGATGTAAGCATAATTGCCGTCTCCGGCGTCGGCTAATTGCTCCATAAGGTAATCGTTATAGTTGCCCTGACCAAAGCCTAATGCTGTTAGGGCAATGCCCTTTTCTCTTTTTTGCTCGATAAGCTCAATTAAGGCCTCATGATTGGTCATACCCACATTAAAATCGCCATCGGTCGCCAGTATTACGCGATTAATACCACCATCAATAAAGGCACTCTCAGCAAGTTGGTAGGCCTGCTCTATACCCGCTGCGCCATTGGTTGAACCGCCAGCTCGTAAACTGTTCAAGGCCTTAGCTATGGCCTGCTGATCATTACCCGCGGTAGGCTTAAGGACCACTCCAGAAGCACCGGCGTATACCACTATAGACACCTTGTCTTTAGCGCTTAGTTGTTTACTGAGCATCAGCAAAGAGCGCTTTAAAAGCGGTAACTTGTTGGTATTATTCATAGAGCCTGAAACATCGAGCAAAAATACCAAGTTGCTTCCCTCGTCGCTCGCATTTTTATCAACATAGGCATTTAAACCAATGCGCAATATATGACGAGCCTCATCCCAAGGCGCATTAGCTATGGCAGTATCAATAACAAATGCCTGCTCAGGGCTTTCTGGCGTGCTGTATTGATAATCAAAATAGTTTAAAAACTCCTCTACCCGCACCGCGTCGGCCGGCGGCAATTGCCCTTGGTTTAGCATGCGTCTGGTATTGGTATAGCTACCTGTGTCGACGTCTACTGAAAAGGTCGATACCGGCTCGTTTTTCACAAGCTTGACACTGCTCTGCGCTATGTTTTGATAGCGTTCATTTTGCACTTCACTTGCTTGACTATCATCATAAGCTAGATGATAGACGGGCATAGACGCTGCGCTTATTGCTGATGCGTCGTTAAGAATATTTGCGGGCGCGCGGGTTCGGACACCAAGCAATGCACTGCGCTGCGTGTTTTCATGCATGAGTTCTGGCATGTTTACTGGCATATGCTCAGCCAGAACAGGTTGTGGGGACTTGGTTTGTAAGGAAGTAGTTTGTAGGGAATTGACTTCGCGCTTTTCAATCGATTGTGCCTTGTCTGCGGAGGATGAGTCTTGAGCAGAAGCATATTGTTCCCGCCCGGCGTTTGTTTTGACGCTCGCTTCTGCTTTAGTTTCTGTCTGAGATTTAGAAAGACTATCTACTTTGTTCTCAGTTCTGGTGTCTGGGCCTGCACAGCCACTCGCTAAAAAAATTGCTAACGAAAGAGCGCTTAGATTTAAGTGTTTGATTGATGTCGCGTTGCGGTGGGTCATTATTGTCATCCTTTAGGTAATGCTGCTTATGAAATTGGTTAAGGTATTTTTTAAAAAATTTAAATAGGCACAAATAATGTTCATGCCTGTATAAGCGCTACTAACGGATGACTTTTGAGAAAGGGTTTTATTTTTTATATTTTTATTGTTCGTGTTTTATTGTGGTGTTTTCAGAGCGTTTTTTGGTTCTGCGTTTTTAGCGAGGAATGTTTTGCTAGGCGTTCTTGCCAAGTTGTTTCTGATGAGGTGTCATTTTTGTACTGCCGTTAACAGCGGTATTCTTTGTCCCTTCAGATTAGCGGGATGTTACAAGCAGTCGTGTTCGTCGCTCAGCACATGGACTTGAAAACTACTTTCTGGCATGCAGTGAAATGAGTACTTCTACCTCGGCGCGGGGCAAACCACTTGCTTCAATAATGTCATCCATGTCGGCGCCCTGCTCCACCAGTTTGCTGGCTTTACTATACATTTTAAGAGCTGGGTCTTGCTCTTCGAGCCGCTCAATAGTTGCGCCCATCTTTTCAAGCTGTGCTTCGAGGTTTTTTTCAAAATTTCCATAAGCTTTTTTGAGCTCTTGATTTAAAGCTTTGTTTTTATTGAGTTCAGACCGCAAACTCTCAAGCTGCGTTGATTGTGAAGTGTTAAGTTTATACAACTCATCGATAAGGCCGACAGATTGCATAAGCTTAGTCTTAATGTTTTTTGCATACAGCCACTGCACCACTACCAGTACGATACATAATAGTGACAGTGCAATGCTAATAAACAATACCGGCGAGCTTTGCATAATACATCTTTGCGCTTAAGGAGATATGTATTTGATTATATAGCGAAAGTAGTAAAGCTCAAGTCCACTGCTACAATGAGCATGAAAGGTCCTAGGTCTGGTGAAGCAGAAAATCAGATATGAGCCGCACCGCGTCGAAAACTGGCGAGAAGAGGACCGACAATACGAATTTACCCAAAGCTTCACGTCTGAGCATAGCGGTTCGTATGAGCCTGAGTTGAGCACGCTGTGAAATACAGACTAATTATTAATAACGCACATCTACGATTGCCAAGAGCGACTATTTATTCTCACAATATTAGAGTTGAGATTATTTAAGTATGTAGTGGCAGAATAAACACGCACTCCTTGCTTGTATTTCTTTTTTTAACCGCATCATTAAAAGAGTATTAAATGTTTACTATTGAAGACTCAAAACCCTCTTTGTAGCGCCGCGAGAGTCTAATCTTTTTACCTGAATGCATTATAATCTCGGCATCCCCACTGCTAAGAGTTTCAATCGAGTCTACATAGTTAATATTAACCGCAAAGGATTTGTGGGTCCGAACTAAGCCCAGAGCACTGCCTTTGTCGACTAAGTCTGACAAGGTGATACGCATTGGATAAAGCTGGCTTTGAACATGCAAGTTAGCGTAATTTCCACAAGCTTCTACCCATTCGATATATTTGCTTTTTACAATAAACTCTTTTCCTAGTTTTTTCACTAGCAAGAGGCTTGCGAGTGTCTCTGTATTGTTTGCAGAGGCATTGGTGTTTGCTTGCTCAGTCAGAGGACTTGCATCGCCAAGCCACTGAGATGTTAAAAAGCGGTAAATAGCAATCATCGCCACAAAAAAACAAAAGCTCCATAGGTCTTTGCGCAGTTCGTAAAACAACTCAAAAAAAAGAGCTTGTATGCTGTGGGCAAAGTCATAATTGCTTGAGGTAAAGGAGTACGCAAATTCACGCATTGACACCATAAGAGACACATGTAAAACGCTGTAGACGATGGCGGCTAAAATGTATCTCAATAAACTGACTTTAAACGAGTGCCAATCCCATTTGTATTGACGCATAAACCAAGCAATAAAAGGAATAATAAGAAATGAGGAAAATGCGCTAGAGTATTCCCATACAAAGGGCTCCCAACTTTCGAATGATGGCGTGAGTTGGCGCGCATCTTCCATCAGTACAGTAGTAGCATTGACTGTTGCATCTACTGCAAAATAGCAACACAAAGCACTCGCCTCATAGACAGTTTTGTGCTGTTGAAAATGAATTTTTGAAAAAAACATGCTAGTGCCTTATCTGCTTGTCCCTATTATCCACCGCTTATCACTTATACTTTATTTTCAGGCACTTATGACATCGCAATGTTACTATTTGTGGCAGTATGTCGTTTTACAATGTACCGCATTTTATAAAAAATACACAAGGGAAAACATGGTTGAGTCTCATTCTGCCTCTATGCCTCGATTACACTGTTTAGATTGGTTGCGAGTATTTGCCATTGGGGTGCTGGTGGTTTATCACATTGGCATGGTGTATGTGCCTGATTGGGGGTATCACTTTAAAAACCCCTTGAACAGCGACCTTATTCAATCGTTTATGTTATTGACCTCTCCTTGGCGTATGGGCCTATTATGGCTGATATCGGGCATGGCTTTTGTTCATATGTGTCATGGTAAAAGCTTGTTTGGCTTAGCGCTTAAACGTAGCAATCAAATTTTACTCCCATTGCTAATTGGCGTGCTGTTTGTCGTGCCGTTCCAATTGTTTGCGCAAATGAAACAGGCTGGCGACATGCCATTGGACTTCATCGACTTTGCTTATGCTTTTTACATAAGACCTCAAGACTATTTTGTGCAATATTCATCAGGAATTTGGCCGCGCTTTGATGTGAATCATCTTTGGTTTTTGCGCTCTCTTTGGCGCTACAGCATGGTGATATTGATATTGTCGCCTTTTCTCAAATCGGCGTTTGTCAAAAAGGTTTGTTCATTGATTGCATCCAATATTGTCTATCTTGTATTGGTCATTGCGATACCAATTGCTGTCATCGAGACGTTTTTAGAAGGTGAAGACGTACGTGAGTCCTACGGCTTAACGATGCTGCTCATTGGATATTGTTTTGGCATGCAGGCAGCATTTTGGCAAAGCCTTTCTCGACACTTAGTGAGCATGTGTATTTTAAGCCTTGTAGCAATCTTGGGTTTGCAAATTGGTTTTGTACTTATTTGGCAAAATGAACTGCATCAAGCCAACCAAGCTCTTGCACTTATCATCGAGACTATCTACCTTGCTAACAAAATATTGCCATTGCTAGCTATCCTTGGTTTATCTTATCGGTTTCTAAATCACCCAAATACATTGATAAGAGCGCTGAATCCTTATGTTTTTGGGCTGTATGTTTTGCATCAAAGTGTCATTATTTTTGTGGCTTATGTGGCTACCACTTGTTTGCCTACCAAAAGTCCCGTGTCGTTTATACAAGCAGCCGAATATCAAATATGGATTAATATGCTGGTGACGCCTCTTATTTGCGCCGCATTATTATTGGCAATTGCTCGGTTTAATATCTTACGAATTTGTTTTGGGATGCGATGGAAAAATAAGGCAGACCCATACCAAAGTGGTTTGACTAACACTATTGTATTTTTGGTCTGTCTACCCTTGATGATAGCTTTAGTTATATGAGGTAAATTGCCGGTCTTGATTTGAAGCAAAGACAAACGCTTCCCTGCATTAATAACCATATTGTTAATGCCAAGTGGAATGGATACTGAACGCAACGTCCAGCTAGCGCCACAGAAATAGCAATAAACTGAAAGATGGTTGTGTTTTATTGTGTGTACGAAGGCTACAAGAATGCGTGAAAAAACGTGGGATATCGTTGAGAATTAAGCGGCAGATATGATTGTCTGCCGCTAGAAAGTTGTCTGATGATAAACATAGGGCTACATGCCCAACACGTCATCCCATTCGTCGTCGCTAAGCAGTTTGTTGAGGTCTACTAGAATCAACAGTTCATTGTCACGATTCGATACGCCTTGAATAAACTTAGCGCTTTCTTCTGTGCCTACATTTGGCGCGCTGTCTATTTCAGATGAACGTAGATAAACCACTTCGGCCACGCTGTCTACCAAAATACCTACCACATGTTCATCAGACTCAATGATCACAATTCGTGAATTATCGGTTATTTCTGATGGCGGCAATCCAAAGCGCGCTCTTGTGTCGATAACCGTCACCACGTTGCCGCGCAAATTAATTATGCCCATTACGTAGTTCGGTGCACCCGGTACTGGAGCAATTTCAGTATAACGCAGCACTTCTTGCACCTGCATCACATTGATGCCGTAGGTTTCCTCGTCAAGACGATAGGTTACCCACTGCAAGACTTCATCATTTGGATCGCTAGCTGATGCTGTCGCTTGTTTTTCAGACATAGATTTTACTCCGTTACCACACTTGATGCGTTTTTCGTCGGCCTAGCTTCTAGCAAGCGTATGAGCTGGCTTGCGTCAACTAAAGCACACATTTTCTGTTTAATCATTCCAGCTAACCAAGGCCGTTTGGCGTCTTGGTCTCGCCATTTAATATCGTCGTGACTGAGTTCATGCGTATCTGCTAACTTTGAACAGGCCAGTACCCACGGCGTTTTTCCTAACTGTACAGCATAAGCATAGTTGAGCGAGTCGGCCAGCGCCTGAGTATACTTCTCGGGCATAATCCAGCGGGCTGTATCTACACAATTATACTTTTGATCTAGCTTCACGAGCACGCCCATCAACCACTGCGCTTGCCCTGGCATAGGACTCAACCCAGAGTGCTTTGCACCCTTTGACGGATTAATTTCACTATCCAAAGCAATGATCCCGCCTAATTCAACCAACGGAATTGCTAAAGTTAAACCTGCTACTTCAAAAAATAGCGCATGAAACCTCGGCGGCAGCTTTTGCTTTAACGGCATAAGCTCAAGCTTTGCTTCTCTGTTTACTGTTTCGACCGCAATCGCAATTTCTTTACTATCAATCTCGTTTATTGCTGAATCGCTTGCCACTTCAGGACTTTCTTGCAAAAGTGCTTGGTTTGCGGTTTCTAGTAATCGAGCTGCGGCGGCGAGCTCATCGCTTACCTTTGCCTCTTCCGTATGCGTAAGTGCCTGCAGGTAGCTTTGCATGGCCTGTTTCGCGCTTTCATGCGGCATATTTAAGTAGCTCGTTGGTTAGCTTATCGTAGGCAAACGCACCGCGACTGTCTTTCACTATCATGTTTATCGGCAACCCTTGCTGGCTGGCGTCTCTGAATTTGGTGTCTACCGGAATATAGCCGCGCCACATATGCGCCTTATAATTGTCTCGCATCTTCGTATATGAGGCCAAACAAGCATTCACGCGTCGGTCAAAAAGCGTCGCCACCACTAAAGTGAGCACCTCGTCTTGCAGCGTCGGTTTGAGCTGCTCTAAGGTTTGTAACATTCTGTCAAGACCCCTAAGCGCCAAGTATTCTGTTTGTGTTGGCACCACAATGGCGTTGGCGGCCACTAAACCATTAACCATAAGCACCCCAAGCACCGGCGGACAATCAATTATGGCAATGTCAAACTGCGAGCCCAGTTGTTCCAAGGCTTTTTTAATAACAAGCCCTTTGCCTGGTGCGGTGCCAAAACGTTTGTCTAAGGTCGACAAGGCAATATGCGAGGGTAATAGGCCCACGTTTTTAATCTTAGTGGCCTGCAGCGCTTGTTTTATGTCAAAGGGCTCGCTGGGTGTTTGGCAAAACACGTCATATAAGCTACTTGTCAAATTCTCGGCGTCAAACCCTAAATAGTAAGTAAGTGAGGCGTGAGGGTCTAAATCGAGCAATAAAACCTTATAGCCCTGCGCCGACAAGCTTCCAGCTATAGAAATAGTGCTGGTAGTTTTACCCACGCCACCTTTTTGATTAACAACTGTCCAAACTTTCATCGATAATTAGCAGCACTTTGACATAAACAGAATCTGTGACATAAACAAAGCAAGAAGCATGCACAGATGTCGCAGCGCATCGCTAATAATTATCAGCCTTAGCCGGCAGTTGAAAACTCTAAGCTAGTAGCATCGGGCGGCTTTTGAGATAAAAAAATCGCGCTGTAGTGAGCGCGATTTTTAATTGTTGTCTGTAAAGGCTCACATGGCCTCTAACAACAGCTTATTATGCATAGCGTTTTAATAGATTTGGAATATCCAATATCAGCGCAATGCCCCCATCAGATGTAATGGTCGCACCGGCCATACCTGCCGTTCCTTGCAGCAAAGCATCTAATGGTTTAATGACCACTTCTTCCTGACCAATTAACGAGTCCACTACAAAGCCAATTTGCTGGGTGCCAATCTGCACTACCACTACGTGGCCTGCGGAACGGTCTTCAACTGGGCGCATGGGGTTGAGCCAGTCGTTCAAATAAAACAGCGGTATGGCTTTTGAGCGCACAATCATAGTCAACTGTCCGTCAACGGTGTTGGTGCGTTTTAAATCCATATTGATAATTTCATTGACCGCGCCCAAAGGCAGCGCAAATGTTTGTTTGCCAACCACAATCATGAGCGTCGGCAAAATAGCTAGGGTAAGCGGTACTTTTATTTCAAGCGTCGTGCCTTTACCCAGCTCCGAGTTGATATTTACAGACCCGTTGAGCTGGTTAATTTTAGTCTTGACCACATCCATGCCAACACCACGACCAGAAATATCACTGATCTCAGTTTTGGTTGAAAAGCCCGGTGCAAATATTAAGTTGAATGCTTCTACATCCGACATTCTTGCTGCAGAGTCAGCATCTAACACACCACGACTTATGGCAATTTCTTTTAGCTTTTCTGCGTCCATGCCCTTGCCGTCATCGGCAATGGTCAACAAAATATGATCGCCCTCTTGCGACGCGGCTAGGCGCACGGTACCCATTCTGGGCTTACCTGAGGCCTCGCGATCTGCCGGCATTTCGATGCCGTGATCTACAGAGTTTCTTACCAAATGCACGAGTGGGTCGGCCAAAGCCTCCACGAGGTTTTTATCTAAATCGGTCTCTTCACCTTCAAGAACCAATGTAATTTCTTTTTTCAAAGTCCGTGCTAAGTCGCGCACAACTCGCGGGAAGCGGCCAAATACCTTTTTAATAGGCTGCATGCGAGTTTTCATTACCGCGCCCTGCAAATCGCCCGTTACTACATCTAAATTTGCGATGGCTTTCGACATGCTTTCATCAGCATTATTAATACCAAGGCTCAACAATCGGTTTCGCACCAATACGAGCTCACCCACCATATTCATAATTTGGTCGAGACGTTTGGTATCAACACGCACAGTAGTTTCGGCTTGCGGTGCGGCAGGTTTATCTGATTTTTTAGCCGGCGCTTTTGCCGCTGCTGGCGCTTTAGCAGCCGCGCTTGGTGCAGGTGCTGCAGGTTTCTCGCTTGCTTTATTACTAGGTTCAGCGCTTGCGCTTTCGCCGGTTTTTTCGGCCGGGTTTGCACTGGGCGTTTGCGCCGCCGGTTTACTTTCGGTATCCGCTTTAGTGGGCGCATTGGCGCTAGCTGAATCAGCCTCGCCTGCTTTGCTTACTGAGGCAATGGGTGACTTACCTGACCCGTGTAAATCGTCAAGTAGTGCTTCAAATTCTTCGTCAGTGATTTCATCATCGTTGCCCGATGAGGCTTTTTCATCAGGTGCGGCTTGTACTTCGGCCGCTGGAGTAGCTTTAAAGCTTCCTTTACCGTGCAGGTCGTCTAAAAGCGCCTCAAATTCGTCGTCGCTAATATCACCGTCGCTGCTATCAGCAGTATCAACACTTGGTTCGTCTGTTTTTGCCGGTGCAGGTGCACTGGGCGAACCGCCATGAAGCTCATCGAGTAAGGCTTCAAATTCGTCTTCGGTAATCTCATCAATACCGTCGCCGCCGCTCGCCGCGGGCTTATCTACCACTGGCGCATCATTGCTGACTTCAACCGGCGTAGGTTCTGGTTCAACTGGGGCAGCGGCTTGGGCTTGTTCGGCAGGCTGGGCGTCAGTATCAAATATTTTTTCGTCGGGAGTTTCAGGCGCACTCAACTTATGTAGCAAGTCGATTAAGTGAGCAGGTGCAGGCGTGAGAGGTTCACGCGCTTTGACTTGCTCAAACATCTCAACTACCACGTCGGTTGCTTGCAAGATAACATCCATTAATTCGGGGGTTAACGTGCGTTGGCCATTGCGCATTACGTCAAACACGTTTTCAGCGCCGTGACAAATGTCGACTAGCTCGCCAAGAGACAAGAAACCTGCACCGCCTTTTACCGTGTGATAGCCACGGAATATAGCGTTCAGTAAATCTGAATCCTCTGGATTATTTTCTAAATCTACGAGCTGCTCTTGCAATTGTTCTAAGATTTCTCCGGCTTCCACCAGAAAGTCTTGCAAGATATCCTCGTCAACTTCAAACGACATTCGTTTGCTCCCCTAAAAACCTAAGCTAGACAGTAAATCGTCAACATCATCTTGGCTTTGTGCCACGTCGTCGCGATTAGCTGCATCAATAATTGGCCCTTCGGCTTTAACTTTATCGTCAGATTTCTCAGAAGGTTGAGCGCTAACTTTTTCAACACCCTTTTCGTGGCGCTCTTTTTTAGCTTCTTCTTCGCTGAATGCTGACAACATATCAACTAAGGACTCTTCCACGTCTTTTACCAGCTCAATAACTCGTCGTATAACTTGGCCGGTGAGGTCTTGATACCCCTGTGCCATGAGCACTTCGGTGAGCATAGAATTTAATGTGGCAGAATCTTCATGGGCATCGCTTAGTAATTTATCTAAATCTAAACACAGGCTTTTAAATTCGCCGAGTTCAATTTGGCGCGACATTAGCTTCTTCCATTCAGGCAGAACGCTCGATAAGCGGCCGTTGAGTGCTTCTGCTATTGGCATGCTGCGTTCAACAGCGTCCATGGTAGAGTTTGCCGCTTTTTCTGTTTCTTCAATCACGTACTCTAGCCGTGAGCGAGCGTCAGGAATTTGCAGCTTGGTCAAACTTGAAATGCGTTCATCGAGCTGAAAGTTGCTCAACGAATCGTGTAGTTGGCGTGTTAATTTACCCACCTCTGAGAATAATTCCGTAGATTCTCTTAGGGTAATGCTGTGCACAATATTATTGGCAGATTCAATCTCGTCTGACTCTAAGTGTGCAACTAGCGCTTTCGCTTCTTCTAGCGAAATGAGCGATGCTTCATTCGTCATAGGACGTCACCTCTTTAAGCGATTGTTAGCCTAGACGTTCGAAGATTTTGTCCAACTTCTCTTTTAGCGTGGCTGCAGTAAAGGGCTTAACAACATAGCCGTTTACACCCGCTTGCGCGGCCGCAACGATTTGCTCTTTTTTCGCTTCAGCAGTCACCATCAAAACCGGTAGATGCTTCAACTTATCGTCTTTACGAATCGCTCTGAGCAAGTCAATACCCTGCATGCCCGGCATATTCCAGTCGGTCACGACAAAGTCGAAATCGCCCTGATTCAGCATAGGCAAAGCCGTATTACCGTCATCCGCTTCTTGAACATTAGTAAAGCCTAAGTCTTTCAGCAGGTTTTTAATGATGCGCCGCATTGTTGAAAAATCATCAACAACAAGGATTTTCATATTCTTATCCAAAACTACCTCCGCAATGGAACATTTCATTTAATCTATTTAAATAGTCTTACTTTCACAAACACGCTGCTGTGTTATTGAACGGTACGCCAAGACTGCATTTTTGCTTTAAGTTTTAACATTGCCTGACTATGTATTTGACTCACCCGAGATTCACTCACCTCAAGCACTTCGCCAATTTCACGCAGGTTTAACTCTTCATCGTAATACAAAGACAGCACAATCGCTTCACGCTCTGGTAATGTTGTTATCGCCCGAGCTAGCGCTTTCTGAAATGATCCTTGCATCATTTCTTCAAAAGGTTTGTCGGCGCCTTTGTTTTCTTCGTTGGTGAGCACGTCTTCACTCACGCCTAAATCCTCAATACCCACCAATTTTCCGGCATTTACTTCATTGAGCATTTGGTGATATTCCTGCACCGACACATTCATAATTTCTGCGACTTCGGTATCTCTGGCATCTCGGCCGGTCTCGCGTTCAACTAAGTTAATTGCCTCAGTAATCGCTCGAGAGTTTTTATGCACCGACCTAGGTGTCCAGTCGCCTTTGCGAATTTCATCAAGCATCGCTCCGCGTATACGTATACCGGCAAATGTCTCGAAACTGGCTCCCTTGGAGCCGTCAAAATTGCGCGCGGCCTCAAGTAAGCCTATCATGCCAGACTGGATCAGATCGTCGATTAACACGCTTGCCGGAAGCCTTGCCATCAGGTGATGCGCAATGCGTTTCACCAGAGGAGCATGGCGCTCAACCAATTGGTTTTTGTCTACTTGCTGTTGATATACTGTCACTTTATTACTCACTTTAATTACCTACTCATGCAAGGACACGAGATTTTCAATGAAAAACTCAAGGTGTCCGCCTGCTTGCGTCGGAATGGGCCATGTCGACGTGCGTTCAGCCAATTTCGCAATGGCTTTAGCGGCTGGCGACCCAGGAAAAGCATCCACAATCGCGGTTTGCTTTCGTATTGCTTTTCTTACGTTTTCATCAAAGGGGATAATACTTACCAACTCAAGAGCGACATCTAAAAATC
The DNA here is from genome assembly GCF_042652645.1 of Glaciecola siphonariae. NCBI lineage: Bacteria > Pseudomonadati > Pseudomonadota > Gammaproteobacteria > Alteromonadales > Alteromonadaceae > Glaciecola > Glaciecola siphonariae. The sequence continues at coordinate 1,272,259 of NZ_JBHSGU010000002.1, forward strand.
TGCCCGTAACCTTTGATAGTTTACTAAAGAGCTCACGTCCTTCCCGCTCAGAGCGCACCATATTGGCAACGACCTTGAACTTAAATACTCCGTGCTCTCGATTCAAAATTTTAATTAGCGCATAGGCATCAGTAAGCGAGGTCGGTTCGTCGCATACCACAATGATGACGTCTTGGGCAGCTCGCGAAAAGCTCACTACCATGTCAGATATGCCTGCCGCGGTATCTACCAACATCATATCGATGGGTGTTTGCAGCTCACTAAATGCTCGAATTAAGCCTGCATGTTCGTGTGTGCCTAGCTCCGCCATCGACTTGCTGCCTGAGGTCGCGGGCGCAATCTTCATGCCGTAGGGGCCTGTGACGAGCACTTCATCTAAGGTGCATTCACCTGAGAGTACATGCGATAAGTTTCTTTCAACGCGCAAACCGAGCATGACATCCACATTCGCCAAGCCGAGGTCGGCATCTAGCACCATCACTCGCTGGCCTTGTTTAGCCGCTGACACAGCAAGGTTGAGCGTTAAGTTAGTCTTACCCACTCCGCCTTTGCCGCCGGTTACAGCGATTACTTTAATTTGTTTAGTCTGATTCATGGTTCTCAGGCTGCTTGCTTGGTCGATTATCATAGGCCACCAGCGTTAACGGCAGGCTCCTGACCTTGCATAGGCAAGCCATACTTTTTATAAAGCTTGGCGGCTACAAGGGTCAAATTAGCGGAATCTGCAAGTTTGATATCTTCTGGCACGCGCTGGCCGTCGGTCACATAACTAAGTGATAAATCATTCTCAATGACGACGCTAAGCGCTTCACCAAGGCTGTAGCATTCGTCGAGTTTGGTAAAAATACAGCCTTGAATATCGGTACTGTGATAGGCTTTTACGGTTTGATTTAGCACTTGATATTGAGCGCCTGCTGGCAATACCAGATATTTGCGAATATTCACAGACAAGCCTGTTTCATATTCGTTAAGTTGTTCGATTAAACGTGCATCACGCTGGCTGAAGCCGGCAGTGTCAATAAGCACGAGTTTTTTGTTGCGCATTTGATAAAGCAGTTGATTAAGCTCTTCTGCGCTTTGCGCTTTTTTGACGCTACAGCCAATTATTCGGCCATACGTTGCAAGTTGCTCAAATGCAGCGATACGGTAGGTATCGATGGTCACCATAGCGACTTGGTCAGCGCCATATTTTTGCGCATACTTTGCGGCAAGCTTTGCTAAGGTTGTCGTCTTACCCGTGCCAGTTGGGCCAACGAGTGCCACTACACCAGATTGATTTAGGATGTCGTTTCCACCTACATGAAGGCGATTAGAAAGCAGGTTTAGTAAATATTTCCAGCCTTGCTTTTCGTCTACATTGTGCGGCAGAAAATCAATAAACTGACGGGCAAGTTTGCTGCCCAAACCCATCCCAAGCAATTGTTCATGTAAATAGTGATGAGTGGGGTTATGACGCTTTTTACGTTCGTCAGCAAGCTCCGACACTTGAAACTTTAATACGTTTTTAATCGATTCCAGCTCTGCTCTAATGGTATCCATTTGATCAGGTTCAAGCACGCTGGGCGGCGGTGTTAAGCTGGCCGCTTGAGAGTTCTCTAAAGCAATATCGTCACTCATCGATTCCACAAAAGCGGGCGAACGAACCATAGATTCATCGGCTCTTTGCGCTTCACGCTGCTGTAGCACTTGCGCTTGTTTTGAATCACTGGCTTTATGGTAATTTTGAGCGCTTGCGCCCTGCTGGCTATGTTGCTTTTCATGCTGTTTAGCGAGTAAGGCCTGCAAAGAATCGGGAATGTCGTCGCCTATGACCTCGCTCAAGCTAGGCGTGGGTTTGTGCAACTGGCCTTTAGGTGAGGTTTGTGCAGAAGCGGTGTTATTAGGAGCTGGGTCTACCGCAGCAACTAGCTCAACACCACCAGATACCTTCTTATTAGACATAATAACCGCTTCGCCACCTAGCTCGTCTTTAACTTGCTTGAGAGCTTCGCGCATATCTTTGCCAAAAAAACGTCTAATCTTCATACATTCCTCATTAATATTTTAGGCTCTTTCGTGTTGAGCACGTGTCAGTTTATTGACCGACCGATGACACTATTTTTATCTGTTTGTCGTCAGGTATTTCTTGATATGACAAAACATGTAATCCACTAACCGACTGCTTTAAGAACCTAGACAAAACTGGGCGTAACATACCCGAGGTCAGCAGCACTGCAGGCTCGCCTGCTAATTCTTGCTGTTGATATGCCTCACCAAGAGAATCTTGCAGCTTTTCAGCGAGGCCTGGTTCAATGCCTGCGCCATCTTCTCCGCCTGCTTGAAGTGACTTATGCAACATCTGTTCCAAATCTGGTGCCAACGTGATTACCGGAATTTCCATCGCGCCGCTTGTGATGTCCTGAACAATTAAACGCTTTAACGCGATGCGAAGTGCTGACACCAAAACGTCAGGGTCTTGGCTCTTTGGCCCGAACTCGGCTAGGGTTTGCACGATGGTGCGCATATCGCGAATGGGCACACCCTCAAATAAGAGCGTTTGTAAGACTTTCACCACCGTGCTTAGCGGCAAAATATCTGGTACTAAGCCTTCAACTAGTTTCGGATGTGTTTTCTCAAGCATATCTAATAGCTGCTGTACCTCTTCATGACCAAGAAGTTGATGAGCATGATTGGTGAGCAACTGACTTAAATGGGTTGCTATCACGGTGGCTGAATCGACTACCGTGTAGCCTAATGTTTGTGCATGGTCGCGCTGACTGGCTTTAATCCATACCGCATCAAGGCCAAATGCCGGGTCTTTTGTGACTTTTCCTTCAAGAGTGCCAAAAACCTGACCTGGGTTAATCGCCAGTTCACTGTCATGTGTCACCTCTGCATCGCCTACGCTAACGCCTAACATCGAGATGGTGTAAGCATTTGGAGAAAAGTCTAAGTTGTCTCTTATGTGAACAGGTGGAATTAAGAAGCCCAACTCTTGCGAAAGCTTTTTACGCACACCTTTAATACGCGTGAGTAGCTCCCCGCCTTGTGATTTGTCTACCAGAGGGATCAGGCGATAACCTACTTCTAACCCAATGATATCTACCTGCTGAACATCATCCCAACCAAGCTCTTTAACTTCTTGCGTGCCTTTTGACACCTCTGGGAGAGCCTCTACCCTAGCAGCATCTTCCAGTGCAAGTTTGCGTTGATGTTCGCGATAATACGCGTAGCCCCCGACCAAGGCTGCAAACGACAAGAAGGCAAAATGCGGCATGCCCGGCACAATACCCATAATAAATAAAATACCGGCGGTAATATAAAGTGCTTGCTTATTTGACAGCTGCTCTTGAATCTCTGCGCCCATTTCTTGCGTGTCATTTTCACGCGTCACGATGATGGCAGTTGCGACCGACAGTAACAAAGAGGGAATTTGCGCCACAAGGCCATCGCCAATGGTCAGCATGGTATAGACTTGCATCGCGTTAGAAAAATCTAGGCCGTGTTGATACATGCCAATAAATAAGCCACCCACGATGTTAATCATCATGATGAAAAGGCCTGCCACAGCATCGCCTTTTACGAATTTTGACGCACCGTCCATCGACCCGTAAAAATCAGCCTCAGCGGTGATTTCTTCGCGTCGCTGGCGCGCTTGGTCTTGGTCGATATAGCCGGCATTTAAGTCTGCATCAATTGCCATTTGTTTGCCTGGCATCGCATCTAGGGTAAATCGAGCATTTACCTCCGATATACGGCCAGCCCCTGCGGTCACTACTTTAAAGTTGATGATTAATAAAATGGCAAAGACCACTACCCCTACTGCATAGTTGCCGCCAATTACCACTTCGCCAAAGGCTTGAATAACTTTTCCGGCAGCGTCACCACCTTCATGCCCTTCAAGCAAGACCACCCGCGTTGACGCCACATTCAGCGCCAGCCGAAGGACCGTAGCCACCAGTAAAACAAGGGGGAAAATACCAAAATCGATAGGACGTGAGGTAAAAATACAGACCAAAATTATGACCAGCGAAAGCGCGATATTGAAGCTAAACAATACGTCAAGCAGCACCGCAGGCATCGGTAAAATAACCATCCCCATAAGTGCTAAAACAACAATCGGAGCACCTAAACCAGAGGCAAACTGTTTTAGCTGATTTTTATCAACTCGCTGAAAATAAGAGGCTAATTGCATACAACAAATTTTTGACTACTAAGGATACTTAACAGCGGCTGTTACAACTTACGTGCCAGTATGTCGTACGTAATGAATATTGCTATTAAATAGTGAGGCAAACCGGTGCATAAATGGCTGAAATGGCTGAAATAACACAAGTATTCAAAGCGTTGGATGGCAAATCAGGGCTCTGGTATACTCTGAGCCAACATGATTATTCGTTTTTTTAGAAGATTTAAGTCTGCACTTTGTTGGTCGTTAACACTCTAACAACAGTAAACACATTGTATAAATCATGGCTCAACAGCATTACGCTGATATCTTAAATCATTAAGATTGTGATAGGAGCCCACCTTATAACTTACAGCAGTAGATATCAGCGCTTATGACACACATCAAAATTAAAGCACCACTTGCCATTGGATTTTTTATATTTACGCTCGCTGGATGTGGTGGCGGCGGCAGCAATACCCCAACGCAACCTCGACAGCCTACACCGCCGGTAGCCTCTGGCCCAACTTGGCAGCCAGGTGTATACGAGCCCAGCGCCAATTTTGCAGCACGATGTGCAAGCGTTCGTACCGGCAATGACCCTATAAGCGGCCTGCCTTATCCTGACGTAGCCGGCTCAGCACTGACCGAAAAATTATGGCTGCGCTCATGGACTGATGAAACGTATTTGTGGTTTGACGAAGTACCTGACAACAATCCTGCCAACTTTACCGTTGCCGCTTACTTTGACCAGTTAAAGACAGACGCTCGTACCGCGTCTGGCAAGCTTAAAGACAATTTTCATTTTAGCGAGCCAACAGATGAATACAATGAGCGCACCCAAGTTGGCACTAGCTCTGAATATGGCATCAAATGGGAGTTTGTTTCGTTGCGCGCGCCGCGTGAATTGATTGTGCGCTACACCGAACCTGACTCTCCTGCAGCCGCAGCGCAAATTTCTAGAGGCGCTAGCCTCAAGCGTATTAACAATATAGATTTTGTTAACACCGAAAACGATAATGAAATCGACACGATAAATGCGGCGCTTTTCCCAAGCGACCCAGGCGCATCTTATACCTTCGAGTTTGAGGATTTAAACGGCGAGCTATTCAGCGTTGATTTAACTTCCGCTAATATTGAATTAAGCCCAGTTCAAAACGTCAGCATTTTAAGCACCAATGTTGGTCGCGTAGGTTATATGCAGTTCAATACCTTTATCACCCCTGCGCAGGGTGACCTGATTGATGCTTTTCAACGATTTGTTGATGAAAACGTGAGTGAGCTGGTAATTGATTTACGCTACAACGGCGGCGGTTCGCTTGCGCTGTCTTCACAAATTGCCTATATGGTCGCTGGGCCAAATCAGACGAATAATAGCGACTTTGAGCGCATTTTATATAATTCAAAACGTTCAGCGCCCGACCCCATCCCCTTTTACGACCGCGAAATCGACTATGTGAACGGTTTCTTTACGGATAATACGTTGCCCAGCCCTGCGCTCACTCGCGTATTTGTGCTGTCGTCAGACAATACCTGTTCTGCAAGTGAGTCTCTTATAAATGGCCTACGCGGAATTGATGTAGAGGTCATTTTGATTGGCGATACCACCTGCGGTAAACCCTTTGGCTTTTTTCCTGAAGATAACTGCGGGACGACTTACTTTACCATCCAACTGCAAGGCGTAAATGAGAAGGGCTTTGGCGACTATGCAGACGGGTTTTCACCGGTCGCAAGCCCCGTATTTGATGATGAAGTGAGAGGATGTTCGGTAGCAGATGACTTTACTCAAGCATTAGGTTCACCTGATGAAGCCATGCTCGGCGCCGCACTGTATTTTGCTGAAAACGGCACTTGTCCAGAAGGTCTTGCTAGCCCCCAAAGCGATATCGACTCCTTGCAACAAGGGACCGGCCCGGCTATTGCTGCACCTAATCGCTTTATAGAGTCTATTGTTAATGATGACAGAACGATTATTAAAAAGAGAGCGAACTAAACCGTGCGTAAACCTTCGCATTCGTTCGTATTGTTAGTCAGTGCATGTGCACTGACTGCATGCTACAACACCTCCAATCAACCTACGCCAGATGACACATCTGCGATGGTTGATGCTCGTTTTGTTGAGCAAGATGCCAGCAATGTTGTGGCCGTGCAAGACGCCATCGCACCGCTTTTTAACGGGCAGAAGATCAGGCTTGCTGATGACGTGTTTATGAAACGCTCCGATGTAGTGCTTAGCTCACAAAACCGCTTAAACAATCGCGGACAAGCAATCAACGACCGCGACGTGCCGCGCATTGAGGACGGTAAGCTAGTGGGTTCAGGTCAGCGCTTTTATCTCAAAAAATACGAGGGTAGATGCGCTTTGCTGCATGAACAAAGCGACAGTCTTTTGTGGCTTTCAAAAAACGTTCGCTGCGAATAAAACGCGATGACATAGCGGCAACGTAGCGATAACGTAGCGATTAGATAAATAGAAGCGCTATTGCCCGTCGTCGTAGCCGCTCAAAACGCCATATGTGGCTTTGTGCATTTTTTTATAAGTTAAGTCAGCAACTTTAAATTCGATGTATTTGCCTTTCAACTGTGAGTCTTTGTCCAGAAGTGTTTGAATCTCTATTACAAGCTCTTCTCGTTTCTTATCCGCCTCTTTATTGCCCAACTGACTGACTGCAAACGCATCGAACATATTGCCCTCTCGCACCTGTCTTTCCTTGATTTCATCTTCAATTTGCCACTGAAATTCGTTTTTACACACTTCATGTTTCATTCGAGAGGCGACTTTTTGTTTGCGCTCACAGCGAAACTTAAAATCTGGGTGGCTCACCACCTCATTAAAATGATTCATAAAGGCAATTCGCTTTTGATTACGAAATTCACGATACTGATAGATAGGACGCACGCCCTGCACTTCTACTACCTCAACGTTTCCTTCGTTGTCGTATTGAATAATGGGTGTTTGTGCATCAGTAGGAGCAGACGCAGAAGCATGTAAACTGATAGCAGCGCTTAGTGAAGCGACTAAAAAAATAGATTTAATCATAATAAACATCCTGTTTAATGGCGAAAAGTCGGTAGTCTAAACACCAAGCGCAATTTGCGCCTGCGTGTTTTTTAATTAATATAGAATGATATCTATATTACTGCCACTGTCTCAAAGGTCAGGTTTGACAGCCGCCGTCATTAAGGATTGCCACCTACCGCTTACTAGCGTCTAAGCTCTGGTGGGATTGGCAGGTCTTTCTTCAGCGATTTGGGGCGTTTTCCTTTGCCCGATTTATACGCTTTTAACTGATAAACGTACGCCAATATTTGAGCCACTGCCATAAAGAGCTTCTGCGGCACTTCATGATTGACTTCTGTTGAGTAGTAAATAGCACGCGCTAATGCAGGAGACTCCACAATGGGCACATCGTGTGCTTTACCAATTTTACGAATATGCATGGCCAGCTCATCAAGGCCTTTAGCCAGCACTACCGGTGCACGAGAGCCATCTTGCTCATATTGAATGGCAACCGAATAGTGTGTCGGGTTAGTGACAATGACATCGGCCTGCGGCACGTCTTGCATCATTCGGTTAGCTGCGGCTTGATACTGCAGGCGACGCACGCGACTTTTAACCTGAGGGTCACCCTCTGAGTTTTTGCGCTCGTCTTTGACTTCTTGCAGCGTCATTTTCATTTCTTCGTTGTGTTTGTAGCTTTGATAAGGCACGTCAATTAGGGCAATGGGGATCATCGCTGCACATAAAAGCAAAAATGCCCATTCAATCATATTCATCGCGTGGAACAGATTTAAGGGATAGAGCTCAACGTCTAAATGCAGCGCCTCATCTTTAAACACAAGCAAGGCGATATAGGTCATAAACATCACTACCACCACCTTTGCAATCCCTTTTAGCAGTTCAACAAGGGCGTCTTTACCTAACATTCGTTTAAAACCGCTAATGGGTGAAAGCTTGCTTGCTTTAGGCCCTGCGGCTTCCCAACTGAAGTTGTAGCCGCCCATCGCAATGCTGCCGTAAATACCGCCAATCATCGAAATGACCATAAAAGACATCAGCGGCCATGCACTCTCCATCACCGACATTTCAAGGATTTGGAACATATGATTAAGGTCATAGGTTTCGTCACGCGAAAGCGTAAAACTACGCTTGGTAATGGTATACATTGCCTCGGCAATAAAGGAGCCTATAGCAATCAATGCAACGGCACTTGCTAGCAATACAAGCGCGGTCGACAATTCTTTGGATCGCGCAATCTGCCCTTTCTTTCGGGCATCGTCGAGTTTTTTGGACGTCGGTTCTTCTGTTTTTTCCTGCGCGTCTTTATTTTCAGCCATCTTAAACTCAGCAGGTTAACAGCAGCTTGCACATAAACTCTTGTGCTCTAAGCCACTGGGCATTGAAGTGAAACATCTGGTTTGAAAGCGTGATCCAGATAATGATTAAGCCGGTGATTTGCGCAATAGCAAAACCAAGGCTGAAGATATTCAGTTGAGGTGCAGCTTTTGTCATTACACCAAAGGCAAGATTTACAATGAGCAGAGATACAATTGGTGCAAGTGCAATGGTTACTGCAGACACAAACATCCATCCTGCCCAATGTGCAATCAGTCTAAACTGCTCGCCTGTCCACCAGGGCCCGTCAATAGGAAAGGCGTCAAAGCTAATCACTATCATATTAATCAACAGCAAATGTCCGTCTACCGTCCAAAATATGAGCGTGGCTAATATTAAATAAAACTGACCTATTGTGGTCACGTTAACCCCGTTTACCGGGTCAACAATTGACGCGAAGCCTAAGCCGGTTTGCATTGCAATAATTTGTCCAGCCAGCACAAAGGTATCAATCACCATCATGGAGATAAAACCAATGCCTATCCCCACTAGCAGTTGCTTTAAAATTTCAAAAAAGGTGCCCAACGACACAATTTCTTTGACCGGCACTGCTGGCAGCATGGGCACAATCATTAGGGTAAGCAAAATCGCCAGCAGGTTACGCACTTGAGGCGGCACTGTGCGTGCACTAATGCCCACCATTGCGATAAACAATCCGGAAATGCGCATAAATGACAACATGTAGTTGCCAATGAGCTCCATGATTGAACTGCTGAGCAAATCCATTATTAACCAATCACCGAGGGAATACTGAGTACGATATTATTGGTGAAATCCATCATTTTGGTCACCAACCAATTGCCCAAAAAACTCAGTGCCATCAAGGTCACCAGCAGCCTAGGCAAGAAGCTCATGGTTTGTTCATTAATCGACGTCGCAGCTTGAAATACCGCTACTACCAAGCCAATTAACAAACCTGGCACAATTAGCGCGCTTACAATTACTATGATTAAGAGCATCGCGTCGCGCATAATTTCAACAAAGGCCTCTGGACTCATGTCAGACTCCCATACCAAAGCTATTCGCTAAGGTTCCTAAAATAAGATTCCAACCGTCTACCAAAACAAACAACATCAGTTTGAACGGGAGCGACACAATCATAGGAGAGAGCATCATCATACCCATTGCCATCAGTATCGACGCAACCACTAAATCCAGAATCAAAAATGGAATAAACAGCATAAATCCAATCTGAAAAGCGGTTTTAAGCTCGCTTGTCACAAAAGCAGGTATGAGCACGGTAAGCGGCACTTGCTCGGGTGAATCAAACTGACCTTCATAGCCACCAATGCGAATAAAGGTGTCAAGGTCGGTAACACGCGTCTGGCTCAACATAAACTGACGCATAGGCTCTTTTGCTTGCTCAAACGCCTGAATTGATGTCATCTCTTCGTTTAAGTAAGGCTGCAAAGCCTTCTCGTTCATTTGCTCAAACACCGGGGCCATAATAAACATCGATAAAAATAAGCTAATGCCAATTAAAATTTGGTTTGATGGGGATTGCTGCAAACCAATTGCTTGGCGCAATATCGACAGCACAATAATAATCCGCGCGAACGAGGTCATCATCATCACAAAGGCTGGAATCAAACTCAGCGCAGTCATGATAAAGAGCGCTTGCAGGGTCATAGAGTATTCTTGCGAGCCGTCGTTGTTAGTCGTTACCGTAACCGCCGAAATACCGCTTTGCTGTGCAAGCACGTCGAAATTTACGCCAATTAACATGGCAACTGCTATGGCGAGTTTAAGTATTAAAGAGGGTTTTAAAAGCATGCGCATCAGGGCTTACTCCCATTTGCATCAAGCTTTTTGCCGGTAATGGTTTGTGCCATAGCGCGCACTAAGGTCTGTTGAAAGCCCGCCTTACCTTCTAAGGGCAATGCTTTACTGCTGCTTTCAAGTGGCGTATTGAGCGTCGCTAAATGATTAATATTGTGGGCGGTAACACCGAGCAGGTGCTGCTCGTCGCCAACCTCTATCACCATGATTTTCTCTTTGCTACCCGCCATAAGGCTTGCTACTACTTTCATCTGACCGTTTCCGGCTTGAGTGACAGTAAACCGTCGCATGATAAACGCGAGCGCAAAAATAATGGCGATCACTAATAGTAGTGATAGGAATATTGAGATAAATGAAGACGCGCCGCCAAACTCAGAACTTGTCTCTTGGGCCTGAGCAGGTACCCAAAGGGAAGATAAGAACAGGGCATAACACCCTGTTTTTATGAAGGTTTTAAGTTTATAGCTACTTAAGCTTTTTGATTCTCTCGACTTGACTAATAACATCTGTTAACCGGATACCGAATTTATCGTTGATGACCACTACCTCTCCATGAGCAATCAACGTGCCATTTACTAAAACATCTAATGGCTCTCCGGCAACGCGGTCTAATTCAACTACAGACCCTTGATTTAACTGTAATAAATTTCTGATGCTAATATTAGTTCGACCTACTTCCATAGAAATCGTCACTGGAATATCTAAAATTGTATCCAGTTTGCTCTCTTGCTCGTCGGTCATGGGTTTATCTTCGGTCAGCTCATCAAGCTCTGCGGTTTCTACCTCAGATGCCTCTGATTCTGCTTGCTCGGCCATTGCCTCACCCCATGCGTCTAAGCCATCACCTTCTTCACTCATATCTAAACCCTCTTTTATTGTTTCTCTAAGATGCCTAACAAATCTTCTTCAAGCACCTGTAATTCTGAATCACTGTCAATTTTCTTCCCGCCCTTGGTAAAGGAATTCAGTTCAGATTTAACCGACACCGGACGCGGAATTTTGTTCGCTATTTGCAGCGCGACGCAGTCGCGCGATTTACCCATTTTAGCTCTGAAGGTCGGTAAGTCTTCTACCGACAGCGTCACTGTTTTGGGCATATTGATAGGAATGATATCGCCATCTTTGTAGTTCATTAGCTGTTCTAGAGTGACTTCTACGTCTAAGAAATGCGTCGACAGTCCCACTTTTACATCCATTATTTCGTCGCGCAGCGCTTTGCTCCATCTAAAGTCGGTATCTTCTTTATCGGTTTGTACGCCTGCATCAAGCGTATCCCTGATGGGTTCAAGCATTGCATACGGCAAAGACACGTGAAAATCACCGCCGCCGCCATCTAACTCAATATGAAACGAACTAATTACAACCACTTCTGATGGCGATACGATATTTGCCATCGCGGGATTCACCTCTGAATCCAAATATTCAAACGAGACATCCATCACAGGTGCCCACGCTTCTTTATAATCTTCAAAAATTAGTTTGAGCAGCATCTGAATAATGCGCCGCTCTGTTGGCGTAAACTCTCGGCCCTCAATCTTGGCGTGGTATCTGCCGTCGCCACCAAAGAAGTTATCCACCATAATAAAGACAAGTCGAGCCTCCATGGTTATTAAGCCGGTGCCTTTTAGCGGTCTAAACCTCACCATATTTAAGCTAGTGGGTACAAATAAGGTATGTATATACTCGCCGAACTTAATCATCTGAATGCCGTTTATCGACACCTCGGCGCTACGACGCATCATGTTAAATAAACTGATGCGCATGTGCCGCGCAAACCGCTCATTTACGATTTCAAGCGTGGGCATTCGCCCGCGCACAATTCTATCTTGCGACGAAAAGTCATACTCGAGGGCGGAGCCATCGTTCTCGACCTCTTCGACTTCTTCCTCTTCAACATCATCAACACCGTGTAATAGCGCGTCAATTTCGTCTTGTGATAATAAATCGCTCACTTTACTTCTCGCTTATTGGCTCAATGACATCGTTATTGAATAACAAAGCCGGTAAACAGCACTTCTTCTACTACCGCGCTCTTCTCAAGGTCGTTCATTACCTGCCTTACCTGTGATGTTGATTTAGTACGCAACTCAGTTTTTCCAGCTTCTGTTACTAAATCATCGGCATTCGAGGTGCTAAACACGCGCAGTAGCGTGCCTTCAATCATCGGGATATGGCGTTTCGCCAGTTCTTCGTTTTCTTGTCCGCGCACCATCAATTGCACGTCTATTTGTACCAGACGCTCACGCGTGATCCCCGGCGCGTTGAATTGAAAGGGCCGAGGCATCGCTACATACATCGCTTTGCCCGAATCATTTTTCACGGCAAGCTGAGCAGAATCGCCCTGCTCTAGACTCGCGGCTTGTCCATCATCACCCGCGAATAAAAAGAAATATGCGCCTGCTCCACCGCCGCCAAGCACTACTACAGCCACGATGATCACTAGCATCAGTTTACTTTTCTTTTTACCAGCATCTGGTGCTTCTAAATCTGGCTCTGCCATGGCTAAATCCTGTTATGTTGTTTGTTATATATAAATTAAGTTTGCAACTTAAGCGTAGTAATCAATGCCGCCCAAACTTGAGCCTGCAACACGCTGCTCAATCACCTGCGATGATGCGTCTTGCATTTCATCACCTGCATCTACCTGCGCGGCGCTGCGCGAGGATGCATTTGAGCTTGGATTGTCTTGCGTATCTGACTGTCCAGAAGCCTGCTGCTCAACTGATGACTGCCCTAACTCAATGCCTTGCTCCTGCAACATATCTCGCAATTTAGGCAAGGCTTGGTCTAATGCGTCTTTCGCTTGCGCCGACTGTACGGTAAAGCTCACCGCTGCTGCATCAGCCGTCATATTCACTTTAATTTGCATTGCCCCAAGCTCTGGCGGGTCTAAACGAATTTCCGCCGCTGGATTACGAGCATTTACCATCCATCTCACCTTTTCAGCTAACTGCTGCTGACCTTCTGGCTTAAAGATGTTTACCGCTTTGTCAAAGTTGCTTGGAGTCTGTTGAGCAAGTTTCGTACCTTCTGCGTGCAAAACATTAGATTCTTTTACCAATTGTGCTTCGGTGAGCCCAAAAAGCTGATGAGACTGCGCCTGAGCCGACTGATTAACAGAGTTAGCAAGATTCAAAATTCCAGCAAACTGCGTAAGCGCACTGTCAACTTTTGGCTGATTTTGTGTTGGGATTTCGACGTTGGCTTTTGCGATTGCGTCAGAAACCAGTGCTTTTAAATCAATTCCTGGCTCACGTCCGCTCTGTAGCTGCTCTTTGAATTCCTTCAAGCCGGATTGCATCGCCGCAACAAATTCACTGCCCTTGGCATTGTCGCCCGATAAATCAGCCGCAAATTTTTCGACCCGAGACTTTATGTTTTCAATGATATTGGTTTGTGAGCGCTCGTCTAACAGCGCCAATTGCTTGACCGATTCGCTGGCATCATCGCCGTTTGGTTTTACTTTAATTGGTGTAATAGCGTCCGATTTAGGCTCAGTCACAGCTTGACCTAGCTGTGAGGCCTTATTCGAAGCCGTTGTAGCCTCATCGGCAGTTTGAGCCAAGCCAGAAACACCTGATAAAGCACTCTGAAGACTGTCATCTGTGCTGTTGGACAGCGGGTCCACTTGATGTTTTGTTTCTTGCGGCAGCAACTGATTCTGCGCTGTGGCAAGTTCTTCGGATGCACTAGCCTCTAACGCTGCGGCTTTCAAACTGGCATCGGTGGCCAATTTTTCAGCCTCGATCACTTCTTTGGAAGTTAAGGCCTCACTTGCTTCCACTTTCATTTGACTTGAAGCTAGGCTACTTGCCAAGTCTACCTGTGATTTTTCAAGCGCAGTAACATCTGCATTTGAGTCAACGCCATGTCCTCGCGACAATAATGTCTGTAGGAGCTCTGCATCAAGTTCACCGCTATCGTTAGCATTATTGGTGAGCTCATTAGCTGTTTTAGTTTGCTCATGATATTGCCCGAGCATTCGGTTGATAACATCATTAAGTTTGGCGAGTTGCTCTTCACTTAGGTTACTTTTTAAGTCCACATCTGCATTTTGTGCATCTAAAATAACCTGAAGCTCGTCTTGGCTTAAGTTAAGCGTTGCCAGAGATTCGTTTGTCTGCTCTGCGATAGCGGCCGATAAATTTTCACTGTCAAGGCTATCAGTATCGCTTAAAGCCTGCATCTCGGTTACAAAATCAATGTAATCAAATTCACTTGAGGTGTCAGACTCTAGAATTACCTCAGGCCTAAAACTACCAATAAGGTCTGTGACATGGGGTGAAGCGTTCTGGGCGGTGTTCTCTGCGGTGTTCTCTGCTGCACTATCTGCTAGTTCACCTATCTTTGCCGATAAGTCTGCAGCATCGTCTGAGACTTCGCTATTTTTGAGGGGCGTAATTTTATCAGCGCTGTCTTGCGCGTCATTTTGATTCACTTCCCCATGAATATCGCGATTATCCTCCGAAGATGCCGAGCGTGTATTGTTATGGGATGATGTTTGAGTATCAGCATTTGCATGAGACTCGGATTGCTCGGCCTTGTTGGTCTGAGCAACTTCGTCTGATGAACGCTGCCTAGCCTGCGACACTGCATCGTCAGCGTGATTGTTTGGCTGACTCGGGCGTTCAACGGGTTGGGTGAATGCTCGCTCTTTTACACGCAGTTTTGCATCATCGCGGCCTTTCTCTTTAGCAAAAGCCCCCTGTTCTGCCGTCACAAACGCTTTTTCAAATGCACTACGCGGGCTATCTAGCCCTGCTATACCGTCTTTTGAATATAGGTTTTCAGATGACGTATCGAAAGGCAGCGCATTTGCGGCAAGTTTTGATGATGAGGTGGCAACTTGTTGCATCATAACAAAGGTGTCCTAGTTTTGAATTTATGTAAACCACTGTAAATACAACGTTTTTTATACGTTTCAGAGGTAATTGATATAAACTTAAGAGGGATTTTGCAAATGCCGTACCAATTGCGAAAATTCGTCTAAATGGTTGATTTTGCTCTTTTTAATAATGACATGCTGGCAAGTTCATCAAACATTTTTTGTTCTTGCTTCGCCGCAAGCGTGTTTTGTATGCGTGATTGTTTTTCAATAAGTTTTACAATAGCTTGCGCTTTTGTTTGCTGCGCTAACCACTGCGTTTTTCGCTGCTGGCTAACCAAGGTAGCTTGGTTAATCACATTTATTTGCTGTTCGCATGCGCGGTCGAGTTTTCCCACAAAGCTCTGATGCTGAATCAATGCCTTTGCAGCTAAGCCTTCACTTGCTTTTTTCTTGATCAAGTTCATATAGTCAAGACGATATTGCTCAAGACTGCTGAGCTTTTGCTGATTATCAAATAAATGCTGTTTTGCCTGCTGGTATTGTTTGGCTAAGGCTTGCTCTTTATCTTTTTCGAGGTTTGCGACTAATGTGAGTTGCTTAATGCTCGCCATCTAGCCCCTGCCTTGTGTTTGCTGTTCTGCTTGGCTTTGTCCTGCCTCTCGTAAACCTTGACCGAGGGTTTGTAACGATTCAGAGCCTTGTTCAAAGCTAATAATTTGCTTAGTGCTCTGCTGTAAGAAAGCGTTTATCGCAGGCGCTGCTGCTATAGACAAGTCGATGGTTGGGTCAGAGCCTCGAGCATATGCGCCCAGATTAATAAGGTCCTTGTTCTGCTGGTAGGCGGAATAAACCCGTTTAATACTGCGAGCGTTTTGCTCGTGTTCGCTGGTTACCACCTGCGGCATGACTCGCGAAATAGACGCCTCAATGTCAATTGCAGGATAATGACCAGACTCAGCTAAAGCACGAGAAAGTACAATATGACCGTCTAAAATAGCGCGAGCAGAGTCAGCGATGGGATCTTGAAGATCATCGCCTTCTGTTAGAACGGTATAAAATGCAGTAATCGAGCCTTGATATTGGTTGCCATTGCCCGCCCGCTCCACTAGTGCCGGAAGCTTGGCAAATACCGAGGGCGGATAACCTTTAGTGGCAGGTGGCTCGCCAACTGCCAAGGCAATCTCGCGCTGCGCCATTGCATAGCGGGTTAGCGAATCCATAAGCAGCAATACATTTTTGCCTTGGTCTCTAAAATATTCAGCAATGGTAATGGCCGTTTCACTGCCTTTTAATCGCATAAGCGGCGACGTGTCGGCAGGCGCCGCTACAACAACAGCTCGCCCGCGCTCGTCTTCACTTAGAATATCTTCAATAAATTCTTTTACTTCACGACCGCGCTCACCAATTAAGCCCACCACAACAACATCAGCATTGGTGCCGCGGGTCATCATGCCCATCAATACACTTTTACCCACGCCGGAGCCTGCAAACAGGCCCATTCTTTGACCTTTGCCTACGGTTAAAATTGAGTTAATGGCTCTCACCCCAACATCAAGGGGTTCAGATACAGGTTTGCGTTGCAGTGGATTAATAGGCGCAGGCTGCGTAGACACACGTTTATCATGCGCAATGGGGCCTTTGCCATCGAGAGGTTCACCATTGCCGTCAATTACTCGCCCTAAAAGCCCCTCACCAACGCCTAAACCAGCATCATGCGAGATGGGCTCAACCAGTGAACCTGGTACTATGCCCTTAATCGATTCTACCGGCATTAAATAGGTAATGTCGTTGGCAAAGCCCACTACCTCAGCTTCTACTTTTCCGTTCATGGTCTGCACACGGCAACGCCCACCAATTGGAATTTGACAACCAATCGCTTCAAGCGTCAAACCAACACCGCGCACGAGCTTACCTGAGGCAACCGGACGGCTCTGAGGCAGGGATGTGCGAATTTTTTGCAGCGAATCAAGCAGAGCGTGGGTCATCTGCTAGGCCTTGGTTTAATAAAATTTGTTCAAATACTTGCTCGCAACGTCGTGCAATTGACATATCCACCGCATTGGACTGACTCACTATTTTGCAGCCTCCGCGCTCCATATCAGCCTGACTAACTAGCTGCCAACGGTTATTTTGTATCGTTTGCTCACCAAGATGAGCCTCTAATGCGGCTACGTCATCTGCGTGCAGGTGTATTTGATAGTGTTGCTCCTGAACCGGTAATACGGCGAGGCTTTCATGTATGACTTGTAAAAGGCTGTCGGTAGACTGAGTCACTTCTACTTTGAGCACCGCTTTAGCCAAGCTAACAGCCAAAATCACAAGCTCGTTTTGTACCTCTTTATCGACCTTCGCTAAGGGTGATTCAAGACTTTTGAGAATATTTTCAATAGCATCAAGATGTGTCTTCGCATGCGCATCATTTTCCCCCTTGCTAAGCTCAAATCCCTCTTGTTTACCAAGCTCAAGTCCTTCAGCTTTTCCGCTTTCAAGACCTTCTTCTCGCCCTTTTGCAAAACCTTCCTCATGCCCCGCAGCAAGGCCTTCGTCAAACGCAGCTTTGCGAATTTCTTCAATTTCTTGAGCGGTTAATGGCGATAAGTCTTGCTCTTGTTCATCGTCTTGTTCAGGGGCTTCAAATTTCCACTTCCCGATGGGTCGGTTAAATGCATTGGTCTGCGCTTCTTGCTCAATGCGTAAACGCTCTTGTTCGTCATCAACACTTGGTAAATCCCAGCGCTTTGCCTGCGAAAAATCTTCAGGTTCAGGCGAGTTTATATTGCTTTTGTTAGGCTGCATTAAACAAACTCTTCACCGCCACCGCCACTCAACACAATCTCACCGGCATCGGCAAGACGACGTGCAATCGACAAAATTTCTTTTTGTGCGGTTTCCACTTCACTTAAGCGAACCGGACCCATAGCTTCCATGTCATCAATTAGCATCTCGGCTGCACGTTTTGACATATTGCCTGTTATTTTATTACGAAGCTCTTCATCAGCTCCTTTAATCGCTTTCATTAGCGACTCTTGCTGTACTTCACGCAATATCGCTTGAATGCCTCTGTCGTCGACGTCAATCAAGTTATCAAATACAAACATCAAGTCTTGGATTTGCTGGGACATTTCTTCGTCTTGTTCACGAATAGCATCCATCAGCTGCGCTTCAATATTGGTATCTAGGTAATTCATGATATTCGCTGCAGATTTCAGGCCGCCCATCTTCGCCGCCTGGGCGCCAGCTTGTCCGGCAAACTGTTTCTCCATAATTTCATTTAGCTCTTGTAGTGCCGCCGGCTGCACTTCTTCAAGGTTAGCCACACGCATCAGCAGATCTAAACGAACCTTTTCAGGGAACTGCGCCATAATCTCAGCAGACTGTTCGGGCTCTAAATACGACATAACAATGGTTTGAATTTGAGGATGCTCATTGCGAATAATATTTGCCACTTGCTTAGAATCCATCCACTTAAGGGACTCGAGACCCTTCGCACCTGCGCCGGCCAAAATTTGGTCAAGTAAATGCGCAGCCTTGTCTTCACCAAGGGCGGTGGTAAGCGTTCGGCGCACAAAATCTTCACTCTTAAAGCCAATGGTTGAATAATTTTGAATTTCTTCGATAAAGTGCTTGTGCACTGAATTAATCTTGGCTTGAGTCATGTCATCCATAGCAGCCATCGCCGAACCTAATGCTTGCACTTGCTTGGGCTGCATGAATTTTAAGATTTCAGCAGCGTCGTCTTCAGACAAACTCAGTAGCAAAATTGCGGCTTTTTCGATGCCGTCGAGTTTGCTCACGTCATAAGCCGGCGCTGCCTCTGTGGTTTGTAATTCTGTATTCTCTGCCATGTGTGTTTACTCGTCTTCTAATAGCCAGCCACGCACCACCTGCGCAGATAACTCTGGTTCATTGGCTACTAGCGCCCTTACTACTTTTAAGATGTCTTCGTCTTTATTCAGATTCGGCAAGGTGAGTGAGCCATCTGCAGCAAATCCAACCTTCGTTTCATCAAAATCTTCGCTGAGCATGCTCATAGTTTCGTCGCCTAAATCAAGCTCAATATCTTCATCCGTGCTCAATTCGGTCATGTCTGCCTCTGGGAAAATCAAACGTTTGAGCATCGGTCTAACCACGGCCAAAATAAGCACGATGATCACTATCGCCCCAACGACTAATTTTAAAATCGGCATAAAAAAGTCTTGCTGCCAAAACGAAGGCTCAACAACTTCACCTACGTCCATACGATTAAACGGAATGCTCACAACTTCAAGAGAATCACCACGGGTCACGTCAAAACCAATCCCGCCTTGTAACAAACGACGAATATTTAATAGCTCTTGCTGCGACATAGGCGTAGACACGGTCTCGCCTTCAGCGTTTGTACTAGATAAATGGTCTACCGCTACCGACACGCTCAAACGCCTGATGACGCCCGTTTGCTGTTTGGTATGACTAATGGTGGTGTCAAGCTCATAGTTTCGCGTAGACTCTTTGCTAGAGTTACCGGGAACAGGCTGCCCGTTGCCATTACCACCTTGGGCTTGCTCTGGAATATTAGCATCTAGCGGAGGTTGATTAGTTAAGGCGCCCGGAATGCCTGCAATGACGGCACCCACGCTGTTTTGTTCTGAAATCATTTCACTGCGCACGGCAGGCAAATCAGGGTTGTAGCGGCGCTGGGTTTGTTCCACAGCGGTAAAATCCATGCTCACATCAGCTTGAGCGGTGTAGTTGCCGATGCCTAAAACGGGAATTAAAATTGAGTCTATCTTTTGCAAATACTCATCTTCACGCTTTTTCTCAATTTCATATTCTTTACGAGCGCGAGCACTCATTGAATCTTGCGAGCCTGAGTTTAGTAGGCGTCCGTTACTGTCGGTAACGGTTACGCGACTTGGCTCCATTCCCTGCACAGCAGAGCCAACAATATCAACAATGGCGTCGACTTCTTCACCCGATAAAAATGACCCGCGTGTTGGCGTTACCACTACCGTTGCGCTGGCTTGTTTTTCTTTACGTGCGAATACGTTTTCTTTAGGTATGGCAAGAAGCACCCGCGCCTTACTTACCGTTTTCATGTCTTCGATAGTACGAGCAATCATCTGCTCACGAGCATGCTTTAAGCGCTCCATCTCCACACGTTGGCTAACACCAAAACCCATGTCCTGCATGATAATATCGGAACCGCCGGATTCCTGTGCACTGATCCCCTGGCGAACCATGCCCATGCGAATGTCTTTAAACTCGGTATCAACAACAAAAATAGTGTTGCCTTCAATTTTGTACTTCACTTGGTTTTGGTCAAGATAATCGAGCGTTTCAATCATCTCTTGCGTCGGCATTTGCGCCAGCGGTCGGTAGGTAGGCTCTTTTGACCATAAGAAGATAAAAATAGCGATAGCGACACAAATCACCAAAGTAACAATCATCGTCATTTGACGAATTGTCTCGGCGTTGCTCAATGATTCCAAAACAGGGTTCTTTCGACCATCAGAGACTTCTCTTTCACTGATGTCGTCAGAAATTGCTAATTCGGTACTTGCTGATTCAGCCACAATTTACTTCCTTTTTTATACCGGCATATTCATGATGGTTTTATAAGCTTCAAGTAACTTGTTACGCACCTGAACCGTTGCTTCAAAGGCAATGCCTGATTTCTCTTTTGCCACCATTACATCGACTAGACTTAAATCGGGGTCGCCCATTTCAAAGCGTTTTTGCAGCTCTCGCGACTCACCCTGCAGGCCGTTTACATTATTAATCGCTTGGCTAAGCATGTCTGAAAATTCGCTGCCAGCAGGATTCACTTCCATACGCTGCACAGGCGCGGGACCGGCACCGGCCTGCATCGCCATCATTTGCATTTCTTGGTATAGAGAGTTTGCTTTTACGTCCATCAGAAGACCTCGACCGTCAGTTTTTTGTTGCTTAAAGACTATTTGACGGTGAGTTTGCAATAAAAATGCCAGATATTGCCACAGTGGCAATACTTGTCGTTAAATGAGGGCAATCTTAGGCAAGTGTTTGCATGGTACTGAACACGTGATGCAAAAAAAAACCGCCCAACATGTGGACGGTAATAGGGAGTGATATCCGTATCATTCTGCTTACAAAATCGGTCGCTAATTAGGCACTTCAATGCCCGACTCACGCATTTTCGCGAGCTTATAGCGCAGGGTTCGTGGACTAATACCAAGCTTCTCGGCAACGTCTTTACGCTTGCCGTTATATGCTTGTAGTGCATCTAAAATAATTTGATGCTCTTGGTATTTCAGCTCTGACCCTAGTAACTTGTTATCGGAATCTTCCGCTTCAACTTGAGCAAAATATTGCGGGTGAGTTACCTCACTCATGCCGCTTGTTACTTCAATCAATAAATCTGACGCGTCGATTTCTGCGTTTTCAGCAAGAATCAGGGCTCTTTGAATAACATTTTCAAGCTCGCGCACATTGCCAGGCCAAGTGTGATTTAAAAGCTTGTGCTGGGCACTGGCACTTAAGCTGGCAATAGGCAGTTTTTGTGCTTGGCTGTGTCTTGCAATCAGATGATTGGCCAGTGGAACGATATCGCCTTTGCGCTGGGCTAGCGGCAACCATGTAATCGGAAATACGTTAAGTCGATAATATAAATCTTCTCTAAACTTACCTTGGGCAACCGCCTCTTTTAAATCACGGTTACTGGTTGCAATGACGCGAACGTTTAAAGATATTGTTTTGCGTGCGCCTAAGCGCTCAACCTCACGCTCTTGCAATACTCTTAAAAGCTTAGACTGCAAGGCCATATCCATTTCGGTGATTTCATCAAGCAGTATGGTGCCCTCTTGAGCCTGCTCAAATTTACCTGGACAGGCTTGGATGGCACCGGTAAACGCGCCTTTTTCGTAACCGAACAATGTAGCCTCTAACATATTCTCTGGAATGGCAGCGCAGTTGATAGCTACAAAGGGGCATTCGCTACGTGAGGATTGGTCATGAATATAACGAGAGATAACCTCTTTACCCGAACCACTTGGCCCTAATACCATTACCGTCGCGTCCGACTTTGCGACCTTGCGCGCGAGGCTCAGCATATTAATGCTTGTTTCATCTGCCACAATCGGTTGAGTTGACTCTACTTTTTGCGCAGGGGCATAGCGGCCCACTAAATTAAGTAAAACTTGAGGCGCAAAGGGCTTAGATAGATAATCGGTTGCGCCATCGCGCATGGCTTGAATTGCGTCGTTTATGTTGGCGTAAGCGGTCATCAAAATCATCGGCAGTTTTGGATATTTGGCCTTTACACTTTTAAGCAAAGATAAGCCGTCCATGCCCTGCATTTGAATATCGCTAACAATCAAGTCAAATTCGGCCTTTGAGAGCTTCACCATAGCCGATTCAGCGCTTTCAACAGGCGTAACCTGATAACCACCTAACAGAAGAGTATCGACTAATGCCTCTCTAAGGCCGTGATCATCTTCTACAATGAGTACTTTTGTTTTGGTCATGCGCTGACTCCTTGATTAAATGCTTCGTTAGCAGGGACGGATGCCTCGACCATATTAAGATTGGCTGCTGGCATGTTCATCAATGGCGTAACCGGCACTGATATTGAAAATGCAGCGCCTAGAATGTCGTGTTGGCTGTCATTGTTTTCGCTGTGAACGTTTTCACAGTGCACAAAACCCTTGTGTGATTTGGCCACTGTATTAACAACGGCTAGGCCTAGGCCCGTGCCTTGTGATTTAGTGGTATAAAAAGGCTCGAATATGCGCCCAATAGCGCTAGGTTCAATACCAGGTCCGCTATCACTTACGCAAAATTTCACATACTGTTTGTCTTCTACGGTTTGCCGGCTAACGTGCAGAGTGACTTTATGCTGCTTTTTGGGAGCCAGTGTTACAGCCTGCAAGGCATTGCTCAGCAGGTTGCTAACAGCGCCTGACAATGCAGTAATATTGCATAACAAGGGCGCATCCTTATCGGTGTTGACCACCTCTAAATTGACCTTCGCTTGCGCAAACTGCGCCTCCAAGCTTTGAATACTCGCCTGAGTCACATCACCTGCTCGCATCGATTTTACAATTTGATTGTCGCCGCTTTTTGCAAACATGAGCATGTCATTGACCTGTGACTCCAAGTCTTTCAAGCGCATGATAAGTTTTTCGCTGAAACGTGCGGTCGTGCTTTGAGCTGGCTGTACACTTTTGATATTTTCCGCATACAGCATGGCAGATGATAGCGGCGTCCTTACCTGATGCGCTAACGAGGCGACCATTTTACCCAATGAAGACAAGCGCTGCATGTGCCCGAGGCGATGCTGTAGCTCTCGCGTTTCGGTGAGGTCGGTAATGACTATCAACTGACCCTTTTCTTCGGTTAAGGGAGAGATGTCAATTTTTACGCGCTTGCCGTTACGCATCGATACTTCGTGACCGTCATCGGCCTGCGGTCTAAATGCACGGGCTATGACGTCTCGCCATAACTCACCCTCGAGCGGTTCTTCTAACAAAATACTTGCTTGCTTATTAGCTAAGCTAACGACTCCGCGATGGTCAATAACTACCACGCCAGCAGGCATCACCGACAACAGGTGAGAAAATCTATTTGGATTTAATTGTTGCTGCGCGCAATCGCTTGCAAGGCCAGCATTATCATTTTCCTCATCGATGCGTGCTTCAGCAGCCGCTTCTTTTCCAGCGCTGACTTGATTGGCAGATAAGGCGGTGCGTTTAGCGTAGACGTCGCGAATAGAAGATACCATGCGGTATTTTACTGTGGGACGTGTTTGGCCTTCGGCCTTGGAACTAAATGATAATGTGGACATATACTGCGATACTCATATGACTGTTTTTCATGAGTAATGCATCGAATATGCCAGTTTTTATGTTAATAAAATCAGGAGCTTAGGGAGAATGGAAATTTTGACGCCGTCAACTTATTGTCAAAATGACGGCGTTTTTTTTAGATTGAAGTAGTGTCGTCTACTTCTTTATGACGCGCAATTTCGTACTTACGCATTTTTTCGACTAAGGTGGTTCGGCGCATACCAAGCTGGTCTGCCGCTCTTGCCACTACCCAGTCTTGCTTATCGAGCGCTTGACGAATTAAGCTGATTTCTAAATCCGACAGATATTCTTTTAAGTTGACCCCATCGTTTGGCAAGGTAGTGTCGGCAGCAACTGGTAAATGCGTTTCGGTGCTAACTGGGTTTGCCTCGGCATACTTGAACATCGCGTTTATCGCATCGCGCTCGGCGTTCTCATCTTGCTTGACCGCGGCCAGCGGTTGCTGCTGGCCATCTTCGTCGTATTGATATTTGTGCGGCAAATGCTCAATGTCGATGACCTGCTTAGGGTGCAATATTGAAAGTCGCTCAACGAGGTTTGAAAGCTCTCTTACGTTGCCCGGCCACGAGTGCGCCATTAACGAGCGCATTGCCTCTTGGGTAAAGCGCACAGAATTTTGCTTGCTGCCTTCTAAGCGAGACGCTAGCTCTTGCAACAACAAGGGAATGTCTTGCGCACGCTCGCGCAATCCGGGCGACTCTATAGGAAATACATTTAATCGATAGAACAAATCCTCTCGGAAACTGCCGTCGGCAATCATACCTTCAAGGTTTCGGTGGGTCGCTGCAATTATACGCACATCGCACTGCAGTGTTTTAGTGCCGCCTACTCGCTCGAAAATACGCTCTTGCAACACTCGCAACAGCTTTACCTGCATTTGTAGCGGCATATCGCCAATTTCATCTAAAAAGAGCGTTCCGCCTTCTGCCATTTCAAAGCGACCTTTACGCGCGCTTACCGCGCCGGTAAATGCACCTTTCTCATGACCAAATAATTCGCTTTCAAGCAAGTCACCAGGAATTGCGCCACAGTTAACCGGCACAAACGGGCCTTTTTGACGCTTAGACATATAGTGAACGTTACGCGCAATCACCTCTTTACCCGTGCCTGACTCACCGAGAATAAGTACATTCGCCTCAACCGGCGCAACCTGTTCAATAAGTTCGCGCACCTCAGTGATACCGGCGCTGTTACCCACTAGGCTTCTAAATAGCTTGGTTTTGCCTGATACCAGCGCGTCAAGCGGGCGGTTTGCCGTGTAGTAATCGCTACTTTTTTGCAAAAGTTCGTTTAGATTTGGATAAGTGATTGGCTCAAACAGTGAACCCATCAAATTTTTAAAGCTACGCTCACCGCTGAGTTGAAAACCCACATTGATAAACGGCGTTTCTGGGAATTTTTCAATAATGTCTTCTGCGAGCTCTGGCGTTTCGCCATCAATAAGCACAGCAGACCAGTTATCACCTTTGCCGAATGCTTCAATCGCATTAGCATAAGTACAAAAACGGCAATTTTCGCCTAAAAAAGTCAGGATGGTGTTGAGATAATCTATGCGAGTTTGATTGTCGCTTATAATTAAAATATCACTCATAGCCGCTGAATTTTTCCATTATTGTGTTGTTTGAGCGCTAGATATTACCGAAAACATGGCTTTAATGACACAAATAAATACATTTGATTAAGGCTTTGTAAGTTTACGCTTTGCTGCTAACCGATATTTCGTTGACGTGCAAAGGACCAGTTTTTAAGCCGCTGTGAATTCATACACGGGCGCTTAGCAAATAACACGCCCTAATACTCAATAAACTCTTTATTGTCATCGGGCACATCAGGAAACCTGCCGGCTCGCCAGTCCGCTATTGCTTGGTCAATTCTCTCCCTGCTGTAGGCGACAAAATTCCAAGTGATATGCGGCGCTACCTCGAAGGCTTCACCACCTAACAACACAACTCTTCCGGCTTCAACAAATTTAAACCCGGTGTCGTTGCTATCAAATAGTACAAAATCACCTTTTTTATAACACTTGCCTGACACCTCAACTTCACCGGATATAACATAAAGGGCGGTTTCTTGATCGGCATGGGGAAGCTCAATAAAGCTTTGGGCACACGCAGCAACGTCTAAATAAAACATAGGAGAGTAGGTTTTTATTGGCGCACTCATGCCATAGGCTTCTCCCACAATCAGACGCATCATCACGCCTTCTTTTGTTAGAGTAGGAAGCTGTTGTTTTTTAACATGCTGAAAGCTCGGTTCAAGCTCGCACATTTTTTCAGGGAGTGCGACCCAGCACTGAAGGCCATCAATCGCGTGAGGGTTAGCGCGCACCTCAAAGGTTTCTCTCTCCGAATGCACAATACCTTTACCGGCCGTCATCCAATTTACATCGCCTGGAAATATCTCAAGATGATTTCCTAGAGAATCGCGGTGTAATATGCTGCCTTCGAATAGATAAGTGAGTGTAGAAAGCCCAATATGTGGATGCGGTCTAACGTTAATACCTTGGCCCGCAGAAAATGATGTTGGTCCCATGTGGTCGAAAAAGATAAACGGACCAATCATCTTTTTTTGCATGTGCGGAAGCACTCGCTTGACGGTAAGTCCGCCTAAATCATGCTCTTTTGCAATCAGTAATGTTGCCATAATACCGTCCCTTTGTTTGAGTCGCTATTACGATACTGCATCTGTCAATAAGACGCTATGAAAAACAGTCCCAGGTCACAGGGTCGCCCCGCTCCACCGCTTTTGTTAGCGATTGCCCCATAATCTTGTCGAGGTGTTTAGGGGCTAAGCCAAAACCTGGGCGAATCCTTCTTACTGCATCTTGAGTAATTGGCGCACCCTCGGGTAAGTCTTTAACAAAATAAAGTGAGCGCCTAAATTTACTGTTGTCGCTCTCAGCCTTGGTTCTTTCAAAATCACCGTCGCCTAATGCAAGTGATGCTTGTTGGCAGTCTTGTACCAGAGAACTTAGCTGCGATGGTAACAAAGAGAAGCTAGCGTCTGGGCCGCAGTCTTTATCATCCAGTTTGAAGTGTTTTTCAACTGCCACTGCGCCAAGCCCGATAGACATTATTGCCGCCAGATTGCTGATGGTATGGTCCGAAAGGCCAAGCTCAACGTCGAATTCTTTGGCAATCGCGGTAATATTTAACAAATTTGATTCTTCGGTGGGCGCGGGATAACTACTGATGCAATGAAATAACAATATTTCATCATTGCCCTGCTGCTTGCATGCCTGAACGGCCTCAGCAATTTCTGCCAAGCTCGCCATGCCGGTCGACATGAACATCGGTCGCTTTTGCTTGGCAGTATATTCAATTAGCGGAATATCGGTCAGCTCAAATGACGCGATTTTATAGGCTGGCGCGTCTAAACTGGCTAATAAATCAACGGCAGTCTCATCAAAAGGACTAGAAAAAAGCGTAATACCAATTTGCGCGGCATAAGTAAACAGTTCTTGGTGCCATTCGTAGGGTGTGTATGCCTGCTTATACAAGCTGTACAAACTACTTCCCTTCCACAAGCCGCTTTTTATTTGAAAGTCTGGTTTATCGCAATCAATTGTCATCGTATCAGGCGTATAGGATTGGATTTTAACGGCGCTTGCGCCAGCGGCTTTTGCCGCCTGTATAGACGCTTTTGCTCGTTCAATAGAACCGCCATGATTGGCCGACAGCTCTGCAATAATGTAAGGAGGTAGCCGCTTGCCGATGGCTTGTCCGTTTACTGTAAACATGTAGGCTCCAAACTATTCATTGATACATGTGTAATTGATATATGTGTAACTGATATATTCGCTGCGAAGGCGCATTGGCTAACTACTTCTAAAGCTTCGAAAACATGAGCTCTGCGCGCTTCCAATCATCTGGAGTATCGATATCTTGGACAAGATAAGATGGCAAAATGACCGGACTAGCTTGCTTTGAAAACATCGCTTCACCTGACAAAAACCCTGCGAGTGTTCCCCAATAAAACTGACCAGCATCGTGATACCTAGCCGGTAAATCTTGTGACCGTGTACTGCTAAATTCTGGCGAAACAGGCGCTATTTCACCGTTTTCAATAGATAAAGCTCTTTGTATAGGAAAGCGATATTCAGTCACCGAAAAGGCAAACATCTTACTAGGGTCAGACAGCAAGGCATCGTGTCCCTGCTTTAGATACTTTGCTTGTAAAAAGGGTGCGGTGGGGTAGATGCAGCAACAGTGTGAATATTCAGGGTTTTTATCTTGCATAAACTGCACGGCATGGGCGATTACCGCGCCCGTGGTCGCATGGTCGCCCGCTATATCCGCAGGTCTCAAAAACGGCACGCTAGCGCCGTACTGCAATGCGAGTTCACCGATTTGTTCACAATCGGTTGATACAATCACTTCATCAAATAAGCCACAATTAAGCGCAGTTTCAATAGAATAGGCAATGATTGGCTTGCCGTGAAAGGGTTTAATATTCTTTTTGGGAATCCGCTTACTGCCGCCTCTAGCCGGTATGAGCGCAAAACTCTTGGTACCGCTCACCGCAGTACCTGCTGCAAAGCAAGAATAACCCTGTCTTGCTCGGCTGCACTTAGCCCAGCATATATCGGCAGCGTCAGGGCATTTTCATAAAATTTGACCGCAGCAGGGAAATCATCGCGTTCAAAACCAAGCGCCTGATAGTAAGGATGGCAATGGATGGGAATGTAATGCACATTAACGCCAATGCCTAAGTCGTGAAGCTGTTGATACACGTTTTTTCGTTGATGCTCGGTGAGCTCAACCATAAACAAATGCCAACTGCTACTTTGCAATACCTTGGCTTGCGGAAGTGCTAAAGGTAAATCAGCGAGGCGTTCAAAATACCGCTGTGCAATGACTCTTCTCTGCTCAATAAAGTCATCTAAGCGTGTTAACTGGCTCAGTCCAAGTGCCGCCTGCATATCACTTAAACGATAGTTATAGCCTAAAACTAACTGCTGATAGTACCAAGGGCCGTCAATCTCGCCCTGCATCAATGCTGGGTCTCGGGTAATGCCATGCTTAGCAAACAGCGCACAGGCGCGTGCGAGGTCTGCATTATTGGTCACAATCGCCCCGCCCTCAGCGGTGGTAATCGACTTTACCGGATGAAAACTAAACACGGCCATGTCAGAAAACTCACAGCTTCCTATAGGCTTGTTATTGTATTGAGCCCCTAAGCTGTGGGCAGCATCTTCTATAATGGCGATATTGAGCGGGGAGCACAAAGCATGGATAGTTTGCAGATCGCAACTTTGTCCTGCAAAGTGCACCAGCACCAATGCTTTAGGCAGTTTACCGGCCTGTTGCGCTGCCAAAAGTTTTTGTTCGAGCTTTATTGGGCACAGATTGCGCGACTGCGGGTCAATATCAACAAAGTCTACATCCGCGCCGCAGTAAAGGGCACAATTGGCAGAGGCTGCAAAGGAATTTGGCGAGGTCCAAACAATATCTTTTGCCCCAATGCCTAAGGCCAAGCAAGCAACATGCAGCCCTGACGTACCACTGTTCACTGCCGTACAAAAGCTCGCACCGGTATAGGCACAAAGCGCTTGCTCGAATTCGGGGACCTTTGCTCCTTGCGTCAAAAAGTGATTTTGCAATACGTCAACAACCGCGTCGATGTCGTTTGCATCGATGTTGTGCTTGCCATAAGAAATCATTTTTTGTGAATCTGTCATACCGTTACTTTATCTAATTCAACAAGTTGTTCAACCGTTAAGAACTGAGGGTTAGTACCCGAGTGATATTCGAAGGCTTCTGTGACCTGCTTGCCTTTTTCATTCAGGGCATTGTGCGCGTAGTTAACATGCACCCCACTGAATTTAATTGCCGGCGTAATAACGTAGTGGTCGTCAAATTCAACACAATGATGCGCGAGCTCTTCAGGCACCATAACTTCGTGTAACTTCTCGCCTGGACGAATACCAATAATCTCATGCTCACGATGCCCTTGCATCGCTTCAACTAAATCTAAAATTCGGATAGACGGAATTTTCGGCACGTATATTTCGCCGCCCTGCATGCGCGAGAAGTTTTTAATGACAAAATCAACGCCGTCATCGAGCGTGATCCAAAAGCGCGTCATCGCTTCGTGAGTCACCGGAAGCTTTGTTGCTCCCTGCTTTATTAGGTCTCTGTAAAACGGTACAACAGAACCGCGCGAACCCACCACGTTACCATAGCGCACTACCGCAAAAATAGGGCCGTCGGCTCCGGCAATATTATTCGCGGCAACGAATAATTTGTCCGACACCAGTTTGGTCGCGCCATACAGGTTTACAGGATTGGCCGCCTTGTCTGTCGACAGCGCTATGACTCGTTTAACACCGTTGCTTATTGCTGCATCTATGACGTTTTGCGCACCATTAATATTCGTTTTAATACATTCATTAGGGTTGTATTCTGCCGCCGGTACTTGTTTAAGTGCGGCTGCATGCACCACTAAATCTACGTTTTTCATTGCCGTTACTAAGCGGTCTTTATCTCTTACATCGCCGATAAAATAACGCATCATCGGCTGATTAAAGCTTTGCTGCATTTCAAACTGCTTGAGTTCGTCTCGAGAATATACAATCAGTCGCTTGGGCGAATAATTATCAAGAATATGCTGAATAAATCGTTTGCCAAATGACCCTGTGCCGCCGGTGATCAAAATACTTTTGTTATCAAACACTGTTTATATGCTCCTGTAAGTCACTGCGAATCTGTTCAGCTTGTGAAGATTTATACCAAACACCCAATAGCTCATAAGCTTGGATATCTCTTGGTATATGCAGTCCTCTATTGCCCAAAGCGTCCAATAATGTTGGCTCTGGCTCATCTGTTTCTATGTATGCTATGTATCGAAAGAACGAATAAGCCTGTGTGCTGGTGAGCGCTGGTTCAAAACAGGCCGCCAAATAATCAACAGCTTCACAGTTGTATTCGTCTTTTTTATTTGCATAAGCATGAATCAAGCCAGCTTCATCAAATCGGGCACGAAAAACGATATGGGTAAAGCGCAAGGCGTCGTCTATTCGGGCGAGCAGAAAGTGCAAAGCATCGTCAAGAGCGGTGAGCGGCATACGCGTATCTTCAGATGTTTGCTGCTGACTTGCGCTCAACCAAAACGGCACATACATTAGCGCAGCATTGACGGGAAGCAAGTGTTTTAGCTTGTTATCAATGGTTTTATAGAGACGTGCGTCGGTATAGACAAACAACATTCTCTCTTGTGTTCCAGACTCTGTAAGACGGCTATTGGCCCCACTGCTAAGTGAAGCAACAACACGGTCAACATCACAGACCTCTGTTAAAAATACGCAGTGTTTTTCACACTCTGAGGGCATTGAAAACTCAAGTAGATGTTCAAATTGTGCATACTCACTGTTTGTAATGTAAGCAGCCAAGCGAGCATCAAAGGCCGTAAACGTGACGGTGTCGCTAGAGAGCATTAACATCTCGCGCTTTTCCGCAAAGGAGGTACTGGTATCGAGCAACCACCCATTGTGATTAAGCATCAGCTTTGCGTCATTCAACAGCCTATTCCAATAGCGAAGTATGTTGCTGGCAACTTCTAAAGCCTGCTCTTCATCTGATGACATGAGCGCCTTACTCAAGGTCGCCCGCAAATAATTTAAAGAACCATAGAAATAATAAATAAATAAAGACCGGCCTTTAATGATGTTATCGTCGATTAATTCACCGGCGGCTTCAATAAGCGATTCTATGTCTTCTTTGTTGCAGAACTCGGCGCTGCAAATAGCGCTGAGTTTGTCCATCTCGTCGTTTAGAATAGTTTGGCTGAACGCGCTTTTATATAAATCTCGGATATTAGCTTGCACCACAACAAATCCGTTTTTGATATCAACAATCACTTCTTCACGGTCAATTGGCTTGTTGATGATAAGCACTTCGTCCGCGTGCAGCGGCGTGCTTGAACTCACGTAAGCACCATCAGACATGTTAAAGCAATCGGCCTTATACTGCGCAAGGGCTTGCTCCAACATCATCCGCGATATGTTAAATTCAGCTTTGGTATATACCTGTGGTCTAAAATTCCCCTTTACAGGTAGGCTTTTTGCGAGATTTTCTTGGTAATTATAAATCTGCTTCCCGTTTTCAAAATATCCAGATTGTTGGCTATGATGCTTTGTATAATCAACAAAACCTAGGTCGACTCCGAGCAAATATAGATTGGTAAAGCCCAGCTCCAAGAAAAAATTAACGGCTAAGTTGGTCACCGTTGGGTAAGCTTTGTTTAAGGTTGCAAAACGCTCCTTACCCAAAATGGAAAGTGCAGACATTGCAGAGGACTCACCTTGTTTAAACGCAAACAAAGTGTCTTTGTAAAGCGCGCAAGTATCAGGGTGTATGCCATTTACGCTCACCAGCGTAATTGCTTTAAGGTAGGCCGGGTCTGCTATACGAGAGGCCCAATCAAAGGTGGCTCGACATTGCTCTACCTCAGCATGAAAATCCGGCGTAATGCCATAACGATGCAGCGCCTGTAAGGCTGTACCGCAACTAACCACTAAAACTTGTTCTCTGTGCGCTTTTAGCACCTCAATGGTGTCATCTAGCGACGGCCCATTTCCCACAATAAATAAGGGCAGGCCCCGTGTGCGCTTTGTAATATGCCCAGAGGCATTCGCGGCCATCGCGGGTACTTTATGCTCCAGCGCGTATTGCGTGTGCGCAATACCGTAAAGAGCATGGTCTAAATTTTCACTTAATGAAAAGGTAATTCTGAGCTGGTCTCTTAAGTCTTTTATAATGCGGCTTAACAGGGCGTTGTCGTAACCTTGATAAAAGTAGGTATCAGCGAGTAAATGAGGTCCCGCCGCTAGAAA
The DNA here is from genome assembly GCF_042652645.1 of Glaciecola siphonariae. NCBI lineage: Bacteria > Pseudomonadati > Pseudomonadota > Gammaproteobacteria > Alteromonadales > Alteromonadaceae > Glaciecola > Glaciecola siphonariae. The sequence goes on from NZ_JBHSGU010000002.1 coordinate 1,305,064, forward strand.
CTGAGAATTAATATCGGCATATAAGTTAGAACTCGCTTCACCGATATTGAGATATATACGCCGTTCAGTCTTATCGATATGCTCAAGCAGGTATAACCAATCGATGGCAAACAATGATGCAAAGAAAAAGTCAGGATTGGGCTCGCATACAAACAGATTTGCCACCTCAGTTTTTTCTGTAAATGCCTCAAAGGCATAGCCGGTATCTAAACCAAACATAATGAGTGACTTGATATTTGCAGGCAGTTCACCCTTTTCATCTTTTTGATGAGTAAGAACGGTGTTAGCTCGCCTAATGAAGATATTGTGCATATAGTGTTTTAATTTGACGCTCTCACAACCAAAAATCAGACCATCTTGGTTGGGATATTTAGCAAAGTGAGCAAACATCTCGCGGCCGTGGCGCTTTGTATCTTCAATGGAAAACACCGTACAGCTGCGCTTGTGAAATAGAGCGACGCAGCCAGTTTTCATATGCACAATGGGCTCCCACGCTTGGCACTGATATTCAGAAAACGTCGTTGCCAAGGCTGGAAAGTATTTGGTGAAGGCCTGAATATTGTTTTTAAAGCGTTCACTTTGCTTTGAGGCACATGCATATGCAGACACATCGAACGATGGTGTCCAGGGCGGCACCCATTGCTTAAAATCACTTTCAAACTGTGCCGCGCTAGGATGCATCAGGACTGCATGGCGCCCGCTTCGCAGTTCATTTATGACGTGGTCGAAGCTCGCTTCGTTGTAATGTTTAAAAAATAAGATTTGCTTGATATCAAACGCGTCGGCTAGCTCTTTTAAATCGGCGTGGAGCGTTGCAGCATTTTGTTCAATCTGAAGAAATAATCGTCTGGAGGCCCGCGCAGCCTCGTCTAAAATAAGGTGCCAATCGGTACAAAACAGCGAGCAGTAAAAAAGCTCCCAGTTAGGCTCATATATAACAATGTTCTGCGCTTTTTGCGTGTCGAACAAGTGTTCAATATGCGTGCCCTTGCCAATGCCAAAAACAACTAAAGTGTCGGGGCAAGCGCGCTCAAGTTTTTCGCTAAGGTGTGTGCTGTACTTTAAAAATTCGTCAAATCCGCTCACAGGCGTGCCAGAATTTTGACCCGCTTTATAGTTTACCAATGCGCTATGGCAACTGATCTGCTGAACTTGCTGCCTGATTTCCTTATCAACGTCAAAATGATAAAAGGTGGTGCCCGTGCGTATTTCAACAATATTGGTTTGACTGTGCTTATCTAAAAAGATGCTGTACTGCTTGAGTGGCGTGTGCTGCAGTTTTTCGCCGATACTGGGAATATGCCGTAGAAATGCAGCCAAGTTAAGGTCAAAGCGCGCCTGCAAAGATGCTGCATGGGCAGCTTCAATCTCGTTTTGTTTTTCTTCGTCGTCTGCTAAGTGAAGTCTTATATCATTTTGCATTAGTCACACTTGTTGATATTGTTTAATTGCTCGAGATGAACTAGCAACGCTGGCTAAGGCCTTTTTTGCGGTATTGCGCAAGCAAGTTACATGGTCAACTAAGCGTTGATTTGTTTGTAATTCATCTTGTGCAAACAGCTTTTGCTGCTGTATGTTCATGCTCTTAAGCAATTTATCGACCAACTTTTTGCGTTGTTCAATCAATATCTGCAAGTGTGCTTCATCTACTTCATCAACGAGTAGGCACTTAGTAAGTGCCTCATTGATAGTAGCTAATTCTTCTGGGGTGTGGTTATGATTAAGGTGAAGTTGGCGCATTATATGCCAGATTGCGCATAAGCCTGCTGTTTGGCCGCTTCTGGAATTTGCGCCCAAGCGTCTTTGATGGGCAAGAACAATTCGCTCACTTCACTGATCACATCAGCGCCATTTTCACTGGAAATGGTCGATAGCTTTTCCAAAAAATAATTATATAGCGCATATAGGTTTTCAGAAAAATCGCCGCCTACCTCAAGGTCTAAAGTGTCGCGCAAATTAATGAAAATTGCGGTGGCTTTTGACAGGTGTTCAGAACGGCCTTGATAATCGCTCCGCTCGATACATCCTTTGGCGTAGGCAAGTCTATCAAGTGCCCCTTGCATTAACATTAGCGTTAATTTATGCGGGTCAGCGTTAATAATATCTTGTTTTAACGTGCCTTTCTTATAAGCGTTTATTGCCTTTAATGACATACTAGTTTCCTAATGCTGCAAACAATGCATTACCGGTGTTCTGCAGGTCTGCAATGGTTGAATCTAAACTTAAATAGCGAGCGCGAAGCGTTGACTCTAAGCTTTCCATTCTTAGTTCAAACTGTTCTCTTTCTGTTTCAAGGTTGCCCTGCTGCTCTTTAATGCTGTCTTCACGCGATTTAATTAAACTGGAGCCTTGAGTGTACTCTTCTGTAAACGCGATAAGCTGTGTCGCCATGCCGTCTTCGCCAGAAAACAGTTTTGCGACATCATCAAAATTATCGGCCAAAGCATCGTCTAGGCGTTTTGAGCCCGAGCCTAGGCCAAAGTCTGTGCTGCCAATTTCTAGCTTGCCGTCAGCGGTCAGCTCAATACCTAATGCAAATAAGCTACCAATTGTTGACCCAGGCACGCTATTTCCTAACAAGGTAGATAAACCTTGCTGGATTCCCCTTACCATAGAATCACCGGCGAGCGCGCCGTCTTCGTCTTCATCGGTTTCGCCGTAGCGTGTCAGTCTGTCGAGTTCATCAACAAGGCTGTTGTACTTTTCAATAAAGGTATCGATGTTTTCTTTTAAGTTTTCCGTGTCAAAGCCAATAGTGAGTTTTGATGCAATAGGGTCGCCATTGGCATCTCTGTCGGATAGTGACTTGGCGTCAAACCTAACATTCTGAATAGTGTTTTCGAACTTATTCGTGTCGCTTTCAACGCGGATATTATCGACCGTTGCAATCGCATTTTGTGCGCTTAGCGTTGGCGTTAGGTAGGTGGTCGTTTCTGTTGAATTGCTTGTTGATAGCGCATTTAGTTCTGCGTTATCGTTGTCATTTACAATTTGTAAATCGTTGCCCAATCCACTGACGTTAGAAGTGAAGACCAATTTGGAACCACCGGCAGCGGTGCCCGTATTGATAATATTGGCCGAAACACCAAAATTATTTTCGTCATCGTTGATTTGCTGGCGAAGCTCTTCGAGCGTAGTGCCAGCGGCTACAGATATGGTAAACGTATCGCCTGTATTACCAATTTTGAAGGTGAGGTCTGCTGTGCCTGAGCTCAGCACAACCGCATCTGAATCAGCAAAAGCCGCATCTGCAGTCTCAATACGACTGCCACGGGCGAGCTGTTCTACTGCAATTTGATATTCACCGGTCACAGCCGAGTTGCCCGGGCTTGCGGTAATGGGTTCATTAGATTCGGAGGGGTTATCTATTTGAGGGTCGCGTCCGCTTAAATTGTCGGACTCTTGTAAAGCCTTCATGGCATCTTCAAATTCTGAGAGCTTTGACTTTACTCTACCAAGGGCGGATATCTCTTGGTCAAGGGTTTCCTCACGAGCATTCAACCTTTGCTCTTTAGGACCACGCTCGGCTGCTAATAAATTTCTAACAAGACCCTCAAGGTCTAAACCAGATCCTACACCTAAAGATTGAATGCTCATGTGCTACCTCATAATTAAGCTTGTCCGTTTATCAACACTCCTTTATTTGTGCCAACATCAGACTGTAAATCTCGAATCCGCTCGGCAAAATTTAGTACCTCTTCGGAAGGTATTTGCCGTATAACGTCTCCGCTTGCCGCATCTTTAACAGTCACTACTTGCCTTTCGGTCGCTTCATCCACACTAAAGGATATCGCTGTACCCTTGCTTTGCAGAAACGCCCCTACTCCGTCAAGTTCATCTGATAAATCTACCGTCTCCTCTCTAGTCAGTGTATCGGCTGAAAGGCCCTGACTCTTTAGCTTTTTCTCTTCTTCGAGACGCTTTTGCTCAGGCAACTGCGAGACGCTTTTATCTAAATTTCTAACTTGTTGAGTAAGCGCTGCATTTTCACTTCTCGTGAACTGGCTTACGCCTGTTTGCATGCCTACTAAATTGTTACTGTTAAATGTTTTTTCATTCACAATACTTGCCTGTTCCCTAGCAATATTTTGACCAATCTGCGAATTAATATTATCCATAACTTACTCCTACGCTTTGTCACTTCATTTTAAGTAAATAAAAGGAAGAGCGGTTGCACCTAGATTTGCCGGTGAACCGCCCGTTCAACGCAACTTTTGCCGTGCGGCTTGTCTAACTAACTGCGCGAATACTACCCCAACAATGCTAATGCTGATTGAGGGCTTTGTGAGGCCTGCGCTAAAATAGAGAGCGAGGCTTGTTGTAATATCTGATTACGAGTCAGGTTTGCCGTTTCAGCGGCAAAATCGGTATCTCTTATTTGGCTTCTAGCCGCCGACAAGTTTTCAGACACATTCGATATATTGCGGATAGTAGACTCAAAACGATTACTCACCGCACCCAAATCAGCCCTGGCTGCTCCAACGGCCGAAATCGCAGTATCCAAAGTAGCAATTGCACCCGACGCGCCGGTAACGGTCGACACACTAACGCTGCCAACGCCTAAACCAGAAGCACCAAACCCGCCCGTGCGCGATAAATTAACTGAAATATTTTGATTTGCATTCGCACCCACCATAAATTTAGCAGAGTAAGTGCCATCTAAGATGTTGTTATTATTAAATTGGGTATCAGCACCAATACGCGATAGCTCTAATATTAACGCAGAAACTTCTTTGTTGAGCGCTTCCCGGTCGTCTGCCGAATTAATACCATTTTGTGACTGCACTGCTAGCTGCCGCATGCGCTGCAGGATAGTCGTGGTTTCGCCAAGTGCGCCTTCTGCAGTTTGCGCCACAGAAATGCCGTCATTGGCATTACGTACCGCTTGATTAAGACCTTGAATTTGCGACGTCATGCGGTCTGTAATTTGCAGCCCTGCAGCGTCGTCTGACGCTCTGTTGATGCGCTGGCCTGAGGATAAACGCTCGAATGATTGACTCAATGCGTTAGAAGAATCAAATAACTGCCTCTGTGCGCTAAGCGCAGACACATTTGTATTGACGAATATTGACATACTACCTCCATAAGCCAGCGTTGCGTGAACGTGAACATGGCGTTTGCGCTGGCTACTTTTCTTTTTATATTAACCTTAGGTCACTACTCCCGGGGTCAATACACCTCTTTTAGTAATTCAAATTTTGAATGAATTACCTCTCAACTAAGGGTATCGGCAGCGCCAACAGCTTCTTTAGAGGAAATTTGAAAAAATTGACAAGTAATTTATAAGCAACTGAAAAATATAAAGTATTAAAACTCAGGCTTGCGTCGACTACGTACGCGTAAACGAAGCAACTAGGCTGAGATGCCGCAGGGCTTGTAGGGGGCATGACCAAAAGTAAAGTACGAATGAAAATTGTGAGTTCGGAAAAATTGGCACAGACCATGCTTTATATTTATTGTTAGCAAGTCTTATTTCTGTTCAAGAAAAAAAGGCCGAGCCATGGGGTGGCTCGACCAAATTGCTCACGTTAGGAGTTGGAGCAAACTTTTCCGTCGACTGGCAGGATTGTAGAACGTAAGTACTGGCCTCTCAACCAAATGTCCTACACTCTCAGTCTTGTTAGTCGACCTTTTACTTACGATATTCCGCGATAAAGCCGCCTTCCTTGGCAATTTACTGGGCCTCTCAAGCCTTCCAAATCGGATTATTACTGCTTTACGCTGTCGAATAAATACGGTTTTGCATACTGCGTTGTACTATTTATCTATATATCTATCTAGCTAATAATTAGCCTTGTAGAAGAGACAATGCGGCCTGCGGACGCTGGTTAGCCTGCGTCAAAATAGTGGTACTGGCCTGCTGAATAATTTGCAGGCGGGTAAGATTTGCCGTTTCAGCGGCAAAGTCTGTATCTTTAATTCGACTTCTGGCAGCTGATACGTTTTCAGATATATTGCTGAGGTTACGAATGGTCGACTGAAAGCGATTTTGAATTGCACCTAAGTCTGCGCGCTTACCGTTTACGGCTTCAATGGCGTTGTCTATTGCCGTGAGCGCTCTTGATGCACCGACTGTTGTTAGCACCGACAATGTTGCCGCGCTCGCGCCGAACAATCCAGACGTTCCATACCCATCGGTACGCTGAACATTTACGCTGATTGTTTGACCTGCATTGGCACCTACCAAAAACTTAGCTGAAAACCCGCCCTTGAGAACGTCCACTCCCCCAAATTGGGTGGTTTGCGCAATTCGGCTCATTTCAAGCTTCAAAGCCGACACCTCTTTTTGTAAGGCACCGCGGTCCGCGTCTGAGTTAATCCCGTTTTGAGATTGTATTGCCAAAGTTCGTATGCGCTGCAAAGCGTTAGTAATTTCAGTCATCGCGCCCTCTATAGTTTGCGATAAAGATATCCCGTCGTTGGCATTTCTCACTGCTTGATCTAGACCTTGAATTTGCGAGGTCATGCGGTCAGAAATCTGTAAACCTGCCGCATCGTCTTTAGCGCTGTTGATGCGCAACCCAGAAGATAAACGCTCAAAAGCCGTGCTTAAATTGGTATTGGTGTCCGACAAATAACGACGGGCACTGAGTGATGATATATTAGTATTAACGAATAAAGACATAACAATCTCCTAACGATTTTCAGTAAATATTTAGCGCCCTGCTCTTTTTGTATCACTTGGCATTTAAGCGGCTAAAGTTTTCATTTATGGCACACATTGTGCTTTGTACATATGGAATCATGGACTGATTCATTTCATCAACTGTTCACTACATTTGATGAAGCATATATGCTGTAACAGAGCGAAAGCTCTTTGCTGACGGCAGGTATGATGTTCCAGACCTCATACCTCTCACTACCTCCTGGCATCATTCCTGTCAGTCGGCAGTTCAGCGTATATATTCTTCAACTTCCCTTGATAGCCTTTTTCAGGCCGCACTTATCCTTCACGCATTTTGTGCGTTGAATTTTTTCATTTATTTTTGACAACAAATTGACGGGCTTACTGAGCGCTGCTCTCGTAATAAGTCAAGTTAATATGCGTATGGAAGATGATGAGGGCTGCTATCGCCAAATATTTGATGCATCGAAAATTAGCTTCAATATTCAGTGACGCACATTCAGGCAATACCGTATGGGCTTGGCTGCTCGTTTATTCATCCTAACGCTATTTGCTAAGTAACTTTTTGCTAAGTGACTTTTTGCTAAGAAACTTTTTGCTAAGAAACTTTTTGCTAAAAAACTTAGCGACATCGTATTGTTTTTATTATTGATGTTTGCAGGGTCTTCAGTTTTTATTATTGCTGTATTGCCCTGCTTAAATAGGTTATCGCCGCATGCGCAAAAAGCTTTAGAAAAAAACTAAATTAGATGAAAAAAGAGGGAAATAAGCGGCCAGGCAATGCCTGGCCAATCGCTCAAGGGATAGAGTGAGCGCGCTCTAAGTTCTGTTTGGCTTGTGAATACAAGTTACTACCTCCTGGCTTCATTCCCCAAACAGTAGGGTCGAGCTACTTATTACTGGCGTAATTAGCCAAGAAGCTGTAGAGCTGCCTGTGGACGCTGATTAGCCTGTGACAAGATAGTTGTGCTAGCTTGCTGTAGAATCTGGTTACGAGTTAGGTTTGCAGTTTCTTTAGCAAAGTCAGTATCAAGAATCTGTGAACGCGCTGAAGACATATTTTCAGATACGTTTGATAGATTACGGATAGTAGACTGGAAACGGTTAGTTAACGCACCAAGGTCTGCGCGAGTCGCACCCACCGCTGAAATAGCAGTATCAAGTGCAGCGATTGCAGCTGATGCTCCGGCAACAGTTGATACTGACAACGTACCAATCAATGCAGACGCACCATATCCTCGACCGCCAATTGGGCCGGTACCAGAAAGATTAACTGATATATTCTGGTTGGCGTTAGCACCTACCAAGAATTTAGCAGAGAAGTTTCCGTCAAGAATGTTAACCTTGTTGAATTGCGTATCAGTTGCAATTCTAGAAATTTCAAACTTAAGGGCAGATACTTCTTTTTGAAGTGCCAAACGGTCATCTGCAGAGTTAATACCGTTTTGTGATTGTACCGCAAGCTGACGAATTCGCTGCAAGGCAGTGGTAGTCTCGCCTAAAGCGCCTTCTGCTGTTTGAGCAAGAGAAATTGCGTCGTTTGCGTTGTTAACTGCTTGGTTTAGACCGTTAATTTGAGTGGTCATTCTGTCGGTAATTTGAAGACCGGCCGCATCGTCAGATGCACGGTTGATTCTCATACCAGAAGATAGACGCTCAAAAGACGTACCTAGTGAATTACTTGAATTGAATAACTGACGTTGGGCGTTTAAGCTTGACACGTTAGTATTTACGAACATAGACATAAGTCTTCTCCTACACTCTCAGTCCAGCGCTTGCTGGCAGCCGGACGGATTCCGGTATTATTTTCAAATTGTAGAACATGACTCTTCAACTTTTGAAAAGTACATGTACTGGCTCTCTCGAAGACTGTATCGACACTCTACAAATTCCCTTTAGTCTAATTTCGAAAAAAAACGCAAAAGGCGGCAAAAAATTGCCGCCTTTAAAATTTGAACTTCACGATGAGATTGTTAAAACAAACAGTTAGCTTGTAAGAATGACCAAATTTTAAGTAAGAAAATTTTTTAATATTCTTTTGAAGAACTAATGAGCAAACGCATGAAAGTTGGGGGTATAGGCAAAAATAAAAGCATGCGCGCACAGGGATGTGCGCGCCTGAGCGGCCAGGATGGCGAAAAGCGTCTTTTATATTTGCCTATGCCCCCCGACTTTATAATTCTCTACTTATCGGAACGGTCTTGGTTGAGAGTTTTGTTTGGAATTCTTGATTGAGATTATTGATTAAAGGTACGGGCGCGATAATGATGTTAGTCGCGCCGAGGACCAGCGCGATTGTTAGATATAGTTAAAAAGCGACAAATTAGCAATTCGAGGAAAACTCGCAAAGGCTGCTTCAAGCGCGGTTTCCTGTCGGGCAAAATCTGAAGATGCTTGCGCATAATCTACGTCTTGAATGGCTGAGCGCGCCTCTTGGTTGGTTACTTCGCTGTCGAGTAAAGAGTTTCTTATAGACTCTGCAATATTCAAACGCGCACCAATGGAAGAGTTTTCTCGCGCTATCTGCGCTAAGCCGTTGTCGATGCCAACTAGAGTGTCATCAATGACCGATGAAAATGCTTGAGATGAAATGTTAGGGTCGTTTAAGGCCGCCGACATTTTATGTAGGCTCTCTGCTAAGTTTGTTTTTTCAGGACGTTTTAGCTCAACAGTCAACGAATCCCCTACATTGCCGTTAAGTTCAAATTCAAAGCCATTAAAGTTCATTTGCTCTGCGGGATCGTAGGGCAAGGTTGCTTCAACATTGCCTGTACCCACATTGCTGATGGTGACTAAATTTGCTGCGGTAATGGTAAAGCTATATTGGTTATTTACAGCATTTACCGGGTCGTAATTTCGTTCATGGAAACTATCAAAGCTACCCTGATTACGGATGCCATAGGCGCCTAGGCTCGCGCCATTATTGGTCACTAAGTCAAAATTCAATCGACCGTTTACATTTTCAAATACACTTTTGCCCGAGCTGGTGGTTTGAATGCTTACGCTGTCAGAGATTTGGATACGATTGGTTCCGTCATCGCCCTGAAACTTAATAGGTTCGGCTTTGTTGGCTGGATTAAACGCAAAGGCCTGTTTTTGTGACTGATAGCCCGAAAAAATATAGTCGCCGCTGGCGTTTTGAGTATTCATCAAGTCAATCACTTGATTACGGATTTGGTCAATCTCGGCGGCAACCGCTTCGCGATCGGGTTGTGAAAAGATGCCGTTACCCGACTGAACAGTCAACACGCGTGCGCGATTTATCACATCGGTGATGGAGCGAAGCGAGGTTTCTTGCAGTTCAAGATTGCTTTTCGCCATGTCGATGTTACGTTCATATTGATTGGTTTTTTCTAAATCCTCAGTCAATCGAATAACTTGTGAGGCCCCCACCGGATCATCAGATGGACGCAACAAGCGCTTTCCGCTCGCAAGTTGACTCTGTAAGTCTGACAACTCACCTTGACTTGTATTAATAGCCCGCAAGTTTTGATCAAATATTAAATTAGTGGTAACTCTCATCTATCGTTCTCTTTGTTTCTTTTATTCTGTGTGACTATGGTGCCTACATTTCTATAAATGCGGAGTAAGGCACTCTGCGCTGAGTATCTCATTATCTGGTGACCGACAAGATAGTCTGAAACATTTCTCTGGCTGAACTTAAAATCTGAGCCGCCGCGGCATATGACTGCTGAAATTGAATCAAGTTGGCGGCCTCTTCATCAAGACTCACCCCAGCGGTAGACTCAAACCATTCAGATGATTGAGTGCGCATTACCGTTGCCGCTTCTAAATTAACGCTGGCATTAGCCGTTGCCGACCCCACGCTGCCCACAATAGAGGAGTAGGCCTCATTTAAGGTTGTTTTGTTTTGATTTGATGCACTGCCCTGGCGAACCAATGAGGCTTGTTGCAGCTGCGCAAACTCAACCGCATTGCGGTTATCATTAATTCCGTCAGTGTTGTAGGCAATGGTAAATACATCGCCTGCTTTTGGCTCACCCTGCAATGAAAAGTCATAACCGGGATAATCACTCAGTGCAGCAAAATCAGCAGGCCATGCCGGAGCGCCGCCCGCTTTTGCTTTCTCAATAAGATTGTTTAAATCAGTCACGCCTGAAACCGTTGTAATAACCTGTGCTGGCGTTGAATTATCAAGCACTTGATATTCATCAGATGCGATAAACCTGATTGTAACGGGTGCACCATATATATTTGAAGGTGAATTAGCTGAGGTGTTTAAACCACCTAAGCCTGTGAACGCAGATGCATCATTACTGGTAAAAGTACTGTCAACAACGGTATTGCTAGATGTGGTGGCAACCAACTTTGCATCGCCTAAGTTATTGTCACCTGAATCTACGCGAATGGGTTTGGCAAATGCCCAATCTTCTGAGCGTGTCGTTGCCATACCTAAGTTGGCGGCTGCGGTGCGGGTAGGTTGAATCAAAAAGCTGTCCCCTACCTGATACTGCGAACCGCTAGCAAATTCGAGCTCTATCCCGCCCATAGTTTTGTTGAATGATCCTAAACTTGCATCAACCGTCAAGGTTTCTACAATGGGATTTCCGCTTGCATCAAGCTGCGGTCGACCATCACTTTTCATGGCCTCAACCTGAATATCAAAGGTTGCCGGTGTACCGGTGCTCGGAGTAGTCATCACCGTCACTTTGTAATCGTTGTTTGTGACTTCACCGCTTGCACCCGGGCTGATACGTCCGCGCATTTGTAAGCTCAGGTCGCTGTTTGTCGGATAATTAATGGAACTGAACTCGGCAATCTTAAAAATATCGCCGCCTAGCTGCTGGTCTAAATCCATGCCTTGGCGGTTCTGCGTATTCACTGCATCTGCCAAGCTTGTTGCAAGTTTACCAAGGTCGCGCTGGGTGGGCTCAAGCACCTGTTCACGGTATTTAAATAAACCGCCCAAGCCGCCCCCTAAGTTTTCTTCTAGAATGTTGATTGTTGCATCATTTTTTGTGAGCGACTGAAAATCAGTTTTGAGCGTGAGCTGACGGTTAGTAAAATCTGGCTCGCCACCAACGGCAAATACGTTGAAGCTGCCGTCGGCCATTACAAGTGATTCTCCAGTGGTTAAATTAACGACTAAGCCATCATCGCCATTAGGGCTGTTTCTTACTTCTAGCGCAACGATGCTTGATAACTCAAGTATCGCTTGGTCACGCTGATTGAGCAGTTTAGTAGGCGTATCGACCACAGACGAACCATTTGCAATTTGTACCGCTTCATTTAAATCGCCAATTTGCTTAATTAAGCTATTCGCGCGGTCTACCGATTGTTGTATTTGCAGCTCGACTTCATCTTCTTTGGCTTTCATAAAATCGCCAAGCTGGTTGATACGATTTAACATGCCGGTGGCTCTGCCCATAATGGCATCGCGAGCGGCGGTGTTTGTTGGGTCGTCTGCGGCGGTTTGAATGGCGCCAAAAAAGCTTGTCATTGAGCTGGCAATACTGTTTGCCTCGCTTGCCAACACTCTATCTAATCCCTCAACGCGGTCAAAATAGGCTTGAGACTCGCCCACAAAAGAAGTATCTCTGCGCAGTTGATTTTGCGCAAACACATCGAAGACTCTGTCGGTAAACCCAAAATCTACACCGCCATTCATATGATTGCTGAAGGTTGTGCGCTCGCGCACATATCCTTCGCTATTCACGTTGGCTATATTGTTACTGGTGGTATTGAGCAGCTTATTGCTGGCGTTAATACCGGTTTTAGCAATCGAAAAAAGATCCGCATTTCGAATCATGGTAACAATTCACTCATAGTTGGGCTGTTATACACCGACATCACTTTGTCGGCATATTTAGGGTCTGTGGCGTAGCCGGCTCGCTGCAGCTCTTTGAAGTACTCATTAGGTGCTTGGGCTTTTTCTAAGGCATGTTGATAACGCGGGTTGCCGCTCACAAAATCCACATAATCATGCAGCGATTCTTCAAAATTGCTGTAGGTTCTAAAAGCTGCCTGCTGCTTTTGTGGAATATTATTTTTAAACTCTAAGGTATCGATAACCGTTTTATTGCCGTCCCAGCGCTTGTCAGCTTTGATACCGAACAGGTTGTGCGCATTGTTGCCATCCCCTTGGTGGATCATAAATTTGCCCCAGCCGGTTTCAACCGCAGCTTGTGCAATAAGCGCTTTTGCTGAAATACCTAATCGCTCTGCTGCAGCCTGCGCTTGAGGATAAAGCGCTTTTATAAATTCTTTAGGCGACGCAAAAGCGGCTTTTTTTGTAGGCTGAGCATCTTGCACTTTGTTTTGCGCCTGCGTAGCCTGACCATTTTGAGAAGCCACCTGACGAAGCTCAATGCTTTGCAACAACGATGATGAACTTTGATTGGGAGTTTGTTGAGCGTTCTGATGAGGACTTTTCCCAGATAAGTCTTCTATAGCCGACTTTTCCATGAATTGTGCACGCAGCTTTGCATTGCGATTTAGCATAGATAAATCAGCGTCATTTCTAACCGCACTGGCTGGCATTACGCCATTGTTTAAGCTCATTTGCTGCACAATAACGTCGGCTAAGCCTAGGCTACCTTTAGTAGAGAGGTCGGTGGCTAGCTGCTGGTCGTGCATGTCACGGTAAAACTTCACCTGCTCTGAGTTAAACGGACTGTCTTTGTCGGCCATTGCATCTTGCGCCTTGCGCATCGATTTCAGCAGCATTTGAACAAAGATTGCTTCAAACTGCTTAGCGGCTTCTTCAAGCGCGCCTTCATCGCCTGATTTGGCGGCCGCACGCAAAGTATCAAGACTACCAAGGTCATGTACCGACCTTGACATCTCTAACTGCGATTTTGCGTTCGACGACAAATCCATGCTACTTCTCTCTTTCTTAGCTTAAATAAATCACATAAAGCTGAATTAAATTACAATCAGCTCGCCTTGTAGCGCACCCGCTTGACGCAGCGCTTCAAGAATGGCCATTAGGTCTCCGGGTGCAGCGCCTATTTCGTTCACCGCTCTTACGAGCTGGTCGAGCGTAACGCCTGGGTCAAACTTAAACATGCGGCTGTCGTCTAAATCGACATCAACAATTGAGCGAGGAACAACCACCGTCTCGCCGCCCGCAAATGCATTTGGCTGGACAACCTGTGGGTCTTCAGAAATGGTAACGGTCAAGCCACCATGGGTAATTGCCGCTGGCATCAATCTCACGTCTTGTCCGATTACGATGGTGCCGGTGCGGCTGTTCACAACGATGCGAGCAGGCGCGGTAGCCGGCTCAAATTCAAAGTTTTCAATAGTGGCCAAAAAGCCCACTCGCTGCGCTACATCGCGCGGTGCCATGACTCTAACCGAAGCTGCATCTAGGGGCGTGGCAATCGCATAACCATTATCGGGATCAGCGCCTAAGCGCTGGTTAATTTTGTCTGACATCGCTTGGGCGGTGCTAAAATCTGGGCTGTGTAAGTTCAGCGTTAGATAGTCGTTTTGCATAAGGCCGCTTGGCACTGACCGCTCTACCACGGCGCCATTTGCAATCGTGCCAACGGTAGGAGTATTGCTGACAATACGAGAACCATCATTGCCCTGCACGCCAAACCCACTCACCACCAGTGACCCTTGTGCAACGGCGTAGACTTCTCCATCAAGTCCGCGCAGAAAGGTTTGTAGCAGCGTGCCGCCCTGTAAACTGGCAGCCTCACCTACCGACGACACGGTAATGTCTATGGTTTGGCCAGGTTTGGTAAATGCCGGAAGCTCTGCGTGAACGGCTACGGCCGCTACGTTTTTAATTTTTGGCTTAACGTTGTCATCTAAGCTTATGCCAAAATTACTTAACATGGTGCGAAATGATTGCTCGGTGAACGGACTGGTTTCTCCCGTTCCCGGTAAACCAACCACCAAACCATAGCCTACCAACTGGTTAGAGCGTACGCCCTGCACGCTGGCAAGGTCTTTGATACGCTGGGCGCTGTAGGCTGGCAGCACAGACGTTATACCTAACGAAAGGGCTAACGAAAAGGCTAACACCCGGGCACTGAAGCACGAGCCTAAAGAAGAGACACGTATCATAGTGGCCACCATGTAGATGAGAAAAATTGAGTCAACCAACCTTTTTCTTGAGCTCTTGCAAAGCTGCCCGTGCCGCTATACTGAATGCGCGCATTAGCAATTTTAGTCGATTGGATTTCGTTAGTAGGCGTTATGTCAGCCGGTCGAATCACTCCGGTCAAACGGATGTATTCATCGCCATTGTTTAGCGTCAACCACTTCTCACCGCGAATGATTAAGTTTTGATTAGGCAGAACGTCTACCACCGTCACCGAAATATTGCCTTGCAGGCTATTGCTTTGACTAGCTTGCGCATCGCCAGTGAATTCATTGCTTGAGTCCATACCGAGTTGAATGGCTTCTTTACCGATTTGTATGGCATTGCCGCCAAGACCCACTATCGGTTGCAAATCAACACCTGATTCTTTTGAGGTAGAGGTACCGGCACTTTTCGTGGCATTTGTATTTTCACTTAAGCGCACCGTAATGATATCGCCGACCCTGCGCGCCTTTACATCTGAATATAAACTATTGGCCATCGCCGGCGTGAATAAACTCCCGGTCTGTGCGATTTGTTCGCGTTTGACTACCGGCACCGCCGGTGCGTAAAAGGGGTCGTTCGCCGCTATTGGCTCTGATACCGTTGACTTACATGCGCTAAGCGCAATGATTGCCAGCAGTAAAAACATCATATGACCTTTCATACTAAACCTCTTATAACTGCTGAATAACCTGACCAAGCATCTGGTCAACCGACGAAATAACCTTTGAGTTCATTTCGTACAAACGCTGACTTTCAATCAGATTTACAAGCTCTTCGGTTACGTTGACATTAGAGGTTTCAAGCGTACCTTGTGCTATGGTCCCTAAGCCCTCTAAGCCGGGCACACCCTGAATAGGCGCGCCAGATACCGCCGTCTCGGCATATAGATTTTGTCCAATGGGTTGCAAACCTGCCGGATTAATAAAATCGGCGAGATTTATCTGACCCAGTACTTGTGGTTCTGCTTGTCCACGCAGCTGCGCTGAGACTTCACCATCTTGAGAAATCGTCACCTGCTGTGCATCTGGCGGTAAGGTAATAACTGGTTGTAAGACAAAACCTGCGCCAGGGGTAACCATTTGACCCTGATCGTTTAATGTAAACTGGCCGTTTCGCGTATAAGACGAGCTGCCGTCGGGCATCTGAATTTCAAAAAATCCGCGACCTTGTACCGACATATCAAGGGCGTTTTCTGTTGTTAACAAATTACCTTGTGTATGCGTTTTTTGCGTCGCGACCACCTTCGAACCTGCACCAAGCATAAGGCCTGAGGGCAGTTCGGTGTCGGCAGAGCTGCGCCCGCCCGGTTGATTAATATTTTGATAGAGCAAGTCTTCAAAAACCGCGCGGTCTTTTTTAAAGCCAACGGTACTGGCGTTGGCCAAGTTGTTTGATACCACCGCCACATCTGTTTGTGCGGCGTCTAATCCCGTTTTACTAATCCAAAGAGCTGGGTGCATATTAAATACCTTAGCGAGCTAATCGCTGTTAAATCATTCTTAGTAAGGCGTTGCCGCGCATAGACAGTTGGTCTGCTTTGTTCATTAGCTTGACCTGCATTTCGTAGTGACGCTGAAGGCTAATCATTTGCACCATTTCTTCTACCGCGTTGACATTGGAACCCTCCAACATGCCTGATCGCACAGATACCGTAATATCTTGCTGGGCAAAACCACCTTCTTTAAGTTCAAATAGTCCGTCTTCGCGACGCTTGATTTGGTCTACGTTAGGATTGACCAATTTTAATCTGCCCACGTCTTCAATTGCGTTCTCAGGCGCGCCTTGTAGACGAGTAGAAATCGTGCCGTCGCCGGCTATGGTGATATTCTGAACTGGCACAGGCAAAAAAAGTGGCCCGTTTTCACCCAGCACTAAATTACCTTTTGAGTCTTGTAGCGCGCCCTCGGCAGTCATTGTGAAGTTGCCGTTGCGGGTAAATGCTTCACCGCCCTGCGGGGTTTGTACTGCAAACCAGCCGTCGCCTTGAACAGCAACGTCTAGCGGACGGTCGGTGGTAATCATTGCACCGCCGTCATAATTATTGCTAGGACTTTCAGTCATGCTAAATACGCGAGACGGCAAACCTTCGCCGTAGGCCGGCATTGCTCGTGCTTGTTCAAGCTGCGCTTTAAAACCGTTAGTTTGCGCATTCGCCAGATTGTTGGCGCGCACGCCAGTGGCCAGTAAGTCTTGATTTGCACCGCTAGCGGCGATGTAGAGTAGCTTATCCATTATACTGCCTTAATATGTCAAAAATCGACCTTAACTAAGACTAAGCAATTAAAATGCCAGAAGTGGCGTTGGGGGATGATAAGTGGGTCTGCAATGGCGGACTACAGTCCTTGTATCAAAAAATGAATAAATGATTGAGATGTAAAATCAGCGTCATACTCGGCATTCGTTCACCTTCGATGAGAATGAAAAAGTGTTACGCGCCTTTGTAACTTAATGATGTTAAAGCAAGCTGAGATTTTATTAACCTCAGCTTACTTAAACATTAGGTTTATCGAATGTTCAGGATGGTCTGGTTGAGCTGGTTATTTACCTCAAGCGCTCTTGAGTTTGCCTGAAAGTTTCTCTGCGCAATAATCATATCAATAAGCTCGGTGGTTAGGTTTACGTTTGCCTGTTCAAGGGCTGACGAATTAATGTCACCAAATGTACCGGTCGTCGCTTCACCTGCTAAGGCTTCACCCGATAAGATACTCTCCTTCCATGCTGTACCCGACTGCTGCGTCAAACCTTGCTCGTTTGCAAAGCGTGCTAACGCTACTCGTACAATAGGTTCAGATGTTCCGTTTGAAAACGTTGCTCGCACCAAACCGTCTGGACCGATGTCAATACCGGTCAATCGTCCTACCGGTAGACCATCTTGCTCCAGTGAGGTCACTTCAAAGGCTGACGCGAACTGAGTGGGCTCATTTGGATTAGCGCCATTTGGGTCAAGATTAAAATCAATGGCAATTTGCTGCGTCGCATCAGAGCCATTCGCCAAAATAACGCCGCCAAGCGCCTCGGTGACAATTTTTCGGTCAAGCTGCGCAATACCATCGGCCGACTCTATGCCAATAAAGTCGCCGCCGTCACTAAATTTTAGTTTTGCTGCGGTTACCGCATTGCCCGTGGCTGTACCAACTGAGTTAACGGCTGTAGCAGGATCAGCATCACTTCCATCAGAATTGGTCATGTCTACTAACACATCGTCTACAGAGGCTGCCACATACCATTCGTTAACATTGGCTGGGTCGTTGTCTTTCATAAAGTAATAAGTCATGACGTGACTATCGCCAAGTGAGTCGTACACGGTGACCGATGTTGCCGCGTTATAGGTGAGCGGATCTGAAGGGTCAAAATCTGCAGGGTCTTTTACTTGGTCACCCGCAGGTAAGTTAAATCGTAAGTCTACTTCTGATGTTTTTTGCGGTGAACCTGATGAATCAGGAATACGAACTGGCACCGTTGTACTCAAGGCCACAGACGCAGACGTGCCGTCAGGGTTTACTGGAAATCCCAATAAATTGTCTCCGGCAGAATTGACCACAAAGTTATTACTATCTAATTTAAATTGGCCGGCCCGTGTAAACGAAAAGTCGCGAGAGGTAATTTCAGGTACTGTAGCGAAAAAACCATTTCCGGTTATTGCTAAATCGAGCGAGTTATTGGTAAAACTTAAACTACCTTGAGAAAACTGCTGAGACACTTCTTGTGTCAATGCACCGTCACCTACCTTGGTTTTACCTGAGGCAAGCAAAGAGGCTGCGTAAACATCTCCAAACTCGGCGCGTGATTCTTTAAACCCGACCGTATTCACGTTGGCGATGTTGTTTGCCGTTGTGTCTAAATCTTTTTGTGACGCAGATACACCACTGAGTGCGATATTAAAAGACATGCTTTTCTCCTATGAATTACCGATTTGAATGACGTCGTCTAGCTTGATACTGACATCACCATCTAAATTAAGCACCACGCCCGCGCCCGAGCCTGATAGGCTAACGCTGTCAACGTGGCGATGAATCGCTGTAGGAAGCGCTTGGACTTCGCCAAACACTTCACCTTGAACCTGAACGGCATAATCACCCGCCGGCAATTTATTGCCGTTTTTGTCGGTGCCGTCCCAGTTAAATTCGATATTGCCAGCAGGCTGAGTACCCACCTGCATTGTGCGCACTACTTCACCGGCGCCGTTGTAAATATTAATTTCAGTATTTTGTGTGCTTTGCTCGTTAATAATAACGCCGCTAATAGAGCCGTCAGCACTGTCTTTGTGCCCGATATTACCGGTTACCAGCACTTCTTGACCGATTAAGCTCGACGCCTGAAGGGCTTGGTTCGACGTCATAGACGCTGCAAAACTGGAAAACTGTTCGTTTAACTGCGTGATGCCTTCTGCCGTGCTGAACGATGTCATCTGCGCTACCATTTGGTCGTTATCAACCGGTTTTGTTGGGTCTTGATTTGCTAACTGCTCGGTCAGCAGGGCAAAAAAGTCTTCCTGATTTAAGGTTTGCTCGGTACCGTCGGACACCTTTACTTCTTTTTCGGTGTTCCAATAAAGGTCGCGATTAAGGCCTTGTTGTTCTAAAACATTCATAAAATATCCTCTATATGACAGCTGCGCTTAAGCGGCTAAGCTGACTACTGCCCTTGACCGAGTTGTAAGACTCGACGGAAAATACGTTTGGTGGTGTCGGCTACTTGCACATTGGTCTCATAAGCCTTTGATGCTGACATCATGTCGGCCATTTCTTCGACGATGTTGACGTTAGACTTATAGATGTAGCCATTTTCATCAGCCATTGGATTGCCAGGCGCATACTCGATTTGCAAGGGTCGCTGACTTTCCACAATACCTTTCACCTCAACGCCAACGCCTTTTGACTGGTCGGCCGATGCCTGATCCATTGCCGCAGCAAACACAGGATGACGCGCGCGATAAGTATCTTCGTAACTGCTGCTCACACTGTTAGCATTGGCAATGTTGCTCGCGGTGGTATTCAAGCGGACATTTTCTGCCGCCATGCCGGTGCTTGAGATTTTCATCACATTAAATAGGCTCATTATTGACCTCCGCTGCTAAGTGCTTTTTTCATGCCGCTGAACTTGCCGTTTAACAACATTAAACTGGCCTCGTAACGCATGCCGTTTTCAAGAAAGGCGTTACGCTCTTTTTGAACGTCGACGTTATTGCCGTCACCGGTATCGGGTTGATCTTGAATTCTAAATTTCACGTCAAAGTTTGGACCGCTGCCGCCTGCGATGTGCTTATCGTTAGTGCGAACCAAGCTTGATGCGCTTGGCTGAGAACCTTGAGAGCTTTGCATGGCAGTTTTCATCGCGCTTTGGAAATCAATATCGCGCGCCTTATAGCCAGGGGTGTTGGCATTGGCAAGATTGCCTGAAATGACTTCCATTTTATCAGCACGCACCTTCAATGCGTTATGATGAAAGCCAGCTAAGCGGTCTAAGTTAATGGCCATATTGAATTACCTGAACAATGACTATGATTTGAGTATTGCTGAGGATTTAGCAAGTGCTATGCCAAATAAAAAAGGAGGGGGGATGTTTTTATCGCTTTTGGACCGATTGCCTATGCACGACGTCTATAATAAAGGCCTCTAGCGCATTTTTCCATTTTTAAAACGTCTTCTGCCCCGCTGACTGACTCTGCCGCACCTAACATCACAGCGCCATCGGCTGGCAACAAAGCGGCGAGTTTTTGCAGTATGCTTGCCTTATTATCGGCATCAAAATAAATCAACACGTTGCGACAAAAAATAATATCGAATTTACCCAAGGCATAAAAACTGTCCAGCAAGTTCACGCGTTTGAAAGACACCATAGATTTAATCGACTCATTTACTTTTAGCTTGCTTTTATCAACTCTTGAGAAGTATCTGTCTTGCATGGCAGTAGGCAATCCGCGCGCAATGGCAAGCTCGTCATATATACCATCGCTAGCGAACTTTAGTACTTTTTGCGAAATGTCTGATGCAATGATTTCAACGCCGGCACTAAACGCACTGGGCTGACGCCGTTTAAATTCAGAGATTACCATCGCGATAGAATAAGGCTCTTGACCGTATGAACAGGCACTGCTCCAAATTCGCAGCTTTTGCGTCGTTTTGGCGATAGCCGGCAGTAAATCGTTAGCTAAAATCTGATAGGGATATTCGTCGCGAAACCAAAAAGTTTCGTTTGTCGTCATCGACTCAAGTGCGCGCTCCGTCAAACTGGTATTTTTGCCATCGATGGCTCTAGCGATAAATTCGTTGATATCAAGCGCATCAAACTCACGCATCACCATAGACAAACGACTGCTCACTAAATACTGTTTGTTCTCACCTAGTGTAATGCCAAGCCGCTGCGCCAAAAAACGAGCAAACTGTCCATAGCTCACGTCGTTTAATGCTGGGGTTGGCGCTACGGTCACTTATGCCTTGCCTTTTAAGTCGGTTTGAAGCCATTTCTGAACAGCGGTTGCCAATTCGTCAGGATGAAATTTTGCGATAAAATCGTCTGCGCCAACTTTTGACACCATGGCTTGATTAAAGACACCACTTAAAGATGTATGCAGTATCACGTGCAAGCGAGACAATTCAGGATTGTTTTTGATTTCGGCGGTTAAGGTGTAGCCATCCATTTCAGGCATCTCGATATCAGATACAAGAATACCTACTCTATCGGTAACATCGCCGGTTTGCGCCGCAATCTCCTTCAACCGTGTTAAGGCCTCTAAACCATTTTTCGCCATTTCGATTTCGAGCCCTAGCGTGTTGAGCGCTTTTTTAACCTGATTTCTGGCTACGGACGAGTCGTCAGCAATAAAAATGATTTTGCCTGTACTTTTTGATACGTCAACGTTGTCTGAAATCTCGCTGGATACATCTGTTGAAAGTGGCGAGATTTCATTCAGAATTTTTTCTACGTCGAGTATTTCGATGAGCTCTTTGTCCACTTCGGTCACGGCTGTTAAGTAACTTGCTTTGCCGGTCCCAGTTGGTGGCGGCATTATTGCATCCCAGTTGGTATTAATAATTCGCTCAACTGAACCCACAAGAAATCCCTGCACCGAACGGTTGTACTCAGCAATTATAATAAAGCCAGATGTAATGTCTTCTATTGGAGCGCCACCCGTGGCCATCGACAAATCGATGACAGAAATAGTTTGGCCGCGTATATGGGCAACGCCTCTTACCAGAGCATTTAGCTTTGGTATAGAAGTGAGCGGCGGACATTGCAGCACCTCACGCACCTTAAATACGTTTATACCGAAACGCTGTTTTGAATTAAGCCTAAATAATAAAAGCTCTAAACGATTTTGTCCTACCAGCTGCGTGCGCTGGTTAACCGAATCTAAAATACCCGACATGAAATCCCCCGATGATGGTTCGGCACGATAGTTGCGTACAGTTATGTATTAACAAAAGAATGACGCTTTTAGCGATTATCGACACTTTTATGACAGCTATCGATAAGAGCTAGAACGCTATAAAAATGGACGTCAATCATGCAATACATGTTACATATCCCTGTATCGACCAGATTAAGCATTGTCTTTACTTTATTTTTTGTGAGTTTGACTGCGCTGGCACAAACTTCTAACCATATGATGATTCAGGTTCAAGCCGAAGAATATGTGCTGCACAACTTACTTGATGCTAGCGACGCCGATATCAAAGTAAATGTAAGGGAAATAGATGAACGCATTCAAATCCCCTACTGCCCAGAGGGCTACCAATTTGCTAGCCCAAATTACGATTCGCGCCTAACAAATATATCCGTCAAAGTTACCTGCCCCAGTAATCAGTGGTTTTTGTTCACTCACGTATCCATTCAAAACTTGCAGCAAGTGGTCGTAACAAGCGATACCTTAAGCCCGGGTGCGATGCTCTCTTCAAGAAACATGAAAATTGCCGATATAGATAAAGGCAAAATAAGAGGGTCTACCTTTAGTAGCATGAGCGACTTGGCGGGAGCCCGAATTAAAAGAAGAGTAAGACCCGGTACGATCCTGAATGAATCAATGCTGTGTTTTGTGTGTAAGGGCGATAGAGTCACCATTAGTGCCATTACTGGCGGCTTAAGTATACAGGTATATGGCATTGCTGAAGAGGACGGCACCCTAGGCGAAACCATTCAAGTTCGCAACACATCGTCAGACAAACTGGTGTTTGCAACGGTGTCGGGTACCGAAGAAGTACAAATAAAAATTTAATTTCTATAACTTGGTATAGGAGTTGCTAATCAAGTATTAAGAACGCTACATATGAGTCAAAAATTATTTTACACCGACTCATAGAAACTGGGAAAACAGCTTAAGACTCGCTCTAACCCAATGATTTATTTAGCTTATATGTATTACAAAGCGTATTGTAGAATGTGGTATCAATCATATGTTCGTCAATAAAATGCTATAATAATGCAAAGTGACAAAAAAATGTCATAGTTAGCACTAAAGATTACAATAGTGCGGCCGATACAGAGATGTAGAGGTAATAAACGGTGGTGCAAATATTATGTCAATTAACAATATAAACAACACAAATAAGCCACAGCTAGACCCGGCCAAGCTTGCTCAACAGCAAACTCAAACCCAATCGTCTGGCAGTGCAAATACAGCAGGTGCGGCGCAAAGCGCAGCGCCGGCAAAGCAGGACTCTGTTTCGCTCACGCAGTCTGCACAGCAGCTTGCTAATGTGCAGAAAAAAGGTGGCGAAGCACCTGTGAATCAAGAAAAGGTAGACCGCTTGAAAAAAGCCATTTCAGAAGGCGAATATCGAGTGAACCCTGAGGTATTAGCAAATAAAATTGCGGTCCTTGAGTCTCAAATACTAGGCGTTAAAGCGTAGGATACATTATGACTACAAGTCTTGAGAATGCGATAAATAAACAGCTTAGCTTGCTTTGCGAGCTAAAAGTGGTGCTGGAACAAGAGTTACATTTAATAAGCTCTCGTGAACCTGAAACACTGATGCAGTTGCTAAACGATAAGCAGGCTCTTTTAGCCGATATCGAGTCGCAAGACCAGGCGGTAGAGATAATGTATAAACGCGTAGCAGAGCAATCGGCTATTCCAGATGCGTGTCAGGCATTGCTTGAGGACTGCAAAAAAGTCTTGGGCGAATGTAAGTACCTGACGGCGATTAATGCCAAATCGGTCGAGCATGGTCAGTTGCGCCTAGTCCATTTGCGCAACATGATGATGGAGCTTCGAGCGAAAGAATCGATGACTTACAACCGCGCCGGACTTGCCATAGGCGACAGCGCTGGCAAAGGCGTTAGCGTGTAATTTCTAATACCACCCTACCTTTTTTCGAAAACGCGTCTTTAAGACGCGTTTTTTTGTGCCTTGCATCACATCCAAAAAAGACTATTCTAGACTGTACATTATTTGGTCAAAGACTAGGGCTTGTCTATGTATATAGTCACCAACAGAGCAGTGGATAATACCGGCAACATAAAAGCATTTGGCGATACGCCCAACCCCAAGGGCCCAAACGAACTTCGCCTTGTTAAAGTCACTCAGCATAACAAAACATGGAGAGTAGAGCCTTTAGAAGACAAACTCGAGCAGCCGCGCGTTGACCAGCTCAACAAAAAATTTAACTTGGATATTAATACTAACATTCCTTGGCACGCTTCGTTGGCTGTGGCATGCGACATTTTTGAACAGGCCCAAAAACAAAATAAATCCATATTATTTTTTGTCCATGGCTATAACAATGATGTAGGTGATGTGCTTAAAACCGCCGAACAGCTTGAGTCACTTTATAACGCCATTGTTGTTCCGTTCACTTGGCCCGCTAACGGCGGTGGAACGATATCAGGAACTGCCTCATATTTGAGTGACAAGGCAGACGCGCGAGCATCGTCTGGCGCGTTTAACCGCTTTGTTGAGAAAATACAGTTTTTTCATACCTTGATGTGCACCGCTAGTTTAAAATCAATTGCCCACAAGGTAGAGCAAAAGTATCAGCACCGAGACAACCCAATGGCAGCTGCTAGCCTCTACACTGAACTAGTTAGCGCGGTATGTAAGGTCAAAATTAATTTGCTATGTCACAGTATGGGAAACTATCTGCTTAAACACTCTTTGATGACCAGTGACAATAAAACCTCACAACTTGTATTTGATAATATTAATTTAGTGGCCGGCGACACCAACAACGAAAATCATGCACAATGGGTAGACAAAATTGACGTTCGCAAGCGAATTTATGTGGTAATTAACGAAAATGACGCTGCGCTGCGCGTGTCTCGCATCAAGCCTGGGGCCTCGCAAAAAGCACGCTTGGGGCATTTTCTAAAGAGCTTAAATAGCGAACACTGCGTGTATATTGACGTAACTGAGTGTGAAGGGGTAGGCAACGAACATAGCTACTTCAAGGGTGAGCCGGTAGAGCAAAATTCAGCGCTCAAAGCCTTATTTGACGATATATTTAATGGTCGCTGCGTAGAAAAACGGCTTACATATGAAGCCGCTGAAAACTACTATCATTTGTGATTGTATGCCGAGGCCATCGCTACCGCGTGGAATGTGCCTTAGTAGTAGCTTACATCTTTGACACGTCTGGGTTTAGCCGTGCTTAAATACAAATCATAAACCACCGCCATATCAAGCTCTAATTCGGTGGCATAGGTGTCATCCCCTATCGGGTAGGTTTTGAGCACTTTCGCTCCGCGTATCACGCCCTCAACGGTTGACTTAAGTTGATTGTTGGTTAGCACCAAATCTGCTAGTGATTGCTCGGCGTCAACTTTCTGTCCATACACTTGTTCTGCAAGCTCGCGATAAGCATCGAGTTTTGACGCTTTCATCGCCTGTATTCGTTTGCTTGAGTCATTGAGGCCTAGCTGTGCATTAATTGGGGCATAGCCGACTGCGCTCAATACGGGGTAGTTTTCTGGCTCAATGGTTTCCCATTCAACGTGTTTTGAAATTACCGACGAGCAGGCACTCATGAATATCAGTAAAGTTAACGCTAGCATGCGCGCGGCGATGCGCAAAAATTTGGTCGCTATATTTGCGTATTTGGTCTTTAAGTTGTCTATGCCTGACCGCGTAAAGCGTGTCGCTGCGCTTATTTGTCGCATTGCCTGGTGTGTAGTCTTAGGTGCAGTCTTTTGTAAAGTCTTGTGTAAATCTTCAGCATATCTAAAACACATGTTATTTCGCCTTGCTTTTTGCATACATGAACCACCTCATTAAGTAAGTTGTTTCAGTCGCTTAGTGTTAGTCGTTCATTTCATAACGGAATGTGAGTTAGATAAAGCAAAGCGTGTGCCATGGCTGCATTGGCAGAAGGGCAAACCTGCGCATATGGCACGTAACTTGTTTATATCGTATATCAATGACGTTAAATAATGATTTGAAGTTTATGGTCGTGTGTTTATCGCCGTGTATTGAATTTCTACTTCTAAATCTTAACTTCTTATTCGTAAGTACGAGGCTTTATTTGCAAGTAAAAGTTTGCAAATAAAAGGCCAAGCTACCCGGAGGAAAATATGACTACCCTTTTGACTAAGCGCTACTGCTTGCTAATGCTAATATCCCTGAGCGTTTTCGTTGCCAATGCACACGCGGCATGGTTTGCAGCGTCGGGACAGGCGGTAATTGTAAATGGCGACAAAGAGGCGGCTCGTCAACAAGCGACCGAAGAGGCTATCCGTCAGGCGCTCTTGTTTGCCGGCGCCTCTGTGACTAGCGTTCAGCAAATAACGAATGGCTTGTTGTTGAACGATCATTTAGAGGTCAGGGCTGCCGGTGAAGTCGCCGCAGTTGAATTAACTGATGAAGTTTACCAAGACGGTGTAGTAACCGTATCTATTCGTGCTGATATTTTTGCTCAAAACAGCCAATGTAGTGCAAGTGATTACACTAAACGTATTGCCAGCACCTATTTTCCCATTCGCTACGAAGGACAAGCTGCCAACGGTCAGATACAAAAACTAGGTAAAGAAGTGGCGCTTAAGTTTCAAAGCATCATGGATAAAATGAGCTCCGCTCTGCAAATTAGTCATATAGAGCCCTATGTATTCGACTGGCATTTAGCCGATGTTGAAACATCGGCAAGCGTACTAACGAACAAAACAAACACACAATATGTATTAACCGTGAGCATTGATGACGTGTCTGTTGAAAAGCAGCGGCCTTCCGCGTTTGAGTTTTACAAAGGTGATCAGCAGGTGCGTGCATTTGACTTCAGCGTCGCGATAGTTAACGGCGCGACCGGCGAGCAATTGTTCAGTAAAACCTATCGTTCACGAGCCAACTGGGAATTTGATAGAAACGAACGCGTGGACGTGGGCTCCAAACGCTTTTGGCAAAGCCAGTATGGTCAAAATATCGTGAAACAAATACAGCACAGTATTGCTGAACTAGAGGAAAATACGCGGTGTGAACCTACCATGGGTCGCGTTTTAGCGGTAGCTAATAACCAGTTGCAAATTAATCTAGGGCGCAGTCATAAGGTTCAGGCAGGAGACAAACTGACGCTGTTCAATGTAAAGGAAGTAAGCGATCCCTTTGGTCAGTCCTATCAGCAATTTAGATTGCACCCTACTTCACTTATCGTAAAGCAAGTCTACAACAATACGGCAACGGCTATGTCGGCCGACAACAGCTATTTGGGAGATGTGCAGCCGAACGACTTTGTCGCTCGGCAGTAGCAAGAAAAAGACGCTTACACGCTAGAGAAACGGTAAACTTCTCATATCGACATCGGGGCCGAGGTTAAAGATAAAGACTGGACCGAACTCAATAATATGCGTACCTGTCGACACAGGAAAGTTTAATTGACTGCCATAGTTGGTAAAGTCTTCTGTGGCTTTTCCGGCGACTGCAAATGTTTGCCACCCTAAGGTTAACTCAACGTCTTTGGTCAAAATTTTATTGTAGGGAGGGCTGGCTTTTTGTATACCTAAGCCCGCCAGTCTAATTGTTTCATTGTTTTGGTCTTCAGGAGAGATTCGCCCCCAAAACATCATATACACCACATCGCCTTTTTTTATCTCACCGCCCACATCTGCGGTTACCGCATCATCCCAAATGTTTTTACCTGCTTTTTTAACGTTGAGTTGAATCAGCTTTCCGCCGGTGACATCAGCGTCGTTAACGTAGGTGGTTGTGAGGTTAGGCCCATAACTTCCCAGCTTATCTGCATAAGGGACATGAATCAGCTGGGCGCCCTCAGGTAAATAGGTAAGTAGTTTGGCGTAGGCTTTATCGACTTCTTTATTGCGGTCTGACTCTTGAGCGTGGCTGCTTGCGATAACACTTATCAGTGCAAAAAATAAAATAAAAGGTAGATGAATGACTTTCATATTTATTCTCGTTTCGTGGTTAGATTGAAATGACTGTTGTATTTCACATAAAAAAAGGGGCTAGTTAAGCCTAGCCCGTTTTTTGAAACTCAGGTTTTACGCAGTATCTATTGATATAGTCAAAGTGCCCGGGTATGCGCGTGACCGAATTATCAAGCACATGCTTAATATGCTGCATCTCATCTCGCAGCTTTTCTTCGGTCATGATATTAACTAAAGGGTGCGGAGACTGAGGATAAACATTTTGACCCACAAACACAGATATCCATGAAGCCTCGCCAAAAAGCTCACTGTCTTGACGCCAGAATCGTCCATTTTCTTGGAACAATTCAAACTTCTCTTTCAGAGTGTCTGGGATGTCCATGTTTTTACAATAGCGCCAAAACTCTGAATCATCGCGCTGCGTGGCTTTGTAGTGCAAAATAATGAAATCACGCAGCCGCGCAAATTCAATTTCCGACACCTTGTTGTAGGCGTCAATATCCGATTGTTTAAACGCCTTGGTCGGGAACATGATTATAAGCTTAGAAATGGCATTTTGGATCGTATGCAAGCCAGTTGATTCGAGCGGTTCAACAAAGCCAGCCGACAGGCCAATCGCTACTACGTTTTTCACCCATGGCGTTTTACGATAACCGGTGACCCATTTCAAATCACGTGGTTCGGCTAGAGGTTCACTCTCAATCGTCGACGTGAGATTGTGCAAAGCCTCCTCTCGACTCATAAATGCACTGGAGTATACACAGCCATTCCCTACTCGGTTTTGCAAAGGAATACGCCATTGCCAACCTGCGGTGTGCGCCGTTGAGGTCGTATTAGGGTTTACCGGATTCTTAATGGCGCATGGTGCAACCACTGCGCTGTCGCAAGGTAACCAGTGACGCCAGTCTACGTATTCGGCGCCAAGTGTTTTTTCAATCAGTAAGCCCTTAAATCCTGAACAGTCTATGAATAAATCGCCTTCAACGACCTGACCGTCAGCGAGCTTGAGGCTTTCAATAAAGCCGTCAGTTTCACGTTGCTTGATTTTATCGACTTTTCCTTCAATGCGCTGCACGCCCTTCTCGCATGAAAACTCTCGTAAGAACTTTGCGTAGAGGGTAGCGTCAAAATGATAGGCATAAGCAATGCTGCTAAGCGGCGAATTTTCGATTCGGGCAGGACGCATAAAGCGACCATTTCGAGCCGCTAATGCTTCCATTGAAAACTCTTCTAGCTCCTGCTGACTGCCTAGCTCGCGCATTTTCAGCCAGTATTGGTAAAACGGAAGAGGACCTACAGCAGTGCCGTGTTGGCCAAAAGGATGAATATAGTCATCGCCTATGCGTCCCCAGTTTTTAAACTGAATACCCAGCTTAAAGGTAGCGTTGGTTTTAGTAATAAATTCGTTTTCGTCAATGCCGAGTACCGCATTGAACTGAATAATTTGAGGGATAGTTGCTTCACCCACTGATACTGTGCCGATTTCTTCGGACTCAATCAGGGTAATATCGCAAAATTTTGTGGTAAGTTGTTTTGCCATCAATGCCGCACACATCCAGCCTGCGCTGCCGCCGCCTAAAATGACAATTTTTTTTATCTGATTTGCTTGTTGCATGTGATATTACTTCTCAAGACTAACCTGCTTAACAGTGTCTAACGACCTGCTGCAATTTGCAACAGGTCGTTATCAACATACATTTACTTCTATGTAACTTAGAATGAACCCCTTACGATGAACGAGAAACGTCTGTCGTTGTTAAACCATGAACGGTTAAGACGGTCTTCTCCTTGCAACATAGTGGTTCGGATGGTTTCATCCGTTAGGTTAACTGCTTGCAAACCTACTGAAATGCTATCGGTCACATCATAAAAGATTGAGCCGTCTAACTGTCCAGTTGCTTCGTTGAAGATAGGTTTACGTGTAATAACGTCACGAGCAGTCAATAAGAACTCTGAACGCCAGTTATATGCTAAACGCGCATGAATGCGGTCTTTTTCATACATAACAACCAAGTTCACTGTATCTTCTGACAACTGCTCTAGCGGCAAGCCGTCGCGCGCATCGTCAAGAATACTGCCGTCGGTATCAAGATTAGGGTTAGGTATACCGTCAGAACTTAAGTAGGTATAGTTAGCCTGAACACCTAAACCGTCAAACGGTTCTGGCAACATACCAAAGAACTGCTGATATGAAATTTCATAACCCTTCATCGAGCCCTCTTCACCATTTCGAGGGCCAGAAATTACAACCGGCTGAGACGTGCCTGAAACAGGGTTCTCAATAACCGCGCCGCGGTCTCCCGACAAGAAGAAGTTTTCAAGGTCTTTATAGAAGACTGACACAATAAAGTTAGCGCCTTCATCAAAGTACCATTCAAACGATGCGTCGTAGTTAATCGACTCCATTGGTTGAATGCTTGGGTTACCGCCCGTTGCCCGATAGAAGTTAACATTCGCATCGGTAATGTTCTGTACCGGATTACCCTGGTCATCAAGAATTGGATTTCCATCTGCATCGAATGCTGGTTCGCGAGTAACATCAATCTCGTCTGCACTCACGCGTAAGAAACCACGTTTTTGCCCTAAGTTTGGATAAGCGATTGCTTCGGCAACAGCTAAACGTATGAACATATTTTCGCTTAGCTCAGCACGTAAGTTAAAGCTCGGTAACAGATTAGTGTAGTTATCGGTAAATTGGAGCGGAACTGCCGACCCAGTACCAAAATCTCTATCAGCCTGTGGTAAGAACAAGAAACCGAAATCGTTAGGGTCGTAATCTGGTCCGCCCTCATTGATTGCGCGCTGCTCCGTGTAGTCTGGATAAATAACAAAACCATCAGTTTGCGATTCTACGTCAACGTAGCGAACACCAAAGTTACCATCAATAGGAATATCACCTATTTCAAAGGCGTAGTTTGCCTGTACGTAAAGCGCAGTGTTTTCTTCGGTAATCGTGTTTATCTCTTCACGTAAATAGTTACTACCATCTACAGTGGGGTTACCGTCACCGTCGATACGCTCGTTTAACAGGCTATAACCGTCATCACCAACCGCTGCGGCCATTTGCTTAAGTAAATCAGCAAATTGAGGGTCGCCGTAGTTTTTCGCGATATCGAGTGTAGGCACCATAAACTGAGAACCCATTACAATTGCGCCACCCTGCATATCGCTGAAGTCAGCTAATGTAGAATATTGCTGAAGTGCATCAGTCGTTGGAATGCCTCGATTGATCCACCCTGGACCGCCATCGTGCCATGCAGCATGTAAGTGTTTCCAATGGTACGCAGATTCGCGCGTTGTTTGGTCACGCTTAGAATAACGAATACCTGATTTAACCGACTCAATAAAGCCACTGTCAAACACATATTTTGCATCAAACATAAAGGCAGTTTCTTCGCCTTCGTTGTCTTGCGAATGCGGCATACCTGCACGCCAGTAAGCGTTGTTCGGGCTATCGACACCTAACTGACTCTCAAAGCCTGGGTCAGTTGAATAACGGGGATCGAAGAAGCCGATATCAGGCACATCATCGCCATTTGCTTTATAGTAGAAGGTTGCGTTTTGACCATAGAACAATGTGTGGTCAATAACAGTCGCTTCTGCTTCTACACGCTGTGCGTCAAACTCTAAAAACCAGTTGTCGCCAAGCTGATGTTTTACATTAATTGAGAAGTCTTCAACCAAGTTGGTGTCTTCTCTGAAACGCGTAGTTGATTCAACCAAACCGCCGTACTGCGGCCAAAACTCTGGGTTGTTTGAATCACCCCAGTTTTGAGTGTTCTGCAAGCGTCCGAAAGGGTCATCTCCCGGTACGTTTGAACGGTAAGCTGGACCTTGTGCCGTTAACAAACCTTCAATCATGTAGCCGTTTTCGTCGAACACGATTTCAGTACCGTCAACAGGTACGGTTACCGCTTCGTCGTTACGCTGCATTTCAATCGAGTTTTCAGTCCACTCTAACGAAGAGTCAGAACGTATATACTCGGCTGTGATTAATGTATTTTCATCAGGTGAACGCCATTGAATAGATGCTGAGCCGCCTTCACGATCTCGGTCATCTTGCTTTCTTCTTGCGCCAACACCGCGCAATACTTTTTGCGCAATGGGGTTGCCGTCTGCGCCGATAACGTCATTACCGTTCGCATCTTGCACATTACCTAATACCCACAATGGGTTACCGGCGTTTCCGCCTTCTGCGGTATCTGGAGTAGAACGATCATCCCAGTTAGTACCTGTTTGGATACCGTCAGACTGGAATTTCACTCTGGCTTTTGTGTAGTTAACCAAGAAACCAAACTCACCGTTGTCAGTTTGAAAACGGTCGCTGTATAAAAACGAAAACTGTGGAGCACCCTCTTCACGCAAATCGCCATAAACATACTCAGCGTTAAATGCGAATACACGGTCAGGGCTGTCAAAGGCTTTACGAGTATTCAAATCGATAGTACCCGAGATACCACCCTCAATAAGCTCTGCCATTTGGTTTTTGTAAACTAATACGCTACCTACAAGTTCAGGTGCAACGTCCGCAAAGCTCAATCCGCGTCCACTGTTAGCACTGAACGTGCTGCGTCCATTAAACTCGCTTCGCGTTTGGCTCAAACCACGAATAACGATGCCCGTTCCTTCTGTACTGAAATGGTCAGGGTCGTTTCTTGCAGCGAAACGTTCTATGGCAACACCAGGTACACGTTGAAGTGCTTCAGTAATACTTGTATCTGGAAGCGCTGATATATCGGATGCGTCGATGGCATCTAGGAAGGTGCCCGCTTCCCGTTTCATATCTGACGCTCTCATTAAGTTACCGCGCTGGCCCTTAACTTCAATGACTTCTGCCATTTCTTCTTGTTTTTCTTGCTCAGGATCAGGCGTCTGCTGCGCGTACGCACCAGTCGTTAGTCCGGCAATAGCGAGTGCAACAAGACTTTTGCGAAAAAATCTGTTGTGAGAATGTGTGTGTTTAGTTGTGTGCCTAACCATAGTGGCTCCCGTTTTCGAGTTTTTGTGTACCTGCTGCCTGACCAATCTTGGTAAGAGTTATTATGGCGTGCTGCAAAGATACGACTTCGTACTATCCGTGTTTGTGCGGGCTTACACCATTACGTGGATACTGCTCGCATAAACTGCTGCCTATTTAGCAGCTTCTCCGCCAAACTAAACCAAAGTGTTTTATTTGTAAACAAGATGTAATCGCCATAATTTCGATATTAACAAGCGGGTAGAAGAAAATAGGCTAGCGATGCAACTTTTTAGGCTTTTAAACATAAAAATTAACAAAATAACGTAATTCAGCAAAAATTATTATTGATATTTCGTAAGGCACAAAATAAATTTCATAACATCCATTTTACAAAAAGAAGGAACTTTTTGAACTGATTGTTTATGTGGGTCTCAACATGCGTATAGTTTGCGTTTTTACTGCGATGCATAAAAAACTTGAAAATCATGAATTTTCTGTATTAAGGACATAATTCGAAAATAGACGAGTAAAATCGAAGGTCTTGTCGAATGAAGGCGCATATATTTAGAAATAATTAAGACAATGGAGAAACGAGAAACTATAAAAGAGATAGCGGAAAGTATATGCAACAGGTTAAGCGTGCTTAAAGTTTGTAATACGCCGCTGTTTGCACACAAAATGGTGCTATCAACCGCGCATTTGTTAATTTTATGTTACATATGCTGTCGCAACTCTTAAAGCTTCTCTTATGTCATTGTGTGCTGGATTTCTCTTCGCTTGGGCATCTTACTTGTATTTGAACAGACGAGCCCTGACTGAATTTATGGTCAACAGCTTGCTCTATGCGACGTAGCCTTTTTGGCAATGGGATTCGGAATGACGATGGAACGGACCCTTAGTCTAACTTAATGTGCCGGCGGTAAGCTTCGATATTCGGCAGTTTGCTGACGGTATCGCTTATCAATGCAGCGATGTGCTCAATTTGTTTTAAGCTTGCGTGGATGCTTGCTGAATCGAGAAGTGAATGCGCTTTTGTTGGTTTAAATTTGCCGGCCATGAGTAAATTCATCCAAGCGTACTCGGGTAATGGGTCATTGTCATAGTTAGCAAGACGCCCGCTGTTTCGAAAAAGCGTTTGTTTGTGGATAAGCGAAGAAGGTTTTGCCTCGGTCTTTTCGTTGCATTCCTTCCCTTCTAACACTTCTTGCAGAGTCGACTCATATTCCTCGCAGCGAAGCGAACACTCACCAAATACTCGATTATATTCACGGGCATTAATCGCCATATCTTCACTCGTGGGGGCAAGGTTAATAAACCGCGTTATATTGAGAATGTCCATAGCCAAATCACCGAAGTAGGACGGCGCAGGTAGTCCAGTATCTGGCCCAAGCGCCATAATATTTCCTTGCCATGGCTTGTTTAGGCATTGGGCATTGTATGGACTAAACCGAATATCTTGAGGCATAAAGTCGCTGGCGCTTTTTGGCAGCACCTGGCGCAATACATTTAAAGCATCATTGTCGTTCATGCTTTCACTTGAAAAATAAAGACAGAAGTAAGCAGCGCCGCGCAATCGATGGGAGGCTAGCATAGCACCCGACATATATTCTAGGTTCATAACTGCATCAAGCGCAGCATCATCAGGTACATTGGCAATGAGGCGTCTATCAAACTGCGGTTTATTCGCGCAAGCGTCTAGGTCATTAGCGCTTGTATTGCCAAGTGCAGAATCAACCGAACATGAGCTTGAATATGTATGTTGCTCAATTGTATTATCGCTTGGCGTGCTTACATTAGTACTTATATTCGTGCATGCATTCGTACTTAGTGAGCGAAAAAACTGAAGGTCTTGTGTGGCGTCAATGACAAACTGCGCGGCAAGCTTTGAACCATCGCTCAGTTGGATGTTAGATACAATTGCTTTGCTTACGGTGAGAGAAATGCATGACAGGTTTGGCACCTGCTTTACATTAATACCAACGTGCTTTGCATAAGCAACCATCAAGCGAATGAACTTTGTGGTATCTATCGTAATGCCATAATCAAAGCTCGATAATATTGAGTTGTGATCGCCAACCGGGTGGACAAATTTGTTAAGACGAGCCATTTGACTCGCAAGTGAGTAGGCCTCTACATTGGGCAAAGCCGCTTTTACTGCATAATGATGAAATGCAATGCCATTTAAACTCACACCCTTTTGAGCAAAGGGCGCAATAGCGTCTAAAGCTTGCGAAGAATTGCACAAGCGTTGCCCTAAACAAAAGTTCGCTCCCGCCGGACCTATCCAATGCTGCTCTTGCAAGCCTACTTTTTTAAGCTCACTAATGATTTGCGGGCTTAAGGTTTCTGCTTTTGATGGCGATAATTGTGCCATATCTAGTGGAGGACATACTACAGTCACGCTTGAGGCTAAGCGCTGTTTTAAAAAAATGGCCGCAATCCAAGCGCTTGGTGTGTTGCCTAATACTGCAATATCTTGCAAATAGTGCGTCACCTTTGTTCACCGTACAAGCTAGCAGAAGCACTAGAGGCATTTTGTACATCACTGTTTTGCCTTAAATACGCTTCCAAAGTTTCTGCGTTATTTTGCATACGAGAAGTGCCCTCTTTTACAGCTTGCGTTTGCTTTTGCAATATCTGCTCAAGGGTTTGCTTGCTCGCGCGCGCTGCTGAGGGGTGATAAAAGTCAGGTGTCATTCCTTGACCCGACAATACAGCAAGCCAGCTCGGATCTAAGAATTCGCCTGAGGCATACTTAATAATATGTCCTTGGCGTTTGTACATCGCTAATTTATGACTAAGCGAATCAGGTATTGGCATGGTTCTAACATAGTTCCAAAACTCTGTATCAGTGCGCTCAGTCACATGATAATGGGCGATTAAGAAATCACGAATGTGTTCAAATTCTACATTCATCAGACGATTAAATTCGTCGCTAAGTGTTGAGTCAAACTGTTTATCTGGAAATAATTCGATAAGCTGCGTGATTGCCTCTTGAATAAGAAAAATACTGGTTGATTCGAGCGGTTCTAAAAATCCGCACGACAAACCAATCGCCACGCAGTTCTTGTTCCAAAACTGTTTGCGTCTTCCGGTGGTAAAGCGAAGCTGAATGGGGTCGCGTGTGGCCGGGGCATCGAGCGTACTGATTAGCGTCTCGGTGGCCCGTTCGTCGTCTACAAAGTCACTGCTATACACATATCCATTGCCGGTTCGATGCTGCAATGGGATACGCCACTGCCATCCTGCCTCTTGCGCTGTCGCACGTGAATATGGAATAAGCGGTTCGACTCGTTCGCATGGCACCGCCTGTGCGCTATTACATGGTAACCAGTGAGACCAGTCTTCAAAGCCCGACTTGAGTGTTTGCTCAATAAGTAAACCTTTAAAGCCCGAGCAATCAATAAACAGGTCGCCACTAATAACGCTGCCGTCTTGTAGAGTCACAGTTTCTATAAATCCAGAGTGTTTATTTTGCGAAACTTTTGCAATCTTTCCCTCTATGCGTGTTGTGCCTGCTTGCTCACTGCGCCTGCGTAAAAATCGTGCGTACAAAGTCGCATCAACATGATAAGCGTAAGAATATTTAGAAAGTACTGAGTTTGGGTCGGCGCTGGGAAATTGAAACTTGTTGGCTTTTGCTGCATTTACCGCCAGAGAATACTCGCTTAAAGCCTCGGCTTCATTATTTTGATAGGCTTTTAACCAACTGTGATGAAATGGCATATCTTGCTGTGCACTGCCGTATTCACCGAATGCGTGCATGTAGCGGTCGTTGCCGCTTCCCCAATTTACAAATTCAATGCCCAGCTTGAAAGTAGACTGCGTTTCGCGCATAAATTCGCGCTCATCAATTCCTAGCTTTTGATTAAAAAACCTGAGATGCGGCAGAGTCGCCTCACCCACGCCCACGGTGCCGATATCGTCAGATTCAATCAGCGTTAGGCGGGTTTTGTCCAGATTGAGAAAATGAGACAAGGCTGCTGCCGTCATCCAACCTGCGCTGCCGCCTCCTACGATTACAACCTTTTCAATAGCTTGGCTAGTCACAACAGCCCTCTTTAACACAGCATGCAAAGCGGCAATGTTATGGGCTTTGCTTGGAAAACATGATCATAAAGTAACCCAGTAGACAAAAGATGTGAATATGGGAAGTAAATATCACAGGGTAAAAAAGCTTTTACACAACGTATCTGAGCTAATGATTGGAGATAATTTCAAAAACGATATTGCTCCTGCAATTGAGGCTGGACTTCACACAATCTGGTTCAATGGTAAAGACCATAAGACGCGTACCGGAAGGTGTAAGCAGATACAAGGTTTAATTGAGCTATGCACGTAACAAGCGATTCAACAGAGAATATCAACTTATGTCATGCCCCTTGCATTCTAAACCGCCACGCCATAATCTAATAACTCGTCAATGGAGCGTTTTAGGTGTCATGGGTAGTTTAGTTGATTATTTTAATAGAAATCCTATCACTAGAAACGTATTGATATTTAGTGGACTATTCTTTCTGTTAATAGCTGTATTTTCTTTTAGAGGGTTTGAACAGGTCAGACTCTACGGAGAAATTTTATCAACGCATCAAAAAATTTATGGTGGCAGAAGCATTGGGGTCCAGGATAGGGCAAAAGCTTTATTGTCAAGCGGAAACATTGTGACAGTGGCATGCCAACAACCTTGCCCTGTTGGTAAGAATGTAGAGCTCATTCAATATTTAACTGTATTCGGCAAAAAAGTGTATTGGTATGAGGGCACTTAACAAAAACTGAACGCACTCTCTTCGGTCGCTGGAACACATACATGGTTAGGTGTTAGGTTCTTAAAAAAAGGATAATCAAATGAGACTATTTTGTATTGCATTTTTGTGTATAAGTTTTTCTGGTTGCGCGCTTAACATGCCCTCGAATGATAAAATAATAAAACTGTCACACTCTCAAATCGAATGCCCAAAAGAGGATGTGTCGATTGTCCATAGGCGCAACTCCCTCACAAGCCGTGACTGGGAGTTGTCATGTAACGACAAAAAATACTTTTGCGAAATGCATGCAAACGGTTCAGTAAACTGTAATGGCAAACAATAATGAATTTGTGTATGCACGCACCTTACAAAACTTTGTGGTATTTGTAACTTACGCTTGGAAAGGTCAGTTTAAAATAAGAGAAATGACTGATTGCTTGCTCGGATTCATCGTCTTTATCGTAGCGTTTAACCAAATTTTTTAAAACTCAAAAAAGTTAGGCATTCAACAAAAATGTGCAAATTCGAGAGCTTCCGCGATGCCAACAATCCAGACGTTTAATTTGAATTAGATGTCTAAAAATCTATCAAGCTCTTGCACAGGACCGACACACTGGCACAGTACTCAAAATTGCTGTTTCAACGCTAGCATGCAAATAGCTCTAATAATGATAGTGACCATAATATTTGTATTGTAAATCGGTACATTCTTGCTAGCATACCTAGGACGGCCGTTCTGCCGTCTCCACTTGCAAAATTACACGGAGTATTGCTTGAAAACCATCTATCAAAAAATCAAAAACATTCTACATATCACCCTTATCATTGGTATTTTTAGCTTAATGACAGGTTGTGCATCGAAGTCACTTGAGGCACAAAAAGCAAACAATGTAGATTTAACAGCATTGAAAACGATGTATGTTGAAAAACTTCCCGCTGATGAACGTGGGATTGAAATTCTTATTGCTACAGAATTAAACAAACTTGGATATCAGGCAACATATGGACCTAAATTTCCAGCCGACGGTGATTTTGACGCTTTAGTCACATATCAAGATAAGTGGATGTGGGATATTACCATGTATATGCTTGAGCTAAATATTCAGGTAAAAAATCCTGATACAAACTTTATTATGGCCTCGGGACATTCGCACCGAACGTCTTTGGTACGTAAATCAAAAGAAGAAATGGTCTCAGAAGTCGTTGGCGAGATATTTAAATGAACATGATTTCATTGATATCTAAACGCTTTTTTCACCTTACGCTCCTGTCGGTTATTTTATTAACCGGAGGCTGTGCGGCGGGCAATAAATACAATTACGTTGCCGAAGATGTTGGTTTGCCGATTAAAGCTAGTAGCAATACGCTAGTAGGCGTAGGCGCTCAAGACTCTCGACCCTATGTGCTTAATGGAGACAAACCAGCAAAGTTTGTTGGCCTGCAGCGCGGCGGTTTTGGCAATCCATTTGATGTAACCACTGGGTCTCAGCGCGGATTTACTGACGACCTAGCCGGTATTGTGGGAAAGATGCTTCAAAAGTCAGACTTCTCAACAGCATTAAATACATCGTTTTCTTCGTCTGACGAGTTTCTCGCTGCCCTTAAAGCAAGCGGTGCAAGTCGAGGCGTTTATATCGATGTACGAGAATGGAAAACCGATATCTACGCTAAAATTACCCTGCATTACGACCTTGAATTGAGCGTTTATGATAGAAACGGTGAGGTCTTAGCGCAGTCGTTACAGCAGGGGAAAGAGCCTATCGGTGGGGCGTCTATGAGCCAATCAGCAAATGCTAGAAGCGCGAGTTTAGCCTTAGCAACAAAAATATCTTATTTGTTTAATGACGCTAACGTAAAAGCTGCCCTTCAATAAATCTTAAGCTTGTATCTAAGAGCCCTAATGAACACGTCGATGGCGAGTTTATAGGGTTCTTAGTAATCAATGCCTCATTCGAGCACATATAATTAGCTGGACAAGTAACTAGCTTAATAATTCTCAAGACACTACGCCCCTTAAACATGTTCGTCTAATCCAAATCAATCTGCATCGTGTACCAATTTCATGCTCTATTTCCCGCCCTCAAGGACCTATTTGGACATGCTATTTTTACGCACTATTAAAACGACGCGTTTTTATCTACTTATTTTGCTGTATACGTTTTTGCTTGCTGGGTGCGCCAAAACCTCACCTCAATTAGAAGCGCCTATTAGCCTTGAGGCAAACAGCGTAAGTGGAGCGCAAATTTTTGAAGATACATTTTTGGCGCATGGCGGCGCTAATATCGACGAGCTTCACGACGTTAATGTTGCTATCGACGGGCACTGGTATTATTTAATTACAAAAATACAGCCTGAAGTCACCGACACGCAGTTCAGACAGCAATCCGAAGAGCGTTTACTGCTAAATCCGCAAACCTACGCCGTCATATACCAAGGCGAAGCTGGTACCAAGCAGGTTTTACGCACTGCGAATAGTATTGATCTTGCCTACAACGGGCAAACGAGCGGCGATGAACGCATTAAAACAGCCACAGCACTTACCGCCGATGCATTTTACCTGTTTTCTTTAGGGCCGCTTGCGCTGTCAAATCGAGATGTTGAGTGGCGACGATTAAAAGATGGGAAAGAAGACGGCGCATCTTACTATCGAATAAACGGTAAGCTATCACCCGGAATAGGATTATCTGAGAGTGATTTTGTGACGCTCTGGGTTGATAAAAACACCATGCTAACGTTTCGGGTACACATCACTTTAGAGGGATTTGAATCAACAAAAGGCGCCCATGTGGATACCACCTTTTTAAACTACGCAAGCGTTGATGGATTTACCCTCCCAAGCCATTTTTTTGAACGAGTATTAGGCCCCATTAGAATCGACGCCCATGAGTGGTGGTATACCGGTTTGGATATTAATAGAGGGCTTAGCTTGGACGACGTGCGCTTGAATAATTGGTCAGACAAAGCACAAACGCCAGCAAGCGCTATGCAAGGTAAAAAAGAGAAGTAGCGGGCCACTGCGGTGTTTTTTACGGTTTTTTCTGCGGTGCTTTCTGCCCAACGATAAACAATCTTGATGCTTATTTTTGCGCAGGGACCTTAATGATAGGTGTTGGTTTGCTTTCGTCCGTGTATTGACGCGCATGAAATCGCATTACTCGCGGCATGATTTCGCGCCAATATATCCACTTATGTTTCCCCTCATAAGTAAACCAGCTATGCGGCTTATTATGAGCAGCTAAGTGCGCTTGGAAATGACTATTGGCTTGCACAATATCCTTATGATCCTCTGTTCCCCATACTAACAGCAAGGGTTGCATATACATATCTTGGCGCTCTACCCAGCTTATGTAAGGGTCTAGGTCTTTAGGCACGTTGCTTGCATCGGCGTCGATGTCGCCCCATATTCTATCAGTGGGTATTAACCATTTAAGAATTGTTTTTCCTAGACTTGGTTCACCAGGATGCAATTTTGATATGATAGGCGCGCTTATTGCGGCAACACTGCTAAATGTATTCGGCTCGTAGTATGCAAAACGCATAGCACCATGACCGCCCATAGATATGCCCGATATATAGCAAAACTCAGGGCATGGTAAACTTGAATATTGCTTGCTTACATGCGGCATTAGGTCTTTTACAACCCAGTCTCGGTAAAGCCGAGAGCCATCGTGCCAGTTTTCCCAAAAACCTAATTCACCGTTTGGGGAGACGACAATCATGCGCGGCGCTCGCCCTTCGGCAATCGCTTTATCGAGCGTTAAGCCAACTCCAAATTTATCAAAGCTCTTATGATCATCACGCGCACCGTGCAGTAAAACCATGAGCGGAAGTGACTCAGAAGGTGTCCAATTTTCCGGCGTATACACAGAATAAGCCATTTCGCGACCCATCGCAGGGCTGTATATTTGTTCATAAGTACTGCGCTCAACATAGGTATGGGAGGCACACCCTGAACTTACCAGCACAAATAAAAACAAGGCTAAACCTAAAAAGAAAGTTCGTTGGTTAATTGTTCTCAATCAATGCCTCACTATTCTTTGCATGAATTTAAAGTTCAACGCCATGTTTTGATGAAGAATTGTTAGACACCTGCGCTATAGTAACTCACAAGGAGGGACTGCGTTTGAAAAGCGCTGTAAACCCATCCATGGGCGCTCGTCGAAATCATCCATGATTTCGATGTTTTCAAACGCAGCCCCCATGTAACTTATGCGATTTGCCAAAACACTACTTTCAACTAAACATAGTCAAATTTAGGCTTATTTCAATGCTAATGTTTACGCCAAGCGAATGAAAAAGATTAAGCTATAAAATCGTAAGAAGAGTGAATCTGTGTCACACCTAGATTTATATCTTAAGCGACCAAGACTTTTCGTGAGAGGTAAAATGCTGAGGAACTACCTCTGTAAGGGATATTTCAATGGCATCATCCTCACTTGCGACTTCTTTAGCAACTGAGAGAGAATAGTCTTGCAAGAGCATTTTGTGAGCAAAGGCCCACTGGCTGATTACCTTTTGACTGTCGCTGTGGCATAAACGAGGCTTGTCGGTGTAAGTTAAATCAAAATATATGCTTGAGTCTATCACTACTCTCCCTTTCCCCTCAGCTTTTACGAACGCTTCTTTCAATGTCCAAAGTTTATAAAAGTAGCAGACAGAATCGACTGATGGTAAAGCATCGCAATGCCACTCTCTGGGATGGAAATAATGCTCTGCAATACGTTCGACGTTTCTTTTAGCATTGATATGCTCAATATCCACACCAATACGGCGGTCAGATGCAATACCTATCAGAATTTTATCTTGGCTATGAGACACATTAAAATGAAGCTTATTGTCATTATCGCCAAGTAATGGTTTTCCAAAACGATTGATGTTGAGGTTCACCGCTTGAGGGCTGATGCTGGGCAAATAAGAGGAGAGTATGAACCGAAGAGATGCGCGAGCTATTAAATATTGTTGTTGACGCTGAGTGGATTTGAACGACAACATTCGCGCATTCTCTGCCTCAGACAACACGCTCTTATATTCATCGACCAAACGATGTGAGATAACGCTTTGCGAGTCAATCAACCAAAGGTGAACGTCAGACGGTGATTTGAGAGTGTTTTGTAAGTTAATGGCTATTTCTCAAATCGCCACGGAGAGCGCAACATTCTGCACCACTGAGCGGGTGATGGGTATACTTGCTTACATTGCTCAAAGGCCTGCTTTTTGCCGCTTACTGAATACTCATTGATATTATCAATAACAACGCTCGTCACTTGCCCAGTAGCGTCTTGAATATCAATGTTCAGCATGAGTGGTTGCTGCGGGCTTTGTGTTTTTTTAATTAGGATATTGTTGATACCTTGGCGCATAAACTCGCTTTCAGGTATCAATTGCGTCACCGCGCCGTTTTCAAGCAAGTTAACAGAAAACTCATCTGCAAAATATTCAACGTCACCTTTGAGTAAGCGCAAAAATATCTTCGACATACCGTAGCGTACTTTGCCCGATAGCGCCTCAATTTCACCGCTTTCATCAATCCGAAAGTTCGTGGTCGCGTTGGCAAATAACAAGACTTCAGAAAACGGCGTGTTTGCGTTCCAAATTAATCCTAAGCCGCAGGAGAAGAAAAAATCTCCCGTCGATTTAATCGGCATAGGAAGGCCGTCTATGTGCTTAGTTTGCGTAAAATCACCAGAAAAGTCACAGCTACTCGGAAATACCTCTGCCAACATAGCCTGTTCGTTTATTTGCGCGCTATCGTTTGCGTGCGTTATACCGCTGACTAAGAACAATAAAACTGACAAAACAAAACCAGTGCTCTTAATCATCTGTGTACTCGTTGAGGTACTTACCCACAATATCTTTTAAAAACTGAGGCGACTCATATTGGGTAATGTGATCGGGCATTGAAATAGCAAACTGCGTGGTATGTGCTTTGGTATGTATAGCATTGCTCGCAAGGTCTCTAATGACGTAGTTAATTTTGAGGCGATGCTCAAACTCAACAAACCACGCTTCTATTTTTACCTTTTGGTTAAATACTAGGGGCTTTACGTATTTAACTTGGATATCAACAATGGGAAAAAAGAAGCCATTTTCTTCCATAACAGCGTACGGACAGCCCGCCTCTTCTAGCAGCGCGCAGCGCGCCATCTCAATATACTTTGGATAGTTACCGTGCCAAACGATTCGATATGAGTCGACATCAAAAAAAGGAATTTCGAACTCTAATGCGACTGGCTTCATCGCCTACTTCTCGTTCAACTGACTATCGACTGGCTGTTCTGCATCGCTCGATAGCTCAGCGAATGCGTCAACCACGTCTTGAATCGTTCTTACCTGATTAAACTGCTCAGCAGAAATATCCACATCAATTTTTTTCTTGAGGT
The DNA here is from genome assembly GCF_042652645.1 of Glaciecola siphonariae. Lineage (NCBI taxonomy): Bacteria > Pseudomonadati > Pseudomonadota > Gammaproteobacteria > Alteromonadales > Alteromonadaceae > Glaciecola > Glaciecola siphonariae. The sequence goes on from NZ_JBHSGU010000002.1 coordinate 1,349,141, forward strand.
CTATGAGCAAGTCGACCGCGTCAATACTGTCAATATCTAGGTCTTCGTAGAGCTTCGCCTCTGGAACGATAGCCTCTTCGTCGAGCTCAAAAATATCTACCAAGATTTCTTTTATTTGAGCAAGTATTTGTTCTTTTTGTGCATTCATAAATAAGGTTCACTGCATTGTTTGTGTAAAAGTTTGTGTAAAAGTACTAATGTTAAAGATATTCGCTTTGCCGCTTATTTTACCTGACCGTAATCTGCTGTCTAATGCTTGTTGATAAATTGGTGTTATTGGCTGCGGGTATTGGCCAAGCGATGTCACAATTTCTTATTAGCATTCTAGCCCCTACTGACACACGCATTCTATTTCTACCAGTAAGTCGCTGCGACAAACGTCGGCCAAGGTGATTACCCTATCGACACCCGCGTATTGTTTGTTCAGCCATTGCTCTACTTCGCTCACATGCGCCTGATGACGCACATACACCTTCAAGGCCGACAAGCGTTTATTATCTGGGTTGGCGTGCGCTAATAAATGTGCAATATTGTCTCCTGTGACGTGCAACTGCCCCTGCACATCGCCCACCGATACCGTCTCATGCCCCACAATACTGGCGGTGCCTGAGATAAACAAGTGCGTCGAGGACTCACCACCTCCCATAGACGCTAACGACAGCGCCGTGGCCCGAGCAAACGACGGACTGCCAATGCCGTACTGACGCGGATATTCATAAGCATTTACCTGCTTAATATTCTTAAAATGCTGCGGCGCACTGTGGCTGGCAAACACATAGATGACCGCACCGCGTCCATGATGCCCTAAAGCAGACGCCGCCGGAAATTGACTCGGCGCAATGCCCAAGGCCTCAAACGCCGCTAAACGCCCCGCGCAAAAGCGTTTGTACACTTCCTCATCACCCTCCCCTTCATTAATGCTAGGCAGGTAGTTCCAACACCGAAATAGATGCGCAAAGCCATGTGCCTTGAGTACCGACATTATCGACAAATACGCCCGGCGCGTCGAGGCTTCAATATCGTCGCATTCACTTTCATCTAACCAACGGGCAACGCACATCACATCGGCGTTTTTTGACCAATCGCAATGCTCAGACCGACCTCGTACAACAGGTCCTTCAACTTGCCATAGCTCGTTTAATGGCGGGCTGTGCTCTGGTGGCTCGCTGTGCTCTGGTGACTCGCTGTTCTCTGGTGGCTCGCTGTGCTTGGGGCAGCTATCAATACCGGTATAAATCAGACCAGGCTCAGTGCGCTCGCAGCGCCCAGACAGAGGCATAACAACTAAGGTGCTGTCTTGGCTCAATAGCTCAGCACAAGGCACAGATGAATAACGTTGGGTCAACATAATATAGGCAGGATTACGACTGTGGATGTTCAACAAAAAAAGATTAACGCTTTTACCGCGTGTTTTTAACATACCGGCGATTTTACCAGCATATCGGCGCATAAAATTAGTGTTTAATTTCCCCTTAGTTTAAACTAGTGACCCTAGAAAATAAAGAAAACACAGCCCAAGGGATGACTCACAATGACTACTCACTCACCCGCCGAACTGAAAATGGCAACCCTGTTAGTAGAGGCACTTAACCTAGAAGATATGGAGCCCAATGAAATTGACCCGAACGAAGACTTATTCGGCGACGGACTTGGACTCGACTCCATCGACGCCCTCGAAATCTCGCTGGCCATTTCCCAAGAATACGGCGTGCAAATGAAAGCCGAAGATGAAGCCACTCGAGAAGCTTTTAAAAACCTCGCTTCGCTCACCGCTTTTGTTGAAAGTAATAAGTAACACAACGCTCAGTCTTAAGTAGTAAATCATGAATACATTTGCGCTAGTCGCGCGCGAACCTGACGCACCAATCGCTTATTTATCAAAGCCCATTGCTAATTTTGGATTGGCAGCCGGCGTCGTCAATACCGAGCGTTTTTTAATGGATGTGCAAGCGCTCGCAGCGCTGTTAGCACGAGGTTCGTATGCAATAAATTTATGTGAGAATCGCTATCTATTCATGGTCGGCTTTTGCGCAGCAATCACGCGCGGGCACACCAATTTATTGCCACCTAATAAAAATGTGTCGACGCAGCATCAGCTAAGCCAAGACTATCCGGGCATATACATTATTCACGACGGGGCCACTATCGATGAATCGATGCCGAGCATTGATTTGCGTGCTGTTTCGTTTAAGCATGCGCTAGATAAAGCCAAAAATGGCGCTTTATCTATACCTGAAATTGATAACGACCACCTCGCCTGCATCAGCTTTACGTCTGGCTCTACAGGCAGTTCAAGCCCCAACAACAAGTATTGGCATACGCTTCATCGCAGCACAAATATTAACTATCGATACATGATCCCCCCAACAAGCGAAACGGTTTACACCTTAGCGACCATGCCGGCGCAGCACATGTGGGGCCTTGAGACATCGATTTTAATGCCGCTTTTTCAAAATGTATGTGTGAGTGATGCTAAGCCGCTGTTCCCTCAAGATATTATGCAGGTATTGCGCGACTTGCCAGCACCTCGCTTATTGGCCTCTACGCCTGTGCATTTAAGAGCGCTCGCGAGCAGCGACAACAACACCCATACCGCCGAGCCTCTAAGTTTGTTTTCATTGCTATGCGCCACATCACCTCTCACCACGAAACTTGCTCAGCAAGTAGAGACGCAATTTTCAGCGCCTCTGCTAGAAGTGTACGGATGCAGCGAAGTAGGCTCGATGGCAGTTAGACGAACGGTTAAACAAGAAAATTGGAATAAGTTTGACGGTATTGAATTTACTCAAAAAGGCGTTAGCACAATTGCTAGCGCCGAGCATATTCCAGGAGACGTGACGCTTCAAGATGGGATAAAAATGCATGGCGATACACATTTTACGCTCTCTGGCCGAGCAACAGATTTGATTAAAATCGCCGGCAAGCGGGGCTCTTTGTTAGAGATAAACAAGGTACTTTTATGCTTTGACGGCTTACAAGACGGCGTAATAGTTATGCCCGATTCAAATAAAGACAACACACGTTTATGTGCGCTAGTGGCATTAAAACAAGGTATTGATAAAACCATGCTTAGGCAATATCTACAAACTAATTTAGACAGCGCATTTGTGCCCCGCCCTATCTATGTAGTGGACGCACTTCCCAGAGAAAGCAATGGCAAACTGCTTAAACGCCGTGTAGACGATATGTTGGCAACGCTTCGCTCAAAATAGACTGGCGCGCAACATTCCCAAGCTTTGACCTATTTACTCAGATAGCATAAACTCATATTACTAAACCGAGTAGTCTATTAATTAAATAAAGAAATATGCAAGCACCCAAAGCAGGCCGTCCAAAAAGCAAAGAGAAACGCGAGGCTATATTGCATTCGGCGCAAGTGCTCTTTTTGGCAAATGGAGTAAAACAAACCTCAATGGAAGAGGTGGCAAAGCACTCTGGGGTGTCTAAACAAACCATTTATTCGCACTATCAAAGTAAAGATGCGCTGTTTTCAGCGGTGATATCAAATAAGTGCAAAGAATACCTCATCACTACCGAAGAACTCCCGAACAACGAATCGTCTCTAGAAACCGCCCTTACCCTCATTGCGAATAAGTTTCTTGCCTTGCTGCATGACGAAGTGGTAATTGCTACCTATTCCATTGTGATTGCAGAGGCGAGCAATGCGCCAAGGGTGGCCGAATTATTTTATGAAGCAGGCCCGAGGGCGAGCGTAAATGCCTTAACTGAGGTTTTATGCACGATGTCTAAAGGCAGCCTAAATGAACATACCGCTCGCGCTTTAGCTATTGATTTTTATACCTTTTTGAAGGGTGATTTACACACGCGTAGTTTAATGAACTTAGATTTCAGACTGAGTGACGAGCAGCAAGAGGCTTATGTGAAATCGGTGGTTAAAAAAACGCTGTGTTTGTATGAGCACTATTACCAATCATAAATTGTGTGAGTCACATCGCACGTTTGCGCGTTAAATGGCCTTACGCGGCACCGCATCAGCAGTGCCGGCTAGGGGTAGTTTTCCTAACTATTGAACAGCTTAACTAGTGAACAGCTTAACGATTGAACAGCTTATCTATTCAACTGAAAGAGACCAAATAGATACGCTGCCTGACACTTCATTGCCGATGACCAGAAGCGGTTCACCGCTTGGGCTGGAAGCAGCATCAATAAAGGTCATGCCCTCAGGTGCCAAATCGCCCGTTATATCCGCGCCTTCCTCCACGCCACGATTGTTGAAGTAACTAATAAACTGCACGTTGTAAGGGTTGGTAATATCGTAAACCATGACACCGCCCATGCGCTCAAGGCCAACAAAGGCATATTGTCGATTATCGATTTTACCTAGCGTTAACGCTTCAGGCTCTGGGCCTTTCGCATCTGAGCGAGTATCACCTTCATTTTCATCATTGTTATTGTTAAACAATGGGCCGTAAATTGACGCCGTTATACGCTCCATGTCATCCCCCGAATCGAACACTACGAGTCCGTTCGCATCCCAAATTGTGAATGAACGGGCGCCATAAGTGTATAGCTCATCAAAAATACCGCTGCCGTCAACAGATCCATCTGTCGCGCCTTTAAACGTGGTAACCAATAATCGACCAATGTCATTATCATCGTTGTTGAGATAGTCGAAATTACTGCCGAGCGTTAGGTCTTCTACCCGAATTTCATCGATGAACGCCAAACATCCGTCGTCTTCATCAAATTCCAGTCCACCTGCGGCAAGACAAGCTGCTTCATCGGCTGCGTCAAAAAAGTACTCTCTGCCGTCACCTTCGTTGGCGGTAACAATAAAGTTAGCGCCATTCCAAGCATAACTATCTACCGTGTCAGCTTGGTACATGCCGTAGAGGCCAGGATACTGCTTGAAGTTAACGCCACCATCTCTATCTGAGGCGTCTAGGTTCAACATGGCCCACTCTTTAAATCCTAGCCCGATAACGCCAGATAGCGTGTTATCTGATAAATCAACAATCGCCAACGCATTAGCCTCTTGAATAGATACAAACGCAAAAGCGTCGTCTTCACTCACGCCAACATATTCAGGCTCAAGGTCTTTTGCAACAGATGCCTCGTAAAGATTACCGTTAATAGTACGACCGTCGGGATTAGCGAAAATAGCGCCCTGCGCCTCTAGTGCGGCCTGATTGACTGACTCGAACGTGATTTCAATGTGATTATCTGCGGGCACACCGCCTGTTAATTCGATGATAGAAATACTGCCGATTGGATCAACGCTGTAGTCTCCCGATGGCTCACCCTCGTTTGCCACTATCGCTTTGTTGCCGTCGTGCGTAAAAACTACGCTGTCTGGCAAAAAACCAACTTCTACGTTTTTCAAAAACACCGGTTGTGCGCCTGATACATCATAAAAGGCGATATGCCCTCGCACACCGGTATCTTCAGCGGCAACCGCCACCGCAAGCACGTCGTTATTGTTATCGAACGCTATGCTGTTGGCTTCACCCGTTAGACCGCTCGACGCGTTAACATCCAGCGTAATGGCAGGGTCCAAATTAGTATTGGTAAAAATGCCTTGGGCATCGGGCGTAAGGGCGGCGCCGTCAACGTTATTTATATCAAGTATTTCCACTACGACGGGGTCAGTTGAACTATTCACTGCATATACCCAAGCTTTACTTGCCTGATAGGCAACAATCTCGGCCGCTCCTTCAGGGTCAGCAGGGTTTAATACCGCTCTGCCGATAAGTGTTGCATTCAGGCTGATAGGCGCATTAGCGCCATCGCTTCCGTTTGTGCCGTCTTGACCATCTGCACCGTTCGCACCTGCTACGCCAGCAGGACCGGTTGCGCCAGCCTCACCGTCGTCACCGTCTAAAACACAGCCTGAAAGTGCAAAACAAAGCACGGCTATTGTACTGAGAGCTTTAAGCTTACCTTGTGTCATTTTTATTTTTCCTTAACGTAAAAAACATAAATTAGTGACACAAAGAGTGAATGAGAAAAATGTCAGTTTAGTGAATCAAATGTGACCTATCGGTGACATCTTTTTTACGGATTTATGAAATGGTTAAAATGAGGTTCGTGAGAGTTTTTGTAAGAGCGAGATAAATCACACCAGAAAAAAAAGCCTCGCAGGCTGATGCGACGCTGACTTGTTTTATTTACAAAGGCTTGTATGAGCGCTTAAGTGAGTATTTATGTGAGAGCTAATGTGAGTACTTGTGCAAGTACTGAGTCAATACTCACTCAGAAATCATACTCGCCGTTTTTGGATTGCTAAGTAATTCCTCGAATATGGTCCAGCGCTTTTGCGTATTGTTTTCAGTGCCGCCTTGACGAATGACGTAGCTTTCAACCAAGTCTCTCCCTAAGTTGTAGTTAATCACGTAGCTTCTATATTTGTCGAAAAACCGCACTCGTTGAGCGGCCCTTTCAGGTGAGTTGAGCATATATTTTTGTAGAATATCTGCCGCCGCATCAGCATTGATTTCGCCATTTAAGTACTGACGAGCAGCTTCATTCCCAACGTAAGATAACTTGCTGTAAATATCTGCTACCTTGTAATAAAGCTCCGCTTTCGAAGTGTCTAAACCGGCGAGTGGAAATAAAACTTCTTTTTCAAAGGCAAGACGCGATTCTCCAGGAAAAGCCACGTCTATTCCGTAATTTGCACTACCCTCTGCAATAAGAGATTGCGGTGAAAATAGCTGGTAAACCGAAAATTCTATCCACTCTTTTTTGTTAACCAAGTTTTGTTCAAGCAATACGTTAAAGACGTGATGTCCCGGGTAGCCTTCATGTGCGGCGAGATCTACTGCACGACTGATATAAATCGGCAGGTCTATATTAATTTGGATTAAGCTTTGCGCATTACCTTGGTAGTAATTGTATCCCGACCACGCTTTGTCGGTGACGTACTCAAGCACAAAACTCTCATTCTCTGGTAAAGTGATATGTTCACTTGTTCTTTGTCTCGCTTCCTCTATGGCGGCGCGAAAAACCACATCAATTTTATCCTTTGGAATAATAAATTGGCTATTAAAGGCATTGTAGCGTTCAGATAGTTCGCCCTCCCCCGGAAGCAAGGCGTCAAGCTCGTTTAGCAAGGCATCAAAATACGATAAGTCGTTGTTTGGCGGCAACGCATCGTAAAGCAGCTGTGCTTCTTCATCAAAGCTATAGGTTTCACCGCCGAGCATATTTATTTTGGTATGAACCGCGCGCACCTGTTTTTGAAACATGGCCAATCTTGCCTGTTGCTCTTGCGATAGAGTGTTTACATCAATTTCAGACACGGCTTGCATTAAGTCTTCTGCCTGTTTGTTAAATGCTTGGAATGGAAAGTGCGCGCCTTCTTGCACAGGCGCTGGCTTAAGAGAGCCTGGCCCGTAATAAGCATCAACGACATCAGCATCAAATTGCCCAACACTTAATACCAGCTTGACATAGTCAGTGGCTATGTCGTCAATACTGCGAACAGCTTGCGCTTTTTGAGGCACTGGCTCCTCTACTTTTGTAGGTTTATTTACATTAGCATCTGAACAAGCGATTAATGCGCTTAGCGTTAGCGCGAGAGCAATGAATTTTTTCAAAAGAATGCCTTTTTGTGATTATAATTTATAAACAGAATGTAATGATTGAGTGAGGATAAACGAGGGATTTTAGTGATTCAACTGCTATTGCACACGCAAAGCACTAATGAGGCTTAATAGCAAATATTAAAGGACTGTTTTTGAATGCAAAAACTTGTTTTTACAGTAGATTTGATGAAGAATACCAGTCATTCCACCCCTTAGTTTAACTGGATAAAACGAGGACCTCCTAAGTCTTTGATAGTGGTTCAAGTCCACTAGGGGTGGCCATTTTTTGGGCGATTTTGACTTGGGATTTTGTGGCAAATTTTGAGTGTATCTTTCGCTTGTGACCGTTCGTTTTTAATAAAATAGTGAGTCATGTGTACCCAAAAGGACAAAAAACAAAATCAGTCGTTCAGTTTCTTGGTTAATTTTGTATATAACCTTTACTATAGACAGGCTTTGTCCACTTAACCACTTCACTACATCTTTAATTGAATTTTGTTGAAATCTTTAACTAACTTAAAGTCATCTTTCAGCCACTATGCTAAACGAAATGTCTTACTGTAAAGTCTTTTCGATAATCTAGTATGGAAGTTAGTTTTTGGAATCTACGTCAAACACCTATGATGTCGGTATATCAGCCTTAGCAAGACTGTGTTTCCTCAAACCTTTCACCTTTAAAAAACATCGACATTCTGCGGCACAGTACATAAAAAATGGGTGTAAAAATCAAACCAAAAAAGGTCACGCCCAACATACCGCTGAATACTGTGACGCCGAGTGCCTGTCGCATTTCTGCGCCCGCTCCGGTGGCAACAACTAATGGAATCACGCCTAAAATAAAGGCAAAAGATGTCATCAATATAGGCCGTAAGCGCATGCTTGCTGCATCAGACGCGGCTTTGTAAAGCGATTCCCCCTCCATTTCTTTTTGTCTGGCAAATTCCACAATTAAGATAGCGTTTTTACTGGCAAGGCCAACCAATACAATCAATCCCACTTGAGTGAGAATGTTATTGTCCATGCCCATCAGGCTCACTCCCACAATGGCGCTGAGCAAGCACATGGGTACGATTAACACGACAGCAAGCGGCGTTGTCCAGCTCTCATATAAAGCCACTAATAATAAATACACGAATAAAACCGCAAAGGCGAAGGCAAACATACCTGTGTTGCCAGCTTGTTTTTGCTGATAGGCTAATTCTGTCCATTCGTAGCTGATGCCGTCTGGCAAAATTTGATCCGCGAGTCGTTCCATGGTCGAGAGGGCTTCGCCTGTGCTAAAACCAGGTGAAGCGTCACCCTGCAAATCAGCCGCAGGGTATAGGTTATAGCGGGGTACTCTCGATGGACCAGCTTGATAGTCAAAGGTAGCAATGGAGCTCAGCGGAACCATGTCACCTTGGTTGTTTCTAACTCGTATCTGGCTAATATCATCTGGCGACATCCGATAGGGTGCGTCAGCTTGAGCCGTTACTCTAAATGTACGGCCTAAATAATTAAAGTCATTCACAAATGCACTGCCAAGGTACACTTCTAGGGCGTTAAATACTTCTGACACAGGCACACCTAATCTTTCGGCTCGCGCTCTGTCGATATCAGCGAAGAGCTGAGGAGTATTAGTTTCAAAAAAACTAAATACTGCTGTTGTTGCCGGCTCTTGATTAGCCGCTCCGGCGAGTTGCCACATAGCGCCTTCAAGCACATCTAAGCCCCTACCGCGGGTGTCCTGCAACATCATTTTGAAACCGCCACCGTTGCCGATACCGCGCACGGCGGGTGGTGGGATCACAACGACAAAGGCTTCTTTAATGGATGACATTTCAGCGCGAATATTCGCCACCAATTGATCAAAGATGATGCCCTTGCTTCGGCGAATATCGAAAGGTTCAAGTGTCGGAAACATAGCCGCTGAATTAGATGCATTCGTGAAGGTGGCGCCAGAAAAACCAGTAAATGCGACGACATTTGCAATACCATCGATGCCCAATACCTTATCTACTATTTCGTTAACAACAGCGTCAGTTCTTGCTAAGGATGCACCGGAGGGCAGTTGGGCGCCAATGATGACATAACCTTGGTCTTGTGCAGGAATAAAACCTTGTGGAACACGATTAAATTGATATGCGGTAAGCACCATCAAACCGATGTAAACCACAACGGCGATAGGCCCCCAACGCACTAATTTACACACCAGTTTGCCGTAGCCAGCAGAGGTTTTATCCATAATGCGGTTAAAACCATTAAAAAAAGCATTGATGAAGCCTTTCTTTTCTTTTTCTTCGTGAGGTTTGAAGAAAATCGCAGACAGCGCGGGGCTTAAAATTAGCGAAACTGTAACCGATATTAAAGTTGCGGTGGCTATAGTGATAGCAAATTGCGTATAGAAGGTGCCTGAAATGCCGCCAACAAAGGCGGTGGGCAAAAACACGGCAACCAGTACCAGTCCCATTGCAACTAAGGCTCCGCCTACCTCATCCATGGTTTGTCGGGCAGCTTCCAAAGGTTTGAGTCCTTTTTCAGACATCAAACGCTCCATGTTTTCAACCACCACAATCGCGTCATCCACCACAATACCAATGGCAAGCACAAGGCCAAAGAGCGTTAGATTATTAATTGAAAAGCCCATGGCGCTCATTACCGCAAAGGTGCCGACTAAAGAAATGGGTATGGCCAAAATCGGAATAAGCGCAGCGCGCCAATTTTGTAAAAACAGCACGATCACCAGTACCACTAGTGCGACGGCCTCGTAAATGGTCATTTCAACCGCCGCGACGGAGGCTTCAATAAATTCAGTTGGATTATACACAATATCGTAGACTAAGCCTGGCGGGAAATCTTTAGACACCGTTTCCATAACTTGTTTAACGGCATCGGCGGTTTCAAGCGCATTGGAGCCAGGGCGCTGAAAAATAGGCATAGCGATGGCTTTGTCTTTGCCCAAATAGCCTCGAGTAGTATAGGCCTCAGCACCTAATTCTACGCGTGCTACATCTCTTAATCGAACAATTCTGCCGTTTTCGTTTTTGATAATGATGTTTTCAAATTGCTCGGGCTCTTCCAGTCGTCCTTGAGTTTGCACGGCTAATTCAAAGGCAGTCTGGCCGGCTGCTACAGGCGCTTGATTTAGTGTGCCACTGGCCACCTGAATATTTTGCGTTCGCAATGATGACACTACTTCACCGGCAGTAAGGCCAACCGAGGCAATCAAATCGGGGTCCAACCAAATTCGCATAGAATATTGACTTGCACCAAAGATTAAAATATCACCCACACCGTCAATTCTAGAAAGCTGGTCTTGAATTTGTAGGGTTGCATAATTGGCAATGTAGGTCTGATCATAGGTTTCGTCGGGCGAATACATATTCACAACCATCATCAGATCAGGGGAATTTTTCAGCGTGGTCACACCCAGTCGACGCACGGTTTCAGGGAGTCGCGGCTCAGCAATGGCAACGCGGTTTTGAACCTGCACCTGTGCGGTATCTAAATCTGTGCCCAGTGCAAAGGTAACAGTAATAGTGACCCTTCCATCAGCGGTAGATTGTGAAGAAATATAAAGCATATTTTCAACGCCGTTGATCTCTTGCTCTATTGGCGTGGCAACGGTTTTAGAAGCAATGTCGGCGTTAGCGCCTGGATAAGTGGCTACGACCTGAATGGTTGGCGGTGCCACTTGTGGAAATTGTTCTACCGGCAATGAGAAATAAGATAAACCACCAACAATCATGACGATAATGGCTAATACAGTGGCAAATTTGGGCCGACTAATAAAATATTGTGAAATTGACATATTCGCCTCCGGCTACAGCGAATACTGAGCTGATAGATTGATTTCATTGGCCGCAACTTTCGCACCATCTCTTACTCTCATCAAACCATTTACCACAACTCTTTCGTCACCGTTTAAGCCAGCTTTAATAATGCGTAATTCAGGCGTGTGTAATTTTCCTAATTCAACATATTTACGGGTGATAGTGTCATTTTCGTCGGCGATGTAAACAAAACGGCGATTTTGGTCACTATTTAATGCAGCGTCAGGGAGCAGCATGACCTCGTCTTTCTCTCGAGATAGCAATTGAATTCGACCAAAAATACCGGGTATTAACAGTCCATTGTCATTTTCAAGTATCGCTCTGCCTTGAATCGTGCCGGTACTTCTGTCTAAGCGGTTGTCGACGAAGTCCATGACGCCTTCATGAATAAAATCATCTTCATCTTGCAGTTTCACTCTTACAGGGTTTGGCGCAGTGCGAGAGCTTTCTCTAGCGCCTGTTTGTGATGCCCGCGCGTATTGTAAAAAGTCAGACTCACCCGCCTCAAAGTAAAAATGAATAGGGTCGATAGTAACCACCGTAGTAAGCAAGGTAGCATTCGCTGCTGAAATTAAATTGCCCTCATTCACATAGTCACGGCTCACTAAGCCTGTTATGGGCGTTTTTACCTCGGTAAACTCCATGTCGAGGCGAGCGGCAGCAAGGGCAGCTTCTGCTTGGTCTAATTCGTTTTTACGACGGTCAACTTCTTCTTGCGATATGGAGTTTCTTTGCCGAAGCTCTAAGCCACGGTCTAATTCTTTTTTTGCTAAATCGTAGGTGGCTTCAGCACTTTTTAACGCGATTTGAAAAGGGCGTTGGTCGATTACAAAAAGCACGTCCCCTTGGTTTACCTGCTGGCCATCAACAAAATTCACAGACTCGACATAACCACTCACTCTTGCTCTTATTTCGACCTCATTAATTGCCTCAAATCGTCCCGAATATTCATCCCAAGATGTGACAGTTGCAGAGAGGGGAAGGGCGACGTCAACCTCAGGTGCTTGCTGTTGATTGGCGTTTTGAGCTTCGTTTTGAGAGCAGCTAGCCAATAAAAATACAGCCGTAAACAGTGCAAAATTACGCGTAAGTGTAAACATTAATGATGTCCATGGTTGTTGAAATTACAAACCTACCAACAGTTTCAGTTTAAAAAAAGATTCGTTGTTGATTTATTATATTGTGTTGGGTTAACTGAAATTCTGTTGCATGCCTGCATGTGGGTAGGTTTTTAAAGTACTTCAATTCTCAAGTACATGTCAAACTGTATGAGCCAAAGTGCACTAATACCGCGGGAATTATGTGTTTTTCGAAACTAAATCAAGTGTGTCTTACAGCACTATTACTTTTACTTTGCGCATGCTCACGAAGTGACAAAGTTGCAGAAATAAGTAATGTTGAAACGTTTATCCATATAGCTAAACAGCAAATCGGTAAAAAAGTTACGATTCTTGGTTACTTAGGCACGGTGCCTAGTTTCTTGATATACAGTGACAAAAATGCACTTCAAGAATATGACATAGAAAAATCAGTAAGAGTGCTATCCAATATCTCATATGAGACTATTGCCAAATTGGGTCGTTTTGAAAAGCAGGTAAGGTTAACAAGAATAATCTATGAAGATAGGTTTACTAGGGAAATTGTAATAAGTGATTTAGACAGTTTGATTATTGAAAATTTGGACAAAACTATTTGTTTTAAGGTCTGAATAGAAGCTATAACTAATTTTGAACAACTGCCTATTTTTAATCACTGACTTGGCGTGCTTTTCGTATAGAGTACTCAAATTTGAAAGCTTGGCTTTTCGTCAGCTTACTGACATAGCTTTTTCTACCTATCATAAAGAGCGCGTAACAGATGCACGCGCCAAAACGTTCAGCCAATCCAAGCCGCCAAAAAAAAGGTAAAAACCAACACACCTAAATCACAGGATTCAGCTTACTCGCGGCTAAATCTCCGGGCTTGCAGCCGGGAAGCCAAGTCGCAAGATCATTTTCGCGCGACTTATTCCAGCGGTTTTGCGGGTCTGGACGCTCAATAATGCGGGCATTGTCTTCATACCAAATAATTGTCATTACCTCTCTTAAGGTATTTGTATGATTGCCCGGTGCGCCATGTAAACACCAGCCGGAGTGAAAGGTGGCATCGCCTGCGTTCATGTCGCCATAGTTAACAATTTCAAAGCCCTTTTCTTCGCACATCTTGCTTAAGTAGCTCTCTGAATCATCTGAAATTGGCATATCCCCTAAATAGCCTACTTGCGATGTTCCACTGGCAAAGTTAAGCGTGCCCATTGCCGCGGTAATATCCATTAGCGGCATCCACATGGTAATGCATTTGTCGGTATCCAGCGGCCAGTAATGTTGGTCTTGATGCCACGGCGTAATGCCGCCTTTTGGCTCTTTAAACAAGGCTTGGTCATGATAAATACGCACGCGCTCAACGCCCATCAACTGCGCGGCAACACTGGCAAAGCGTTTACTTAACACCCATTTTGCAAGCTCAGGATTTTCTACCCACAAATTCATGATTTGTAAAAAGGCTTTACCGTATGTGTCACGCTCTTCCATAGGCACTGCACTTATCGATTCTTTGCGGGTGCTAACACTGCGCGTTACTTGCTCTCTAAAAGCAGAAATGTGAGCGCCGTCGCACACGCCATTAAGCCTAACGTGCCCATTGCGCTTATAATTTTCAATGTCTTTAGCAGACACGTTCATAGGTGTATCGATATATTCCATTGTTATGCGCTCCTGTTAGGGCTTGATTGCTTACTTTTTGCCTGATTGTTTCGGGGCTGCCGCTTTATTGCGTTCAATTTCATCAAAAAATTTTAGGCTCTTATCGAGATGTTGATGCCAGTAGTCCCATTCATGCCCGCCCTCAAATGCCTCAAAGCGATGTGCAATTCCAAGCTTATTCATTTGACTGGTTAGGGCTTTATTTGCTTCAAAGAGTACGTCGTCTTTACCGCAGTCAAAGCGAATGGGCGGCAGGCTATTTTTGTGTTGCTTCATCCAATATAAAACGCTGGGTTCATTGTCATCTGCGGTGGCATAAGCTCGCAAGTCGGTTTGAGTAAATTGTGATAAATCTGCCAATTCGGTCACCGCTGAGTGAGCAGATATTCCGCTGAACAAATCGGGATATTTGCTGCCAAGTCGCAAGGCGCCATAGCCGCCCATTGAAAGTCCAGCTATATAAACATTGCTGCTCTCGCTCACTGAGTCAACGTGTTGTGTCACGGCGCTGATAACATCATCCACAATCCATCGCTCAAAATTACCTCCCTTACGCAAAGGTAAGTAGGCTGATCCATCCCAAATGCCGCCGTCTGAGGGCATCACTAACACAAACTCACTTAAGCCTTGTTCGCGCAGCTTATCGAGAACAAGATGCGCTCCCCCTGAAAACATCCACGCCCAATGATTGCCGTACACGCCATGCAGCAGCAACACCACAGGGAGGTTTTTTTGCTCACTGTAGGCGTTGTATATACAAACATCCTGTCGACGAACGCGCGGCGGCTCAGCGGATTTTTGCTGCACATTACCACTCTGCGTATGCAGATTTGTTGAGCTAATGGTAAGCAACATTAGCTTGTTCGGTGCAAATTGCGGATTAGATACTTCAACCCTTGAAATACTCATGTTACGCGCCTTCCTCAAATTCACTGCTGTCGATAATCACAACCCCTTTTGCAATGCGTCCATTGAGTAAGTCGTCAAAACCCTGATGAATGTCATCAAGCCGGTAGGTTTTGCTCACAAGTTCATCGAGCTTTAGCTCACCTTGCGCGTTTAGATCTAAAATGCGCGTGAAGTCGCGCTCTGGGTTGCACATGCCATAAAGTGGGTTAATGTAGAGCTTATCCCATTCAAATAGCTCACAATCAAAATCTATGCGCTGCTCGATACCACTCACTTGAACCGCCATACCGGCATTTCTAACGAGTGCTAGAGGCGCTGAACCCAAGGCAGGAATGGCGGTGCATTCAAAGGCATAATCAGCTCCGCGGCCTTCGGTGAGGGCTCTTACTTTGGCTTTTACCTCAACAAAATCGATGTCTTCTTTGCTCGCAATAATGCCGTGGGTTGCACCAAAGCGTTTGGCTGTTTCAATGCGGTTAGCAGCAATATCGATAGCAATGATCATGGCGGCGCCAGCATTTTTAGCACCCTGTATAGCGTTTAAACCCACCCCTCCACAGCCAATAACACACACCGATTCGCCCGCTTGCACTTTTGCCGCGTTTATCACCGAGCCCCAACCGGTCATTACACCGCAGCCGATGATTGAGGCGGCAGTAAGAGAGATATGATGCTCAAGTTTAACCACAGCAGCTTGCTTTACCATGGCAAACTCACTCATGGTGCCTAAATGAAAGGCGCGCTCAATGCCCTTTTCTTGATATTTAGACGACTCGATGTGTGCGTGCCCCGATAGGTCGCAGCCACACACCGGTGAATTCACCTCACAAATATGCACATTCCCGCGCTTGCACTGAAAACAATCACCACAGGGTATTGCCCAATTGAGAATAACGCGATCGCCAGCGGCCACTTTCGTAACATTTTTACCGACTTTATGCACACGGCCGGCTCCCTCATGCCCAACAATAAAGGGCTTGTTCCAGGTTTGAATAGCGTCCCAGTCGGTATGGCATATGCCGGCTGCGGCAATTTTTACCAGCACTTCGTCGTCGCCGCATTCGCCTAGTGCGATAGTATCAACGTGAAAGTTACCCTTGCCATCGCTTATCAACGCTTTGGCCGTAATGTTTACCTCTGGCATAGTTGCTCTTTAATAAATGCACAATTGAGCGTTAATATAGCGGGTTTAAACATCCATGTACTGTCAGTTTATTATCAAAAAATATCAAAAATATGCTCACATTAAGCTAATATAAGCTTTTTATGGCCTCATACTATCAAAATAGGACCATGGTTGATGAAAGATACAAAAGCGTATTGCGAGCCTTTTTGTCTTGATAAAAATCACAGTTTTGAAATTCATAAAGTGCAATACGGACACGACGATGTCTATTCGTGCTTTACGCACTTTCATGAAGTGCATGAGCTAATCATCTTCGAAAACATCAGCGGTTTTTATTTTTATAGCGCGGGCAAGTCTACGCTTGAGAACAACGACTTGGTATTTACACCGAGCTTTGAGACGCACAATTTTGAATGCGCTGCGGGCAGTAAGTCTTGGTATATATTGCAGTTTCTACCCTCACTGGCAGAGCAATTGAACATCAGTTCTGTGCTCTCTAGATTTGGGCAAGGGATGCACTTAAGGCTCAGCGCACAGCATATAAAAACAGTACAACAGCAGGCTCAGTGGCTACATGAATGCTATCGGCGAGACGCAAACAGCGAATTGAGTAAGGCTTTGTTAAAAACCCTTATTTTATGGATAGCTGAACACGCCCATCCTATGAACCCAGAGGCCGACAAACAGGTCTTAGTAAGCACCGAGCACGACAAGCTCAAACCCATCATGGAGAAATTTAAACATAAGGCCAGCGTTGAGCTGTCGCTTACCCAGGCCGCGGCACTGTGTTTTATCTCCCCTTCTTATTTTTCTAAGTTATTTAAGCGCACCTACCGTTACTCATATTCTGAATATACGCTTCGGCATAAGCTCTATAGTGCGGCTCGACTGCTCAGTCAAAGTGATAAAAGCATTACCGAAATAAGTTACGAGCTAAATTTTGCCAGCCCATCGCATTTAATATTCCAGTTTAAACGACAGTTTGCGCTTACGCCTCGTCAATATCGAACGCAAGACCATGCGCAATGAATAGTGAGTGGCTAATTCTCTACTGGAGCATTAGCGATTTATCTTATTAAGCAAAATAGTCCGAATTTTTCTGGCGTTGTCTGGGCTTAACTCGCCAATTAGTCCTTGAACACGCGTAGGGATATGTGAAAAATCATGATCGCCAAACACATAATAATCGAATATCTCTCGCCATGCGTCTCTTTGCGGCTTTGGCAGCGATTTAATCGCTAAAATGGCATGGAGCAAGGCGTCATTGGGAACGCCTACATGGTCATCAACCTGCCGCCACCAATAGTTTATCAATACGTTAAAAGGACTTAATGCCTCGACATGGTGCCACCAGTTAGGCGGGATATAAATAGCGTCCCCAGGGCCTAGCTCAGCATACTGCGCCGCTTGCAGTGCACACTTAAAACGCGGGAACTTATCAAAATCAGGTGAGTAAAAATCGACGAGGCTTGCGGGTTGCCCGGCAGGTGTAAAGTCGATGGGCCCCACATAAAGATTACGAAGCTGATCAGCTGGAAATAATATAAAGCGCCGCGTTCCGCCTACCACGCAGGCGATATTATCTGGCGCATCGTAGTGCGCTGCAATGCGCGTTTGATTTCCCATCCAGATGCTGGCCAAGGCTTTATTGCGCAAAAACGCCAAATCATTAGCATCCCTTAAGCCTGGCATGACCGAATCTACTGCAGTAGAGCCTACGTAAATCGTTTCTTGCGCGCTATGTTCGGTATCATTAAGTTGACTAAACACGGTGCTTAAGCTTTCTCTAGCGCGTGAAAAATTAAATCCGCTTAAGTCCTCATTGTAAAATAGTTTGCCGGCTGCTTGCTCCGTGCCCTCTATCGGCGCCCTCATGGTATGAACAAGCGCTTCGTTGTAATAAGACAAAAGTAGCTTTTGAAGCGCAGCATTACCTTGCTTTGCCGCACTTACAACAGGCCAGTGCAACACATAGTCTTTTAATACCACAGGCTCTGCTGCAGATAGCAATGACGCTGGTAATCCATTATTCGCGCTGCATACTTGGCATCTAATTGGGGCTATATGTTTGAGAATTTCCATATGATGCTAGCTACTATTGCAGACTTGACCGGGTCAAAGCCAACACAGCGTGCTTAATCCGCTTGTTTGAGTTGCGCATTTTTACGTTTAATTAGTTTTACGATGTTGTTGCTCGATGCCAACAACAAATATATTAGCTGCATATAGTTGTGCCTGTGCAAATACACAATGGCGTCGTCATTTAAATCTTTGAGCTTCTGTTCGTTTATGGTGTGTAGCTCGTCTATGCTTATCTTTTCGCCATTATCTAACTGCAACGACAGGGTAATCGTTTCAATTAACTCATAGCGCAGAAGTGCATCCACTAATCCTCGCGTGTGTTCATGTCCTTCATGCAAGGCGAGTAATATCGAGTTCACCTCTTGCAAAAAGCCAGTTTGACCGCCGTGTGGCATGAACACGCTCTCGCCTTCATCTTCATTCACCCGAGGACTATCCATATCAATAGATACCACCGGCGTGTGAGTGCCATTTTGCTCCGTAAAACCAATCAAAAATGGACGTCTTTGAATACTTAAGGGGATATAGTGCGCGTCCCAACCCTGAGAGCTTAAAAATAAGTTTTCATGCTCACTAAGGCCCAATAAAACAACCAGTTCGAGTTTTTTACTCTCGCTACTTTTGCGAAAAAAGATAGGATAATCAGAATGAGCAAGGGCGACTTCGCTTGGCACAATGGTCGCGTAGCTGTGAGTATCGCCATAGCGAGGATGCTGTGCGGTAATCACTTTAAGATGTTGATGTTTGATATTATCTAATACTTCATGCGACGACATCAATTTGTCCTTTTAATACGGTGTTTTATCAGTTTGCGAGCGCTTGTTCTGTGTCACGCGGCGGTTTGTCAGCAGAACAAAAGCGCGTGCACTATCGGCGCACATAACACGTGCTCATACTGAGCAATTAAGCGGCACACTGACCTGAGCGCCTGATAAGCTCAATCAACTCACGATTGCTCGGCAAACCCTGCAGCAGCTTTTGCGTGAGTTGATGGTTTTTCTGTATATGCTGCGCCGCAAGCTGTTGGTCTAGTGACCGGCGCTGAGTCTCTGGCAGCTCAGTTTCAAAGCCCATACCATAGAGCACGTATTGGTAACTCGCTGAGGGAAATACCTCATCGGCATAGGTAAAATCCTGATGATACGGACTTTGGTATTTCCACAGCGTAAGTAACGACGCAAGCTCTTCTGACATGCTGCTTTTTTCACAGTTATCTCGCCAGTATTGAGTATCGGTGCGTTTGCTTAACACATAGTGCAGCTTTAAAAAGTCGATGATCCTATCCCAGCGATACAAGAACTTTTCATTAAATCGCTTGGCGGTAATATCCATCACCTCACGATTTGCCGGTAGCTGCTCACTTATCATTGCAGCCGACAGTTCAACTAACACTAGCGCCGATGCCTCTAGCGGCTCTAAAAAGCCTGCAGAAAGACCAACCGCTACACAGTTTTTATGCCAAAATTTTTCTCTATGGCCAGGGTCAATCTTGATTTTTCTAAATGCTAGGTCGTCTGCTGCATCCCCTATACTTTGTCGGATGTAGCTCCTTAGCTCGTCTGCGGCGCTTTTTTCGTCTATGTGAGCGCTCGAAAACACGTGTCCTACTCCTCGGCGCGACGGCAGTCCAATATCCCAAATCCACCCTGCGCTTTGCGCGGTCGACACAGTATGCGACACAATTGGCGCATCTGGTCTTAAATATGGCACATGGGTAGCTAGCGCTGTGTCGTTAAATAACATCGACTTACAGCTCTTAAACGGAATATTAAAATGCTCACCAAGCAATAAAGACTTAAAGCCCGTGCAGTCAATGAATAAATCACCCGAAATATCGCCGTTCGCTTTTGTCGAGACTGATGCAATATCGCCATGCTCGTTTGAATTAACCGCGGTAACGTGATCAAGAATATGCACAACGCCCAGCTTCTTTGTGCAATGCTCTTGTAAAAAACTAGCAAACTTTCCAGCGTCTAAATGATATGCGTAGTTTGCAACATGGGCATATTCGGGGGTAGATATTTGCTTTGGAGCCAGCCCTTTTTCACACAGTTGGCTTTGGAAGCACACTGCATCGGCGAAAGGAGTTTGTTTAGCATGAGCCTGCCAAAATGGCGCGAGGTTTATATCGGCATAGCCTTGGGGCAGTACCAAAGGATGATAATAGGCATCATCGTCCTCGCCCGTAACCCACTTTGCAAATTTTGCTCCTTGCTTAAACGAAGCATCGCACTTTTGAAAAAACTCACTCTCGCTCACACCAATTTTACGCAGCGTACCGCGCATGGTGGGCCATGTTCCCTCACCTACGCCAACTGTATTGACGTCAGGAGACTCAATTAGGGTTACCCTAATACCATGTTGAGAGTGGCTGCAGTGTTCGGCTGCAATAACCGCACAGGTTAACCAACCCGCCGTGCCTCCCCCAACAATAATAATATTTCTGATACTGCTCATATGTGCTGACTCACTAGAAAGCTATCACAATCTTCTTTTTTCATACTAGCAAACTTTGTCCTTTTACACTAAAGGAAGCGAAGGGGCTGCTCTTACCCATACCCCCTCGCTTGGCACACACTGCTATCAAAAAGAATATCTCGCTCCAAATCCGTATCTAGCGCCATATTGACGACCAAATAAAAATTGGTTTCGGTAGCGACCATATCCCTCTTCTACCTCGTTGGTAATATTGTAGCCCTCTAGGAAAAAGGTTAGGTTTTCATCATAGCTATAATTTACGCTAAAGTCGGTAATGTTAGTTTCCTCAATAAACTGAGGAGGTGCATCCGCCGAGCCTTGTGTTTGGCCCACACCGGCTAAATAGCTATCTCGCCAAGCGTGAGTTAGCTTAACCGACCACGAATCATCTTCATAAAACAGCTGAATGTTGGCCGAGTCACTTACACCAATTAAGGGCGATTGCACCGCCAATAAGCTAACGTCATATTCGGTGTCTGAGTTAACTATTGTGGTATTAAACGACGCGCCAAAACCGGTATCCCAGAACATATGCTGAATCGCAAATTCGATACCGTCTACGGTTTTTGAATCGGGGTCATTAACCGGTTGACTCACTTGCCATTCAATAAGCGGGTCATCTGCGTTTTGACGAACAATTTGCGTCTGGCAGCAAGCATCATCTACCCCACCGCCGTCAGCGATGATCCGCTCCCATACATTGGTCACGGTAAGAGGCAGCCCTTCAGCTTCAAGCGCCGCTCGGGCGGCGTTGGCACGCGGTCCAATTAACGGGTCGCGTAAGTTGTCAACGGTAATGATGTTTAGGCCATCGGATATAAAGTTTTTAACGTCTTTCCTAAAATACGTTAGCGAAACATAGCTCGATTCCTCGTAATACCACTCGGCTGCCACATCAAAATTTACCGACTCAAACGGGTCTAGGCTTGGGTTACCAGCGCTACCTATCCGAGAGTCAGGTTTTGGGTTTGCCGACAGACTTCGCCCTACGTTTAGATTGCCCAAAGGCGCACGGCTAATTGTTTTACCAAATGACATCCTAGCGAATAGGTCTTCTTGTATTTCGAGCTTAAAGTCTATGGCTGGCAAGAGCACATCATGCTCTCCTGTGCCGTTAACAAAGGTATCGCCACCGCTTTGGAAGCGTAACTGCCACTCGGTAGGATTTGACCACACCACAAAATCCTCAGCGCGCTGCAGGTTATTGCTGTCTACCTCAGTTTCTTCATACCTAAGCCCGACATTTACGTCTAAGGGCATATCAGCAATTTCAAAATACATGCTGGCATTAAGGTAGGCCGACTGCGTAGTTTCGGTTAAATCATTTTCACTGATTTGCCCGTTTTCATTGAAAGGATCGCTGGTAAATCCTGGGAAGAACGTTGCCATTCTAGACAGTGCCTCACCTAAGTCCCAATCAAAATAATAGTTAGTAGAGAGGTTCGCGCCGCCACCATCAAAATCGTCGAGTAAATCGTCAGTTGCTACGCGTGTGAACATACTATCTGGGAATATGGCTTGATTGCCGTTATAGCCGTTTGGCCCCTGATTTCCACTAAATCCAGAACGGCCACCAAAGGTCTGCTCGGTGTGAGCTAGGCCAAACTTAACGTTGGTTAAGAAACTGTCGTTCGGGTTTGTCCATTGAGAATTAAACTGAAATTGCTTTACGCCCGACTCGCCAATTCCGCGACTAAACTGAGCAAATAAAGGGTCGATATCCGAAGCACTCGCCTCTGCTGCCCCGTTTGGCCATGTCATTTCAAAATTAGGAATTTGTCCACTGGTGAAATCGTAGGTTTTATTGACGATGTTATTCGGCGCAATGATCAGTAAGCTGCTTGCGTTAGTGCCGCTGTCTAGACCATTATCGGTTTCTACGCTTGAGTCATGATAGTCGAGCTCAACGGCAAAATCGTCATTGATAAACCACTCAAAGTTAAAGCCGATTGATTTTTGCTCAACCAGCAAGGTGTCAGATGTGCGCGAGTGCGCAAAATCGTTGTCAACTTCGGTAAATCGCACCGCAGTGCCGTTTTCGTCAAGTTCGTATGAGTCAACATTTCCGCCAAAGTTAAACCAAATCCCAAAGCCGTACCCCTCATTGGCGGTTTGCGACTCTGCCATCATGTAATCTGCCGATAAGGTCATATTGTCGGTAGGTGCCCACTGCAAGGTAAGATGAGCATTAGTACGCTCTCGCTGTATATCCCGTAAATCATAGGATATCTGTCGTGGCATGAAGGTAGGCCCTGCTTTACCGTCAAGCGCACCTGCAAGCGCCGGATTCCCGTTTACCGCGATATCCTCTTCTTCTGACATGGCGTCAGGGCGCAAATCAACAAAACTACTCGCTGAACTGAATGCACCAGTGTTGGCCAACCATCCGGGAATATTTGCACTTTGCTGCTGAAACGAGCGCTCTTGATAAGACGCCGATAGCGACACACCAATTGTATCGTCGGCAAAGGTCTGACTATACAAAGCCGCTATCTCGGGCGTAACGTCGTCTCCTTCAACGTTCGATTCGTCGTATAGGCCTTTGGCCGACACCGAATATTTCAAACCCGGTGACGATAGCGGCTTTGCAGTAAGAATATCAACGGTAACGCCTAAACCGCCGCTAGGTACGTCTGGCCTACCCGACTTGTAAACCAAAAGCTCACTAACGCCCTCAGACGATAGATTTTCCAGATTAAACGAACGTGAATTGCCCGTACCTGGCATTTGCCGTCCGTTTAAAAGTAAGAGGTTAAAGTCTGGACCAAAACCTCTCGCGGTGATTTGGCTACCTTCATTGTTGTTGCGACTTATCGTAATGCCGGTAATGCGCTGTAGCGATTCTGCAAGGTTAGTATCTGGAAACTTACCCATTTCTTCTGCCGAGATAGCATCTACAATGCCCGACGACGAGCGTTTTATATCTTGAGATCGCGCCAAGCTACCTCTAATACCGCTTATTTCTATAATTTCTACTGTGGTTTCTTCGTCAAGATTATTTGTTTCATTTTCTTGTGCGTGCACCGGCACCATCATTGCCGAGCCCATCATTGCCGACCCTAGCACGAGTGATACTGCAGCAGAAATACGAGTCCTAAAAAATTTATTATGTTTCATAATGTTCCTACATATTGAAAACTTGATGCGATTTTCGCCCGCCTTGGCAGGCAAAAACCTTTAATAAAAAGCGTAAAGCGTATCTTGGCGTTACCTAGTTGTCGGTAAACACCATATTGTCGATTTGATACACTGCGCCCGCACCCGTGCCCCACGCAGGGAACACCATAATTACATCGATGCCTGTGACATCCAGTGAACTGTCGCTCAGCTGAGCCATGTCAAAGGTATAGGTCTGCCACTCACCCACAACAGGCAAGTTACCTTCAATGCTGTTACTAAGCGAAAGCTCCACAAACTGCGATGGACTGCCGTTAGACTCAAGCTTTAACAGCCAGTCGGTTTCACCGCCTGCTGGCGCTGAGACTAAACGAAGGTCAAAGCTAAATTGACCGCTCACCTCAATTGGCGATGCGTCAAACGGCGCGCTCATGTCTGCGTTTCGAGTATTAAAGCCAAGCACCGTCTCATCGGCGTCACCAATTGAGAACTGCGCTACTGCACCATAAGGTTGGTCAGTGGTTTCAACAGTAGGTGAAGTACCTGCACAGCAATCCCACATCGGCCATGCTTGGTTGACTTGGTCGGCAAACACGGTGAGTACCGCATTATCTGCACCAGAGTCGCCGCCGCTCATATCACCGCTAATATCTGAGGGGTTTCCAATATAGAAATTATCAACTCTATACACGGCGCCGCCACCGGTCTGCCATGCTGGGAATATCATCACTACATCAATGGCACTCACGTCTAATCCCATGTCGGAAAGCGAGAGTAAATCAAAGGTATAGGTTTGCCATTCGCCCACTACCGGTTCAACACCCTGTTGCGATGCACTGAGCGCAACTTCTGCAAACTCACCCGGATTATTGTTCGACTCGGCTTTAAATAGCCAAGTAGTATCTGACGTTGGCGGCGTGACAATCTTCATATCAAACTGAACAACGCCGGTTGTAATAATGCTCGACGCATCAAAGGGCATACCGCCTTCTTCTCGCGCGGTGTAGCCAAGCACGGTTCCGTTGTTGTTTTCGATAGTAAACTGCGTAGTTGCGCCGTATTCCGGATCATCCATTTCTAGCGTGGGTGTTGTACCTCCACAGCAATCCCATGGATTCCATTCAACAGTAAACGCGTCGGTGAAAATAGTCGCTAGAGGACCAGAGGGCGCGCCGCTTGCTGAAGGGTCGAAGAATTTAACGTTATCTACCCGATATATCGCTCCTTCACCGGTTTGCCACGTGGGGAAAATCATCACAACGGCGATTTCGCTGATGTCTAAACCGGCATCGGCTAGGGTGGTCAGGTCAAAGGTGTAACGCTGCCATTCGCCCTCCACAGGCGCAAGTCCCTCTTTAGACTCACTCAGGGGAAGCTCAGCGAAAACGGTGGATTGTGAACTTTCTATTTTGAGTAACCATGGCGTGTCAGGGGTTGACGGCAACGACACAACCTTCATATCAAACTGGAAAACACCGCCTGCCAGTAAGGAAGAAGCATCAATAAAATTCTCTGAAGGACGAGCATCCCAACCTAATACGGTACCGTTGTTATCATTAATTCTAAATTCAGCAACCTCGCCATAAGGAGCGTCATCTAATTCAATGGTTGGCGTAGTGCCGCCGCAGCAATCCCACAGTGAATAATCAGGGTTAATTGCGCCATCGAAGAGCACAAATTCAGGAGATGCGCTGCCGCCGTCAACATCAATCTGAACATTGTCGAGTCGGTAGGTGGCCCCATTACCTTGTTGCCACTCAGGGAAGACCATAATTAAATCGATATTACTTACGTCAAGCCCGCGGTCGGCAAGCGCGCTAATGGGAAAGGTATAACGCTGCCACTCGCCCGTGGGTGGGAACACGCCCTCATTGCTTTCAGTAATAAAAAATTCAGCCGCCGAACTGGCATTATCAGCTTCAATTTTTACCAACCAGCGAGCACCAGATGTGGGTTGCGACACGACTTTCATATCAAATGAGAGACTACCCACGCCAATCATCGCAGATGCGTTATACATCGCAGGCGTGTCAGCTATTCGGGTGTTAAAACCAAGTACCGTGCCTTCATCGGTCTGGATTGTAAATTCGGCAACCGAACCAAAACTCGCATCTTCATCCATAACTACTGTAGGTGTTGAATTGCCTGTGTTGTCCCACAGAGGCCAACTAGGGTTCTCTGCATCATCAAAGAAAGTAATGGGTACTGGTCGCTCTGGCGTAGGTAGCGACGGGCTTGGCGCTTTACCTTCAACAAAGGCATCATCGGGGTCATCATAACCCGGGCGTATGGTTTCACATCCCGCGCCTGTTATTGGGTCTTGGGTACATTGATATACTTTGACGTAATCCACTTCCATGGTTTGACCGTTCGCAAAGGCCTGCGCGTCAATGCCGCCCAAGTTTACGTTTTCTGGCCAGTTACCGCCTACAGCCACATTGAGTAAGAGATGGAAATACTCATCAAAAGGCTCTGTTCCGTAGGTAATGATGGGTTCACCGGTCACATTGCTGAACTGCGGGGTGTACCATCCGCGGTGACGAAGACCAATCGCATCGCCGGAACTGCTCAAGCGTAAATCTGATTTTCGCTGCATAGCATACAAATAACCATTGAAATACCAGCGGATTTCGCCTTCTTGCCACTCAATCGCGTAGGTATTAAAGTCGTCAGCGGGACTTATACCGTCAGGTGGTAAAAACTCGGTACCTGAACTGTCGTTATTCGGCCAATCGTTTCCGTAGTGGATCGTGCCATGCACGCGCGTCTCTTCAACACCGTCAGCACCCACGGTACCGAGGTTAACTGCCTCCATGATGTCGATTTCACCAGACTTCGGCCAGCCGCCGTAAACGTAGTCAGTAGGCAGCATCCAAAAGGCAGGCCATGAGCCCTGGCCTTGGGGCAATTTCGCTCGAAGCTCAAACCGACCGTATTTAAAGTCAGCTTTGCCGCGGGTATTAATACGGGCCGACGTGTAAGGCAGTTGCGCACCGTCGGGGGCCGGTAGGGCGTTGATTTTCAGTGTGCCGTCTGACACCACCAAGTTGTCTGCTGAGTCTGTGTAACATTGCTTTTCATTGTTACCACCGCCATCACAGTTAACTTCATACGACCAATTATTTAGATTAAGGGATGTACCGTCAAAGTCATCACTCCACACCAATTCCCAATCTGAGACAGGTTGGCTAGTGTCGATTTCGGTGATTTGTGTGTCGGTTGTAGTATCAGCACCACCGCAACCAAAAAGGGCAAATGCAAAAAGTGGGATTAAGCATTTTTTTGCTTTTGAATCCACAATTTTAACGACCATTGTATTCTCCATGTGTTCACCCAACACATCATCGTGATGTGACTTTGGGTATGTGTGTGTCTGTAAACAAAACAAATTTTTTTGTTAAGTTTAATGTTACATGTTTGTTAATGAAGAAATACTCAAATGCGGTGAACAGTAACTTGTTTAAGATAAATGGGCAGTTGCCATGTTTTTGCGATGAAGCGATATATTTTTGCGGCAAAAAGGTACAGGAAAACACCGAAATAATTCTCGCAGGGCATGAATAGCTATAGCTTGGGCAAGCTATTGTCGTCTACGTGAGCAGCTTAAATGTCGCATGTGTTGATACGGTAGCGTATCGGCTGGGTGTGAGACGTTTCGTCTAGGTAGTGAATCGTTAAAGTGAGGGGCGTGTACTCATTTAAAAGCATGCGTGCACACGGATGTGCACGCATGAGCGGCCAGGATGGCGAAAGCGACTTTTAAATGAGTATACGCCCCTCGCCAGATTCACTACCTAAACGAATCAAATTACGCTTTTGCGAAGGTTGCCATTGATGTGCGAACCTCGGTTTTATTTAGCAGCCCAAATTGGCTCCCGGCGAATCACCCAATATCGCAATCATCCTGCGATATTCATTGATTCTGCTTTGCACCTGAGCAGGATTGCCACCGTTGCACTCAAGCGCGCCATTAATGGTGCGAATGGTTTCACCAAAGCCTCTGCCCTGAACCATCGCATCATGCGCCGACACATTCCCCGCGCCGCTTTGCGTCATCCAAAACCACAAGGCAGTTTGCCAAGCAATAGTGGCGCTTTGCGCGACTTGATCGGGGTTTTGCCACAAATTCAAACCCAGTGCTTGCCCCGCCGCGCAGTAGTTAAAATTCCAACTGAGCTGAATCGGGCCACGTCCATAATAGCGTTTACCTGTTTGACATACGCCGCATGGGGTGGCTGTACCCGAGCAGTATTCTCCTCGCGCAATCTCTTCTTTGTAAAACAAGCCACCAGTTTCGTGATGAAAGTTGGCCATTGCAGCTGCTACTTCTCGTTTTCGCGTGCCAAGATCACCGGCGCCACCAAAGCTAGGATAGGTTTTAGCAGCTTCAATCAAACCTGCATAGGTATAAAAGCTATTTCGGTTTGGAAACATCTGGTTGAACTGCGCTTCACTCATAATGGCGGCTAAGCCCTGAGGCTGGCCACCCGAATTGCTTACACGACGCACAATAATTGACGACGCTAGGTCGTTCATACCATTGTTCGCTAGGCAAGCGTCATCACCTCTTATGGTAACCGTACGGCCCGCAAAGTTATCATCTAAAAACAACACCGCTTCATAGCCTGGCGCAACTCGGATAGACGACGCCTTGTCGTTGACAAAACCGCGCGGCCCTAAGCTAGCTAAATTGAAATTACCTTCACCTAAAGAAGCCCTCCACCCCGCGTAGTCGCAATGCTCATACACCGTCACAATGCTCGGTGATGATGAACCAAGTCTTGCCACCTCTATGTAGTTTAAGTTCCAGCCATTGGTTTGCGCAAAAACGCCTAAATTGTAATTTCCGGCGTCTATTCTTACGCTGCGCTCAACCGTTCTCCAAGACTGCCAGCCTCCCGTAGCAGGAATGACAAAGTCGCCAAAGTTAATCGCTCCGGCATTTAAGTCAACTGATGCAACGCCACCGCTAGGGCTCGCTACACGCAGTTTAATTGCGTACTCACCAGAGCTTGGAATGGCTAAATTAGGATAAACCAACCACTCACTGGCTTCTATCCAACCAACGTTAAAGCCGCCCTCGCTACTCGCTTCAATGTCAACGTTATCAGAGCGGTAAGCACCGCCTTGATTGCCCACAGTCGTGTCGTTATAGGCTGAGTAATCTTCTGCCTGAAATACTTGAGCCTGCGTAAAACCAATTAAAGAAGAGGTAAGCGCTATTAACAGTCCAATACGTGTAAAGTGTTTCATATCGATTTCCTTATCTTAAAGTGATTTCAAAAACGCTAACAACTCAGATTTTTGCACGTTACCTAAGCCTTCGAACCTCGCACGAGCATCGCTTGCCTCACCGCCATGCCATAATACCGCTTCTTCTATGGTGCGAGCTCTTCCGTCATGCAGGTAGCTTTCATCCGGCGTGCAGTATTCATCACCTTGCGCACCGGTATCGTTGCGTACGCCGCCTGTTACGCACGCCGATAGGCCCAAGCCCCAAAGCGGTGCGGTGCGCCATTCAGCGCCGCTCGCATCACCTTCTCCTAAGTTATCTGCCAGACCGTCGCCCATATCATGCAACAGCATATCGGTATAGGGCTGAATGGTTTGGTCTCTCAACTCACTTAAAGGGTGATACTGACTAGTTTGCATAGACGGTGTATGGCAAGAGGCACAACCGATATCGGTAAAAATCGATTTACCGTTTCTAACTGCTGGGTCATTGAGATTGCGCTGCGCTCGTACGCCTAACAAAGAAAGATACTTCACTAGGAGGTCTACATTATCGTCAGAAATTTCAGCACCTGAACCACCACAGTCGCTTTGGGCTGCGCCGCAATCGGGTTCTGGCAGCATGGTGGTCATAACGCCCATATCTCCATTAAATGCCATTGCCACTTGATGCTCAATACTGAACGCGCCTGCCTTCCAGCCGAAACGGCCGAGTCGTGTTTGTCCAGAGCGGGGGTCGTTAATTCGATTCGCTTTGCCAGAAATACCGTCGCCATCTGCATCATTAACATCTTCTTTGGCAAGAATAGTCGACTCGTCAACAGCTTCTAGCAAACCTAAACCAACCAAGTTTGGCGCAATGCGTCCAGAAAAGCGCGCCGGTCTGTTTTTAGTAAAATTGTAGTTGGGCGAGCGCAGTCCGTTGTTTTCTGACCACGACGCAATCACCACATCCCCTTCCCCATTATTACTGTTTATACCCACATTTTGGGCTTGTAAAATGCTGCCGATGTTAGGGTCTGGCGCGCCGTCTGCTGCCGCTACTTTAAATACCCATTTGTTGAGCGAAGCACCAACCGCGGGTGCCGACGCTCGGCCGTTTCGCACATGACAACCAGCGCAACTCTCATTAACGTAATGCGTACCCACCTTCCCAACAACATCGTTAAACACGCCGTTTTCACCGTTTCGCTCATCGTGACGACCGTCTAAAAAGCTGCTGTGATGGAGGCGGCGCCCTTCAACAAAGGCTTGGCCATTCACGTTCGATAAATTGGTCGCCATTTGCATAAAGTGGTTATCAGGTTCATTAGTGTAGTTGTACGGTAGCGTGGTTTTACCGCCAAGCCAGCCAGCACGAGCAATCGGATATGAGTCTTCACGCTCAGAATTAGGGTCTTCAAAACGACCGCGCGTTTCCCACGGCACTAAGCCCTCACCTACAATATAAAGGTAAGTCGTTCCATAGTAGTTTGCTCTGCCGTCTGGCGGTGCATCCAAAAATTGACTGGCTTCAAACTCCATGCGTTGACCCACTTGCAAGCCTAAGCGGTTAGTGGGGCTCCAATTCAGTGGCCGGTAATCTTCAATCATTACGCGATAACGATACTGGTTACCGTTATCGCTAATTTTGTTGAAGTTAAAGTCGTAACGTCCGTTGTCTAGCTCAACCACCTGACCGCCACCGAAGTAGTTACCGTGGTACTCTGCAACCGTGCCGAGCCCTCGATACCACGCTCTAAATTCACGGGCTCCTAGTTTCCACTCAGTAATAAAAGTGATCTCAATATTCGAACCGCCTTTGGCAACATAATCCACAATTTGAAACTGCGCGGTACGATGCTTCCAGTACTTCGACAAATAATGATCATAGATTTGAAACTGGTCTTCTTTTGCGTGTCTGTCGCGTCCCCTATCGGCAAAACGCGTTACCAAAGCATCGCCGCGATCAAAACTAATTGCCTGTTCTAAGGGCGTACTGCTGTTGTAAAGGGGCGCGACGTTGCTTGTGTTTATCGGGCAGCCACTTGCATTGACTGAGCTTCCTCGCGGTGTGTTAGCGCATTGATCAATACTATCTGGAACCCCGTCACCATCAGCGTCTGGAGGGGTTTGCCCACCTCCGCCGCCTCCGCCACCATTGCCTGCGCCCAGAGTAAACTGTCGCGTAGCACTGTCGATTGCTAAACCGTTATCTTGCAAATAGGTAAACCAATACGATATTGCATCTCCATTGTTTAAGTTATCGAGGCGATATTCGTTACGACCATTAACAACCTGCATACGCAGATTTTGTTGAGCTCCGCCATTCACGCTGTAGTGAACGTCTGCCCAGCCTGTAGTACGCACATAAAACACTACCGAGCTATCACTCACTTGCTCTATGCCCTCTAGCTCTTGCTCAACTATTTCGCAGCCATTGCTGTCAACTCTTGCGCCGCGCGGTGTATTACTGCACTGGTCTTGTGAATCGAGCACGCCATCGCCGTCACTGTCTAAGTTAAGCTCAGTGGCTACATCGGGGCCGAATATCTCAAGTTCAGCTATTTGAATTAGATTGCTGCTGTTGTTGCTCATATCAATTCTGTAATACTGATAGGCTTGGTCGTTATTGATAGAAAACGAGCGTGTTTGAAAGCGATTAGGAAAATCTTCGCCATTACGGTTGTCTAGGCTAACCCAATCCACACCGTTATTTGAGCCTCTGAGTTCCCAGTTGAGCGGGTCTCGCTGAGCCGCGTCGTTTGCTGATGTGAGTGTGTAACGTTTGGCAGTGTAAGCGGCCTCATTAATTTTTACCTGCACCCAAGTAGAAGAGCTAAAGGTTAAATATTTAGAATTTACGTTATTATCAAATAACTTCTCTAAGCGCTCGTTTGCCGGAGACCGCGATTCAGGATAGGCCGACGATACCTCAGTCGACAAATTCGTAAAATCGATTTCTACCGGCACTGGCTCTGCCGCCCCAAATATTTGAAACTCCGACAACTGCAGTATATTGCCACTGTTATTACTCATGTTCAGGCGATAATAACGATACGCCCTAGCATTTTCGACAGCATACTCACGGGTTTGTCGTCGAGCGTTAAAATCCTGACCTGCTCGTGAGTCAATCGTAGTCCATATGGCGCCATTGTTGGACGCTTGAAGGCTCCAATTAAGGGGGTCTCTGCGTGCAAAATCATTACCCGATGTAATGCGGTAAGAAGAGGCAATATAGCGCCCTTCATCAATTTCGTATTGAATCCAAGCATTAGCATTAAAAGTCAGATATTTGGTCTGAACGTTATCATCAAAGGCATTGGCAATGCCCTCACCTGCAGGAGAGTCATTGAACTGTGCCGAGAATTGACCGGGTAAATTCGTAAAATCGATTTTGTTTTCAATTTCACAGCCCTGGGCATCAACGTCAGCACCAAAACGAGTGTTTGGACATTGGTCAATATTGTCTGCGACGCCGTCTGCGTCGGCATCGCCAAATTCAATCAATTGGTAGTAACAATTTTTTGCCGTTCCCACAATAGGGTCGTCAAAGGTAGAGCTAGAGCAAATAATGCTGTTTGTTGCTGTTAAATAATTAAATCTGCCGTTTGCGCCGTATGCGACCTCAGCATCTCCGTTGAAGTTACAAATACCATTTTCACTTGCGCATAAGGTATATCCGTCGGGACCATTAGACACCGGTGCACCGCCGCCAGTCCAAACGATGTCGTCAATGGCAAAATCAAAGGCAAAATTAGGCTCTTGACCGCCAATAGACGAAATATTGAAATGATTTTTAATCGATTGCAGAGCAATTAAAGGCCCTGCTAATTCATTTATAGGGATGCTTACTTCGCCCCATTCACCGTTTCTAACTAAACCATAAGCGTTAACATTGGCCGGAAATTCTATCCAATTTTCATTGGTATAGGTGTCAGCTACGCCTATGCGGAACGACACATTCGCAGGGATTTTTATTTTAAATTTGAGCTCGCCACCTCTGAAGTTACTCATGTCGCGGGCTTGACGAGTTTGAATACCGCCTCCAAACCACTGATTTGGTGAGTAGCGCCATGCGATAACGTTGTCACCCTCAAATGGCGCAGTATTGCCTTGGGAAACAGAAGTTTGATTCCAAACGTAAATATCGGAGCTTACGCCCGGGTCTAAGGTAATACTGGTGGGGGTGTTGTCAGTGAATACACCAAAGGTGCCGCTTTCAGGCTGAACTTGGCTTCCTGCAAAAACCTCTCCCTGACCGTCAAGCTTGTAAATGCGCACATAGTCAACAATCATCTTTCCGGGTAGAGGTGCAGAGACCTGATTGTTATTGGCGGCATCGGTAAAATTGCCGCCTACTGCTAAATTGAGCAGTAGATAAAATGGGGCTCTAAATTCATCAGACTCTTCGCTAATAAAAAATGGAGAATCGAACATGTCGTATTCAACACCATTATCAACGATGGTAAATCGAATTTGTGATTCGGTCCAATAGGTGCGATATGTCACAAAGCGGTTAGTTAAAGGGGTAGACGATACATGAGCATTGTCGTTTTGAAAGGCCACGCTCGCTGCACACGTTGGATTGCCTGAACTACACGCCGCCTCAGTGTAGAAGATAAGGTTTGAACCGACATAACTATTGCTTGGCGCATTAGGAAAGCCTGCAGACGCTCTACCTGCTCTAGACTGGCCCATTTCCATCATGTCAATTTCGCCCTTCGAGGGCCAAGTAGCGGTGCTTGTGCCGAGCAGCCAAGCGGCGGGCCAAAGCCCCGTCTCCACATCGCTAACTAACATACGCACTTCAATCATGCCGTATTGCACTGCAAGTTTTTTGCTAGATTGAATTTTACCGGAAGTAAATGCCTTACCACCCACGTTCTCGCTGCGTGCCGTTAGCACCAATCCTCGGTTGCCTGACTCGCCGGGTATGTTCTCAATGGAGACGTTGTTTTCTGCGTACCACTGTAATTCTTGATTACCCCAGCCACACAGACCTTGATCGCAACCGTCACCAATATCAATATTCCACGTTTGCGCATCTAATTGGTTAAAGTTGTCTTCCCACAGCAATTCACCTACCTGCTGAGCGTGCGTTTGAGCGCTCAGCAACAGCATAAAGCTGCTCGAAAGCAAAGCCAAAACTCTAGCGTTAATATAAGCATTTTTCATCTTGTTGTTCCCTTCACTCTCAAACTCGGACCGATACAACAAGAGAGTCTTTGTGTTGAGGCCGCATCGCCAAATAGCAAAATACTACGTGTGCGTTTGCAGCCAAAGCTTAGCGATGTGTAAACATTATTCGCATTGAAGTGAGGTCGTATTTGAGCTTGAAGGCTCAAAGCGAATATCGCTGAGACTTAAATTAAACGCATTTTTTGAAAGAAGCTGAAAAGGCATAGTTAACGCCGATGTCATTACT
Organism: Glaciecola siphonariae; assembly: GCF_042652645.1. NCBI lineage: Bacteria > Pseudomonadati > Pseudomonadota > Gammaproteobacteria > Alteromonadales > Alteromonadaceae > Glaciecola > Glaciecola siphonariae. The sequence goes on from NZ_JBHSGU010000002.1 coordinate 1,383,592, forward strand.
CCCTGCTGCGTAAAACAATTTACGTCTACCGCAAATGATTCCCACTTTCCTGTTAAGTGCCTGCTGAGCAAAGGTGCAATATCAACGGCTGCCATACAGCTATCCTCAGCGCTATTGATACTTTGATTTGCCCGGCAACCCATTCCGAGCATCAATCGCTCTGGAATGGATGAATCGAGTTTTAATAAAAAGCTGAGCTGATAATTGGCCTCAGCACTTAAGCTCATGCCTTCTTTGGGCATGTTATTACTACTGGTTATTTGAATGCCTTGCAGTTGCTCAGAGCGCTCGGCACTGAGCAAAATGGCATCTTCTTGAATCGTTTTATCAATGGTTCGGTAATCTACGCTAGCTAAACTAGCGGTGTTTGAAACAACTTTTGAGGTTGTTGAGCCCGACACTAATTCAAACTGCCATGGGGCTTTTAAGGCACCACTAAATAGGGCAAGTCCTTGTTCAATATCCGATGTATCATGATTATCTTCATCCAAATCGTACGCAAGCATGTCGCTATCGCCGTAGCGCAGACCAAAACCATATGGCAATAGAGGGTCGTAGTGAGTATCGCCAACATTCACCGCGGCCTGATGGGCGCTTTTTGGCCAAGAAAAAGGTAGCTTGCCTTTAAAATCGTGCTGCACACGATTGGATGGATCGGTAAATAAAACGGACGCTATCGCCGCTCCTTCAGACCCCGGAAGCCAAGCTGCAACAAATGCATCGCTTGCGTTAAGCTCCGCATTGACCCACATAGGACGACCACTTAAAAAAATTGACACTACCGGTATGCCGGCTGACTTCAAGCGCTTTAATAGGGCTAAATCGGATTTTTCGCCGTGCTGATAGTCAAGATGCTCTCTATCTCCATGTCCTTCCGCATAGGGGTTTTCACCAAATACAACAATCGCCACGTCGGGCTTTTCGGTGTATTGCCCATCAATACTGTAGCTTACACTTCCTTGGCCGCGCTCCACCTGCTCTTGAATACCGTCTAAAATTGAAGTGCCGCCGGGAAAGTCATCATTGGTATTGTTTGTACCCTGCCAAGTTATCGTCCAGCCACCCGACTGTTTTCCAATGTTATCGGCCCCGTCACCGGCAACAAGCACGCGCTGGCTTGGCGACAAAGGCAGTAGCTGATTTCGGTTTTTCAGCAACACCAAAGACTCCCTTACTGCCTGGCGGGCGATGTCGCGATGAGAAGTTTGACCAATCACATTAGTTTTACCCGAGAGCGCCCGCTTTGCTGGGCTTGGTTTATTAAACAAGCCGGCTCGCACTTTTACGCGCAGTATTCGCGTTACCGCATCGTCAATTCGGCTTAAGGGGATTACGCCATTATTAACTTGTTCAATAAGATTGTAGTAAAGCGGCTTCCAAGCCCCTGTTGGCACCATGTATATATCAAGGCCAGCATTTGCCGCCTGCGCGCAGTCCTGTTCGCTACATCCTTTAATTTGACCGTGGCCGTTCCAGTCACCCACAACAAATCCATCAAAGCCCATTCGCTCTTTTAGTACTTCGGTCAGCAAATAACGATGCCCGTGGAGTTTCTCCCCGTGCCAGCTATTAAACGACGCCATAACCGATTGAGCACCTGCGGTTAAACCGCCTACATAGCCTTGGGCATGTATTTCGTACAATGCCTTTTCATTTGCAACATTGTCACCTTGGTCGTCTCCAGCCACCGTGCCGCCATCACCAACAAAGTGCTTGACGGTACTGATAACGCGCTCATCGTTTAAAAAATCGATTCCCGGGCGCCCTTGTAAGCCTCGCACAATAGATGCTGCGTAGGTTTTAACAATCTCAGGGTTCTCAGAATAGCTCTCATAAGTTCTTCCCCAGCGGTCATCTCGAACCACGGCAACGGTAGGTGCAAACACCCAATCAATACCCGTCACCATCACTTCTGCAGCCGTGACCTGTGCTATTTGCTCTATCAATTCTGGGTTTTGCATGGCACCTAAACCAATGTTGTGCGGGAATAAGGTTGCCCCGATAACGTTGTTGTGTCCGTGCACGGCATCGGTGCCCCACATGGTAGGAATAGACGAGCCGTCTAAAGAATTATCTACAGACGCTTGATACATTTGCTCTGCAAGCTTAATCCAGTCATGCGCGCTTGCATGTTTGTTGCCATTTGGAAAAGAACCACCGCCGTTTAAATAAGACCCAAAGCCATATTTACGCATATCCTCTGGGGTAATATCGCGAATTTCAGGTTGAATCATTTGCGCAATTTTTTGTTCAAGGGTCATAGTCGAGAGAAGCTGGGCAACGGTTTGCTCAAGCGCTTCATTTTTGTCTATGTCGACCTCAAGGACTGGCCAGATAGAAACGTCATTTTCAGTATGAGCGGCGCTGCTGAGTGACTTAGAGATTTCGCTGTTTGCCGCAGAATCGGCGTGCACTTTGATAAGGGGAGAAGCGAGAAGGCCCCCTAGCACGGCAAAAATGATGGTGAATCTCAGTACGTTTGCAATCATATAACTTAGCTTTAAGTACCTTAGTTGAGGATGCTCAAGTGGCAATGTTTAAATTTTGTTAATGATGCGTTACTAAAAAATATGCAGCAATTGAAATGCGCTATATTGCGCCAGACATGCGACGCAATTCATAAACGAAGATATTTTGCGTTAAATGGAGTGATTTTTAAGATAAAAGGTGCGGCTTGGTAGTGTCAGCTTAATGCCCGTTCTTCTATGACCTTTCGAATTTGCAGATTGTAATTTCGGCTCACTTTCAGCTTCACATCATCATCCAAAATCAACATGCTTTCATTGTTTCTGAGCGATTGAATACCCTTAATCCGCGATACGTTCACGATGGTAGACTTATGAATGCGCTGAAAAAGCTGGTCGTTTAGCTGACTGCTCAGTTTTTTCATGGTGATCCTAACAATGTAGTTTTCTTGACTGGTGTGAATGCACATGTAGTCGCCCGCCGCGTCTACCCAATCAATATCTGATACCGGCACAAATACCTGCTCATTGTCGGAATTTTTAAGAATAAGTTCCTGTTCATTCAATACGGGCAAAGGCTCATCTTTGTCTAACCAGTCTTCAAGCTCGGTTAGCCGCAAACCAGATAGCTTACCCAGCGCCGAGAGCAGTTTGTATTTTTCTTGATTCTCGCGTGCAGGGTGAAGTCGGGCACGCACGCGCTCCATAGTTTGCTGCAAGCGCCCTAGATTAGCTGGCTTTAAGATGTAGTCAATTGCGTTGAGCTCATATGCATTTACCGCAAACTCGCCATAAGCGCTGACAAATACAATTAAGGGCATAGTGTCTGATTGCAAGGCATACACAACCTCTAAACCGTTAATTCCCGGCAAATTTAAATCTAAAAAGAGTACGTCGGGCTGATGTTGCTGACATACCGTAATAGCATCGTCGCCGTTTGTGGCAACACCAACTATGTCCAAATCGCCTATTTTTTCTAGTCTCAGCTTTAAGCCTTCAATGGCGAGGGGTTCGTCGTCAACAATGACGGCACGTATGGTTGATTCCTGCATTTTATTATTTTCTTCTCATGTAGGGCATATGTATATCGACGCGGGTGGCGTTGTCTTCGAGCGTTGAAATAAGCAAGTCGCATTGTTTGTTGTACAGATTTTTAAGGCGAGCTCTGGTATTGCTAAGACCAATGCCCAATCCCTCTGTGTTTTTCGTTTGCTTTTCGCCGCCTTGATTGTAAACGCTAAGGTGCAGTTGCTCTTTGACCTTTCTTGCTTTGATGATGATACTGCCGGCCTCTTTTCGCGACTCAATGCCGTATTTGATGGCGTTCTCAATAAGCGGTTGCAACAAAAAGCTTGGCACAAGTGAATTCGCCGCAACGGCGTCAACATCATATTCCACTATTAAACGCTCGCCAAAACGCACTTTTTCAATGGATAAGTACAAGGAGCAGATGTCGAGTTCGTCGCTCAACACGTTTTCTTTTTCATTTTTTTGCGACAGTGAAAACCTAAAAAACGAACACAACCTATCTAACATCTCATTCGCTTTGTCATTTTCATTTTTGTAAATAAGCGTAGATATCGCATTTAAGGTATTGAACATGAAATGAGGATTAAGCTGATAGCGCAGCATCTGAAGCTGCGCTTCCTTTGCTGAGGTTTGTGCGCGCAGCAGCATCTCGTGCTCTGCCCGCAAGCGTCCGTTGTAGAGCATGATAAAAAAAATGGCGGTAAACACATACATGGTTGCAACCGAGAACAACAGCCAGCCACCAAATTCAAGCAAGTTAAACTCTTGGTACCACACTTGCCCAAACACGATGTGTTTGTAGGACGCGAGTTTTATCACATTAAGCATGATGCCTAAAATCGCAGCGGTAAAAAAGCTTACAAAAAGAGTAAGCCTGAGAGGTAGGTGCACAATGCGTTTAATCATCACCCACTGAATAGTGGTTAAGGTAAATCCGCTCAGCACCTCTATCAAAAGATTTGATAATTGTTTGGAAAGACTGAAATCTGCCTGCGCGAGTTGCGGATGGATAATCGCCAAAAATACTAAGCCCGTATATCCTATCCAGCCGCCTGCCTGCAGCACCCAGAACTGATTGTCAATATTATTAAGCGGGTTCTTTTTGTCGACCAATTCCGGCGGAAAGTCGTCTGGTATATCGGTTAAAATGGATGCCTGCATGTTCAGTCACTATTAACAATTTTGAAACATAGTAGGCGATAGTTTTTGAAGATTGCAAGCAAATCAAATTAAAATAATGCGATTGCTAAGTTAAGTTCCTGACAGCCAAGCGCTTAATCCAGCTCTAGCTAAACGCGCTGAATTTTTTGATTTAGACGAAGGCGATTGCCCTGCGTCATCATGTTTTAAAAGCTCTTTAGAGATACCCATAGCGAAGGCAAGCCCTAGACCCCGTTTTGAGAGAAGCAGCTTTTTTACCCTAGCCTTCGCTCGTTGTTTTTTACTGTCGTTTAGGTTTTCAAGCACTTTGTGCTTATCTACAAGTGACAGCAAGTCGGTCTGTTCTTTCATAAGAAAAAGGCTCATTTGCTGACCTCGCTATTATCGTATTTAACATTCAGCATATCGAGGCATTTGCCTAGACTTACATTGGCTAATGCTTTTTTTAATTCACTTGCTACAAACCAGAGTAAGCATAGATTCAAGGCCCCTAAAATAGCTAAAGCAACGGGCATCATCGCGCCTAAATGCGTGGCCATCCAATAAATCGAAATGTTGATCACCATCCACACTGAAAAGGCAAGAAGTGCCACAACAATCGCCAACATAAAAGACACCAGTAGCGCTTTTTTGGCAAGGGCAAACTCAGCCTTTATCAACTTTTGAACAGAGCGTAAACGCACCGTTTGAAATCGAGCATAATCTTCAAAGCTAGCAAAAGTATCGATAAAAGAAGCGTGCTGGCCAATGGGTTGCTCTAGCGAGTCGCCTGAATCGTTGCCAGCTTCGTTGCTCGCAGATTCAAACGTGTTCGGTCTCTCGCCACCATGTTTTTCACGAGAGGCATCACCATGAGGAACGTCGCTATGAGGAGCCTTCGCACCCTCATGATGATTCGACTCAGCGTATGTAGACTGATTCATCGCTCTTGCTTATTTTGAACGCAGGAACGAAGCTAGCAATGCACCTGCAGCAAATGCGAGACCTGCCGTTTTCACAGGATTTTCAACCGCAAACTGCTTCACTTTTGAGTTGTTCCAACTCGACTCCATCTGCGCTTTACGCTCTTCAAAATTTTCAGACCCTTTCTCCATAGAATCGCGTAGGCCTTGCTCTGCACTTGCCGCCTTTTCAGATAGGGTTTCTACCGAATCATGCAAGGTATCTTTAATTTTATCAGCCACGGGGTGAGACGAATCGGCTTGCGTTGTTTTTGTGCGTTTTTGTGCCACTGACCCTTTTGCTGTATTTGTTGCAGTTGCCATGATGTTCTCCTTTTATCATTAAGTTTTAGTGAAATGCTAGGCTGTAATAACTGTTGCTTGTTTGCATCGCGCAACACATTCAGCCCGTTTCACTGAAGACAAAAGCAAAAGCTATTCCATCAATTTAATAAAATATTTATCTAGCATTTTCATGCACTTATAATTTACAAAATAGCTAGAGATTAACAAGATGTGAAATTTATACCGACTAACGTATAAAGCTTTCCGTTTTGTAAGCGGTTTTGTAAGCGGTCTTGTAAATTGTTTTCAAAATAGTTGCGTGAGTAATTTAGCTAAAAACGCCAAGGCATGACGTATAATGAGTACGTCGACAGCAAAAATTACAAAAGCTAGGAGCAAGAGCACTTGAGTAAAATACGGATAGACGCCATCTTATTTGATAAAGACGGTACGATTATAAACAGTGAATTTGCCAATAAAACGGCGTGGATGACCAGCATGACAGAACATGGCGTGGACTTTAGCGAGGCCGATTACCAAACATTTGTGGGCGTGCCTACGCAAAAGTGCTTTGACATGGCCCGAGACATGCTCCCCAAGGATTTTGATTGGGAGGCGTTTTTCTCTACCTTGCGCACCAATATCCGCAAACATTATGACGCGGGCGTTCCATTTAAACCAGGGTTTGAAGATTTTTTCGCTCATATCAAAACGCTGAAGCTGCCTATCGGTCTGGTCACATCCGCCGAGCGCAAAGGCACTGAACTGAGCTTTAAGCGCTCAGGGTACTTAACCGACTTTAACACCATCGTAACCATTGAAGACGTTGACGACCCAAAGCCCGCTCCAGCCCCATATTTACTCGCCTGCAGAAAGCTCAATGTGGCACCCGAGCATACCTTGGTATTTGAAGACTCAAGCGTAGGTTTACAGTCAGCAATAAGCGCAGGCTGTATTACCGTTGCTATACCTGATTTAGTCGACCTTGATGTTCTAATCAAAAATCAATGCTATCGCGTATTAACTTCATTCTCTGATGCCTATGAGTTATTTTAGTTGGCAGTGTGCGTTAAACCCAAGGAGTGAGCGCTATGAATAACAGTAGCAAGCAGCGCGATGATGAACTCTCGTTTTTTGAACAGATGCAAGACGTAAAGCCGCTTAACAATGTAAACAAGGTGCATCTGCCTAACAAAACACCAGAAACGCTTGCCCAGCGATTGAAGCGAGAAGCCCTCGAAAAACAGATCGCCCTCGACGACAACGGCTTGAGTGTTGAATACGTTAAACCTGTTGAACCACATGATTTCATTACCTACAAACAAGATGGTATTCAAGAAGGCGTATACAAGAATTTAAGGTTGGGCAAATACGATATCGACTCGCGTCTAGTGCTCAAGCATTTGAGTTTTGACGATGCTCGCCTAACTATATACAGCACACTGAAGGAATCTCACGAACGAGGGGTTCGCTGCGTATTAATTGACCACGGCGTAGGCATTAACAGTAAACCCTTTCCAGCCTTTATGAAAAGCTACGTAAACCAATGGCTGCGTGAGATGGAAATGGTAATTGCCTTTCACACCGCCTTAAAACAGCATGGCGGGCTGGGTTCGGTTTACGTGCTTTTAAAAAAGCACGCTAATCAAAAACTTATCAACCGAGAAAGGCATCAAAAGCGTTTCTAGCCTGCTTGCAAAATGTCAAAACAGGCTAGAGTCTGTTGATCTTTGCTGTATGAATTTTGTTATCCCACGTATTTGCGTGCGTTTCTAAACATACGCATCCACGGGCTATCCTCTTGCCAGTGCGCTGGACGCCATGAGTTTGTTACTGCCCTGAATACACGCTCTGGGTGAGGCATCATTATTGTGACGCGACCGTCTTCTGAGTTCAAACCTGTTATGCCCATAGGCGAGCCATTAGGATTTGCTGGATAGCGCTCGGTAGGCTTTCCGTAGTTGTCTACATAGCGCAGCGCCACTTGATTTGCGCTTTGCAGTTGATTGAGCTGCTGAGAATGAGAAAACTCAGCGCGCCCCTCACCATGCGACACTGCAATGGGCATGCGGGAGCCCTGCATATTAGCGAAGAAAACCGAGGGTGATTCAAGCACTTCTACCATGGCGAAGCGAGCTTCGAAACGTTCAGAGGCGTTGTTAACAAAATGAGGCCAATTGGCTGCCCCAGGTATCAGTGACTTTAGGTTTGAAAGCATCTGACAGCCGTTACATACGCCAAGAGAGAAGGTTGATTTGCGCTCAAAGAACTCGGCAAATTGCTTAGCCAGAGCGTTTGAATAAAGTATCGACTTCGCCCAGCCTTCGCCCGCGCCTAACACATCGCCATAGCTAAATCCGCCGCATGCGACCAAGCCATTAAAGGCTGATAAGTGTTTTCTGCCGCTAGCTAAATCGCTCATATGGACGTCGACAGCTTCAAAACCGGCTCGATGAAACGCAGCAGCCATCTCAACATGAGAGTTCACGCCTTGCTCACGTAAAATCGCTAGCTTTGGTTTCACGCCTTTAATAATGAACGGTGCAGCAACATCTTCATTAATATCAAAGCTCAAGTGTGCGTGCAAACCTGGGTCTGCTGCGTCTTGCTTTGCTTCATGCTCTTGCTTCGCGCATTCAGGATTATCGCGTAGCTGCTGCATCGCAAATGTCGTTGAGGCCCACAGCGAACGCAAATGCGTGCGAGATTGACTCAAAATGGTCTTACCATTGTGGGCTATCTCAATGCGATCTGTTTGATTAAGTGCCGCTACTTCATGGAAACACTCGCCCAAGTTAAATTCATGCAATATGCTCTGCACACTGCCAATATGTTCCTGACTCACCTGCAATACCGCGCCTAGCTCTTCATTAAACAGACTTGCGTTACTGTTGTCACCCAGCGCGCTTATGTCGATGCTTAAACCGGTTTTTCCAGCAAATGCCATTTCCACCAAACTGGTAAATAAACCGCCATCTGAACGGTCGTGGTAGGCATCCAAAAGCCCTTGTTGGAGCATCTTTTGGACGGCATTAAAAAATGCGAGTAAATCTGCTGCACTGTCCACATCGGGCGCTTCGTTACCCAAGGCTGAATAAACCTGTGCCAAGCATGAACCGCCTAGGCGCTGCTTACCTCTTGATATATCGAGCAAATATAATTTTGAATCGAGATTAGGTGCCAACTCTGGCGTAAGCGTTTTTCGCACGTCTTTCACCGCGCCAAAACCAGTGATCACAAGTGACAACGGGGCGGTTACTGATTTATCTTCAGTTTTACCGTCTGTACTTTGTTGCCAAGCGGTTTTCATAGACATTGAGTCTTTACCCACAGGAATAGCGATCCCCAATGCCGGACAAAGCTCCTCACCCACCGCTTTTACTGCTTCATAAAGACCGGCGTCCTCACCGGGGTGACCCGCGGCGGCCATCCAGTTTGCTGAAAGTTTGATGCGTTTTATGTCACCAATGTTTGCCGCGGCGATATTAGTCAGGGTCTCGCCTACCGCTAATCGCGCCGATGCCGCGTAATTAATAAGCGCAACGGGCGTGCGCTCTCCCATCGCCATCGCTTCGCCTTGATAGGAATCAAACGCAGATGTGGTCACAGCCACGTCGGCCACGGGCACTTGCCACGGTCCTACCATTTGGTCACGCGCAACCATACCGGTGACGCTTCTGTCGCCAATGGTTATTAAAAAGGTTTTTTCTGCAATAGTAGGCAACTGTAGTAAACGTTCTGCCGCTTCAAGTGTATCTAGGGTAGATGCATCAAAATCATCACCAATAGACTGCGTGCTAACAACATCTCTGTGCATTTTTGGTGGCTTACCAAGCAAAACGTCAAGCGGCATGTCAATAGGCTTGTTGCCAAACAAGCGGTCGCTTAAGGTAAGATGCTGCTCACGCGTTGCCTCACCAACAACGGCGAAAGGCGCTCGCTCGCGCTCACAAATGTCAGTGAATACTGCCATGTTTTCAGGTGCAACAGACAAGACGTAGCGCTCTTGTGATTCATTACACCAAATTTCTAGCGGCGATAAACCCGGTTCGTCGCAGTTGATATTGCGAATTTCAAATATCCCGCCGCGTCCGCCATCGTTGACCAACTCAGGGAAGGCGTTTGACAATCCGCCTGCGCCTACGTCGTGAATAAACTGAATGGGATTGCTATCACCCATCTGCCAGCAGCGGTCAATTACCTCTTGGCATCTACGCTCCATTTCTGGATTTTCGCGCTGTACAGAAGCAAAATCTAAATCAGCGCTGCTTTGACCGGAGGTCACCGATGACGCCGCACCGCCGCCCAAGCCAATATTCATGGCAGGTCCACCGAGCGCAATCAATTTAGCACCTACGGTGATTTCACCCTTTTCAATGTGCTCGCGCTTGATGTTACCGAGACCGCCGGCAAGCATAATGGGCTTATGATACCCACGGACTTCTTGCCCGTTAAAGCTATTAACTCGCTGCTCGTAAGTTCGAAAATAACCTAATATATTGGGCCGACCAAACTCATTGTTAAACGCCGCGCCGCCTAAGGGGCCATGGATCATAATATCTAGGGCATCAACAATACGTTCGGGCTTACCATAGGCCTGTTCCCAAGGTTGCTCTGCATCGGGAAGGCGTAAATTAGATACGGTAAAACCCACTAATCCCGCTTTAGGTTTAGACCCTCTGCCGGTGGCACCCTCATCGCGAATTTCCCCGCCCGAACCTGTGGCGGCGCCAGGAAATGGCGATATTGCTGTAGGATGATTGTGTGTTTCAACCTTCATCAGTATATCGATGGGCTGGTGATGGTAGTCGTAACTATCGTCGTGAGAATGAGGATAAAAACGCCCTGCGTCCCATCCTTCCATTACCGCTGCATTATCTTTATAAGCTGAAAATACAAACTCGGGCGTATGCTCAAAGGTATTTTTAATCATCTTAAACAGAGACTTTTCTTGGACTTTGCCATCAATTGTCCAGTCTGCGTTAAAGATTTTATGGCGACAATGCTCTGAGTTTGCTTGAGCAAACATGTACAGTTCAATGTCGTTAGGATTTCGCCCTAGCTTTAAAAAACTCTCAAGCAAATAATCAATTTCGTCATCCGCTAAGGCTAAACCTAACTGTTGATTGGCTGCTTCTAGCGCTGCTTTGCCTTCGCTAAGTACATCTATTTGGGTAAAGGGTTTAGCTTGGGTCTGGGTAAAGAGCGCTTCGGCTTGCTCGGTTGAATAAAAAATGCTCTGGGTCATTCTGTCATGAATAAGTGGTAGCAGAACGTCCAACGCTTTTTGTTTGTGAGCTTGTTCACTCTCACCTGCAGAATCACCTTCCAGCTCAAAGTAATACGCAACGGCGCGTTCGATACGCTTTATTTGTGTTAAACCACAGTTTGCCGCGATATCGCTCGCCTTACTCGACCATGGCGAAATGGTGCCAGGGCGAGGCACAACTAAAACATCAGGCGTCAGCTCGTGCGTATTATCGTAGGCAGGTCCGTAGGTGAGTAACTTGTTTAGTACTTCGGTTTCTTGCTCGCTGAACGCAGCGTTATCGTGGCAGTCAACAAAATGCACATAGCTAGCGCTGATATCACGCAACTCGAGTCCATTTTGTTTGCATTGTTTTATGAGTTTTTGCTGATTGAAGCCGGAAAGTGCAGAAGAGCCAAACAAGGTGAGCATAGACAAGGTCCATATTACAAGAGCGATAGCTGAAAACAGCTGTAAAAAGTTTGGGAATTATAGTGGAATACGGCCTGTTTGATAAGTCATTAAATAGGCTATTTACGGTTTTTTGAAATCCTAGGCTGGATTAAATCTTAGCTTTTGTTCACAATGCCTAACATGAAATCTGATCAAGCGTTTTTGCGCAAAATGTTCGCACCTATACTTCTTCTATGCCGCGCGGCGCTTGCGGCAGGCTTGCTTGTTTTGCTGGTAAGCTGCTCGCCTTACACCAATGACTCAACACTAGGCCGCATTTTAGAGGATGGCGCGCTAAAAGTGGGGTCAATCTATGGACGCACTACCTATTATTATGGGGCAACGTCTGCAGAGGGTTTTGAATACGAATTAGCCAAGGGTTTCGCCGATTATTTAGGCGTAAAACTCGAAGTCTATCCCTACTATGATTTTAGACAAGTGGTCGCACAGCTTGACGCAAACCGGCTAGATTTAGTGGCTGCTAACATCACCATGACCGAGCAGCGCAAGAAAAAATACAAGTTTGGTCCTGCCTATCAAAACCTAAATTTTGAATTAGTGTACCGCAAGGGTAAAAACCGCCCGCGCGACATTGAACAGCTTGAGGGCGACTTAACCATCATCGCAAACGATCTTTACCGCGAACCCCTTGTAGAAGCTGTGGGAGACAGAAAGCAGATAAGCTGGAATGAAACGAGCGACAAAGATATTGAAGAGCTACTTGAGATGGTGTCTAACGACGAACTTGACTACACCATATCCGACTCGAACATTTTGGCGGTGGCTAGACGACGTTTTCCCAATCTAGGTATTGGCTTTTCGGTCACCGACACGTTGCAAATTGCATGGCTACTGAACAAACAAACCGATGATTCTTTGCGCGCCGCCTTGCTTGAATATTTTGGGAGCATGCAGCGTAGCGGACAGTTAGCGGTATTAGAAGATAAATACTTCGGTCACGTTCGCAAGTTCGATTTTGTGGATACTAGAGCCTTCATGCGCGCAGTCACCAATACGCTACCTAAGTATCGAGACATGTTTGAGGCACATGCCGGCGACCTCGACTGGCGACTTATTGCCGCAATGGCCTATCAGGAAAGTCACTGGGACCCCAAAGCAAAGTCACCCACCGGGGTTAGGGGCATGATGATGTTAACTCGTGGTACTGCCAAAGACATGGGCGTAACTAAGCGCACTGACGCTGAACAAAGCATTAGCGGAGGCGCTCGCTATTTTAGTAGCCTACTTAGACGCATCCCTGCTCGCATTCAGGAGCCCGATAAAATTTGGATTGCCATGGCCGCATATAATGTAGGTTTGGGACATCTAGAAGACGCTAGACGAATCACCGAAGCACAAGGTTATAATCCTGATTTGTGGATTGACGTTAAAAAACATCTTCCTCTTTTGCGGCAAAAACGTTTTTACCAAAACACGCGCTATGGTTACGCCAGAGGCGATGAAGCCGTTAATTATGTTGAAAATATACGGCGCTACTACGACAGCCTTGTGTGGCTCGAACAGCAAGAAAGTCTTCCAGACCTAATGCAAGAAGAACAGCCACCAAGCCCTGTCGAGGATGAAGCGTCTCCACTGGAAGAAGACTTAGACGCACCGGCCGAGCAGGATGAGCAGCCAATGCCGCAAAACTAGCCGTAGCAGTAGCAGAACCAACACCTGTCGCACCCCAGCGATTGCCATTTAGTCTGAACGCCTAAATTTTAGCGATAGAGCACCGCACGCAAACTTTACAGTCTGCCCAATACTAAAGTCTCGACTAAAGTGAACCATTGCTCTGGCAATTGTCATATATATTCACGTAACTGTAATAGTCTTGGTGCTTTAATTGCATATAATTTAACTGTGTATGCTCTTTGTGCATGTGGAAGCGTCTAAAAAGCTAGGCAAAGCAGGCGGTAAAAGCAAAAAGTGGACGTAAATGCCAGTAAAGCGGGTCAGTATTGTGACACATTACTTGTTTACTGGCCTTAGTATGATATAAACGCCGACCGCGCAAAATAGAGTCGGTGCTTATTAAGCAAAACATCCTGTTAAGTCGATACATTGATAAGGCAGAATTAAAATGAGAAAAAATAAATTTATGAAACGACATAGAAGTGTAAAAAGTAATACCAAGCGTCGAGTGATGCTAAAAAAAATCCATCAGCGCGTGCTGCTCAGACGCAAACAGTTTGCAATGTTTGAAATAGAAAACGACTTTAGGGAGGCCTGTTAAATTGAGCTGTCAAAGCCGCTGTTAACATTCCCCCTTCTTCAAGGCTTTCTTTTTAGCTCTTCGCAAACGAAAAAACTCTGACAACATCAGTGAGCACTCCTCAGTAAGGACGCCCGAACTAAGCTTTATTTGGTGATTGAGTCGAGCATCTTGCACAATATTACTAATACTGCCGCAGGCACCTGTTTTTGCGTCTTTTGCGCCAAACACTAAACGGTCAATGCGAGCATGTACAAGTAAGCCTGCACACATGGAACATGGCTCTAAAGTCACATACAAAGTGGTGCCGGGAAGACGATAGTTTCCCAGAGCCATGGTGCCTTGCTTAATAGCGAGCATTTCTGCATGGGCTGAGGGGTCGAGTTTGGTAATACTCTGATTACGCCCCCAAGCTATAATTTCATCGTTGTACACCAACACAGCGCCAACGGGTATTTCTCCCTCATCCGCCGCCAACTTCGCCTGCTCTATGGCGTGACGCATCATTTGATTGTCGAATTCAGTCACTTGCGTGTCGGATGATTCTGCGCTCGCGGCACGCGAGGCCTCGCTCGACTTTGCTACGTGACTTTCATAAGTTAACCTGTCTTTTTTACACATAAACGCGCATTCAAATCTCAAGTATTTAGGCAAATGTTATCATGCATGTGGCTACATAAGGAGGTTTTGGTGAATTTGCTCATAACGCTTATACCGCATCGCCTTTACCTCGCACGGCCTCAATAAGCTCCCTACAAAAACGATATTTATCAGTTCTGTCAGCAGAGAATGCGCAGAAAAGGGCATAGTATGAGTACAGCCAGAGTATATTGAGATAAACAGCTAATAGTTGGTCAGTTTGGCTAAACATTCAGTTTCGTCTTAACAACGCTATTAATATATCTTATAAATTTCAGACACTTACATTTTGGCAGTGTGCTTGCATTTGCGTTTAAACATGCGGCCAAATAAAACACTTAACTGTTGCTAAAGGCTGAAAGTGAAGCCCATTACTTTTGACCTATAGAGCTTGATTAATAATTTTGCTCTAATGATAACTGCCGAAGGTCGCTTAACTGGTCGCATTTATAAAAGAAACAAATCTGCACATCGATGCTTAAAATAAAAAAGGAAAGAACATGAATTTAACTGCCATCATCATCATCGCCATTATTTGCTCAATGATAGTGAGCATCGTAAACACTGTTAAATCGGGAAACGAGTCAAAAAAACGCACTAAAAACCTGATAGATGAACATGACCAAGCAGTTAATGAGAAGCTAAGCGCCATGCAGCAGCGCATTGAAGTGCTCGAAAAAATCGTTACCGACGATAAATACACCTTGAATAAAGAATTTTCGAATTTAAGAGACTAGGCAATACCGCGGGCTCATATTTCAATTTGGTGTATAAACCACAATCCTCTTTGAAAAGAGTCGTCATCGTGGTGCAGACCACGATCTCCTTGGGCTTCGCTATCTTTAAAATATACATGCGTAACGTCTCAAACAAATCTCAATAGGCCAAACAACTGAACAAATAAAAGGAGACAGAGGTCGATTCAAATGACTGCTTTCTATTTTGGGGGATTCCAAAGCGAGTTTGGAATGACAGGTATTCTAGTTTTTAGCAATACTGGGCGCCGTTTCTTAAACAGAGTTCAGGTTACTTAATATTTACCCATTTGGTTGGTCACTAAATTTACCCATGCAAAATGCGGGTTAGTCTTTTCAGCCAGCATCATTTGAATATCATCAAGAACCACGCACGCCTTTAAGCCATTTGTTTGGCTTAGTTCTATGCATTCTTGTCGGCGGTCGTTTATGAGGGTGGTTAAGGCCTTACCGCGTATTTCTGAAGAGTCTTTACCTATCAGATTTATCGGTAATTGGTACATGCATGCAATTTCAACATAATCGAATGTTTGACAACTTATCATATCATTTCTCCGTACCAGTGCTGTTGATTGACCTCGTCGCATTAAGCGCCATGTCCTGTGGTGTTAAATCCCACATCCACAGGTGTAATGGTAATCTAGAAGACCGCAAACCAACTCATTTTGTTGCACCATGTTATATACTTACGGCCAATGTAGTCGGAAATATTAAGCACTAAGTAGTTTACACGCTGGCGAGTCAACGGTGGCTTAGCCGCCATCTAGCAAGAATTTTTCTATTCGCTCCACCCGGCGCGGTTTACCAGACAAAACAATCACATCGTTGACTCTTATTACAAAATCGTCGGCTGGGCTTACTATTTCCTCGTCGTCTCTGCGCACCGAGGCAACGCTCACCTTTCTTCGAAGAATATCAAGTTCATTGATGGATTTATTCGCAGCAAATGCGTCGCTGCTTATTACCACCGCATGCAAAAACTCTAGCTTGTCTTTAGTGCCATAACTGATTTGTGTTGTTTCGCCTGGGTAAAAACCATGCATGTGTACATAGCCTTTTTTGCGCTCATTACGCACGCGTTTTAAAATACGCGACATGGGCACACCGGCATAGTGTAATACTTGCGATATCAACATCAAACTGCCCTCCTGCACTTCAGGCACGACCTGCTTAGCGCCTGCGGTATAAAGGTCGTCCATTTTATAGTCTTTGCGCGTGCGCACGATAATCGTTATCTCAGGATTAATTGCGGCAATACGCGTGATCACTTTGAGCGAGGTGTTGTGGTTGTCAAACGTAATGATAACTAACTTACACTGCGCTATGTGCGCGCTTAACAGAATGTCTTTGTTTGCTGCGTCGCCAAAATATATGTGCTCGCCGGCAGCGCGGCTCTCTTGGACTCGGATGGGGTCAATATCAATCACTGCATAGTCGAGCTTTTCTAATTTCATTATTTTGGATATCGATTGACCCACCCGACCAAACCCTAAAATTAATACCTCGGGTGTACTGTCCCTCGGGGTCTCGGGTTCAAATCCCACCTTTGGTGCTTTGCTGAGTTTACTTGCCAGCGCACCGCTTTTGTTAATCATGTAAGGGGTAATTGCCATGCTAATCAGCCCCACGCATATGATCATCGATGAGGTATATTCATCTATCACCCTGTTCTCGAGGGCTAGGGCGGCAAGAACAAATGAAAACTCCCCCATTTGTGCTAGCTTGATGCCCGCTGCCCAAGCATCTTGAGGTTCCGTGCCGTATATGGCAGCGGCTAAACGCAGCAGTGCCGCTTTCACCACCACCAAAAGCACTAGGCCTAAGGCAATCCAGTGAAACTGAGACAGCAGTATGCTGATGTCTAACTGCATACCAACGGTAATGAAGAACAAGCCCATTAGGATGTCTCTAAACGGCCTGATGTCAGCTTCGAGCTGATGGCGGTACTGCGACTCGCTTAGCATCATTCCGGCAAGAAATGCACCTAGGGCCATCGAAAGACCAAACGCATACGTGGCACCAGCCGCTAGCAGTGCAATCACGAGCGTGCATAAAACAAATAGCTCGTCTGTGCGAGTTTTTGCTATTTCGTTAAAGATACGCGGCAATAACCATTTGCCCACAGATAAGAGCACTGCCACAACCAGCACTCCCTTCAAGAGCGCCATAGCTAGCGCAGTGGCGATTGTGTTTTCTGCAGATACCGCGAGCAGAGGAATTGCAATCAGAAAAGGCACAACTGCCAAATCCTGGAACAACAACACACTTACCGCTACTTGTGAGCGCTTGGTGTTTAAACGGCCCTGCTCATCAATTGTTTTAATGACGATGGCGGTTGATGAAAGCGCAAGTGTCCCGCCTATGATAATGGCAGAGGTAAGAGTTTGCCCCATCGCCATGGCAAGAGCGGCAAATACCGCCGTTGTCAAAAGCATTTGTCCGGCTCCCACACCAAATACCAGTCGACGCATGGCAATTAGCTTTGCAAGTGAGAACTCTAAGCCAAGGGTGAAAAGCAAAAATACAATGCCCACTTCGCCTGCAAGATGCATTTGATGGGTGTCAGAGAACAAGTCGAGCGTTTGCGGACCGGTAAGCACTCCTGCACACAGATACGCCAGTATTGGCGGCAGATTCAAGCGTTTAAATTGCCAAACCAAGAACGCGGCAATTAACATCAACAAGAGAATGCTTAGAAATATTTGATCCATGGTGTCTCCAGCATTAATACCAAAACGGGCACGGTCTTTGCTTTGTTCCTTGCGTGAGGAAGTAAGTAAGCGAAAAAAGTCGTTGGTATACCTACAGAGTAATAGATATCAACGGGTATTACTACGCAATGTCAGATTTATGACGCTTTATTTTTAAGGTATGAAGTACTTGGAGCAAACCATGGAAATCAGTCCTATGACGCAAGAAACTAGCAGCAATGCAGCCTATTTGAATACCGACGCTGACGTCACTGTTTTGACGATGGCTGAATCGGCGCACATCATGCGCGCAATGCTCTCTTCCATCGATTTAGAAGAGCTCATTAACGACTACTTCATTATTTTGTCTGACAAACTACCTTGCAGCTCTCTAAAATTAAGCTTTGCCGACAAAGTACTCAAAACCGGCAAATCGAAAATGCGCTCGCGCATTATGAAAATATCTATTTACTATGGTCACCCTTTCGGTACGCCTCAGCATGCGCAGTTATCTTACTCATTTGCAAAAGTCCTCACGCCCGTTCAGCGCAAACTGTTATCGGAAATACATGGTATTTTTGCAATGAGTCTGCGTCATGCTTTGGAGTACTACCGTATTAGCCAGTTAGCAACCAAAGATATGTTAACCGGACTGGGCAACCGTAATAGCTTTAACGAATCTATTAGCAAGTTAATCAGTATTAGCAAACGCAACGAAGAGACCTTTGGCTTGCTAGTATTCGATTTGGACAACTTTAAAACAGTCAACGACCGCTTTGGTCATCAGGAAGGTGATCAAGTGTTGATTGCTTTTGCCGAAATACTGAATCACAGCTTACGAGATTCTGATCATGCCTTTAGATTTGGTGGTGATGAATTTTGCTGTTTACTGATTGATAGCAACCCTAAGGCGAATGAAATGGTAGCCAACCGCATCACAAACGCTATCAACAAACATCCGTTGTTCATGCAGCACGGCGTATCGAGCAGTGTGGGCGCCACATCTTTTGTAGATGGAGATAGCAGCGAAAGTATTTTCAGCCGAGCAGACTCTGCGCTTTATGCCGCCAAAGAGTCAGGGAAAAACCTATTTATAGCAGCTTAACAGCCCTCTCCTGTGAGCCTGTTAGTCTATTGCCCGCATTATGCGGGCTTTTTTTAATTTGAGTTTTAGGTACCTAGGCCCAAAGCAATCGCGGTTTTTTGCTTTATTTTTTGCTCGGCTTTTTACTTTATTTTTTGCTCGGCTTTTTTCTAAGCATTTGCACTTCACAAGCCTCTTTTGGAGCTATGGCGCGCTTAACAACTGCGTCTAAATTAATATCTCGCCCAACACAAATGACGGTATCGTTGCACATCAAAATAGGCACTTGCGCTCGCTGCCATGGTGGTATCTGTTTTTCTTGAAACCACTTTTTGATACTTTTTGACGGTCGCTTTGGATGGAGTCGACAGCGCTTGGCGAATCCGCCAAACTCAATTCGAAAAAAACAAGAATCGACGTCAAAATCACGGAGGTAAATGCACTCATGTAGTTTGCTCACCGCATCGTCATCGCGTTCAACATCGGGTCCACTATCGAGTTCACTCTCTTGTTTTGAATCGGGCACCGGCGTTCCTAGCTGCGAAGAACTGCTGGCGTCTGCTTTACATAGCGCAAGCCTTACATCGAGTAAGTCATGCTGCAATACACCGTGCATATCAAAGGTCACTTTTATAGGCAGTATGGTTTGGGCTGTGCTATTAGGGCTTTGCGCATTTTCAGGAGAGTGATGCTCGATAGTTCTTTTTTGGCTAGACTCAAGGTAGAGTTTATCCTTGTAGCGACGCACAGTATGGATATGCCATCCACACTGACCTTGTGCGTCTGGCTTAGCAGTACAAATCTGTATGATTTGCCCAAGCACGGCAGTACTGGGTGCGAGCGTGCCCTGCATTTTAAGCCAATATCGAATTAGCGCAGATTGAGAGGCTGCAGATAAACCTAATAATGGCTCAATAAGCAAGCGCTGCCTTTCATCGATAGTCTGTTTTGCTAACAAGGCCATGTATTCGTCAATCACTTCTGCGCTTTGAGCGCAGTGCTCGGCGCTTCTGCTCACGGTTGCGCAAATTGATGGCCATTTTTCTTGCAGAACGGGCATGACGCTGTGACGCAGAAAGTTTCGATAGAAGGCTTGGTCGTCATTTGACTCATCTTCAATCCAGCTCAGGCGATGCGCATCGGCATATTGCTCAATTTGAGCACGCGTCAACCTCAACAAGGGTCTTGCAAAACGAGTGTGCCTAGTGTCTGTTTGCTCTTCAAGCCTAGACTGGCGAGTAAACTCACTTGCCATTGCACTTAGCCCATCAAGACCCGCGCCCCTTGCTAACTGCAATAAAAAGGTTTCAGCTTGGTCGTTTTGGTGTTGGGCCAACAGTACAAGCTCTGTATCTTGTGCCAAGGCCTGAATAGCAGAGTAACGCGCATTTCTCGCCTCCTGCTCAATACTCTTGCCGGACGCCTGACTTACACTCACTCTTTTAATATGAAGCGGAATATTTAGGCTATCGCATATGTTCTTGCAATGCCCTTCCCATTGCTCGGCATAAGCGCTCAAGCCATGATTAATCTGAATAGCACTAAGCTGAAGATTGGTCTGGTCTGCCAAGCTAGCGCTTAGCTGGGCACATACATGCAGTAATACCGTAGAATCGAGGCCACCGCTGTAAGCAATAGCCAAGCGGCGAGCACTACCGATTGAGCGCGATAGATTATTGAGAAAAATAGCGTCTAGCGAGCTCATGGGCTTTGCTACGCCGCAGGTAAACCGCTAGCAATATCCAAACGACATCAGACGGTCATAGCGCTCTTGTAAAAGCTGCTCAGTAGACAAACCGTTTAATTGCGCAAGCTGTTGCTTGATGGTTGCTTTTAGATTACCCGCCATCGCTTTATGGTCTCGATGAGCGCCGCCAAGAGGTTCATCAACGATTGTGTTAATCAGGCCAAGCTCTTTTATCTGCACAGCAGTCACGCCCATTGCTGCCGCCGCGATGGGGGCTTTTTCAGCGCTTTTCCACAATATAGACGCACATCCTTCGGGTGAGATAACTGAATAAGTTGAATATTGCAGCATGTTGACCCTATCTCCCACACCAATCGCCAGTGCACCGCCTGAGCCACCCTCGCCGATGACTGTGCAAATCGTTGGTACTTTGAGGTCTGCCATGACTTTTAAGTTCATTGCTATTGCTTCACTTTGCCCGCGCTCTTCTGCACCAACGCCAGGATATGCACCTGGGGTATCAATAAAGGTCAAAATAGGCAGCTTAAAACGCTCAGCCATTCGCATCAGTCTGAGCGCTTTGCGATAACCCTCTGGCTTGGGCATACCAAAATTGCGTTTGATTTTTTCATGGGTATCGCGCCCTTTTTGATGGCCAATTACCATCACCGGCATGTCATCTAAACGTGCTAAACCACCTATAATCGCCTTGTCGTCGGCAAAGACTCTGTCACCGGCGAGCTCATCAAAGTCGAGGAGCATATTGTCGATATAATCTTGTGTATAAGGGCGCATAGGATGACGGGCAACTTGAGAAATCTGCCATGCGCCGAGTCCAGAAAATATTTTACGCGTTAGTTCGCCACTTTTTTCGCGCAAGCGAGAGATTTCTTCTTCAATGCCTACGTCGAATTCACCGCCCTGATTAACGAGCCGCAGCTCCTCAATTTTCGCTTCCAACTCTGCGATAGGCTGCTCAAAATCCAAAAAGTGTGACCCCATTATTTATCCTAATCTGTTCTTATAATCTTCGTTATTGAAAAACAAGGCTAACGTTCTCAGCGCCTAATGCGTGCCCTAGGCTTGAAAGCAATTCATCCTGCGGGTCTACAAACCATGCCGCGGATGTGGCCAATACTGCACTTGCATCAGTATGCTCAACCTGAATGTGTAGCGGACAGCTGCCCCCTCGATAGGGTTGCAGTATATCCTGAATCTTCGCCACTGACGATACTGTACACTGTTCTGCGCGCAAATGTAGTTTTAACTGACGCACATATTTGCTGCGCACCTGCATTAGCGTCAATACCTCAACGGCGTTCATTGTATTGCCACCGCTGTATTCATCAAAGCTGACCTGTCCTTTTATCCACAAAAGATTGTCTGCCGTTAGGATGTCTTCGTATCGTTCATATATTTCAGGATACAAACGTATATCAACCCTAGCCGACTTATCGTCTAAGGTAACGAGCGCCCAGCGACGGCCTTTTTTGTTAGTCATGACTCTCACGCCTAACACCAAACCCAGCGTACTTACGTAGTTCTCTTTTCCAGTGGGCTTTAAGTCAACTAAACGCGCGTCGGTATACTGTTTAATTTCATCCACATATTGGTTAATGGGATGCCCGGTTAAATATAAACCAAGGGTTTCCTTTTCACCGTCTAACCATACCTTCTCAGACCATTTTGGCACCTGCCTAAACGCCTTGTCAGCATCTTGCGCTACTTCGGTATCCATGCCAAATAAATCGCCTTGGCCCGCGGCGGCCGCCTTTGCATTTTGCATCGCTGTATCTAAGGCATCTTTTAAACTTGCCATGAGTGAAGCTCGATGCGGGCCTAAGTTATCCATTGCACCTGAAAGCACTAGCTTCTCAAGCACGCGCTTATTGATTTTTTTAACGTCTACTTTTTCACAAAAATCAAACAGATTGAGGAAGGGGCCTTCTGTTTCCCGCGCGTGGATAATGGCCTCAACAGGCCCCTCACCTACCCCTTTAATGGCACCGATTCCGTAGACGATTTGACCCTCTTTGTTAACGGTAAACTTATACTGTCCAGCGTTTAAGTCGGGTGGCAAAATCGTTAGGCCCATACGGTTACATTCATCTACCAGGGTCACGATTTTATCGGTATTGTCCATATCTGCCGACAGCACCGCAGCCATAAATTCAGCGGGGTAATGCACCTTTAACCAAAGCGTTTGATACGACACCAGCGCATAGGCTGCAGAGTGTGACTTGTTAAAACCGTAGCCTGCGAACTTTTCAACCAAGTCAAAAATTTTAATGGCCAGTGTGGGGTCAATGTTGTTTTTAGCCGCACCTTCTTCAAAGCTGGCGCGCTGCTTTTCCATTTCTTCTGCTTTTTTCTTGCCCATTGCACGACGAAGTAAGTCAGCACCGCCAAGGGAGTAACCAGACATCACCTGCGCAATTTGCATCACCTGCTCTTGGTATAAAATAATGCCGTAGGTTGGCTCCAAGATTTCTTCTAAGCATTCGTGTTGATATTCAGCGTCGGGATATGAGATTTTTTCTCGACCGTGTTTTCGGTCAATAAAGTTATCCACCATGCCCGATTGCAGAGGTCCGGGGCGAAATAGCGCCACAAGTGCAATAATGTCCTCAAAACTGTCTGGACGAAGGCGCTTAATGAGGTCTTTCATACCGCGGGATTCAAGCTGAAAAACGGCAGTGGTTTCAGCTGCTTGCAATGATTTAAAAGAAGGCGGGTCAACAAGCGGAATTTGCGTGATATCGATTTCTTCGCCGCGCACTTCTCTTATCATATCAATCGCCCACTGAATAATGGTGAGCGTTCGCAGTCCTAAAAAGTCAAACTTAACCAAACCAGCGGTTTCAACGTCGTTTTTATCAAATTGCGTGACCGGATTTGCGCCTGTATCGTCGCAATAAAGCGGGGCAAAATCAATGATGGTGGTTGGAGAGATAACCACGCCTCCAGCGTGCTTACCGGCGTTGCGCGTGACACCTTCTAATATGCGCGCCATGTCAATGAGTTCTTTAACTTCTTCATCACTGTCATAGGCTTGCTGCAGTCGGGGCTCCACATCAAACGCTTTTTTCAGCGTCATTCCTGGGTCGCCCGGTATAAGCTTTGAAATTCTATCTACAAAGCCATATGGATGCCCGAGCACGCGCCCAACGTCGCGGATAACTGCTTTTGCCGCCATTGTACCAAAGGTAATAATTTGCGATACGGCGTCACGCCCATACATTTGCGCCACGTGATCAATAACTTCGTCACGTCGGTCCATGCAAAAGTCGATGTCAAAATCGGGCATCGATACCCGCTCAGGGTTTAAAAATCGTTCAAAAAGCAGGTCAAACTCCAAGGGGTCGAGGTCGGTAATATCCAGCGCATAAGCCACTAGTGAACCTGCACCCGAACCACGACCGGGTCCTACTGGAATATTGTTATCTTTGCTCCACTGAATAAATTCCATAACAATAAGAAAGTAGCCAGGAAAGCCCATATTGTTAATAACTTCGAGCTCTATGGCCAAGCGCTCATCATATTCTTTTCGCTTCTCGGCACGCTCTTGTTCGTCTGGAAAGAGTTTTAGCAAACGCCGCTCTAGGCCCTCTTGAGACACTTTGATTAGGAAATCTTCAGTACTCATCTCGCCGGTTGGGAACTGTGGCAAGAAATACTTGCCAAGCGTTAATTCGACGTTGCAGCGCTTAGCAATTTCGACGGAATTTTCTAGCGCTTCTGGAATATCGTCGAACAATTCACACATTTGCTCTGCTGAGCGCAAGAACTGCTCTGGTGAATATTTTTTCGGGCGGCGGTTATCATCAAGGGTGTAACCATCGCTGATGCAAACCCTAACCTCGTGGGGTTCAAAATCTTGTTCTCGTAAAAAACGTACCTTGTTTGTTGCTACTACGGCTATGTCTTGCTCCGATGCCAGCTCAACCGCACCGTGTATATGCGTGTTTTCGTTAGGATGACCTACTCGGTTAAGCTCAATATAAAATCTATCCTGAAAATGCGAATGATAAAACTGAGCAACACTGCGCGCCAAGGGCAATTTTTCTTGGCATAAGGCAATGCCTAAATCGCCATGAATACCCCCACTTAACAAAATCACGCCCTCGGCAAAATCTGCCAACCATGCTTGCTGCACCACCACTTTGTGCTGCACATGGCCTTGTAGATAGGCTTTAGAAATAAGATTAGTGATATTTTTATAGCCAGTCATATCCATAGCAATCAAGGTCACTTGGACTATTTCATCTTCTATGAACTGGCTTAAAACGTTTATATCACAGGCGATAATTGGTTTAATGCCCTTGGCATAAGCCGAAGAGTAGAATTTAACTAAACCGCATAGATTCATCTGGTCGCTTATGGCAATCGCAGGCATGTCGAGTTGCGCGGCAGCATCGAGAATAGGATTGACTTTGTTCAGTCCATCAATCATCGAATAGTCGCTGTGCACATTCAAATGAACAAACTTCGCGCTCACTTTTATTACTCTCCTTATTTGAACCACATCTACTTATTTATAGGTTTACGATTTATGCATACTCGCCGCACACTAGCGCAAGGTTGAGCGCTGAACAGGCTTGAAGCTTTTTCGATGGCTATCGAGGGCCCCATACTTAGCTAATGCAGATAAGTGCATGGCGGTTGGATAACCTTTATGCTGATCAAAGCCGTACTCCGGAAACTGATTGTGCAGGCAAAGCATGTCATTGTCACGCGCCACCTTGGCAATAATTGACGCCGCCGCAATTTCTTTGTACAGGTCATCGCCTTTAACAATCGCTTCACTTTGATAGCGCCAATTTGGACAGCGATTGCCGTCAACAAGCACCTTGTCGGGTGCTATTGCTAGCGCCTCGACGGCTCGGGTCATTGCCAACATCGTAGCTTGCAATATGTTGAGTTTATCAATTTCGCTGGGGGTACAACGTCCAATCGCCCAAGCAAGCGCATGCTCTTTAATGAGCAGGTTAAGCGCTTCTCGCTTTTTCGCGCTCAACTTTTTAGAATCACGAAGACCTTCAATAGGGTGTTTTGGGTCGAGGATCACGGCAGCGGTCACAACGTCCCCTACCAAAGGGCCTCGGCCCACCTCATCTACGCCAGCAATAAGCACAGTTAGGCCTCATCCGCATTGATAAGCACAAGTACCGCTTTGGCTGCCTGTTCATCTGCATTTTGCTGCAAGCTTTTGTGCTGCTCGCGATAGGCATGCATTAGTAAGTCTTGGTCTCGTTCTAGCTGCTCAAGCAAATGATGACATAGATTTTCAGGGTTAACCTGCTCTTGCAAAAGCTCAGGGACTAAGGCCTGCTCTGCCAAAATATTCGGCAGCGCAAAATAATCGGGTTTGTACAAACGCTGCATGATGATATAGGTCAAGGCCGACATGCGATAGGCAACCACCATAGGGCGCTTGCAAAGCATTGCCTCAAGTGATGCGGTTCCGGAGGTTAACAGTACCGCGTCAGCGGCAATCATCAAAGTGCGCGCGGGCTCGCTCGACAGCAAAATTTTCACCGCTGGTTTTAACTCATCGAGCAAGGCTTCAATTTGCTGTAAGCGCGCCTGATTTGCCGCTGGTATTACTACGTGCAAACCGTCTACATGCTGCTTATATAAGTCAGCTGTCTGTAAAAACACCGGCAACATGGATGCAATTTCTTTCGCTCTCGACCCCGGTAAAATAGCCAATACGTGAGCGTCTGTGGATATACTCAGGTTAGCGCGAGCAGACTCGCGGTCAACCTTTAAAGGGATACTATCGGCCAGTGTATGACCTACATATTGATAAGGAACACTGTATTTATCATAAATGGGCTGTTCGAAAGGAAAGATGCCCAACACCAAATTAGTGGCTGCGGCAATCTTGTGAATTCGGCCCTCGCGCCATGCCCATACCGTAGGACTCACGTAATGCACTGTTTTGATGCCGCGTGCTTTTAGCTTTTTAGCCACAGGCAGATTAAAATCGGGCGCATCCACGCCAATAAATACATCAGGCGGATTATCTGTAAAGTAGTCAATCACCATTTTGCGAATACGCAGAAGCCTTGGCAAATGCTTAACTACCTCAAGCAAACCCATCACCGAAAGCTCGTTTATATCTACTAGGGAATCAATGCCCTGCTCAATCAGGTGCTGTCCGCCTATGCCGACAATTTCACAGTTAGGATGAAGTGACTTTAAAGACTTAATTAAACCTGCACCGAGAACATCACCAGAGGCCTCTCCAGCGACAATACCTATTCTTAAAGGCCTAATGTCAGCCATTTTTATTGCGCCTTGTACAGTGTTATCGCGCGATGCCGCGAGTCGCCTTTTCTAAGAACTCTTGCAACACCTCAAGTTCTTTTGCGTCTTGCGCCATAGAGTTAATCTGCGCTAGTGCTTCATCGAAGCTATTGCCATTGCGATATAAAACTTTATATGCACGTTTGACCTTAGTAATTGCTTCTGCACTGAACCCGCGTCGTTTTAAACCTTCTGAATTAATACCTTGAGGGATGTGCTTGATGCCGCTGAACATAACGTAGGGCGGGAGGTCTTTTAACAGGATTGCGCCACCGCCCGTAAAAGCGTGTGAGCCAATATGACAGAATTGATGCACGGCCGTCATGCCGCCTAAAATAACAAAATCGCCAATATGAACATGCCCTGCGATAGTTGCATTATTAGCAAAAATGTTATCGTCACCAATCATACAGTCGTGCGCTATATGAGTATTTACCATCAGCAAGTTACGGCTTCCGATGCGCGTTAGCGACAGGTCTTGCGTGGTACCGCGATGCACAGTACACGACTCACGAAACACATTATTGTCGCCAATTTCTAAATACGTTTTTTCTTGGGCATATTTTTTATCTTGGCAATCTTCACCAATGGAGCAAAATTGAAAAAACACGTTATTTTTACCAATCTTGCTGTGACCTTTTATCACCACATGGCTTTTTAAAACGCATCCATCACCAAGCTCAACATTATCGCCTACAAAACAAAATGGGCCTATCTCTACATTTTTACCAATAACGGCATTTTCAGAAATTACTGACGACGGATGAATCATATTATACGTCTCTCATAGCGCACATAAATTCAGCAACGCATACTTCTTTTGCGTCTACCTTGGCAACACCATGAAATTTCCATATCCCTCTACGCTCTTTTAGCAGTTTAATTTCCATATCGAGCCGGTCACCGGGCACAACAGGATGCTTGAACCGTGCTTTGTCGATACCTGCATATAGATACAATTGGTCATTACTTCCCATTGTTTTGAACCCTAACACGCCAGCAGCCTGCGCCATCGACTCAAGAATCAAAACGCCAGGAAAAATAGGACGGTGCGGAAAATGCCCCGTAAAGCATGGTTCGTTTATGCTAATGTTTTTATACGCTAGGATGGACTCACCAAGGGTATAGTCAGTCACGCGGTCAAGGAGCAAAAAAGGGTATCGATGCGGGAGCAGCGACATGATTTCGTTTATTTCAATGGTATTGAGCGAATTTGCCAAGCCAGTCTCCTAAATAATATGGCTGAATGTCCTTTTTGGACAAGGTCGCGCTATAAGATACGGTGTCGAGGGGGAAAAAGAAATCAGACCAACAAGTGTTGGCCTGATTTAGTAGATATTGTCTTAGTTAGCTTTGCTAACTTGAGAAAGTACTTTTTGCGAAATATCATATTCGTCTTTAGCAAATGGAACTGAATTTGCGTTTAACACCATGTCGTAACCTTCAGCTGCCGCAATGCCGTCAATAGCTTGCTTGATCAAGCCTAAGAGCTTGTTACGCTCTTCTGCGGTGCGAGCCTGCATGTTTTGCTGTAGAGGCTGACCTTTTTGCTGCATTTGCTGGCCGAGTGTTGCGATTTGCTGCTGCAGTTCGGTTTTTTGCGCTTCACTCATGGTTGCTGCTTCACGCTGTAATTTTTCGACTAAAAAATTACCTTCTTCGCGCATAGCAGTCACTTCTTGGATTTGCTCTTGAAATTCAGCATTTATTTTTTGCTCGATAACGGCAACCTGCGGTAAAGACTGCAAAACAAGCTGTACATCAATTACGCCCACTTTTTGTGCCGCACTTGCGACAGTAGAAACTAAAGACATTCCTAAAATGGCTGCAATTGACAGCGCTTTATTAAAACTTTTCAATGTAAACTCCTTGCGTTTATCATACTTACTACATGTAAATTTTGCTGCGCGGATTATACCCTGTCTAGAAGGTTGATCCAATGTTGAAAGTGAAGAATCTTGCATCGTCACCTTCTCTTTCTTTAAGGGCTCTAGAAAAACTAAATACCATGGGGCCCATTGGCGATATCCACTGTACCGATAGGCCTGCTGAGCTTCGGTATAGTTTCCAATCGCTATAGTCTTGCAAGCCATCGCTACCCTGCTGAACATTTAGATTCTCGTAAGTTTCAAAGTCAAATTCGGTATCCCAAACGTTTCCTACATCAAAGAATATGCTTGTTCTAACCGAGTTATCAAAATCTGCTTCCAAAAACGGAGTGGGAACAATGAGCTCAAGACCACCGAGTGCCATTGCGTTACCGCCTAAACTGCGCTGCGACAAAGCAATGGTATCTTGACTAGGGTCACGCAATATTGGCACACCAGTGGGCGACGTTGTCAGCACACTAGAGAAGCGCACTAAACCTCTTGGACCCACAGTGTTGTTTTCAAAACCGCGTAAGGTGTCTGCACCGCCCGCAGTAAAGTTTTCAGTAAACGGTAAGATTTGCTCAACGCCATCGGTGTCGCCATAACCATTTCCGTAACCAAAACGCAATCGAGCTAACACTGACCAACGTTGATTTCGGGTAAGTGGGAAATACCACTTTCCATCTCCCACTAATTTAAAGTAGTTAACGTCTGAATTTGGTGTTGTCACACTAAAGGACGCGCGCTGCGAAGACCCCGCTGTTGGAAACAAACCTCGGTTAAGGGTGTTTCGGCTCCAAGTAACTGAGGCTAAGAAACTATCATAATCGATGGGTGCATCAGGGTCTGTCTGGTCGGCAAACTGGTCATAAAAACGACGCGTCTGCACGTAGTTGGTATTATCATCGCTCAGCTCAACACTAGAATATGTGAGGCCAAAGCTTATTCGGTTGACTTCGTTTATCGGATAGCCAACGTTCGCGCCAACCGACCAACGCTTGCTGTTGTATTGAATAACGCCGAAATCACCGCCGTCAAACTCACTGTAAGCAACACTGCCACCTAAGCTAATGCCGTCGATAGTGAAGAAGGGGTCTAGGTAAGTAATTTGCGCTTGCTTTTGATACGACACCGTCGATATGTTTAAGCCCACGCGCTTACCGGTTCCCAAGAAATTGTCTTGCTGAATGCCCGCTTGCAAACTTAATTTAGTTGCATCACCGTAACCAATACCGGCATTAAATGAGCCTGAGGCTTGCTCTTTGACCGTAAAATCAACGTCTACTTTGTCGTCTACACCGGGCACTCGAACGGTCTCATATTCCACTTCTTCCATGTAGGTTAAGCGTGAGAGCTGAGCCTTTGAGCTATCTAACAAAGGTTCAGATAGCCAAGTTCCTTCCATTTGGTTGACGTTTTGTCTAAGGACAGCGTCGGAGGTAACGGTATTACCAGCAAAATTAACGCGGCGAACGTAAATACGCTTACCAGGGTCAACAGACAGCGTTAATTTAACGGTCTTATCATCTTCGTTAATTTCAGGAATGGTCGTTACGGTAGGATAGGCGTATCCAAATCGCCCAAGGTATTTGGAAATGAAGTCTTCGGTATATGTAATCTCAGCTTGATTGTATAACTCTCCAGACTCGAGCGGTATAACTTGCGCTAAAAAGTTCTCAAAGCCGAGTAAATCACCCACCAACTCCACTTCAGATATATTGTACTGCTCACCTTCACTCACGTTCATGGTGACATATATGCCGTCTTTTTCAGGCGTCATGGCCACTTGCGTTGAATCTATAGAAAACTGCAAGTACCCTCGGTCTTTGTAGTAGCTGGTAATAGTTTCCATATCGCCAGACAGCGTTTGCTGTTGATAGCGCGTCTCAGAAAGAAAATCCCACCAAGGTGCGTCAAACTGCAGCTCCATTTGCTTGTAGAGCTCGTCATCTTCAAAGATTTCGTTGCCAACGATATTAATTTGCTGGATTTTGGCGGCATCGCCCTCTTCAAAAAGTAATTTGAGGTCAACCCGGTTGCGTGGAAGCGGCGTGACTATAGCACTGACGTCAGCATTGTACTTACCAATAGAATAGAAAAAGTCTTTAAGGCCATTTTCAATAGAGGTGATAACGGTTCGGTCGAGAGGCTCGCCAATTCGAATATTTGAGTTTTCTAGGCTTTCTTGCAGCTGCTCGTCTTTTATATCGTCGTTGCCCTCAAACACAATATTGCTGATCGTGGGCCGCTCTGCTACCTCTACAACAAGGATGTTGCCATCGCGATAAATTTCGACTTTTTCAAAATGCGTAGACGAGTATAAAGACCGAATAAGTTGCGTAATGCGAAAGCGATTCATGGCGTCGCCTCGCTGCACTGGCAAATAGGTTAAAGCTGCGCCTAAGGCAACTCTTTGCAAACCTTCTACACGAATATCTTCGACCACAAAATCATAGGCAGTTTGTGCAAATGACGATGAAGAAAATGCCAAAATGGCTGCTAAAACGAGTTTATTACACTTCATTAACTATCTAAATTCCAAGAAACAGTTGCCAGACATTATTATGATTATGTATTACGTAAGACATCATTGACGATGGCGGTTGCCATCACGGCAAATAGTATCATGCCGCCAATTTTGAATCCTACCTCCTGGACGGCCTCTGACACAGGCTTTCCAGTAATCCATTCGATGGTAAAATATAACAGATGCCCGCCATCTAAAATGGGTAACGGCAAAAGATTAATAATACCAAGATTTACGCTAATAAGCGCCAAAAAACTTAAAAATGCGACAATTCCTATACTCGCACTTATTCCTGCCCCCTGAGCGATAGAAATTGGCCCGCTCAAATTCTTTACTGAAACGTCTCCGGTTAATAGCTTGCCCAACATTTCAAGGGTAACGCCCATCAAACGCCACGTTTGCTGAGTACCGTCCGCAATAGCCCCAAAAAACCCTAGTTGTGTATGCTGAATATACTCTTCGGGCCACGGTTCTTGAAACGGCACAACCCCTAAATAACCTTGCTCAGGGGCACCTGGCTTTTGCCCAAACTGCACAATAAGCGATATACTTTGTTCGTCTCTCAGTATTTCTAATGTGGCCGATTGATTAGGGCGTTTTTCAATAAATGCGACTATTTGGCTCCAGTTTTCCATGGAGGTTCCATCTATTTTTTCAATCTTGTCATTTTTGAGCAGGCCACCGCGCTGAGCTGGCGAGCCCTCTTCAACAAAGCCAAGGCTTGTTGTTAATGCTGGTCTGTATGGCTGAAACCCAAGCGCTGTAAACAAATCGCTCTCATCTGGGTCTATTTTCCAGCCATCAATAGGCAGGCTAATTGTTTGGGTAACACCTCTGCTTTGTTTCACCTCAAGAGGAATTGATTGCTCACCACTGAAGGTGGATAGTTCTATGGTGACGTCGCGCCAATCATTGGTTTTATGCCGGCCTACCGCAATGATCTCATCCCCTACACTTAAGCCTGAGCGAGCCGCGTAAGACTCCTCGGCAATAGCCCCCACAATGGGCTTTGCACTTTGCTGGCCAATCATCCCGATGGCTGCAAGGGCAAAAATCGCAAAGATAAAATTAACAATCGGCCCTGCGGCAACAATCGCAAAACGCTGCCACACCGGCTGGAAATTAAACGCCACCGCCTTTTGCTCTTCCGTAATATCATCTACCCTGCCATCGAGCATGCGAACGTAGCCGCCAAGGGGGATCATGGCAATCACAAACTCCATACCACTTGAGGTCACCTTGCGGTAAATAGGCTTGCCAAACCCTATCGAAAATTTCAGTATTTTTACTTTGCATAGTTTGGCAACGTAATAATGTCCCCATTCATGCACCGCAACCAAAATACCCAGAGCAATAACAAAAAATAAGATGTTGCGGGCAATGTCCATCATTTTTCTCGCCCCTGATGCATCGATGCGCAAACTGACTGAGCAAGGTGCCTGCATGCTTTGTCGTGTGCGATAATTTCATCGATGGTTTTTAATGTAGGCGTATGCATATTTTCAACTACCTGCAGGTTAACTTTATAAATATCGGTAAAACGAATGTGCTCGTTTAAAAAAGCTTCCACCGCGATTTCATTCGCGGCATTAAGCGCAGTGGTGGCCGCCTGACCTAGACGACTTGCTCTCATCGCCAAAAATAAATTTGGAAAACGCGCCTTTTCAGGTGACTCAAATGAAAAACTCGCCTGCTCAAAAAAGTTCAAATCGCTCACACCTGACTCAATGCGCTCTGGAAACGCAAGTGCATGAGCAATTGGCGTGCGCATATCTGGATTACCCATTTGCGCAAGTACCGACCCATCTTTGTATTGCACCATCGAATGGATAGTGCTTTGAGGATGGATCACGACTTTGATGTTGTCTTCATCTACCCCAAAAAGCCATTTTGCTTCAATAAACTCGAGGCCTTTATTCATCATTGACGCCGAGTCTACTGAAATTTTACGTCCCATATCCCAGTTCGGGTGGGCGCATGCTTGCTCGGGTGTCACATCGTCAAGCTCAGCGGGCATCAATTCACGAAAAGGCCCGCCAGAAGCAGTCAATAACAAATGTGAAATTCCGCTGCTATTCGGTTTGGCATATTCGTAATCATGAGGTAGACATTGAAAAATAGCATTATGTTCACTGTCGATTGGAATTAATGTCGCGCCATGTTTGTTAACCGCATCAATAAATAGCTCACCGCACATAACAAGCGACTCTTTATTCGCCAGTAACACTTTTTTTCCGGCCTTTACCGCAGCCAGCGTAGGAAGTAGTCCCGCCGCGCCGACAATAGCCGACATAACGGCATCTACCTGCTCAGCAGATGCAATCTCGCAAAGGGCGCGCTCGCCAAATAAAATGGTCGCGTCACAATCGCTATTTATCATTGTTGACAAACGCTGTGCGTCTTCTTGGGTGTTAACCACAACGTATTCTGGCAAATACTGATTAGCAATATCAGCAAGTTTATCTAACTGTGAATATCCAGACACTGCGTAAAGGTGAAAACGCTGTGGATGCAAGCGCATGACCTCAAGCGTGCTTAGGCCAATAGAGCCGGTAGCGCCTAAAATTGTGATATTTTGCATGGCCTTAGCGGATTGTTGTGATTCGGTCATAGTTAGGCCTTTGTCGCATGCACAATGCAACAAGTAAAAAAGAAGATTGGGTGCAACATCTTAGTTAACATTGGCGGCTAGTTTACGCCATCCAAAGCATGTAGCAGAACGCAAATATTGGAAAGGCCGCAGTTAAACTGTCAATTCGGTCCATTACGCCGCCGTGCCCTGGGAGCAGCTTACCGCTATCTTTAATACCTGCACAGCGTTTTACCATTGATTCGTTTAAATCGCCCAATGCAGATACGGCTACTGTGATCATGCCAATTGCTACATGAATACCTATGCGCGAGGCGTCGAATTGATAGTGCATTGCAGCAAAAGCGATGATAGCAAAGGACGCCGCAATACCACCAACTAAACCTTCAATTGACTTGCCGGGGGACACATTGGGCCGAAGTTTGTGCTTACCAAACTTTACCCCCACAAAAAAGGCGCCAATATCTGCCGCCCATACAATACCCAGTACGTAGAACAAAAGTGATGCGCCATAGTTCGGATCTACTTCGTACAGGCTCGTACGCAAACTTACTACAGCAACCCATGTAGGAATGAGCGTTAAAACACCAAAGGTTGCGCGTATCGCAATCGAGTCCTTCCAAAAATCACTATATTTTGGATAGGCCACAATCATCAGCAGCGATGCGCTCCACCATAATGCAGCAAGCCATAAACAAAAAGCGAATAACCAATGCAATTCTCCCTGCTGCCATATCTGCTCTGCATCAACAGTAAGAATCAAAATTGTGCACAGGAGCGCGATGAACAAGGTGAACCAGCCTTTGAATATGCGCGCAGTGATACCCGACATATTTGCCCACTCATAGGCCCCTAAACAAATCACGCCAGCGACCGCGATTTTAAAACCCTCTATGGGCAAAAACAAAATGGCCGCCAGAGCCGCGGGCGCCAAAATAATCGCCGTGAGAATACGCTGTTTTAACATGCTTTAGGCTCGATATCTTGAGTCATAATTTGTTCTCCAGTCAGACCAAATCGACGCTGACGCTGGGCAAAATCCTCTACCGCCTGTGCAAACATGTCTTCGTTAAAATCGGGCCAAAGTGTCTCGGTAAAATAAAATTCAGCGTAAGCACACTGCCACAATAAAAAATTGCTGACTCTATGGTCGCCACCCGTGCGAATAAGCAAATCTAGTTCGGGTAGTCCGTATGTGCTAATTTGTTGACCAAAGCTTGTCTCATCAACATCATCTATATTGAGCTCGCCTTTGTTGGCTAAAGTCATAAGGCGTTTAGTAGCATTAATAATATCCCATCTACCGCCATAATTTGCCGCGACATTAAGCGTCAACGCACTGTTTGAGGCAGTTAGGGCTTCAGCATCAGCAATCTTTTTCTGCAGTTTGCTGTCAAATCCGCTGATGTCACCGATGATCTTTAGTCTGATATCGTTTTTATTGAGTTTTTTAACTTCGCTTTTTAAGACAAGGCTGAAAAGCTCCATCAAAACACTCACTTCTTCTGCAGGCCTCTTCCAATTTTCACTTGAAAATGCAAAGAGCGTAAGTGACTCGATACCTGTTTCACGAGCATACCTGACTGCTGAGCGAACCGCATCGACTCCGGCCTTATGTCCAAAGGTTCTGCGCTTATTGCGCTGCTGCGCCCAGCGTCCATTGCCATCCATAATGATGGCAACATGGCGAGGTATTTTTAACAAAGCAGATGGTTTGCTAGTGTCACAGGGTTTGCTGTCAAACAAATCAAACTTCCATCAATTCTTTTTCTTTGTCTGCTAGCATACCGTCAATAATTTTTATAAATTCATTGGTGGTTGACTGAATGTTTTCTTCGCCCGCACGAGACTCATCTTCGCTGATTTCTTTCTCTTTAAGCAGTTCTTTAATATCGCTGTTGGCATCACGACGAATATTGCGTACGGCTACTCGGCCTTGCTCAGCTTCATTTCGTACAACTTTAATTAGGTCTTTGCGTCTCTCTTCGGTCAGCGCTGGCATCGGAATGCGCATCGTAGTGCCTGCACTCATCGGATTTAACCCCAAATCCGACTGCATGATGGCCTTCTCAACCGCCTGCATAGCGCTTTTATCAAATACCGAAACTGCAAGCGTGCGGCTATCTTCAGCAACAACGTTTGCAACTTGTTTAAGCGGTGTATCGGCGCCGTAGTAAGGCACCATAATGCTGTCGAGTAAACTAGGGTGGGCTCGGCCTGTACGAATTTTACTAAGTTGACCTTTGAGGGCAACAATACTTTTTTCCATACGCTCACGCGCGTCTAATTCAATTTCATCAATCATAAAGGTCTCTTATTCTTCTATTTTTTCAGGATGACAGATTAACGTCCCTTCGCTGTCGCCTAACACCACTGATTTTAAACAACCGGGGGTATTCATATTAAATATACGAATAGGCATATTGTGGTCTCTAGCCAAAGTAAAGGCTGATAAATCCATCACTTTGAGTTCTTTTTCAAGGACTTCTTGATAACTAATTTTACTTAGTAAAACGGCATCTGGGTTTTTCACTGGGTCGGCACTAAATACGCCGTCGACTTTAGTTGCTTTGAATACAGCATCGGCTTCAATTTCTATACCGCGTAAGCACGCAGCGGAATCTGTGGTAAAAAACGGGTTGCCGGTTCCCGCAGCAAAAATCACCACTTTGCCTGATTTTAGCAAGCTAATGGCGTCGGTCCAATTATAGGAATCACACACGCCATTGAGAGGAATTGCCGACATCAAGCGGGCATTAACATAAGCGCGGTGCAGAGCATCTCGCATGGCCAGGCCGTTCATAACCGTCGCTAGCATGCCCATGTGGTCGCCTACCACTCGGTTCATGCCTGCTTTTGCAAGGCCTTCACCTCTAAATAAGTTACCACCACCAATAACCAAACCAACTTCAACACCTAGTTCCACAATCTCTTTGATTTCCTGCGCCATGCGGTCTAGCACTTTTGCATCAATACCAAAATTCTCATCGCCCATTAGGGCTTCACCAGATAATTTAAGTAAAATTCTACGATATGCAGGTTTCGGTGAAATACTCATGCTTGGCAATATCCTCTATGCTCTATGTATCTGCGGTGTTTGTCGACGCGCTCTTTGTGTTGTTTGTAGTTACAAACTCTGAGTTTGTATTATCCTTCAAATCGCCCATAAAAAAGCACCCCGTTTGAGGTGCTTTATAGTGTATAGGAACATCGCGATTTGCAAAAGCGACTTGCTAAATTATTTCTTAGCAGCAGCCATTTGTGCAGCAACTTCTGCTGCAAAATCTTCGCTCTTCTTCTCAATACCTTCGCCTACTTCAAAACGCACGAAGTTAACAACGTCGGCGCCCTTGCTCTTAAGCAAATCTGCAACGCTCATGCTTGGGTCTTTTACGAAAGGCTGACCGGTAAGGCTGATTTCACCGGTGAATTTTTTCATGCGGCCTACAACCATTTTCTCTGCGATTTCGGCAGGCTTACCTGACTGCATTGCAATGTCAATTTGGATTGCTTTTTCTTTCTCAACTACTTCAGCAGGAACGTCAGTAGGTTTTACGAACTGTGGGCTACATGCAGCAACGTGCATAGCAATATCTTTTGCTAGGTCTTCGTCGCCACCTTGTAAGATAGCGATAACACCGATACGACCGCCGTGAACGTATGCACCGAGGTTATCACCTTCAACGGTAATTACGCGGCGAGGCGAAATGTTTTCACCAATTTTGGCCACAAGCGCATCACGAATAGTTTCGATAGTTGCGCCTTCAAACTCAGCTGCGTTTACCGCTTCAATGTCGTTTAAGCCATTGTTAGCCGCTACGCTCAATACTTTTTGACCGAAGGCCAAGAAACCGTCGTCACGTGCAACAAAATCTGTTTCACAGTTAAGCTCAAGCATGGTTGCTTTTTTGCCTTCTACCTGCGTTAAAATAACGCCTTCAGCGGCAATACGGCCCGCTTTTTTAGCTGCTTTCGCTTGGCCTGATTTACGCATGTTCTCAATTGCTAGTTCGATATCACCGTCAGTTTCAACAAGTGCTTTTTTACAATCTAACATGCCGGCGCCTGTGCGCTCGCGCAATTCTTTTACCAGTGCTGCAGTCACTGCCATTGTTCTTTCCTCAAATTTCAATTCATAAAAAGGAGACGATGCGTCTCCTTATAAAGTCTTGCAGGCGTAAGCTTACTCGCCTTCAACCACAAATTCGTCAGACGCAGCAGCGGCTGCATCACCATCACGACCACGGATAACTGCATTAGCAGCAGCGTCAGTGTAAAGCTGGATAGCACGAATAGCGTCGTCGTTTCCAGGGATGATGTAATCAACACCGTCTGGGTTAGAGTTGGTATCAACAACTGAAACAACTGGAATACCAAGGTTACGCGCTTCTGTAATTGCGATGTGCTCATGATCAGCGTCGATTACGAATAAAACGTCAGGCAAGCCGCCCATGTCTTTAATTCCGCCTAAGCTGCTTTCAAGCTTAGTCATTTCGCGCTGAAGCAATAACACTTCTTTTTTAGTTAATTTGTCGAAAGTGCCGTCTGCGCTTTGTGACTCAAGCTCTTTTA
Source organism: Glaciecola siphonariae (assembly GCF_042652645.1). Classification (NCBI taxonomy): domain Bacteria; kingdom Pseudomonadati; phylum Pseudomonadota; class Gammaproteobacteria; order Alteromonadales; family Alteromonadaceae; genus Glaciecola; species Glaciecola siphonariae. The sequence continues at coordinate 1,422,116 of NZ_JBHSGU010000002.1, forward strand.
AGCGATTGATTGACTGACGAACTGTTTTCCAGTTAGTCAACATACCGCCTAACCAGCGCTTGTTCACATAGTATTGACCACACTTTTGTGCTGATTCTTTGATTGCTTCGCCTGCTGCACGCTTGGTGCCAACAAACAGTACTTTACCTTTACGGTTTGACACGCTGGTCAAAAAAGATAATGCATCGTTGAAAAGAGGAACGGTTTTTTCTAAATTGATGATGTGGACTTTGTTACGAGCGCCAAAAATGAACTGAGCCATTTTAGGGTTCCAATAACGAGTTTGGTGTCCGAAATGCACGCCCGCTTGGAGCATGTCACGCATTGATACGTTTGCCATGTTAAATAATCCTATTGTAGGGGTTAGGCCTCCACATATCCCTTCTCTCGATCCGAAAAGCAAGCATATGGCGGATACTCTATCGGCAAAGGCTAATCAAATACAAAAGGCGCTGGAGCTATCCATGCCCGGTCAACATTGGTATCCATGCCAATGATGCTTTTATATTTGATTAGCCTCTACAGAAGCGAATCTGCCGTCACTCACCATTCGAACACCCCGAAATCAGTGTCGATATGTGTGTGTAATATGGTCATTATGACCTTCGAATTTCCCGAATTAATACCCAGCGTTTTCAATAAAATTTGACCGAAAAATACTGACTATCAAAATTCAGGCGCGCTTTATATCATTTAGGACTCAGTAAGGCAAGATAAAACCGAAAAAGCCGGCTAGTTTGATTGCGCTCTGCCGGCTTATGATCTTGCTGGGACTCTCTTGATGGAACTCGGCCTGAGGTTTAGGCCTAAGTTAGAATAAAAATAAATAAAACCAGGGAACGCCAAAACTTATTGCGAAGCCGGAGGTAAATATAAGTCGACTCTATTAGCAAACGGCTTGGGGATCTCAACAAGAGGCTCGGGGCGAGGCATCTGACCAGCCCATTGCCAATATTCTGCCCGCAACTCATTGGCTATTTCAGGATAGCTGTTAATCAAGTTAACCGCTTCCGGGTCGGCTTGAGTCATGTCAAACAAATACTCGCGTGCAATACCCGCCTGCATGTACTTCCAGTTTCCTTTGCGCACAGCTCTTTGAAAGTAGAAGCGCCAAAACAGTGGGCGCTCTTCAAATGCGCTAGCATCGCCGTTAAACAATGGCATCAAATCTATGCCGTCTAGCTCACTTAAATCCCCACCCACGGTTTCGTTCATGGCTGTGTAAGCCGCATCCAAGGCAGATACTGGCGTGTCAATTTCCAAGCCGCCAGCGATTCGTTTCGGCCAATGCATGATAAAAGGAACTCGCAAAGCCCCCTCAGTTAACATGCCTTTTTCGCCGGTGAACGGGTCATTTCGTGAGCCGTTCCATGCTTCTCCTCGTCGCTTAATTGGCGCGTCAGTCATGTCGTCACCTAATGGTGCTCCATTGTCACTCAAAAAGACGATAATTGTATTATCCAAGATATTATAATTATCTAATTTTTCGACTAAATTGCCCACGCCATCGTCTATCGCCGACATCATCGCCAGCGCGTAGCGTCGTCGGGTTGGCATGTCTTCTGGAAAACGGTCTAAATATTTTTGCGTCGCTTCAAGGGGAACATGAGGTGCGTAGGGTGACAAGTATAAAAAGAAGGGTTTGCGCCAGTATTTATCAACAAAAGAAAGTGACAACTCATTCACTAAATCTACTCGAAAGGTATTGTTAACGTGAGTTTCAACTTCAACTCTTTGTGCCCTGTCGGTCATGTTGCGCAAATACACGCCAGAGTAGCCGGCAAACATTTCATCAAAACCGCGTCTATGCGGAAAATAGTCTAAACGCTCTTCCAAGGGCACATTTTGCGCTCTAAACGGCACCATATCCGGATAATTTTCACGCCCCCACTCCTGCGATGTATTCATTATTTCAAGATGCCACTTGCCTAGCATACCTGTCGCATAATCGGCGTCTTGGAAGCGATTGGCCAAGGTGCTTACCTCAAGGCTCATCGGTATATGCTGATTTTCATCCATTTTAAAGCGCTGCTGATATATGCCCGTTAGCATAGCTGCTCGCGACGGCGAGCACTGCGGTGCGGTAATGTAACCATTGGTAAACCTAACGCCATTTGCAGCTAGAGCATCTATGTTTGGCGTATACACATCGTCTAGAGCATCTTGAACACTTAAGTCAGCGTATCCTTGGTCATCGGTAAAGATGAACACCACATTTGGCGGTACGTCATCTGAAACCAATTTTGGCAGAGTTTTAGGTAGCGTAATTGTTTTTATTTGAAAGAGTGTTCTACGATCATCACCAAGCGCAGCTTTGGCCGCTATCTGCAAAGCTTGCCCGCCGTAAGCACTAATTAATTCTTCCGGAATTTTTGTACGAAAACGATGCTTACCAGCGTCGCTTTTACAATTGTTGAGCACGGCGTCTTCGGCAATGACGCCAGTTTTCGCGTCATCAATCAGCACAATGCGCTCGCCGCTCTGCGAAGTGGTTGATATTTCAATAGAAATAGGAAGGTCTACACCCGTTTGGCAGGCCCAACCCATAGCAAAATAAGCGCCATTTGCTTGCTTGATGCCGTCAAAAAAACCGGTTACTTTTGTCGCAGGATGCTCTGGTAAACGCGCCTGCATTAAAGTGGCGGTTGATGAGCTTTCACTTCCCTGAGCTTCAAGGTAAAGGTTCATACCTGAATATTCAAACACCACAGACTGAGCAATGTAGAAAGCAAAGCGATGATCGCCCTGAGTCTTGCAACGTCTATCAACTGCAGCCTCTGAACCTGCGTTTGCAAGGCGACTTTCTATTAAGGACGCGCTGCTGCGTGTTGCGCCTGCATATAGGTTCACAACGATAGATTCCTCTACCCCCAACTCACATGCCCAGCCTGCGACTGATAGATTGCTAATACCGCCTTTTAAGCCTTGTGAATGACCAATCACTGGCGCAGCAAAGGCAAAGGGCGAAATAACAATTAATAAGGCGATTACACCCATTTTTTTGAATAGGCCGCTGGTAAACAAAGAGGACGCACGTAGAGTAGAGTTTAAAAAATTCATCAAAGCTGCTTCATTACAAATGGAATATCACATACTGGCAAGGCAAATGAATGACTGTGCAACTGTCGCCGCATCATCGCAGCGTTTTTGCACATAAAATCGATTCAGTCGCGAATTGGCTAAAGGCATGATCTAAATTAAAAGTGTTTAAAGATTACACTGTCGCTCAAGCCGAGTAAAGAGTACGAAAAAACGCCTAATATTCACTGGTTATATACCTAGTGAATCAGTAATATTGAAATTCAGTTGTTATGATATACTTGCACAACAAAAAAATAGCACGCCAAATGGGGAACAGCGTTGAGTATTACCATTAAAACCGCAGACGAAATTGAAAAAATGCGCGTCGCTGGCAAGCTTGCCTCAGACGTGCTAGTCATGATTGGTGAGCATGTAAAAAAGGGTGTCACCACAGAAGAGCTCAATCAGCTTTGTCACAACTACATTGTTGATGTACAAGATGCCATTCCTGCTCCCTTAAATTATGGTCATCCACCTTTCCCAAAATCAATCTGCACCTCAGTCAATCACGTTATTTGTCACGGCATTCCTGCCGACAAGAAGTTAAAAGACGGTGATATTGTCAATATCGATGTAACCGTAATAAAAGATGGCTATCACGGCGATACGTCAAAGATGTTCGTGGTGGGTAAACCTAGCATTCTCGCTGAACGCCTCATACGCGTTACCCAAGAATGTTTATATAAAGGTATAGAAATGGTTAGACCCGGTATGCGCTTAGGTGACATAGGGCATGCCATACAAACACACGCTGAAAATCATCATTATTCGATTGTTCGAGAATATTGCGGTCACGGCATTGGCGCGGTGTTTCATGAAGACCCACAAGTGGTTCATTATGGACGCCCCAACACGGGCGAAGAACTTAAAGCAGGCATGTGTTTTACCATTGAGCCGATGGTCAATGCCGGCAAGCGGTATTCAAAAATACTGCCGGATAACTGGACGGTCGTTACTAAAGATAGAAGTCTTAGCGCCCAGTGGGAACATACCTTATTGGTGACTGAAACTGGCGTAGAGGTTCTTACGCTTCGAGACGAAGAAAGCCTTCCTCGGATTATCAACCATAGCTAAATTAGGCCTCCTTCCCAACGCGTTAAAGGATTAGATAACGTCAATGACTATGAATAGTTTAATTAGCCAAGTGAACAGCATCGAAGCGATTAGCGATGTTGCTGCTTTCAAGGAATGTGTGGCGCAAAGCTATCAGTGGCTTGACAGCAATTTTAACAATGTTCACGTAGATGAATTGGTTGTAGCGCGCTCGCATTTTACCGACGCTCTGCTGTGTCACGCATGGCAGCTACTCGGCTTACACCAGCAAAAACATTTAACACTGTGCGCTGTGGGCGGTTATGGACGCGGCCAACTGCAGCCGTATTCCGACATCGACTTGCTCATTCTGAGTAAATCGAGTTTGGCAAAACGGGTTCAAGATAGCTTAAGTCAGTTTATTACCTTTTTGTGGGACATTAAGTTAGAAATTGGGCAGTCGGTTCGCACCATCAAAGAAACCGTAGTGCAAGCTAAAGACGACGTTACCATTGCTACTAATTTAGTCGAAGCAAGACGCCTATGCGGATGCGAGGCTACTTTTGCTGCTTTAATGGACAAAATAAACACGCAAAAGTTATGGTCGAGTAAAGCGTTTTTCTTGGCAAAGCTTGACGAGCAGAGTAAGCGCCACCGAAAATTTAACGGCACATCGTATAATCTCGAACCAAACGTCAAAGAAAACCCCGGATGCTTAAGAGACATTCAAAACGTAGGATGGGTGGCTAAAAAGCATTTTTGTGAATACGACGGCATGACGCTTATTGGCCACGGTTATTTTACCGAACTTGAGCACGCTGAACTGATCGAATGTCGGTCTAACCTCTGGCAAATTCGGTTTGCCCTTCATTTAATTGCCGGGCGAAGTGAAAATAGACTGCTGTTTGATTATCAGCCCGATGTAGCCGAGCGTCTCGGCTTTGGTGAAGGTAAGGCCGGCGTTGAAAAGATGATGAAGCACATGTTTCGAATTGTGCGCCGAGTGTCTGAGCTTAACAGCATGCTTTTACAGCGCTTTCATCAAGACATTCTGGGCATCAGCAATACAAAAGCCACCGTTCTTGACGATGACTTTTACGTTAAAGATGGTTTGATAGGCCCTCGCCACGACAACTGTTTTCAAACACCGCAGGCCATCCTCGATTTTTTATTCGTGATTAAAGCAAACCCTACAATTAGTGGTTTGGATGCCGACTGCATTCGTCAGTTACGTAACGCCAGACGTGCGTTTCAGACCAGCTACTATTGCACCATACCTGAGTGCAGAACAAAGTTTGTGGAATTGGTGAGCGACCCCAGCTTTTTTGATTTGGGCTGGGACATTATGTATCAAACCGGTATCTTACAGTCGTATTTACCTGAATGGGACAAAATTGTTGGCATGATGCAGTTTGACCTGTTTCATGCCTACACGGTAGATGAACATACCCACCGTTTGGTTAAGCATGTTAGACGCTATTACACAGAGGGTGCCGAATTTCCGAGGTGTTCACGCATTGTCAAAAATTTAGACGAACACCGCGTGCTGTTTATTGCCGCAATCTTTCACGACATCGCAAAAGGCCGAAATGGCGACCACTCTAAGTTAGGCGCCAAGGATGTGCTCGATTTTTGCCAGTCTCACGGCATTCCAGATAAACAGGCAAGCATTATTGCATGGCTAGTAGAGCAGCACTTGCTGATGTCGGTTGTTGCCCAGCGAAGAGATATTTATGACCCTGAGGTTATCAAAGAATTTGCTACTGAGGTAAAATCGCATACCCACCTAGATTTACTGTATGCCTTAACCCTTGCCGACATTCGCGCAACAAACGATAACCTTTGGAACGACTGGAAAGCCTCTTTACTCCGAGAGCTTTATTTGCTTACCCAGCAAGCGCTTGATAACGGCCTTGAATGTCAGCGCACATTTCAAGAGAGAGTAGATGAACATAAAGAGTCAGCCTTGCAGCGCTTAAGCGGCAAAGGCATAGACGCAAATAACGGATTTTGGGCGCAAATGCGCAGCGATTATTTTGCACGCTTTAAACCTAAACAAATCGCTTGGCACACCGAAACAATTTTGTCTGGCGACAAACTAAGCTCAGATAAGATTTTGGTTGCTGCCAGCAATCAAACAACAAAAGCCGGAACAGAGCTTTTGATTTATTGTCATGACCGCCCTGCACTTTTTGCACAAATCGCGTCTGTGCTTGATAGTCGTAATTGTTCTATCCACGATGCGCAAATCGTTGTCACCGACGATGGCTATGTATTCGATAGCATGATTGTACTTGACCAAAATTCTGACCGCATTGAGTCGGATAACCGCGTGCAAAACCTTGCACAAGCGGTGCATCAGCAGCTTATGAAACCTGGTCGCTCCCACAAGAATCAACGGCGCATGTCAAGGCAAATGAAGCACCTTGATGTGCCCACAAAAGTGCGTTTTTATTCAAGCCAAGTGGATGCGACTTTAATTGAGCTTGAGGCACTCGATGCACCTGGACTGCTCGCGCGCATTGGACATTTGTTTGTGGATTTAAACATCACACTGAAAATGGCGAAGATCGCAACGATTGGTGAGCGCGCAGAAGACGTGTTCATTGTATGCAATGACCAAGGCAAAGCATTAACACAAGCACAACAAGTACTCCTTAAAAAACAAATCATAATGAAACTCGATCAACCGGAAGTGAATACTGCACTATGACTCAAAATATGACTCAACTTGCCACAACAATCGAACACGCTTTTGAAACGCGCGACAGCTTTACAGCGCAAACAGCCAGTGATGATATAAAGCATGCTGTTAGCACCGCCATTGCCCTGTTAAATTCAGGAGAAGCGCGCGTCGCTGAAAAAATTGACGGTAATTGGCAGGTAAACGAATGGCTTAAAAAAGCGGTGCTGCTGTTTTTTAAACTGCATGACAATCAGGTAATGCCGGGGGCCGAAAGCACTTTTTATGACAAGGTTCCGCTGAAATTCACTGATTACGACGCCGCTCGCTTCGCTAAAGAGGGAATGCGTGTTGTGCCGCCAGCTACCGTAAGAACCGGCACGTTTATTGGCAGTAACGTGGTGTTGATGCCCTCATATGTGAATATTGGCGCTTACGTTGATAGCGGAACGATGGTAGATACTTGGGCCACTGTAGGTTCGTGCGCACAAATTGGTAAAAACGTGCATCTTTCAGGCGGTGTGGGTATTGGCGGCGTGCTAGAGCCATTGCAGGCAAGCCCCACTATCATTGAAGATAACTGCTTTATTGGTGCTCGCTCAGAAATTGTAGAAGGCGTGATTGTAGAGGAAGGTGCGGTCGTTTCAATGGGCGTTTACATTGGACAATCTACGCGAATATACGACAGAGAAACAGGCGAAGTGCATTATGGCCGCGTCCCCGCTGGCGCAGTGGTTGTGCCGGGCAGTTTACCGAGCAAAGATGGCAAGTATAGTCTGTATGCCGCCATCATTGTTAAAAAAGTGGATGCCAAGACGCGGGCAAAAGTGGGAATAAACGCTTTGCTGCGCGGCGCTCAAGATAGCAGCTTGTAAGTTAGCGCCATCGCGTATCCTTTAAGTCGCAGGCAATAATGAGCAAATCGCCAATAAATAAGTCACAAGTGCACACAATGGCTAAGCATCAGCTAGTAAGGCAAAACTCGCTGACGCTTTATTTGCGAGTGCGATATTCAGAGTGCGACGCCCAAGGCGTCGTGTTTAACGCACGATATGCAGATTATGCCGACTTGGCCGCGACAGAGTATTTGCGCGCATTGATAGGTGATTACAGCGAACTTCAAAAACATGGCTTTGAAAATCAGGTTGTTAGCTATCATATCGATTGGAATCGCGCAGCGGTATTTGACGATGTACTATCGATAACCGTTAGCACGACGCACGTAGGTAATACGTCGTTTCAATTCTCGCTCGAATGCAGTAAGCGTGCAGACAAGGCGTGGCAAACTGTGGCGAATATAAGCATTACCTATGTCTGCGTTTGCGCCAAGAGTTTTGAAAAGCAGGCTATACCGACTTGGCTAGAAAATGCATTTGCAAAGTCATTCTCACGTAGCGTAAACCAAGCCGGCTAGACGCTTGCGCGCAAGACTGCCTTCCTTTAGACCGCCTTTCTTAAGACTACTTTGCGAAAGAATGCTTGCCCATCAGGCCGTTAAGGCCACAATCTGAGACTTAACCCACGGCACAACTTCTTCCTCGGGCGCGAGGGTTTCCATGGCGTCAACTTCAAACAAGTCGCTCACCGCTTTACCCTGCAATTCAGTTAAAAGTTCATAAAATTGCTTTGAGCCGCCGCAGTACGAATCACCATAACTACTGTCTCCTAAGCCTACAACGGCGAAGGGCTTACCCTCCATTAAGGGAAAGGTATCGCGAAGCTCGCTGTGGAAAAACTCTAAATTAGGCGGAATATCGCCTTGGCCTGTTGTAGACGTGATCACCAAGACCGCCTCAGCGTCTTTAAAATCGTCAACTGATGGGTCGGTAAATATTTCGCTAGAGACGCCCTCGTCGCTAAGCATTGTTTGCACTTCTTCAGCAACGTGTTGGGCGTTACCATAAACTGAACCGGCGAAGATGCTCACACTTGGCATGATTAATTCCTTATTACATTAAAAGCTGCGGCGCACGGGCCACGCAGTACATCATTTGATGTATTTTTACATTCGACTAGCTATTGCGACCGATACATCTGGTTACTCAAGTGGCATTACTAAGGCGTATTGGCCTTTGTTGTATGATTTTGCCAAAAACATTTTAATTACAATCCATTACGAAAGTATGGCTGGTTTCGATTAAATCAAGTTCGAAAACGCACATATTTGTGCTTGGTTTACTTACCGATGCCATTGTTAAAAAAAATTATTTGTTTAAAAAAGAAATCACTTCACCTGAGCACTTTGCTGATCGCCATACGGTGTATTTGTCAAACAAACGCTGAATGCCGCTTAAGGTCTCGTCAAATGGAGTCGTGAAGCTCAGATTTTGCCGCGAAATAGGATGCTCAAAGTGCAATTGATTCGCGCACAGGGCTAAACGATGGAGACTAAAATATTGCTGTGCATAGGCATTTTGCTTGCCATCTCCGTGTGTCGTATCACCTACAATTGGATGAAAGATATGCTTCATGTGTCGTCGCAACTGGTGTTTTCTTCCTGTTTCTGGTGTAAGTTTCACCAAACTATAACGACCTGTTTGGTAACGACCTACAGCAAACGGAAGCTCGAAACGCGCTAATGGTTCGAGGTGAGTGATGGCCTGCTGCGGCGGGTTTTCTTTATTAAGCTTGTCTGTCATTTTGTCGAGTTGCTCAACTAATGGATAGTCAATTGTTACCGACTCATCTACATAGCCTCGTAATAAGGCGGTATAGTGTTTGCGTACGCGATGCTGTGAAAACTGTTCGCTCAGCGCTTTTGCAATATCGCTGTTTAAAGCCATGACCAACAAGCCAGAAGTGGGTTTATCTAAACGATGAACCGTGTATACATGTTGATTTATTTGATTACGCACAAGCTGCATCAAAAACTGTGTTTCGTGTTTATCAATCAAGCTTCTGTGCACCAATAAGCCCGATGGCTTACAAACCACAACGATATGCTCATCTTGATAAACAATCGGAATATGCACTAGCAGGACTCTTTCATGACAATGTGGGTTAAGACAAGTGACGACGCAGAAGCTAAGCACCTCGCAATCGATGTATACATCCAATTCATACTTGATAGAATATCACGCGCCCCCACCTATTCAAAAACATAAGCGATATCGTTGACTATGCACTCACATAAAGCCTTTGCCACCTTAAGTGAATTTTTACTACAGGCTGGCACTGAATACTTCATTTTAGATGTAAGCCGCACTCGCCACTTACTCGACAATCAGCGTTTTTTTGATTATGAAAACAACGAGCGTCCTTATGACTGCCCAAGACAAGGGTATGCTTGGTTTTGCCTTGTTTTTTGGAACAAAAGCATGAATCAAGAGCATTACATCTGGTTTTTGAAGCTGCCGGTTGACGAACAGGGCCTGATACAGCAGGCCGCTCGCGATCAGTTTTTACAAATTGTGATTGAAGCGCTCGGAAACGAGCTGCAAAAGGTTGACACCACGAGCGCAGAACTGCCCGAAAACCCCTTTGTATTTGTTCCAAGCCAGCAACTTTTAGCCGACTGCAATGCTTTTATTCGTCATCATTTAGATTTGCCAAACAGGCCAGGGCTTGCAAAGGCCTTTACTTACATAAAGGCACCAAACGTTCAGCCTTGGGCAGAGCTAAGCGTGCAAGATATATCTGACTTTGCCAGCAAAATACATCATAAACCTCATGAGCAGGCGGTGATTGCGAATTTATCGCAGCTTCCCGACGCGGTTTGCCTTTGCTTATTCAGCAGTTTTGAAGGTATTAAACTGCCCAGCGAACTAAACCATGCATTACTCAACTACCAACAAAGTGCAGATGACAAGCTCAGTGCCATGGCGTTAAGGGCGCTGGCGAGCAGTCACAATAGTGCGGTGAAAGACTATGTTCATAGCTTAATAAGCTCAGATAATCCCCTAGATATTGAAACTCTGGTAGTTATTGCTGGGCGCTTTTGGCAGTGCCTTATTCCGCAAGAGCACACAGAGCAAGACTATTTAAGCTTGTATCTAGCAAAAGTTGCAAAGGCTGATGCGCACTTTGATTTGTTTAAAGGCATTTATGCAGATTTAGTGCATTTGCCTAGCTTGCGCGTATTTTTGTTAGCCACAATACGCCAGAAGGCGCAGTGTGAGGTGCTTAACCAAGCAATTGCAACACTTTTTGCGAAGAGGGCTCGCAACTAATGGATATGTATAATCTGATTATTTTGCTTTGCATTGGCGCAGTTGCCTTGCAATTTTGGCGGCTGCGCGGTATTTCAGAGCATGCGATTGCATTTGCCCAACAGTATTGCAAAAAAGAAAATTTGCAGTTCATCAGTCTGGCGAGGCTGAATACCCGCTTAACTGTGCACAGAGGAAAGCCCGACTGGCTTATTCAATATCAACTAGAGTTTAGCAGTGACGGCGAAACGCAGTACACTGGGCTAATAAAAACCCACGGCAAACAAATATTGAGTGTAGATTTGCCCGCCTTTAGGATGGTGTCTGAAGATTATTGACAGCCTTAGAAAATGTGTATGTTCAAAACGAAAAAAAGCAGGCGTTTAAGCCTGCTTTTTTGTGAAATTTTGAGCTTCCTTCTCGGCGTTCCATTGCTAAAACATCATCCAGATAAAATCCCTTACACCCCTTTCCATTTTCACCCCACTCGTCCTAAGCAGGCAACAAATCCATATGCTGATCCCTTTTCCTTTCCATTACTAGGATAGTCCGTTTCCCCTAGCGACGTTTCCAACGTCAATTCTCTTCCTTGAAACAATCTTCCTGATTGCCTGTCTTATTTTGGCTTCGTGCCATCCCTGAAGACGTGACTAGAATACCGTAGTCGCAAATTAAAAAGTGATCTAATTTGATCGGGCTATGATAAATATAAACAGCGAAAAATAAAAAAACCCTTTAAGCGCTTGATTTGTATAGGGGGCGCAAATTAAATCAGAATTTAGGAAGTGAATAAAAGGAGCATTACCGACACGCTTGTAAGATATCTCGTACAAACTGTCGGGATAAATGCGAAGACGTTAAATATTTCTTGAACGAAACATGACCTTGCCAGTGATTTTTCCCACCTCGATATCTTCTACATGAGCAAATTTAGCGTTGTTAAAGAAAGACAAACACTTGGGCAGAGTGACCAGCACACCAATCCCCTCTGACTGATTGTCTTCATCTAATAAGCCCAACATAGCACTCATCAGGATATGGCCTAAACCAATGTCTTGATGGTCAGGATGAACCCCAATAAGTGAAAGCATGTGGTAATTTTTGGCAGGAATTTTTTCACGTACTTTTTCTTCTTTAGCAATCATTTGCTTTGTGCCGAGATACCCAGCGGTGAGCAACATTTTTAAGCGCCAATGCCAAAACCGACCTGCACCAAAGGATGCGTCGGGCCCAATCATGCATGAAACTGCCAGCAAGCGACCTTCTTCATATAAACCAATTAAGGGCTGTTCTGACTCCCAAAACGTGTTTATCTCTTCTCGGATGGCCGAGCGCAATCGTGCTTCATAGCCTTCTCGCTCGGCCTGAAAAATATCGACAAAGAGCGGATCGTCAAAGTAGGCATTGTAAAGAATTGATGCTGCGACTTTGAGATCGTCAGCACCAAGGTAAGCCGTTGTAACTTCAGCAAGATCTGGATGATAAACAGACACGGTCATAAACACGCTCCAAATTGCACACTTTCAATTTCATGCATTTCACTGCACGCTTTTTATAGGACAAAAACCACATTATTTATGTGAGTATTGTAAGTGTAATAGATGAAGTGCAAATTGTAACATTGTTTTTACATTTCTTTTCGTCCGCCCATCACTCAACAATTACAACTTTTGTAAGGCCGTCTCACCCCAACCGATTAGCTCGGCATTTTTAAAGATAAGCGGCGTACATTCATCTTTGCTTGTTATGCCGTCGCTTTCTCTATGATGCGTGCGATACCACAGCAGCTGGTATGCGTGCCCCTCTTTTTGCAGTGCTTCATTAAAGGCGGGCGCACCCATCTTGCTCACGACTGAGTCTTTAGTTTGTCCTAAGCTGAGTTCGTTTATATCTCGCTTGTTGCTCGCCTGCTCTTTTTTCCAACTAGAGTGAGACGAGTACTCACCGTCATAGTCACCGTCGTCGATTGATATTACGCATCCGCTTAAACCTAAGCTTGCCGCTACTAGTAATGGTATTATTGCTCTCATATCCTTGCTCCCTGTGAGTGTGTATAATTTTTATGCTTTATGTGCGGGTAATCTCGTGACAGTACATCTGATGCACATGCCAAGCTTGTACCTCGCTTCACGGGCTACATACCAAAGACTATGCCACTTTATTAAAAACTTTATTTTTCAATGCTTTACGATTATCTACACATATTGGAGGCTAAATAAGTTTTGATATGACGCGATTTTTTAGCTTTTTTGACCAGAAATTACCAAACTCATTAATGATAGAGTTGAGTACTAGAGACTCACAAAGAGCAGATGAAGAACACCTGAATGAAAAAGCAATTTAAAAGGATAGTGTATGGCAGATAATCAAATTTTACAGGTAGTTGAAATATGTCAGCAGCTTTGGCAGAACGGGAGCAAACCGAGCATCGGGCTCATCCGTGCAAAATTGCCCAGTGCAGTGCCGCTACCTAAAATGATTAAGGGACTACAGCGATGGCAATCCTTGCCTGAAGCAGAGCGCGTTGGCAAGCAAAACAATCATCAAAAGGCGTCCAATCCACAAACTCCTGAGGATGGTGAACCACGACAAACGCTCACAAACACCCTCTTAAGCGATGCAGATACTGAGACTGTTGAGCAGGCTGTCGAGCGGTACGTTGAGCAGTACATTGAGCAGTGCATTGAGCAGCGCCTTGCGCTATTGGAAAAAGATATTTTGCAGCGCTCTGAAGCACGTATTGAAGCGCGCATTAGCACGCTGGAAACGCAAATTATAAGCTTACAAACTGAGGTTGCGCGCTTAAATCAGACATAAATTCCTCAAGTGAGCCTGCAAGTACTTCTCGTGCAACTTGCCCCAACGGCTCTAATATCACTTGAGCACTCTCAAGCTCTATTGAAATAATCAAATCGTCTTCGTCAGTAAGTGCAAAAAATAGGGTATCAGGCTGCTTTAGGCGCCTTTTCATGAGCACGTGTGCAATTATGTTTTTTTGCAAACGCTCATAATCATGTTCATTCCAAGCCTGCAATAAGGTAACGTTCCCTCTTTTGTGGACGGCATTTAAATCTAAACTATAATAGCGACCAAGAAGCTGTTCAAAGGCGTCAGGGATCTTCAACTCCAGCGCTTGCTCTAAATTAGACATAACCCCCTGAGGCTGTCGCCTAGCAGGCTGCCACTGAACTATATCGTCGTTGTGCAGTGAGTCGGTATCTTGCATCACGCATTGAGAAGGCCATTGGGCATCCCACGGGGTTAACAAACCCCTATTATCTGGCGTTGAACGGTCGATATAGTCTTGAACAAAAGCATCGAAAGTGTCGACAAATTTTGCAGGGGCTGTTTGAGTCATTTTAGGGCGATACCGCGTATAAAATAATAGCGCGGATAATAACAGTCCCGCGTAATGATGTTAATTTTTAACAAGAGATATAATATTGGATAATTTTGGACTCGATAAGCTTACCCTCGGGAAAGCCGTTGGTTATGCAGATAAGTACGACCCTAGTTTGTTGCAAGCGGTTGAGCGACGCCTAAGCCGCGAACAAATAAATCTCCCAAAGGAGCTACCTTTCAGCGGTGTAGATATTTGGAATGGCTATGAAGTCTCATGGTTAAATAAAAAGGGCAAACCCCTCATAGGCATTTTACGTTGCCACGTGCCCGTTACTTCGCCCAACCTTATTGAGTCTAAGTCATTTAAGCTCTACTTAAATAGCTTCAACCAAACAAGTTTCGACTCGCTAAGTAGTGTAAAAGCCGCTATGCAGGAAGATTTATCGCGGTGCGCGGGTGAGCAAGTAGCACTAGAGCTGTTTGATTTTGCATCTTTTAAGAGCCTTAAAATATCAACGCTAGAGGGAGACTTATTAGACGACCTCGATGTGACTATTAGCAACTACGATATTCGGCCAGAAAGCCTGACTACAAGCAACGAGATGGTGGAAGAAACTTTAGTCAGCCACCTGTTAAAATCTAATTGCTTAATAACCCATCAGCCTGATTGGGGAAGCATTTTAATCAAGTATAAAGGCCACAAACTCGACCATGAGGCTTTGCTTAAGTATTTAATTTCATTTCGCCAGCACAACGAATTTCATGAGCAGTGCGTAGAGCGGATTTTTTACGATATTCTGACCCACTGCAAACCAGAGAAACTCACTGTTTATGCTCGTTACACGCGCCGTGGCGGTTTGGACATCAACCCTTTTCGTTCGAACTTTGAAGCCCCCTACGGCGATAAAAGACTCGCACGACAGTAACTAGACTGAGACCTATTGATGAGCGAAACGACGCCCAAACAACAGCTAATGGTGGCACGACAGTATCTAGATAAACTATCGATATTCATTACCGCGATGGTAGATTTTTTTCAAGGCACCAGTCCAAGTATTGACGAAGAGCTAAAACACATCAAAAAGCTGCTGTCAGGTAAACCTGATTACGACGGTGCAAGCGAACTGTCGGTCAAAATTAATGCTGCAATGAAAAAAGAAAGCAAATTCATGCAGCAAAAAAACCTTGATACCCTCTCGCAAATTCAAAATTCATTAAAGCGAATTAATGAACTAGATGTTGTCGACCCAGCGGTAAAAGAAGAAGTTAGGCAGTTTATTCAAAGCTTAGCCCCAGAAAAAAACAATACTTCCTCACCTGTCGTCCAGTTTGAAAAAGCGCTGCAGCTTTTTCGAAAGGCGCTTTCAAATAACGTAGTGATGCAATCTCAGGCAGATGCGCAAGCGCAAGATGCCCTGCATGCACAAATCACCCAAGAACTGCAGGAGCTTATTGCTCCTTATTATGCAAACAACAAAGACGATAAAACCTTTGCACAGCTTCAGCAAAAGCTAAGTTCTGGCCTTGAGCATAGTGAGTTACTTGAATGTTGTCTGGCGATGATTCGCTTTGTTATTAAGGATGTTATCAAAGAAGCTAGCACTGCCAATAAACTCATTCACAGCATTCATAAAAGCCTGAGTAAAATTAATGTAGGCATTAAGTCGACTATTGAAAAGTCGAAATCTAGGATGAAAAAACGCACGGCACAAAATCAGGCCATGCAAAAACAAATAAACGCTATCGAAACGGCCTTATCAGACAGTCAACGAATCGAAGATTTAAAACGAGAAGCGCAAAACTACTTAAGTAAAATGCAGTCGTCTCTTAGCGCAAGTGAGGCCGACGAGCGCGCCGAACAAGAAAAAATGATTGCGCTTTTAGAGAGCATGCAAAAGCGCCTGACCGAATTAGAACAAAAAGCACAAGGCTATAGAGACAAACTGTTTGAGCAACGCATTAACGCCATGACCGATACGCTCACGAAACTGCCGAATCGAATGGCTTACGAAGAGAAAATTGCCATCGCGTTCGAAAAGGCAAAGCGCGAGGGTGGCAAATTATGCATGGCCATTTTAGATATAGACCACTTTAAGCGTATTAATGATAAATACGGGCATTCAGTGGGTGACAAAACGCTTCAAATTATCGCTACTCAAATCAAAAAGAACTTGGCCGATACTGATTTTATTGCGCGTTGGGGCGGTGAGGAATTTGTTGCACTCATGCCTGATGCAGACATAAACGACTGCCTAGAAAGGCTCGATGCGATGCGCGAAAAAATCGCTCAACTACCCTTTATGTTTAAAGGCAATCGCGTTAGTGTGACCTTGTCTATTGGCCTTACCGATATGGTAGAACATGCAACTATTGAGTTAGCATTCGAACACTGCGACGAACTGTTGTTTAAAGCCAAAGAAGGCGGTCGCAATCAAATTCAATTCTCACCATCTTAAAAATTCTGCTTAATCAGAACGTCATCATAAGAGGAAGCTTAATGAGCAATACCTATCAGTTAAACCCCGTGGGCTGGATGAGTCAGCTGTCGCAACTTGAAGTGAATCAGTTAGCCACCAGCGCATCTGCAGAGCATTATCGCGTATTTCGAAATTGTTGCCTGGCGGTTTTAAACAGTGGGGTAGAGCAAGACGATTCCGAAGCTTTATTTGAGCAGTACAAAGACTTTGATGTAAATTTGGTGAGGCGCGAGCGCGGCGTTAAAATGGAACTGGTGAACCCACCTCAGGTTGCTTTTGTAGACGGTAAATTAATCGCGGGAGTGCATGAGCATTTGTTCGCAGTGCTGCGCGATATGCTCTACATGAGTTCAAAACATCAAATGTATACCGAACTTGGCACCTCGCCCAATAACAACGAGCAAGACGGTGCTTTGATTACCCATATGGTATTTGACATGTTGCGCCATGCAAATGCACTTAGCTCATCCGAACCGTCAAATTTGATTGTGTGTTGGGGAGGTCATTCTATTCGAATAGATGAATACAAATACACCAAAGAAGTTGGTTATGAGCTAGGACTACGAGGATTTAATATATGCACAGGCTGCGGCCCTGGCGCAATGAAAGGCCCTATGAAAGGCGCTGCCATAGGACACGCTAAACAGCGTAATAAGTCTGGTCGCTACGTGGGCATATCCGAGCCGTCTATCATTGCTGCAGAGCCACCTAACGCCATTGTAAATGAACTGATCATAATGCCGGATATTGAAAAGCGACTGGAGGCCTTTGTGAGAGCATCCCATGGCATTGTGATATTCCCGGGTGGTGTGGGCACGGCCGAGGAGCTTTTGTATTTGCTGGGGCTTTTAATGCACGAGAAAAACGCAGACCAAAACATTCCGCTGATATTAACTGGGCCTGAAGATAAAAAGGAATATTTTGAGGCGATAGATGCGTTTATTGCTGCCACGCTCGGCCCGAAAGCGCAACAAAAGTATCAAATCATTGTGGGCGACGCGCCTGGGGTTGCCAATGCGCTTAAAGCTGCTAAACAAAGTGTATTAGAGCACCGACAAAATAACGGCGACTCTTTTAACTTTAATTGGCGTTTACATATACCTGAAGATTTTCAGCGGCCGTTTGACCCTACTCATGAAAGCATGGCTAAACTGAATTTGCATCTCGACCAAGACCCAGGCTCGCTTGCGGCGAATTTGCGTAAGTGCTTCTCAGGAATTGTTGCCGGTAATGTAAAAGCCGAAGGTGTGCGACAAATTCAAAAGCAAGGGCCATTTGAGTTAAGCGGCGACCCTGTATTAATGAAAAAAATGGATGCTTTATTACAATCGTTTGTTGCTCAAGGGCGCATGAAACTGCCCGGCAGCGAATATCGCCCCTGTTATCGAGTAAAGGTATAACATTTAACTTAAATATATAAATACGGCGAATACTCATGATTAAGACTACCTTAAGCTTTGCGAGTCATGTAGAATGCGCCGCCTAAAAAGCATCTTGAACAAGGAAACGACATGACACAGCAACGTATTACAGTTATTCGTGGCGACGGCATTGGCCCAGATATCATTGATTCGGCCATTCAAATTCTAGACAAAGTAGGCTGCGATTTCGCATACGACTATGCAGACGCTGGCCTTATGGCCCTAGAAAATCACGGTGAATTGCTTCCTGATGAAACAAAAGACTTAATCGCGAAGAATAAAGTCGCGCTAAAAGGCCCGCTAACCACCCCAGTAGGCGAAGGGTTTACCTCAATAAATGTAAGCCTTAGAAAGCAGTTTCAGTTGTATGCCAACGTGCGTCCGGTGATCTCGTTTAAGGGCACCAAAGCTCGCTATGAAGACATCGACATTATTACCGTGCGTGAAAATACCCAAGGCATGTATTCAGGCTTGGGACAAAGAGTCTCTGACGACGGTCAAGAAGCTGAAGCGATGAGCAAAATCACCCGCGATGGCGCTGAAAAAATCGTTGTATTCGCTTACGAACTTGCACGCAGAGAAGGTCGTAAAAAAGTGACCGCGGTACACAAAGCTAATATCCTTAAATCTACCTCGGGACTTTTCTTGAAAGTTGCAAGAGAGGTTGGCGAGCGTTATCCCGACATCCAATCTGACGAGATGATTGTTGATAACTGCTGTATGCAGCTGGTGATGAATCCACATCAGTTTGATGTAATTGTTACCACAAATTTATTCGGTGATATCTTATCGGATTTATGCGCAGGCTTAGTGGGTGGGCTCGGTATGGCACCAGGCGCAAACATTGGTGGAGAGTGTGCAATTTTTGAGGCCGTACATGGCTCTGCGCCAGATATTGCTGGCAAGAATCTAGCAAACCCAACCTCTGTCATTTTAGCGTCGATTCAAATGCTAGAATATTTGAAAATGGGCGACAAAGCCGAAAAAATTCGCTCTGCATTGAAAGACGTCATTGAGTCTGCAGACCGTACCACACGCGATTTAGGTGGTGAACACGGTACAACCGATTTCACCCAAGCGCTGTTAGAGCGTTTGTAAGTACAGTTTTTGTTTAGCAGCAATAGAAGAGAGCGCTACGGCGCTCTTTTTTATTGCGCACCTATTATTGCGCACCTGGCCTAGTTTTTTAATAGCCTAGCCTTTTAAAACAAACACAGCAATAATGCGCATTTAAAGATTATCAATCTGTGGTAGGAATCCTATGACATCCGACGAATTTATCGCGCACTGTCGCAATGAAATAATGATCACCTATCAGGCTATCAAAGACGGCAAACCTGATGATAAGCAAAAATACCGCACAGAAGGGCTGATTCATGCAGCAAAGCTTTTGGGATTGTTAAGCAGTAAGGAGCAAAAAGATTTGATTGAAGATGTGCATATGCAATATTTTGGAGAGAGCGTTGCCGAGCGTCGTGCACGTAAAAAAAGCATATCTGACTTGAAGGAGCAGTCGCCCGAAGCCTACTTCGACATACCGGCCATCGTACGCAAAACTTAATACCCACGTTTGCACCTCAGCTAGTTTGACGGAGTGCTTACATGCTGAAAATAATAGCGAGCGGTAGAGGCACTTTTACCCACGTTGTTGACGCTTGACAAGAATCTACCCTCTCAAGCTGTTTTTGAAAAACCATCCCAAGGTCCAACTACCCGCCACATTTTGTCTTCGTTAGTATCTTTTTGTGCGCATCGCACATGGAATTATCAATATACATTATTTGGAGAAAAACGATGACATTAAAAACAGTGAAACTAAAAACTTGGCTAGCCGCTTGCGGTATCGCACTTGCAAGCTTATTTGTTGCCCTGCCTGCTGCGGCGCAACAGAGCGCGACCCAGGTAAATTCGGTAGTATCGATTGTTAATATCAATACGGCTGACGTAGAGACCCTATCAAGCTTACCGGGTGTTGGCCCTAAAAAAGCTGAATCTATCATTTCTTATCGTGAGCTTAATGGAAATTTTGCGTCGGTAGATGAATTAGTCAATGTAAAAGGCATTGGCAAACGCATGGTAGAGCGCTTGTTAGATAAGGTTACGATCTAGTGCTACTGAGCGAGTGGTATCAAGCCCTTGGTCCTGCTTCATTGGTTCTGAGCCAATGCTAATGCGCCAATATTCCTAACACAGTGATACCAAGCGTATATTAAATGTTCTTGATTGGTTGGTGATTGGTTCTTAATCAGTTTTTGATTAGGTATTGCCTAACAAATCGGCGTAAACCAATCAAAAACAAAAAAGCTAGGTGCATTATAACCTTCCTTATATGCACCTAGCTTTCATCGAAATTGAGCAGCCTTACTTATGCTATTGTTTAGCGCAAAACGACTGTAGAAATTCTGTGAATTCCTTACCTAGTTCAGGGTGACGAACCGCATACTCAACGTTTGCCTTCATATAACCAAGCTTGCTGCCGCAGTCGTGGCTCTTGCCCTTCATGTAGTAAGCATCAACTTGTTCGTGTTCCATCAGAGCATCAATAGCGTCGGTTAGCTGTACTTCACCACCAGCGCCTTGAGGCGTTTTGGCCAGTAAATCCCATATCTTTTCTGACAGCACGTAACGGCCCACAACCGCGAGGTCTGAAGGTGCATCTTCGAGCGCTGGCTTTTCAACCATTTTGTGCATTTTTCCAGACTCACCCTGCGCGAGTTCGCGGCCCTCTAAATCAACAATACCGTATTTTGAGACGTCTTCTTGAGGCACTTGTTCGACCATAACTTGGCTCACGCGACTGGTATTAAACTTCGCTACCATATCGGCAAGGTTATCTTTTTTCGGATTACTCGATACATCGTCTATGATCACGTCGGGCAGTACAACCGCAAAAGGATTATCGCCTACTAATGGAAGAGCGCATAAAACCGCATGGCCCAGTCCGTTAGCTACGCCTTGACGCACATGCATAATGGTTACATCTTTAGGGCAAATTTGCTGTACGGCCTCTAAGAGCTGTCGCTTTACCCGTTTTTCTAGGGTCGCTTCTAGCTCAAAAGAAGTATCGAAGTGGTTTTCAATGCTATTCTTACTCGCATGAGTCACCAAAATAATTTCTTTCAGACCCGCCTGAACACATTCATTGACCACATATTGAATAAGCGGCTTGTCTACTACCGGCAGCATTTCTTTAGGGATGGCTTTGGTAGCCGGTAACATGCGTGTGCCCAATCCTGCTACAGGGATTACGGCTTTTTTCACTTGACTCATAGACTCTTCCTAGTTGATATCTTAAATGGCTTGAACAATGGATTGACCGCGGCCAATACCGTAGTAATGCAAGCCGTATTCCGATATGAGCGCTGGCTCAAATAAATTTCTTCCGTCAAAAATAACAGGGTCTGCAATCTTCGATTTAATCAGCTCAAAGTCTGGCGCTCTAAATGCTTGCCACTCAGTACAAATAACCAAACAGTCAGCACCGTTTAAGGCGGCTTCTTTTGTTCCCATCAATGAAAGACGATCTTGACCAGCATATATGCGCTGTGTTTCTTCCATGGCCTCAGGGTCGTAGGCCTGAACGCGTGCGCCCTGCTCCCACAATTTTTCCATTAACACACGGCTGGAAGCCTCACGCATGTCGTCGGTATTCGGCTTAAACGAAAGACCCCAAAGCGCGATGGTTTTACCAGCAACATCGTTTTTGTAATAGCGCATAATGTAGTCAAACAGCTTTTCTTTTTGACGATAATTTACTGCTTCAACAGCCTCTAACACTTTGGCCTGATAACCCACACCTTTTGCACTACGAACGAGCGCTTGCACATCTTTGGGGAAACACGAGCCGCCGTAGCCGCAGCCAGGATAGATAAATTGATAGCCAATGCGGGGGTCGCTACCAATGCCCTTTCGCACATTTTCGACATCTGCGCCAAACAGCTCGGCCAAATTAGCGATTTCGTTCATAAAGCTGATTTTCGTGGCAAGCATGCAGTTTGCTGCATATTTGGTTAACTCAGCACTGCGCACATCCATGACAATTATCTTGTCATGATTGCGATTGAACGGCGCATACAATTCGCGGAGTTTTTTCTCTGAACGCTCACTGCTGGTGCCCAAAATAATTCTGTCAGGACGCATACAATCGGCCACTGCCGCGCCTTCTTTGAGAAACTCAGGGTTAGAAACAACGTCAAAGCTCACACTTTTTTGCAAATCAGCCAAGACTTCTGTCACTTTTGCCGTCACCCTGTCTGCAGTGCCTACAGGTACCGTAGATTTATTTATGATGATTTTGTGTGCCTGCATATGCATAGCAATCGTCTGTGCAACAGCAAGCACGTATTTTAAATCTGCAGAGCCGTCTTCATCAGGTGGCGTACCGACCGCAATAAACACAAGGTCGCCATGCTTCACGCCTTTTTCGGCATCGGTGGTAAAGACTACGCGACCGGCTTCAAAATTACTTTTTACCAAAGGCGTTAAGCCGGGTTCATAAATCGGAATAATTCCCTTTTCAAGATTGTCGACTTTGTTTTGGTCAACATCGACACACACTACGTCGTGACCAACTTCGGCTAATACTGCCGCTTGCACTAAGCCAACATACCCTATTCCGAATACCGTAACTTTCATTCATGCTTCCTTTAATTAATCGGCTAAGTCAATCCTTGCGTACTTACGACCACAAGCAAACCAAACGTGCAACCGCATCATGCACACAACACATTGATAATAAATATACCACACTGAATATGCTGTATTAACTATTTTATCTCGTGTGTTTGTAAGCCGGCACTCACTGCTTTTTTGTGCTATATGCGCCGCTTCGCTTCAACACGCCGTCTTTAATCCCCTTGAGCATAAAGCGCAAGCGGTCAATACGCGGAGCCTGAAACAGAGCATTAAGAATAAACCGAAGCGGCAGCAATGACAGGCATCGCAGCTTCCAATAAAGTGGAACATATGAGCGACGCGAAAGCAGCAGGATGTTTCTAAATTGATAGTATAGGCGCACCGGTGCGCCCACTTTATAACTAAGCCCCAAAAAGCTGGCTCGCCGGTCACCGAGTTTATGCTGCATGTTCAAAGAGCCTGCAAGCCCTACACAATAGCCTTCTTTTTGTGCGCGCCAGCACCATTCGTGATCCACCCCGTCTATAAATAAACGCTCATCTTTGTAGCCAATGTCGTCAAGTCGACTTAGGTCAATAAACATTCCCGACGAAATGATTTGAGGCACAATGAACACATCGCCGCATTGCTTTATATATTTTTGCACTTTCGGACGTACAGGACGATTATTAAAATCGCATATCACCTGAGGGCCAATGGCCACGAGCGAATCTATTTGCTGTTGTGTATCTGTAAATGCTTGCTGCAGGCGTGGCACAAAATCAGGCGCCAAACGAGAGTCTTGGTCAAACAGAAGCGCATATTCACAATTGCGTTCTTTAATATGACGCAGACCCACGTTTTGCGCACGAGCAATACCAATATTCTCGGGAAAATGCATATATGTAATGGGTGACTGATTTGCTAGCGTGGCATGTTTGTTGTTGCTGTTATCGATAATGACAAGTTCATCAACCGAGGCGGTCAAAACGTCAATCAACGACTGTAATGTCGATTGCTCGGGGTGATATGCAACAATAACTGCGCCGATACGCATGCGTTAGCGATTTAACACGTAGCGGTCAAACTTATAGGCCAGTTTGACCATGGGTGGAGGCAGGCAGCGCATCACCAGCACCGCACATGCATAAACCAAGTATCTAAGCCGCATTCGTTTAAGTGCTCGCATAGCGAATATGCGCGCCTTAAATTCGTTAATCGACTTTGTGATACCGCGTCGTTTATAAAAGTCATTAACGCGGCGAAATTTAAGCAAGGGCTGCTTTAAATTATGAAATTTAAAGCCCGCTTCCATCAATTCAATCCAAAGGAAGTAGTCTTGCGTGTTCTTTAAGTCATTTCGATAGCGAAAACCTTGCTCCAAAGCCGAGAATCGCAACACCACCGTTGGGTGGTTAATTGGACAACGTGTGCTCATGTTTCGTCTTAGTTTCGCATTGCCGCTGGGTAAGGTGCGCGCCCCTACCTGCTTTCCGACTTCGTTAATTTCAATGAGCGCGCTGCCCAACACATCAACATCCTCATGCTGTTCTAAAAATGCAATTTGTGTCGACATTCTAGTAGGCAAAGAAATATCGTCTGCATCCATTCTGAAAAAATACTCAGGTTGATACGGCAGGCACCAGTCCATCACAAAGTTCATGCATCGACTTAGTCCTACATTACCCTCACTTTTGGCTAGCACAATGCGCTGGTCGTTGAGCAAGGCTTTTTGCAAGACCTGTTCAATCGCATCTGGGATAGGGCCGTCAATCACTATTACAAACACAAAATCACGATAGTCTTGCGCTAAAACGCTGTTTACAGCCTCTTCTAGCCATACCGGATTGTCGTTTGCATAGGTCGCCATGGCCACAACGCTAGTGAAGCTATGCTCGAGAGATATTGGCTTTATAAAGTAAAACGACTTTGGCAATGCTGCTCCGGATAATGCTTGTGGCTGTATATTTCGAGGGCAAACTATAGCACTTCTATAGCGGTATTTGCTCTAAATTCTCTCGAATACTGAAGTTTTCGTAACGAAGCGTGAGGTTAGGATTATAGGCAGGGTCGTGTTCGATATAGGCCGCCCACTTTTGCTGCATATACTTAACCTCTGCTTGAAAACGCTTTTGTTTTTCGAGGGTGTCTTCATGCCCCCTAGAAATTGATTCATGATGAAACAATAAAGCCTCAGCAACAAATACGTTGCGTTTGCCAAGCTCTAGTATGCTTAAGCAAAAATCGACATCGTTAAAGGCAACGGTCAAATCTGTTTCATTTAAACCGCCAACGCTTTCATAGTCCTCTCGGGTTACCAACAAACATGCCGCCGTCACCGCGCTATAGTTTTGCGTCGCAATCGCACGCTGTAAGTATCCCGGTCGCTCTTTAGGCAGGTATTTATGTGCATGGCCCGCACCGCCGCCGTAGCCCATCACCACGCCGGCATGTTGCACGAGTTCGTTACTATACAAGAGTTTTGCGCCCACGCAGCCTATATCTTCTCGCATGACATGCTTCAGCATTTTATCAAGCCAATCCCCCTCGATAATTTCAACATCGTTATTCATCAGTGCAATCACGTCACCTTTCACCTGCGCTACGGCAAAATTATTGATGGCTGAATAATTAAACGGCTTTAGATAATCTAAAACAGTGATTTTTGGATGGCGCTTGAGCTTATTTAAATACTCGAGGGTTTCTTGGTCATCTGAGTTGTTATTTATTACGCAAATATCATAGTGGGTATAAGTCGTCTTTTCTAAAATAGACTCTACGCAGTCTTTTAAAATATCATAACCGTTATACGTGGGAATAATCATGCTTACCAAGGGTTGGCCCTTGAGCTCAAACAGCTCGCTGGTATCGCGCGGTTGCTCAGGTTCAGACGTTCGGGCTTGCTGATGTAACAAGACAAAAGGAAGATGACTGATTGTTATTTGCGTGTCAGCTAAATATTCCGCCTGCACAAAGCTCGAAACGCGTGCTTGATGCTCAAAAAAACGCCTGAGATACTCCTCGCTTTTATCAATTAACAAACCCGTTTTTATGTAACGCGTTGAAAGATGCAAGTCGGGGTTCCAATCGGGAAAAAAAGCAGGATCAAAACGCTGCCCCTGATGAATTTTATCGGTATCTACATAGGCGATATACCCTTGAATGTTAGCGCGATTTAGCGCGCTGAAACATTCTCGGTGAAGTAAATCTCCGGCATTGATTGCAAACATGCATGTGTTGGGTTTAACTGCCGCAGCGCTTGCTTTTGCCGCTGACACTAGCTTTATGTTAAAAGCTTTTTTGTGCGCATTGAGAAGCCTTCTGGGCGGTTTGTATGCGTCATAAACAATACAAACCTGCTTTGGATGCTCATAGCAGCAAGAGATACTGTGGAGCGTTTGCTCAAGTAGAGCTTCAATTATCGGTGGCTGTTCCAATACTAGGCTAGATAAATCAATTAAACATGTGTCGACGTGCCGAACAATTGATTGCTTATCTCGAGCATGCTCTAACAGCGCATTATGATGGGCCATACAGTTGGCATATAGGCGGTCACCCTTTTCTACAAACTGATGCCGCGCGTTACCCACAGCAATACGCGCGTTAACGCTCGGGTGCAGTTTAGCTTTGCACAGCCACGCAGTATAAAGAGATGCGAGTAAAGCGTTTTCTCGCAAGTGCACTCGTAAAGATGGAGGAACGCATTCTACAATCATTTGCACCATGCGCATCAATAGCCGCAACATAAAACGCTACATTAACTCTGACATTTTATTTGCAATACGCAGTAAGCATTCATGGGCCTTTGCATCTAACAACCATTTCGTCGAGGGTAATTTAACCTCTTTGCTGCCTGCCCTAGGCTCATAGTTGAGCATATTCGATGCGTAATCCTGCGACATTAATTTTTCTGCTCGAATATCAATGGCATAATTGCCAATTCTAAGCGCGGTAGCAAACTCGTTAATAAGCCCCTGCACATAACTTAAATCATCGCCGCTAAGACTTTCTTTATGTTCTTGAAAAGCGGTTCGCACAATAGGACCACTTGCCTTATCTTTGAGGAGATAGTTAAGCGCCCTTACCGTTTCGGTATCTTCAACACTTAACGATACATTGCGGGCACTCTCATTATTTGCGTCAAAGGTCATTTGGTCGTTAATTTGACTGCCAACCGCCTGTAAAAAATCTTCAATCAAGCTGTTGTTATTGGCACTGGCGTCGTAATCAATCAAACAAATATTTTCTTTTCCGAACACTTGCGAAAACATGCCCAGCTTTAAGTCTGGCGACAGCATTTGACTCATTGCGGGGCGCGCTAAATGTTCATGATAGTACTCAAAAAAGTCGACCGTGCCGCCATGCTTGATGACTTCCTGCCAAATTGAATAAAGCTTGTAACTGGCTCTTCGCCATGAAAACACCACCTTTATATTTAGAAAGGGCAAGCTTTGCTTGAAGTAAGAAAAGTCTTGCTTATTAAGCGAGATTAAATCTTCACTAGATACAACAAAATTACACTGTGAATCTTTAAAGAAAGCAATATCTTCATCTGTAAAAGCGCGCTGTGCGATGCGCTCACGAATGTGATGATGGCCAAATATGCGGATGAAGCGTTTGGGGTATAGTAAACCCTCGGCAAAAAGCGTTTGTTGATTATCCAACATGAACTTTTGAATAGCGGTAGTACCGGTTTTATGTGGTCCAACATGCAAATATAGTGTTTTCAAAATTAGTTCCCAAAAAATGGATAGCGACCAAACTTACTCAAAAGCGGACCCCACTTAAGACTCTCATACTTATCATTCATCCCCTTTGTAAGCGCATTTGGCTTAAAGCCCGCCGCGAGCCACTTGTCTTTGGGATGCAGAACATGCACATTGGTAATCCCATGATCGCCGCATAGCTGCGCGTCCGAGCGAACATTATCGCCAATATGCACAATCGTCATTTCTTTCTCTTTGATAATCGACTGTATGTACTGCCACATGCTGGCATTATCTTTACGCACTTTTAATTCGGATGATACGAATAGCCTAAAACCAATCGCTAAACCACAGTGGCGCAAAATCATCGATATTTGCTGTTCGCTATAGTATGTATCGGTTATCAGCCAAATCTCTCTGCCTAAATCAGATAAACGGTTAGCGAGCTGAATCATTTCTGTCTTACCCGACATGATTTGTAGGTCAAATTGAAACTCTAACTCACACCACTGACTGGTTTGCTCAGGATCGCATCCTAGCTCTTTGGCCATGCTTTCGTAAATTTCTGCTAAGCCAAGGTCACCCTTATGGTCTCTTGCGATTCTAAGCTGCGTCTCGGTATCATTTCGAAGCTTCACAAACAACTCTGGGCTGGCAACCACTTCTTGCTCAACGAGATATTCACCCAAGCGATACTTAGCAAAATCAGGCGCAACATACTGTCGATTTACTAGCGTATCGAACACGTCAAATGAGACAATCTCAAAGTTCTGCACCTCATGAAAAAGCTGCTCAGTAGATTTGGTGTAATTGATATAGATGTAAGACTTATCAAGGGTAAATTTAGCGGCTGTAGGATAGTAAAAAAATTGTTTATAGTTTTGTTTTTCTACCAATAGCCCAAGCACACGTTCAAGCGCATGCAAATAAGACCCGTCATTGGGCAGCGGCTCACCGGGGAAATCATCATAGGCATAGGTTTTACTCAACAGCGGCGCAAGCGCCTTAGGACGCGCCCAGAACATACCGCCCACCGGATAGTTTACAAAATCGCTGTTGATATCAAGCTGCCATTGATCAATAAAAGGCTGTGCAAAAGGCAGATTACATGTCCAGTGGTTCACCCAGCCAGGCATCATCCAAAAAGACGTTGGGTAGTACATGCCCAAGTCTTCATGCTCGCTGAAAAGGCGCAACAAACAGGCAACAGTGTGACGGTCTTTTAGGAGGTATTGGTGCAGGTAATCAAACCACTGAGTTTGTTCACGACCAGAATAAAGCGACTTTTTAGAGTGCATATGACACATTAAGTCGTAATCGAGCAATTGTTCAGAAAATTCAACTAAAAACGGCCCAAAATTTCTGCCGTGATTAGGTACATGTTTGACTTGAACCTTATCGACTGTCGCAATGCTGTTAAAGGTCTGTGTTGCCAACTCTGCAATTTCACCCGATGCTGCCGTAACAAATACATCCACGTTTAAGGGCAACGTTGCAATGGATTCTGCAAACTTAACCACGCTGTCTTGGTAAAAAATGTGCAACACTATCGCGACTTTCTGCTCTTTCCAATTCTCGGTTTCATTGGCTACAAGGGCATCTTTTGGATGCCAGCGTACTTGAGCGTTTGATTTAGCTCGTTTGTCTTGAGCGCCAAAGTACATGTAGTGTAGCAGCGGCGGCGCCTCTTCATGATATACATCAAGATTGCGTCGTAGGTAGGATTCAGTATCAAAATGGGCCGACGGATTTATGTTCGCAAAATTTGATTTCTCAATATAGTCGGCAAAGGCCGCAATATCAGACTCAAACGTGCCATAGTGAGCCTCATACCATTGAATATCGAAAAGTCCTAATTCAACCGCGATGTCGAAATGTTCTTTGTACTTAACTAAGTTTTCGGGAATGGGACGTTCTGACTCATCTGACCCAGCATCGCCTAGCTCAGCCTGCTCGGTGGAGTCCATTACCTCATCATCTGTAGATGGCGTATCATTTAGCTTTAAACGTTTTAAGAAACGACGAAACTTACTCACACTTACCTCTACAGTCTAAACAGTTGCATTGGGTTTACATTGCCATTTCCGGAAATCGCATCATCTACGTCAAAAAGCGCGTAGGCTGAGCTGGGCATCATGTGCCGATGCGAAGTATATTGCTCATATAAAAACTCAATTTCTTCAATGCTGAACGAAATGCCGTTTTCAAAGTGATGCAGTACTGCATCTTGTATGCCCTCATGCAGCGCGTGCAGCTCAAAAAAGTGTGTTTGCACATAAGACTCACGCCCATATACAAACTCGAATTTATCGGCTTGCGTTTGCTGCAGTGCGGGGTGGCGCGTATAAATATCTAAAAACTGGCCGTTAGGAGATGTAAGCAAGGACTCCATAAACAATGAGCGGTCGAGCATCATATAACCTTCACCCATTTTTACTTGGTCTTTGAAAACGCAAGACATACTTGCTGTAGCGTTGGCAAATGTGTAATCACCGGCCTGTGTGGTCATAAAATAAAGGCCTGTGGTATCCTTTGCGAGCAGCATAGTAAGTAGCTTTTGAATGGTGCCAGAATATCCCACATCGAGCATGAGCAAGGTATTTTGATCGTACATACCCGATTCGCGCAAGTAAGTAATATAATCGCTACGACTGGCCGCGGTTAATTCATTAAGAACACTCAAGCGCTCAGCAAAAAGTGTTTTGACCTCATCTATTTGCGCGGGCAGTTCAATCTCTTTTTCTAAGGCCTCTGGCTCAAAGATGCGATGCGCTTGATTAGCAGAAAAGCCAAAACGATGAGTCAGCAAGGCTTCGAGTTTGCCCGTATATTTATGATCAAGGCTAATATCCCACGTTTTTGGGTCGCCAATACAAATTCTAAATAGAAAGGTACGTGATACACGCAGATACACCGAATCGGCGCTTGGCGCTAGGTTTCGTTGCACCAATGCATCGTAGGCTTGTTTAAAAAAATACCCTTCACGTGCCAAAAACACAAGTTTAATGGGCCCTGAAGACTCACCATTGTGTTGTTTAATAAGCTCACAAAGAGATTGAAAATAATGCGAGCACATTGGCCCTAAAAACTGGTATCCAAAATCTTTTAGGGCAATTGCTTTACAATCCATACTGATAGATGACACGCCAAGTTATATTAGGGTGGCGATGATACCATAGGGCGGCCGAGGCGAAAATGCAAAATGTGCTTAGACGAGGGGTTCGTGAGTGCTAAGCTCCTGTAATACCGAGTAAAGTTGCGCTCTTTCATTTGCTAACGAATATGTTTTTACGATTTTATTCGCCCGTAATTTGCGCAAATAATTTAAGGGGCCAAAACGCCTGAGTCTTTGTGTTTGTATGGCCTCTATGACGCCTTCAGTGCATGAGGCGCTTACAATTAAGTTGCTAAAACCTTGGTTATACTCACGATTGGCAATGCAGTCAGGCACCACTACTTTATTACTTAAGTTCATCGCTTCTATACCGGGCAAATAAAAGCCCTCGGTAGGATTTGGCAAACACACACTTATATCAGCATTGGCCATTGCTTTGAGTACCTCGTCTTTGGGCATAAGGCGATGATGGAGCAAGAAGTTTAAACCCTCTCCCTTTGCCCAATCGGCGATTTCTTTTCCCCATGCAGGTCGCTTATTGGCGAGAATATACAAGTCGTATGTTTTACTACTCGGAATGACTGGGATGTTATGCCCCATGCGAATATAGCGGCAAGGACCGTTAGCATATGGCTCAACCGCGTCTTTCACCGCCATTGATACACAAAGCCGCAGTGCTTTTTGTTTCATAAAAGCATGCAGCGGGTGTTTAGGGTCGCCGTGGCGAACATGCTGAATAAGATTGATAACAACAGGTGCATCCCGCTTTTGCTCAGCATTATTAGATTGCAAAGGAAGATAACGCCGCCAGTCCATGCCGGCTAGGAATACATAATCAAAGCCTTCAGGTGAATAGCTCGCTTGGTAGGTGACCCCATCGATGTTCTCAAACAAATCGGGCATAACGCTGGATGTATTGTTAAGGTACAGGCTAACATCAAAGTTAGGGTGCGCCGCAAAATGCCCGATATAGTCTCTGACCTTTTGATGGCCTCCGGTGTAATTTGTATAGTCTCGTGAAAACAGTATTTTTTTCAAGGGTGGAGGCGTCTCTGAGTATGAGCGTAAATGCTGAGCAAACGTGCGCTGCAATTTATAGCTTTTGATTCTCTGCCTCCATGTTAACATAAGCGAACTTTTGATGAGAAGCACGGCCGTCACGTGGTTAATTTACATATAATAGGCGCACAAAAAGCGGGGACGACAGCCCTCGCCCATTTTATTGCTCAGCACCAAGACATATATGTATTAGACGGGAAAGAAGCACACGTATTTGACAACCCTCAATTTCTAAAATCTACCAATAAAATGCTGTTTGCCAAAGACGCTATTGCAAAGCGTATGCGCAATTACCAAAGTCAGCGCTATGTCTGTGATGCAACTCCTGTGACCTGGTATCAACGACGATTTTTAACCCATTGCTTTAACTTTAATCCGTCAGCAAAGTTCATTGTTATATTAAGAGACCCGGTAGAGCGTGCCCTCAGTCATTATAAAATGAGTAGGCAAAAAGACGCAGAAACTAAAAACGCGCTCGCCGCGTTTTTATCAGAGCGCAGTAGGCTCATTGCCGCACGAGGAAACTGGCAGCTTCGAAGCCCTTTGCGCACGCAAAGCTATTTAAGTCGTGGTCGATACTCAAAGCAGCTAAAGCAACTTTTTGATATTGTGCCGCGACAGCAGGTGTTGGTATTGTTTCAAGAAGACCTAGCGAAGCATCATCAAGCGACGCTAAACAAAGTCTTTGCGTTTTTAGATGTGGACACGCAAACCATAGCCCCCGAACGAGTCTTTGAAAGCGACAAAGAGGCAAGCACTGTCGGTATGTTTTTCGCCAAGTACTTTGCTAGGCTCTACTACGTCTATCACGGTGAGAGTAAATCCCGCTGGCTTAACATCATCTCAGATAACTGAGGGATACTCGCCCCTTTTACGCCCTTTTGCGCCCTATCGCGCCCTCTTGATAGAATTTTCCGCTATTAGTGCCTGAAACTCATAACCTTATATGAACACCTAATATCAGCATCTAGTATCAGGATTAATAAATAAAGGGCAAAAACCGTTCAAGACAATACGTTATGCATCATGGCTATTTTATTACCCTCTGTCTTCAAGGCTTGAATCAATTTTATCTTCCACAAGTGCTCGTTAGGTGCGTGGATATTAAGGAGCTGTTCAACTGCTTTGTGATGCAGCCAAAAGCTTCGTCCATCAGGATAAAATAGAGGCTTAGTCTGCAGAGCATCCAAATCGTCAGGTAAATAAGGCGCTAAGATCATACTGCTCTTAGTTTCGGCAAACTCGTTGAGAAGTGCATCAATGTCAAACTCAAAGCCCAAAAGACTGTACCACCGCATTAGCTGTCGCCGTTTGTGGCGCTCTGTCGTTACTGACTCGCAAGAGATAAACCCGTTCCACTGTGAATTTTGATAGCGCTGTTGGCTTAATATGAGTTGAACGTGTTTAGACAAAACAAAGGCATCGCGAGTTTTTTCATTATTGTTGCCCACATTTTCGGCGTGATTATTATAGTCAGTGGCAGAGCTACTGATGTGTTCAATAAAGCAGATAGAAGACGGCTCGATATGGTTAAACTCTTCACAACGTGCACATAGCTGTGCATATTCTTGCTTATTTACTACCCATACTATGTCAAGACTGCGGCTAGAGCGTGAAAGCGCTGCATTCAGCAGGTGCGAAAAAACGCATAACTGCTCGTAATCTACCGAATGTATAAATAAGCGCGCCATTACCTGTGATGACGGTACCTGTGAAGACGCTACCTGTGAAGACTGCGCTTGCTCAAAAATACTCACATTGGGCGCAAGGGCGAGATTATCGTCAGCTAAATATGCTTCAATATCTATCGTCCATAGCTTACGCCAGTGCCGCTTCAGCAACCTCTGCAAGTTATTCGCAGCTATCTGGCTCAAGCCTTCGATTCCCTTTTTTAACCATGTATGATTATTCTTGGCTAAAAAACACAATTTACGATTTAAGCGTTCTAGGGTGTCTATGCACGCTAGGTTGTTTTGACTCTCAGGGGATTCTAAAGGCTCAGAGCTATCTATGGGCTCAGGGCTGTCTGGACCTTTATCGTTTTTGAACTCAGACTTAGATGCATAATGGCTGACAATCAGCAATAGCTTTTCGTAATCTAAATGATGAGGCAACACGGCAAAACGATGTTTGATTGCGAAGCTCTCAACCTTGTCTGAGGGTGTTTGCGGTATATTTTTCTCAGCACTTTTCTGTGCACTTTTCAGTAGATTGGGCACAGAGTTAATAGATGAAGGCAAAATACCGTATTCATCAAAATAGGCATTTAGGATGCCTTGAATGTTGTCTCGCTGCGCATTATCTTGAGACGCCGCTCTCAAGGCATGAAACAAACTAAATTCATACAAATGAAAAAGACCACGAGAGCTGGCTAAATGAGACAAGGCTAAATAAGCGTCACAATCGAGTACTTTCACGCCTGGCTGAGCACTTTTAGTTCTATCTTTTGAGTTGTTGGTCTTGTTAGCTGCAGTCTCTGCGATATCAGTCTGTGTGATATCAATCCTTTTGATATCAGGCCGAGAGAGCTTGCCTAACAAAACGGCGCTTAATGAGGCCTCAAGCTGCAAGTCATCGCCAATACCTTGTAAATGTTTAATTAGCTGCGTCTGCTCATTATAATGAATGTGATTGAGTGCGCTACGCATTGAGGCGGTCAGCTCTCCCTTCGAACGCAGCGAAAGAGGATTTTGTTTACGCAAATGAGTTAAGGGTTCACTAAGCCAACCATCGCCCACACCTTCAGTTTTCTCTATAAATAGTGTCCATTGATGCATATCAAAGGGAGAGCGGCTGCGAGCAATCGCGTCGCACATACAGGCTCTAATTTTTAGTACACGCGCCACCGCCAGTACCCCATGCTGATGCGCCACTTTTGCAATATCCATAAGTACTTGCGGCATTTTTGCAAAACAAACATCATCTTGCGCTAAAGGCTTTTTCAATACCTGTTCAAAATGCCAATAACCTTGGTCAGTCGAAGAAATTTGCACAAGCGTACCGCTGAGTTCTTTCCATGTTAAATCATCGATACAATATGACAGCTTTGCAGATGCAAGCTTTACTGGCGCAGAGACCGGCTTAGACATGGGCTTGGGCTTGGGCTTGGGCTCGCGCTTGGGCTTAGACTCAGGCGTGAATTCGACCCTCGGAGCAGGCGTAGCGCGAATACCCGATGGTAGATCCGAATGCGCTTCTAAAGCCTGATACAGCGCGTCGAGCTCACCTTGTTTTAATGCATCACAAAGGTGCTCATGCGCGCTTGGCTTTGTTGATGAAGGGTTTGCAGGCCTTGGTGCTAATGTTGACGATAACAACGCGGGCCGGAATTGGCGTTTTATAAAATGCTCTGATGTGAGCTTAACGCGAATGAGAGCCGCTTGAGGGATCGTCAACCCACTAACAAAACTCTCTTGCGACAAGAGTATGCACTGATTGCGATGTGCTTGTACAAAGGCAAGTATCTTTTGATTTGCACTTTGCCACATATCATACGCAAGCCTTGGTTGCTGCCAAAAACTCATGTTAACTCGATGCTTGTTGAGCTCAAGTGCACTGTTGAGCAAATGTTGGCTGTGACGATTGAACAACGAATAAGTGGCTGACTGCCAATGACGATATATAAAAACGAATCGAATATCGCCGTGCGCTGCTTGATGCCACTCATGCAAAAAATCAACCGCTCTAGGGTCTTTAACTCCATTCAGAGCGTCATACTCGTGATTGCGCGTTGAAAGATATGTCTCGATATAGCTAGAAAGCCATTTGGGTTTTAATAAATTATTGCCAGTGTAGCGCCAATCTGTATGGTTAATTCCGTATATTTTATCATGCAGCCTTACAACAGGCATATCTTCAACATGTCCTAGGGGGTTGCTGAATGTTGCCCCCATGAGCTCTGAGCCCATATTGATGCCATTATCATTGAGTGTTTGGGCGAGCAGTGATGTTCCGCTTCCATGAAAACCTGTTACAAGATAAAACATGATGAATGTCGCCTTATTTAGGCGCGTTGCGAAAGGTACGAGCGTATTTTAGAGCTTAAATAGTCGTGAGAATATAAACCGCTACAGTCAATCGCTAATATCTTGCTTTGTGCATGCTCTAATCGCTCAAGTATCTCGGGTGAATATTGCCGTTCGGGTTGGCTTCGTGCGCTTAATACTGGGCTGCTGATACCATAATGCTCGCATAAGGCCATTCCATTGCTTGATACAATATCCTCATACTTAACAATACGTGTCTTTGCTTGCACAAACTGATGAATAAACCACTGATAGATGCAAATTTGTCGCTCCAAGGTGCTCGATTGCTGGCTCAGGGCCAACTTTAAAGCTGCATTGTGTTGCTGACCGGCAGGTAGCTGCCCTCTGGATACAGGCAAGTTAACCGTCCACCATGACAATAGTACGTCAATGGGGTTGCGCACAATACTAAGCACATCAAAGTGCGCGGTGAGCTCTTGCAGATAGGCAGTAAAAAATGCATTTTGCTTAATCACTAAGCAAAATTCCCTACCCTTGTATAAAGATAGCGTTATTTCACCACGCTGTGCAACGCTCTGACGCTTTCCGTCTTTTTGCTCCATGCCGATGGGGTTATCTATGTCCAGGCCACGTTTATGACCGTGCTCAAAGGGCAAGCCAGCAATAATGGCGTTTTGTACCTCGGTCGCCCTTTGTTTTACCTGTGCAAGAATATTCTCTTTATTTGGCTCAAAATTATCGGGTCGGAACGGCTCGTGCAGCGCAACATAGTCTTGCTGTTGATTTAAGATATGACAGCACAAGGTAGTGCCTGAGCGCGGAATACCTGTAATAAGGGAGATGGTGCCACCGGAGCTTAAAACCATATTAGTGTGTTAATACCTTTTGTAATGATAACGACAAACAGACCAGTCACAAAGTAGTCAGCAATATAAATTTTGGAAGACTCGCAATCATAATGCCTACAGCTCTAAGTCTAGCAAATCTAAGTCTGCCAAGCATAGATGAACACGCAGCGCTCTCGCCGCTGATAATCTAGCATAGGCATCAGGATCAGAGTCGGACTCAGATTCAGATTCAAATAGGTATCTGATACGCCTTCTTCAACATCATACAAGCCAACTAAATTTTGGACAAAAAAAAGCCTCCGCTTAGCGAAGGCTTTTTAGTAAGTAAAAATATTACTTAAGAACTACAGTATCAGTAGTACCGTCTGAAAGGTTAACTTGCTGTGTTGCAACAGAGATATCTGGGCCAGCGGCTTCGATTTCTACAGTAGCAGCAGTGCGCGTTCTACCAGTTAAAGTAACGATGTCAGTTGCTCTTAGCGCAACTACTTCGTTAGCAGGTACAGTACCAGATGCACCAGCACCAGCAGTTGCAGTTACACCGTCTTCTGAAGTGAAGCTGATAGTGTAAATTGCATCACGTGAACCACGGTTGATGATGTACAAACGTTGGTTGTAGTTGCTGAAAGTAGTTAAGTAAGGTACTTCAACAGTAGTTGTGTCAAAAGTGATTTGACCGATGGTGTTGGTCACTTCTGGAGTATCAAGCGTTACTGTGTAAGAACCTTTGCTGATAGTTTCTGTACCGTCTACAGTTACGCAGAAAGACCAAGAAGCGGCAGTAGCGGGATCAGCATTGATTACCGCTTCGTCTTCGTCAGTATTAACTGTTAATGCGTTTGGAGCAGCAGTACAGTCACCAGCGTGAAGGGTGAAAGTACCGAACGAGAAATCACCTGCGAAAGTGATGTCTTGATTGCCAGCAGGAACAACGTCAGCCACTGTGAAATCGGTACCATCTAGCTTAATAGAACCAGCAGTAACCACTTGAGCAGGAACGATCATACCAAGGTTAGCAACAGTTGCAGACTCGTCAGAAGTTGCTGGGGCAAATGCAGTGAAGCCAGACGCTACAGTTGCAACACCAACGCCAGCGTCGGTGTAATCACCTGTAACAGCAGAAACAGTGTTAGTGAATTGTGAGCTAGCGCTTGCAAGCGCGTCACGCTGATTAATTGCGTCGGCAGCGATGTCGAAGAAACCGTAACCTACTGTCGATGCACCAGAGGCTGTTACGTTGTATGTATCAGCAGCAAGCACCAAAGTCGCATCACGAGCAACGTCAGCAGTGTCAGCAGTAATTTCGAAGATAACAAAAGAGTCACCGTCGCCACCACCTTGAGAGATGATACCAGCACCACCAACCAAACCAGCATTTGTTAGCGTTGGCGCGTCAGATGTGAATGAACCGTTAACTAGGTCGAAACGAACGAAGTTAGATGTACCAGCACCTGTAGTGAAACCAGTTTCAACTTCGATATTTAATGCACCAGCGTTAGTAACTTCAACCATACCCATTGATATGTCTGTAGCAGTAAATGATTCGGTAGCAATCGTTACCGTTTGGTCGTTCGCGTTGTCGTCAAGATCAACCGCGGCAAATGCGCTAGTTGAACACGCTAGTGCAACAGCAGTTGCAAGGATTTTTTTGTTTAGCATTTAAAACTCCTGAGAGTGTAATTAGTTTTAAGTTTGTCGTGGCGCACTGCCAACATGGTATTCTGGATGACTATGCACCAGACATCCCCTATAAGGTACAACACCAATTTCTGGTATTCAACTCTTTTAGTAATGAATACAGACTTTTATCTGACATAAATCACTAAAACGAGTTGTAAAACAGGATTGTTGTTTTCCTTAACAAGAAACTCATCCATGTTTTCGCAGTAGTTATAGCAGGAAATACGCGCTTTGCAAGCGTTTTTTTAGTTCATTTTATCGCACGCCCGCGGTTTTTGCTCAGCAATACCTTGTTATCTTTAAAAATACGTTTTAAAAATGGACCGGACTGCAGAACGGTTGTAATAATAACCTATTATTGCCCACTTTGTTATTTTTAAGTGCAAATAAGTCAATATTTATGACCTACCTGTATGCAAATGGCGTCAGTTTGTTTTGCCCAATTTTTACCCGCCTTTGTATGAGAATCCCTTCATCTTTAGCCCTGTACACATTAATGCGATACTCGCTGCCGCCAAACACCGAGTAAAAGTCTGGGTTGTAGCTCAGAATGTCGGAAATGGCATTAATGACATCGTTTTCGGTTAGCAGCCACTCGCCCTGCTCACGTTGGGCAATAATGGCGTCAGCATTTTTTGGAAACAAAACCCTCAGCAAGGCACTTGGCATAGCATTTATATTTAGTTGCCCGCGGCGCAGTACGCTGCACACAGGTGTTATCGCCTTTATTATATCGGGGCGCTGACTCCATTGATTCACTAAATAGAGCTCACCGCAGCTTTGCAAAAGATAGTTCCGCGGCAAGCGGCTGCTTGCTATCATCGAGCTATTGTTTAAAGCGCGACTGTTAATATTATTACCAGAACCGTTTATGCCTGTCGTGGAACTTTTGTAAGAGAACGATTCAGCACCGGCTGCTCGCCTAATATCATTTTCGTCTGCGTAGTCGGCAAGCGTATCGAGTAAGGACTGAAGGGTTAAGCGATTTAAACCAAAACTATCTAAATATGCCTGCAGCCAAAACTGCGAACCTGAATTAATCGATAATAAACCCGCCTCGTTTTGAATACTGTAACGCAGTTCATTGGGCGTATTTGCTTGTTCTACATATATATAACCATCGGTACGTATTTCATCGCCAATTGGCCGAATGCTTCTATTTTGTTCCGCACCCTGTTCTTGTGGCGTATTGTTTCCGCTGCCGCGGCTCACGCCAGCAATCGTTCGCGCCTGCGTTGCGAGCAAATAGGTTAACTCAGCGGTTTTTGCATGTGCCTGCATTAGTCCTTCTATATGCTGCCTGCTGTCTAGCGCGGTCGTTAAACGCTCATTAATAATGCGAGTAGCAACAGATATAGCAATGCTTAGCGATACCAGCACGACCAAAACCATAATTAACACCGCGCCCGATTGTTGCTTATGACCTTTAGTACCCAGCGGTGTTTTAAGGCGTGTTGTTTTACGGTATGTTGTTTTTGTATGTGCTGTATTACAAGGCGTTGTTTGCGTAGACAACGCTTTAGCAGATGCTGCGATTCTCGATATGTGTTTATAAAGTGTCTGCATTAGCCGTTAAACTCATATTGACCGAACTCAAGCATTTCTGGCGGCACTTTCGCTTTTCCGGGTCGTTTGAGCACAATATAACTCAAAATTTCACCGTTACTGCTTAAACGAACGGCACTGGGCAATTCAGCATCATTTGAGGTGAATTCGCTTACCCATTGCCCATTTCGCAGATATTCAAAACGTGTATTCACAGGCAAATTGGCAAGGTCGTTTAAAGGAGAGGCTATCCAAGGTGACTGCAGCGACAGTTGAGCCGTACGCTCTCTCGCGATAATTTGCCACGTCATGGGCGTCGGGATGCTAGCGCTTTGCCAAGGTGCGGCTAAACTCACAAACTGTATACTGTTGGCATTCCCATAAAACTGACTGTCGTTAGGGTGAAACAACACCGCGTCGGCAAGGCTCTCTCGAAGCCAGCGCTCGCCCACTGCATGACTATTCATAACCAAGTCGCGTTGACTTAATTTGCTAAAATTTTTCCATGTAATTGAAAAGCCGCTTATTAATAAAGTAGTGGTAGCACTTACTATCACCAATACCACAAGCAGCTCAACAAGCGAAAAACCTCTAGTGAACCTAGCGCATATTGCAACATTCATAACAACAGCTCTGGGTCAAAATAGTTAGGGTCGTCCCAATATCGCACTTGTGAGGTTGTGTGCTTACTCACAAGCTCTGCGTTTTTATATACATCGATGCTTACATCGAATAAGCCCACAATAAATGCAGGCTGACGCCTAAAATTAGCCTGATCCGAGCGTTTGTTTATAACCGAGCGGTACTCAAACACAAAGTCTTTTAGGATAAATGTGCCGTTTGGCCGCACTTGCAGTGGCTGCGTAGATAAGTAGTCTAAAAATTGCGCGCTGGCCTCTTGTAGCTCAATGCGCGTTGCGATTTTTTCGGTGGTAATAGATGAGCTATTCAGCCAAGCCCACACAGAGGCAAATGTGGCCGAAAGTATTACCAAAGCAACCAATACCTCAATTAGGGTGAAGCCAGTTTGCGCGGTTTTCGGTTTTACTGCTTTTGCAACATGTAAAGACTCATGCAGTGGCCTAGCCTGTGGCTGATGCAATGGGGCCTGAACCTTCATTATACACGCGTACTTTTTAAGAGCCTAACCGAACAAAAAGGCGCAGAGATGGCAAATTCAAGCTCATAGTTGCTCTCGTACAAGATTGCAGATGCACCTTTACAATAACCGTTTGCCAAGACTTCTAAGGCTGGACTAAAGCTCACGCGTCCGGCGTCTAAATTTAACTCACTGCCATCAAACAAAAGCATTGACTGATTAGACGTGCTCGCTTTTAAAGGGAGATGCTGCACCTTTGCCGTAAATTCTTCAATGCGAGATGAGCGCTCGCGCCCCTCTAACCAACTTACAACGTTCGGTACTGTGAGAGACAATACCAAACCTAAAAGTACCAAAACCACTAAAAGCTCAATTAGGGTAAACCCGAGCTGTTTTGCTACACCTGTTTTGGCAGCGCTTTTTTTGGCAGTGCCTTGTACACCCGAGCCTTGACTCATAAAGCCCTGATTAAAGAGCCGGCACGTAACCGATGTCTGCATTATCATCTTCTCCACCGGCCTGTCCGTCAGCACCTAAGCTATAAAGGTAGAAACCTTGCGGCGCTTTTGCATCTAGGCGATATTCGTAAGGACGGTTCCAAGGGTCTTTTGGCATTTCTTCATCTAAGTATGGGCCTGACCACATGCCGTTTGAGTTATTCGGCTCGCTGCTTAGCGCATCTAAAGATTCTGGATAACTGCCAACGTCCAAGCGATAGGTTTGCAAGGACATTTTAAGCATTTTCACCTGGGTCTCGGCCGTGCGAATGCGCGAATCGTCTACTTTGCCAATAAATTGAGGCGCCACTAAGCCACCCAACAAGCCTAAAATAACCAGCACAACCAAAAGCTCAATAATGGTAAAACCGCGGTTTGTGTTATACATCATAAAATTCGCATGTCCTCAAATTGGAATGTCAGTGGAGGCGGTTATCGCCATCACTATACCTAAAATCATTATACCTAACATAATACCTACCACTAAAATGGCAATAGGTTCCATTAGTGTAAGTACCTGCTTCATCTTTCGCTTGTAAGACTGGTCGTGCAAATTTGCAACCGCAGAAAGCATCTCAGCCAGTTGCCCCGTTTTATCGCCAACCGCAATCAAATTTAAGGACGTAGGTGGCAATAAGTTCGCACGCGTCATTGCCTCATGAAACGTCATGCCATCTTCAATATCTTTTACCATGAGCTGCGCTCTGGCTCTACGCTGCGTGAATCCAGAACTGTTTGCCGATAACAAAAGCGCGGCAGATAAGTTCACTTTTGCAATCAACATAGATGCGGTAAGCGAGGCCCACTTTGCCGCATCTTGCTCATTCAACCACGGCCCTACCACCGGCAGGTGCAGGGCTTTATCGAGCAGCCAAGTGCGCACATTTGGATTAGCAAATACCAGCACAATAAAAAATACGCATCCTATCAATGTCCCTAATACGAGCAAAGGCGAATCGTTTACCAGCTTTCCTGTGGATAGCACAAA
Organism: Glaciecola siphonariae; assembly: GCF_042652645.1. NCBI lineage: Bacteria > Pseudomonadati > Pseudomonadota > Gammaproteobacteria > Alteromonadales > Alteromonadaceae > Glaciecola > Glaciecola siphonariae. The sequence goes on from NZ_JBHSGU010000002.1 coordinate 1,464,437, forward strand.
GTACGCTAAGGCCGGAAGATCATTGCCGTTGTCGAGCAAATAACTAAACTGCGGTACAACGGCAAAAAAGATAATGAGCATGGCCGCCAAACCGGACAATATAAGAATCATGGGGTATGTCAGTGCCGCTTTTAAATCCGACTTAATTTGTTGCTCATACTCCATTTGCGTGGCAGTTTTCTCTAACGAAAGAGCAAGTTTACCGCTAAGCTCACCGGCTTTGATTAGCTGCGCAACATACTGAGCAAAAGGCAGACTCGATTCTTCTACGGCCTTTGAAAAGCTGAGACCACCCTCAATTTTTTGCGCAATTAAGGCAAATCCTTCACCTAAGTTTGGGTGTTCATCGTTTTTTGCAAGCGCATAAATCGCTTCTATCAATGTTACGCCTGAGCTCAACAGCGTTGCCAGTTCTCGTAAGGGCACCACTAAATCAGCGCTTTTTACCTTGCGACGTTTGAACGTAGACACGCTCGCATCGTTTATCGATATTACCTCGATACGCTGCTCAGATAACTTTCGATGCACCTCCAGTTTAGAAAACGCAAGCATCTCGCCCTGCGTTTTCTGTCCTGATACTTTGTCTACACCTACGTATTTGAATTTCACTCTGCGCCTTCTGAGTTACTGCAAACACGCAGCACTTCTTCCACACTGGTTAGGCCCTTAGATGCTTTGAGCAGGCCATCTTTTAACAAATCTCGAGCACCGTCATCGGCGGCACATTGACGTAACTCACTTAATGGTGCCTGCCGCGATATGAGTTCTCTCAGCTTTGGACTTACCGGCACAAGCTCATAAATACCCAAGCGGCCTTTATACCCGCGTCCATGACATTTATCGCAGCCGACCGACTGCTTCCACTGTTGCTGTTCAAATCTGCTAACATCCATAAATGTTGGCGCCGCACTCGGCTGAGCGCAGCTTTGACACAAGCGTCGAACCAAACGTTGGGCTTGCACACCCTGAATCGTTGCAGCAATTAAGTAAGGCTCTACGCCCATATCAGACAAGCGCGGAAATACCGAACAGGCATCATTGGTATGCAAGGTTGATAATACCAAATGTCCTGTAAGTGAGGACTGCACGGCAATATCAGCAGTTTCTTTATCACGAATCTCACCCACCATAATCACGTCTGGATCTTGTCGTAAAAAGGTTCTCAGCGCTTTGGCAAAAGTATAACCAATGTCTGCTTTTGCCTGAACTTGGGTAATGCCCTCTAACTGATATTCGACGGGGTCTTCTACCGTCACGATTTTTTCAGTGCCTGTTTTTATTTCAGCGAGCAAGCCATATAAGGTGGTTGATTTACCTGAGCCCGTTGGACCTGTTACTAGCACAATGCCGTTAGTCAGCTTTCCCCATTTTGTGATCATCTCTAAATGATCCGCCTCAAAACCCAGGTTTTTTAGCGAAAGTTCGTCGCGTTTTTTTGGCAGCAAACGCATCACAATGGATTCGCCGTTTACGTCGGGCGCACTTGACACCCTCACATCAAAAAGCTGGCCATTGCCGTTGGTGGTAAAGCGACCGTCTTGAGGCAGTCGCCTTTCGGCAATATCTAGGTCTGAAATCAGTTTTATACGCGACGAAATAGCTGGGAATCGAGCCATTGGTTGCTGCATGAACGTATGCATTTTACCGTCTACCCGAAAGCGAATATGCATATTGGTATTGCCTGCTTCAATATGGATATCAGAGGCCTCTGCAATAATCGCTTTTTCAATCACTGAGTTCACCAAGTTGATCACTGGCGCCTCTTCTGCCAAGGCCGCTGCATTGACATTTTTACTGCTGAATAATTGGTTAACCGAAACCTCTCGCTCCAGCTCATCTACCAAATTCGTGCTCATAGCGGAGCTTAATAAACACAGCTGAATGCTTTGCGTTTCAGGGGTGTTACTCAGTAACACCGACAGAGCGAATAAATTGTCATATTGACTTAAATAAATGCGGGTTTGATTGGCTGAAAGCTCAACAAAGGTCTGTTGTTTGATGGCCCACTCAACACTTAAATTTAGCTGCTGCAAGCTTTGAATCAAGCTCAAAGCATCTGGACAAAGCAGCTCTTTATCTATTAATTCCCAGCCAAGTGTTTTGGCGAGTATTTCTAGGGCCTTTTCTTCGCTGCATAAGGCCAAGCGCACGCACGCTTTAGTAGGATTAATGGCGAGTGAGTTTACTGTTTGCTCTAAATCGTTAATCTGCGCCTGTGTTAACGACAAGTGTTTTACATAAGCATCAATAAGCTCACCGGTCATCGAGCTTAGGTCGGTTTGAAGTGGATGAATCACCTTAATTTTTATCCTTATGTGCCCACAGGGCCAACTTTCACACCAACTTTATATCAAATAAGCAATGGAATATTAATAATTTACGAGAATTAATGTATATTACACCATTGTCTTTGATAAATTAAACACGATTGTATTTGGGCACGTAATTTGAGCACATTGAGTTCATCAGCATTTTCAACTTTCGCTAGCACCGGCGCGCGCTGGCTCGACGCTATTGACCGCGCAGTATGGCCGGTTCAGTCTGAAGTTGATAACGAGACATTGACCCATTACTTTTATCAGCGCTATCCAAAAAACCTGAGTACAGATGAGCTCAAGCAGTGGTGTCAACTGCAAGCAGAAGTGCTCGCTCCTTTTCCCACTTCTTATCACTACATGCATCGCAGCGCACAAGGCCTGCATGTGTGGTTTAGCCCTTCTCCTCTAAACGGTATTCCTGAGACTGCAGCGCAGAGCGCGATGAGCAATGGTCGGCATGTTGTTAAAGGCGAACGCTACCATTACCTGCAAACTTGGCAAGACAACATTCTCATAAGTTGTTTTGAGCTTCAGCACCCAAGTCAACAACAAACGCAAGATGCCGTGGACATCCCCACACAACATTATGGTTGGGCGAGCGAGAGAAAGCTTGCCAGCCATGCAAAAACGCCGTTGTTTTGGGCGGGTGTAAGCAGCGTTTTATTTGTGGTAACGATGCTATTTATTGCAGGTAGCGCGTTAATGACATCAAGCCAAACCGCTCTGCTGAGTGCAAAAAGTGACGAACTATCTGAGCTGGTCGGCCCTAAATTAAATGAGCAAAGCACCCTTACTGCTTATGTAAATCGGGTTAATCACATCACTGGCTTGCAGCGCGAAAACGCATTTTTACCCGAAGCTATTGCCATCGCCTTTACCTTACTGCCTAGCAGTCAGCGAATAACCGTACAAAGCATACTGTGGCAAAACAACAGCTTGAATTTAGATATTCAGGGCAATGCCATAGACATTACCTCTATTATTGCTGAGGCCGAAAACAACGAACAAATACTGCGCGCCAACATTCGTCCTCAGGGCAACGAAGATACATGGGTGCTAGAGGTAGCGTTTCAATGATTGCAAAGCTACAAGAGCAACTAAAGCAATCAGAGTCAATGCAGTCTTTGCATAGTAACGTGCGCTTGCAGTGGATGCTGCTGTTGATTTTGCTTCTGGTTTTTGTGTATGTAGCCAAACTAAGTTACGACAGCTTAGATGAAAACAAACGCGCACTTTCGCAGCAGGCCCAGCTGTATTCAAAACTACTCGCGACCTTCGAGGCGGATATTGATGCACAGACAATTTCACAATGGGAAGACCTGCACAACGAAACGCTAAACGCCTTACCTAAAGCAAGCGCCGCTAATATTGCGGAGGCTAGCGCGCTAGCCACGGTTGAAGCCAGTCTAGCTAAGCTTCTTGTGCGCTCTCGCTTGAATTTATTGGGCAGTGAAGAAAAAGTGATCAGCGGCCACACCTTCTACAAAGTACGCCTTGAAATAAGCGGTCGCTTGCCTACTGAAAACTTTGTTCAATTCTTGCAGATACTTGAAAATAATCGACACCAAGTGCTGGTGCAAACAATGAATTATTCGCCGCGTACGTCTAACACCATCGCCTTAGTGGTAGATGTTATTTTTAGTGGTGAAAAGTTGTAATGATTAGAGTCTGGACATTTATACTGGTAGTGTTATTCATAAGTTTGGGACTAGGCTTATGGCATGGCTATGAAACCGTACCGCAGCAGTCCAAAACAAATACCGTGATACCGTCGGTGCAGAGCAGTCAGCAGCAGCAGTGGGTCGAAAAGATTGCCGCTTTTGCGCAATTTGCACCGCCAGCACCTGCGCCGCAAGAAGACACTGATGCGAACACGCCTGATGCCTCAATAAAAAAATCGGGCATTGAACAAGCGTCGCTTGTGGGTATTTTTATCGAACAAGAAGCGAGCGCGATTGTGCTGACCATACAAGATACCGAATCGGGCGCCTCGCAGCCAAAGGCAAAACGATTCAAGGTAGGACAGACATTTGACCAACAGTGGCGTTTGCAAAGCATAAACACAACCTACATTACGTGGGTTAACCAAAGCAGTGAAGAAATCCTTACTATGCATTTGTTTACTCCTTCAACCGCAGAAAATTGAGCACCAAATTGAGCACTGTACTGAGCATGAGAACATTATCTAATTTTAAGCGTCCGGGTTTGCAGTTTTGCACACGGGTAAGTGTGCTAAGCCTATGTATTTTTATTGCAAGTTGCGCAAATATGCGGGGCCCTGCTTATCAGCTTTCAAAAAACGATCAAGAAACCTTTAGCAAGCCCCTGCGTGCACAAATTGAGCGTAGTGAAGCTGCCAACAACCAGCTTGAGGGTGTTGCCAGCAGCGAAAACTCTGAACCTGCGTATCAGGTATCATCCGGGCCCAGTTTAAGCATAAGTCAGCAGGCAAATGTTGCGTCTGACACGGTCATGCCGTCGTTATCGAACACTAAAAAGATAGAGCGTTTGGCCTTTAATAATATGCCGGTGGGCGTATTCATTAACGAGGTATTTGGCAATCAATTGGGGCTGAGTTTTATCGTGCAGCCTCAAGTCAAACAGGCCAACGACCTTGTAACAATGCGCTTAGCCAACCCACTCAGTGAGCAGGCGCTATATAAAGTTGCCACGCAGACTCTGCAGTCTTATGGCGTGTCGACTGCTTTGCAAGATGATATTCTAACCTTTGGCTTTTCACCTGAGGCATCAGCGGGTGATACGCCTTTATTGATTAGTGGTAGAGCGCTGCCCGATGTGCCGCCCACCAATCGTCCATTGTTTTACGTCTATCCTTTACAGGCGCTTTCAACGCCTAATGTGCGCAGCTATCTTACTCAGTTGTTTAAACGAAATGAGCTCGAAGTTAATGAGGACTCTTTTAGCAATTCACTTATTCTGATTGGCAGTAAAGCAAAGATTGAGCAAGCGATTGCGGCCATTCAACTGTTTGACCGTCCGTCGATGATTGAAATGCACAGCCGTGTCATCACGCCTTCTGTTTCCACCGCAAGACAGCTGGCGGCTAACCTAGAGAGTATTCTGGCGAGTGAGGGTTTCTCGGTAAGGCAAGGCACTACAGTGTCTACGGGTTCAGCTATTAGACTGCTGCCGCTTGAAAGCTCAGGTCAGGTTATTTTGTTTGCCAAAAGTAAAGAAATAGCCAACCACGTACTCAACTGGGTTGAAAAAATTGAGGTGAAAGAACAGAGCGAAATCGAACAAGGCTTGTTCAGTTACGGTGTGCAGAGCACGCTTGCCTCGCACATTGTGAGCATTCTTAATAACCTCGGTGTAGCTAACGCTGTCGGCATTCAAAATACTCCCTCGAACCAAGACAATATTGGCAATAGTGACAACACAAGTAGTCGTCAACAAAACAATCTAGGAAATAACCGGAATAATAACGGTAATAACAACGACGAGCTATTAGGCAGATTTACGGTAGATGAGTCTTTAAATACCATTTTATTTAGCGGCAGCGGCAAACAGTGGCTGCAAATATTACCTATCATTAAACGCCTCGACAAACCAGCGCCATCAGTCATGGTAGAGGTGATTTTAGTAGAGGTTCAGCTAAACGACAACGAAGAAACTGGCGTAGAATGGCTCGCCAATTCAAGCCTTGGGGATTTTGGCCTAAGCTTTGGAACATTAGGACGTTTGGGTATTGAAGGAACCGGACTAGGACTGGGCTTAGTAAATAGCGCAGGGCAAACCAGAGCCGTTATTAACGCGTTTTATGAAAACCGACGAGCCAATATACGTTCTCGTCCTCGCATCATGGTAAAAAGCGGCGGCGAGGCGTCTATTGATGTCGGCAACGAGATCCCCATTGTAACCTCGCAAGCACAGGCGGTTACAGATGGCGACGCGCCAATCATAGCAACCAATGGCTATCGTAAAACGGGCGTCATACTAGATATTAAACCAACCGTTCATGCCTCTGGCTTTGTCGATATCGACATTAAACAAGAGCTGAGTGAAGCGGCAGACAACGGCGGAGAAGGCAACCCCACCATTTTAAATCGCAGCCTGGAGACAACCGTAACATTGCGCGATGGGGGTTCTGTATTAATTGGCGGCTTAATTTCATCAACTACCTCAGAGGGCCAGCGCGGCGTGCCCATCTTAGGAAAGTTACCCCTCATTGGTAATTTATTTAGAACAAACAGTAATAATCAGGATCGCACGGAACTTATGGTCATGATTATACCCTATATACTGTCATCTCCCGATGAAGCGGAATCACTTACCGATGAACTGCAACAGAGCAGACTACAATTTTTGGAGATTGAATAAAGATATGAAACAAGCATTGTTAAGCCTCGTCGTATCAGGCTTGTTAATTGGCTCAGCCGCTGCCGGTGCGCACGAGCACACTACCAAAGTAGACTTACCAAGCTTTAAATGCGGTGATGAATTACTGCCAACCATCGATTTATTAGGTCGCGGCACAGACTTTCCGGCGTTTTTGGTGCAAGACATTGAAGCTGAGTTAATAAGGCAAGACAGTAAAGCTGCATTACTGGAGATTGAGTGCAGCGGAAAGCCAAAAATTACGGGCGTATTCAAAGACGTGCAGGTAGAGTCTGGCACTGAGCGAGCGCTTGATGAGCTTACGGTAACATTTCCTGTTAAAACATTAGTTTTTACCGGCGAAATCAACTGGATAATGCACTTGGAGCACGGCTATGAAGTATCTGGCCTGAGTACTACCTCACCTAAGGTCATACAGTCTTTTAACGTCGTAGAAACGCTGAATGAGGACGGTACACCGCTAAAAGGCAGCAGAATACAGGTAATAAAGCCGCCGAGCGATAGCGTGTCTATTCAACCATCGAGTCAGCAATAGCCCGCGCAGTAAAAATTAGCGTAAGGGCATCCACCACTGTTGGTTATCTAGATACCAATTAATGGTTTTTTCGATACCCGTTTGAAACGACTCTTTAGGTATATAAGCCAGCTCCTCCGTTGATTTAGTAGCATCAATGGCGTAGCGACGGTCGTGACCTGCTCGGTCTTTTACATAAGTTATTAGAGACTGCGCATTATTAACTGCCGCTTGTGTAGCCAATGGAAAACGCTCTTTCAATGCTGGATTATTCGCAAAGGCAGCATTCACTAATTCGCACACTAAGTTAACAATATCAATGTTGGCCCACTCGTTGTGTCCACCAATATTGTAATTCTCACCCAAGCGTCCTTTTTTGAGCACAAGATCTATGCCCCTAGCGTGGTCTTCTACGTATAGCCAATCTCGTATTTGTTGACCATCTCCATAAATGGGCAGTGCTTGGTCGTGCAGAATATTGGTGATAACCAAAGGAATGAGCTTTTCAGGAAAATGGTACGGACCGTAATTATTTGAGCAATTACTTGTGGTTACGTTTAAACCATAAGTGTGGTGATAAGCCCGAACTAGATGGTCGCTCGCTGCCTTACTTGCAGAGTAAGGCGAGTTAGGGGCGTATGCAGTTTCTTCTGTGAAGGCTGGGTCATCAGGCTCAAGTGTGCCATAAACCTCATCGGTGCTAACATGATGAAATCGATGCTCGGCATATTTTTCTTTAGCTGATTGCGTATCGTCCAACCAAACTCTTTTAGCAGCTTTAAGCAATGAGTATGTGCCCAGAATATTAGTTTCAATAAAGGCATCCGGGCCTGTAATTGAGCGGTCAACATGGGATTCAGCTGCAAAGTGCACAATCGTATCGATGTTGTGCTGTTCAAGCAAGGATGCAACTAATTCGGTGTCAACAATATCGCCTTTAACGAAGCTAAACTGCGGATTATCGTTCAGCGCGTTCAAAGATGACAAATTTCCTGCGTAAGTTAACGCGTCTAATACAAGCACCTTATCTTGAGGATAGGTCTCACACCAATAATGAACAAAGTTTGCGCCAATAAAACCCGCTCCGCCTGTAACCAATAAATGTTTTGCCATGATTAACCTTTTTGAATTTGTTGTAAAACTTCACGCAAGGCATCTTGCCAATGCGGTAAACAAAGAGTCGGTAACGCGCTTTTTAAGGACGCCTTGCTCATTACGCTATAGAAGGGACGCTTTGCAGGGGTCACAAAAGCTGCCGCGCTCACCGGCTCAATGGGCACGCTTTTGCTGAGCATGCCAAGCGCCAATGCTTGCTGCTGTATGTTTACTGCAAAATCATACCAGCTAGCAACGCCTTCGTCGGTGCAATGATGCGTACCGGTTATTTTATTTTGCGCCGCTAATAAACATGCTTTTGCCAAGCTTGCGGCAGATGTGGGCGAGCCAATCTGCTCATCAATCACGGTCAATGCCGGCTTTGATGCCATCAACATCAGCATCGTTTTAACAAAGTTTTTGCCACTTGCAGAATAGACCCAACTAGTGCGAATAATACAGCTGTTATGCAAATAGCGCACGTTGATGATTTGTTCACCTGCAGCCTTAGTCCGTCCGTACGCATTAAGCGGTGCAATCTGATCTTCTGGCAAATACGGACTGCCTTTATCACCGGCAAAAACATAGTCGGTCGATACGTGCACAAAATGGATATTTTGTTTCGCGCACTCCTTCGCGATATTTTCAACCGCATGCGCGTTCATGGCAAGAGCATCATCGTAGTCGCTCTCGGCCTGGTCAACAGCCGTATACGCAGATGCATTGATTACTGCATCTGGTTTGCACTCGGCGAACACGCGCGCTATGTCGTGGGTGTCAAACACATCAACTTGCTCACGGCCAAAACATGTGATTGCCTGCTCAGCATTGTTTAAGGCTGCAAGAGCGCAAGCGAGCTGTCCAGATTTTCCAATTACAAGAATCATATTTGTCCTGTTGAGCATGCCGAACAATTAAATGCTCCGCTTTGTTTGCTTCTTGTTATTTGTTGTTCGTTGATTGCTGACTGCTGACTTCGCTTTCTACTATCATGATTGCGGCTTATCAAATAAGCGCTTAATCAAAAACGGGAGCGTCAGCAAGCGCATACCCCTGGGCATCTTTTGATGAAGTAATAGGTGCTTCACCCGCAAAGGGCCAGTCAATTTTTAGCGTTGGATCATCAAAGGCGAGCGACACTTCTGACGCTGGATGATAATAATCGGTGCACTTGTAAACAAATTCGGCGCTGTCACTTATCACGTAAAAGCCATGTGCAAATCCAGCAGGCACCCATAACTGGCGTGCATTTTGTGCCGAAAGCTCTACACCAAACCACGTTCCAAAGGTTTTACTGCTTTTGCGCATATCAACAGCAACGTCATAAACAGCACCGGAGGTAACGCGAACCAATTTCCCTTGTGTTTGCTCCAGTTGATAATGCAAACCTCGCAGTATACCGTGAGCAGACTTACTATGGTTGTCTTGAACGAATTCGACATCCGCACAATGCTCTTTGAACCAATCTACCCGAAAGGTTTCCATAAAAAAGCCACGTTCGTCTCCAAAGACCTTTGGCTGGATAATTTTTACATCGGCGATGGGTGAGCTTATTACTTCCATTTATTTAATTTTCTCTTCTAATATCTTATGCAAATAATTGCCATAGCCACTTTTTAATAACTTCTTCGCATGTTGCTCTAGCGTTTGTGCATCTATAAACCCCTTGCGATAGGCTATTTCTTCAGGACAACATATTTTTAGGCCTTGGCGTTTTTCAATATTGGCAATGAAGTTTGCTGCATCAAGCAGGCTGTCTATAGTACCGGTATCTAGCCATGCAGAGCCGCGTCCCATTAGCTCAACGCTAAGCTTGCCTTGCTCTAAATACATCGTATTTAAGTCTGTGATTTCAAGTTCACCACGCTTTGAAGGTTTGATTTGTTTTGCGTAATCAACCACCTGATTATCATAAAAATAAAGGCCGGTAACTGCGTAATTAGACTTTGGCTTGAGGGGTTTTTCTTCAATGGAAAGCGCGCGCCAATCGTCGTCAAAATCAACTACGCCATAGCGTTCTGGGTCGGTGACATGGTAGCCAAATACAGTTGCGCCTTCGGTTTGCTTACTGGTATTAGCCAGAGAAAGCTGTAAATCGTGGCCGTAAAATAAATTGTCGCCAAGAACTAATGTACATGAATCGTTGGCGATGAACTGCTCACCAATGAGAAAGGCCTGCGCCAAACCATCTGGTGACGGTTGCTCAGCGTAGCTTAAATTTAAGCCCCATGCACTGCCATCACCAAGCAAGGCTTGAAAACGAGGGAGTTCGTCAGGGGTCGATATAATCAAAATATCGCGAATATTAGCCAGCATCAGGGTCGACAGTGGATAGTAAATCATCGGCTTATCGTAAACCGGCATCAATTGTTTGCTCACCACTTGCGTAAGAGGGTGTAAGCGTGTGCCAGAGCCACCTGCTAAAATGATTCCCTTTCTCATTTCCGTTTCCTTATTTTAACTCGTCTGCAGTGGCAATAATGAGCTTAGCCACGCCAAAAATAATAATCAGAGTCACAAACAACAGCGAAATGTTATAAAACACTCTAGGGTATTTTGCGTCCTCTGGCAGTGTAGGTGACTCTACTAGTACTAAGTATTTGATCTGTTGATAGGCGTCCATGCGCGATGCCTCAAGGCTTACCTTAGATGCGCTGTAGGACTGCAGCGCAAACTCCATATCAATTTTGTAATCACTAAACTTTGCCAAGATGTCATTTACACCCACTTCATTACCATTGCGAGAAACCTGCTCGCTGCCCGCATTGGTCAGGCGATTGCGTTCAGCGCGCAGTTGGCGCTTTAGGCTTTCAAGCTGCTCGCGCATTTTCACCACCATGGGGGCTTGCTCGCTCATACTGCCTTTGAGTGCACTTAATTCAGCCGATTTAGCAGCAATTTGTGATTCTAGCGCGAAGGTGATCTGCTGCAAGGCCGCACCCTCGGCCTCAGGGTCGAGAAGATTGTACTCTCTTTGAAACTTAAGCAAGCGGCTTTGCGCCTCTTGCAAGCGTTGTTCAACCCGAGCGTGTTCTGATTCGATAAACGTTAGCTGCGCTTTTGCTAGATTTAGCCCTATTTCGTTTATAAACCACTCAGCGCGATCAGTTATGGCTTTGTTCAAAGCTTGTGCAAATTCAGCGTCAAAGGCGGTGACGCTCACGGTTAAAATAGAGGACGCCGCATCGATGCTCACGCTCACCTTTTTACTTAAATAAGTAAGCTTATCTTCAAGAGTGGCATCAGCGTCTAAGCGGCTAAAATAATCAAACTCACGGCTACTATAGTGCTCTACTAAGTCGACATTCTGCTCTAAGTAAATCAACATGTCTGCCGAGAAAATATAGGCTTTAACCAGCTCGGTATCGTTGCGCCCACCGCCATTGCCGAGACCGCCTAAGAGCGCGAAGGCTGGGTCAATTGCCGCCATTGGCTTATCGCTTTGCTGCACCAATAGCTGTGCTTGACTCACATAGCCAGAGCTTGCAAGCAAAACCAAATAAAAAGAATAAATAGCCACTGGCACTAGCACAAACAATAACAGTGCACGTTTTTTTGCGAAATCAAGATAGCGCTTCGCACCCGATACTTCCTGGGGCGCTGTTTTTACCTGTGACTTATTTTTCTGGGTGATGTTTGACGGTGCGGTATTTTCAACTTCCCATTTTAGCTCTAAGCTTTTAATCGCCTCCAGCACCTTAGGCTTATCGCGATTAAGCATCCGTAAGCGAGCCAGTAAACGCTGAACAATAACTGGCTCGGTCATCATCAGACGCTCAACCTCAGACATCAAAAACTCGGTGTTCTCGAACTGTCCCGGCTTGAGTGATTCAATATACTTGTTCTGAATGACTTGTTTTTCTTGCTCAGTTAAGCTCACAGTGCCTCGTACCTTTTTATCGCTTCGTCTACATCGTCATAGAACGTTAGTTTACCCTTTTCCATCAAAAGTGCACTATCGCAGAACAGCCTAAGCTCTGGCATTTGGTGACTAATCATGATCACATTCGACTGCTTAGAGCGGTCATAAAGGGCTCGTTGGGCTTTTCTTTTAAACTGAGGGTCACCGACTGAGGTCACCTCATCAATCAAATACACATCAAAATCAATTGCAATGGTGCAAGCAAAGGCTAAACGAGAGCGCATACCGGATGAATAGGTTTTCACGGGCAAGTGATATTTTATGCCCAGCTCAGCAAAGTCAATTACCCTGCGTTCATATTCTGCCACATCAGACACACCATTGACCCTTGCAATAAAACGCGCGTTCTCCCTGCCTGTCATTTGAGGATGAATGCCGGTACCTAAAGCCACTGGCCACGAGATATGTTTGTCGGTGACGATGCGGCCCTTATCAGGGTATTCAGAGCACGCGAGCAAACGGAATAAGGTTGATTTACCGGCACCGTTTTTGCCTAATAGAGCGATGTTATGGCCACTTGGAATGTCAAAAGATAGGTCTTCAAACACGTATTGATTGCCTAGTTTACTTGGATAGTACTTAGTGACATTTTTAAGGCTAATCATTGACCCAATGCCCGCTTCCAAGTTGCTCGGTAAAAAACCAACGCGATGAAGGTAGTGACCATCGTTACTTCAATCACATAAGCTTGACTCACGCCCACCTCATTATAAGAACTGTAGGCCGCACCTCTACTCAGCTCAATAGCATGCAATATCGGATTCCAGTCTAAGGCCCACCAAATTTCTGGCGGGAAATCCCTGAGTGAGAAAAACACGCCGGAGATAAAAAATAAGGGGCGCGTTAATAAGGAGAATACTTTGTCCATCTCAGGGATAAATGCGCTAACAAGCCCACAAATTAAACCTAGAGACATTGAAAATAAACAAAGCGAAAATAAATTGAGGATCACCAAAAGGGGGTCATCTAAGCGAAGTTCAATACTCAAAAAGTACATAATCACGGCCATACATAATATGACGAATAGCTTAACCACGCCCTCAAATAAGCCTGCTGCAATCACCGGGCTAATGGGCTGAACTTGACGAAACGCAAATAAAGGTTTGCTGCGCTTTATACCGTTTGAACTCGACTGAAAGACCTGTAAAAACAGTTGAATAATAACAAGGCCATAAGCCATAAACACAAAAGTAGGCATTGAATATGTCTCGCCGCCATCTAGCCTGCCGCGAATGAAAGACAAAATGAAGATAAAGGAAACAGGCTGAATAATCGCCCAACTTAAACCGAACTTATCAGCAAAGCTGGTTCGAACCTGCCGCACCATGAGGGAAAATATAACATCTTTCCATATTTGCCATTTGCTGCGACGTAAAAGCGTGGTCATGATTAATTGGTAGCTACGTTAGCAGCCACAGCAATTTGAAATATGATCTGAGTAATGTCTTTGACGGTTTGCATCAGTTTGCTGTCGACTTTTGGCAGAATCAAGATTTGGTCACCCGGCTGAAGCGCTCTTGCGCTGTTCTGACTAAACCAAGGACCGCCATCATCGATAAGCGTTGTTGCACCATTTGCATGCACCAGCAAGAACGTCGCTTTGTTGGCTCTGTCAGTAAAACCGCCTGCAAGGCCGATATACTGCTCAATGGTACGTCCTTCTTGATATACAATAGCCTGCGGCAGCATTACCTCGCCCGCTACATTGACTAAATCGCTATAGGGAGGAATAACGACTTCATCGCCCTGCTCTAGTCTAATATTTGCAACCTGCCCGTCTACCGCTACCACTACACGGCCAAGCGGTTCAATCTTTCTCGCCCTTTCGATAAACTCTGAAACCAGCTGCGCTTCCTGAGCCCGGAGCCTTGCCTCCCCGTCGGAAGATGCAGGCGCGGTAAAAATGCTGCGCTCCAAACGGTCAAGCGCATCATCTAGCAACCTTTTTTGCTCTTGTTTAACACTTTCTCTAAGAATGTAGACCGCGTCAATATTAGCTTGGCTTGGCTCTACGGGCACAGAAGCTAATAAATCGTGCAGTCGGGCTGAATTATCTAATGCGTAAAAAGAAGGACCAAGGTAACTGCCCGCTAACATAACGCTGATAACTTGCGCTCGCAGGTCGTCATTGAAAAGAAGCGTATCGCCGTCTTGAACAGTAAAGTTTGAAAAACTATCTAAGGTTAAATAACGTGCTATGGGCTGCTGACTACGCACACCCGTTATCGACACATGGGTCACATCTACGTCAGGACGCACAAGCTTTAACACTCCCGCACCATCTACTTGCGGCGCGTTCAGTTCGTAAGACCTTGGCGTTGATTCAACCCCTTCAACAACAACACTCGGCCCGCGAGGGTTTACCAGTACAACATCACCGTCTTTGAACGCATGGCTTGACAAGCGGCCGCTCAACATAAAGTCATATAAATCGATACTTGCGACCACGGCTTGCTCACGAATGATATCAATTTGTCGATAGCTACCTCGCGCGGGCAAAATGCCGCCGGCCTGCTGCAAATAAAATAAGATACTGTCGGAAGCTGAACCTGCGTATTGCCCAGGACGTTCAACATTTCCGGTAACGAAAACGCCAACCGGCGTCGATGCCAGTAAGTTTACGTAAATGTTTACGTTATCAGTGTAAATTTGCTTTACTCTGGCAGTAACCGCTTCATTTAAGTTTTGAGCGCGCAAACCTGCCACTTGAATAGGTCCGATGCTGGGAACAAAAATGTTACCTTGATTATCAACAATATGAACATTAGCTGAATCCACCGCACCCCATAGCTGAATAGAAATTTTATCGCCAGGGGCAATCAGATATTCAGGATTGACCGTAGCACGCTGCCGAGCTGCGGTGTTTTTCTCAAATAAATTGGCACCAAATGGCGTTATTTCCTGGTCTGTCGACCCATTGTTTCTAAGCGGCAGGAGTCGTTCAGAGTTTTGTGATTTGATATAGGATTCAAGGGGAATGTCGGCAGAAGCGGCTGCTTGTTCTTGCGCTTGGGCAAGTTGCTCAGCAGATTGGGCGTTAGTATGTGAGCTGTATATACACAAGAGCAATGAAATAGTGAGCGCGAATATTCTCATTGTTATTCCTGTAGTAATCCGGATAGTCTGCGCACTTGCCCATCTTGCCGACTGTAGCAAAAGCGCACTAGTTTTGCGCTACGAACAGATTCAGTGGCTATAGCACATGACTCACCGAGCGCCGAATGATAATTGCCAAGGACTTGAAAGGTGCGTCCGTCGAAAACAAGCGTTTGATTGAATGTGGCGTCGTGTGTAGGGGCAACCGTTTTTGAAGCCTGTAGCGGCGCCTTATTGCTAGCACAGGCCTGCAACGCGCTAGCGGCCAAAACCACCAGCAATATATTTTGTAATTTCAAACCTACAACAACCCTAAGCGCCTAACAAATCGCAAGATTTTCCATATATGCATGATAATCGCGGTGTATATGACTTGCAACACAATAAAGCCGTAAAACATGATTGTTTCTGGCACAGCATAGAGCTCAGAGAGCACCGCAACAATAGCAAATAAACTGCCTATGAATAATAAGCCTAGAAGTGACTGGAACTGCGTAAGGCCGGCGCGCATGAATATGTTATGCAAATGTTGACGATCGGCTTTGAGCATGGACTGCCCTTTTCGAGCTCGGCGAAACATAATTGCGGCCATATCCATTAACGGAAGGCCAATTAGCCAGACAGCAGTGATAGGGCGAATAGACGCTTCAGACGAGTTAGTATGTTCCACCAACAGCCACACAATGGCTAATCCAATGAACATGCTGCCAGCATCGCCCATAAAGATTTTGTTGCCCTTAAAACCTTTGATACTTAAATTAAAGGCTAAAAAAGGTACCAGCACAGCAATAATGGTTAAGGGTGCGATTAAACTCGTCGATGCGCCATTTGTCATTAAGAGCACGACAACGCTAATCAGTACGATGATACTCATACCGCCGGCGAGCCCGTCAATGCCATCTATCATATTAAAAGCGTTGATTACCCCGACTACACATATCATGGTGAAGAAGTATCCAAGAAGCGGTAGATGAACGTCGCCAAAGCCGAATATATTTCCAAGGTTCAAGATATAATTATCGGCAATGCCTACCATGATACCAGCCACAATAAACTGGCAAATCAAGCGACCTTTCGCGCTTAAATCAAACCTATCATCTAGCATGCCAAGCAGCACTATCATTGCAGCGGCGGTGAGAAACATCGGGTTATTCTTGAATACTACATCGGCTGCAAGGCTGGCAAAAACCACCCCCATAAACATAGCAAAACCGCCCGTAAGCGGTACTATTTCACTGTGTTTTTTGCGATAACTTGGAACATCCACAAGACCTAAAAAATGTGCAAGGGGAGTCATAATCACTAAGAACACTGATGTTATCAAAGCGGCAATGATAATTGGCACATATTCGAAATATGTCATTAAAAATTTCAGTCCTTTTCGCGCAAACCTGCTTTTTTTAGCATTATTATTATCCGTATAAGACTAGCAGCAAATTCCGTTCCAATGTAGCTTATACAACTAAAGGCTTGGTTTATATAGCAATTATTATTTAAATCGTAAAGTCGCTTAGTGCTATGTGTCGTTAATTCAAGACATCTGCTTGTTATATGAGCAGCGCACTTCAAATATGGTGCATATTGTCCTTCTTCTGCTTTTAACTTGCAACCCACTTATTGTTAATAGCATAATGATTTTCGGTTTAGATCACCGACTCTACTATAATTATAAAAAAGGATTCACATGCAAACTAACAAATCCGCAGACACTCGCTTCTTCGGTCATCCGATGGGCCTTGTGACTGTATCGGTCACAGAAATGTGGGAGCGCATGAGCTATTACGGCATGCGAGCGCTACTTGTATTATTCATGACCGCCTCGTTACAAGAAGGTGGAATGGGTTTAACCGTTGCCACCGCGGCTGCCATTTACGGCTTATACACAGGCTCTGTTTACTTTTTTGGTTTACCTGGCGGTTGGCTAGCCGACCGGCTCATTGGCAGTCAAAAAGCGGTTTGGTATGGCGGTATTATTATTATGATTGGTCATATCGTGTTGGCCATACCATCAGATTTTAGTTTTTATGTGGGCTTGATTTTTGTGGTGCTTGGCACCGGCTTATTAAAGCCAAACATCGGGGCGATGGTAGGGCAACTCTACGATCCAAAAGACGCACGCCGCGACAGCGCTTACACCATTTACTACATGGGCATTAATTTAGGCTCAATCATCGGTTATTTTGTGTGTGGTTACCTGCAGGTTAATGCAGGCTATCACTATGCGTTTGGTGCGGCAGCGGTTGGCATGGCACTGGGTTTATTCTTATATCGCTACACTGGACATTATATTGAAGGCGTACTAGATAAACCTACCCAGCCCCTTAGCGAAAAAGGCGCTTACTACACTAAAGTCGGCATTGTTGCCTTTGCTGCCCTCGTAACGCTCATTACTGCTCTTTTGTATGGCGGTGTCATTAGTTTTGACCCCACGTTTGTTGCACAAAAAGTCGCAATTATAATCGCCATCGTGTTTTTCTATGCCTTCGGTGTGAAATTTTTCGCAGGCGGTTTAAACACGGCTGAGAAAAAACAAATGACGGCGCTTTTTCTTATCTGTTTGGCATCTATTTGTTTTTGGGCGGGTTTTGAACAGGCCGGTTCATCGCTTAATCTTTTTGGGCGTGACTACACCGAGCGCATGGTTGGTAGCTTTGAAATTCCGCCTGCTTGGTTTCAGTCTGCAAATTCTATTTTTATTATCGCGCTTTCACCCTTCTTTGCATATCTATGGATGGCGCTTGGAAAACGGATGATTGAACCTAGCTACAGCGTAAAATGTGCGCTTGGCCTTATTATTATGGCCTCAGGGTTTATCGTCATGTTTTTTGCCGCTCAAATAGCGGCTAGCGGCCTCAAGGTAGCACCGTATTGGTTAGTAACTACCTACTTTTTGCATACGGTAGGTGAGCTTTTCCTCAGCCCAGTAGCATTGAGCGCTGTGAGCAAGCTGTCTCCAAAACGTTTTGCAGGGCAAATGATGGGTATTTTTGTTTTAACCTATTCGATGGGCAGCATTATTGCTGGCTTATTTGCAGGACGCTTTGACCCTGAACAAGTCGACCAAATGCCAGGGCTATACATGCAAATTGCTACCTTTAGCATCGCTATTGGCCTAGTGCTTTTGGCGCTTTCATTTATTACCGGTAAGTGGGAAAAGCTAGCGGAAGGACAAAGCTCGTCCTCGGCAGATAAACCCGTTTAGCGTAGGAAAAGTGATACACGTTTTACACACACAAGGGCGATTTTAATCGCCCTTATTTTTATCTTCTGCGTATTGTACAATTCAATTCATAACACAATTACAAATGAGAGCGCGTGAAAGTTTATACCTCCACCAAGAAAATACCCGGCTTAGAAAACATGTCACTACCCCAGCGCATGGCTTTATTGGAGCAGGCCGCTCGTAAAATGACTGTACCTGAAAAAACGCTTCTTAACGTCCTTAAGCTATTTGTACTCATTCCAGTATTTGTACTGTTGCTAAGAGTCGTTGAAAATTGGTGGTCGCTAGCATGGGCTGGGCTGATACTATTGCTGTATCCCCTGTTTGTGAAACCCCTTCAGTATTCAATTAGTGCTAAATACTTAGCTAAAAATAGCAAGGACGAAACATGAAAACGATTTTAGTTACCGGCGGTAGCGGCTATATTGGAAGCCACACGGTTTTGCAGTTATTAGAGGCCGATTATAAGGTTGTGGTGCTTGACAACTTTTCTAATTCCTCATCAGAGAGTTTGTCTCGTGTTGCTAAGCTTTGCGCCAAAAGCCCTATAATTGTTGAGGGTGATATTCGTGATAGCGATTGCCTTAATGCAGTTTTTGAGACCTACCATATCGATTCAGTTATTCATTTCGCCGGCCTAAAGGCAGTGGGTGAATCAGTCGCGAAACCTGCACTGTATTACGAGAACAACGTTTACGGCACGCTTAACCTGTGTAAGGTCATGGCGCAGCATAATGTTAAGAACCTTGTTTTTAGCTCATCGGCAACAGTATATGGTGACCCTGTAGAATTGCCCCTGCATGAGGCATTACCAACGGGCACACCCACTAATCCCTACGGCATGTCGAAACTCATGGTTGAGCTTATGCTGACCGATTTTTACAAAGCTGACGAGGCGTGGAATATTGTTTTATTGCGATATTTTAACCCCGTTGGCGCACATCCATCTGGGCAAATAGGTGAGGATCCAAACGGCATTCCTAACAATCTGATGCCGTTTATTACGCAAGTTGCGACCGGCAAGCGTGAATATCTTAGTGTGTTTGGCGATGATTATGACACTCCAGACGGAACTGGCGTACGTGATTATATTCATGTTGAAGATTTAGCAGATGGTCACCTAAAAGCGCTACATAAAATCGATAACAACGCGGGTTTATTTGTATGTAATTTAGGCACTGGCCAAGGTTATAGCGTGTTAGAGATGGTCAGTGCTTTTGAAAAGGCCAGCGGCAAAAAAGTCCACTATCAGATCACTGAGCGCCGCCCCGGGGATGTTGCCTCATGCTATGCAAACCCTGCGCTGGCAGCAAAAGAACTTGGTTGGCAAGCGCAGCGGGGACTTGCTCAAATGTGCGAAGACTCATGGCGCTGGCAAAGTCAGAACCCTGACGGTTTCCCAAAATAAGTCTGGTCACCGTTGAAGCGGTTCAACAGCAGCGATTTAAGAATAAATAAGCTCAGCTCAGGATAAGAAAAAGTGCAAGTTATTAATATTAAATTCGTACCTCAATTTTCACATCCAGTGGTGCTAAAAACGTGAAGTACTAGGCGCGAAAAAGATATAACCGTCTTTCCATTGCTCGTTTTTGTAACGCTGTGGCTGTGATTCACGTTTTTAGCGCCGCCGGGCGCTGTTTCTTATCAAGGACTAAGGTTAAATATTACTCCGTGCCTTCGAGAAGGGCCTCAAAGTCTGCAAAGTCGTCGGCCTCTTCCTCCAATTCTTCCTGTGTTTTTTGACCGAGCTTTCCATCACTTAATTCAAATGCACTGCGCTGAAAATATGCGTCTCTAACAAATAAATATTGGTCTAATGATCTTTCCAAATTAGCTTCCTGCTCTAATAGAGCAGCGCGAGTTTCTATTAGTCTTACTACAGCAGCACCCACGGTATACGGGTCTTCCAGCACTGTTTCAGGCCAGTAATAGCGGTCAACAAAACTACCGACAAAATTACGTACATCACTTGGACCGAATACCGGCAGCATTAAATAAGGGCCTGTACCAATACTCCATGAGCCAAGCACTTGGGTAAACTCTTCTTCTTTGCGCTCAATGCCCATGCTTTTGGCAACGTCGAATATACCTAAAATACCCACTGTACTGTTTATGACAAAACGACTCGCACTGGCGAATGAGTCTGAAGGTTTGCCCTGTAGCAAACTATTGATAGCGGTCGCGGGCTCACCGATGTTTTCGGCAGCATTAAGCAAACCTGTTCGAATAGGCTGCGGAGTGACATACACATAGCCTTGAGTGATGGGTTTTAAAATAAACCTGTCGAGCACGTCTCGGTTAAAGTCCCATACCACTCGGTTTACGCCTTCGAAAGGGTCAGCAATGCTCTCTCGGTCTTCTTTGGCTTGATTGATTTTTACCTGCTCAATTTGCTCTCGCTGGCTTGATGTACAGCCCCCAAGCACTAGCAAGATAAGTAGTAAACTCACTCTAATATCGTTCACATTAGTTCCTTATTAATTTGAATTTGGCGCGTTTGCACCTGTCCCTTTATCAGCGTTATGCTGTCTATCTCACCTTGCAACTCACCCTGACTGGGCATCACGTCTGCATCGGCCGACACACGCGCTACAATCCTGACCGTATCGGCACTGCTTAGCGTCATACCCGGCATCATGGCATCGTTATCGCTCAATTCAACCCTTATCGGAAAGCCGTTCAATGGCAATCGTTTTACCGCGAGCGGCATACGAGACTCAGCTTGAGCATTTTGAGCAAACACAATCAAAAATCCAGCACTAGGAAGTTTTGAGCGCAGCGAATCGGCCAAACTTATCTCTACAGAGACGCCGGTCTGTTCGTCGCCACTATTCGCTTGGTCACCGTATGCGTTATCACTACTTGATGGGGCAGCAGCATTAGCCGATTGCATCTCGTTGTCAGCACTACTTGCGGGCAACGATGTACCAGTAATTCTTTCTCTAGATACGCCAATATTTACCAACTGGGCTACCAACGACTGATAAAAATTACTGCTCGGGGAAAGCTCATTGCTGATCATCAAGAAATTCTGGGCAGCCAGTTCAGCTTCGCCCAATTGGGTCGCAACCACAGTTAAGAGTAGTCGATAATCTCTATTGTTTGGTGAAAGTGTAAGAAGATATTGCACCTGACGCTTGGCATTTTGTAGCGTATCTTCCGTACCGCTTGCCATGAGTGCCTGTGCATATCTTTCTCGAAGTTCCTCGTTTCGAGGGTCTAGATCCAACGCCTTTTCGAAGGCCGCCACTGACTCTTCCATACGCCCAATGGCCATTTGAACTTGCCCTAGGAGGCGCCATCCCTCAACATCTTCGGGAGTCTTGCGCAAGCGCTCGCGAATTACCAAAGCAAAGTTTGCATAGTCGTTTGGAGTGACTTGGGCGCCATTTTGCCCTTGAATACGTGCAGTCAGGTCTGCAGCTTGCGTTTGTGCCGCTATGTATTCTTCTAGACCATCCAACTGATTGGCGCTGTGATATACCCACACGCCAACTAAAACAGCGGGTAGCGTGAGCGTGGCCAAAACTAGCCAGTTTATCTTACTGCCGGCGGCATCGTCGATGCTCATATCAGCGACATCGTACGTTTCTTCTACGAGCGCTAACTTCAATTCACGAACGGCACTTAATTTATCTTTTTCAGAGATCAGTCCCTCTTCTACTTCTCGCTCTAGTTCGGCAATGCGTTGTTTAACCACATTGGCGTTAGTCAGTTGCAGTCGGTTACGCTTGGCTTTGCGAAGCAGAGGGATAAATACAAATAACAAAGACAGCATTATGAGCACTGCGCCATATATATAAAATTGCGTCACTTAATCATCCTTTAAGAGCTTGTCTGCGCGCGCGAGTCGAGCTTCAACATCCACATCATCAACGACTTTACGTCTGCGAATAAACACCACCAACATCACTAATGCAAATATCACTGGCGCAAGCCACAACCACATAGTGACAGCATTTACCGGAGGCTGGTAGTGTACAAAATCGCCATAGCGCTGTTTCATCCAGCCCACAACTTCTTGCTCACCTTTCCCTTCCTGCATCAATTGATACACTTTACGACGCATATCGTGCGCAATAGGCGCATCTGAGTCAGCAATATTTTGGTTTTGGCACTTCGGACAGCGTAGCTCTTCGGTCAGTTTTAAAAAGGTTTTTCGCTGCGCTGCGTCTGAAAACGCGTAGTTTTCTGCATAGTCTTGAGTGATGGCTTTCGCCTCAAACTGAGCCTTGCTTATGGTGCTAGACTTCGCCGCTTGCGTTGCTTCGCCATTGGCGCCTTGCTTGGGTTCGTTATCTTGTGCATTAGCCTTAGTGACACCGATCACTAAGGTAAGTACTAGCAAAGCAGAGACAACAAAAGCGCGCTGGACGGATGTTAAAAAGCCCATGCGTCCTGCAATGCCAGCGCTATCACTTTGCATGATATTATATGTCCTCATTGCGCTGCGCTCTCGATAGAAGCAAATGCTGAACCGTTGGCATGATGAAGCGAAGTATTAACCTGTGCGCCGCTCGCACCCTTAGTTTCTTCGTTGTTAGGCAATAGCTCATCCATTACTGGCTTGAATTTATTACGCCACACCCGCTCATTTACATCGCCTAAATGATGCACGCGTATTATCCCGTTTTGGTCAACTAAAAATGTCTCTGGTGCGCCTGTCACGCCCAAGTCGAGTGACGTGTCTCGATATACATCAAAAATATTGAATTGATATGGGTTTCCATAGCGATTTAGTGTTTCTATCACTTCGCTGCGTACTCTGGTAAGCGTTTTTGTTCCAAAATCTGGGTCGATATCTTGGTCGTAGTACAAACCAACAAACCTGACCCCTTGATTGCGTAACTCTGTTAAATAAGGCAGTTCAATCGCGCAGGTGACGCACCACACTCCCCACACATTGATAAGGGTAACTTGGCCGTCAAAAATGGAGTTGTCGTAAACACGCGTTTCGTCCATTAAATCGGGCAATTCAAATGCGGGAAAGGGTTTTGCTATCACCTCAGACTCACGCTCCATTGGGTCTGAAAACAAGCCTTTAAACAAAAACACGCAAAGCCCTAGAAATAAAACCAGAGGAAGCAAAAACCAAATAAGTCGTTTCATGCTCATCCTTTTGCCTCATTCACCTTACTTTGCACTAGCATATCTTGCTCGCTTTTTATGTCGTCAGCGCTAGCCCTTGGCGACAGAACCGATTTTACTTTCGCAATTTTCTTTATGCGGTATCGTTTATCCGCAATTGAAAAGATGCCACCGATACACATAATTACCGCGCCGCCCCATATCCATACCACAAAGGGTTTGTAGTAAAGCCTTACCGCCCAAGCGCCGTTTTCGAGAGGTTCGCCAAGCGCCACAAATAAATCTCGTGTTAGCGTGGTATGAATACCCGCTTCTGTCATGGTCATGCGCTGCACGGTGTAAAAGCGTTTTTCAGGTTCTAAATGAGACACTAGCACGCCATTTTTATACACATCAAAAATGCCTTTATCTGATATGTAATTTGGTCCTTTAAGCTCATTTACGCCGGTAAACTCCACTTCATAATCAGAAATACTCACTCGCTGACCGGGCTCCATGCGCAGGTCGCGTTCCAGTTCGTAGTTACTTACCAAGGTGATGCCAATCAAACAAACCGCAAAACCAACATGACCGAGTATCATGCCCCAATGACTGCGTGTTAATTTACCTAAAGACGCCATCATCGATTCTTCTTTCGTTTGTGATACCACCCGTTGACGCACTTCTAATGTCGTAGACACAAGTATCCAGAAGCTCATCACCAGTCCGAGCATGCCCATATAGGTCTGTTCGTCGTATGTCGCATTGACTAACAAACCAGCGCTTAAGGCGAGGATAAAGGCAAAGACCATTTGATTTCGCAGCGCTGAAGGCTGCTGACGCTTCCAGCGAGAGAGTGGCCCAATACCTAAAAACAGAACAAACGGTACGATTAATAGCGTAAACATTTGATTAAAAAACGGCGCGCCAATCGAGATTGTACCCAAACCAATTTCTTTGTGTACCAGCGGAAAGAGTGTGCCCAGCAATACAACAATAGTGGCGGCGACTAACAACACATTATTCCCCATGAGCATCATCTCACGAGAGAAAATTTCATATCGCCCAACACTTTTTAACTGCGACGCTCTTAGCGCATAAAGAAGCAATGAGCCGCCAATCACCACGACCAAAAGCCCCAAAATAAAGAGCCCTCGAGAAGGGTCACTGGCAAAGGAGTGAACCGACACTAACACGCCTGAGCGCACTAAAAATGTCCCAAGCAGGCTCAATGAAAATGCGGCAATCGCAAGCAATACTGTCCACGACTTAAATACTTTGCGTTTTTCTGTCACCGCTAGGCTGTGCATAAGGGCTGTGCCAACCAGCCAAGGCATAAAGGACGCGTTTTCTACCGGGTCCCAAAACCACCAACCGCCCCAACCAAGCTCATAGTAGGCCCACCAACTTCCAAGGGCTATGCCGAGTGTTAAAAATGCCCATGCTGCTATTGTCCATGGTCTCGACCATCGGGCCCATGTGGAGTCAAGCTGACCACCAATAAGCGCTGCAATGGCAAATGCAAAGGCCACTGCGAAGCCCACATATCCCATATACAGCATGGGAGGATGAATAATCATGCCAAAGTCTTGCAGGAGTGGATTTAAGTCGCGACCATCTACAGGAAAAAACGGCAGCATGCTGTCAAAGGGATTAGAGGTAATTAGCATAAAGAGATAAAAGGAAATACTCACCATGCCGAGCACTGCTAATACGCGCGCCACCATGGCTTCGGGTATCCCTTTTGAAAATAACGCCACCGCCAAAGTCCATATCGCAAAAATAAGCACCCACAGCAAAAAGGAACCTTCATGGCCGCCCCATACCGCGGTAATCTTGTAGTACAAAGGCAGCTTGCTGTTACTGTTTTGAGCAACATAGTTCACGCTAAAATCGTCAGTCACAAAGGCGTAAGTCAAACAGATATAGGCAATAAGTGTGAAGATAAATAAACCCCACGTGAGCGGACGCGCCATTTGCATGAGAGTTTGGTTATTGGTTTGCGCACCCCACAGAGGGTAAACGGCCAATAAAATTGACAATACAAATGCGATAACGAGGGTTAAGTTACCTAACTCGGGTATCATTAGTACGCTGCCTCTGCCGGTTTTTTATGGTGAATACCTAGTTTTTCCGCAAGCTCTGGCGGCATATATTCTTCATCGTGTTTAGCCAGCACTTCATGCGCCACTATCAAAAAGCCGTTTTCAAGCACGCCAGTTGCCACTATGCCTTGGCCCTCACGAAATAAATCGGGCAATATCCCAGCGTAGCGCACGGTTACCTTTGGACCTGTGTCGATTAAATCAAAACTCACCGCTAGCGTCTCGTTGTCTCTGTTGACGCTTCCGGGCACAACTAAACCGCCAATACGAATTCTTTGACCCACGCTAGGCTTAACGCCGGTTTTGTCTTTGCCGTTATGAATTTCAGAAGGTGTATAAAACACATCAATGCTGTCGTTCAATGTATAGAGCATCATACCCACAGCACCGGCCAGTAATATAATTACGCTAGATACTGCAAAGAGTCGCTGCTTTCTTCTTCGATTCATGCTTTTTGTTCCTCATTAACGCCCGTCTTGGTTTGCCTGCGCTTTTCTCTTGCGGCAATAATTTTTTGAGCACGTGCCTGTTGCTTAGCAACATAGTCTTTTACTGCTTTGTTCATAAATTGGCTTTGAAATAATAAGGCGAGCATTGCCACAAGGCTGACCGAATATGACAACCATACAAACAAACCGCGCTGCCCCATATCGATAAACTCGTCGAAACTCTGAAATTTTACGCCTTGGCCCCACATAAAATAGGTACCCACACACGCCAAAATAAGACCGAGTATTAGGGCAATAGTTCGTCCGGGTATGCGATGCAGCATATGTGTATTATCCGATAAAAACTCCGATACCCAAGGGCGATGGGCGTCTCGTTTGACCAGCTCAGATTTAAGTCGTATCAACACTACCGCGCCAATAAAACCCACCATGCCTAAAATGGAAATCACCAGCGGACTCGCCATTTCAATAGGCATTGATGGTTTGTCGATTTTACTGATGCTGGCAGGCTGGTGCAGCGTATTCCACCACTCAACCGAATACTTAATAATGGGAATATTTATAACGCCCACAATTGCCATAATCCCAGCAGCTTTGCCCGCTTGCTGTTTGTCGTCAAACGAAACATACAGCGCTATCACGCCCATATACAGAAACAGCAGAATTAATTGAGACGTTAAGCGAGCATCCCATATCCACCAAGTGCCCCACGTTGGTTTACCCCAAACTGCACCGGTAAAAAGAGAAATAAAGGTAATCACCGCTCCCACCGGCGCTATGGCAATCATCGCGGTAAATGCCGTTCGCCATTGCCATACAATGCCCACAAAAGCCGCAACGGCCATCGCAATGTAGGTAGTCATCGATTGAGTGGCGCTTGGCACATGGATATAAATAATGCGATACACATCAAACTGCTGATAGTCCGTAGGAGCAAAAACTAGGCCCCAAATAAGGCCAAGCGGCAGGCCCACGCAAGCAAGCATGGCAAACCAAGGAAAGAGCTGATTGCACAACATATAGGCTCTGTCGGGCTTAGCGTAAGAATTTATCCACTTCCACATTAATTTTGACTCACTTTTAACGAATACGCGATAGCCCCTGGCGACACTGCAAGAGTGAACAATCCAAGTGCCGCCATAATACCAAGTTGGAAGGCGTAAGGTAATTGCAATGACGCCGAATCTATTGCCGAAGTGGCAAATATTAGCAACGGTATGAACAAGGGAATTAACAGCAAGGCCACCAACACGCCGCTGCGCTGCAGGCCGACGGTCAGCGCAACGCCAATAGCCCCAATAAGACTGATCACTGGCGTGCCTAAAAGCAAGGTGGCGATTAGCGCAAAATACATGCTCATTGTCATGTTTAAGAACAAGGCCAAAAGTGGGGATAATAATACTAGTGGCACAATATGAATAAACCAATGCGTAAGCACTTTTACCAGCACAATCAAGTACAAGGGCGTTGGGCTAAGCATGTATTGCTCAAGAGAGCCATCGTTGAAGTCATCACGAAACATGCGCTCCATCCCCAGCAATAAAGAAAGAATTGCCGCAACCCATATCACTGCACCGCTGACTCTCTGCAATATCTCGGGCGATGGACCAATAGCCAGCGGGAAAAGCGTTATCACCATAATAAAAAACATGAGCGGCTGCATGAGCTCTGCACGCTGATGATAAGCCAATGCAATATCGCGCTTAACAAACGAGAAAAGAACCGAAAGTAAAGAAGGTTGGCTCACCAGCGGTACTCCAGCGCAAACTCTCGATTGGGATAATCAATGTTTATGCTCTGATGCGACGTCATTATTACTGCGCCGCCACTCAGCAAAAAGCTTTGAATATGTTGCTCAAACATTTTTACCATGTTGACGTCGAGTGCCGTCATCGGCTCGTCTAAGACCCAGAGCTTTGCCTGACTTTGCAGCCAAAAGCGGGCGAGTGATACCCGTCGCTGCTGCCCTTGCGATAAATGCTTTACTGGGAGCGTTTCCAGCCCCTCTAGTCCTAATTGTTCAAGCGTGTTAACAATGGTTTGTTCACTCACCGAAATATGGTGTTGGCAGCACCAATATTGCAAGTTCTCAATGGGGGTGAGCAACGCGCTAATGCCTAACTTATGCCCGAAATACATAAATGCGTGGCTCGCTTGCTCACCATCTTGATAAACGTCACTGCCGCATATGCTGACGCAGCCTTGTTGAGGCTGGCTGAGCCCTACTAAAATGCGCAGCAGGCTGGTTTTTCCTGCACCGTTTTCACCGCGCAACAAAACAAGCTCTCCGGCGTTTATTTGCAGGTGAACATTTTCAAAAAGAATGCGATCTTGTTTTTCACATGAAATATCGCGTGCAGCCAAAACAGTCAAGAGCTTACCTCAATAACAAAACGTGCAAATATTATCATAAAAACAAGCGATTAACCTATTATTGAGCCTGTCTAAATTGGTCGAAAAAAACGTTTATTTGATTGGTGTCAAACCGAGCTATTAAGCCTTGAGCAAAAGATACAAAAAGCGAAGCTTATACATCACCGGCGTTTGCCGATAAATGAAGTATGAATCAAAACCCTATTCCCGCTGTAAAAGCGCTTACTAGGATGCAAGAAATTGCATCCTCACATCAGCATAGTGTGGCTAGTGGCCACACCGCTAAGGTGACGCACGCAAAAAACAGCGTCAGTTTTACTGTGCTTGCAAGCAACAGTCAGCAACTTACCCTGCAAGACAATGCCAATAAGCAGCGCTTTAACCTGCCCGCATCGGCCATAAACACAGCAAATTTGCCAAAAAGTGGTGACACACTTGTGCTTCTGAGCGCAAACACCAAGACGCTAAATTTTTCCGTAGTGCCCTCTCAACTGCGCCAGTTTAACCAGCAGGGCTTTGGGCAGCCGCTCACCAATAAGCTGCAAAATGCGGTGGTAGAAACTTGGCCTGACATCAGCAAAGGGGTGGCAAACAAAGCCTCCTTAAGTGTCGCTGCTTATCTCAGCATAGATAGCTCTGATACGAAATTAAGCGCGTTAGCAAGGGCGCTGACTGCAAACGCGATTAAGCTTGGACAGCCACTCATTGAGCTTCCAGTGATGGCTAAAATTATATCAATGTCGGGTAAGGGAGAAACGTTAAGTGCCCTCGCGCAAGTGCAAATGAGCGGATTGAATAGCAAAGCTTTGCAGATAAACCTGCCCATACCTACTCGCTTAGCATCAACGTTAAAAAACACTGATAATGTGTTTATGACCTTGTCAGTGAATAACATAAACGCCGGAGTAAGCAAGCCTCACGAGTCTGCAAATATGATTAAAAGCATACAGACCCAGAGCGGCGTTAATTTCAGCCAAAACGAAATCGCAAAAGTAAACGCTAGCAATCGGCAATTATCATCGCTTGTACAAAGCATTTCTGAAAAAACACTGTTTACCTTCAACAAACCAACAAGCGCCTCAGGATCAGATGCCAATAAGCATCAATTTTTGATTTCTAATCTACAAAATGGGCTGATTAAGTTGCTACCGCAAGGATTATTGGAGCAAATTCAAAAGTCCCTGCCCCCTTCGCTGGTGGAGGAAGCTAGGCTGCTAATTACAAGTACGTCAAAAACCAGCTTGAATTCGACGCAAATGAGTACTGGTAGCCAGCAAATTACGCTAAGCGCCATCGCCAAACCACAAATATTGCAGATGCAGAGCAGTGTGCTTAACACTAAATTCCCGCAGGGTGATTTACAAGCCTTTGAACAAGACATAATCCAGCGCACTAACGCGCAAAAGACTCAAGGCACGGGCGACATAAGTTTACAGAGCGAGGCTAGCGTATCGCCAAATAATACTCGTTTGAATGCGGATGCAAGCCAATCGGGGCTTATCAAAAATAGTCTGCTGCTAAAGCTACAACAAACTATGTCTCAAGAAGCACTTGCGAATGTATCGTTAAAAATACAAAGCGCTCTTAATCACACTATGGCACATTCTGAGCCCAGCGCGCCGGTGCTAGAGCAAGTAAAAACGAGCTTAGAGCAGGTAATTCAAAACGGCAGTAAAGAAACACGTTCCGAGCTTACGCCACTACTCAAGCAGCTTACGCAAATTTTGGACAAGCCTCTTCATGGTCAATTAAATGGTCAAATAAATGGCCAAATACATGGTCAAAACCACGAACATAGTCATGCGAAAGCTAAGCTAGATGCGAAAATTGCTGACGGTTTAGAAATATCAAATACGCAAAAACCTGCACCCCTACAAAATATAGAACTCAACGATTCCGTCGACACTGACTTACCCGATATGCTGCGCAGCGCCTTAAGCGCACAAGCGGTAACGCAAATTAATCAAGCGATTGGGCCATCAAAAATAGGCGGGCAAAATAACTTTGTAGAGGGGCTTGTCAGCCTTTTAAAGTTGAGCCTTGCAACGAAGCTCGCCAGCCCATCTGCACATTCTTCATCTAGTGCTGCGCGCTCAACAGAGCTATTACCCGTGCTTATAAGCTTTGCAGGTAATGTCCTTAAGCAAACCAATCCCAAAGCTGACAAAACGCTAAGCGCGCGAGTCCTGCAAGACATCGCTGCTGGAGACCCTCGAGGGAGTCTAATAAGCGGCATAGGCAAATTATTAAGTAGTCATAATACCCATAAACTACGCGCTGCAGAGGCAACACTGCAAGGTCAAGACACCTACTTTTATGCGCTGCCAAACGTTATGAATAAACAAGGTGAAGATATTGAAATTGCCATCAAAAGAGATAAAAACGATAAAGATGGCAATGATGGCACTAGCGGCGCTAGCACTTGGCGACTCGATATGAAACTTGATGTTGGAAAACATGGCACCGTGTTAGCAAAAACCGTATTTGCCACGAAAACAAACAATCAGGGAATAGACCTGCACCTTTATGCATCAAATGACGCTCTTAAAAGCAGAGTGCTGCGCTATTTGCCATATTTAAGCGAGCGCTTGGCGGCATTGGGTATAGTCGTTAACTCGCAAAAATGTGATGTTGGCAAAGTAGATGACACCCTATTTAAAACACAACTAAATGTGATGCATGCTTATGCGTAGAGAGGTGTAGCGTGCTGATTCATGATTAGTACACCACCTACTTGACGGTGCATTTTTATTTTAAACAAACAACTTGTTTATATGACACAAACAACATGCGGTAAACATATTCATGAACGATAGCGGTAGTAAATACGATAGCAATAAAGACAATAACCACGCAATTACCCAAACGCGAAGCCAGCAGGCAATTGCGCTTAAATATGGTGCCCTTGGGAACGGACAAAACGAGGTGTCTGCAGCCCCTAAGGTCATCGCAAAGGGAAGCGGCGTGCTCGCCGACGAAATTATTGCATTAGCCGAGCAGCACGGTATTTTTATCCACCAAGATGCGCATCTGAGCAAAATTTTATATCACCTAGACTTAGGGCAAGAAATTCCCCAGAGCATGTATCAAGTTATTGCTGAGCTAATCGCGTTTTCGTTTGTCCTTCAAGGAAAATTCCCTGCTCGTTGGGAAAACACACATAAACGCATCGACTTTATAGAATAAGCCCCCGAGCACGCTAGGGTGGTCAGGGGGCAAGCATGGTTTAACCGTTATGCTATGTGTTTATGCTTACTCAGACGTTCCCTCTGGAAGCGCTTCTTTTTCGACGTCTTCAGGTTTAACGGTTTTCTTAAGCAGAAGTTCTCCGCGAATGCGCCCTTCTATCTCGTTAGCCATCTCTACATGTTCTTTTAAATATTTAACAACGTTAGCTTTTCCTTGGCCAATACGATCGCCATTGTAGCTGTACCATGCACCGGCTTTTTCAACGAATTTAAGTTTGACGCCTAAATCGATTAATTCGGCTTCTTTACTTATTCCTGCGCCATACATAATTTGGAATTCAGCCTGTTTAAACGGCGGTGCCACTTTATTTTTCACTACCTTCACGCGTGTTTCGTTGCCGACAACCTCATCACCGTCTTTAATTGCACCTATACGGCGTATATCCAATCGCACAGAAGAATAAAACTTAAGCGCATTACCACCGGTTGTGGTTTCAGGATTACCAAACATTACGCCAATCTTCATACGAATTTGGTTAATAAATATCACCAAAGTATTTGAACGCTTAATATTCGCTGTTAGCTTACGCAGCGCTTGAGACATTAAGCGCGCTTGCAAACCCACGTGAGAGTCGCCCATGTCGCCCTCAATTTCAGCACGAGGGGTAAGTGCCGCGACCGAGTCAACAATCACCACATCAACCGCACTTGAGCGTACTAGCATGTCGCATATTTCAAGCGCTTGCTCGCCAGTATCGGGCTGAGAGACTAATAGGTCTTGTATGTTCACACCTAACTTTTCAGCGTATATAGGGTCAAGGGCGTGCTCTGCATCCACGAAGGCACACGTTTTGCCTTTTTTCTGGGCTTCTGCAATCACCTGCAGGGTAAGTGTGGTCTTACCCGACGATTCTGGACCATAAATTTCAACCACTCGACCGCACGGTAATCCACCTATGCCCAAAGCAATATCAATACTCAATGAGCCTGTTGATATCGCCTCAATATCCATGGCTTGATTGTCACCCAAGCGCATAATTGCGCCCTTACCAAATTGCTTTTCGATTTGACCTAATGCGGCATTCAACGCTTGGTTCTTTTTATCGCTCACGGTTTGTATCCTTTTATTGCGCAGTCTGTTAGCACTGATTTATTTACGTCTTGCCTGTCAGCGCTTTTTGCCCCGCCACACATGCAATCATTTATATCGGAAGTATACTGTATAACCATACAGTTTCAACCGCTAATTTATATTATTTTGTAAGTGTATGAATTTATTCAAAAACTAGACGAGATATTAGACAAACATGCTTTCTTTCATCGTTTATTCATGTAGTAATCAATCTAGTTATCCAGTAGTTCAATCAGTACGGTCACACAAAGACAGGTGCCGCATATATGACAAGTCATAACGATTTTGCACTACTGTTAAATTTCAAGAAAAGTATGACATGTCTTTTATTGTGCGTTAACTACA
Source organism: Glaciecola siphonariae (assembly GCF_042652645.1). Lineage (NCBI taxonomy): Bacteria > Pseudomonadati > Pseudomonadota > Gammaproteobacteria > Alteromonadales > Alteromonadaceae > Glaciecola > Glaciecola siphonariae. The sequence goes on from NZ_JBHSGU010000002.1 coordinate 1,497,623, forward strand.
CAGGAGATCAGTTTTTCTAAGCCCAGCACAATGGCTTGTTCACGCACCTGCTGTCGGTCGCCAGAAAAACAACGCGAGAAGGTATATGTATCGAGCGCCGTATCGATTGCAAACCAAACAAGTCCAACGGGTTTACCAGGGCTGCCACCGCATGGCCCTGCTATGCCGCTTACCGCAAGTGAATAATCGGCATTGGCACGCTGGCGCGCACCAAAGGCCATTTGCGTAACCACTTCTTGAGAAACCGCACCAAACTCATCAAGGGTAGTAGGCTCAACACCAACCAACTGAGACTTTGCCTCGTTGCTGTAACTCACCCAAGCGCGTTCAAACCAAGCGGATGAACCAGGCACATCGGTGATTGCAAACGCAATACCGCCACCTGTGCACGACTCAACCGTACAAACAGTGCGCTGTTCTTGAGCAAGGGCTTCACCAAGCCGTAATGAGAGTTGATATTTATTCTTTAATTGCGCATCGAGCATACAGGCGTTTTTTATTCCGAAGTTTTACATTAGACTACTCGTATTTACCAATAAAGATAGCGCATCTATTAACACTAATACACCCTAGTTTGCTTCTGCCCTAGCGTGAAAAAGATATTGATGCCAAGCTCACATACAATCATAAATAGTAAGGACAAGGCTTTGCGCCAACGATTCATGATACGCGACTTATCTCAGGGCATTTATGCAAGGTGATGTAAAAAGTAACCATACGCCTATGATGGCGCAATATTTAGGTATTAAAGCGCAGCATCCAGACACCCTGTTGTTTTATCGCATGGGTGATTTTTATGAGCTGTTTTTTGATGACGCCAAAAAAGCAGCAAACTTACTTAACATATCCCTCACTGCACGAGGTAAATCGGGCGGCGAACCTATTCCAATGGCGGGTGTACCCTATCACGCGGCTGAAAATTACCTAGCAAAATTAGTCAAAATGGGAGAATCGGTAGCCATATGCGAACAAGTGGGTGACCCTGCCACCAGTAAAGGTCCTGTAGACCGACAAGTGCTCAGAATTGTAACACCCGGCACGCTTACCGATGAAGCCTTGCTCGACGATAGACAAGATGCGGTGCTGGCAGCGGTCCACGCCCATAAAAACGTATTTGGCATTGCATATATCGACCTTTCCAGCGCACGTTTCCATGTTATCGACTGCGTTGGCGAAGACGCATTTTTAGCAGCTTTAGAGAGAATAAAAGTAGCCGAACTTTTGTATAGTGAAGACTTTGACTTTGTCCATTTACTCGATAAATACAAAGGAAAGCGGCGCCGACCGGTATGGGAATTTGATCAGCAAACTGCGCTCACCAAGCTTAATGCTCAGTTTTCAACCCTCAACTTAGATGGTTTTGGCGTAGACGCCGACATGCTCGCTATTGGCAGCGCCGGCTGCGTTTTGCAATATGTACAAGAAACTCAGCGCACCAAACTCGCCCACATAACGCAGATCACTCACGATAATCACCAGCATATTTTGTATATGGATGCAGCCACCCAGCGCAATCTTGAGCTTACCCGCAACCTTTCCGGCACTCATGACAATACGCTATTAAGCGTGATAGATAACACCGCTACATCGATGGGGTCGCGCTTGCTTCAGCGTTATCTGCACCAACCTACCCGCGATATTGAAGAACTGAATCAGCGCCACCAGATTATTCACGCGGTCCAGCAAAGCGACTATGCCCCCTTGCAACTCGTTTTGCGTGAGATAGGCGATATTGAACGCATTCTAGCTCGCGTGGCGCTAAGAAGCGCTCGACCAAGAGACTTTTCCCGTTTAAGCCATGCACTTAATCACTTACCAGACCTGCTGCAGCTTATTAATAATCTAGATAGCTCTGGCGCTGATACAACACTACAAAGCTATGTTGATGCTATTGGTCACTATCCAGAGCTGGCCGATTTACTCAACCGAGCCATCGTTGAAAATCCACCAGTGGTGCTGCGCGATGGCGGTGTTATTGCCCCTGACTATAACCAAGAGCTAGATGAACTAAGAGACTTAGCACAAGGTGCAACAGACTATCTAGATGCGCTTGAACTCAGAGAGCGCGAACGCACTGGCATTTCAACTTTGAAGGTTAATTACAATAAAGTGCATGGCTTCTACATTGAAGTTAGCCGCGCTAACAGTGCGTTAGTGCCGCCTGATTACGTTCGCCGCCAAACACTTAAGAACAACGAACGCTATATTATCCCTGAGCTAAAGGAGCATGAAGACAAAGTACTCACCAGTCAAAGTCGTGCCTTGGCATTGGAAAAGCGTTTATATGAGGCGCTGTTTGATGAAATAATGCCAAGCCTTAGCGAGCTTATGCAAAGTGCGGCGGCTATTGCCAAATTTGACGTAATGGTAAATTTTGCCGAGCGCGCCGACAGCCTCGATTTAGTTGCTCCCGAGTTGGTAGAAGAGAAGCTGTTAGAATACGATGCTGGGCGACATCTGGTGGTTGAAAGTGTGATGTCAACGCCGTTTATTGCCAACCCGCTGTATGTGTCTGACTCAACGCAGATGCTCATGATCACAGGACCGAACATGGGTGGTAAATCAACTTACATGCGTCAAACTGCCCTGATTGTATTGCTAAGTTACATCGGCAGTTTTATTCCTGCTGCAAGTGCTAAAATAGGCCCGATAGACCGTATATTTACGCGAATTGGTGCCGCTGACGACCTTGCGTCCGGTCGCTCTACGTTTATGGTAGAAATGACCGAAACCGCTAATATTCTCAATAACGCAAGCGCAAACAGCTTGGTATTAATGGATGAAATTGGTCGCGGCACGAGCACCTATGATGGGCTCTCTTTGGCCTGGGCTTGTGCACAGTATCTTGCCAACAAAACGCGTTGCTTCACGCTTTTTGCGACCCATTACTTTGAACTAACCTCCTTAGAACAACAGCATCCTCATATTCAAAATGTTTATCTCAATGCGGTGGAGCACAATGATGACATAAAGTTTATGCATCAAGTTCAGCAAGGTGCCGCGAGCAAAAGCTACGGGCTGCAGGTTGCCAAATTAGCAGGTGTGCCTAAAAGTGTGCTGGATGTTGCAAAACACAAACTCGAGCTTTTAGAAAAAAGTGGCGTCGCGGGGCAAATGACTGGCGCACACAATCAGCCAAATGGTGAGTCGCAAAGCAGCAAAACCGCCAATACTGCACCTGAGCATGCCGATGCTATAGGTCAATTTGAGCAAATGCCAATGCGCTTGGACGCACCACACTGGCTTGAGCAAAAGCTTAAAGCGATAGACCTTGACGCTTTAAGCCCCAGAGAGGCGCAGGCGATGCTTTATGAATGGCGAAAACAGCTATCATAGCCAGTTATGTATGAGGAGCTTTCACTACTTAGCGCGTTTAAAGCCCTGCGTTTTGTAAACGCGCTGTTTCCGTATAAATTCTTTTATTTTTTGTCTAATTAATTCCGCTTTCAAGGCGATAACATCTATAAGCCGTGTCTTCGCCATTTGAAAGGTCGTTAAAATGAATCGTACGCTTAAAGGTCTCGTCCTGTTGGCATGTTTAAGTGCCTGCAGCTTTAGTTATGCTAAATCGCGTGTAGTAGTGACCGACAAAAACGGCGTCGTTTTATCAAATATCGTAGTAGAAATAAGCGCTCAAACAAAAACATCCACTGATTTAGCCCGTCAAGCAGCAGATCCGGTTGTGATTGAACAAATAGACCAACAGTTTGTGCCCCACATATCCGTCGTGCCAGTTGGTACGCAAGTGACCTTTCCGAATAACGATACCGTCGCGCACCATGTGTATTCGTTTTCACCAGCCAAAACCTTTGAGGTAAACCTACAAGAGCAGTTCACCTCAAAGCCGATAAGCTTCGACAGTGCGGGGATTGTAGAGCTTGGCTGCAATATTCACGACTGGATGTTGGCCTATGTGTTCATTAGCGATGCTGACTGGTTCGGTAAAACCAACGCACAAGGCATTGTCGATGTAGAGTTGCCTGAGGGGTCTTACAGCGCATCTGTTTGGCACCCGCGTTTATCCAAAAATGATATGCAAAGCATCCATGAATTGATAATAAATCAGGCAAACCAAGTCAGCACTATCGCGCTTAGCGACGACCTACTACCTAGCTTAACAGGCTATGACAGTGTTGGAGCACTCGATGATTACTAGGCTGGGAGTTAAGCTTAATAACATCTCGCTAAAATCCAAGCTTCTTTTGAGCTTTTCAGCGATGGTGCTTAGCTTAGTATTAATTACCATTTATGCGGTGCAGTCTGTTGCGATTAATCACTCCAAGAAGTTACTTATCGACAATATCAACGTGTCGAAGGTGGTTATATTTGAACACGTGTACGACGTTGCTCGCGTGCTTAACAAAGCCGCACTTAATCTAAGCGATGACTTTAGCTTGAAATCACTCGTATTAAACGCGAGTAACGATGAGGCATCGCTTAATATTGCACTACAAAATTTCGCGGAACGCTTCGATACTAGCGAGTTTGCTTTATTATCCTCGAACGGAGACGTAAATTCTCGCTCAGCGGGCTTCACGCTCAACAGCCTTGAAAATCTACAAATCTATAGCTCCCCAACCGGCGGTTGGGTGCAAATGAATAACACTTATTATTTGCTCATTGCGGTGCCGGTAAAAAACACGCCTCTGTCGCGCACGGCTATGGCGTGGTTGGTATTTGCAAAACCCATTCAAAATGTATTCGACCAAGATGTGTCGGCACTTTCAAATCTTGAGTTCGCCGTGCTTGCATCTAGTGACTTTGCATCAAATGATCAGGCGCCACCGAGCATCATCTCAGCGAGTTTAGACAAAAGCTTAACGCAAAGCATTTATGATCAGCGCCAAGGGATCAAGAGCGAGCTGTATGCAAGCGAAGTGGGCCAAGATAAATATTTTGGGGCAGTGCTTGAATTCGTATCGCAAGCAAACTTGTCGCTTTCCTTGATGTTATTTACGCCTGAAGAAAAAGCGTTTTTATCTTATACCGCCTTGCTAGAGCAGCTTATTTTGCTATTGCTGATGGCCACGCTCTTTGTGGGTATATTTGCGCTAGTGTTTTCCGACAGCTTATCTAAGCCGCTGCTAAGACTCAGTGAGGTGGCTGCTAGCATTGGCAATGGAGACTTACCGGTCAACATACCCAATGGTAACACTAAAGAAGTCAATGACTTATCAACCGCAATTTCGCAAATGCACAATAATTTAAACAAGCGTAATCAAGAAGTTCATCAGTTAGCCTTTGTAGACCGTCTTACCGCGCTTCCTAACCGCACCGCCTTTTATGAGCATGTTGATAATCATCTTCGCCTAACAAAACGAGCGTATCTAGGTTTAGTACTAGTCGATATAAGTCGTTTCACTGACGTCAATGAAGCAATCGGTTACGAGGCAGCAGACCACTTATTAGTTAACATTGCAAAGCGCCTGTCAGCGCACTTTTCAAACGATGAGATGGTCATAAGAATGGCTGGCAATCAATTTGGTATATTAATCAAAGATGAAACTCGACATATAGACATCATTGAAGATGTACTAAACTGCCTGCAGCGCCCGTTTAACCTTAACGGCTTAAGCTTTGGCGTTAACGCTAAGATTGGGTATGCGCAAACGGATGCACGCATCACTGATGCCAGAGCGCTGTCGCAAGCGGCCGACATCGCGCTTAAAATGGCAAAAAGTCGCTATGCTCCTTATGTTATCTTCGACCCCGCGCTTAATTTATTTGACACTGACAAACTTCATTTAATGAGTGATTTGATTAATATCACCAAAAATGGACAGCTTAGCTTGCACTATCAACCTCAGCTCTGTTTGCAAGATGATGTGGTTAAAAGCGTAGAATGTTTAGCAAGATGGATACACCCTGAGCAGGGCTTTATACCGCCCGATGTGTTTATAGCGTTAGCGGAACAGTCGGGTCACATTAAAGCCATCACCCGCTTTGTAATAAAACAAGCCATCGTGCAGCATTGTAAATGGCGAAGCTTAGGTTTTGACATTCAAATGGCGGTGAATATTTCTGCCATTGATTTGGCTGACACCGCATTCACCGATTTTGTTGTAAACACCCTTCATGAGCATCAAGTAGACGCTGACCGCTTAATTATTGAAGTAACTGAAAGTACCGCAATGGAAGAGCCGGAACTCGCACTCAGGGCGCTTTTATTGCTGTCTAAAATAGGCATAAAGCTCTCGATTGATGATTTTGGTACTGGTTATTCCTCTATGGCGCAACTTAAAAAAATGCCGGTAAAAGAACTTAAGATTGATAAAGCCTTTGTATTACAGCTGGCCAAGGATTCAGAAGATCAGGTCATGGTATCGACGTTTATTGCGTTGGCAAAAAACTTAAGTTTGAGCACCGTCGCTGAAGGTGTTGAGGATGAAGCATCGCTTGAACTATTGAAAACAATGGGATGTTCTTATGCGCAAGGCTACTACATATCCCGACCGAAAGATGAAAATGCCATTACACAATGGTTTACTCAAGAACATGAGCGTAATGGCTCGATAGCGCAGATATAAATACATGTTGTATCGTTTTTTACTCTTTTTTTATTTAGCCGGACTTAGCCCTTTAGCTGACGCTAGCAGCATAAAAGGCAGAGTGGAGCTTGGGCTCAATCTTGCGAACGCACTACCGTCGTACCAAGATAAAGGCACCGGCATTCTTCGTTTTGATGATAATGGCGCTAAGGTGTTTCAAGGCCTGCTGCATTATCACACTCAAGTTGCTAGCGGATTGAGCGCAACGGTAATAGCAAATGCTTACCTTGATGGTGAGCAGCACCTTGGGTTAACTCAGGCCTTTGTGCAATACAAACCTTTGAGCCCAAATGCGGTTAGATTCAAATATCGCACCGGCTTTTTCTATCCACATTGGTCAGTTGAAAATACTGACGATGGATGGCTATCACCCTACACCTATACGCAGTCAGCTATCAATTCATGGATAGGTGAAGAAGTGAGAATCGCAGGTTTTGAAGCATCCGCCTTCTCTAATGGACGTCGCAGGCAAAGTCCATGGAGCTGGGAGATAAACACTGGCATTTTTAAAGGAAACGATCCCGCAGGTACCCTACTCAGCTGGCGCGGATTTGCTTATCATGACAGACAATCTTTACACCGTGACCGAGTCAATTTTGCGGCTATCCCGAGCATCGTTGATCAGGCGTCGATTAATTCTCCGTCTTGGGTTGAACCCTTTGAAGAAATAGACGGTCGCTGGGGTTATTACATTGGCGCACACCTAAACTATCAGCGCTCAAGTTTAATTAAATACTATTACTACAACAATAACGCCGATGCCTCAGCATTAAACGCAGAACGTCTGTACGCATGGGATACAAAATTCCATAGTTTAGCGGTCAGCCACACGCTGTCGCCTTCACTGAGGCTGCTCTCACAATTACTCCACGGCAGCACCGACATGGGCCCAAATGCGGTTTTTGTTGACTATACATCAGTGTATTTAATGCTCAGCTACTCACACTTAAAACATCGCCTGAGCACCCGTCTTGAATACGCAAGCATTCGCGAAGACGACACTATGCCACAAGACCAAAATGACAGCCACACAGCGGCATTGACCACGGCTTGGCGCTATAAAATCAAAACCAACCTTGAACTAGGGATAGAGCTTCATGTGAATAAAAATGATGCCAAGAATCGCTCTCAACTTTTGCTGCCCACCGCACAAACAGACCAACAAGCCAGATTTGTGTTGGCCTACACATTTTAAACATAAGGAAATAGCCTTTAAAGGAGACCATCTTTTCTGTGTAAAACGAAAAAGCGGAAGTTGGTCTTAACCTCAACTTCCGCTTTATTTATTTACTTATTTAATTATTTACTTATTTACTTATTTACGAGGGCTTGTTCAACGATTATCAGCTTAGATTAGCCTTTAATAGATAAGGCTCAGCTAACAAGCAACTGTGTTAAAACTTCGTAGACACCCACACCCACAGTTTTTCAGTATCGACTTTAAAGCCATCAGATGAATAATCCGCGTACTTTATGGCCACTTGATACTTTTCAGCAAGCGTTGTGACATATTGCAGGTTTATCTCAGTTCCATAATCATCGAGTGTGGCGCTTGCCTCATCTGCCTTAAAGTCGTGATATACCGCTAACCATTTGCCGCCTGCTAACTTACCTGAGAGGCTAAAGCTTGTATCGACCAAACCGCCAGCGGGTGTTGCTAAAAATTGATCTGACCAACCATTAAACTTATGCAACGTAGCAAGTGGCGTACTGAAACCCACAACGCCATCATCAGAGCCAAGGACTTCGTAAGCAAGCTTTGCGTTTATGCCTAAAATATCGGCACCGAGCTCTGCTTGAATATAGTCAGTATCAGCGTCCAGTGTGGCATTAGTATTCGTTTGCGTCGCATACTCAACGCCGTAAGAAACTTTCGTTCCTGCCAATTCCTTTGCCCCCCTAAAACTCACGCCATAAGTGTCTAGGCTATTGTCTGTGCCATTGTCTACCTCTAGCAAATAAGAATAAGCGACTAACTTGCCTAAAGAACTTTGATAAGAAGCATTCAAGAAATGATCTTTTGCATCTAAATCGGCATCCTCACCGAAAATTCGGTTGCGTTGGTCCACATAGCTGTACTGCACTTTTAAATTTTTATTTGGCGCGTAAACCACTGTAGCAGCATCAAAGGTTTGGCGGTCTTGACGCCAGCCTACATGACCAACAAAACGGTGTCCGTCTAAGGCAATGACCTGACGACCAACTTTAGCTGTAAATCCGTCTTTTTTATATTGAACAAAGCCTTGATCTAGTTCGGTAAATTCTGGGTCTGCCACCACCGAATATAGGCCTGGATTATATCCACTGGGGCCCACAGTATAGTCGCCTTGACCGAGCGCAATTCGGTTATCCTCCATTTCAACAGTAAATGAAAAGCCGTTTAAATCTCCAGAGCGATAGCCAAGACGCGTGCGAAAGGTTAATGCATCAGCATCTTCAAGCGGGTTATCTTGTGAAACACCCTCGTAACGTAACCTAAAATCTGCGAAGACAGTACCTGAGCTAATGGCATCGTAAACACTGTTAGTTTGCGCATAAACCTCTGTTGAGAACATACTGGTTGTGCCCAAGGCTAAGGCTATCAGGCTAAGTTGACTTATTTGGAAAGGTGCTGTGTTTAGGTGTCGTTTCATCTTGTGTTCCTTAGTGTGTAGCTTAAATTTTGGCCGCATAAAGCTTAAGCAGGTTATCGGACTTCTCCTGCTTTACTTAAATGCTGGCGTTTTTTGAGTGTTGTATTAAGGTTTTATGCGCTGTCTGAATCTATGTTTCATGCCGCATTTGACCTTCCGGTTGATATGCGCTTGCTTGTTTTTGTTGAGGCCTGATGAACAGGCTCAATCTTTTTTTGCTTTTCATATAAGAAGCGCAAAACATCATGACGGTATGAGTTGTACTTTGGATTGTCGGCGAGCGCTATTCGGTCTCTTGGCCTCGCTAACTCAACATCCAATATTTCACCCACTGTTGCTGCAGGGCCGTTTGTCATCATGACAATGCGATCAGAGAGCAACACCGCCTCATCTACGTCGTGAGTAATCATGATGACTGTATTACCAAGTTTTGCATGAATATCCATTACCGAGTCTTGAAGATGAGCTCGAGTGAGGGCATCAAGTGCACCAAATGGCTCGTCCATCAACAGTACCTTTGGCTCCATTGAGAGCGCCCTTGCAATACCAACCCTTTGTTTCATCCCGCCGGAGATTTCGGACGGCAGTTTGTCTGCAGCATGGGTCATCTGTACTAAATCGAGGTTGTGCTGTACCCATTCTTTAATTTCAGTTTTACTTCGGCCTTTACGGGTTTGTTTGACGGCTAACTCAACATTTTTATAGACCGATAACCAAGGTAACAAAGAATGGTTTTGAAACACAACCGCGCGCTCAGGGCCAGGTTCATTCACTTCTTTATTGTCCAAGATAACCCCGCCATGACTTGCCTGATACAAGCCGGCAACAATGTTTAGCACTGTGGATTTTCCGCAGCCAGAGTGCCCTATTAAAGAAATAAACTCGCCTTTTTTGATAACAAGATTCACGTTTTGTAAGGCAGTAAAAGGACCTTTAGGTGTCGGAAAATCGATTCCTACTTGCGATAATTCTAAATGTTTAGGTTTAGACATAGTGTTTCTCCTTTTTACTGACCTATCGAAGTGAGACAGATTTGTCCCAACTGACGGTTTTTTGAATGACTAGCATTAAGCGGTCCAAGAAAAAACCGATGATGCCGATAGTAAGCACGGCCACCATAATGCGCGCCAAAGACTCTGAACTACCATTTTGAAACTCATCCCAGACAAACTTACCCAAGCCTGGGTTTTGCGCCAACATTTCAGCGGCTATAAGCACCATCCAGCCAATACCCAAGCTTAGCCTTAAGCCAGTAAAGATCATGGGGATACTCGATGGTAAGACAATTTTAGTAATGTGCTTTAGGGTACTCAGTCTTAGCACTTTGCTTACGTTGATTAAGTCATTATCAATGCTCGACACGCCCACTGCGGTGTTTAGTAGGGTAGGCCACAAGCAACATAATGAAACAGTGAAAGCAGAGATAACAAACGACTTGGCAAACATAGGATCATCGCTGACATAGACTGCACTTACCACCATGGTAACTAGAGGCAACCAAGCTAGTGGAGAAACCGGCTTAAACAGCTGAACAAGCGGGTTAATTGCAGCATAGGCAGAACGACTGAGGCCGCATAAAATACCGATGGGTACTGCAATGACTGATGCGATTAAAAAGCCGATGCTTACCGTGTACAAGCTAGTCCAAATCTGGTCAAAAAAGGTCGGGGCGCCAGTAAAATTCCTAATTTTTGGTACATAGTCAGGGTCTTTTGCCACACGTTCTGCATTTCGAGTTTCTTGTCGCTCGTAGAAGGCCTGCGCTTTTTCTTGTTGCGCTTGGTGCTCTTCGAACAAAACTACACTTTGTTCCCACACCTGCGCAGGCCCAGGGAATTTGCCCAGCGAAGTATCGACTTTACTGGCAAGCACAGACCAAAGAAGGAGAAACAATATAAGGCCTAATATCGGCAAAATAATGTTCGCTGCGTTTTGAGTTTTGATACGGTTTAAGGTATCGCTTAACACACGGGAAATGCTCTTTACCCTTGCATGTTCGCCTATTGCGGTGGTGCCTGCTGATTGCGTCATAAACAACTCCTCCTAACTGAGCTAGAAAGCTTAAGCTCAGACAAATAATTACCCAGCTTAAATTTTTTCATCTGGCTTCAAACCAATTGCAAACTCTGATAGATACGCATTTGGTTGCGTGCCATCGAAGGTGATATTGTCAATAAACTCAGTTTGGGGAGCTTTGAAACCCGTTTCAGTTGCAAAATCAGGAAAGTCAGATGCTTTGGCCTTACCTTCAGCAATAAGCGCTTCGGCAGCTTTTGCATAAATGGCAGGTTGATACACTTTTTTCGCAGTTTCCATAAACCAATCGTCTGACTTTGGCTCTGCTATTTGTCCCCAGCGGCGCATTTGTGTTAAATACCAAATCGCATCACTGTAAAACGGGTAGGTAGCGTGATAGCGAAAAAACACGTTAAAGTCTGGCACTTCTCTCACGTCGCCTTTTTCGTATTCAAAGGTGCCGGTCATTGAGTTTGCGATGACATCCGCATCGGCCCCAACATAGTTACTTTGCGCGAGAATTTTTACCGCTTCTGGGCGGTTAGCGTTGTTGTTTTCATCAAGCCACATCGCCGCTCTGATCATGGCTTTTACCACGCGAATGTGAGTGTTTGGATTCTCCTCTGCCCAAGCCTTGCTCACACCAAAGACTTTCTCAGGGTTATTTTTCCAAATTTCGTAATCGGTAATGATCGGTACGCCAATATCTTTAAATACAGCCTGCTGATTCCACGGTTCGCCAACGCAGTATCCGTAAATCGTGCCGGCTTCCATTGTGGCTGGCATTTGCGGTGGAGGTGTGACAGACAATTGAGCCTGAGCGTCAATTTGCCCACTTGTATCGCCTTTATGTGGTGCGTAATAACCAGGGTGAATACCGCCGGCTGCTAACCAATAGCGTAACTCATAGTTATGGGTGGATACCGGAAACACCATGCCCATTTTGAACGGCTTACCTTGAGCGATATATTTATCCACCACAGGTTTGAGGTAATCGGCTTTAATTGGCAGTACTGCTTTGCCATTTTCACGTGGCACATAAGGCTGCATTTCTTCCCAAATTTGATTGGATACCGTAATGCCATTGCCGTTTAAATCCATGCTAAAGGCTGTGATGATGTGAGCCTGCGTACCAAAGCCTATTGTGGCACCGAGGGGCTGTCCTGCGAGCATGTGCGCACCGTCTAATTGACCATCAATGACCCTATCAAGTAATACTTTCCAGTTTGCCTGTGCCTCAAGCGTCACGTACAAGCCTTCATCCTCAAAGTAGCCTTTTTCATAAGCAATCGCTAAAGGCGCCATATCGGTTAGTTTAATAAATCCAAATTTCAGTTCTTCTTTTTCTGCGTAACCCACTTCCTCTGCGATGACGGAATGTGCAAGCATCAAAGAACAGCAACTAACGGTGACTATGCTAAGTTTTCGGACTTTTCGCGATATGTTAGTAGCTATATTGGTGGCTTTGTAAATAAGAGTGAGCTTCATCTTTGTGTTCCTGTTTAAAATGAAAAAATGAAAATGAAACAAATGCTCGATGCTTCATTTCAGCCAAAAAAAAACCCACGCCTAAATGATTTGCAGTCATTCGTGCGCGGGCAGCTTTGCCGATTACATGCTTCAGTGCATGTTTTTGATTTGTGATGTCTATACCGCATTTGATTTGCGATTTATTTACTCTAATGCATCATGAATGCCAAAAATTATTAATAAATAATTTCAATGACTTAACATTAAATTTACCTTTAAATTATCGATTATTTGTCTATTTAAAGTGCAATATTTATTTATTATGCACCTTTGGTGTGCGAGCGCTCAGGCGCATGTCACTGGCTTTTTCAAAAATATCTTCCCTAAAAATGCTGTAAGCAAGCGCTGAGTCACTATGCTTGTCGTGACTTTTTTTAGCATCATAGCGAAGCATTTTCTCAAGAAGCCATGCTGCTTGCTCCTGAGTGGGACGATTTACCGAATATTGACTCTCCGTGGTGCTCGAGAATAAAGATGAGAAGCGATTATAATGGGGAATGTGCCTCGGCTCGGTATCTACCTGCGTGAGGCAACTGCCGAGCAGTGAAGGGGCGATAATGTCTAGGCTTTCGTTTAACCAGTCGCTTTTTGAAAGCACTCTGGCAGCCTCAAAGCGATTTGGAATATCCTTTAACCATTCACAGGTATCAAGCAAAGCAGCACACAGTGCATGTATCGTATCGGTATGCTGATGATAAAAACGTCGCGTTAAGCCCAAGACTTTTTCTAATTTATCTTCCCATATATCAAACGAAGTCAATGCAGTGTGGCCTTGAGCCAAGCGCACTGACTTTGCATTCCAAGGTCCCCCTGCACAAAAGCCGTCGATATCGCCTGCTTGAAGGCTATCAGCCAACTTAGCCGGTGGAATAACGAGCAATCGAATGTCCTTTTCTGTGATCTCAGCCTGTGCAAGCCAGTCGAGCAATTGGTAGCGATGGCAACTAAAATGAAAAACACTGGCCAGTCGCAAAGGCGGTAAATCGTATTGCTTACGCTTTTCAATGACCGCCTTTAAATATCTCGCGCTCAATGGGTACTGAATATATTCTTTTTGATGGCAGCTTTTCACTTCGTCAATCAAGGCGTTTGATAAGGTTACCGCGTTCCCGTTCTGACTTAATATCATCGGTACAATGATGTCATTTTGTGCCGCCATCCATCCTAAATGATTAGCAAAAGGCATGGGCGCGAGTAGTTGCGCCGCGTCTATTACGCCGGCGTCTAGTCTGTCGCGCAGGGTTGACCATGAAGGTTGAAGCTGTAGGTTTACATCAAGCCCATAGCGCTGAAAAAAGCCAAGCTCTTTGGCCATGATCAAAGGAGCGGAGTCAGTGAGTTGCACTATACCGATATTCAGAGGGCGAGATAGTAAAGAAAGATTCATAGTAATGCCTACGGGAGGTTTTTGAGTACGGTGAGTAAAGTAGCGGCGATTTGTTCTAGTTTTTGGCCAGAGTCCATAGCCATTTTGCGCATTGAGGAAAAAGCATCCTGCTCGCTTAGGCCTTGCTTATGCATCAACAAACGCTTGGCCTGATCAATAGTTTTTCGGGAGGCAAGTTGCTGTTGAGTTAGGAGTAACTCTTGTTTAATTGCCTGAAACTCATCGAATCTTGCCACGGCAGCATCGAGTATTGCGCGAACACGCTCAGGATTGATATTTCCTGTGACATAGGCGCTCACTCCGGATTTAACTGATCGTTGAATAGTGTCCGAGTCGTGCTTTTCTGCAAACATCACTATGGGTTTAGGATTGACACTGGAGAGTAAGTGTAAGCTGTCGAGTACATCGCGGTCTGGGGATTCAATATCCATGACAATCATATCGGGTTTTAAGTCGTCGACTTGCTTGAGAATCGACAATCCCGTTTGCGCAATGTGAGCAATGCGGTATCGAGAGCTGTCTAGTGCATCAGAAATGGCTCTCGCACGCTCTATATTTTCATCCACCAATAAGATGTTGAGTACACCCACTTCATCGGTAGGCTTTATTTCTGGCATTTAAATTCCTCAGCGCAAAACTCTGTTGGGTAGAAGAAGAGCAATACTGATGAAGTTACGAGCCATTTAAGCTGGTTACTCTTCCATCTAACTCCTTATGATGCAAAGCGTTTGCCAACCTCTAGCGAGCTAGCTTTTTTCCTCTAAATTAACGAAACACTTGCGCTTATCTCGCCTATTCCATTGATCCGCCGCTAGGTTTGCTGCTTCAAAGGGCGTTATATCGTGTAGCAAGACCAATGCAGCGCTTAGCGTATCAAGTACAGCATTTTCACCATACTTGTGCATGCTTGTGCCTTTAAAGAGCTTTATGGCCTGCGCCGCAGAAAATGCTTTCTCCTTAATAGCCCACTGGCCAGCGGCAGGAATAATAGCTTGTGCCATGCGCTGACCTCGATTAAGGCACAGCAAAGTGTCTACTTCAGGTTTAATTTCTGGCTCACCGCCCTCGCCGCGAAAGCACAGCGTGTTTGCATCGTTTAAACGCTGAGAGACTTCCATGTGGCGAGTGTCCACATGGCGATGATGCACGCCTTGCATCGAATATAAGGCTCGGCTTGGGTTGAGCAGCCTAGCGAGTGTGTTTGCACAGCTACGTAAACCAAAGATTTCACGCAGTTGGAGAATGCGATATAGCTTTGGATGAAGTTGCTTAAGTTCAACAAAGCAAAACTTTGCTTGCTCGAGTTGTTTTGCGGCTTCTGTAGGACTCTGGCACGCATCTATGCCTAACTGAGATAAAAAGTGTTTGGCATAAAAGCGTTTTGAATGAGGCTCTTCGCTTGAATGCAAGAGCACTCGGACGTTATTTTGCACCAACACTGCAATGGCTAACATGAACCAAGGCAATTGACGTCGCTTTCCCGCATAGGCGCTAATATCGAGGTCAACATTCAGCGTTTGATAAGCAGAAACCGCAGTATCACGACATGCTTGAGTAAAGCCCGCAATCTCGTCAATGCTCTCCTCTTTTAGCCTGAGCAGCATTAAAAATGCCCCCTCCTGCTCGGGTAATATAAGCTCATTGAGTAAGAGCAACATGGCTCGATAGGCCTGCGCTTGCGTTAAGCTCGAACTCGTTCTCTGCCCGCGACCTATGATCTTAATATAGCCAGCAAACTCAGCAACGGCGTCTGATTGAGTGAGCCTCGTGTCTTGCGTGGTTTCCTGCATACTTTCTTGCATAGTTTCTTGCGTGATTTCTTGCATTGCCAAAATATTCATTTACAGCTTTGCACCGCTACCATGTGTGCTAGCGAGGCTCATTAGTTCAGTAGCCAAGGTAACATCGGCGCGTTTGTCTACCACACGACCGACTACAATGAGCGTGGGTCCATCAAGTTCTGCTTGATTGCATTTGTGCACGATATTTTCAAGCGTGCCTACACAAATTTGCTGTTGTGCACTTGTGGCTTTATCAATTAATGCGACCGGCATATTGCAACAGACACCCGCTGATATAAGCTCGCTTGCAATCATCTCTAAGCGACCTAAGCCCATATAAAACACTAAGGTTTGCGTGTTTATTGCCTTAGCAAGCGATTGCCAATGGGGCTGCTCGGTTTTAGTACGCATAGTGGCGGTTACAAACCGCACTGATTGCGCACAGTCTCGGTGCGTCAGTGGTATACCGCTATAGGCTGAGGCGCCGCTAGCAGCGCTGATGCCGGGTATGATTGAGAAAGGAATATTATGTGTCATCAAAGCATCAGTTTCTTCTGCGGTGCGCGCAAAAATAGCTGGGTCGCCTCCCTTCAAACGCACCACGCGCTTTCCGCTTAAAGCAAGCTCTACCATGCGATG
This sequence comes from Glaciecola siphonariae, assembly GCF_042652645.1. Lineage (NCBI taxonomy): Bacteria > Pseudomonadati > Pseudomonadota > Gammaproteobacteria > Alteromonadales > Alteromonadaceae > Glaciecola > Glaciecola siphonariae. The sequence goes on from NZ_JBHSGU010000002.1 coordinate 1,514,157, forward strand.
GCAGATTTGACTTTGGGTCATCGAATGCCTACCAGCGCGTTTACCCACACATTCAATTTTGCTAGTTTTTGGGATGAGCGCGAGTATGTCTTTACTAACAAGCCAGTCAAACAATACATAATCTGCCTGAGCGAGTGCTTTACATGCCTTGAGTGTTAATAAATCAGGATCACCCGGGCCAGCACCCACCAGCAATACCTTGCCCTTATTGGCTTTCCTTTCACAGGGAGCCGTGTTTTCCCTGAGGGTTGTAAAGCGTGCGAAAGACTTGGCATCAAAAAAAGTACGCACGCGATATAGGCCCCAATGACCAGTAGCCGTTTTCCAATAATCGCTAAGTAATGTGAGCAAAGGCTTTGATTTTGTGCTCATTAAGCTTGCCATTTTATATCTCCACCTTTATATCAATGCTTGTATTAGTTTGTTGATGCAGTGCGATTTGCAATGTCTCTGCGCTGCTATGTTGTTTGTGTTCATCGATCAACGATTTCAACTCTGACTTACAGGAACCGCAGTTGCTTCCGCAGTTTAAGCGTTTGCCCAAGGCATAGACCGAATCATCGCCTTGTTTGATGGCACTGATGATGGGTTTTTCATGCACTTTAAAGCAGCTACATATTTGTCGACCTTGTGCAAAGCGTGCTTCTATTTGATTCCTCAAAAGCAAGTGTGTGTCTTGCTCTGTCATTGCATCAAGCGATAATAAGTGGGCTAGCCAGTTATCAAGATTGGCACTGCTAGTGGGAAGCTCGCCTGCATCGCTCCTCCCCGCGCCATTCTCCTTGAAGTGGCAAGTGCTAAATAATATCAGTCGCTTGCTTTGTAAGCAGATGTGTTGATAAGACAGCGTTGAGTCTGATGCAGGGGGTAAAAGTAAAGAAGCACCAAATGATTCAAGCTCTGCAGTGATAGGGTTGTTCGCGTCTTGCGCTAAGTCTCTGCATGCCAATATGTGTTTATGCACAAAGTGTGTCCAGTCAGCAGCAGAGGCAAAGCAGTGTTCGCTTGTCGTTTTTTCTTTTAGTTCGTCGGGCAGTAAGGCAAGTTGATAAACAAAGCCTGTATCAAGCCGCATCCAGACAAAATAATCCGCAAGCGCATGTAGGCGTGATTCATCAAGCTTTTCGCTTGTGTATATACGCATACTCGCTCGCATATGCACAGCCTTGGCCGATACCGCAGCGTGCTTTAGCTCAGGCTGACCTGAAAGCGGGTCTTTCGCAGAGCTAAACAAGGCCGCTATTTTTACATGGGAACTGTTTGATTTACTCCAGTGAATGGGGCAAAAAAACGCGCCGATGGGCTGCTTGTTATCTATGCTGACAGGCAAAATGCAGGGGCTTTGGTGACTTTGCTTGCTGCGCAGGGCAATAAAATCGCCATGCTGAACACCCAAGGTCTTTGCATCAAGCGGATGCATATAAACATAAGCCTGTTGGGTGTGCTGAAGCAGTTTAGCGGCTTTACCTGTGCGCGTCATGGTATGCCATTGATCGCGCATCCTTCCGCTGTTAAGCACGTAGGGATATGCCTTTGAGCAGGGCTGCTCTGGCTGACGTGGTTGTATCGCTACAAACTGCGCCTTTCCCGAAGCGGTAAAGAATTTAGCGTCGGTAAACAAGCGCTGAGTGCCGCTGCTATGTTTATCGAAAACAGGCCATTGTATGGGTTGAAGGGCATCATAAGCCCGCTCATCTAAATCACTCAAGCCCGCAATGTTAAATGCGCGCGAGCCGTTGTTTTCAAATCCGCTGAGCTTGGCGTGCTCGCTAAAAATTTCACTGGGGTGCTTAAAATTAAAGGCTTGCGCTAAACCTAAGTGTTTTGCTACTTCGCATATTGCTTGCCAGTCATGCTTTGCTTGTCCGGCTGGTGGCAACAAGGCGCGCTGACGAGAAATACAGCGCTCTGAGTTAGTTACCGTCCCGTTTTTTTCTGACCAAGGTGTTGCAGGCAGTGCAACGTGGGCAAAGGGAAGCGTATCATTTTTGTCAACGACCTCGCTGACCACTACATGCTCGCATTTGCGTAGAGCTCGCTCTATTGCACCCCGATTAGGCATACTCACCACAGGATTAGTGCCCATTATCCAGATAAATTTAATCTTTCCTTGTTCCATCGCCTCAAACATATCAACGGCTTTTAAACCAGATTGAGTGACTAAACGGGGTGCTTGCCAAAATCGTTCGACAATATCGCGGTGAGTCTCATTCTCTATATCCATGTGAGCGGCAAGCATATTTGCTAAGCCACCTACTTCACGCCCACCCATCGCGTTTGGCTGCCCGGTGATAGAAAACGGTCCACTACCCACTTTACCAATTTTACCGCTAGCCAAGTGACAATTGATAATGCTGTTTGCTTTATCTACACCGCTACTGGATTGGTTTATCCCCATCGAATAAAACGAAATAGCCCGAGATGCATCGGCAAAAAATTGATAGAAGGTTTTCAGGCTTTTTTCATCGACCTCACACATCTGCGCAACATGCTCTATGGTGGCACTGCTGGCTTTAGCTATGCACGCCTCAAAGTGCTCTGTGTGTCTGCGAATGAAGTCCACATCTAAAAGCTGATTTGCGTGCAGAAAGTTAAGTAGTCCGTTAAACAACCATGCATCACTGCCTGCCTTAATGGCTAAATGGAGATCGCAGTCGCTGTTTGTGGCAGTTACGCGAGGGTCGATTAACACCATTTTCATATTTGGGCGCGCGGCTTTTGCAGCTTGCATCTGCTGATAAAGCACAGGATGTGTCCACGCTGCGTTTGAACCAATCAGCACGATTAAGTCGCTGTTTGATAAGTCTTCATAGCAGCAGGGAACGGCGTCTGCACCAAACGCTCTCTTATAGGCTGCTACTGCCGAAGACATACACAAGCGAGAATTGGTATCCACATTAGCACTGCCAATAAAGCCTTTCATCAGCTTGTTGGCTACGTAATAGTCTTCAGTGAGCAATTGGCCAGACAAATAAAAGGCAATGGCTTGCGGACCATGCTCGTTTACTACTGATTTGATTGCGTTTACAACATAGCCAATGGCCTCTTGCCAAGTGGCCTGTTCACCTTTAATTGTGGGTGCGAGCAAGCGCCCTTCTAAGCTATTGGTGTCAAGTAGATGGCTTCCTTTAACACACAATTTACCTGAATTAGCAGGGTGATTTACGTCACCGGCAAGGCTTGGCAGCGTGTGTTGTGCTTCAACAAGGGTATTATCTGCTTTTACACAGTATTTACTTTGCTTATTCACTGTAAGGCCACACCCCACCCCACAATATGCGCAAGTTGTGTTTATTTGCGTTTCGCGGATGTGAGTACTCGTTGGCATCAAGACAGCCTTTTTTAACACTTAAGCGAAACGTGAAGCCACTCATCTATGATGTGTGTGTCGTAAACCTCAAGCGCATACTCGCTTTGCTCTAAACATTTACCGCTTAAGAGTGAATAGTGCTGTTTGTAAAGGGGTGAAGCGATGACTGGCTCCCCCTGAATTGAACCAATAATGCCACGAGACATCACGTTCGCTAAGCCAATAGGGTCAAAATTGCTTAACGCGTAGACGCTTGGGGCCTCAGTCTTTGCTGTTTTAAGTGCAAACAGAGCAATTTGTTGGCCTTGCACTAACGCGCAGACACCCGAGTTAATGACGAGCTCGCTGAGGTGACACACCTTATGCCACTGCGACGCCTGTTTGTTTACTGCGCTAGTCATGGTGCTTTGCATAAGCCTCTCCTATAAGCTTTCGACGATGGAAATGTTTTGCGCTTTTTCTTGCGCTGTTGCAGGACGAAGCTGGCCCCGCTCTTCAACAAACAGTTGGTTATTGTCGCCGGCGTCACTATTCACAAATTGTCTAAAGCGCTTGCGTGCCTGTGTTGACTCCACGACACTGCGCCATTCGCATTGATAGCTCTGCACGATGCTTTGCATATGAGCTTCCAATGATGCATTGATGCCAAGCGAGTCGTTAATGATGACGTCTTGCAAATACGCTAGGCCTCCGTCCATATTCTCCATCCACACAGAGGTACGCTGGAGGCGATCAGCGGTTTTGATATAAAACGCTAAAAAACGATCGATATAGCGAATTAGCGTGTCATAGTCTAAATCGGTGGCAAATAAGTCGGCATGGCGAGGCTTCATCCCTCCATTACCGCACACATATAAATTCCAGCCCTTCTCGGTGGCAATGACTCCCACATCTTTGCTTTGCGCTTCGGCGCATTCTCTGGTGCAGCCAGACACCGCCATTTTGAGCTTGTGAGGTGAACGCAGCCCTTTATAACGATGTTCAATGTTAATGGCAGCGCTGACAGAGTCTTGCACGCCGTAGCGACACCATGTACTGCCGACACAAGATTTGACTGTGCGTAAAGATTTGGCATAGGCGTGGCCAGTTTCAAAGCCTCCATCAAGCAGGCGCTGCCAAATATCGGGCAAGTCCTGCACATTTGCGCCAAATAAATCGATGCGCTGCCCACCTGTGATTTTGGTGTACAGTTTGTAGTCTCTGGCAACTTCACCAATGAGTATGAGCTGTTGAGGGGTAATTTCGCCAGCAGGCACTCTTGGTACGACGGAGTACGTGCCGTCTTTTTGCATATTGCCCAAAAAAGTATCGTTAGTATCCTGTAAGCCAATATGTTCATTTTTAAGAATAAACGCGTTGTAAAGCGATGCAAAGATAGAAGCTGCTGCAGGTTTGCACACATCACAACCCAAGCCAGTGCCATGCTTCTCAAGCAGCGTGTCGAAATCCTGAATGCCCTCAACTTGTGCCATATGAAATAACTCTTGTCGAGAGTAGGCGAAGTGTTCACATATGTGGTTGTTAATTTCAACACCGCGTTTTTCAAGCTCAAGGTCGACAACGTTTTTCAACAGGGCGGCACAGCCGCCACAACCCGTGCTTGCTTTGGTGCAGGACTTAACCTCAGACAAGCTTGATTGACCGGTGTCAATCGCGCTAATAATATCGCCCTTACTCACGTTATGGCAGGAGCAAATACTGGCGTTGTCGGGTAAGGCGTCCCCTGCTAGTTGCACGGAATTATCGCCATTGTTAGGTAAAATTAAACTTTCAGGAAATTCGGGTAAATCAATGGCGTTGAGAGTGTATTGTAAAAGCGTATCGTAATCGGAGGTGTCGCCGACTAAGACTGCACCAATCAATTTATTTTGATTAGGCTCAACCACCATTTTTTTGTAAATGCCTTTAGGCTGATTTTCGTAGGTATATACCTGAGCGCCGCTGGTACTTGCATGAGCATCGCCAATGGAGCCAACCTCCACACCCATGAGTTTTAATTTAGTACTCATATCAGCGCCCTTGAAGCGCTCATTATGACCCAAAATATGTGCGACAACGGTCCTTGCCATGGCGTAGCCGGGGGCAACTAAGCCAAATATTCGATTTTGCCAGAGCGCGCACTCACCAATTGCGTATATATTCTTGTCTGAACTTAAGCAGTGATCATCAATCACTATGCCGCCGCGCTCACCAATCTCTATATCGTAAGCGCGAGCCAAAGCATCGGAAGGTCGAATACCGGCTGAAAACAAAATCATGTCGGTATCTAAGTGCGTGCCGTCCGCAAATTCCATGCGATACCGCGCTTGTGTGCCCTTCACAATCTTTTGCGTTGCTTTTTGCGTGTGTACCGTCACGCCGAGTGCTTGTATCTTATCTTTAAGTACATCCCCGCCCGCACTATCTAATTGCACGGCCATTAACTGCGGGGCAAATTCTACTACGTGGGTTTGTAAGCCAGCTTCTTTAAGCGCATTGGCCGCTTCAAGCCCTAATAGGCCGCCACCAACTACCACGCCTATGCGACTGACTTTTGCTGAGGCTTCGATTGCTTCGAGATCCTCTATAGTGCGATAAACCAAGCAGTGCGCTTGGTCGTTGCCAGGGATAGGCGGTACAAAAGGATAAGAGCCTGTCGCTAAAATAAGCTTTTGATAGTGGTATTCGCGTCCGTCTGTACAACGCACGCATTTTTGTTTTCTATCGATGGTCTCTACCCAAGCCTCAGTGCTGAATTGAATGTTAAGTGATTCATAATGAGCCTCTGTTGTAAGCGCAAGTTCGTCAGCGCTTTTTCCTTGAAAGTACTCTGACAAGTGAACTCTATCGTAGGCCAAACGAGGCTCACCCGACAGCACTCGAATGCTGAGTGCCGTGTTTTGCTGCCGTAGTTGTTCAACAAAATGATGTCCAACCATGCCATTGCCAATGACTAATATATCGTTGCTAATAAGCGCATTATTCATGTCAGCCTCGTAAGTGTGTAGGGCGGTAAAGGCAAAAAAAAACCCACAGCGACCGAAATCGCTGTGGGCATCTTTGCCAGGCCTTTTGTTCATCTGTGAATCAAAAAGCAAATATGTTGAAATTGAATATACAAGTATATGAATGTCTCTTGCTACGCTCTTATCCAAATAATGTGCCAGCAAAAAAAAACCATTAAAAACAAAGGTACACTCGGATTAAGCAGCGCGAAAACATGCCGATTTGCACCAACACAGAGCAAGTTTGCGCCTTAAGTGCGCACCTGCTTATCGCTTATTCGTGAGTCAAGGGCCGGATATGTCGATGTGCAAACCCTCGAATCGATTTTGCAGCCAAGACTTATTTCATCGCTGCGCAGTTTGATGGTACATTGCCGCAAGTTTAAATTGGAAAAATTGAGCCATGAGTGACGCATCTGAAGCTACATCCTTTTCAGTCTTGATACTTGCTGGCGGACAGTCGCGCCGAATGAAACAAACAAAAAGTGAGCTCTTGTTTCAGGGCAGTAGCTTTTTAGAACATGCTAGAGAGCTAGCCAGCTCTCTAGCGCCTCAAGATATATTGTTAAGCAGTAATACTCACGCCAAGGCTATACCCGATGTGGTTTCAGCGTGTGGTCCTTTAGGCGGGATATATGCCGCCAGCGAGTTTTGCAAGCATTCGCTTTTGGTTTTGCCGGTAGATATGCCATTACTGAGCAAAGGCATTTTGCTACCTATGCTTGAACATGGCTTACACAACAATGTGAGCACCTATTTTAACGATGCGCCATTGCCGCTTTTCTTGCATGCCTCAACTCATTATCAATCATATATTAAGGAGCGGATACACGCCTATCAATCCGATAAAAGCACTAAAGCGCAACTTTCTCTCTATCGTCTCATCGAGCATGTAAATGCCCATGCTCTGCCGGGTGATGAGCAAGTCTTGAAAAACATCAACAGCCCAGATGATTATCGATGGCTGTTAGCGCAGCATCAGAATAATTAACTCGAATCCTGTGCAGCTCGCACATAATCACGGGAGCGAAGAACTTTTCTTTACATGTTTTGCTTCTATCTCGTTTTTTGAAATCTCTCATACATCTGAGCGATGGTTTTTTTGCGCATGTCGTAGCGATTAAAGTCACAGTGCCCCACGCCGCGCTTATATTCAAACACCGCATCAGATGCAGGTTCGGTGCGGCTTTTAAGCATATCCTCGAAAAGGTACATGGCGTTGTTTAAGTAAAAATTATCCATATCACCCATCCAAATATGAAGTTTTCCGGCAAGCTTAGGTCCTAATGTTTGCCAATTTTTTTGTGTGTATAAACGCAGGTCATATTGTTTCCAAGCTTCGGCCACATCCTTGTTTATCTCTCCGCTTGCAGGGTCCCATATAGGAGCCGGTAAACCACTATCGAGTTTTGGGCTGTAGACTGCATTCCATCCGCCCCATTGCCCTCCCGACGTGACATAGCTATTGCCCCTGCCCATTTGGTTTTCCATGTCAATTTCGCGTTTTATAGAAAATATGACTTCCCCGTCTTTACCACGATAGGAAGGCCGCTCTTGTCCGTGCTCGTTGAAAAAGGCATTGTCATCGCTGTAAATATCAACTAACTGGAAGTATCTAAAGTCGACTCCGTCAGCGCTGTAAGACCAAGCACCGTTAAAGGTATCAGGATAAAATAATTGTAGTGCTAGGCTTACCCAACCGCCTGTGGAACATCCGCTTACAAAACGCCCCTGGGCCGTGTCAACAATATTAAAATTTTGGTTTAAGTAGCCCAACAACTCTTGCCAAGTCGCATCACCATAAGGCCCGTTATTGGCCGAATTTATTTGATAAGGGTCGCCAAAAGGGGCCTCTCCATCGAGGTAGACAATCACCATTTGCGGCGTATCGTCGGCTTGCCAATATTCTTGAAACTCCTCAGACTGATACCAACGTTCGGCGCGTGTATATCTCGCACCATATCCGCCGATATCAAAAAACACAGGGAATTTTTTTAGGGGTTTGTCGTAGTAAGTTGCCGGCAGCAGCACGCCAGCACGAAGATACATATCACTTCCCCAAAATTCGCTTAAAATATCACTTTTGATCTTTATAAATTTCAGTAGAGCTTGATCTTCAGGCAGGGCGTCGGCAGCAACAGTTTGGTTAAGTTCAAAGTTAAGCGTGGGCGCTACGCCGGCTTTAATCTCAATAGCCTGAGGTAGCGAGTAGGCGTTTGCTGGCGAGTTAATACCTGAATCCAATGTGTTAGTGTCGTAAATGGCCTGCACCCGCCACATGCCAGCAGGTAAATCTTGCATGGTCTTGAACGGAAAACCACCAAGGGTATTGGTGTCTAGCGTTAGAGTTTGCCCTAGCCCATCTAAATCTTGAGAAAACAAGGGCTCTACATTTTGCACGGGCCATGCGCTGTACAAGCGAGGCTCTCGCTCACTATCTTGAGTGAAGATAATATGCAGTCGGCCCGGTGCATCAATCGCTTGATTTGCACTAATGCTAATCGTTTTTGCATGAGCGTTTACGCACGCTAATACAAGTGAAATACATATCAACAGATTAGAGGCTTGCAATTTCAATGGTTTCATCGTGATGCTCTTGTAAAGGAATTTTGCTTAATTTAAATGATAGCTTAAAAACACCGCACATACCCCAAGCTCTTGAAACAGGATCTTGAATAAAGTGAAAGGCACTGAGCAAATAAGTTATTTTTATAATTTACTCACAGGGGGTAAGATAGGTATACTATGCATCCAACAAAGGTGATGTTCTGTTCGCCTATTTTACAAATCTTCTGTTCGCACTTTATACAAAAAAATAGTTTTGTTAATCAACAATATAGCCATCGGTTTATTGTGATAATTATTGTGATAAAAGTTTTGTGCATCAATTTCAACCCTAAACGTTAGGTTCAACATGACACATTATATTTTCGTCACCGGTGGTGTGGTTTCATCATTAGGAAAAGGGATTGCCGCGGCTTCATTGGCTGCCATTTTAGAAGCGCGAGGCCTAAAGGTCACTATGCTCAAGCTAGACCCTTACATCAACGTTGACCCAGGTACCATGAGTCCTATTCAACATGGTGAAGTATTTGTTACCGACGATGGCGCAGAAACCGACCTTGACCTTGGTCATTATGAACGTTTTATTCGCACCCGCATGACTCAGCGCAACAACTTTACCACCGGCCGCGTTTATGAAGAAGTGCTTAAACGTGAACGCCGCGGCGATTATTTAGGCGCTACGATTCAGGTAATTCCGCATATCACCAATGAAATTAAGCGACGCATTGTGGCGGGCGCAGAGGGCGTAGACATCGCCATTGTAGAAATTGGCGGTACCGTGGGTGACATAGAGTCGCAACCATTTATTGAAGCCATTCGTCAGCTTGGCACTGAAATCGGTCGCGAGCGCGCTATGTACATGCATTTAACCTTGGTGCCTTTTTTAGCCGCGTCAGGCGAAGTCAAAACTAAACCAACTCAGCATTCTGTAAAAGAATTACGCTCGGTGGGTATTCAGCCTGACATACTCGTATGCCGTTCTGAATGCGCCTTACCCAATAATGAGCGTGCCAAAATAGCCCTGTTCACTAACGTGAATGAAAAAGCGGTTATATCCCTGCGCGATGCCGACAGCATCTATCGTATTCCGGCAGGTTTGAAAGCCCAGGGTATGGATGAACTTGTAGTTAAGCGCTTTGGCTTTGAGTGCCCAGAGGCGGATTTGAGTGAATGGGAACAGGTGCTATATGCTGAGTCAAACCCCACTGGCGAAGTAAACATTGGTATGGTGGGTAAATACGTAGAGCTACCCGATGCCTATAAGTCGGTTAACGAAGCCCTTAAACATGCAGGGTTGAAAAACCGTAAAACCGTGAATATTCACTATATCGATTCTCAAGACATCGAAAGCAAGGGCATTCAGATTTTGCATGATCTCGATGCTATTTTGGTTCCGGGCGGTTTTGGTGAGCGAGGCATTGAGGGAAAAATTGCGGCAGCTAAATACGCCCGCGAGAACGACGTGCCGTTTTTAGGCATTTGTTTAGGCATGCAAATCGCCTATATCGAGTTTGCTCGCAACGTTGCGGGCATGGAAAATGCCAACAGCACTGAATTTAACCCACAGTCCCCCTACCCTGTTGTGGGCTTGATCACTGAGTGGTTAGATGCCGACGGCGGGACAGAGATCAGAGATGTTTCAACCGATTTAGGTGGTACTATGCGCTTAGGCAGTCAGCTTTGCCATCTAAAAGAAGGCAGTAAAGTCGCGCAAATGTATGGTAGCACTGAAATTTATGAGCGCCATCGTCACCGTTATGAGGTCAACAACAATCTGCGTCAAAAGGTAGAAGATGCAGGTTTAACGGTTAGCGGACTGTCTACGGATAAACGCTTGGTAGAAGTAATCGAACTTGAAAACCATCCTTGGTACGTGGCGGGGCAATTTCACCCGGAATTTAATTCTACGCCTCGTGATGGTCATCCGCTTTTTACAGGCTTTATTGCCGCAGCAAGTGAATACAACAAAGAACACCATTAAGCTTAAATCGCAAAACGCGTCGTAAAGCTCATAATTTTTGAACAAAGAGGAAGAGAAATGGCCAAGATTAGCCGAATTGTTGGACGAGAAATTTTAGACTCACGCGGAAACCCCACCGTTGAAGCAGACGTATATTTAGACTGCGGCGCAATGGGCCGAGCAGCAGCGCCGTCGGGCGCCTCTACAGGTTCAAGAGAAGCGCTTGAGTTACGCGATGGCGACAAATCACGTTATTTAGGTAAAGGTGTATTGAATGCGGTCGCCGCCATAAACGATAAAATTGCACCAGCACTTGCGGGTAAAGAGGCCAATGAACAGGCGGCTATCGACCAAGTTATGCTTGAGTTAGACGGCACAGAAAACAAAGAAAACCTAGGCGCAAATGCAATTTTAGCGGTTTCTTTAGCAGTCGCAAAAGCACAAGCAATCAGCGCAGGCATACCGCTTTATGTGCATATCGCTAATTTGAACGGTACGCCGGGGCAATACTCTATGCCGGTACCAATGATGAATATCATCAACGGCGGCGAGCACGCTGATAACAATGTAGATATTCAAGAGTTTATGGTTCAACCCGTAGGCGCAAAAAGCTTTAAAGAAGCATTGCGTATGGGCGCTGAGATTTTCCACGCGCTTAAAAAAGTGCTTTCGGCAAAAGGCCTCAATACAGCCGTTGGCGACGAGGGCGGCTTCGCGCCAAACTTAACGTCAAACGCTGAAGCGCTGGCGGTTATTGTGACTGCTGTTGAAGCTGCGGGCTATAAAATGAATGAAGATGTTACGCTCGCGCTAGACTGCGCAGCGTCTGAGTTTTATAAAGACGGTAAATATGTGTTAGGCGGCGAGAACAAGTCGTTTGACGCTAATGGATTTAGCGATTACTTAGCTGACTTGACCGCGAAATATCCTATTGCCTCGATAGAAGATGGCTTGGATGAATCTGATTGGGACGGTTGGGCCTATCTAACTAAGATTTTAGGTGACAAAGCACAACTTGTGGGCGACGACTTATTCGTCACCAACACTAAAATTTTAAAACGCGGCATCGACAACGGTGTGGGTAACTCTATTTTGATTAAGTTTAATCAAATTGGCTCACTCACCGAGACTCTAGCAGCAATCAAAATGGCAAAAGATGCTGGGTTTACCGCGGTAATTTCTCATCGTAGCGGCGAAACCGAAGATGCTACCATTGCTGATTTAGCCGTTGGTACCGCGGCGGGCCAAATCAAAACTGGCTCACTTTGTCGCTCTGACCGCGTCGCCAAATATAATCAACTGCTTCGCATTGAAGAAGAGCTTGGCACCCAGGCAGTATATAAAGGCCGAAGCGAAATAAAAGGCCAGTAAAACCTTAAAGGCCTGCTTAGAAACTTAAGACTCAACGAAAGCCTGATGCACATTACATGCTCAGGCTTTTTTATTGCCTCAGTTATGGAGTAGTAGATAGCAATTAGGTATCATCAACTAGCGAAAGCGTGGATTAAATCGACTCAGATGTTCCTGACCGCTGGCGCGCATCATCGGCAACACTCGCCGGTAACACTCGCCGGCAACACACGTAGGCAAAACACTTATCAAAAAGCGGCCTTGCTTAAAATAGCATTGCTCAAAACAAATATGACGGTTGGCAAACAGACGTAAACGCAACGATGGCATTAGATTTTCAAGATCAAACTGATATATTTCACTTGGCTGCTAAGTTTCCAAACTTTGCAGAGCTTAGTAATGCGCTTTACGAACGTGAGTTGCAAAATCTCGCCACGAGTAATATTTCCGACCCAGCACTACTCAAACGCAAAATCAAAGGCTTGAGCCACCACGTAAAAAATGCTGCGATGCATTTATTAGAGGGCAATGCACCTATTGATGTTGATGTTCATAACGGCAGTTGGCAGGCTAAACAGGCGGCTAAATGCCCGGTCAATACGCAAAGTACTGATAAAACACTCAGCTGGTTTGGAGATTTTGCACGCTATGGCGCGGTGGTGGCGGTGTATGTAGAGCATTTAGGCGAAGAACACATTGAACTCGATAGTATCGATATGATGGCATCTGATCGCATACACCTTAATAAGTTTGGTTGGTTTTCCAAAACCGGTGAATATTTCGAAATAGTTCCAAAACAAACACGCTACCTCCTGTTAAAACCCAGTAAAGCTATACTAACTGCTGCATGTAGCGGCCATCGCTGGACGTCAAAGGGGCGCACTATTCCGCGTGCTCTTTCACTACGCGAATTGCTACTTTCAACAGATATCGATTGGAAAACCTTTAAGTAGCCCCATATCTTAATCATCAAACACATCTAGGCCACGGCTATCAAAAAGCAAAAAAACACTGCCCCTAAACAAAGCGTCTCGCCCAAATACTCAAGCAAGCATATTCTGTCATGGTTGTTTACGCACTTGCGTCCTTACAAATGGCAGGTAGTCGGTGCCTTGAGTGCGCTTGCGGTGTCGTCACTGACTTGGCTGCTGCTTGGTCAAGGGATCAAGTATGTAATCGACCAAGGGTTTACCGCTGGTAATCAAACGGTCTTAACACAGGCCTTTTGGGTTGTGATTGCTGTGGTGGTAGTGGGTAGCCTTGCTACCTACGTGCGTTTTTACTTAATGGTGTGGCTAGGTGAGCGTGTATCTGCTGATATCCGCAAAGCCTTATTTAATCATTTAGTTACCCTGTCACCCGGATTTTACGCGCAATCACGCACCGGCGAAATCATCTCTCGTTTTACCAGCGATACAACACTGTTGCAAAGCGTTGTGGGCACAGGCGTATCGATGGCGCTTCGCTCCAGCGTGATGTTTATAGGGGCCCTCATACTGATGGGTTTTACCAGCTTAAAACTTACCTTATTCGTATTTGTTGCAGTGCCTTTTATCCTTGCGCCTATCCGTTTACTGGGCGCAAAAGTAAGAGACTACTCCAAAAAGAGTCAAGACAAAGTTGCCGATATCGGCGGTGTAGTAGACGAAAGCCTGCATGAGATTCACATGCTGCAAGCCTTTAACCATGAACAGCGCTCCATGACTGATTTTGCCAATAAAACCGATGCCGTTATGCAGGCGGCCAGCAAACGCATCCATTATCGCGCACTACTCATTTCTGCGGTTATGTTGATAAGCCTTAGCGCCATCTTTTTTGTTGGCTATTTAGGCGCTATCGCAGTCATTGAAGGTTCAATTTCGCAAGGACAATTAGTGGCTTTTGTGTTTTATGCAGTGTTAGCAGGTGGCGCAATTGCCACCATCAGCGAGGTCATTGGGGAGTTACAAAAGGCGGCTGGTGCCAGTGAGCGCATCCTCGATTTAATGGCTCAGCGCTCAGATATAAAAGACTCACCGACGTCAAATACGAAGGACGGCGCAAGCGCTTCACCGCAAATTCTGTCGCTTCAGAACATTCATTTTGCTTACGAAAAAAGCGCCGTTATTCGAGGCGTGAGTTTTGACGTTCAAACCGGTGATAAGATTGCAATTGTTGGGCATAGCGGCGCCGGTAAATCTACATTGTTCGACTTACTCATGCGTTTTTACGATATTCAAAGTGGACAAATACTCGTCAATGGCGTGGAACAAAAGTCACTCAGCCTTTCATCGCTTCGTGCGCATTTTGCGCTTGTATCGCAACACCCTGTTATCTTTGCAAACACGGTGCGCGAAAATATTGCCTTTGCAAGGGAGAACGCTAGCCTAGAAGAGATTCAGCAAGCGGCAAAATTAGCCCATGCTGACGAATTTATTCAGGACTTAGATAAAGGATATGACACCGATTTGGGCGAGCGCGGGGTGAAGCTATCAGGCGGACAAAAACAACGCATAGCGATTGCACGAGCAATACTGGCCAACCGTCCTATCCTGCTGTTAGATGAGGCTACCAGTGCCTTAGACGCAGGAAGTGAGAAGCTTGTAAAACAAGCTATTGATTCGTTGATGCAAAAAACAACGACCTTGATAATAGCTCATAGACTATCGACAGTGCTTAACGCCGACAAAATCATCGTGCTGGAAAAAGGGCAATGCATCGCGCAAGGTAATCATCGTGAACTGTATGAGGGCAACCCCACCTATCGTGAATTTGTAGACTTACAGTTAAGCCACTAGGGGCTTGTTTTATTTACAGTTTTGCATACTTTGCGTTTAACGTTTGGTGTTTAATGTTTGATTAATATTGGTCAGCATCACGTAATATCGCTCAGGTTTTTGTCCATAAAAAAGCCCCTAGTATGGAAGAACGGGGCTTTTTGAAATTATTCGCGATATGCTTTTATTGCGCTCGTTTTCGCACAAACCCAAGACCGAAAAGCGCCAAGCCCATAAGGGCAAGCGTTGCAGGAGAATTTACCTCAACGTTGGGGTCGCCTACAATGATTGAAATAAACTCACCGGTCTGAATATCTGTGATGGTGTAATCACCTTCAATCAAGCCAAAGTCTGCAAACGTGCTGCCCACAGAAAGCCAAGAAACATCGGGTGTCCAAAAGCCGTTTACAATATCACTTTCGACCATTGATATACCGGGTGTTCTGACGCCATTTGGTCTGACGTACGTCGTGAACGAAGTGGTGCCCGTCCTAATAAGACCAAAGCGGCTAAGCGTAAACAAATCACCAATCCAAGGGCTTAAATCAGTGCCATCAGAAAATCCAAAGCCAATATCTGTCGGACTGTTTATGGTGTCTCCCATAATATCGGATTGTGGCGCCGCGTTAGTTTCAATACCAATACCGCTCCAAACACCGAAGCTGCTAGTCTCTACCAAGTTTTCGGTGTTTAGGCTGCCGGATGTTTGCATTTCTACATTGCCACCAGTTTCGATAAATGAAAATATCACGCCGGCAGAAGCCTGCATCGACAATAAACTTAAAACTGCTGCACTTACAATCGCCTTAATTAGCTTATTCATGCTGTGTGTTCCTTGTTTTCTTTGATGTTATATTTGTACTACCCGCTTACTCTCCATCAACCTATGCAAACCTAGAGCCAAAATTTAAGCCACTGTTTTAATTGAAAAATAATAAAACCAACCACCTCACTGTATAAAAATTAGACACATTTTTTGAAATACGACCATGAGTCAGGGCGACTTTTATTTTAAAAAGTCCAGTCCGTTTGATGATTGGGTGATTAACTATGGATACTCACAACTACTTAACGACCAAGAACAAGAGCAAGCACGGCTCAACATAATGCGCGCTAGCGATGCTGACTGCGCGCCAACGCTTACTTGATTTACTTCGCTTATTGCTTAGCTTGTTGTTGAATCTAGTGCTAAATCAAATATTGAATGTTTTGCTTAGGCTGGGAATTATTTCATTGCTTGTAATAGTGTTTATACCACGCAACAAATTTCTCTATGCCCTGCTCTAACGACACGCTGGGCCGATAGCCCACATCTTTGACTAAAGACTCAACGTCCGCATAGGTTGCTTCAACATCACCTGGCTGCATGGGCAGCATGTTCTTTTTAGCCTCTTTGCCGAGTGCTTTTTCAATCGTTTCAATAAATGTCATCAGATGAACAGGCGTTTGTGCGCCAATATTATATACCCGCCATGGGCCTTTGCTGCTGCTTGGGTCTGGCGCTTTGCCATCCCAATTAGAATTCGGACTTGCGACGTGCATTGTAGACTGGATCACGCCGGCTACGATGTCGTCAATATAGGTGAAATCGCGACGGTGATTGCCAAAATTGTATACGTCAATGGGTGTATCTTCACTTATGGCTTTAGTGAATTTAAACGGCGCCATGTCTGGACGCCCCCAAGGACCATACACAGTAAAGAAGCGTAAACCGGTGGTTGGCAAATCATATAAATGACTATAGGTATGCGCCATCAACTCGTTGGCTTTTTTGCTGGCCGCGTAAAGCGATACCGGGTGGTCAACATTATCGGTAACTGAAAAGGGCATGGCTTCATTTGCGCCATACACTGAACTGCTCGAGGCATACACTAAATGGGCCACATGGTGATGTCGACAGCCTTCGAGAATATTCATAAAACCAACAATATTGGCGTCGATATACGCATGTGGATTTTCAATAGAGTAGCGCACGCCGGCTTGTGCGGCTAAATGAATAACGCGATCAAACTGATGCTCGGCAAAAAGTGCTTCCATCGCCGTGCGATCCGCAATATCCATTTGCATAAAGGTAAAATGGCCACTGTTGCTATGCGTTTTTATCCAGTCGATGCGTGCATGTTTAAGAGACACATCGTAATAGTCATTGACGTTGTCAATGCCCACAACATCAATGCTATCGTCTAAAAGTGTTCTTGCCGTGTGTGCACCAATAAAGCCAGCGGCGCCAGTTACCAAAATTTTCACTTAAGGTGTTCCTTGTTTTGCCCTGCTAGAGGAGGGTGTGGGTCTTTGGGCGTAAATACATGTTGTCCAAATATGCTTTGGGCGACGCTACGATATGATTTTACAATAATATGATAAAGCAAAATATGCACGGGCATCTTGACTATGTGGCCTCTCATCATCGCCAAAAAGTGCTTAAGCGGAGTATGCGAGCCAGTCATCAAGCTATGTTGTGGCAGCAATACGCTGTTGAAGATGAAATCATTAAAGGCCTGGTTATGCTCAGGCGCAAACTCAAGGTTAATTTTAGCGGGCGGTTTTAACTTAAAGAATCGCTCGCAATAACGCACAGCCAACTGCAGCTCAGTTAAAAAGTCGATGCGCTTAGCAAGCGAGAATGCGTCTAACCAAAATTGTTCGTCTTGTCCTTCGAGCATAAGATATATGTCGGTAATATCTCTAAATGCACCTTGATACTCTTCATTCCTGAAAAGATGAATGGCAGCGTGCACAAGCTGCGCAGGCGCGCTGAGCACATGAATATCAGGCATGATTTCTTCTGTGTTTTCTAACAAAATGTGAAGGTCGTTAAAAGACTTTGAAATAACCGGCACAATATTGTGATGCACATCTATAATCGTGCCGCGATGTCCGTGTGCCATGGGAGGAATTTCGTGCGCCCATTTCCTATAATACTTATCATCATAGTCATTAATTTCTTGGCCAATCCAGCCTGCTACTGCTAAACGCTGTTCACAGGTATCTATGTCTGCTTTTGGCACAAGCACGTCAATGTCACTATATATTCGCCCTCGCCCCAACTTGCCTGCACACATAGAGTAGGCAGCACCTTTTAGAAATATTAAATACCCTACGCTTTGCGATAAAATACGCGCTAACTCTGCCGCTTCGGTAAACACCTGCTCTTTTTGTCTGTCGGCAATTTGTTTGGCATTGAGTAAATGACGCTGAGTTTTCGCATCGAGGTGCTCAAATACCCCCGCCTCGATGATGCGATAGCACATTCTCGCCAGTATTTTTTGACTTCGCCAAATAGTAACCAGGTCTGAAAGCTCATTGCTGCTGCACTGTGCGACCTGACTGGGGTTCAAAAAAAGATTTATTAAGGTGTCTGCGTTAATCGTCACAACAGATAATCTCTTCGGTTAAAAAGGCATCCACCTCGGGTAAATTGCTGTAACAAATTTCAAACGCTTTTACTTTTTCAATAAGTGCAGTGACTGTCTCAAAGCTGTCTTGTCCAATTGCAGTAAAGTTAAAGGCATTAAACACTAACTGCATAAACGCTTCTCGCATGTTTAACTGATAAATATCGAGCTCTGTGTTCACGTCATACTTTGGAAAAACCACACCCACAATATCAGCAGGTTTAGCTGCGTTTTGCTGAGCATGGGCATTTGCCGCCATGTGTATAACATCGCCTTTGTGCGTATCTTTTGCCACGCTTGAGTAAGTGGCATCAGCAAACCAGTTCTGACACAAATCAATAGACTGGTTTTTTAAACAAATAGGCCTAACAAATGGCAATACTGTGCTCGTTTGCGGAATGACTAGCGCCATTTCGTCTGAAAGCAAACGCCAGTTATTGTTTGCAAGAAAGGCGGTGAGCGTACTTTTCCCAGAGCCCGGAGGGGCTGGAAACAAAATGGCTTTTCCGTTCTTTTCAAGCACGGCACTGTGCACTATAACGTATTGAAGTTCGTGGGCCGCTACCGTCCAATTCATTCCCCATTCAAGCATGGCAAATGCTTGAGAATGCGTGAGCGGCTTAAATGGTTCGCGGCCGTCGCAAAAAAAACGCGCTTGGGGTTTGTAAAATCTTCTGACACCGGTGTTTTTTTCTAAAGAGAGGTGGTAGTCGATATAGTCATCTCGACTGCGCTGGCTAATATCAACACACGCGTTTCCATAAATGAGACGCGCATTATCTTTCACTAGCGGGATATCAGTGCTAACGCTGAAGGTAAACGGAGGCAGGCGCAAAAGAAACTTTTCACTGCGCACGGTTTGTTACCTTTTCAATAAACCCCTTTGACACAAGTTCATCAATCACGGCCACGTGCTGCTCGTTGTCCATATCGGGATTTGACAACACCTCGTCTAGAGCAGTTTTGCTCATACCGATGCTGGTTAGAACGGTGGTTTGCATACTATAAAAACATACGCCGGATTGATCAGAAAAGGGATGCCGTAACATCCCTTTTTTCACTTTATATTGCAAGTGTGCGCTACCTTATTTGAGCACTATACAAGCGCTTAAACTGTGCCCGCTAAGCTCTCTGGTGAGTCATGAAGTTTTCCAAGCTCAAGTGCAAACGAAGACGGACTGCCATTTGCCATTTTGTAAAGCTTTTTAGCGAATACTCTATCGTCAGGATATGAGCGATTGTGACCAATCACAGGGAAGTGAACATCAAACGCTGCACTGTCGCTGTATACCGCGCTTAGATATGCGCTGATCATCAAGCGGTTAAAATTGCTTGGTCCTGCATATACGTAATGACCAGAATCATTGGTGAATGCCAACACTTGTCTGATCGTTAAAGCACCATCAAAAAATGTATGAGTGGTCTGGTACGGCGCGCCACCGAATAAGTCAGAAAACTTCAAGTCTAAAATGTGTTGGTTCAAATGTGATAATCGGTTTACCCAATACCAAGGACGCTTAACAACTAGGCTATTACCGCCTGCCATATCAGAGCCATGACCAGATGCAACTACAGAGTTTGTTAGGCCCGTTGCCCAAACAGACTTAGCCGGAATGGTCGCAATCAGTGCGCCGGCGCTTGCCTTTTGCAAAAATTTTCTGCGTCCGTTGGTCGTCTGTGCCGGCGTTGTTTGCTCGGCTTGCGACTCTTGAAGAGTATTCTTATCCATCTTTACCACCAATTACTTGAACTGCCCATTGTAAAGCAAGAATCAGACCACGAAGTAAGTGACTGATTATTAGTGAATTTATCCTTAGTCTAAAACTGAGTGATAAAATTCCTGACATCACATTTTTGGTATTATAGCGCGATTTTGTTGTTCTTCGCTAACTTTCGCAAATGCCTGATAGGAATCGCATAGCTAATTCCGCTCGGCGCGCTTATTGCTGCCTCTTTACCCGCTTGCACAAACACTTTGTTTATAACAGCAACGACCTCACCCGTCTCGCGGTCAAATACTGGGCTACCGCTGTTGCCTGGATAGGCAGTTGCGTCTAATTGATAAATCATAAAGGGTTGTTTTAAACGAGCCAACATATCGATGGTGAGTTGATTGGCGTTTCGGGCAGGATTTATATCGGGCGCAACAGCGGCAATAATGCCGGTATGGGTTGCATGATATAAGCCGAGCACCGCACCTAAAGGAAAGCCGGTGAAAAACACGTCGCTTCCAGCTCGTAAATAATCATCGCTGCCTAGTCGCAATCCAGATAACTCTGCCCCACCAGTGCTTGACCCCGCAGATGTGCCAGGCATAGCGCTTTTCAGAGCTAGAATGGCTAAGTCATGAACAGGGTCAAATGCAATGAGGTCTAGTTTGATACTCCTGTATTGTCTTCCCTCTCCCACCATCGCGACGTAGCTTTGTACGATACTCGGGTCAAGCTCTTTTGACACCACGTGGTAGTTGGTAACAATGTAGTTCCCGTCTCCTACTACAAACCCGGTGCCTATCAGGCTAGGAACTCTAGACTCTATTGGTGTGAAAATACCGATACCCACGACCGACAGTGCGGCTTTTTCTATCAAATCAGGCAACTTTGCTTGCGCGAAAAGTTGAAAACTCACTAGAAGGCTGAGCATCAGCACCAGCGCTTTCCCTTGCTTCTTTGTTGAAATCATATAATTCTATCCATCCAATGGTTTACTATGCTGAGCACCAAAATTTTGTTTTTAGTTCAATCAACATCTTATATGTTATCTCTGCGATGATAAAAGCGATAGCTCTCACTCTTATATCCCCATTAAACCAAGCTCTGTTGCTTCTTGCAATGGGAATCTGCGTGCATCTTTATCGTCCTCATTTGAAGTACTTGTACAGGTTTTTTTACGTTTTGTCCGGTG
Source organism: Glaciecola siphonariae (assembly GCF_042652645.1). Classification (NCBI taxonomy): domain Bacteria; kingdom Pseudomonadati; phylum Pseudomonadota; class Gammaproteobacteria; order Alteromonadales; family Alteromonadaceae; genus Glaciecola; species Glaciecola siphonariae. The sequence continues at coordinate 1,535,381 of NZ_JBHSGU010000002.1, forward strand.
CTTGGCTATATTTATGTTCACAGTATTTTTTTAGCTACTGGCTTTTAAGTCCGCTAGAAACACACAGTAAACATATCGACATTTACCAAGAGTCCTCCTTCGATAATAGCGCTATTTTTGTATTTGCTTGTTATTTTTACGACGCTGACAATATGCCCGACGTTGACCAATGGAACGATTGTTCGCTTCGCCGCCTGACGCATGCGTCTTTAATGTACAAAGCGTCAAAGCAATCGATAATATTAACAGGTGGCGATTTTAATGAGTATTCTGATGCCTCGTATTCTCTGGCAGCCAGAGACTTTTTAGTGCGCATGGGCGTTGATGAAAACGATATATTGGTGGTTGATGCGGGCACAAACTCCAGTGAAGAGGTACAGGCTTTGAAAAACCAGCAAGCTAGCTTCAGTCATTACCACGTGATAACCAGCGCAACCCATGCATATCGTGTTGACACACTTTTCGCGCGTTACAATTTCTCTTCGTATTGTGTGCATCCGGTTGATCATTACAACGTAAATGAATTTAATTTTGACCCCTCTCTTCCTAGCATCGCGAACCTAGAGCGGACTCGCGCCGCGTTTTATGAATACGCCGCCATTATTAACATGTATTTTCAAGATTAAATGTTAAGTCATGCCAGTTCAGTCGTGCGCGCATACTCATACCTGCGTGCCTCATGCGATAATGTAAAAACAAGGCAATTCGCCTTATAGTTAGCTACACTAACTGCCAATCAACATACAAAGCATCTCATTATGAATTTAGCAAAGCTCGACAATACCGTTTTGGATAACGCTAACATGAGCATCTTTTTATGCGTGTTGGTGTTTGTAGTGAGCGCCATTGGTGCAAAAAATCTTTATTTTCGTGGCGATTACAAAGTATTTTTTGAACCTGAAAACACCCAGCGCGTCGCATATGAAAATATGCAAAGGGTTTTCAGTAAAAATGAAAGCGCTTCTATAATGATTGCAGCCCGAAACGGGGATTTATTTAACAAAGAAAGTCTTTCACTAATAAAAGAACTCACTGATATAAGCTGGCAAGTGCCCCTGTCTACCCGGGTAGATTCCATTACCAACTTCCAGCGAAGCTATGCACAAAACGACGATTTAATTGTAGAAGATTTGGTACTCGAGACCGACTGGTTAAGCGATGACTATATTCAAACGGTGAGAAAGGTCAGTTTAGGTGAGCCTGAGCTTCGCAATAAATTGATATCTCTTGATGGTAAAGTCGCACTGATTAATATTACCGTTCAGCTACCAGACGGAGACCAAACCAAAGAAATTAATCAAATAGGTGCGCATTTACGAGCTGCAATTGCTCCCTATGTTGAGCAATATCCTGATTACGATATTCGCTTGAGCGGTTTGGTGATTATGACCGATAGCTTCTTTTTAGCCGCACAAAAAGATGCCATGACGCTGTTTCCAGCCATGTTTGCTGTGTTTGCAATTTTATTAAGCATCCTCATGCGTTCAGTGGCGGGCACAGTTGCCACCCTCGGGATTGTGATAATATCAATCGCCGCCACCATGGGTGTGGGCGGCTGGCTTGGCATGTTTATCAACATTGCGACGGTAAATGTGCCGGTAATCATTATGACGCTAGCCATCGCAGATTGCGTGCATTTGATATCAGGCACACGTTACTACATGCAACAAGGTCAGCATCAACAAGACGCTATTCTCAGTTCATTGGCACTTAATCGCAAAGCAATTATTATTACATCTGTTACCACCGCCATCGGCTTTTTAACCCTAAACTTTGCGCAGGTACCGGTGCTTGACGACATGGGAAATCTGGTGGCCATTGGCGTCTTGTTTGCTTGTTTGTTTTCTCTCATTTTGCTTCCAGCAATACTCAGTAAATGTACCTTGAAATTTGCACCGGTTGCCGTTAAGGCGCGCAACCCTCGTTGGGAGTTACTCACGCTTTGGTTAGCAAAAAACAATAGATGGGTGTTGCTTAGCGCCTTCGCACTCACAATAGTGAGCGCATTTTTAGTCACTCAAAACAAGCTTAATGACATACCCATTGAATATTTTAATAAAGGCAACGAGTTTCGCCAAAACGCAGACTTTCAACAAGAAAGATTAACCGGGCTTACCACCGTTGATTTTGCGATTTATACTGACACGGAAGATGGTATTTTAGACCCTAAGTTTTTAGAAACTATTGAGGGCCTCACTACTTGGCTAGAGGAGCAGCCAGAAGTAGACCACATCATTTCATTTTCAAATGTCATGAAGCGTTTAAATATGAACATGAATGAAGACGACCCGCTGATGTACGTATTGCCAGACCAGCGTGACTTGGCTGCTCAGCACTTACTACTTTATGAAATGTCACTTCCCTTTGGCCTCGACGTTAACAATCAAATTGACATAAATAAGTCGGCAACGCGCTTGATGGTAACAACGCAAAATCTTGGGAGTGCTGAACTCACAGGTTTAGAATCACGCGCCAAACAATGGCTTAAACAAAACGCTCCAGAGTATCGACTAGAGGGTGCCAGTATACCGCTAATATTTGCGCATATTGGTGAGCAAAACATGAAAGGCGTGGCCCAAGGGGCGGTCGTTGCACTGCTGCTTATATCAATACTGTTGTTCTTTGCGCTGAAGAGCTTCAGTTTAGGCGCAATTAGTATTATTCCCAATCTGCTACCTGCTCTTTTCGGTTTTGCCATTTGGGCGCTTATATCTGGCAATATCAGCATGGCGCTTTCGGTAGTTATGACCATGCCTTTAGGTATTATTGTAGACGATACTGTGCACTTTTTAGTTAAGTATCAATCGGCGCAAAAACAGGGGCTGTCGGCTGTTAAAAGCGTGCAGTTTGCTTACGAAAACGTGAGCCGGGCTTTAATCATCACCACGGTGGTGCTTGCATCAGGTTTCGGCGTACTTGCCTTTTCTGACTTTGCGATTAATTCCGAGATGGGTACGCTGACCGCGATTATTATTGTGCTAGCGCTTATCGTCGATTTATTTGTTTTACCTGCGGCTCTGCTGGTTGGCAAATCGCCCGACTCCGCTAAAGAAGCTTAGAGCTTCGAAAATTAGGCGTCGCTTTATTGCTACACAATCGATGACAGCGATAATCCGGCACCTTCTTTCCTTTTTTACAACTATGGTATTGATTTACACAACCTAAATCGCTGTCATTTGTTCATAATGAATACATGAGACGATGTGGCTTTAAAAACCGCAAGCATTTTAAATTTCACTGTATGTGAAAAGATACAGTTTGCAAACGGTTAATAGCATGTTAAATTAGGAGTGTGGAATCATCAAAAAACCATATCTCCATAGGAAACAAGTGGTTAGCTTGGATGCGCAGTGAGTGACTAATGTTGGCATATGCCATGCAAAGACACTCCCGAATAGTTAAAGGTATTACTATTCATTCTTTCCAAGGACGATTCCAACACACACTACACAAAGCGCTCGTGACTTTTTTAAGCTTATTTTTTATAAGCGTTCGATTGTTGTGAGATGCAATTAGTAGACGAAATTCAGTAGGTGATTTAATGCGTCCAAACAGTATTTTTTTTGACGTGGGTTTAAATGGTTTAAGCCTGCGAGGCTCGTTCAAAAAATTTAAACAAGAGAATTTGAAGAAAATGAGCACTGCAATTGAAAACTACAAAAAAGCGCGTGAAGCAAAAGAGCTCACCGCTCACTTTTGCCAGTTTTTTAATGCATCGATTGCAAAATCTGCTAGTGAGCTAGACAAGTGCTTTAGAATTCGTCACGAAGTATACTGTGAAGAAATGGGCTATTTACCTTTGTGTGACGATAAGCTTGAGCGCACACATGTTGATGAACACTCGCTGCACTGCACCATTCAACATAAGTTGAGCAAGCATTTTGCAGGAACCGTTAGACTTGTTTATACGCAAAGCGAAGACCAAAAACTGCCCGTTGAACAATTTTGTATAAACAGCATTACTGACACCGCATTTCATCCAAGTAACTTTCCGCGTGAAGAAATTTGTGAAATTTCGCGCCTTGCCGTTCCTGCCAGCTTTAGACGCCGAAAGATGGACAAATTTAAGAACGCAGCAACAGGCGGCATAAACGAATACGAATACTCTGAAGAAGAGCTTAGATGCTTTCCCTTCGTGGCGATTGGTCTGTATCTAGCGGCCGGCGCGGCAGCGCTTCGCACAAATCGTTCTCATGTGTTTGTAATGATGGAGCCTCGCTTGGCTAGAAACATGCAATTTGTCGGGATTTCGTTCAAACAAATTGGCGAAACGGTGAATTACCACGGCAAAAGAGCACCTTATTATATTAACGCACACGATTTTAAAAGAGAGTTAAAATCTGCTTTTAAAAATATGCTGGGCAACATCGACCAGCAGCTTTATCACGATTAATCCTGCCATCTACTAAACTAATCACAGTGCAGGCGGATATATATATAACTGCATTGTGATTGGTCACTTTTATGTCTACCTTCGAATATCAAAACGCGTTTTCCCGAAATATCGGTTGGCTTACTCCCGATGAGCAGTTGCATTTAAAAAATCGCAGAGTAGCGGTGGCAGGTTGCGGCGGTGTGGGCGCTGAATATATTGTTGCATTGGCGAGAGCTGGTTTTCAAAATTTTAACATCGCTGATTTTGACGAGTACGAAGTTCATAACTTTAACCGACAGGCTGGCGCGTTCATGTCAACCGTTGGGCAGGATAAGTCTAAAGTCATGGAACAAGTTGCCTTAGATATTAATCCTCAAAGCGACATCAAAAGATTTGATGACGGTGTGAATAAAGACAATATAGATGCCTTTTTGCACGACGTTGATGTTTACGTAGACGGTCTTGATTTCTTTGCTTTAGAAGCGCGCTTACTGGTGTATAAGTATTGTCAAGACAAAGGGATCCCCGTTTTTATAGCCGCCCCCATTGGCATGGGCACTGCCATGCTGAACTTCCTGCCCGGCTCTATGAGCTACGACGATTATTTTAATTTTTCGTCGGTAGATAGCTTAGAAGAAAAGCTTGTGCTGTTTATGATTGGCCTGAGCCCCTCACTCATTCAATTGAAGTACTTGGTATATCCAGAAGGTGCGAATTTTAGCCAGCAAAAAACGCCGTCTACCATTATCGGCGTTAAATTGTGTGCCGGCGTGGTAGCTTCGAACGTGTTAAAACACGTTTTGAAACGCGGCAAAATTATCGCTGCGCCCCGCGCGATGCACTTTGACGCGTATTTGAATACCCTTAAACATACTCACTGCAGGTTTGGCAACAAGGGGCTATTGCAGCGCCTGAAATACGCTATTGCTAAAAAACGTCTTGTTTGAGGTCATCGCTAGGTATCATCTTAGCCTCCTTCATCAACGTACCAAAATCTAGAACTAAAGCCGACCCCCTCCTCTTTTCGCTACATATTGTTAATATGTACAATTGTGTTTATTCTAGGCAATTATGATGTTGAGTAAGCAGAGCATCGCTAGATTTAGTTCGCGGGTTTTCATGCGGGTTGTAGTGCTAGTGCAACTACTGCTCTCACATCAGTCAGTATATGCTTTTACGTGCGTGATTTTGCTTACTTTGCTTTATTTTACTTACTTTATTTTGCTTACTTGATTTTATTTACTTAACAATACGCGCTTGTTACTGAGAACTATTATTGACGATTTGCTAATGCAAACTTGTCATAAGCTGCGTTACATAAATACCTCTGTGCAACACCCTAAAAAGGAAACTGATCAATGAAAAGTATGAAGGACAACATACTAATAACACTCGCTATACTACTCATGTTTGGCTGTAGCCAAAAAAGCCCTGAAGAACTGTTTCAAAGCGCGAAGCTAAATGCAGAAAGTGGCAATTACAGCGAAGCGGTTGTTGATCTTAAAAATCTTATTGCGCAAGATTTTACCGCAGCTGAGGCTCGCGCGCTGCTCGGACAAATCTACCTTAAGTTAAGCGAGTTTGATGCTGCTGAAAAAGAGCTCCGACGCGCCGCTGACATGGGCGCAAAAGATATTGAAGTTTATCCTTATTTAGCGAAAACGCTGTATTATCAAGAGGATTTTAGCGGTCTCATTGACCTTGAGCAGAATAAAGGAACGGGCTTTGACCCTCAGGCTAAGGAAACCCTAAAACTTCTTTCGTACTTATCGCAAGTGCGCCTATCTCAAGACGACGTATCACAAGTGCCGCAGCCAGAGCTTGCAGACACATTTAACGCTACCTTAGCAGATGCTTATCGGCTGTTCATAAAGGGCGAAACCGAGCAGGCTAATGAAAAACTCGAGTCACTGACCACACCCCATGAAAATGAAGCAGAGCTGTACTTTTTAAACGGCTTGGTTAAAGACCAGCTAGGCCAACTGAAAGACACCGCTGCAAACTATGAACGTTTAATGGAAATTTATCCTAATTATCACTTAGGACGCCTTTTACTCATAGACGTGCTGGTAAGAGACAATGAGTTAGAGAGTGCAGATATGCACGTGAGCATGCTTATGGCACTCGATCCAGAGCAGCCTACTGTAAACTTCTATAAAGGTGCCATTGAATTTTTAGAGAAAAATTATTCAGTCAGCTATGGGCATGCGCAAAAAGCGAAAGAAGGCGGAGTGCAAGACTACCGCAACGAAATGGTGCATGGACTGAGTTCATTAAAACTGGGCAACCTAGAACAGGCCTATGCTTCACTTGCAAAAGCGGCGGCCCAGCTTCCCAAAAACCATAGCGTTCACCGTTTACTGACTCAACTACAGTTTAATTTGGGAAATGGCAGCGCCGCTTTAGAAACACTCAACGCGCTTGAAGGCAGTTCAGACCTCGACGTTATTCTGCACGAAAACGCAGCCAATTTATTTGCTGCTCAGCAGAACTTTGAAAAGGCAAGTCAGCAAATGAACAGGGTTAATACCTTGTCAGGCAGTTCACTTAACGCTGAGCGCTTACTAAAAGAAGGCTTAACAAAAATTGCCATTAATGACTTCAGCGGAGCAAGTCAAATAGAGCAATCAATTGAAATGGACCCTAGCGTGGTACAAAAGTGGCTTCTTCTTGCTGAGGTTTATATGGACCAAGGGGAAACCGACAAAGCGCTGACCTTAGCCAAACAGCTGAGCAAAGAAGATGAACCCTCAGGATTAGTGCTTGAAGGGCAAATATACTCGCGCCTCGGTCAGCAAGACAAGGCTAATGACCTATATCAAGCAGCGCTTGCAAATACGCCTGACCATGTACCGGCAACTAACAATTTAATAAGCTCGTATATGAAGGCGCAAGAATTTGACAAGGCCAGGGCATGGGTAACAAAAGCGCTTGATGCGAATCCTGATAATAAGTTAGCAGGCGCGCAGCTGGTTCGAATAGCAAGCAAGCAAGGTTTTAAACAGCAAGATGTAGAGTACTTAACACGCCTATCTGAGCAACATCCCGAGACTGATACCCCATTAGTGATCCTTGCTTCATGGCTGCGTGAAAAGGGAGATTCAGCGGCGGCAATTGATATTTTGCGCAGCAACAAAGCAAAGCTAAGCGACTCCGGTTTAATGTCTCTCGGTGATGCCTTATACAACAATGATAACTTAGAAGAAGCGAAAGATATTTACCTCGAGTGGGCAGAAGCCTATCCAAACCAAGTCATGCCAATACTCAGACTAGTCGCCGTATATACACGCCTCGGGGATGGTGCAAGACTAAGCCCTCTGCTTGATAATGCAGCGCAAAGATATCCTAACGTTGAATCAATAAGACTGGCACGGTTGCAAAACCTTGTTCGCATTAAAAGTTTTACCGCGGCGCAGCAAGAATTCAATTATTTGATATCTCAGGGTTCAAACAATATCGTGCTGAGTAAAGTCAAAGGGCAGCTCGCTGTTGCCGCCAAGCGTTATGGGCAAGCCATTGCGCCGCTCTCTGAATATTACGCGGCATCAAATAATTTAGGTGATGCCGTTAATCTTGCCCTTGCATACCTTGGTAATGGACAGAAAAATAAAGCCAGTGAGCTATTGCTTGCGCATTTAGAGAAAACGGGAAACACGCCCATCGCGACTATGACGGTGGCGGAGTTCATGCTGACGAATCAATTTTACCAGCAAGCCGTTGAGCTTTACCGTCAGCTGATTAAGTTTCAGCCAAAAAATGTCATTGCACAAAATAACCTCGCTATTGCTTATATAGGCAACAATCAAGCTGCAGAGGCCTTGAGTGCAGCGCAGACGGCGATTGAACTGGCGCCGCAGGAGCCACAGGTAATGGACACATACGGATGGGCGCTATATAAAAATGGCAGTCAAACAGAAGCTGAACAAATGCTAGCGGTTGCGCATCAGGCTCAAAACGCAAACCCTGGCATTGCCCTGCACTATGCCGAAGTACTTATTGCTCAAAACAAAAAGCAGCTTGCAACGCGGGTTATTAATCAAACAAATCCGATAACGCTAGCGCAAGCTGAGCATTTAGAAAAACTCAAAATTGAACTGGCCACGCTACAGTAAACATAGAATAGCCATCAAGAAAGTTTGTAGATGGTAGCTGACAAAAAATAGCAGTGAAAATTACGCTAAAAATAGCTGTCAGGAAATTTAACAGTTTGTTAAGGGAAAGTATTTGGATAAATAGCAATCGATTATAAATGCATGTTTTTATTGGTTTTTATACCAGATGGAAAAGTGGCATCATTTCTGCATCGACGTAACCGTAGATTATTTTTGATACTAAAAAAGGAACTCAAATGAAACAATTACTAAAAACAACAGCTATTGCTGCTGTCGCATTAGCGTCTAGCAACGCAGTTGCTGGTGGTATGTATATCGATGTTGGTAGCCCGGCATTTGACCAGTATTTCTCTGGCGGTGGCTTAGTAGCTAACGACGCAGATACCCAAACCGGCACATTTACCGAGTTTGGTTTTACCGGCTTATTAGCAACGTCAATTTACGGTTTGACGGCTGGTGGTACATTAGATGGTACAATCATCGACACCAACATCACAGCTGACCTTATGGCTGCTGGCATTACAGCGGGCGGCACAGGCGGTTTAAGCCTTGCGGGCAACCCATATGTAGTTCCAGGTGGTCCTAACGCTGGTGACACTACCTTAGCTCTTCCAGACTGTAACGGCGGTCAGTGCTCAGTGAGCAACCTTTCACCACTAACAAATGCGGCTGGTATTGAAGACGGTGAAGGTTTTGGTAACACTTGGGGCTTTGACGTTGAATATAACCTTATCGCTACTCTAGGCGCGAATGGTCCGGTATACACTGGTGGTTATATCGATTTCTTCTTCAATGATTTGATAAATGGGACTCAGAGTCTTGCCTTTAGTGCCAACGTAACAGGTTCAAGCATCAACGCTGCGAACTTAGACATTTTCTTTGAAGTATCCTTTGTTGAAGCTGGACTTTTGTTTGTTCAGGATCAATACGGCAACTTCCAGGATTTATCTGTTGAGCTAGCGAATGCTGTAGCAAGCGGCAGTAACTTCCCAACGTTCCAGATTGATACAAACGTTAACCCGCCAGTACCAACTGCAGACGGCTTGTTAGTAGTTACTGGTACTGATGGCGTAACTCGCGCTATCCGTCAAACTACTCTAGATGGTTCAGCACGAGTAACGCTTGTACCAGAGCCAAGCACACTAGCTCTACTTGGCTTAAGTCTAGTAGGTTTCGGTGTAGCTTCTCGCCGTCGCAAGCAGTAAGTTTTAGCATCAAAATAGTCTGACTAGCCGGCCCATTGGGCCGGCTTTTTTATTGCTGGTCTTGTTTTTTATTACTGCTATAGACTGAACACAATTTACCGTGCTTCACTTAAAATACCTATTGCGCAAACTTTCAAAGCTTGCAACACTTGTCAAAGTTTTTAACACCTCGTTTATGCCATAAATGTTATGGAAAAAAGCGCTACCTGACTATCAATGACTATCACGTGAATTCTGCACAGCCGCTCTCAGTCCATGTTCATCAAGATGTCTCTGAAACCTTTCTCAGTGATATGTTCTCTGTTGTGCAGTCATGTCCCCTACAATCACCTTTTTTATCGCGGCAATGGTTCTTGTCTTTGCACGCGCATGCAAGCAATACAAATTCTAAAGCTGCGTTCACATTTGTGCAGTTTTGTGAACACGGTAGTACGATAGGTTTTTGTCTCGTAGGTGTGCAAAGGCGGTGGTATGGCGATATTTATTATCTAAATCAAACTGGCATTGATGAGTTTGATCAAATGTGGATTGAACACAATGACATCATCGCAACTAACCCAGACAATGTGCTTATATGCAGAGCTGCCTTAATCAATACACTTGCAGCAATTCCGAGGTTTCATCGCTTTGTGGTGTCGATGGGAGCGAGTAAGCACTGGCACACAAATACAATAAGCGAGTGGTCCTGCACCGAAGAACGCGTCGCATATGTTGACCTCAACGCTATTGCTCGCAATAAGCAAGACTATATGGATACTTTGTCGAAAAACTCTAAGTCTAGTCTCAGGCGAAGCAAAAACTTTATTACAAAACAATTTGGTGAGGTAACATACGCGATACACCGAGAAAAGCTTTCATCGCTCTTAAGCCGAGAACTCGCGCCATTACATATTAAGCAGTGGTCTGATACAGAGCATCAAAGCGGTTTCACTAATCCAGTATTTACTCAATTCCATTCGCGCCTGAGTGAGTCAGGGGATGAGCGGCTACATTTTGAAATTATGCGTTTTGATGCGGGTGATAAGACGCTTGGATATTTATATCAATTTGTTTGTGACAAACGTGTTTATTTTTATTTGTCCGCAATCAATTATGATGAACCTAACAATAACTACAAGCCGGGAATATTGATGCACGCTTTAGCGATTCAACATTACTTAGCATCAGGCTATGAGCGTTATGATTTTCTGGCTGGTGCCGCCCGTTATAAAGAGTCCTTAAGTAACGCTCACTATCATATGTATTCACTGCATTTAGTCAGTCGACGTGCCTTCCATCAAGGTCTATTCTGGGCTAATAAAATAATAAAGCGCGTAATGTTTTACGCCGCAAAAGCGAAACGCTAAGCGCGACTATGAATAAAGAACAACATGTCTTTACCTTAATTAAGCCTACTGAGTCGCACAGCGCTTTTTCACAGGGCGTGCCGCTGCCAAAAGGTATGTATTCAGCAAATGAGAGCATAGAACTCTTCTTTAACAATACAGCTGTACCTTGCGCTACTCGAGCCCTTGCACTTTGGCCAGACCGTTCGATTCGCTGGCTAATGCTTGAATGCGTCCTCCCGCCTGTTAGTAATGCCAATACTAAGTTTTACATTCGCACACTGCGCTACAACAATGTGACACTTAAGAAAAAATGGGTGCATCAGGATAATGACCAACTTCGTGTTGGTCTCAAAGACACTCGCTTAAGTTTTGATACCAATAATTTTTTACATTTCACCAGCAACGGTGCTGTTAGCGAGGGTCAGGCCACATTCGAGTTTGAGGGACAGGCGCTTTTAATACAAACAATACGCACGCAACATCAAAGCTACTATGATTCGCAAAACCGCCCTCTATTTTGTGATGTAACTCAAGAAGCAGACTTTATAACGGCTCAAAATCAAGCTGTACGCGCAAAAGCAAGCCTTAGGTGTTATTACCACTTAGGGCTTGTGCAAGTGCAGGTAAACATACATAACCCGCAAGCAGTGGTGCATCACGGCGGTAAATGGGATTTAGGAAACGAACATAGTTTAGCACTCACTCAGTTTCAAATTCGCCTAAGCTCAGAGGCAGTAAATACAAATAAAGCCACCTTGTATGCTGGTGAAGACACAGCATCAATTGAAGCATCGGCTAGCGGTGTAAAGAAGATGTCAGTCACGCAATTTAGCAGCGGCGGCGAACGCTGGGACAGTCCAAACCATAAACGAGCAGATAATCGTGTTGCCTTAAAAAAGCGCGGCGCTCAGTGCTTACTAGATGGCGCTGTTAGCGATATGCTAAGACCCGAACCTGCGGTTTTTTGGGAAGGGTCAAATGGTTATGCGCTATTGCGAACACAGCATTTTTGGCAAAAATTCCCAAGCCAATTAAAAGCCGATGGTGAGCATATAAAGTTAGGGTTTACCAACATCACTGACTCTGGCAATGAATATGAAGAATTACAAGCTGGCGAGAGTAAATCGCATAACTTTGATCTTTTACTTTTGCCGACCAAGCCAAGTATTAACATCGGGTTTTCGAAGGCGCAAATCAAGATCCCCGAAACGTTGTTAGAGCAATGCAGCATTATCCCATGGTTCAATAGCGCGAGCGCTAACGATGACTTGCAATTATTCATCAATGCAGGAATAAACGCTGAACACGCTAACTTTTTTAAAAAGCGTGAAGCGCTTGACGAATTTGGCTGGCGTAACTTTGGTGATATCTATGCTGACCACGAAGCGGTAGGGCAAGACCCAAGTAAGCCGTTTGTATCGCATTACAACAATCAATACGACCCTCTACACGGTTTTTTAAAGCAGTGGATGTTAAGCGGTGACAGCAGATGGCAAACTCTGGCAGATGATCTTTTTGACCATATCGTCAACATAGACATTTATGAAACTGACAGTGATAAGCCTGAATATAATAAGGGCCTGTTTTGGCACACCGACCACTATGTTGAGGCGCAAACCGCTACCCACAGAACCTATTCAAAGCATCAACAGGCCAACGTATATATGGACCATGCTGGCGGCGGAGGTCCGGGTGCTCATCATTGCTATACTTCAGGCTTAGCCCTTTACTATTGGCTCAACGGCAGTCAACGAGCACTCGACGTGCTTCTTGGTATGACACAATGGATGAGCCATATATACGAGGGCGATAAAACCCTGCTGGGCTTGTTTTTACGCATCAAAAATGCAAACTATTTACGAGTCCCCTTTACCAATAAATTAGCCCTAGGCAGCGGTACCGGCGTTTTACGCAACGTTTTTACCAATAAATATCCGCTAGACAGAGGCACAGGAAACTACGTCAACACGCTCCTCGACGCTTTTGAGGTGACGCATGATTTTCAATACTTAAGTCAAAGTGAAACCGTTATTCTCAATACCATTTGTGCAGACGATGATTTATCCCAGCGAAATTTTAGCGACATTGAAAATACATGGTTTTATATTGTATTTTTGCAGGCGGTCGCAAAGCATTTATTTTACGCCGCAAACCTAAGCGGGCATGCAGATAAAACACGCGTTATTTTGCGCGCTTTTTTACACTATGCTCAATATGTTCGCGACCATGAAACCCTTTATTTAGATAACAAACAGTGTCTTGAATATCCAAATGATACGTGGACTGCGCAAGACGTCAGAAAGGTCCACGTGCTGGCCTGCGCGTCTGCATTGTGCGCGCCGTCAGAAAAAGACCTGTATTCGCAAAAAGCAAATGCCTTGCATGCATCAATTGTTGCCAAGCTTAAACACAGTGACGAAGCGCAGTACACCCGTATTCTTGCGCTGCTGATGCAAAATTATGGAGCAGTCGAGGCGCTTAATAGTATTGATATTCCCCTTAAACATGATGCGGCAAACCCAACTAATAAAGTCGTAAAAGCGCCCTCTTTTACAAAGCGGCTAATACGCTTTGTTACCCAATACTCCTTGAAAAGAGAGCGCCAACACTTAGTGGCACGCTTACCCAAACTTAAAAAGTACTTAGGTCAATAGTATGACGAAGCCACTTAGCTGTGAATTAAGCTTTATTATTCCTCATATGGGACGCGAGAACATGTTATGTCAAACGATTGATTCGATTGGCGCGCAGCATTTTGCGCTTGACCAAGTTGAAGTGATTGTGGCGACAAAAAACCATGCGCTTACACTTGCCGACTTACCTCAGATTGACAACTTACGCATTAGTTTAGTGCAAGCAGACCCTGCTTTGACAATTTCTCATCAACGCAACCTTGCCGCATCACATGCAAAAGGCAAACACCTGGCTTTTTTAGATGCCGATGTTTGTCTGGCACCCAACTGGATTGAAGCTATGCTGACGCTGTTGAAAAGCGATGGCGAGATAAAACTAGTTAGCGCAATACAAAAAAATAGCGACAATGCGCCGCCTTTAGAGCAATTAAGGACATTTATAAGCAACGCCCATATCGACTGCGAAGTGGAGTTCTTACCGGGACGAAACTTATTGCTGAGCGCAGAGACTTTTGACGAAAGCGGCGGCTTTCCTGAACACTTAGTTACGTGTGAAGACTATGTATTTACCCAGCGTGTCCATCAGCAGGGAAAATTGATATATAGCAGCAATAGCACGTATATCCATTTAGGCGAGGACAAAGCGTTCTGGCCAATGGCGAAAAAAGAAGTGTGGCGCGGACAGTCAAATATCGCGTCTCTGTCTGGTCGTAAAGTCCCTTCGTCTGAATGGCCCAGTTTTATCGCTCCACCAATCTTTACTTTAGGACTGTTCGCTGCTGTTATCGCACTATTAGCAGGCGCTCTGCTATGGTCTAGCGTGTTCTTAATACCCAGTGTACTTGTTCTGCTCCTTTATACCTTTCGACTTTATCGAATAAGCAAAGGTGGACTTTCGCTGAGTACAATCTTGAGCTTTTATAGCTTATACTTCCCTGCCCGAACATGGGGAACAGTCAAAGGTTTTTTTAATTAGTAGGTTTAGTTACCCGCGATATTACTAGGTAAGCATGAAGCAGACTCCGCACATACTACAGTTTATATGTTCAACCGGATTTTACGGCGCTGAACGATGGATACTGGCCTTATGCAGAAATACCGTGGCCGGTGATGCAAAATATTCATTAGCCGTAACGCTAGAACCTGGCAGCGAGGACCTTGAGCTTGTAAAACAGTTTGAGGCTCATTGCGGCGATACTTATTTAGCCCCAATGAGTAACCGTTTTGACTTTTCTGTTGTAAACAAGCTGGCACAATACATCAAAAGTAATGATATTGACCTTATTCATACGCATGGATATAAGTCGGACATACTGGGCATCTTGGCGGCAAAAAAAGCCGGTATTCCGGTAGTTGTTACCCCGCACGGCTTTGAAAATGCCGAAGACTTGAAATTGCGCCTGTTTATATGGCTGGGCTGCCAGTCTATGCGTTTTGCCAATCATGTCGTGCCTTTATCGCCACAGTTGATGCAAGATGTGCGGCGCTACGGCGTACATGAGCCAAAGCTTCGCTATATTCAAAATGGCGTTGACCTCTCAGAAGTCGATGCCGTTCGCCAAGCACCTCCACAACTTCAGAAAGAAAAAAAACGCATCGGCTTTATCGGGCAAATGATTAGCCGAAAAAACATCAAAGATATCTTAAATATTTTTGACCAGCTCACTCAAAATAGAGACGATATAGAACTAGTCTTATTAGGCGATGGCGACGAACGAAGCGAGCTTGAAGCGTATGCAAACACCCTGACAAGCGCGCCTGACATTCACTTTCTTGGCTATCGTGATGACCGCCTTGATTATTTACGCAGTTTCGATTTATTTGTGATGACCTCGACCTTAGAGGGCATACCACGATGCCTGATGGAAGCATGCGCCATGGCTATTCCAGTTGCCGCATACAATATCTCAGGGGTAGATCAGCTCGTTCACGACGAGCAGACAGGTCTATTGGCAAAACTTGGGGACAAAGCTACCCTCATGCATCAATGGCAACGCTTGCTAGACGACGAAGAACTCGCAAAGCAAATAGGACAAAATGCGTTAAGCTACGTCAACGAACATTATTCGGCTAAGCGAATGGCAGACGAATATTTAGCTTTGTTTGAACAGCTTTTGGCAACTGGATAGCGCACTGTGAATAAGAAAACTGATTTAATATTTTTATTAAGCGTAGACACAGAGGAAGAGTGGGACTGGGAAGGCCCGTTTCCTGAGGGTGAGTTTTCTGTTGAAAACTTGCATAAGCTGCCTGAGTTTCAGTCTTTTTGCACACAAAAGGGAATCCGTCCCTGTTATTTTGTTGACTATGCTGCAGCCCAAGGCATTGCGCCTGACAGCGCGTTTGTCGAGCAGGTAAAAAACAATGAATGTGAACTCGGAGCACACCTACACCCGTGGGCTAATCCACCTTATTTCGACAAGCCCAATGAAGCAAACTCCCATGTTATCAACTTGCCAATTGAAGAGGTAAGTGAAAAGCTAGATGCTTTGATGGCGCTATTTGCTGAGCGTTTTGCATATCAACCAAAGGCATTTAGAACCGGACGCTGGGGCATATCACCCGAGATTATGGCCTTGCTTTGGTCGCGAGGATTTGAGGTAGATTCGAGCGTCTACCCGTTTTACCAAAATGAATTTTTTTCGTGCCAGGGCTCCCCTACTCGCCCTTATTGGCCAAGTGAAAATGACGTATTAAAAAGCGGTGAGCAGCATAACATCCTTGAGCTGCCTGTGACGGTTGGGTTTAATCGCCGTCCGTTCACCAGAGCAAACAAAATTCATCAGCGCCTAGATAGTCAAAACCTACAAGCATTTAAAGCCAACGCACTCTTATGGCACAGCAAACTGCTGCGCAAGATTTATTTGAGCCCTGAGGTATCAGAAACGAGCGACATGATTGCACTGTGTGAAGCGGCTATAAAAGAAAACGGTCCTTTGCTACATATGTATTTTCATAGTTCTAACCTCATCAGCAACGGCACCGGTTTTTTTAAAGCGCAAAAGCCCTTTGAAACCATCTGCCAGCGCATAGAAAAGGTGCTTAATCATTTATCGCACAAGCATAATATCGTGTTTATGACGCTCTGTGAGGCGAAAGTATATTTTCAAACAAACAAGCAGTTTATCGCCCCATGAGCATATGCTTTTCACTTGCTTGTAAAAAAGACAAACAGCGCTGGGATGACTTTGTGCTCGCCCATGATAATGCCACGGCCTATCATCTATTTGCTTGGGGAGAGGCGGTTGTAGCATCTTATGATTTTACAATGGAATATTGGATGGCGACCGCAGACGACGGCCTTATTGCGATATTGCCGGCGATTAAAATGCGAAGCCTCACAGGCAAGATGCACCTGTGTTCACTGCCATATTGCGATTTAGGCGGCATGCTTGTAAAGGCGGTGGATGCCGAACAGCAGCTGCACATCCAAACGCAGTTTATGCAGCATATAAGTGAGCACTATAGCGATGTAAATATCGCAAATATTGAAATTAGGGACAGCGCCGCAAAGGGTCTTGAGGCGACAGAAGTGCAAAAAGGCGAGAAAGTAAGGATGCTCTTACCATTACCAAATGATGCCGATACACTTATGGCACAGTTTAAGAGCAAGCTCAGAAGTCAAATTCGCAAAGCCGAAAAGAACGGACTGACTTTTCGTGTGTTATCGGGCGACAGCTTCAGGTTTTCGCATGGGGCAAACGAGGACACCGCCGGCGAGCAGGCCTTTAACGACTTTTATGCGATTATCGCAGAGAACATGCGCCTATTAGGCAGCCCTGTCCATGCTAAGGCCTGGTATCAGTCTTTGATAGAATCGTACAAAGACAAACTCTACATTGCGATTGTAGATTATGATGATATTGCCGCGGGTGCAGCATTAGTGCTGACTACGAACAATAAAGCCGTTATCCCTTGGGCGTCAACACGTGCGCAATATAATCGCCTCGCACCTAACATGCTGTTATATTGGGCGGTACTGAGTGAAGCCTGCCATCGCAACATGCAAGAATTTGATTTTGGTCGCTCTACCGTGGGCGAAGGCACTTATAAGTTTAAACAACAGTGGGGCTGCGTTGCGCAAGCCTTGAGCTGGAAACACTATTACAACGGCGCTCTCAAAGATGATAAAGAGCTGAACTCATCATTTGCAAGGGCGCTTGCCGAAAATGCATGGCGAAAACTACCGCTAGCGTTAACCACCGCGCTTGGCGCTAGAATACGCAAGTACATCAGTCTATAAGGAAATACTACGCATATGTGCGGGATTGCAGGCTTTCTTACCCAACATTATGATGAACTGAATAATCAGCATTTGCTGGCAATGGGCGATGCAATTTCACATAGGGGACCCGATGCTCACGGCGAATACCTCAACGACTTTGTGGGACTTTGCCATCGCCGCCTGAGCATTCTTGACCTAAGCGACGCGGGTAATCAACCCATGTATTCACCGTCTAAAGACCTCATTATTGTTTTTAACGGGGAAATTTACAATTTTCTAGAGCTCAAAGCCGACCTTATTGCGCAAGGAGTAAGCTTTTCCTCTGGAACAGATACCGAAGTTATCCTGCATTTATATGAGCGCGAGGGCAGTGCTTGTCTTGCTAAATTAAACGGTATGTTTGCGTTTGCAATTTGGGACAAGCGCGACAACTCATTGTTTATTGCTCGCGACCGCATTGGGAAAAAACCCCTGTATTATTTACAGCATGAGGGCAGGTTTGCCTTTGCATCAGAAATAAAAGCGCTGTTAACGCTGCCCAACATACCTAAAGACATCAGAAAAGACGCGGTGTACGACTTTTTTGCCTATCAATACATTCCAGACCCTAAAAGTATCTTTACGCACATACACAAACTTCCCCCGGGTCATTTCATGCGTTTGAATGCAGGAAAAGTACACATTGAAAAGTACTGGCATTTATCCTTCGCCAACACCTCATCAGCGAGTGAAGATAGTCTTAAAAACACGCTAAAAAAGATTGCTGCTCAATGCACAAAACGCCGCATGATAAGCGACGTTCCTTTAGGGGCGTTTTTGAGCGGAGGCGTAGATTCAAGTGGCGTTGTAGCGATGATGAGCGAGGCGTCTTCATCGGCTGTTAAAACCTGCACCATCGCCTTTGATGATAAAAAGTACAACGAAGCACAATTTGCCAAAGCGGTAGCAGAACAATATAAGACGGAACATCACGAATTTTTGGTTCACCAGAACGTAAGCGATACGCTAGAACATATTGTTAGTTTTTTTGATGAGCCCTTTGCTGACCCATCACTTGTGCCTACCTTTTTTGTATCTGAACTGGCACGAAAAGAGGTTACCGTGGCTATCGCAGGAGATGGCGGTGATGAGGTGTTTGCTGGCTATGAAAAATATACGCTTGATGACATTGAAAATCGACTTCGTGAGAAGTTTCCAGCCTGGGTTCGCAAGCATATTTTTCCGCCTTTAGCGAACTTGTTCGCTCAATCAGACGCAAAAGTTTGTAGGCGTGCAAAGTCTTTATTGACCAGCTTAAGTGTCTCGCCTGAGATGGGATTTTATATTACCAATTCTCAAATTGAAGACCGTCAATGGGATGCTCTGGCGTTAGACTCCTTTAAACAAGAGCTCGGTGCTTACCATCCTTCAGAGCATACACTGAATGCCTATCGGGATGCAGATGGTCCTGATCACCTATCAAAGATTTTGTATACCGATATGAAGACCTATTTACCCGGTGGCATATTGGTTAAAGTTGACCGCATGAGTATGGCCAATTCTCTTGAGGTACGCGCCCCCATCTTAGACAAAGACATACTAGAATTTGCCGCTACGGTACCTTCACATCTAAAATACAAAGATGGTGAAAAGAAGTACTTGTTAAAAGAAGCATTTAAAGACTTTTTGCCTGACGATATTTTGTATCGCAAGAAAATGGGATTTTCGGTACCTTTAGCACAATGGCTACGACATGAAATAAAAAGCATTGCCGAGCGATATTTGATGCACTCTCCACGGGGTTTGCCAGACTTTTTCAATATGGAAGTTGTTGGTAAATATTGGCAAGAGCATCAAACGGGCAAAGCTGACCACAGTTCACTTTTGTGGTCTATGCTAATGTTCGAAATGTGGTGGCAACGGTACGTAGATGATGCCTAATAACGCGATACGCAAAACAAGCGTCATGCACATTACCTATGACATGCGCATTGGCGGCACTGAAATGGTGATCAAAAACATCATTGAAGCGGCCGACACTGAGCGTTTTAATATGTCTATATTTTGTATTGAAGCGCCGCTTGGACCTTGGGGTAGCGCGCTCGAACAAGCGGGCATAAGCATAAACACACACGCTCGCAAGCCTGGCTTTGATCTTCGGCTAATCAGCGCAATACGACGCCACATCAAACTACACAATATCGACATATTGCACTGCCATCAATACACGCCATGGGTATACGGGGCGCTAGCCTCAATTGGCTTGCCCACTCGCGTTATCTTTACCGAACATGGGCGCTTCTATCCCGACTCTTCGTCATGGAAAAGACGAATTATTAACCCGGTTTTATCTGGCATTACACAGCGTATTACGGCGATATCTAAAGCAACAAAAACCGCATTGGCCGAGTTTGAATATATTCCTGAGCACAAAGTAAAAGTTATTTATAACGGTATCGATGGACTGGCTTATAACTCAGAAAAATCAGGCGAAATTAAACATTCTCTCAATTTATCAGGCGCATCTATAATATTTGGCACCATCGCCAGGCTCGACCCAATAAAAAATCACGATATGATGCTCAGAGCATTTGCGCAAACACTTACGGTGCACCCAAATGCAAAGCTGATCATTATAGGAGATGGTGAACTCAAGGCACACTTACTCAAACTGTGCGATTCACTAAAAATCAGAGAATATGTTATCTTTACCGGCTATATCCCATATCCAAAAGACTACCTAGCCCTGTTTGACGTGTTTTTACTGTCGTCACTGAGTGAAGGAACTTCAATGACGCTTTTGGAGGCCATGTCGCTTGGGAAGCCCTGTGTGGTAACTGATGCTGGTGGTAACAAGGAAATAGTCATCCACGAGCAGACTGGATTGGTTAGCGCGAATAACGATATGGAAGGTTTTGCCGACAACCTGATAAGGGTAGCCACAAATAAGCATCAGATGATTGAATATGGTAAAAACGCATCCGCTAGATTTAATGAGCAATTCACCAGCCGAGCGATGTTTGCTGAATATCGGCATTGCTATGACGGAGAGCCGTTAAATGGTTAAGATTCTTACAATCCTCGCCATCTTAGCCGCTGGTTTTTTTGCCATTTCAGCGCCTTATATTGCAGCGCTCTTATACACAACGGTATCGATATTACAGCCTCAATATATTTGGTTTTGGGTTTTCGACGACATCTCTATATTTCGAATTTCCGCCGGCATTGCGATTATTGCATGGTTGATTCACATGCTAAGAGGCGGAATAAATTGGCAAATGTATAACAACGGCATTTTTTTCGGCTTGCTCGGATTGCTCGCTCTGTATTATCTTTCCAATGCGTTCACGCCCTTCCCCTCCTATGGTTCTCGAATCGGCTCTGAACTCGTGATGGGCATTTTTACCACCATAGTAATTATGTTTTTTATTGTGTTGGGACTCATTAATCATGAAAAAGCACTTAAACTACTCGTAGTTTGCGTCGTCATTGTGACGCTTTATTATACCTATTGGGCAAACTCTGCTTATCTTGAGGGCAACTGGAGTCAGTTTACGAGGGGCCGTTTAAACGGTCCTCGCGGTAGTCCCTATAAAGATGGCAATATCTTTTCAGTACTGTTCGTAGTAGGACTGCCATTTGTCTTATTTGCGGTGGGTCAGGTAGAAAAAACGTGGCAAAAAGCTTTGTTAATACTCGCCATTCCACTCATTTGGCATGCAATGATATTGTGTGCTTCGCGCGGTGCATTATTAAGTGCGGCAGTTTCCACTCTCTTGGCCGCCCGAATGATAAAATCAAAATCCTTTAATATGGTGTTGCTCGCAGGTGCGCTGGTCTTTTTAATAGACCAAGGCGGCGAAATGCTGTCACGAACCGTTTCAACTGTTAAAAAGGCTGAGACCGAAGCTAACGAACCTATTAATCCGCGAGTCATCTCATGGCAAATTGCCTTTGACTTAGCTAAAAAACACCCTGTTTTAGGCGTTGGTCCGCAACGATTTTTAGAAGCATCTAGATTCTATTTCCCAGGAAAATCACCGCACGTCGCGCACAATACCTTTTTAAATTACGCGGCGAATTTGGGCTTTATTGCTGCATTTATATACCTCATGTTCTTTTGGGTGTCGTGGAAGATGTATAAGTGGAATCGTGATGCCCTTGAGGCGCACCCGGATAAACTGCATACTTACATCAATAAGGCTAGCTTTTGCTCATTGGTAGGTTTTTTTGTAGGCGCTACATTTTTGGACCTCATTATTTTTGAGCCTTTTTACTTTTTACTCATTATTATTATCGCCAACAATTTTATCTTGAAACAAAAAGTAAGCGCGAATGAAGCACTCGCAGCGGATGGCAAGAAGCAAGAAGAAGCCGGCCATGAACCATTAGCTAATGCAGGGAGCACCGGTGTATAACATTGTTATGTTTGCCTACAACGAAGAAAGGCATATTCAAACTGCGCTGGCCAATGTGCAGGCAAATATTGATGATCGTATCCAAACCGTTTACCTACTTGCAAATGGCTGCACCGACAAAACGGTAGAGCGCGCACTTGCTTATAAGACGGCACATGATTTTACCGCGCTTGATGTTGTTGAACTGCAGTTAGGCGATAAGTGTAACGCTTGGAATCACTATGTTCACATTATTCAAGCCAATGCAGAGTGTCATTTTTTCATAGATTCTGATGTCGTCTTTTCTGATAAATGCTTTCCTATTTTGTATGATGAGCTATTAAGCGCGAAACACGCGCCAAACATTATTGCAGGATATCCATTAAGCGGACGCAACCTTGATTTTTATACCATGCTCGTAGAGCAGCGCTCCTGTTTTTACGGCAATCTCTACGGTGCAAGCGCGCGCTACATTGACATGGTGCGGGATGTTCCGTTTTACCTCCCCATCGGGCTTAACTGGATAGATTCATTCTTAACAAAAGCTGCCAATACCGACATTCAATTTTTGGCTGATAACTTGCCCAATAGAGTTATTTATAAAAAAGGTGTTGGATTTAAATTTGAAAGCCTTTCACCGTTTAAACTTGCTGACATAAAGTTATATAAAAACCGTATTGCTCGATACGAGTTAGGAAAAATTCAAGAGCTATACTTAGACGACTTAGCGGTACGCGACTGGCCTCGACACATGAAAGATATCAACGCGGATATTTGGCGGCATTTTGAGGAGCGTACTGCTCACCTCGGATTTATAAAAAAGAAATTGGTCAAACAAAGGCTCAGCCGACTTGTTATAAAAGAAAGTCACCCATAGCATGAGCAGTAATCTCAAAAAAGGCGTGTTAAGCAGTGTTCTCTTAGTCGGCGAGTCCATTTTGAAAAAAATGGTGGGCTTAGTTAGTACCTTAATTTTAGCGCGCGTCTTGCTACCTGAAGATTTCGGCATTATTGCCATAGCGACCCTAGTGATTGGATTCATTGATATATTGTCAAATACTGGGTCTAATCAGTATCTGTTAAAAGTTGATCATCTCGACGAAAAAATCGCGAATACCGCCTTTACTATCAATCTAATTTTAAAAACCTTTATGGCCATATTGATGGCTTTCTCTTCTGTGTTTATTGCAGATTTTTATAACGACCCTAGGCTTGTAGGCGTCATTCTCTCATTAACCGCCATATTCTTTTTGAACAGCCTTAAAAACCCGGGCGAAGCATTTTTAAGACGTGATCAAAATTACGCTCGCTTGGTAAAAGTAAGCGTGTCCGCCAAGATAGTATCGGTAGCAGTAGCGGTTACCACAGCCCTTACCCTCGAAAACTATTGGGCCCTGGTGTTCGGACAAGCGAGCAACGCTATATTGATGCTAGTTGGCTCATATTACGTTCATCCCCATCGGCCTAAACTCACGCTTGCCAACGCCAGCGAACAATGGCAATTCTCAGGATGGATCATTCCCCAGTCCATCTTCGGCTATGTGCGTACTCAGTTGGACAGTTTCATTGTTAGCACGAACTTTGGGCAGTCGCAGTTAGGTTCATATCACACAATGAAGTACTTAGCCTTCATACCCAGTGCTCATATCCTTTTGCCAGTGATACAGCCTTTTTTGGTTGAGTTACGAAAAACCAAAGACGCACCTAATTATTTTGCCAAGCAATTTAACGCGTCTTTTATTATCACGATGCTTTTAGCGCTGCCTCTTGTGTGTGTCATGTTCTTTCATCACGAAAGTGTCACCGCAGTTTTGTTAGGTCCAAACTGGATACAATACTCTCATCTTCTCGGCGCGTTCTCTCTGCTCATTCCCGCCTTTGTTATGCTCAATCAAGGCACGCGCGTACTCATTATTTATGGTAAGACCAAACATATTTTTATTTACGAAATCATAGCTTTCACCGTGCTTTATTCATCGTTATTTTCGGTAGGCTTTGATGACATAGCCCTATTTACATACGTAAGAGTTGCGATTGAAAACTTAGTCTGCATCGTGTTTCTCATTTACGTTCTATTAAAATACACCACCATTAAAAATGCCTTATCACTGCTGAGTGCGTTCATTCCGCTGGGTACTGCGGCCTATGGCGCTATCATAGCGTCGTCTTATGTCAGTCATTGGGTCAGTCATTGGGTTAGTAATGTGTTTTTGGATTTAGTGATTGTCTCAGTTACCACTTTTTTTGTATTTTATACGCTTGTGTTAGTGTTCCACATGGCCCTTTATAAACGACTTCAGGAATGGCAATACTTAGAGGGGCTCGTGCTGCGAATTTTAGGTCCACTGACCAAGCGTCTAGCAAAAAGCAAAGAGGCGTATAAATGAAACTCTCGTTTGTGCAAAAAGCCCAAATTGCCCTGTCGAAAAAGAAACGCCTCTTGGTTCTAGGTGACTCTCACGCCAGTATCTTCAGCGAGAAAGGCTTTCAGCGGCTCTGTGATAGCCAGTATCGGTGTTACGTTGAGTCAGTGGGCGGAGCGACTATTTCAGGCCTCACCAACCCTAATTCAAAAACCAACGCGCTAGCGTCATTCAAGCAAAGCTACGAGCAGATAAAACCTGATGTTGTGATAACGCAGATTGGGGAAGTAGATACCGGCTTTGTAATTTGGTATCGCGCACAAAAATACAATGCACCGGTCACAGAAATGTTAAACAAAGCGCTTAATAACTACCGAGAGCTATTAAGCACTTTTAGAGGAAAAGACAAGACTATTGCCATCAGTGCGCCGCTGCCGACTATTCGCGACAAACAAGATTGGGGGGAAATTGCGAATGCACGAAAAGAGGTGAGTGCAACACAAGCACAAAGAACGGAGTTGACCTTACAGTTCAATCAGGCTGTTAATAAGATATGCGGTGATGTTGGCGTTGAATTTATTAATCTAGATGACGATTCTCTTGGCCCAAACGGGGTAGTAGCAGACTATCTGATAAACAGCGATAAAAACGACCACCATTACGATAAGGCCAGTTACCTGCCATTGCTTATTAAACATTTAAACGGAGTATTATGAAAAAGCTGTTAATTCGTCTACTGCCAACCCATTGCTACTTAATGCTCAGGTGGTACGACTTTAAGTTAAACCGTAAAAACAGTTTTAACAAAATACAGGCACTGAGAAGCGTTGACGATGAAAGTACCGGCGGCTATTTGCCTTTTGATAAAGCCAAAGCCATATTTGTCCATATTCCTAAATGTGCAGGCATATCCGTAAATAAGGCCTTATTTGGCAGTATTGCTGGCGGCCATACCACGCTTGACCAATACATCAATGTGTTTCCTCCCGCACAATTTCAGTCTTATTTTCGTTTTAGCTTTGTTAGAAACCCATGGGATCGTGTTGTATCAGCATATTGTTTTCTACAAAAAGGTGGAATTAATAAATGGGATGCCGACTTTTACGAAAAAGAAATAAAGCCATTCGGCAGTTTTGAGGACTTCGTAAAGGGTTGGTTAAAGCCTGAGAACTTGACCAAGCATCATCACTTTAAACCGCAGTACCTTTATCTTATCGACAAATACGATAAAGTCACCGTTGACTATATTGCTTACTTTGAAAACATCGAAGAAGACTTCAAAACCATTGCCAAGCGGATAGGGGTGAAGAATACTCTTGCAAAAAATAACGCGGTTAATCGAGCTGACTACCGCAGTTTTTATAATGACGAAACGCGCGAAATAGTTGCTGAGGTTTATAAAAAGGACATCGCTCTATTTCATTACAATTTTGCGGGCGTTGAGTCCACGGTTCGCAAACTCAAACTATGACCGGCACATGGTGTTGGTGTCACGCTTACAGTCTGAGTATTAAAAAGGGCGATATTCCCCATTTTATATAACACCAGGATTGACTGAACCCGCTAAAAACTAAAACTGAAAATACGCTTTATACAACTGACGACATAGGTTTTGTAATAACTCGGCGTGAAAGGTTTAAGCTTTATAGCTTTAGCATAGGTTGACATCGCGCGGCGATAATCGCCAGACGCTTGATATAAGGCATAGCCCAATTCCCAAAAGAGCTCTTTTGATACCTGATGCTTATATACCTTCAACTCTCGTTTATTTAAATCTACTAAATCGACTAATGCGTTTTTAGCCGTCATTAAACGTTCGAGCGCTTCTATGCGCCTTTCATAATTGTCAGAATCTTTGTTTGTGTCAGAAATATTGGCATCATGCACGTAGTATCGAACGTGGATTTGGTCAATAAACCCCATATTAAAACCACTTTTGAGCGCCATGATAATAAATAACCTATCTTCTCCAACCCTAAAGTTGGGAATGAGGTGTTTATCAAGAACGGTCTTTCTTAACACAGAATTTTGCAGACCATTGTCGAGTCCTGTCGTTAATTGCAGCAAAATTGCCTCTGAAGAGTCTAGCAGATAAACACCGTTTTCGGTTTTTCGGGCGATTGAGAAGAGCTTATTTGGCGCATCTGATGTGTAAAAAGTGCTGCGCTGTAGACATTCCTTGGTATCAAAATGATAGCGCTCGCAAGCCCCGTATATCCAACTTAGCTGAGGGTGCGCCTGCAGCGCTTGAACGCAGTTTTGAAGGTGGAAGGAATACCAGAAGTCGTCGCTATCAAAAAAAGCAACAAATTCTCCTTTTGCCGCGTTTATACCGGCATTACGTGCAGCCGCTGGGCCTTGATTAGTCTGTTCAAGTATAACAATAGGCTGTGTAATATCTTTGACCAAGTCTGCAAGAAGGCTCAAGGAGTCGTCAGAGCTACCATCATCAACAATAATTAGCTCCCAGTTCGTATATTGTTGACCACAAATTGAATCTATAGCCTGAGCGAGAAATCGTGCTCGGTTATAGATGGGCATGATAATGCTCACTAGACCATTGATACACTTACTCACGTCAGACTCTTATAGGTTTGCTCAAACTTTGTTACAAAGCTTTCTAGGCCAAAGTGCTCAACCACCCGCTTGCGAGCATTATTTGCTAGGTAACTACGTTTGCTTTCATCATCAATGAGGCTAGCAACGGCCTGTGCCAGCTGTGATGGGTCGTGCGCATTTACTAGCAAGCCAGATTCTGAGTCTACAATTGCCTCTGGAATGCCGTTGACACGCGTACTCACAATCGCTTTTTGCATCGCCATTGCCTCTAATATCGCAATCGGAAAGGCCTCCTGATGTGATGCACAAACAACGATATCGAGTTCATCCAAAAGTTTTAGTACATCAGGTACTTGACCATGAAAGGTCATAGAGGATTGCAAGCCAGCTTCCGTGCATTTTTGTTTTAAGTAGGGCTCTCGGGGTGCTTCTAATATGTCGCCACCGATAATATGAAAATGAAGGTGCGTATAATTGCTAACTAAAATAGCGGCCATCTCAATAAATTCGTCATGGCCTTTTCTTTTTTGCAAGTTCGCCACAATACCGACATGCAAGGACTCGCGCACTTTTTTTGTGCTTGGCGAGAAACGCGAAACATCAACGCCATTGTGAATCACCTCACACGATGCATTTGGCGCTAATGTGACCAAGTGCTTGGTGATGTCTGACTGAAGGTCTTGGGAACAAAATACGTAGCGGTCTGAACGCGGCATCCCCCTTAGCAACCAAGTAAGCTGACCTAAGGTAAAAGGAAAATGAAAATGAGAAAGCAACTTCACGCCTGCCAACTTCGCTGCTATTGCAACTGCCCTCGTGCAATAAGGGTCGGCGGTATGAATAATATCGATTCCTTGCGCCTTTAAAAATTTATACCATTGAAAAGTCTGGCTAAGAGTACTTAATGCGGTCGATAAACCGGGTTGCTCTAAAGGAAGCAAAAAAGATGCAATGTTGTTGTTTTGAGCCCAGCTGATGAGGTCACCGTGTTCTGGGCAAACGAGCGCGCTGGTAAAGTCTGCCTTACCTAAGCCCTGCATGAGCATTTGTGATACGCGCTCGGCACCACCAATTTTGGCCACACTATGCACAAACGCTATCTTAATCATGCTTATCGCTTCCCTTCATAGGATGAGCCAAATGTTCGATATGATGGTCTCGTATTATACGTTCTAGCTGGTCAAAAAACACTAGTGAATCTAGGTCATCACTATTATCAATCAGTCGCGCATTGCCGCCGTTTCTAGAGCGAATTGCGCGATTAGTAAAGTTGTCTTTTATTACTGCATTGCGCGTTTCCTTGAAGCGATATTCAATAGCATTACGATAACTGTGCTGCATAAATACATAGTTATTTTCAACACGCGTATTGGGGCTGGCCTCAAGAATAATTCCGGTATCTGCAAACGGGTCACCATTGTTAGTGTGATAAATCACATTGCCGCTGATTACGCCGCCCTCACTAAAATACTCAAGCGTATCGGTATCTCTATTTTTTAGCTTCATGCCAAAGCCGATGGAGCGGTCGTTATCAATAAATATATTGTTGGTTACTTTGTTATCTGAGGCATTTATCCAAAAGTGCACGGCATGTTGCGCAATGCGTCCGCCGGGACTCGCTATGTCTTTAAAAATATTGTTCTGTACGCGCCAGCCTTTTGCGCCCAGAGCATCTATGCCTCCTGTGTAGTAATAAGGAGCGATGCCGCGGGTGTATTGAAATATACAGTGTTCTACCAAGCCATCGTGTGAAATATTGTTAGGCCGTGATGCTTGGTCATAGCTGACTTTCAGCAGTTGCTCAAAACTATCCTGTAATATGCAATTTCTTATTATTGGCTTACTCGCCTGATTTTCTGCCGCAATCTGAATAAGATGATTAGGCGCATCACTTAAAGTGATTCCATCTAATACAAAGCCGCTAGCCCTGACCTCTAATACGTTTTGCACTCCCGAGGTACGGCGCATACCGCGGCTTCTAATGATTGTCGTATAAGGATTCTGTGACACCGACAACAGCATGATATTGTCGGACAGTACGCGCAAGGTTTGATTGATGTGGTACTCGCCGTCGTGTAAATAAATAGCGGTGCTGCCACCACGCTTGTTTGCGTTAGCAAGTGCTGCTAACAAGCTTTTACTGCTGTCGACTCGCTCAATGTAAAAATCATCAGGCACGGGCAGTTGCTCTGACATAAACTTTTTAAGCACAGTTGTTGGCGTTTTAACAGAAGAGCCTTGTGAGGAAAATGAGTCTATAAGACTAGGGCTTAAAAAAGCGCGAGCCTCATCGCTGTTCAGCAAAAAGGTAGCAAGCAATACGCAAAGCAAAATGCACGCGCCTAAACCGAGCAACAAGCGCCTTACATGTGCATTTACCTTTTGCATATATCAAGTTCCATTTGCGCCATCTCGCCTTTGCTTTGTGCGCGTGGGTTTAATCAATAACGCAACTATTATCAGAAAGATGGGGACTATCCAAATCAACCCATACGAGATTTTTTCAAAATAATACTTGTTGCTTATAAAGTGCTCAGGCCCCCTCCACAGTTTAAAGGGCTGGGTGAAGGCGCGTTGAAAAAACGCCTTGTCGTAGTCTTTATAGCCCGCTTCAACATAAAGCTGACTCGCGCTGTCTGCATTATCTGCTAATTCATGTGCGGCATAGGGCAAAACAACACCAAAATCCGGGTCGAATATGTAGGTTTTGTCTGCAAAATCGGCAGTCACCAATACATGCCCGGGCACCGTTACCATACTGGCCTCTATCCCATTATTTTCTAGAAGAGTTGTCATCAGCATAGACACCTCACCGCAAATGCCAATGCCGCGCTCCATGCTTTTTTCAGGCGTGACAAAGTGGTAACGCTCAAACTCAGGGATCCCCGAAAATCGCCCTACAACGTGCAAAATCCAATTTTCCCATATCGGTACAAGCTGATTAAATTTAGCGGGCTCATATCTTTCCCAATGTATATGCGCGGTTCCCTTTGCGATTACCGCGGCAAGTCGTTTTGCATATGCCAAGTCATCTTCTTGGGGCTTTCTCTCTACAGCTTGTCGATACTCTTCTAAGGATAAGCTGATGTCACCTTCGCCAAACCTAAGTTCATCTGAAAAAAACACCGGTGGTCGCAGAGACTGGGTCAATCCATATAGATTCACAAGCAATATTACACATGCTAGCGCAATACAAAAAAAACAAGCGATTCGCCGAAAAGTTTGCAGCATCAATGAACAACCTATCGTCATCTAAAAATATATATCGTATAGAGGTCAATAATAACGCAAAACGCACGCCTTGAGTACGCAAGTGCTTTTAATCATTTACTGCATGAATTTATCCGAGCAATTGTGTAGTCTTACATTACCGATTAATTAAGCTATCAAGGCATCCTTTCTTTTGGCCAACATACTGTTTATCGCGCAGCGAGTTCCTTTTCCGCCGAATAAAGGCGAAAAGCTGCGCTCATATCATCAAATCGAGTATTTGTGCCGAATAGGTCATCATGTAACCGTATTCTCCCCTGTCGAATCGGATACAGATGAGGAGTTCGCGAATCAACTGTCTGATAAATTAGGTGTCACTGTTGTTACAAAACCTTTGGCGCACAAGTTTGTGCGATTTGCCGCCGCCCTTTTGACTGGGCGCGCCATTAGCGAGGCAAACTTCTTCTCTCGCGCCTTGTTTGCACAAATATGCTTGCACGCTCATCAAGCCGACCTTATCTTTTGTTCAGCCTCATCCTTAGCCAAATATGTCTTTGATCTTAATTTAGAGGCAAACTACGACAAAAAGCCATTGTTGCTTATGGACTTTATGGACGTTGATTCAGACAAGTGGCAGCAATACGCTCATTCAGCGTCGTGGCCCATGACTCTAATCTACAAACGGGAACAAAGGCTGATCAAAGCGCTTGAAGCACAATCAGTCGCTTATTTTGACGCCGCTTTTTTAATTGCTCGGGCCGAATACGAACTGTTTCAAACGCACGTGTGCAAGTGCGACAATCTTCACATTCTGGGCAACGGCATAGATCAAAATGAGTTTAAACCTCACATCCAAGAAACTGAAAACGTCCATTTCTTATTTACCGGTGTGATGGACTATAAGCCAAACATTGACGCTGTGCTGTGGTTTGTAGAGAACTGCTGGCCCGCAATTTGCGAGCTAGTCCCCCATGCCCACTTCACCATCGCGGGCATGAATCCTGACGCAAAAATACAAGCCTTAGCAAAAGACAGTCGCATCGAAATTACCGGTTTTGTTGACGATATCATGCCATATTTTAACCGAGCACAAATTTTTGTTGCGCCGTTTCAAATAGCCAGAGGCGTGCAGAACAAAGTATTGCAGGCAATGTCATGCGCTCTGCCTGTTGTTAGCAGCCCACTCGGTGCAGAGGGCATTGAAAGTCAGCACAATTACGATATTGTGATAGCCGATTCGCCGCAGGCCTTCATCAGTCATTGCATAGCCTTGGCTAACAACGCTGACTTAGCGGCAGATATCGGCAAACATGCCCATGAAACTATCCGTCAACATTATTCGTGGGAAAGCGTGTTGGCGCCATTAGAGCGAATTATTAAGAAGGGAACTAACGCTTGAGACAAGTAATTAAAATAGTCCTGCAAAGTCTTGCTGCCCTAATTATGCTGCCGTTTACTCTCATATTCTTCCTGCTTGCGTTATTGGGTGGCAAAGATGAGGCAATTTCTAGCATGAGTCAATTGCTGTCGTTATTGCCCGGTAAAATCGGCGCTTATCTTCGAGCGGGCTTTTATCGATTTACCTTAAAACAATTTCATCCGAGCGTATTTATTGGCTTTGGCACCGTTTTTTCCCAAGCAGACATAGAAATATCGGAAGGCGTATACATAGGACCGCAGTGCAATATTGGTCTGTGTTCAATTGGCAAAGATACTCTGATTGGCAGTGGCGTTCATATTATGAGCGGTAAAAAACAGCACAACTTTGACAATCCTGATGTCCCAATACGAGATCAGGGAGGTCACTTTGAAAAAATCACGATTGGCGAAAATTGTTGGTTAGGAAATTGCGCGCTTTTGATGGCTAGTGTAGGTGACCGATGTGTAGTTGCCGCCGGTGCTGTGGTTGCTCAGGAATTTGATGGTAATGTATTAATTGCTGGAAACCCTGGTCAGCAGTTAAAGACGCTTTGAACGCTGCCGGTGCATGATACTAGCTTATTGGCGGCCTTCGAATAAAGCCGTAGCTTTTTCCACATGCGCTCGCCAATCGAGCTCTTGGATAACGTGCTCCCTGCCCTTTTTACCCATTTCGACAAGTTGCTCAGGGTCACTTAAAAGCGTGTTGACTGTATCTGCAATGTTTGCAGCATCGCTGCAATCAACCACCAATCCGCTTTGGCCAATGCGCATGGTTTCTTTAGTGCCGCCAGAGTCACCGGCAACCACGGCTTTCCCGCACGATTGAGCCTCAACCAACACCATTCCAAAACCCTCGATGTCGTTATCGATTGTTCTATTGGGTAAAATAAACAAGTCGCATTGCTGGTAACAGGCAATCATATCAGCATCCGAAATTTCGCTTAACAGTTGTACACTTGCTTCAAGCTTAAGGGTCTTCACTGAAGCCTCCAGTTCATTTTTGCATTCCCCGCTGCCGATTACTGCATAAAGAGCATCTGGATGGCGAGATAAAATCTGGGGCATGGCCTCTATCATCCTATCTTGGCCTTTGCGTTTTTGTAGACGCCCTACCGTCAAAATAACGCGCTTATCGGTCCATCCCATTTTCGCTCTGAAATTAGCATCGAGCGCCGTAGGCACAAATTTTTCGCAGTCCACTCCCGGGTGCAAAATATTTAATTTATGAGCTGGTGCATAATTGAGGCGAGTAACGATATTGGCGCTGTTTTGGCTATTGCAAATAAGATAAGACGCGCGTTTACAGACTTGCTTAACCATTAAATTATGTTCACCACTTGTCGCAGCTGTTTCAACGTCTTCGCCATGAACATAACAGATATAATCAATACCGCTTAGTAGACTTAGCAAATAAGCACTTACGCCTTCATGAATGACACGTCCGCAATGAATTTCAGTGATTTCATACTGTTTCACCAAGCGGCGCAGTTGCCAAACTGTGCGTATGTAAAACTTTAAGCCCTGCCAGCTCTTCAGTCCCCACTCTGGGCAGCTCAGCGGCATTCTTAGTATTCGCATACTTGTTTGCGCATCATAGAGCGGCCCGTCGATATGCTCGTTGGTAAGCACCACGACTTGCTCAGAGGGCAAGCGAGA
This sequence comes from Glaciecola siphonariae, assembly GCF_042652645.1. Classification (NCBI taxonomy): domain Bacteria; kingdom Pseudomonadati; phylum Pseudomonadota; class Gammaproteobacteria; order Alteromonadales; family Alteromonadaceae; genus Glaciecola; species Glaciecola siphonariae. The sequence continues at coordinate 1,568,845 of NZ_JBHSGU010000002.1, forward strand.
ATACAACTCCCAAAACCATCGACCGCTTCCCCCAGATGTAGGTGGGAAATTCTCGGTTAACAGCAAAATGCGTTTATTGCCCATTACGCGACCGCCTGTCATATGATTGCGCTTATTGAAAGATAATTTGGCATAAATAAAACACTGCTAATTGAGGTAAATTGACGAGACACTGCTGTGGACAAAGTCAAGTACCGCATCGTGCGATTTATCTTGATCCTGAGTGTCGACAAACGACACTGCAATAATTGCTCCCTGGCTTTGAACACCCTGTAGGGTAGCCGCTATTTGCTGCAATTTAGCGCGCTGTCTCGATATCATCCATTGACCATCAACGATGTAAAAATAATACACGCTACGTTTAACCCCAACCGATGAGGTAATGTTGTCAACAAGCATTGTATCGCCGTCAATGGTAACTCTATCGCGATTTACTAAGGTCCAGCGGTCTTGCTGATACAAACGGTGTAAGGAGGAAACGAGTTCGCCATCGCTTCCGTCGAAATAGGCATAGTAAACATCAAACTCTTCATCTTCGAGGCGATATGTTTGCTTTACTTCATCGCTTGCGCGCTTAAACAGGGGTTGCCATTCAAGCGGGCTTGATGACCCAGCGAGCTTAACTGCGCTGAGCGTTAAACTCGGATAAGGCGTGTCCGACGCCGATAAATTACTCATGCGATACTGTTGATAAAGGCTCAGTAGCAGGAAAGTACATAATGTAGTCAATGTTGCTATGGAAAAATTGCGCACCGGCAGGGGGAAGCTTGAGCTAACTTGCTTTTCATCATCGGATTTTGGTGTGGCCGATGCATTATGGTTTAATGCATTTTCATGGTTTAACGCATTTTCGGCTGACTTGAGCGACCTAGTCTCACGGGCTCGAATCCATTCGCCAATAAGCAAAAGCAGGATGATCACGAAAGCGAAGAAAAACCATCCATAAATCAAATGGTCGGCACCTACCGCATGCTCCATATCAGACCAATAGCCCACCAGTATTATTCCGTAAACACGCACTGCGTTAGCCAATATTGGCACAATCACAGAAAGGACCACAAACCAAATGCGCCGCGAGGCCGTTCGCAAATTCATATAGGCATACAAATTACCTATTACAATCGACGCAATTAAAAAGCTAACTCCCGAACAGGCTTCTGCGACTAAAAATTTGCCCTGAGGTATTTCGATAAACAAACCTGAACGAAAAAGCGGAATACCAGAAAGTTGAAGCATATACACCGAGATGTCGGCGGTAATCTCTTGTAAAAAGGGAACTAGCTCTTCACCAACCGGCACTGCAAATAAGACAAACACAAGAGGAAACTGCAGTTGCCACGCGATTTTGTCGCCCACAAAAAACCAAAACAAGGTGGGCAACATGGCAAATACCGCAATATGCTGAAACAGTTGGATATCGCCGGCCGAGCCCAATAAAAACAGAATAAGTTGGCCAAAAAGAATCAGCAGCGCAAGGTATGAGCTGCGTGCTTGTTGCCAATTGATATGCTTTCGCCGCTCCCATATCAAATAAATGCTCGCTGGGATAACCAAAGCACAATGATTAAATATTTCGTTACCAATCCAGATTACCGATGCACTGTAAATCGCATCATGAACCAATAAAGTCCAAAGCCCTAATGCTACAAGGGCAAATGCCATGCGTAATAGTTCACTGCTGCGGTAGTCTGCTGTTATCAAAATATATCGTCCTTATATATTTCGGACATGCTCGACCATTTATAGTCTTGCATGAGTTTTACGAGTTTTCCCTCCATCGCACTCAAATTTATGTAATGTCGCAAGCGGGATTTAAACGGTGCATTTTTTACCCTAGGCTGGTCTTTATCAATCTCCCACGGGTGGAAATAAAAATTATAGGGCTGACCAGTTTGCCTCAGATAAGCATCAATCCGTCGTTTTGATAACCAATACGGATACAGTCGGAAATAGCCTCCGCCACCAATGCCCTTATTGCCTTTATCTTGAGCAAGCGTTGGCACTGGAATTTCAACAATACCCTCTTTGCGCTTGTGCACAAACCTCGGCCAATCGGGCACGCCATATAAGTCGTGGGCGATCGGATAGGTGCTGCTTGAATACTTAAATCCAAGCTCTACCAGTATGTCAAAGACCCACTCATTGCTTTTATCGATAGAAAAACTAGGCGCACGATAGCCAATAACGGGCTGGCCTGATGTCTGCTCTAGAATATCTTTACTCTCAACGATATCTTGCCTGACATCGGCTTCTGACATCAAGGTGTTGCGACGATGATTAGTACCGTGGCTAGCCAGTTCATGGCCCTCATCGACAATGCGCTTAATTACGTCTGGACAGTGCTTGGCTACCCAGCCGAGGGTAAAAAACGTTGCTTTAACGCCGTTTTCATTGAACAAATCAATTAAGCGATGGGTATTGTCACCCACGCGGGGCGTTATGCTAGTCCAGTCATCGGGTGAGATAACCGACTCAAATGCAGATACGTGAAAGTAATCTTCAACGTCAACCGTCATTGCATGACAACGTGCTTTGCCTAGCGAAGCATTGGTCATGTTATCTCCCTTTTCCAAACAAGATGATTTCAACGGTGCGAATGAGAATCAGCAAGTCGAGCAACAGGCTCTGATGTTTCACGTAGTATAAATCAAACTTCAGTTTCTCTAATGAGTCTTTCACGCTCGCGCCATAAGGATAGTTAAGTTGCGCCCAACCGGCTAAACCCGGTTTTACATTATGCCGCTGCGCGTAATAAGGTACTTCTTTGATAAGTTGCTCTACAAATTCGGGACGCTCGGGTCTCGGGCCAATGAATGACATATCGCCGCGAATAACATTAAGCAATTGTGGAAGCTCATCGATACGATATTTTCTTATAAATGCGCCGATAGAGGTAACGCGGTTGTCGTCCTTTGAGGCCCACCGAGCGCCGTCTTGTTCAGCATCTGGTCGCATGCTTCTAAATTTTAAAATATCGAAGGGCCGATTATCTTTGCCAACGCGCTCTTGACGATATAACACCGATGCACCTGTGCGCCTACCATCGTCAAGATAAATGACTAAGGCTGTGAGCAGCATGATGGGCCAGGTGATAAACAACAATATCGCCGCTAAGGTAATGTTTAGCCAAAAATCCATTAATTCTCTGAAGTAGTTTTGCGACTGAAACCCATTGGAGTAAATGACCCAACTCGGATACATTAAATCCACCACAATTTGTCCCGTTTCGCGCTCCATGAAATCGAGTAAGTCAGTGACTTTGATTCCTTTTAAACGCGCATCAAACAAAACCTTTATCGGCAGCGTGCCGCGACGCTGATCGCAGGCAATAACAATTTCAGCCACCTCGTTTACCGAAATATATTCAATTAATTCGTCATCCAAAGCGATATCAATGCGCTTTTCGTTTTTGATACCTTCTTGCTTATCATCCCCTGCAATTGGCACGAATCCTAAAAGCTCAAAGTTAGCGCAGTCTACATCGCGGCGCATACGCTTTTCGATAACCGACGCACGAACGCCAGCGCCAATAATCAAGAGCTTAGGCCTGCTGTAAAAGGTATCGGTATTGTGTATAAAATACCGAAAGATGACTAAGGCCAACACAATCAAGGGAACGGCGGTTGGCGCATAAAGAGGATTAGGCGCAAATTGAGAAACAATGACGTTAGAGATAATGGTCACGGCAAAAAAACTAAGAATAACGCTGACGAATATCCGCCGAATAATTCCTCTAAAGGGCTCTCTTAGTCTTGCTTCGTACAAACCAACCGACAAATTAATTAACACAACTGACACCGTAAATATCGCAACGTTAAACAGGATAGTTAAGGTGTTTGCAGAATAAATTATGTCTAACCATTTGAGGCCTAACGCAGCAAAATAGGCGACATACGCAATGATTGCGGCTTCGCAAATAACGAGCTTTGCCGAGCGACGGCTCTTAGATTGCTGAGATGAAGGCATGTTGTTAAATATTCCTTTATATAGATAAACGCATTAAAAATTAAAGGTTGCGCGTGCAGTCTAGCGGCATTACATTAGAAATGCATGCATTATAGAGTAATGCGGCAAATCGTAAATACTGTTTTTAAATGCGTAATTAGTGATATTCTTAATTAATTAGTGCATAATTTCGGCGCTTCATAATAATATAATGGCGGTGCTCAAAAGCACACAAAAAGCGGATACATTAAGGAAAATCTCATGAAATACTCGCTACAATTTTTCATCGCTTTAAGCACTTTGTTTAGTGCAGCATTACTGAGCGGTTGTGCCAGCCACAGCGACTTACCGAGCGCCACATCCAGAGCGTCTCTCACCACAGATGTTAACGACTACCAATATTTGATAGGCCCCGGAGACCAACTTTCTATATTCGTGTGGCGTAATCCCGAAATTTCAGGCTCATTCACAGTACGCCCAGATGGCAAAGTGACCACCTCCCTCGTTGAAGACGTTGAGGTTGCAGGCCGCACTCCTACCATGCTTGCTCGACAGCTTGAAGAACAGCTTTCAACCTATATTAACAATCCTCGCGTCACGGTGTCGGTGGGAGGTTTTGTAGGTCCGTTTAGCGAGCAAGTGCGCGTAATCGGTGAAGCAACTAACCCACGCGCTGTAAACTACACTCAGCATATGACCTTACTAGATTTAATGATTGAAGTGGGTGGTTTAACTGAGTTTGCCAACGGCAATAATGCCAAATTGGTGCGCGTGGTTGATGGTCAGCAACGCACCTTCGAAATTGACATTGACGACCTTATTAAAGAAGGTGATATCTCCAAGAACGTAGATATATTGCCAGGCGATGTCGTCATTATTCCTGAAGCCTGGTTCTAAACACTGAGAAACTAAATGCAAGATTTTCAACAAACAATCCAGCTCGTACTGGATTATATCCGAGGGATTTGGATTCGAAAGCGGTATCTTATCATTTCTTCTTGGCTGATATGTCCTATTGGCTTTGCTTATGTGGCCAATTTACCCGATGTGTACGAGTCAAAAGCTCAAGTTTTTGTAGACACCCGTTCAATGCTAGCGCCCTTGCTCGTGGGTATTTCGATATACTCAAATCCAGAGCAAGAGGTACAAATGATGGCCAAGACGCTTTTGAGCAGGGCCAACGTTGAAGAAATTGCCAGAGAATCGGATCTAGACATAACTGTAACAAATGATGCCGAGTACGAAGAGCTCATTGCCATGCTTACAAGCTCTATCAAACTTCGTTCTACCGGTCGTGACAACATATTTACTATTTCCTTTGCAGCAGAGCGCCCGCAAATGGCCCGAACCGTTGTGCAGGAGACTTTAGACTTATTTGTAGAGGGCTCACTGGGTAATAACCGACGGGATTCAGATACCGCAACACGATTTTTAGATGAACAGATCGCCGAATATGAAGCGCGTCTGTCAGAGGCGGAGCAACAAAGAGCTGATTTTCAGCGCGAACATGCTGACATACTCCCGATGCAGGGAACATTTCACAGCAATCTGCAAAACCTCACACAACAACTCAGCGACACACGCTTAGCCATTAGAGAGGCACAGCAACAGGCAAACGCGCTGAAATCTAGGCTAACCAATCAGCGGGCATCGTCTGACAGTTTTTCTGCACGAAACGGTGACTCCGCACCCGGCATCACAACTCGCTTTGATTCTCGAATTAAGGGCCTTGAAGAGCAATTAGACGTTTTACGGCTGCGCTTTACTGACCAACATCCTGACGTGCTAGAAACCACGGCCTTACTTAATTCTCTACAAGAAGCGCGTGACAAGGAAGTACAAGCCTTCCTCAGCCAAGAAAACACAGCTGACGTACCGCTCAATCCACTAAACCAAGAAATAACTCTAGAAATTAGCAAGTTAGAAGGCCAAATCGCATCATTGCGCGTGCGAGAATCCGACTTTTTGACTAAGATCACCGACTTACAAAACAAGATTGATCTTGTTCCGCAAATAGAAGCGGAAGGTATGTCAAAAAACAGAAACTACGATATTGTTAAACAAAAATACGAAGAGCTGCTTGCACGCAAAGAGTCTGCTGACATTACCAAACGTGCTGAAGTTTCGTCAGAAGACCTGCAATTTAGGATCATACAACCGCCTCTAGCGCCACCTGAGCCGACAGGTCCTAATCGCTTTATTTTTTATACTGGTATTTTGTTTGTTGGTTTCGGTTCTGGGATTGGCATTGCATTTTTATTAAGCCAAGTCACTCCGGTATTGGTGCGTGGTCAGCAGCTTACCTCAATGACCGGCTTCCCAATTTTAGGCGCGGTTACTCACCTGCAAATGGAAGCAGTCAAAAAGCGCAATCGCATAAGGATGCTTGTGTTTATTGCCTCTAGCGGAGCTATCCTCTTTATGTATAGCGTATTGGTAGTGGCAGATATCATGAATATCGACGTATTAAGTAAGGTGATGTCATGAAAAGTACGATAGAAAAGGCATTGCAACGTCAAAAAGAAGCTGAAGCTGCTAAACGCGCCGCAGAGCAAACATCTGCAAAAGAAGCAGATGGGAGCAGCGCAGGCACTGAGCTTAATGCTCAAACGCAAGAAAGCCAAACTTCGCTTGAACGGGCGGCTGAAAAGCAAAAAGACCAGCAGGCTCAAAAGGCGGTAACAAATGACGACGCTGCGGCAGCAGACAATACGGGTGCTGATGAAAATAACGCACCTTTAGACAACTCGGCGGCAAACGTTTCAGAGCAACAGAGTCCAGAGCAAGAGGTCTCGGAGCAAAAAGCAGTGTCTGGGTCTCCTGCAGACGAGCACAATATCGATGATGTAATTGCGAGCAAGCAGGCCGAGACCGACAAGCACATCGACATCGACGTCGCACGGTTAGAAGCGCTTGGCTTTGTCACACTCACCAACGCTCGACGACAAATTAATGAAGAGTACCGAGAAATAAAGCGCAAATTGATTCAGAACGCTTTTGGTCCACTCTCTAAGACCCTAGCCAATAGCAATATTATTATGGTGAGCAGCGCTCGCCCCTCAGAGGGCAAAACCTTTACCGCCGTGAACCTTGCTCTAAGTATCGCCGCCGAACAAGACAAAACGGTGTTACTGGTGGATGCAGATGTGCTCAAACCCAACGTATTGCGTACCTTAGCTGTCCCAGAGAAGAAGGGGTTAATGGATTATTTATTAGGTGAGTCTGAGGATATAAGCGATGTTATTTACCGCACAAACGTTCCCAAATTGCGCATCATCCCGGCGGGCAGTTCTCACCATTTGTCGACCGAATTGCTAGCAAGCGGGATCATGAGTGAAACAGTGAATGAGTTCTCTACTCGATATAAAGACCGTGTGGTCATCATCGACACGCCCCCTCTAATTGGCATTAATGAGTCGGCTGTTTTGGCAAGTTTTGCTGGTCAAGCGGTCATTGTGGTAGAAGAAGGCCGTACTAAGCTTCACGACATTCAACATTCTGTTGAGCGATTAAACCCAGATATGGCCATCGGTTTTGTTGTTAATAAATCGATTACCAATACCGAAACCGGCGGATACTACGGCTACAGTTATTATGGCTCTGACCGAGAGCCTGCATAGTTACTGAGCCGTCAAGAATATGGATGATTAGGTCTGAACTTATGGAAAGGGCGAAAAACCAACGATGAAGCGGATTACACAATATAGCGGCATGGCAGTTGCTCTGTTCGCAAGCAACTTCGCCTTGTCAGGGGAGCTTGACCTGAATGCCGGTGTTTCGACTGAGTATGTTATTCAGTCGGTTGAAGATATTGAAAATGATAACGACATCGATTCTGACAACCTCATTGTTCGTCCATTTTTATCAGCAACTTACCAATCTAAAGACCTCAGTGCATTAGTTAGAGCTACTCACAACCATGTTAGGCGTTCGTTAGATGACGCTGATGCGAGTAACAACTACACCGATTTTAATTACTTGGGTCGATACGACGTTATTGAAAATCTGCTTAACTTACAGGTAAACGGCACCCAGAATTACCGTTCGCAGTCGGCAAACTCTTTTCTTGTAGACGATTTTTTATTAAACGCTGAAAACCTCCGCAAAAATAAAACCAATGCAGCCTCATTAACGCTAAGCATGCCCACCGGTAGATACGTTGGCATTAGTGCTCGTGCGGGCATCAGCTCTATTGATTCTAAGTCTGAGGCACGAGAGATATCACCCGACTCCAGACAAATCGATATAAGTAGCACAAACCTTGACGCCACCGTGTTTATTGAGAGTGGAAGAGATTTAAGACCATTCTTGTATGATGTTAGCGGCACTTTTAGGAAGTCTGACCGTGAAAATAACCAAGACTTTGAAAGTCAAACCGTGAATCTCACCGTTGGTAGCAATGTTTCTGCAGATGTAAGCCTACGTTTATTAGGCTATTACGAGAACAATGACATTAGCCGTGACGATAGTATTACCGGTGAGAGCACAAACGCACTTCGAGAGTTTTATTCTTATGGTATTGGCGTAGCTTGGCAACCTTCAAATAATCGCTTTATTGAACTTGGGTGGAATCGGTCAACAACAAAAGGCCGCTTGGGCGAAGACGACGACGAAGATGACTATTTAAGTGTTGACCTGCGGTGGAATCTCTCGTCACGCACCAGTCTCAGCGGCAGCTATGCTCGCAGGTTTTTTGGCAGCTCTGGAAGCTTTAGGTTTAATCACAATTTACGAAATTGGCGCAGTGGAATAACGTACACGGAGAATGTCACGACCAACTCTCAACTTCTTTTTAATCAAGAACAAGGTTTGTTTGTCTGCGCCAACGGCAGTACAGATTTGAGCGATTGCAGCTTGTCAGACGGTATAAGCGAAGAAGATTTAGGACCAGATGACATTCTTGTTCCTGGTCTAATTAACGACTTTGAGTTAAACGACCGAGTTGTTATTCGTAAGGCCTTAACGGCCCAAACGGCCTTAGATTTAAGACGTACTCGTTTAAGCGCGTCAATCAGCAAAAGCAACAGTGAAGAGGTAGAATCGTTTAGAGATATCGATACCATCACCGGCCGCCTACAAGCAAACTTCCAAATAAGTGAGCGTACCTCAATTAATGCCAACCTGACTTATTCAGATGTTGAACGCGATACTGATGACGAACTAACCGGCAGTGTCATCAAAGAAGCTGGAATCAGATTAGAGAGACGTTTTACGCGTCGTTTTTTTGCATCTGCTGGGTATCGTTATCTTGATAGAAACGGAGACACGATTGGTAACGCAGGCGGAATTCAGGGAATAAGAGGCCCGTTAACAGACAACAGGTTCTCTGTTGAAATCCGTTATGAGTTTGATACGCGTCGATAACACTCTGCCGACACAGGCCGTTTTTAGCTGCCAGTATTAAGTAAGCTCAACTCGGGATAAGTAATGTTTACGCTAAGCTCTCGTCTAATCGTCTTTCTTAAGACGGACGTAGGCTTGATACTTTTGCTTTAGCATTTTATCAATATATTGCGTCAATTTAATCTTATGTTTTATGGCATCATCAAGCGCGTCAACAAGCTCTCCCAACATCTCTTTATAGTACGCTGCTTCTTGTATTTTATTACCATTGGGAGTGAGAAATTCGGTCTCAGGTTTAACCGATTCAGCTTCTTTTGAGCCATCGTGTGCTTGTTCGCCAGACTCCTCAAAGCCAGATTTAGAGACAAACATCTCCCCTCTCACCTCTTCAATCACTTGCCTGACATCATCCACATCAAAAGTTTGTAACTCTTCTAAAAAACCGAACAGCAATACGCGGTCCATTAGTGTATTCGTTTTACGGGGCACACCATTTGTAAATTTATAGATGGCGTCGTAGGCGGCATCGGTGATTAAACCGTCTTTTGTTGACCCCGCGTGTTGTAGGCGATGCTCGATGTACTCTTTAAGCTCGTCTCTATTGAGAGGAGTTAAGTGACAGCTTGCGACGATACGCTGTCTAAATTGCTCCATATTCGGTGCACGTAAAATCGGCTGTAGCTCCGCTTGCCCCAACAAAAAACTTTGCAAAAGCGGCTTACTGTTTAGCTGAAAATTTGACAGCATACGTAATTCTTCAATAGTCTCTAATGGCAGGTTTTGCGCCTCATCAACCAGCAGCAACGCGCGCTTTCCGGCGGCGTTAAGCTGTTGCAAAAATGTTTGAATGCTCTCAAGTAAATCAGATTTTGAACGTCCCTCTGCCGGTAGATTAAATTTAGAGGCGACCATTTTGACTAATTCATCGGGAGTAAGCTTAGGAGTAACAATTTGAGCCGCAAATATGTCTTCTTCGATGTTATTTAATAAGCTATTGGCAATGGTCGTTTTACCCGTTCCAATATCACCGGTGATAACAATAAAGCCCTCGGCCTGACTCAGGCCATATTGTAAGTAAGACATAGCTCTTTTGTGTAGCTTACTTGCAAAGAAAAACTCAGGGTCTGGCGTTAACTGAAAAGGTTTTGAATTAAGACCGTAATAACTTTCATACATGATAAATTTCCACTATTTGCGAACTGCGCGTTTATCCATTAACTTGCTGGTGAAAGAGTATACACCATTTAAATCTGACCATAGTATTTTCATAGAGCGTGTATACAGAGACCGTTACTGACTTAATATCTGAGAAATAATGCCGGTTGTCGACACGCCATCCTCAAAGCTCAACACCTTCACGACACCACCATTGGCCTTGACTTCATTGCCGCCAACGATTTCGTCTACTTGATAATCCCCACCTTTGACCAATACATCGGGCAGCAGCTCACTGATAATGCGTAAAGGCGTATCTTCTGTAAATTCTACCACCCAGTCTACTGCAGCCAAACCGGCAAGCACCGACATACGCCTAGATGCATTATTAATTGGCCGCCCTGGCCCTTTCAAAGCGCTGACTGAGGCGTCTGAGTTCACGCCAACTATTAAACGGTCGCCTAGTGCAGCCGCTTCGGTTAAATAACTTACATGGCCTGCATGAAGAATATCAAAACAACCGTTGGTAAATACGATCCTTTCTTTGCGCGCTTTTGCCTGCTTAAAAGCGACCTTAAGCTGCGCCTCGTTCATCACTCCGCCATCGACCGACTTATGAGAATTCATCGCGAGCGCAAGCTCAGTTGTCGTTACGGTTGACGTACCAAGCTTGCCCACCACCACACCTGCCGCATGGTTTGCTAGCTGACACGCGTTTTGTAAATCAAGTCCGGCGGCAAGGCTGCAGGCTAACGTAGATACTACCGTGTCGCCGGCGCCAGTGACGTCAAAGACTTCTTTTGCTAATGCGGGTAAATGATATGCACTTGCTTTACCCCCGTTTTGCCCACTTTCAAACAACGACATTCCCTTTTCAGAGCGTGTTAGCAATATGCTCGTTAACTCAAGTCTATGGCAGCAGCTCAGCGCTAAATCTTGCAAATCAGCTTCACTAGTGTGAGTACCGCACACCTCGGAAAACTCGCTCATATTAGGCGTAATAACGGTTGCTCCTGCGTATTTGTCAAATGATGCGCCTTTAGGGTCAACCACAATGGGTTTTCCAGATGCTTTTGCCAAACTAATCATGTGTTCAACGTCACTCAAACAACCTTTGTTATAGTCAGACAACACAACAAGGTCTGCCGTGGCTAGGTGGGCTTTATACTTTTCAATCAAAGGGGATTTGTCGACATTGGCGAAAGACTTCTCAAAATCCAGTCGCAAGAGCTGCTGATTTCGACTCATTACGCGCAGCTTAGTTATAGTATCGAAGCCTTCAATTTCAACAAAATCGCACTCTACGTTTCGCGCGCTAAGCTGAGTCGATAAAATGCTGGCCGACTCGTCTGCACCAGTAAAGCCTAGCAGCATGGTCTTTGCCCCCAACGACGCCGCATTTACAGCTACATTGGCCGCCCCTCCGGGCCTGTCTTCAATATCGGAAACACTAACGACGGGCACCGGCGCTTCTGGCGAAATACGCGCGGTGGCCCCCGACCAATAGCGGTCGAGCATAACATCGCCAACAATCAAAAGTTTAGTTTGAGTAAAATCTGGAATTTGCGCCATGCCTTGATATCATGCTCTTGAGATAAGTGATGAGTTTGAGTATACCAGTGCCAAAAGAAAATGCAGTAGCACCGTGGTTTTTATACATGGTTAAAACGCGTCACAATTCGCTTTATACAGGCATCACAACCGACATTGCTAGGCGTTTTTCTGAACACAGGGCACAAACAGCTAAAACGGCTAAAGCCTTGAGAGGGCGCACGCCCCTTACGCTCGTATTTAGCATTGAATTGCCCGACCATAGTAGCGCGCTCAAAGCAGAAATATGGATTAAAAAGCAGAGCAAACACAGCAAACTCAAGCTTATATCAGGGGAGCTGACCCTGCCGTTTAAATATCACCGCTTAGACCACAACGAATATATTACTGAACAATAAAGCGATACCGACAGCTATAACCGCTTCAATACTGGCAATCCCAATATTGTGCTGTAGAGCAACTTCTGTTTTCCATTTTATGCCTACCAATACTAGACGTTTAGCCAGCGAAGTTATAAGCATCAAGGTCGCCGCTAAACACAAGCCCACGGTCAGCCACCCTGTTACATTAGTCACGTATGCTTCTGGCTCATAGATCAGGAGTTTGCTGGCCGACGATACAGCAATAGCAATGCCAATTAAGTTGCCGCTATGCTGTATTGCAAGCGCCATTTGCCCCTTGCAAAGCGTATTTTGAAAAGAATGGTCTTGATTGTTTTCAGCATAACGATACTCATACAAACGCGTCGCAAACAAGAGCACTGCTAGCACCACAATCGCACCGGAAAATACTGCTACAAAGGCATTCATATCAGCGCCTTGGGCCCATTCAATCATGCTTTTAATAATAATAGCAGCCGCTATGGCACTCGCTGCATCAACAAGCGCAACAGACACGTTCTTCTCGCCTATCATCTCGTCTTTATCGAGGCGATTTAACACCAGCTTATCATGAGCAAATCGGCCTACTCGCACTAGTACAATCCCTAAGCCACCGAACAACACCATGCTCACGGCGGCCAGCTCAAACCCCATTCCCATATGTCGGCCAACCACTGCCGATAACACAATAGTCAAAGACAGCATGCGCCCAGCGATGCTGATCCCAAAAGCAAAATTATCGCGTTCACCTAATTCTTTTCTCACGCTTATTTTGCTAAAAACACCCGACAGGGCTCTGACTGCAAACAGCAATACAATAGCAATACTAATATCAATGGCTATGTAGATTGGCAAATCGTTTGATATTGGCATTAAGTTTACTAGTTGTTCCATTTTTACCTACTTAAAGTGTTAGAAAGTATCGCGAGGCATCGCTTACTGCTTCATGACGTACTGTTTCATGAGTCCTCTTTTATAAGTGCAATTTCAAAGAGCATCTATTGAAAACAATGTGTCCAAAAGATAATCCATCAAAAACTACTCGTCAAAAGCAACGCTCAAAAGCAATACTCAAAGGCACTGCGTCGAAAATCACTGCATTAAGAGGGGCTGGATTAATACTATCCTTTGTAAATTCATTGGTTTACCCCAAGCGCTTTCCCCTTATAATGAGCCTACATTATGACGGCTATTTCAACAAGGCAAAGCCATGAGGCTTTAAAGGTAATCAATATGATGACAAGCACCGCCTTGAGCGCTAAACAAGCGATTTTGAACGCAAACGCATTATTTGGACAAGCTGACAATACAAAGCTAAATGAAGTGCTTGACCTAATTCTTCCCTTTAGTGATTTTATTTGCCGAGGCTGTGAACGCTATCCGGAGCAAGTACTAAAAGCCATCGTTACGCTCATTAGCCATGAGCGCCAAACTAACGATATTTTTGATACACAAGACAGCAATGCTCTCTCGATGGGAAGCCACAAATCTTCTCTGCTTGCTTCGCTTCAGTCCACCCTGCAAGACTGCTCTAATGAAGCACAAATGCATACCGCTATTCGTATTTTCCGGCACGTCAATATGATTGAAATTGCAGCGGCAGACATTTTGCACTTGCAAGATATCCGTACCTCTATGCACAGAGTATCTGAGCTTGCTGATTGCATTATTGAACGCAGCTACCAATGGTTGCATAACTTCTTATCACAAAAGCATGGTTCGCCCGAGAACGACCAGCAATTACAGCTTATTGCAATGGGCAAGCTTGGGGGGAGTGAGTTAAACTTCTCGTCTGATATTGATTTAATTTTTACCTATCCTCACACCGGCTGCACGCAAGGCGACAAAAAGCCAATAGAGCACCAAGTTTTTTTTACGCGTTTGGCGCAGAAGCTTATCCAAGCGCTGGACCAAATCACGGATCATGGCCGCTGTTACAGAGTAGATATGCGCCTGCGACCAATGGGCGACTCCGGTCCATTGGTCATACCCTTTGCAGCATTTGAGACCTACTATCAAGAACAAGGGCGTGCATGGGAGAGATTCGCCATGCAAAAAATGCGCATTATCAACCATAATCCACACAGTGATGAGCTCTACAGCCTCATTAAGCCTTTTGTTTACCGCAAATATATGGATTTCACCACCTTAGACTCTATTAGAGAAATGAAGGTGTTGATTGAAAAAGAAGTGCGCCGACGGCAGCTAAAAAACAATATTAAGCTGGGTCGAGGTGGTATTCGCGAGATTGAATTTTTTACCCAAGCGCTGCAGCTTATACATGCTGGGCGAGAGCCAGACTGCCAGCAGTTGAGTACGCAAAATGGCTTAAAAGCGCTTTTTGAGCATGGGTTTATTGATAAGACAGCCTTGGATGAACTCACCGAAGCCTATCGGTTTTTGCGAACAGTTGAGCATTATTTGCAGATTTTTAATGATGAGCAAACCCAAACGTTACCAAATGCCGAAGTTGATCAAAAACGCCTTACACTCCTTTTAAACAAGGCATCATTTGACCAATGTATCGCACAAATTGACGCTGTTATGAGCCTCATACATAAACACTTTCGTAATGTGATAGACGATGCAAATGCCCCGCCCAGCGAAATAGAAAACGCTGAATCATCGGATCAACACGTATTTTCCGACCTATGGGACTTGCCTCTTACAGAACATGAGACGCAAAACTTGCTCGCCCCCTTATTGCAAAATACCAGCATCGAAATCTTGTATAAATTATTAAGTGATTTCAAAAACAAGCTACAAACGGCCTCGGTTAGTGAACGAGGCATGAAATCGATTAATCGGCTCATGCCGCTTTTATTAAATGAATTTGAAATCGAAAAGCAAACACTGAATCACAATCAGGTTACCGGAATATTTGGCTTGTTAAGCACCATTATTGGTCGCATCACTTACATCGATTTGCTGCTTGAAAACCCGGCCGTAAGACAACGCTTGTTCAGCCTGAGCAAAAAAAGCCCTTGGGTCATACAACAAATCACACTGCATCCCATTTTACTCGACGAACTACTGCATCCTGTTTACTTAAAACCAGATGATTCGAGCCTGAGTGAATATAAAGACGCCTGCGCCCAAGAACTGAAGCAGTTTATGCTACGAATAGACCCTGATGACATAGAAGAAGTGATGGATGCTCTGCGCCAGTTTAAGCACGCCTATCAATTGCGTATCGCGGCTTCTGACATTAGCGCGACTCTTGCTATCAATAAAGTAAGCGATAAGCTTACCGTATTAGCAGAGGTGATTATTGCGGAAGTTGTTGAACAGGCCTGGCGGCAAATTACGCTCAAACACGGCGTGCCTGATAATCAATCTGCTAGCGATAAGGGATTTGGGATCGTGGCTTACGGCAAATTTGGCGGGCTTGAATTAAGTTATGGCTCTGACCTAGACATTGTTTGTTTGTATCAGGCTTCAAAATCCGGACACACAGATGAATCTGGCGCACGTAAATCGATAAGTCACCAAGAGTTTTATATTAAGCTTGTGCAGAAAATTACGCATTATTGCATTACAAAAACTTACCACGGCATTTTGTACGACATTGATTTACGGCTGCGTCCGTCTGGTAACTCAGGACTGCTTATAAGCCATATTGATAGCTTTGCTGAATACCAAATGACCGGGGCATGGACATGGGAGCATCAAGCGTTAGTGCGAGCACGCTTGATTTTTGGGCATGACACTCTTGGCGCTCGCTTTGCACAGCTGCGCGCAAATACGCTCGGCCTGCATCGCCAGCAAGATACCTTGCGTGAAGACGTCAGGGAAATGAGAGAAAAAATGCGGCAGCATTTGAATAGGAGCACCACAAGCGCCATAGATATTAAGCAATGCAATGGCGGCATCGTCGATATTGAGTTTTTGGTTCAATATTGGGTATTACGATATTGTGAAATGCATCCACGTTTATCCGAATGGTCAGACAATTTGCGAATTTTAGAGGCGTGTAAAGACAGCAACATCATAAGTGAAGCGCGATGCGCCATGTTGCAGTCACATTATTTATGGATGCGCCACCTCGCCCATCGCCTGCAGCTGTCAGAAAGAGATTTAGCCGAGCCATCAGAACAGCTCAGCGAAATACAAAACGACGTTAGCGACTGCTTTGATGAGGTGCTTGGGACGCGTGCTTTATCTGAGTGATTGTTCGGAGTGATTGTTTTGATTGATTGTCCGGAGTGAGTGTCCAGATTGATGTTACAAAATGATGGTTAAGAATACCGGTTAAAAACCGCGTTCAGTAGGTTTGAGATAAACGCATGCACCTGTCTTCGAGCACCGCGTCTTCTTTGTCGGTAATCACCATCACGCGCTGCACATCACAGTAGTATACTTGCACTGTTCTGACAAAGTTTGCATCTACAGCGCCAGCGAGCTCACCTAGCATGCCTGCGATAGTGTTATGCGAAATAAACCGATGGCGTACAACAAAGTCTTGATTAAGATGCCATATAAGCTCCATCCCCTCTTCAGATACGTACATCATTGCGTTGTCCATCAAGGTGCTGTCTTTGGCGAAGGCGCGGGCTTTGTAGTTATCTTGCCAGTCAAAATTATCATTTGAACTGCTTGGGGAATGCTGAAGCTTTGCAATTTGCTGCTCTAAAGGCGTGTCTGATTGGTCTAGCGGAATAACAAATTCACCTAATTCCTCTTCAATCTTGTCACTAGAGGTGAGGCTAAACTCTTCATAAAATTTTGCCATATTTGACTGAATCGATTTTTTTTCAATCACATTGCCCTCAGCGTCAAGCTTGGGCTCCTGCGGCATATACAGGATAGCGGCTATCGCGCCAACAATTACCACGATAATGATTAGAATACGTTTTGCCCAAAAGCCCATAATTACTCATATAGTGACTGCGGCGCCGTCTCTGGGCGCGTTTTAAATCTTTTGTGCATCCAAAGGTAGCTCTCTGGCTGGTCTTTCACCAATTCCAAAATATCTTTATTTAGCTGAGTTAGTGCACGCTCTTTGTCTTTATCGGCTAAATAATCGATTGCTGGATAAAATTTAATTTTGTAGCCTGTTTTGGTGTATTGCGAGACTAAGGGGATAACAACACAATCGGCTCTTTCAGCGAACATTAAGGTCGCGGTCGTTGTAGCCACCTGCTCCACACCGCCAAATGGGACAAAGATACTTTGCGTGGGCCCATAATCTTGGTCTGGCAAATATAAACATAGCTCGCCATCGTTTAGTGCTTCAATCAACGCTCGTGCGTTACGTTTATGAATCATGTATTTGTTGCAGCGGTTGCGTCCATGGTATTGAAAATAATCCATGAGCGGATTGTTATGCTTGCGATAAAACGCAATGCTTGGGTGCCAAAACCCAATGGCTCTGCAGGCAAACTCGAGGTTAACATTATGCAAGGCAAGACCAAACACCCCTTTACCTTGAGCAAGCACCGCTTCAACGTGTTCAAAACCTTCCACATGAAAATGTTTTTTAATACGCCAGTCTGGCCACCACCACCCCATCGCAGTCTCAAATAGCGCCATACCGGTGCGTTCAATGTTGGCCCGATACACGGTATCAACCTGTTGTTCGGTCCAATCAGGAAAGGTCAACTCTATGTTTCGCCTAGCAATGGCTACGCGTTTAGGCACAATTGTGCTCAGCAAGCGGCCAAAGCCCTTGCCGAGCGTTTGAATAAAAGAAAATGGCAGCCAAGTCAGCAAATAAAGTATGCTGGCTGCGAGCCAGATGTGCCAAAAATTGGGCAATAAAAATCGCAATTCGAAGGATGGGGCAACTATGGAATGTTTAGACAAGGCTCAAAGCTTTAGCAAATACAAGGTACCTAAGTGTACCACCCAGTGCCGCCTCTGCAAGTGTCAGTATGCCTTGTCTATATTGAGCAGTTTTTTCTCAAATGCTTCGAGGTGACTATTTGATTCATAGTCAAAATGATATTGGTTGTGAAAGCCAAAGCTCAGTTTAACCAGTGCATCTTCTACATATAAAGTGTAGCCGTCGAAATCAGTATAGGCTTTTATGCCTTCAAGTGTGTAGGCTTCATTTTGATGCTCACCATGCTGGCGGATTTTATCAAACACGCGTAGCAATAGTTTGGTATCTAATTCATTTTTCAATTGGTACTCCTGTTAGGCCTGACGCAACTGAGAAGCGATATTGCCTAGAAATTGTATCGAACGCCGATATATGCAGCGTTTGCAGAGTAATCTTGCTCGCCCTTTATGTATTCAGCTTCAAAGCGAAGCATAATTGAGTGATGAACATACATGTCAAAGCCTACGCCTACCGCACCCGCAAGCAAACTATCGCCAATGGTGCAAGCCACGACTTCAGAGCCGCATGATAGTTCGCTGGCGCTCTCTATATCAGCATCAACGCGCATCACGCCGAGGCGATAAAAAAGCTCGCCATATTGACCTCTGGCTTTGCCAAGCGCCGATAGATAGAGGGATGAAAATTCCGCTTTGTCGCTACCAGGGTCGCCACTTGCACTTTCTTCGCCAAGTCCCTGATATCCAGCTTCTAAATACCACTGCGGAGTAATTTCGTAGCCTATTCCCAATTTATAACTGGCTTTGTCTAGTTCATAGTCTTCTATTTCATTTTGCACATATCCTGCAGACAAAATGCCGTAAAAGTTGCGGTCTGCCAAAGCTGAAAAGCTCATCGAACATAACAATGCAATCGCTAAATAACGCTTCATGTAATATCTCTACTTTACTGATTTATTGTTTTTAAGCAGTGTATAAAGCACAAATAAACGGCGTGTGTTGGCAACTTGCCAAACCCCGCTCGCTTATGGTTTACGCTAATTTTTTATATTTGGCTTATTCACTCATTTTGTTGATTACGTAGTCTACCAAAGATGCGGTGCTAATTGCTCATATTCTTAAAAGAAATATTCAAGCTGCAAGCTCACATGGTCATCTCTTCGAATAGCAAAGGTTGGGTCAAACACGTCATCGCTTGAAAAGAAATAAGCGTTTAATTCCAGACTCCACTGCTGATTTAAACGCGTTGAGACCTCTACAAAGGCAGAATAGCTGCTCGACTCGTCGATATCTTGTACAAAGCCTGCGAGAAACTCAGAACCAGAAAAATCATTTATTTGCAGCCGTGCTCCTAGCATTAGATCGTTCTGACCGAAAATAAGGGGGTCTTCGTCTCGCTCGTCATACTGATATTCCATGAGCAGGCCAAGGTCGTAACCACTTTGTGCAAAATCTACCAGCGTATATTCAAAACCAGCGACCGCTGCGCTGAAATTTTCATCTAAAGTTTTACCCTGTAAGGCTTCTAATTTGAACAACCACGAGCCAGTTACATACAAGGCATCAATGCTAGCCTGCTGCAGCAGGTTATATTTTGGCAGCAACCTTACTTGGCCTTCATCGTCAGCCCCTATCACCACTTGTGGCAACCTAGAAGTCCCGTCAAAATAAGCCAAACCAAGCTCTAAACTGCCCAAGGTCTGCTGCCACCTTACCGCATAGTCAACATGTGTATCTTCGTCTTCAGATTCATAAAGCGCAGTGTCAACGTCTATCGGTAAGGCCCCTCTTAGACGTCCCTCTTGGCCCGGAAAAGTGCGTTCACGAAAATACGGCAGAACAAAAAACGAGATAGTGCCAGTATCTAGAAGGTAACGAATATCTATCATGGGCTGGCCGAGCTTATCTTCACCGTCGATTGACTCAACAAAGTCGGTCTGGTTAATTACGTCAACTAAGTGCAAGGATTCTGTTTGCCCCCAAAATACTTTACCAATCCCTGCTCTTATTTCCCAATTATCGAAATATTGTGCAAAGAGCGCTTCTCTCACGTCAAAGTGCGTACGCTCGTCATCACGCTGATCGGCGCGAGCAAAGGCACTGAATGTGAAAAATCCGCTGTCGCCCACTGAAGTCTCATACTTCGGATTTATTGCGAATGATACCTGTGAGTTGGTTTGGTTTGTATAGGCTGCGTCTTCTAAAAAGACGCGCTGCTGCAGGCTTACACCGCCAGAAAATTCAGCATACACTGAGCTGCTTGCTAACAAGAGTATGCTTACACCCAGTACATTTCGCATAGTAGTTCCTTTCATCAACCGCATTAATCCTGTTATTTTGCTCTACGCAGAGCGTTTTTATCAAAGTCTTTTTCGTCCAAACCTTCTTTAAACCGTATATCCTCAATCAGCAAGGTGGTGCTTTTACCGGTTTGATAATTATCCATATCGGCACGGTCGGCGCGCCAATATTTTCCATCATACTGTTTATATTCGTCCATGGTGAGTATTTTGAGCAAGGCATCTTTACGGTCGTAAAATTCAATTTGAAAAGCGCGATAATGCTCTTTATCAACCCACACTATTTGCTTTGAATAGCCAGAATACTTGTCGGTGGGACGCTGTTCAACCACAAACATGTCCATCCCTTTAAATGTTTCATCGCGTAAATAATTAAATTCAAATTTTTCGATTTCAAATGACGTCATGTCCTCAAATGCAAATTCACTGCCCATAAACGGGCCGGATTTATTGCGTGTAGCGATGCGTTTTACGCGCTTCACCGCAGGGAGAAATATCCACTGATCGTCTGGTCCTTCAATATTTGAGAAACTCAAAAATGCAGTACCCGCGATATCTCGAGGCTCATCAAAAATCGTTAAGGCCTTGTCTCCATTACCTTCAACCTCGAGTGTTTTTATACGAATCTCGCGTACCGACTCGCGCCCATCCGGACTGCGTAATATCATTTGCATGTCGGCGTTTGTATCTACCCAGCCCTCATCGCGTGCTTTCATTTCTTTAGCGATGGCAAGACCTTTCTCTGGACTAGCGAGCGAAAGGGGCGCATGTAAAAAGGATGCGGTGACTAAGATGGCGACAAGAACGTTCAAGCGTCGGTTTAATGACATAATTACCTCTTATATTGAAAAACACCCAAAAATACGGCAAATGCTGACAAAAAATATCTATGCGCGGCCTCATGGGTCATGAATACAGTGTTAAATCTCTTTAACGCAATATTGATGCAAAATTATTGCCACTTAATCATCAAAATGAAAACAAAGGCGCTACTTGTTTATATTGCGCTTAATTTCAAGTGAACCCCCGACACATACGGACAGGTCTGTTGCAAAAGCTCGCATTGAGATTATCTGTCTTCTATCTCACACGACATACATAAGTATATGACGCAATACCCAAAAACAAAATGTAAAGCGTAGTTTCACTGTTCGAATTTTAATCATTGATAAATTTTTGACCTTTCAATTCTTTTGTGGTTTCATACTCAAAACCAACTGGTCAGATGAGCGGATAAGTTAATTATGAGCATTAGAACAAGCCTTAAAAAAGTATTACCTCCTATTTCAGTAACCGAGCAGGAAGCACTAGACGCGGGCGACGTTTGGATTGAATCATCAATTTATCAGGGCAAGCCAGATATGCATGCCCTACGTCAGCTTCCTCAGGCGAGCTTAAGTGCAGACGAACAAGCGTTTTTAGACGGTCCTGTTCAGACCTTGATGGAAATGATAGACGATTTCGAATTGCAAAATAGCAAGCACATTCCACAAAACGTGCTCGACTTTTTGGGTAAAGAGAAGTTCTTCTCAATGATTATCCCGAAAAAATTTGGCGGCCTAGAGTTCAGCCCCTATGCAAACTCAACCATTGTTGCCACAATTGCCGCCAAAAGTGGCGCAATCGCTGTTACCGTTATGGTGCCAAATAGCTTAGGCCCCGGCGAACTGCTTATGCACTACGGCACCGAAGATCAACAAAATTACTGGTTACCGCGTTTAGCGGTAGGCCAAGACGTACCCTGCTTTGCATTGACCAGCCCAGAGGCAGGGTCAGACGCAGGTTCTATCCCTGATGCAGCAATCGTTACAAAAGGCACGTGGGAAGGCAAAGAAGTTGTCGGCCTGAGCGTATCGTGGGATAAGCGTTATATTACGCTTGCACCCATTGCTACCGTCCTTGGCCTTGCGTTTAAGGTATTTGATCCAGACCAATTGCTTGGCGACACCTTAGAGCTAGGCATCACCTGTGCCTTGCTTCCAAAATCGCATCCGGGCGTTGAATTAGGTAATCGCCACGACCCTATGGGCGTGCGTTTTTATAACGGCACAACACGCGGAAAAGATGTTTTCATTCCCATGGATTTCATTATTGGCGGACAGAAAAACATTGGTAAAGGCTGGCAGATGCTAGTGAGCTGTTTGGGTGCGGGTCGCGGTATTTCGTTACCTGCGATGGGCGTAGCGACGGCGCAGTCTGCGTTTAAATCTACCGCTGAATATTCATTTGTGCGTGAACAATTTGGCGTGCCCATTGGCCGATTTGAAGGTATACAAGACAAACTAGCCGACATTGCAGGCAAAACCTTTTTACTTGAAGC
Source organism: Glaciecola siphonariae (assembly GCF_042652645.1). Taxonomy (NCBI): domain Bacteria; kingdom Pseudomonadati; phylum Pseudomonadota; class Gammaproteobacteria; order Alteromonadales; family Alteromonadaceae; genus Glaciecola; species Glaciecola siphonariae. The sequence continues at coordinate 1,591,620 of NZ_JBHSGU010000002.1, forward strand.
CATGCGAGTGCTGACTACAGAAGGCCTCGGTGAGGGTATCAAGCCTTCGGTGGTGACAGCTATCGCTAAATACCATATGACCGAACTCGGTCGCGATGTTATGAATTCAGCGATGGACGTGCAGGCGGGCAAAGCAATACAACGCGGGCGTCAGAATACGCTTGCTAACGGTTACAGCGCGTTACCCATCGCGATTACCGTAGAGGGAGCGAATATTTTAACGCGCAACCTAATGATTTTTGGTCAAGGTGCTATGCGCTGCCATCCGCATTTGAAAGAGATGGTAGATTTAATACACAGCAATGAAAGTAGCGCCGATGCCGAGTTTAACAAAGTACTGGGTAAAACCGTTAAATTCAGCGTGAAAAACGCGCTACGAAGTACGGTAAACAGTTACTTACCATTCTTACGCAATGCGGAGTCGAGCTTACCTGAGGTTCGCGCTTACGAAAAACGCTTAAACGCTTTGTCTTCTAAGCTTGCACCTTTGGCTGATTTCTCGCTGCTTGTGTTGGGCGGTGATTTGAAAAAAGCGGAGCTTTTATCTGCGCGTTTAGGTGACGTGATTAGCTATGTATATGCAGCCATGGCCGCAGTACGTTTTTACGAGCAACGTGTTAAAGACCGCCAGCAAGCGCTGCCATTCTTTAAATACGCAATGGAATGGTCACTGCAGCAGGGCGAAAAAGCTATCGTGGACTTTGTAAACAACTTCCCGAATATGCCAACGCGTTATCTCATGCGTTTCCTGACCAACACCTACACATCATCGGTTAGTGGTATTAGCGACGATCTAGTGCGAGAGTTATCGAATGCTTCGTTGCAAGATTCAAGCATCAAAGCGCAGTTGACGCACCTTGTTGTATCGATACCCGGTGACGGTAACTATATAAATGAGCAAGCGTTTAAGGCCAAGCATGCTGCCATGCCTTTGCTATCGAAGGTACAGAAGCTGTTACGCAGTGCGCCGGTAATTCCGTTTATTTCGTTTGAGCACGCAGTGGGCAAGCTGCACGAGGCGGGTGAATTAAACGAAGCGGAAACGAGCACTTTGTTGGCTTATAACGAAAAGCGTAAGCTAGCGGTACGAGTTGATGAGTTTACTTTCGACATGGTTGATGTAAACGATCTTACGACAAATGAACGCAAAGAGGCAGACGCCGCATAGCTTGCTTCTTTTGTAAGTAATAAACCTGTATCAAGGGCACTTAATAAGTGCCCTTTTTTATGAAATACGCTATGGTGGATACCAAAAAGGAGTGCAATACCGTTTATGGCTCAGCTTTATTTTTACTATTCGGCAATGAACGCCGGTAAGTCTACGTCCTTGCTCCAGTCTGCCTACAACTACAAAGAGCGTGGCATGCAGGTCGCCTTGTTTACAGTTGCCTTCGATAACCGATTCGGCGAAGGCAAAATTGCATCGCGGATTGGTCTGTCATCACCTGCACACCTTTTTAATGAAAATACTCACCTATACAATGAAATTGCCTCGCTACATGAGCAAAGCCCACTAGGCTGTATATTTATTGACGAAGCGCAGTTTTTGTCAAAAGCGCAAGTACAGCAATGCCTAAGGGTGGTAGATGAGCTCGATATACCGGTGCTCGCCTACGGCCTAAGAACGGACTTTCAAGCGCAAACCTTTGAAGGCAGCCACTATTTGCTCGCATGGGCAGACAAGCTCTCAGAACTCAAAACCGTATGCCACTGCGGTCGCAAAGCCAATTTTGTCGCACGCTTAAATGAGGCCGGTGACGTCATCGCTAGCGGCGAGCAGATTGAAATTGGCGGTAATGAACGCTACGTCTCTCTTTGCCGTAAACACTTTACGGAAAAAACAGGCTTTAATAGAGATACTTAGGGCGTATTGATTCGTGAACTGTGCCCAAGTGTAGTCGAATTTGGCATACCAGTGCTTTTTCAGCCTTATTGTATCAATACAAGCGCATTTAAAAGGGTCGAAGTCATCGATGATTCCGCGGCGTACCCATCGATAGGTTCGTCAATTCTTTTTTTTGAGCTTAGGTTTGCATCAATTTAAGTGATACTTGCTACATCATAAAACAAAGTTTTGTTATTTTTGGCATACATTAGTATCGGGTCATCATCTAACAATTGTAGATAAAAGGCAGCGCCTACTATGGACTTTTCGTACAATCCCAAAACGCAAGATTATCTTGCTCGCATCAAAGCATTCATGGCTGAGTATGTAGAGCCAATTGAAGATAAAGTTTACAGCGAATTACATGAGCTTAATCCAGACGGTAACTGGCAAAATTGGCAGGTGCATCCAGCCATGGAACCACTAAAGCAGAAAGCGAAAGACGCCGGGCTGTGGAATTTATTTTTGCCCGATGCCGAGCTAGGTCAAGGTTTAAGCTGCAGCGAATACGCACCACTTGCTGAACAAACAGGTCGCATATTGTTTGCGCCTGAGATATTTAACTGCAATGCCCCCGATACTGGCAACATGGAAGTGCTTTATCATTTTGGTAATGAGAAACAGCAAGCGCAATGGTTAACTCCCCTGTTAAATGGCGAGATCAGATCAGTATTTGGCATGACGGAGCCAGACGTGGCTTCATCTGACGCGACCAATATGGAAGCGACTATCGCGCTAGAAGGCGATGAGTTAGTGCTCAATGGCAAAAAATGGTGGAGCACTGGCCTTGGTCATCCTCATGCTAAAGTCATGATATTCATGGGCCTGTCTAATCCTGAAAACGATAAGCACAATCAGCACAGCATGGTACTTGTTCCGCTAGACTCACCCGGTTTACATGTTAAGCGCATGCTCACCGCATATGGCGACTATGATGCTCCCTTTGGTCATGGTGAAATGCATTTAGACAATGTGCGCGTGCCCAAGGAAAACTTATTGGTTGGCATGGGCAAGGGCTTCGCAATCGCGCAAGGGCGCTTAGGTCCCGGCAGAATCCATCACTGCATGCGCGCCATTGGTATGGCTGAAAAAGCGCTTGAGCTTGCCATAAAGCGCGGACATTCAAGAGTCGCATTTGGACGCCCCATCATTGAATTAGGCGGCAATAAAGAACGCATCGCTCATGCTCGCATGGCAATAGAGCAAGCCCGATTACTCACCCTACAGGCAGCATGGAAAATTGATAACTTGGGCGTTAAAAATGCGATGGTAGATATTTCTGCAATCAAAGTTGTTGTGCCAAACATGTTACAAGAAGTGGTGGATATGGCTGTACAAATGCACGGCGGTGGCGGCATGTGTAATGACTTCCCACTTGCTAGATTAGCCGCGGGCGCTAGAGCGCTGCGTCTGGCCGATGGCCCTGATGAAGTGCATATGGCCATGGTTTCTCGTTTAGAACTAAAAAAGTATAAATAGCTTATGAGCCAATCTCTTATTGATACTGCCAGTCAGGTGCGCCCGGGCGAGGAGCTTCCTGTTGAGCCTCTTCGCGCATGGCTAGACCAGCACATTGGCGACCTACATGGCCAAATGAGCGTGACACAATACTCTGGCGGAGCGTCTAACTGGACTTACTGCCTGAGTTTTGAGGAGCGCTCACTGATATTACGCCGCCCTCCCAAAGGCACGAAAGCTAAGGGTGCGCACGATATGGGCCGGGAATACCGACTGCAAGACGCGTTAAAACCTGTATTCGATAAGGTGCCGTCGATGCTCGGCTATACCGATGATGAATCGGTGATTGGCGCTGAATTTTATGTGATGGAAAAGTTAGACGGTATCATTCCGCGCAAGCATTTCCCTCGAGGGATGAATATCTCACGCGAACAGGCCAACACGCTTTGTAAAGTTGCGCTTGATGAACTCATCAAGCTTCATAACGTGGATTATAGGGGCGCCAATTTAGCTCACATCGGCAAGGGAGAGGGCTATACGCAGCGTCAAATTAGCGGCTGGATTGGCCGATATCAAAAAGCGAAAACGTGGAATGTACCCAGTGCTAAGAAAGTAATGCGCTGGTTGGAAGCGCATTTACCGGCCAAAGAAACCATTTGCATCACCCATAATGACTATCGCTTCGATAACTTAGTGCTGAGCGCACAAGACCCGACTAAGATCATTGGCGTGCTTGATTGGGAGCTGGCCACCTTGGGCGACCCCCTAATGGATTTAGGTAACAGCTTGGCCTATTGGGTTCAGGCCGACGACGACTTTCTCGCAAAAAGCACCCAGCGTCAGCCTACCGATATCCCCGGAATGATGACGCGCCAAGAGGTCATTAACTATTATTGCGAAAAACAGTCGCTGGAGCCTAAAGACTTTGATTTTTATGAGGTGTATGGTCTGTTTCGCTTAGCGGCAATTGTTCAGCAAATCTACTATCGGTATCATCATAAACAAACCCGCAATCCTGCCTATAAAAACATGTGGGTATTTGTCCATTATTTGCTATACCGCTGTAATAAAATAATAAAACGCAGATAGTCTTCTTGGTGGGCAGAAGGTAAGCAATCAGAGGGAACAATGTGAGACAAAATATAGTAATAACCGGCGCGAGCTCAGGCCTTGGACGCGGGATGGCAATTGAGTTTGCGAAGATGGGACGTAATTTAGCACTTTGCGCGCGGCGAACCGACCGGTTGGCGTCCTTAAAAGAGGAGCTGTTAGTGATCAATCCCAAAATTACGGTGATCATCGAAGCGCTTGACGTAAATGACCATGATGCAGTATTCACCGTCTTTCAAGCATTTAAACAAGAGCTCGGTCATATAGACCGAGTAATAGTCAATGCGGGCATGGGAAAAGGCGCATCCATCGGCACCGGTTACTTCCAAGCCAATAAGCAAACGGCGGTCACTAATTTTGTTTCTGCCTTAGCGCAATGTGAAGCAGCTGTAGAGATATTTCGGGCACAAAACTCCGGACACTTGGTGACAGTATCGTCAATCAGTGCGGTACGCGGATTTAGGCGAGCACTTAACGTATACGCCGCCACTAAAGCAGCTCTTAGCTCGTTGAGCGAGGGCTTAAGACTCGATTTACTGAACACGCCAATTAAAGTAACAACCTTACATCCAGGCTTTATTCAAAGCGAAATAAACGAAAAGGTGAAAAACGTCCCTTTTATGGTTGATACCGAGACTGGCTGTAAAGCGATGGTCAAAGCGATAGAAAAAGAAGGCGCGAATAGCTACGTACCAACATGGCCTTGGGCGTTTTTGCAATTTTTGTTGCGCATCGCTCCTCTCAGTAGCCTGAAAAAAATGAGCTAAGCATGCAAGAGACCGTGTTTACGCAATTTATTTTACCGGGCGTGCTTGCGCTTGTTATGCTGGGTATGGGCTTAGGTCTTAACCTGAGTGATTTTTCTCGCTTGGTCAAAATGCCACGGGCTGTGATTGTTGGCCTAGTCGGTCAACTGCTCATACTGCCGGCATTTGCGCTTTGTCTTGCCCTGCTATTTCAGGCACCCAGTGAAATTGCGATTGGCTTGATGATTATTGCAGCCTGTCCCGGAGGCACCACCTCAAATTTAATTAGTCACGTTGCCAAGGCTAATTTAGCTCTCTCAGTGACCTTAACCGCCATCACTACTATAATTTGCGTCATTACCACGCCACTACTCATAAAGTACTCTATAGGCTTTTTTGAACAGCAGCGCAGCGTTGATTTTTCACTGCTAAGCACGTCACTGGGTTTACTGGTAATTTCTATTATTCCGGTGATAATCGGCATGGCTATTCGCGCCAAGTACAGCAAAAGTGCACGTCGAGCTGAGCCGTTTTTTCGTAAGTTATCTACCGTTTTCATGTTGCTATTAATTGCCATCATCAGCTATCAAGAGCGCGATATGCTGCTAGTTGCCTTTCCTGATGTATTTTTATTAGCAATGAGTCTCAATATTGGCGCTACCGCACTCGGATTAGTCTTAGCGCATTTGAGCAAGGTGTCGGCAAGAGACGGCGTGACGCTTGGCATAGAAATCGGCACGCAAAATGCCACTCTCGCCATTTTAATTGCCGTCACTTTTATTCAGGAGCCAGCATTTGCTATTGCCGCCGGTGTTTATGGCGTGACTATGTATCTTGGCGCATTTTTGTTAGTAATGGCCAGACGCTCAGTTCTTACAGCACCTGAGTAACACTATAAGCTTGCCTATGTTTGCTATAGACCACTTGCTATGAGCATTTGCGATAGTTCATATGCAATGGTTCATATGCCGCGGTTCATAAGCCAAGGTTCATTCGCTATCGTTCAGACTCTTCCTCATATACGTTCTTCATGTCGGTTTAAAGATTGAATTTTCATCGCTTTTTAAGCACACTTGAATACTCGCCAACATAAGGATTGTTCAATTCCATGCGCATGCCCCTACTACGTTCTGCCATCACAAGCGTAATCGCGCTGTGCACCGCTGTGTCACTCGTTGGTGTATCAGCATCTGCTGTTAGCCTCAATTCGGTCAGCGTCAGCTCTATCAGCCCAAATTCTGTGAATAACAGTGCGGTCGCCGCCACATCCTCATTGCCTGGTTTTGATGAAAGCAGACTGGATTTTGCTATTGAACATGCACTGGAGCAGTTTTATACGCCCGGCATGAGCGTGGCAGTTGTGCATGGCGAGCACACGATATATGCCAAAGGATTTGGTCTGGCAAATATCGCACGCAGGCAAGCCGTAAGCCCTGAAACTTATTTCAGGCTAGCGTCTACAAGTAAAGCGTTTACCGCAGCCGCGGTATCTATCTTAGTAGATGAGGGTAAGCTGGCTTGGGACGATTTAGTCATTGATCATATTCCGCATTTTCGCATGCAAGATGACTATGCAACTTTGCATTTTACGGTCGAAGACCTTCTCACCCATAAAAGCGGATTATTAAGCGGAGCGGGCGACAGCATGATTTGGCCAGAGCCGAGCGGATTTACGCGCCAAGAGGTCATAAAAAACTTGCGTTACCTTACGCCAGAATATGAGTTTTCTCGCCGCTATGCCTATAGCAACGTTATGTATATTACCGCCGGAGAACTAGTGGCAAAACTATCTGGCCAAAGCTTTGAAGATTTTGTTGATGAGCGAATTTTCAAGGCCTTGGACATGCCTTGTTTCACTGGCGCAATGCCGCCTGACGCGGTTGCCATAAGTGCAATGAGCTACGGCCACAGCGATGCAAAAGGTATTTATCCAATTCCGCGCAATGCAATCACCGGCGAGGCCCAAATGTCTGCTGCCGCAGGCGGTATGGTGTGTAATGCAAACGGCATGGCAAAATGGATTAGCGCATTACTCAGGCCTAATAGTTCGATTCTCTCAAGCGAACAACTAGACAAAATGTGGCAGCCCCACACAATTCTTGGCGTTTCGGATATTGAGCATGAATGGAACCACACGCACTTTAAAAGCTATGGCCTCGGCTGGCGACTGTCTAACGAAGGTCGCTTTAAAGTTGTTTCGCATACCGGCACGCTCTCGGGATATCAAGCATTTGTTGTTTTGATACCTGAGCTGAATGCAGGGGCTGTGGTACTCAACAATGGCTCAAACTACGGCGCAAGAGGCTCGGTGATGCAAAGCATTGTAAAAATGCTGATGAATGAGCCTGAACATGACTGGGTGCACGCTTATGTGGAGTATCAAAAAGAGCAAGAGCAGCGATATCTCGCTCGCGCGCAAACACCAACACCTACTGCCGGTATGAGCATCAATATGCAACAGCTCCTTGGCACCTATCGAGATGCTTGGTTTGAAGATTTCACGATATTCGAAGAGAGTGGAGAAGTACGAATTGCATCCTCAAGAATGACGACTCTGACAGGAACGATAGAAAATTTCCAAGACACAAGCTTTAAAATTGTTTGGGATAATCAAAATGCGGCAAGTGATGCGTTTTTGCACGCAGAGCTTGATCTTAATCGGAACATTACGGGCTTCAAGCTGCATCCCTTTGGCGCTCACGTTCAGCTAAACCATGAGTGGCGAGACATGCACTTTAAGAAAGTGGCTGAACAATAATGAAAGTCAAACCGCTGTTCACAAAAAAGATTTTTTGGTTCAGCGCCATATCTGTCTTGAGTATTTTTTTGATGATAGATGCATCTGCGCTTGTGGCAGATAAACCACCTATTACCGGGGAGGTAGCAAAAACAGCAAGAGACAACGCAAAAGCCCTTGCCAATGGATTAGCCGCGCCACGCTCTTTTATTGAACTGCGTTTTGATGAAGACGACGTACTTGCCATAAGCGCCGCAGGCTCTCATTTGTTTGATAATACGAATGTAGCGCTCGCCTACAGCCCTAGCTTTGTGCAAGTGGGGGCCAGCAGCCGCATAAATTTAAAAATCACGTCACTGTATGTAAATGCTAGATGCGATATAACGCTAAACAATACCCAAAGCGAACTTAGCAGTTGCCGCTTAGGTGATTTAGTGATTCCGGCATTCGTAGTTAATGCGCTGATGAAAGCAGGCGTATGGTTACTCTTTGATAAAGAGGTAAGCAACACCGTTGACAATATGCTAGCGGGTCTTCGCTATGAAAACAGAGAACTGGTGCTCTTCGCTAATAAAAGTGCTGATTTGCGGGAACGAGTCAATCAGTCATTACGACAGGCATCTGGGGTCGCAAAAGTAGCGTTAAGTAATGACCTGCCGCCGCCTGAGCTTATTGATATTTATCTTGAGCGTTTGTATTCAACAGACTATCGCGGGCAGTCATTGCTCTTACCCATGACCGAACTTGCGCAATTAGCCTCGGTGAGAAGTTTAGATAACAGTCCGCAAGAGGAGAATGCCGCCTTGATCTGGGCGCTTGCTATTCGCTACGGCAGTGCTCGTTTCGCCCGACTGGCAAACGTAGATGACCCTGAAACCTCACTTGGCGTCCAGATTAGAGGCAGAGAAGACTTAGCACTGCATTTTTTGTATTCGGCCATACTCGAACAAGTGGGCAACGAAAGCCTGTCTTTTAATATCGGTGAGCTCAAAGAAGTCCTCGATAGCGGCAGTGGCGGCTCAGGCTTTAGCTTCGTTGACTTGGCCGCTGACAAAGCCGGCATCGCTTTTTCAAAGCGCTTAACTACCTCCTACGACGACGCGGTGAAGGCACAATCGCTGTTGGCTAATGCCAAATCCGAAATCGTGTTTTTTCCATTTACGCACGATTTACCGGAAGGATTTAGTGAAGCATCGTTTGCGCGCGTCTTTGGCGAGATGAATTCCCCGACTTATCAAAACATGGAGAGCACGATTGATACGCGCATCAGTAGCCTTCCTATCCACAACCCCATCCACAACAATAGACCGCTATTCACCCCACCAGCACTCAGTAAGGTAAGCGCAATCGACCAAGGAAAGTGGCTTAAAGTAGATACTCACATACACACTACCTACTCAGACGGTGCCAATTCAGTTGACGAAATCGCAGAGCAGGCATCCTCGTTTGGCTGTGATGTTATCGCAATCACCGATCACGGAGATAAGAATTTAAGCGGTGTTTTGTCTGATCAGTACTTTGCCGATATACAAAGAGCTAATGCTCGATTCCCTTATATGACCGTCATGGCCGGCTTTGAGTGGAATATCCCCCCGTTTAATGGCAGAGAACATGCAACCGTGCTGTTTGACCAGAGGCCATCTGATTTGCGCGCATTGGCTGAGTTTAGGCGTGATTTTGACCACTATAAACAACGCAGCACTCGGCATTTAAACATAGCCCCAGCTATGGCTGCTCTTAATGAATATTCTGCACAAGCTGCGCAAAAACCCGTGCTCATTTACAATCATCCCAGCCGAAAAGATGCCAGTATCGATGAGAACTTTTACGACTTATCTCAATGGCTTAGTATGTCTGACCTATTTATTGGCATGTCGGGGGCACCTGGCCATCAAGCAAAGCGAGCACAAGACAATGGCTCATATAATGAAACACTGCGCACGGAACACGGGTGGGACCCAGCTACTAGCAAAATAGGCGGCGTGTGGGACCAACTGCTGCAGGCAGGCTATCGAGTATTCGGCGCAAGGGCCGCGTCTGACTTCCATAATACCAACATGGACTATTGGCCCTGCCAATTCTCAAGCACGCACGTTTACAGCAACAGTATTTCGCCTTCAGACGTTTTAGCCGCTCTTCGCGCAGGTAAGGCCTGGGCCCAACACGGCAACTTTGTAAAATCGGTATCATTCTCAATTTCATCCAACATCAAAGGCATAGAAAGAAAGTTTGTTCCCGGTGAACATATGTCGATTAAGCAAGACCAAGCGCTCACTTTGTCGATTGAAATAGAGCTTAACAAAGCAGATTGGCAAGGCTTTGCAACAAGCCTCGATGATTTAAATCTTATCATTGTGCAAAGCAGCGCCATATCTAGTGTCTCACTTTTGCCAAACGCTACCCGTGATAACCATACATATAGCCTGCAATTGCCCTTTAATGTTGCTAAGGACCTTAAAGCAGTGCGTTTGCAGGGTCGAAGCATTCAGGCTGGCGAGCATCACTATCAGTTTATGACAAACCCCATATTTTTTACGGAGAAATAGTATGCAGATATCCAAGAGCGTAAAAATGCTGAGTAGTTTACTGGTCGTATGTTCAATAGTCGCTTGCTCTGATAAAGCGCCTCTAGAAGCTGTACCTGTAGATACCGGCAGCACTGTGATAGATGCAAAATATATCGACATAAAAGATGCGCATTTTAAGCCCCCAGTCTTTACAGAAATCGAGCTCGACATCGGTGTTCCCGCGGCTGCCGTGTGGGGCGCAACCGGAAGGGACAACGACGGCAGAATATATTTTGGTCTATCAACATATAAGGGCATACACGATACTGCTTTTTTAGCGCAATACGACCCAGCAACAGGCATCAGCACTGCACAGTCTGACACGCTGACTCAACTCAAACGCGCACGGCTATATGTTGATGGGATGAGCCAAAATAAACTGCACAGTAAGTTTTTTATGGCAGAAGATGGTTATTTATACTTCTCTAGTTTTGATGAAACCGGTGAGACCAGCACGCGAAATCCTATTTATGGCGGTAATTTATGGCGAAAGCTTCCAGATGATGAAAACTGGGAGCATTTGCTTGCAAGCGATGAGGCACTCATCGCAGTAAACGTGCACGGGCGTTATGTGTACGCATTAGGATATTGGGATCACGTATTGTATCAGTACGATACCATCACCCAGCGCAGTACAAAGCTTTCGATTGGCTCAGTACCCGGACACATATCACGTAATTTTTTGGTTAACCGCAAGGGTCATGTATTTGTCCCCCGCGTTGAACAACTCGCCAATGGCGAGAGCAGCACCGTATTAGTAGAGATAAGTCCATCGATGGCGATAAGCGATTTACATCCCATGAACGACTATCTAAATAAGGGCAACTTTGGTAGCCATGGGATAGTTGCCTATACCAATATGAAAAACGGCGATGCTTATTTTATCGCGGCAAGCGGTGGTTTGTATCATATAGTGGAAACAGCGACCGGGGGGCATGAGCTCAAATATTTAGGGAAATTTGAAGGACAATACGAAAATAGCTATATCGCAAGTCTATTTTCTCCCGACGGTGAATCCTTACTTGTTGGCCTAGGCAGAAATCAAGAAACCGATGGTTACTTTTGGTATATACGCGAGCTTAGCACCCAAGTTACCGTGAACTACCCCGTCGATACTATTCCTAAAAAAGACTATTTGCTTTATGGCTCAATCACCACAGACGATGAGGGCAATATGTATATAGTAGGTCGAGACGCAAGAAACCGCTCGCGCCACAGACCGGTTATTATTAAGGCGAGCTATACGCAATAAATTAGCTCAACGCTAGATGAGAGGCAGCGGCCCGCAACGAGTTCTAGCGGACGTCTTCCCGGTCCGCCTTAAATATCTGCTCCAGCTCTTGCCTTCCCTGTTCTGCGGTTTTAACTAGCCCCTCGAACTCAAGGTTTTCTGCTATGACCTTATCAAGCATTTTGCGGTCGTGCTTGGCAAAAATATCGACCATATTTTCAGACTGACCTTGCGTATATCCATATGCATGCAAGACCTCTCTGCAGGCCGTCAGACCCGCGTCGAACATTTCACGTACAAAACTGTCAATGCCTAGCTTTGCCAGCTCGGTGGCATGCATGCGGTCACGTGCTCGCGCGATAATCTTAATCGCGGGAAACTCTTCTTTTATCAACAGCGCAAGCTTTGTGATTTCTGCAGGGTCGTTAATTGCAATTAATACAACGCGCGCTTCTTGAATGCCCGACTTTTTAAGTAAATCGAGGCGAGTAGCGTCCCCATAAAAAACACGATTGCCAAAGCGTTTAACAAATTCAATGTGCTCGGCATCTTTGTCCATTGCGGTAAATGCAATGCCATTAGCCGCAAGCACCCGCGCGGTGATTTGCCCAAATCGCCCAAAGCCAGCAATAATCACCTGCGGCTCGTCGGAATCACGCTGATTGTCGTATACCGCGGGACAGTTTTTAGTGTTAAAAAATAATGAGTAAATAATGACTACCGGAGACGTCAGCGCCATCGACAGCCCAACAATTAAGTTAACCTGCCCTGCTACTTGGGCCTCGAGAACAGCATTGCCAACTGCCAGCGTCATAACCACAAAAGCAAATTCGCCGCCCTGTGATAGCATTAGCGCAATGCGCGTTGAGTCGGTATTCGACTGCTTATTCAGCCGTAAAATGGCATAAATAATCAGCGCTTTTACAAATACCAACAGCATACTCATCCCAATAATAAACATGGGCTGGGCAATCAATAGGCTTAAATCTAAGTTCATGCCTATGGCAATAAAGAATAAGCCCAATAACAAGCCCTTAAACGGCTCTATTTCAGTTTCTAGTTGATGCTTGAAGCTGCTTTCAGATAACAAAATACCGGCGATGAATGCACCCATGCCCATCGACAGGCCTGACGACGACATGGCCAGAGCGGTAACTAACACAATAAACAAGGCGGCGGCGGTCATCACCTCCGAGCTACCGTATCGCGCCACAACGCGTAAAAATGGATTTATTAAAAATCGTCCAATAACTAACACTGATACCACAACAAGCACCGATATATACCATGGCGGACCGGCATCGCCATTCACCGGAGCAAACGAAGCCACCAGCAATAAAATCGGAATAACGGCCACGTCTTGCATTAACAAGATTGAAAAGCCCTGCTGACCGGGTGGCGTTTTTAGTATTCGCTGCTCGTTCATTAACTGAATAGCAAACGCGGTGGAAGACAGTGCAAGCGCTAATCCAATGGTGATACTCATAGAGAGCGTCAGCGCAAACACAAAATAACAGAGCGCACCAATAATGAAGGCGCTAATGAGGAGCTGTGAACCGCCGCTAAACATTATCTGATTGCGCATACGCCAAAGTGTTTTTGGCTCAAGTTCGAGTCCAATCACAAACAGCAGCAAAACAACGCCAAGTTCAGCAAAATGTAAAATGGTGTAAGGGTCGTCAATGAAGTTTAGAGCAGATGGACCAATGATAATGCCCGCTATCAAATACCCTAGAATACTGCCGAGTTTAAGTTTTTTGAAAAGCGGCACTGCAATTAATGTAGCGCCTAAAAATATGGCAACCGACCCGAGCAAACTCATAACTATCCTTATGTGCAAAATCAGTCATAAGTGTAGCGTGCTTTACCAAGGCCGGATAGTCGAGATTAAGGCGATTATTTAATCTTCGCTAAAAAATCAGCGCTGAGTTTTCCTGCTCCCCAGATGACATTGGCCAATAACATCAAGCCCCATACATAATGCAAGTATAGCGCTGCAGCAGGAATATCTTCTAGGCTGATCACGGCCACGTAATTCACAATAAACAAGCCAACAGCGGCTTTACGTGTAAATAAGCCTAAAGCAAGCAAAACAGGTAACACAAGCTCTCCGGCAGTAGCAAGGTAAGCGGCACTGACGTGGTCTAACACAGGAACGGCATACTCATATTCAAACAGCAATAGAGTCGACTCCCAATCGTTTAGCTTAGTCAGGCCCGACTTGAAGAAGACCCATGCTACGTATAAGCGCGCGGCAAGCAGGGCTGGGATGTCTAAATGCTGTGTTAAACCAAATATTTTGTTATATAAACCAATCAGTTTGTTCATGTTTTTTTATTCCATAAGTAAGTAGCGCGGTGCCACTAAATTAGTTATGAGAGCGTAGGCCATAAATTCGTTTTTGCATGATTTGCTCACTTAACCAAGCCTGTAAATGGTCTACTTGGTCGGTAAAATGGGCAAAAATATCGGCAACGCTCCGCTTGTTTTGTAGTTGCTGAAAAACTATCGCATCGTGGTCATTTAGGCTTAGCATTTCAGCTTTATAGTCAGGACGCCACAGCATAATAGACCGAGGTGTGTCCAAATTTATTGCATCACTTATGGATTTATTTAACTGCTGAATAAATTGATCGCGTGTCGCCCCAGCAACGCGAAGTTCTGCATCGTGCGCCAGCCGGTATAGCTGCTCCACTGGGAAGAAAAATTTAGCCAGCGTGAATCCTGGCGCTAGTTCAAATTCCAATGCCGCCGGATTTTGCTCATTAAGCAGAGCAAAAGACTCTGCATCAAATGTTTTGTCGGCTTTTCGGCTCACTTGATGTAACAGCCAATCAAGCTCGGCAACTTCGCTCAAATAAGGCAGGGCGCTCACTTGCTCTTGTCGCATCAAAAAATCAGCGAGGCCATCACCATAATCCGCCCAATCAAATTCCGTTTTGATATCTGATAACAAATATGCCCGCGCCAGCGCACGAAAATCACCCTCATCCATTAAGTGGGCAAGCGTAGGAAAGGTAATCGATAGCGCTCTAATTCCGTTTTCAACAAAGTTATTATGATAAATCTGCACGCCAGGCAAGCGGTGCGATGACGCAGACGGATTAAAAATATCGTCGATGAGTTGTTTTTGATAATCCAAGGTGCATTCCTAACTGTTTGGCATAGCGGTGGGTGAGCGCGTAGACCTCATAAAGGCTTGGCGATTGCGCGCGCAATGGCTGTCTGTTCAAGCAGAACCGACCATTCAGGTAAATTATTATCCCACTCGACCAGCGTTGGCACATTTTTAAATAGCGAGCATGCTTCTTTGTAAATATCCCAACATTGTTTTGATACCGCTTGGCCGTGGTCATCAATAATAAAGCCCGCAACCTGCTGCTCGCTAAAACCTGCCAGATGAATTTCACCCACAAGTTCACTAGGAAGCGCTTTCATTTTTTCTATCACGTGATCCACTACCCTATCGGTCTTTTGATTAAGGGCATTGACGATGAGGTTATTGATATCGAGCAGTAATCCGCAGCCTGCAGATTTGCACATTTGAATTAAAAATTCAGTTTCATCCATGCTGTCTATCGCAAGCTCACTTAGCGCTGAAGGGGCAACGTATGCCGATAGATTTTCAATTAAAATAGGCTGTTTAATCGCATCTTGCACTTGCTGAATATTGCTTACAATCTGCTCTAACGATTCATTATTATAGGCAATGGGAAGCAGGTCACCCGTATGGTAAACGCTGTTATTGAAGGCGGCACGGTTAAAACATAAATGCTCTGAAACTAACATCGCCTCTGTGTAAGAAACTAAATCTACAAATTGCTGCAGGGTTGAAGCTGGTAGGCCTACCGCTGACCCAAGCCCCAATGAGGTGCCATGGACACTGATGGGATATTTTTCTTTTACATCGCTTAACAATGCGCGGGTAATGCCGCCGCGTGCAAAAAAATTCTCTGCGTGCACTTCAACAAAATCCACCGGCGATGATGCATTTTGATGCGCTAGGGCGTCATCATAATGTAAATGACGAAGCCCGAGACCTATACAGGCATCGGGCTTCGGTTCATGCTTAAAAGCTAACATCTAGTGTACTGCGGTCTAGCTGTTTTTCTTTGCCTGCATTTTTTCAAAAATTTCTTTTGCTTCTTTACGGTCGTAACCGCCAAGTTCTTTACATGTACCGCCCGGTACTAGGCGCCATTCGCCAATATCGTTATCAACAGTAGACTGACCTGCACAGCTGTGAGTGCCGGCTAAGTTACCGCAATCATTTTGACCTGCAGGTGAAATACCGTAGCATTTCTCTTTCTTTTTACTTGCTGCTTCAACGGCGTTAGATACACCAACACTTAGTACAGTAGCAAGAGCAGCGGCAACAGCGATATTCGTTTTCATAGTAATTTCCTTTATTAAGGTAGTAGCATTTAATTACCCAGCCATGCGTTGTTTATTGCGCTAGGCGTTTAGTAATCTTAGTAGTGTATTAAACCGGCGCAAGTCTTATTTTCTTTCACCGGCAATTAAAATAAATTAAAAAATAAATGGTTTTTATTGGTTATTCGGCAAACTTAAGCGGTGTTATAGCTCCGACACCGACTTGTTTTCAATATCTAACCATATTGCATTACCCGACTCAATATTACCAATACGGTCTTTATTCCATACATTTTGAGCACCTGAGTTCAAGTTAAGATAAAGCTTACCGTCAACAACCGCCCATGCATTTGGGTCAATGTCGTATTTCTTCTCTTGCGTTACTCCAAAGGCACAGTAGCCGCCATATTGAGGCGCATATTTTGCAGGCGTGCCTTCAAACAATGCTTTGTGCTCAGCACTCTCAAACTGATAGATTGCGCCGTTATATTCCGCGCTAAACTGCTGTGAACCTAACACCGGTTTTGCATCTGTAAAATAAGCGACAGGGTCGTAACCTTTTATGGCGACGCGATTTTCGTCAACGTTTACCGCCTCAATAGACGAGTTGGCTTGGCTTGGGATGAGTCCGCATGAACTCAGCGTAAACGCTAGGACGATTGCAAAAACGCTTAATAATTTAGATGACATTTGATAGCTTCCTTTTTACTTATTACGATTGTCTTAATATGTTAGGCAGATTAATATCTGGCTGATTAAGGGTTCGACTGATTAAGGTTTGACTGACCAGGGCGTATACGTATTGCGTATATTGTTTTGCAGCAAGGTCAGCACTCACTTATAAGACCTGAGTAATGAAAAAAACTATTCAAATTATTTTTTATCAGTTTGACTCACAGACGATTCGCCTAGCAATTGCTCGGCTTTACTTGCATCTATCGGCTTGCTAACCAAATACCCTTGAAAAATATCTGCGCCTAAAGATTTAATCGTCTCATAGGCAAATGTTGTCTCAACGCCCTCTGCCGACACTTTTAAATCCATAGAAGATGCAAGGGCCACAATCGCCTTCGTAATTTTGGTGTCTTTGCTGTTTTCAGACAAATCATCGATAAAGCTTTTATCAATTTTTAAGATGTCGAAGGGATAGTTTTGCAAATAGCTAAGAGAAGAGTATCCAGTGCCAAAATCATCAAGGGCTAGCTTAATTCCAAATTCGCGCACATCATTAAGAATAAGCTTTACCTTCTCAGGTTTGTCGATGATCACGCTTTCAGTAATCTCCATAACAAGGTGGCGTGGATTGACGCCATGCGTCTGGCAGCAATCTTTTATACCCTGTAAAAATCCGGCTTGTAACAGCTCTTTAGCTGACACATTAAACGCGATGTAGCCGTCCTGTGGAAAGCATCCGTCGGCCTGCCACTGAGCAAGTTGACAACAGCATTCATTTATAACCCAGCGACCCACGTCGATAATCATGCCGGTCTCTTCCAAAATGGGGATAAACTCATCGGGGAAGATTAAACAGCCATTGTCATCATAAAAACGTACCAAGGCCTCAAATCCAACAACCCGTTTATTCTCAATATGACAAATAGGCTGGTAATAAAGTGCATACTGACTATTGCTTTTATCAGCCCTGAGCAGCGTAAGGATATTGAGACGTTTTTCGGTGCCAAGGGCTAAGGTCTCATCAAAAATTTGGAAATTGTTTTTCCCTTCTCGTTTTGCGCTATACAGAGCCGAGTCAGCGTTTTTCAATAGCGTGTCAGGGTCGCTGTTTTCAAAGCGCCCTTGAGCGATGCCCAAGCTGGTAGTCACAAATATTTCATGCTCTCCAATCCGGTAGGGCTCAGCAATGTGTTGAATAATTTTTTCAGCGACAGTAACAATTTCGGTGATATGTTCATCTTTGCCCAGCAAAATAACAAACTCATCCCCGCCAAACCTAGCGACGGTGTCGTTTCGACGCAACAGGTTAGTCAGTCTTTCAGAGATTTTTTGCAACAACACGTCGCCTACATCGTGACCTAAGCTGTCGTTTACATCTTTAAATCCATCAATATCTAGAAAAAACAAAGAAACGATGGAGTTTTCGCGCTCAGAGATATAAAAGGCCTGCTGCAGTCTATCTTGCAGCAGCATTCTGTTGGCCAAACCGGTCAGAACGTCGTACTCGGCAACCTGTCGCAGTTTTTCTTGAATAAGATGCGATTCTGTTACGTCAGAAAACGTCGCTAAAAAACCTTCAACCTGGTCGTTGCTATCGACTAACACACGAGAGTTAAAGTCGAACCATTTTATGCCCGTTAATGGATTGACCAAACGTAACTGCTGATGGTGGTCGGTAACATTTTTTAAGCTGTTTTCAAGAGACTCTAGCAACTCTTTTATATCCTCCATGTGTATAGAGTTTATCCAACTTGGTCCGTCGACATCCTTAAGCCGGACACCGGTAAACTCAGCCCACTTTTCGTTGGCAAACGCACAATTCCATTTCTCGTCAACTTTTAGTATTGCCACGGGAAGAAGTTGAGTTAGCGCTTCTAGTTGCTGAGAGTCTTGCTTATGCTGCTCGGCAGCGGCGACAAATTCGGTGATATCCTGAATTTGCAGGGTGGTGTATCGCTGGTTATCATGCAAGTACCTAAACACCGTAAGCTCAATTAGGCACTCGGTATCGTCTAAACGATTAGCTTTAATGTTTTTCCAAACGTGCGGAGACTGGGCATGTGCCTCTGCGCCATACATAGCCTGCTGTTTAGACCATTTAAACAAGTTCGCATATTCGGGGATAAGACTATGAATACCCACATTCTTCAGTGCAATACCCTCATCATATAAGTCGGTTTTCCCGCGAAACATGTCAAAGGCGCTAGGATTACTTAAAATAATATTATGATGCTCGTCGACCACCAAAATACCCACCGGAGAGGACGCAAAGAGGCTGCTCAAATAACGCGTATCTGCAATTTTGTGGTCGAGGCCTACAAAGCTGCCGGTGACCGTTTCAGCGCTTTGAATAATGCAGGTAATTGCGCCAAGTAAAGGGCGTAAATGATTTAAATCGGCACCACTAAACTTACCTTGTTTTTTTGCCATCACAAAAATTGCGCGTAGTTGCTGGTGAATCAACACCGGCAAAACCATGATTGCGCTAGTACTAATATCGGCTTTAATTAAAGATGCGCTGCCTGTTGAATACGGTGCATTATAAAAAATAGGCCGCGTTAAGCTGTTTGCAACATTGACCCACGTTACCAAGCAGCCATCGTTTACAAATTTACGTGAACCGATTTTATAAGTGGAATATAGCGGGCTGTGAGCCTGTATGGGAGCAGATGCGGCTGCGTTTGACGTAAAAACAGCTGCATAATCACTTTTTGATATGCTAGCAATATACTCTAGCATCAGAGTGAATACCGACCCGGAAGCATTTGGGTCAAACAGCAAGTCTTGTATCGCGTTAATAGCTTCTCTGATATCGTCGGCGTGTCTGCGGTTTTGCAAGTTTGTTACTCTTTGTAGCGTTTCTGTATCAATAATAGAATCAAAATAATCGGACAGACGGCGGAAACTTAAAGCGCTGCCTTGAACATTACACTTCATATTTAGCGCTAGATTTTTCAGTTTTTCACATTCTGTGCTATCTTAATTTCTACTGATTACAATAGCCAAAAACATTATACTTTTGTCTATAAAATACTGATTTAGAAGTATTTTTTATTGAGATTATCAACATATGCAAGAGACGTCAAAGATTCAGCAAGCTCCTAGTGATTTTAAACCACCAACGCACTTTATTGGCATTGGCGCGTCTGCAGGTGGACTCGAGGCACTGCAGCTATTGCTGAAAAACCTGCCCACTAAAACTGGAGCTTGCTTTGTCATTGTGCAGCACTTATCTCCCGACTTTAAAAGTATGATGGTAGAGCTACTGAGCAAGCACACTAGCATGACCGTAGAGAACGTGCAGGATGGCGTGCTTGCCAAGCCTAACACCATTTATTTACTGCCCCCTAAAAAGAGCATGATTGTTGCCCAAGGCGAGCTTTTGCTGTCTGACAAAGTACCCGACGCGGGTCTTAGCCTCCCTATAGATGTATTTTTTAGGTCGCTCTCAGAAGATCAGCAATACCGTGCCATTGGTATTGTTTTATCTGGCACCGGTACCGACGGTAGTCGAGGAATTAAAGCATTAAAAGAGGCAGGAGCCTTGGTCATTGCCCAAGACCCAGAAAGTGCGAAGTTTGACGGCATGCCCAATAGCGCAATCAACACCGGCATTGTAGACATGATTCTGCGCCCAGAGGATATGGGAGAAAAGCTCGCAGAATATATTAAGCACCCGCTCGTTAGCGGCGATGCGCCCACATTATCAGAAGATATAGAAGGCAGTCAGGATGTAATGGGCGAAATTTTTACCCTGCTGCGTGACAAGAGCGACATAGATTTTTCTAAATATAAACCGTCGACCATTGCTAGGCGCATCGAAAGACGCATGACGATACAACAGGTTAATTCGCTGCACGAATACCTCACGCTCTTATTTAAAGACCCACACGAGGTCAGTATTCTGGGCAAGGAACTGTTAATAGGTGTGACACGATTTTTTAGAGATGACGAAGCTTTTAATGTCATGCGCGAAAAAGTGATCCCCAACATCGTTGAACAGTCAAAAAATACGGGCTTAATACGCGTTTGGGTGGCGGCCTGCTCAACGGGAGAAGAGGCGTATTCTATTGCCATATTGCTGCAGGATGAACTTAGCAAACAGGGCATAAACAGAGACGTCAAGATTTTTGCGACCGATATCAACTCAGACGCAATAAGCGAGGCCAGTTCCGGTGTGTACAGTGACGAAATTATTCATGACGTAGACAGCGCTTTTTTACCCAAATACTTCAGCAAAAGAAGCGCCGGTGGCTATCAAATTACGCAGCAGATACGCAATATGGTGGTGTTTGCCACACACAACATGATTGTTGACCCGCCATTTTCAAATATTGATTTGCTTACCTGCAGAAATGTCCTTATTTATTTTAAAACAGCGGCACAAAAGCGCGTTATGTCGTCTTTTCACTTTGCTCTGAATAAAACAGGTTATCTATTTTTAGGCTCGTCTGAGAATTTAGGGGAGCTAGCGCCTCACTTTACCGTAGTGAATGACCGCCAGAGAATATTCACAAAAATAAGCGATAAACGCCTCCCGGTAAATACAGATACTACAAACGCAAGCGCTGGCAAAAGAGTCCGTGGAGCCATCCCGTCTGTAGCCAGTTTGATGAAAAGCTACAGAGGTCAGGCTTCATCGGTGGCGACAATCAGTTTCGCAAACGAAACATTGATTACCCAATATGTTCCGCCGTGCATTTTACTCAATGATGAGCTTCAAGCCATGCATGTTTATGGCGACGTAAGCCCGTTTACGCAGCGACTGCCACCGGGGCGCATCAGCACCGACATAAACGATATGGTCAATCCAGATATAAGCATCGCGGTCATGTCGGCAATTCAGCGCGCCAAACAACAAGACACTGAGGTGTTTTACAGCGATATGCACACTAACGGTTCTGCGGGAATATTTCGCTTGAACCTCCGGGTGAAGTACGTCAAAGAGCACGATATTCCAAGTGCGCCTAGGTATTACTGGGTGATTTTTGAGGTGCAAAAAGACGCCGATGAAAACGCCCCTATCCCGGTTGCATTTGACCCTAACGAGCAGGCTCGACAGCGTATTGAAGATTTGGAAATGGAGCTGAAGTTCAGCAAAGAGAATCTTCAAGTGACAGTAGAAGAACTCGAGACAACCAACGAAGAATTGCAGTCGGCTAACGAAGAGCTAATGTCGGCGAATGAAGAGTTACAAAGTACCAACGAAGAGCTGCAGTCGGTCAACGAAGAGCTCTACACGGTGAACTCCGAATACCAAGAAAAGATAACCGAAATTTCGCAGGCAAATGGTGATCTAGATGAAGTGCTCAGTTTATCGAAAATCGGCATCATCTTTTTAGACGAAAACATGCTGATACGCCGCTACACCGAAGCGGTTAAAGCCTATGTGAATTTGCGCGAGCATGATTTGAATCGTCCGCTGCACCATATTTCTAAAAATATTCGCTACGATGATATGCTCGAAGATGTTAGCAAGGTTTTTGAAACAGGCGAGCAAATTGAAAAAGAAATCAAGCTCAGCTACAAAAAGGTTTTGCGGGTAACCATAAATCCTTATAACTACGATACCGTTTCACAACTAAAAGGCATTGCCATTGTGTTTGCAGACGTTTCGCAGGTTAAGTATACGGAGCTTGGCATGTCAGCGGCGTATAAACATTTGCGCTCTAGCATTAACAATGCCTTAGATATGCTCGACAATCACACCTTTCAAAGTCCATTAAGCGTGCTGCTGCTCGACGACAGTGAAACCCAGTTAGCGATTTGGACGGCGCAGATAGATGAAATTCAGAGCTATGAGGTGAGAACCTATCAAAGTGCCACGATTGAAGAGGCACTCGCGCTCATTGAAAAATACCATATTGACGTTTGCATCAGTGACTTTTACTTAAAAGACGAGACGGCTATAGACTTTATTGACGCGCTGAGAGCCGCCAAGCTCGACCTGCCTATTATTGTTGCAACAGGTGATATGGACGAGAGCCTTAATCCGCTTCTGTTCTCTCACGGCGCACTCGACCTAATAGACAAGGTAGATATTAACCCGGCACTGCTTGACAGAAGCATTCGCTATGCAATTCGCCGTAAGCAAATTGATGCGCAAATTGAGGGACTTATCCCTGATTCAGTGGACAAGATTAAGGCTTCAGATAAGTAGAGCACCCTGTCAAGCTGATAAGCAGCGCCGATAAGTAACACAGATAAAGGCGCAAATACTTAGCAAAGATGCATAGCATCGACACCTAACATCGATTCCTAACACGGATTAGCCGCACAAACAGTAAAGTAGATAATAAGCATATTATCTACTTTTTTTGTGCGCTTTTCTCTTTATAAAATGCGAACAGTTATCATTTGCATTTGTATTAGTGTTTTTGTAGTATCTGCGCACCATATACACGTAATACAAAAAAACACACTTTATATGAATACTAAATACACCTTACAAACCCTCTGCTTATCTAGCCTTTTTATCTTGAACATTCCCTTTGATGCAGTCGCTGAACTGGATGACAGCGATATTGAAAAAATCATCGTTACAGGCAGCTATTTGCAAGGTTACAATGCACACAGCGCAAGCGGTGCCTCAAGAATGGAGTTGGCTATTCGTGATATTCCCCAGTCGGTATCGGTTATTTCGAACGCCCAAATTCAAGACTTTCAGCTTACCGATATTAATGTAGCCCTTGATACCGCTACTGGGGTAAATGTAGAACGCATTGAAACAGACCGCACCTATTACACAGCGCGTGGGTTTGATATTACGAACTTTCAGATTGACGGAATTGGCCTACCGTTGCAGTCGGGCAATAATCATGCGGGAGATGATACCGCGGTGTATGACCGCATCGAGATCATTCGAGGTGCAAACGGTTTGATGACCGGTGTAGGTAATCCCTCGGCTACGGTCAACTACATAAGGAAACGTCCGGGCAACAGCAACGACTTGCAGCTACGAGGCACCATTGGCGATGACGAACTATACCGCATTGAAGCTGATGGCTCGTATCAGTTTAACAACACCTTCTCGGCTCGCGCAGTGCTGGTAAACCAAGACCAAGAATCTTACTTAGACCGATACAGCCGCAAAAACCAAGTCGCCTATGTGTTTGTAAACGCTAACTTAAGCGACACTACCGAGTTATCGTTCAGCCATATGTATAACAATAGCGATGCAAACGGCAATTTATGGGGAGCGCTTCCGCTTTTTTATACCGACGGCACGCCAACTAACTATGCGCGCAGCACGAGTACCTCAGCCGACTGGTCAAATTGGCAAGTGGTCACCAATAATTCTGTGCTTGAACTCAACCATCAGTTAAGCACCGACTGGCGATTACGAGCGACTTATTCGCAAAAACGCACTGACGAAGACAGCGAACTATTTTATGTGTTCGGCACACCCGACCGAGAAACAGAGCTAGGGCTGACAGGCTACGCAAGTGAGTATTTGCTGGATGACAAACACGACCTATACGATGTATACATAGACGGTAATTTTTCGCTTTTCGGACGCGAACATCAACTCGTTGCAGGCCTTAACTATTCGAGTCTTAGCTACACCGACCGCTCGCTTTATGACTTCAGTACTGGTAACGGATTTCCTCCGATTGAAAACCTCAACACGTGGCAAGGCAACGCCGTATTCCCTACCTTGACAGACGGTGAAAGCGGCAGTGACGTTGAGCAAAAGCAAAAGGCGGTTTATTTCACTGGTCGCTTTAATATTATCGACGGCCTATATGTGATGGCCGGCGGTCGGTACAACGATTGGGAGGCTCAAGGAGAGTCCTACGGTGTAGACCGTGATGTGAGCGACTCAGACTTTATCCCCTACGCAGGCATAGTGTACGCAATTACCGAAGATATTAACGCCTACGCAAGCTATACCGAAACCTTCCAAGCGCAAAACGAGCTTGATATCAACAATGAGCAGCTCGACCCTGTTGTAGGCAAAAGCCAAGAAGTCGGGCTAAAGGTCAGTATTTTTGATGATGCCGCCGTGGTCAGCTTGACCTATTTTGACGTTCAGCAAACTAATCTTGCGATATTAGACCCTAGCACCTCTGCTTTGCCGCCCACAGAGCAGCGTTTTGTAGGCAGTGAAGGTATTAGCAGTCATGGCTTTGAGATGGATATTGCCGGAGAAGTGATAGACAACCTCAACCTGAGTTTAGGCATTACCGATTTTACCATTACCGGGGAACAACTCGTGGCAGACTACACGCCAAACACCATGGTTAAACTGGGAGCTGTGTACGACCTTGTGCAGCTTGAAGGGCTCTCTATCGGTCTAAACGTGTGCTGGCAGAGTGATATATCTCGCAATCAGGGCGCGGTCGCCGAAGGTTTTGCCAACGCTGGGCAAGATATCATTACGCGCCAAGAAGCTTATGCCATAACCGACCTGTTGGTAAAATATCAAATAAACGAGGACATAGCGCTCAACTTCAATGTGTTTAACGTAAGTGACGAAAAGTATCTGACCAGTCTCTATTGGGCGCAGTCTTTTTATGGCGCACCGCGCAGATTCAGTGCAACGCTATCGTGGGCATTTTGACAATGCACCATAACGTTATATCTCATATCAATACAGGAACCGCTTGGTAAGGAACAACATCATGCGTAAACGTTTATTTAAATGGCATTCACTGTTGGCGATATGGTTAATGCTGCCGGTATTAATTGTATCGCTTACCGGCAGCGTTTTAGTATTCAAGGTTGAAATCGACAGCGCACTTAGGCCTCATCATATGGTTGTGACGCCCGATGCAAGCTCACAGCGCCTGAGCATCGACCAACTCATGAGCACCATAACTGAAAAGCATCCAGATTATGTCTTATCAGGCTGGGAGTTGTTTGATGATAAAGCGCGCTCGGATACGGCCTACGTGATAAAAAAACACAGCGATACGTGGTTTAAAATCTATATCGACCAGTATTCTGGGCAAATACTCTCTGCACCGCAGACCATGGAGCATTACATTACCGACTGGCTGCTTGAGCTACATTATGCTTTTTTGCTGCATTTCAATGGCACCGTTATTGGTGCCTTGGTTGGCTTAGTCATGCTGTTTTTGGGTATCAGTGGCATTATTTTATACCGTAAATTTTGGCAGAAGATTTTCACACTGCGATGGGCCGCGGCTAAACGGATTCTATTTAGTGACGTGCATAAGCTCATTGGCATCATCACCAGTCCTATATTCATATTGATATCGTTTACCGGCGTATATTGGAATGTGTCGATTATTTTGCATGAAGTTATTGAGCATGGTTTTGAGCCAGAGCACCCTGCCATAAGCGCGCCATATCATAATGCAGATATTTCATTTGAGCAGTTAAGACAGCATAACGGCAAACTGATAAATAGTTTTGAGGCCACTTACTTGGCGATACCAAATGAGCCGGGCATGCACATTACCTTTTTTGGCGACGTTGATACCTCCAATCCTTTTTTAAGCCAATATGCTAGCGCCATTACCTATGACAAAGACTCTGGCGAGCTTATATCGAGTTATGACATACGTGAGCAAGGCGTATTGGCTAAGTTTGATGACAGCACGCGGAAGCTGCATTTTGGTTACTTTGCTGGTATCTGGTCAAAAATTGTGTGGTGTGTGGTGGGCTTAGCGCCCGTTTTGCTCTCTGTAAGCGGTTTAGTCATGTATCTTATGAGAAAGTCACCCACTAAGCGCCGGCGGGCTTATCAGCAGGCAGTACAACAGTAAAAAAGTCTGGCCGTCTAAAACGATAAGTCATGAAGTAATGTGTGCATATCTGGCTGCCAGCCGAACTCTTTTATATTCACTCTATGATTAAATACCGCTACGTTTTCTTGCTGCAGCAAGCCAATTTGCTCCTTGGCTTGCTCACTTCCCTTAGCAAATGCAATTTGACCGTTCGCACGCAGCACTCGATGCCAGTTGAGCGGCTTTTGTTCAGGCGCTGAATCAGCCGTTTTATCTGTGATTTCTTCAGGCGCCATACTCAGCGCTTTACCAACTAAACGGGCTCTGCCCGGCAAGCCAGCTAAATCGGCAATTTGACCATAGCTGGCAACCTTGCCCTCGGGAATGAGGTTAACCACTTTAAAAATCGCGGCATGTTGAGCATGTTTGGCTTGTTTGGCTTGTTTAGCAGACTGCATGCTAATTTAGGTAACCGCTTGCTTCGTCTGAAAGACTTTGTCCATATAGCTTTTTTTATCCATAATTTCTTTGAGCCTGAGTGCGGCATGTAGCAAATCTTGATGACTCAAAAATAACGGAGAAAATCCCAAGCGCAGTATATTTGGCGCTCTGAAATCGGCTATCACATTGTTTGCAATTAACGCTTGGCAAATCGCATAAGCCTCGGGATGCGCCAATGCTAATTGACTTCCTCTAATGCTTGCATCTTGCGGCGACACCATCAAAAACTCGGTGTTTGGCATTAAGGCGCAAAATGCCTCATAAAAGAACTGCGTGAGACTTTGTGCTTTAGCTCTCAGCTTGGCGCTGCTTATACCATCAAAGACATCGAGCGCGGCATCTAACACGCTCATCGATACTACCGGCGGTGTGCCTACCAAGAAACTTGCCATCCCCTCGCCCGCCTGATAGTCATGACAAAAATCGAAGGGGCGCTTATGCCCCATCCAGCCGCTTAAGGGCTGTTGAATGTGGGGCCAATGACGTTTTGCTGCATACACAAATGCGGGTGCCCCAGGCCCGCCGTTAAGGTATTTATAGGTACAGCCTACGGCAAAATCGACCTCGCATTCATCCAATGCAAGCTCAAGTGTGCCCGCACTGTGGGCTAAATCCCAAACAACTAAGATACCCTTGCTATGAGCGGCTTTTGTAATTGCTCGCATGTCATGAACTAGCCCTGAACGAAAATTCACATGAGTTAACATGAGCACTGCGGTTTGCTGGCCATGAGTCTCAATCACTTCATAAATAGCGTCTTGCTCAACGCTTAAAAGCTCACAGCGTGCAGCGCCGAGCAATTCACCAAGCCCTTGCACCATATACAAATCGGTTGGAAAATTATCGCGCTGAGAAATCACTAAATTGCGTTGGGGTGATGTGCGTTGCTGCATCGATAAGGCTGCGCACAGTACTTTTGTTAAATTTACTGAAATAGAATCGCAGGCAATGACTTGCGACGATTCGCATCTTAACAAAGGGGCTATTTTGCTGCCCACTTTGTAAGGCAAATCAATCCATTTGTGTTTATTCCAACTGGTGATCAAATCTTCACCCCACTGCTGCTCCACCACCTCTTTAGCGCGCTGCTTAGCACGAATTGGCAGCGGGCCGAGAGAGTTGCCATCTAAATATATGCAGTCTTTTGGTAGGGAAAATTCGCTTATTAGGCTAGCAAGGCTATCTTGTGCATCGCATTCTTTTGCCCGCTCGGTCAGTATGGTGATTGCATTTTCAGCATTTGGCGCAAGGCTTTGGCGGTTCGGTAAAGTCATAGTATCGCTTTTGTTGTGTTACGTTTAAGTGTTGCGTTTTGAGAGTTGCGTTTAGCTTGTTTTGCAATAATTGCTACAAATACGCCAGCAATTACGGCCGATTGAGCTCGTCTAACAGGTGTTTAAACGCAACAGAGTCTGGATGGATCCAATCGAAGTGTCCTGCCCCCTCCACAACAATAGTACGCGCGTCTTCATGGACAGCATATTCTTGCGCTACAATACTGTCTTGGTCTCCTATCAGTATTGTTAACTCCTCCTCGTCAAACGCATAATGTTTAACCGATGCTTGCTCATACTGCTCTCGACGCTCCTCAAGCGTGCCTCCCATAAACGCTGGCGTTGCTTTCTGACACGAGTTTTTCCCTTTTGAATAAGCCTGTATGTCGACAATGGGCGCCAAACCGATGATTCGTAGCTGACTGTCCTTAAATAGATTCAAAGCACCTTGAGTATTTGCGCTATCTTTAGTCGCCGATGTTCGGTGCGTTTGCTTCGTCGCTAACATGGCTAAGTGCCCGCCTGCACTGTGCCCCACAATAGTCACTTTCGACAAGTTCAAATTTGGCGCGGACGTGCTATACAGCGTTCCAATAGCGGCGCGAATATCGTTAATCGCAACAGGCCATTCACCGCCATTTCCGGCTCGGCGGTATTCAATATTCCATACCGCAAAACCCTTGTTGGCCAAGGCGTGACTCATCGCTTGCGTATGCGTAATATCAAATTGCGATAGCCAGCATCCGCCGTGAATGAGCATCACAAGGCCTTTGAACGACACAGAAGGATTCGCTTGGTAGTACCAAATTTGCTGGGATGGGTCAGTACCATAAGCAATTATTTGGTCAGGCTGGGTAACAGCAATTTCTAGCACGCTAGCGTAGGGCACGTTTACAAGCGCATCGACGCTCGCGCTCTGCTTGCTAGCACCTTGCTCTCTCTCAACAGGCTGTAAAGTGCAGGCGCCTAAAAATGTAATACAAACAATGCATATACTCGCAACGCCTATACGACGAGTAAGCAAAGTAAAGGGCTCTAAAGGGGCAAAGGCTAACAAATGCGGCTTCCTTTTAAAAAAACGATAATTGATTAATGCCAGTTACGCTCTTTAAGGTCAAGCCTTAGCACGCTTTAATTGCGCAAGTATTATTGCAGGTGAGCATCAATCCAAGCAAAGGTGTCTTGCCAAATTAATCCCGCTTGTTTTTTAAAATATCCCATATGGTCAATGCTCTTCATATTCTTTTGGCTCGGTTTTAGGTTTATGCGACTGACCTGTGCATTTTTATAGGCTTTAAAAAAAGCATCTCGGGAGGCCGGTTGCGCCCATTTATCGTCAATGGCATTTGCGGCTACAAGTGGTTTATCAAAACCTGCAAACTGTTCATGCAAATGACGCATAGTAGGGTCATCAAAAAAGTAGTGTGGGTAGCTACACCACCGTTTCCACTGACGATATACATCAATAGGTAAGTCCTCTCCCATGCCTAGTTTGCTCCATGCTAAATATCCATGATGCTTAACAATTACCGGGGCAATTACCTTCCACATTAAATTGACTTTAATGCGTTCAAGGGGCGGCATCCACCCACTCCACCCAGCACCTGTGCCAAATACATAAGCGCCCTCAATCAAGTGTGAGTTAGGCAATAAACCCACAGCATGTCCACCATATGAGTGCCCCACAATGTAAACTGGTAGACCATATTCACATGCTTTGGTGAGGCCAGCGGCTAAATCTTGCTGTGCCCAGTCGAGGTAATCCATTTTAAAATTTTTAAGGCTGGTCGCTTTAGATTGCCCTATTCCCCTGTAATCTAGCGTCAATACGTTAAATCCAGCCTGATTTGCTGCCTTGGCATAAGACTGATAAAAGCGCTGCGGGACACCCGTTGCCCCCGCTAGCAAAATCTGTGCTTTAGCATTTACCGCACTATACTGCATGGCGCGTATTCGCGTATTGTCTTGCGTCATGAACTGCACGCTGGCAATGGATTCGGTCATTGGCATTTCCTTTATTTGCATTTGGCCCACAACGAAGTATAAAGTATGGAGCTAAGTCCATAGTCAAGCTAAATTTATTCGTGTTTATGAAGGGGAATACCGAAGTATGCGAGCACATGAGATAGCCGAGAGCGCAGGCGTAAGTAAAGACACCTTGCGTTATTATGAAAAAGTGGGGGTGATTAGCTCACCACCTCGGCAGGAAAATGGGTATCGGCGCTACAATGCTGATCATCTTAAGCAGCTGAAATTCATTAAGTTTGCGCAATCTGCCGGGTTTCCTTTGGCGAGAATTAAAGAAGCCATTCCCTTTTTAAATAACCCGCAACCTAATTGCCCCAAACTCAAGGCCGCTATTGATGAGCAACTTGCCGCCATTGATGCCAAAATAGAAGAATTGAACAGCACAAAAGCCGTACTTTTGAAATGGATAGCCCACAACCATGATTAAACAATATACCCTTACGCTACCGCCCTTCTCTCGCGGGTTTCACCTGATAACTGACTATGTAAAAAATGCGTGCGAAAACCTGCCAGAAAAAGGTCTACTCCATGTATTTATACAGCATACCTCTGCCTCACTCACCATTAATGAAAATGCAGACCCAAGCGTAAGACGTGATTTAGAGCGCCATACCAATGTGCTTGCTCCCGAAAATGCGGCATATTTTGAGCATACTTTTGAAGGCAGCGACGACATGCCAGCTCACATCAAGGCCTCTTTATATGGCAGCAGCGTGACTGTGCCAATCACCAATGGACATTTTGCATTGGGCACGTGGCAAGGCATTTATTTAGGAGAACATAGAGATGAGGGCGGCAGGCGACGCCTTTGCCTGACCCTCATTGGGGAATAAACTTGTACCAGCAACTAGCCGCTAACGAGACCACTAAAGCTACTCATTAGTAATGCCTTAGCTTGCTGTCCTTGTGGAGTATCAAGATAGGCCTGTATTTGCGTGATGTAGCCCATGACCATGTCAGGGTCTAAACCTAAAGATTCAAACTGCTGAGCGAGCAACGCGGTGCCGCCTAATGATTCAGCCGCTTTGCTTAACATGCTTCCCATACCGCCCATACCTGCGCCTTGGCCGCCTAAATCTGGCACCTGATTAAGTAAGCTCTCGGTACCAGGAATTTGTTTTGCTATTGTTGCAAAATCATCAGCCGACAGATTATCTTTTGCATAAGAAAAAATGCTCGCCAACCCTCCAGTGGCCTGTTCTTCACTCACATTCAAATTGCTGGTTAAACTGCTCAATAGGCCGGTCATGCTAGGGCCCGATGTGATATCAGCTAAGTCAGTAGATTTAGCTTTATCCATTAAACCGCCCATCATATTTTGCTGAGCAAGCGCAGAGGTGCAAAAGCTTAGAGCAAGGACTAGAACAAAGAGTTTTTTCATGGCATTGACTTCCTTTTATAGAGACTAAAACGCATATCATGCGCGCCTACATGCATTATTATTTTTCTCGCTAACCAATAGTTCATGCTTCCATTAGCTTAGCGAGCACAGCAAGTATAGGGTAAATCGACGGAAACAAAAAACAAAGCGTAGATAAAATAATCGAAAAACTAGCGTTTAGTACTTAAATCATCAAGAAAAAGTTGATTGTCAATATCTGGCGCTTCACATATAACTAACAAGCATAACATGTTCCACAAATATTCTATTGAGACATGCTGAATGAGATTTTGCACACCAAAAAAGAATTCTCATATAGTAAGCATCTTTTTATGTTTATTATGCACGCTGGTTTTTGGCGTTAAAGGCTTGAACGCCAAAGCATTAAGCTCTCTAGAAGACGTGAGTATTTTCGTGGACTACCCCGACTTTGTCGACACCGTTAACGGTAAAAGGAGCCCCACGGGTACCGTAGAGCAAACCAATATACTCTGGATTAAGGCTGCAAATTTAAACAGCCAAATTTCTTATCTACCATCGCGCCGCATTACGCGCAGGTTATCCTCTGCAGAGCCGGTATGCTCAATATTAAAAATTAAAACGCCTGCACGCGCCGAAAATTACTTGTTTAGCTTACCCACCGACATATTTTTAGCACCCAAGCTTTATCAGCATAAAAATGCAGACACAATCCACAAAAAATATCTCAACGAATACGGCGAAATTCGTAACTTAGCAGATATGTTTAATGACCCTTCATTTAACTCTATTCTTACACTTCTTGACGGAAAATCGGTGGGGAAAGACCTAGATAAGCAAATTGCGAACATTAATCAACGAAAACTAGAATATATAAATGCCAATCAGCAATACATATCGTACTTACAACTCCTAGCCACTCGAAGAGCAGACTTTGTATTGGCATTTCCGTCAATAATTCAGGCTAACAGCTATTTGGCTAACAACACCCGCTCGTACTCTGTACAAAATATCGAAACACACGTAAGTGGTAGAGTGATGTGCAACAAACACCCTCAAACCGAAGCGCTCATTGCCCATATCAACGAGCACTTAGTAAAAATATATGATGAGCAAGCATTTTTTGATGCGGCCACATTAGAACTGAATGAATCTGAACATGCACTAATACGCGACATTATAAACAACGTAATTAAAAAAGAGGCAGCCGCTTTGTAATGCTGGTGTATCAAGCACGATAAAGCGAAATAAAATCATTGAGCGGTAGCGCTTTGCTACAAATAAATCCTTGCGCTTTGGCACATTTGTTGTTGACCAAATATGTCTTCTGAGAATGCGTCTCAACACCCTCGGCGATCACATCTAGCTTGAGCTTTTCAGCCATTGCGATCACCGCTCCAACAATCGCTTGGTCATCTTCATCCACGTCTACATCCGAAATAAAAGAACGGTCTATTTTTAGCGTGTCTATGGGTAAGTGTTTTAGGTAGGCCAATGAGCTATAACCCGTTCCAAAATCATCGATTGAAACATTCACATTTGCAGCTTTTATGCTCGTCAAAAAGCTTTTTACCTTGTCGTAGTTGTGAATAAAAACACCTTCAGTAATTTCCAACTCCAAAGTATTTGTATCGACGTGATTACGCGTAATTGCGGCAAGTATATGTTCAACTAAATTAATATCATGAATTTGTTTAGGCGAGAAATTTACTGAGACTGGAATAGAAATACCCGTTGCTTTGAGCGAGGCTATCATCTCGCAAGCTCGGTCAATTACCCATCGCCCGATCGTATTGATTAACCCGTTATCTTCAGCAATAGGGATAAACTCCTCAGGTGATATAAATTCACCGTCGAGCTTCCACCTAATTAGCGCTTCAGCCTTAATAATTTGATCGGACGTCATATCGAAAACTGGCTGTAGGAAAAGTTCAAAATCACCATCGCGTGCAGCTTTTCGTAGAGATGCCTCAAGAGCGACACGCCGCTGAGACACTTCTTTAAGCGCTTTGGAGTAAATCTGAATAGCGTTTCCGTGTTTGCGCTTTGCTTCGTTTAAAGCTAACTCAGTCGCGGTTAAAAGCTCCTCAGTATTGTTCGCATCTTTCGGATATTGAGCAATGCCAACATTGATACCTAAATCACATCTAAAATTGTCGTCTGTAAATAAAGGGGTAATGCTGACGATATCAATAAGTCTTTGCGCCAAATCGCGACTTTTTTCAACGAAAAAGGATTCAGGGTGTGTCTGCTCTGCATCACTATGCCCTAACAATATCATGAACTCGTCAGCGCCGACTCGGGTAATAAAATCTTGAGGCGCCAGTGCACTTTGCAGTATCTCACTTAATCGCTTTAAAACTTCATCCCCTCTTATATATCCAAAACTTTCATTTACTCGCTTAAAGTTAATGATATCGATACTGAGTGACGAAAAGCGCTCTGCCTGCTGAATTTTGCTGCCTAGCACTTGCATAAAATGCTGACGATTGGGCAAACCCGTAAGTGAATCACGTAAAAGCAAATCTTCATTGGTTTGCGTTAGATACTTTACACGTGTGATGTCACTTATGGTAATAATCCAATTAACCGGGTTTCCTTTGTCATCAAGCACCTCCTGAATATCAATTTTCAGCCACTTTTGGTGTTTTGGCGGCTGATGCCAGTAAAGCTCACCAGTAAAGCTTTGATGAATATTATGCAGGCTTGTTTTTTCAGGGTATTGCCTAGATAGCAATTCAAACAGTGTCTCAAACACTTGGTCTTTGTGTGTTTCTTCGTTTAGCTCAAATATTTTACATGCCGCAGGGTTTGTTTCTATGGCCACCTGATTTTGGTCAATTATGATCACACCAACGTCAGCCATTTGTATGGCATTGTATAAGGGCAAAGAATTGTTATCTTTCATGTTGTTTAACAAGATGGAGCGTAGGCGTTCATTTAGATAATCGTGACGCTCAATGATTTCATCATTTGAAATCAACATCTCTCTTGCAAGCTGAATTGTCTGACGCTGTTGCTGAAATTCACGCTGGATATTTTTAATGACCAAATACTGAGCATCTTCGGTACTGGCGGCAATGGCTTCTAAATAGAACTCTTTGTCTTGAAAGCTCTCAGTCCAAACACCGCTTTCGAGTTGCCCTATGCCATGCATATTCCAAAAATCTTGAGCATCTTGAAAAAAATCAGACAAAAAGAAAGATTGATCTTCTAATACAAAAAACACCTTGTCGTCTTTTACACCAAAAATGTTTTTAAACCAGCTGGCATTGTTTTGCTCAATCCGAAACACATTTAAGTGAGACCGTTTTAAAATAACGCAGTCAACTATGCCGAGGGCCTGTATTAAAGATAAATGCATATTTATACCGTTACCAATTCAGCGACACTTTCAAATACGTCTTCTACCGACTTACCTGTTTTTGCGCTAGTTAAAAAAAGTTTTTCAAATGATGTACTGTGCGTTTGTACGATACTATCGTCCCAGCTAATAGCAGGAGGTAAATCGGTTTTATTTATTACTAATACGGCAGGCGCTTGTGAATGCTCACGCGCCAAGGCATAGATTTCCATTAGCTCAGCTAAGGATGAAAAGCGCGTTTGGTCTACGACAAAAATAATGGCTTGAGCCCCGCGCAAATAACGCGGATTAAATCCACAGTATTTATCAATACCCTCTAGGTCCCAAAGAATTAGCTGCACTGGAGTAAAGCTGCTACTTACGAGCTTTTTGTCTACTTTTACGCCAATTGACGTTAGGTATTTCTCTGAAAAAACACCGTCCACAAAACGTTTAATAAGGCTCGTTTTGCCAACACCGGTTGGCCCTAAGATACACACTTTTTTTTGTAGCATGAACGATTTAATTTCCTGCATTGTTTGGTTGCGACGAGGTAACAACATTCAAAAATGCTTTACGTACGTCTGCGCCACTGTTACTGGTTTTAATCGGCAAAACAGCGGTGGTTAAAATAGTATTTGCCGGCATGCCTAACTCAAGCAGTTTTGCTTCAACTGCCTGGGCTCGTCGCTCTGCCAGCGCAATATTTGCGGCATTCACGCCGGTATCATCGGTACTGCCAACAATCAATAACAGACTTTTTTCATTCAGGCTAGCTGAAAGCTCATTAATGCTGTTAAAGAGCGTCGCGATTAGTTCAATTTTAGCCGCTTGTGAAGCATCAACCTGAGAAGCATTTAGCGCAAAGTCTATTTTGATCAGTTCAACTTTAGATGCAAGTTGAGTTAAAGCCAAGCGTTTGCCCTCTCTTGTTTGCGCTTCGGTAAGTTCTGCTATGCTTATGTTACTTGTATCAAACTCAATACCGTACTTTGTTTTTATCTGTTCTAGAAGAAGTCTTAGTTGACTATATTGATTAGCATCAAGTGTGCCGCTCACAGCAGACGATGCCTCGTTATAACTAAGTTCAGGGAAATTCTGTAGAATGAAGTCGATACTGCTGCGCACGTCATCCTGAAGCGTTGGGGCATAAGGGTAGCTAGTGACGGTGAGCCATTTTTTATCCACTTGGGCCATTGCCAAATATTCGTCAAGACTAATCGCATTGTCGGCGCGTAAAAAAGCGAGTTCAATGTCATAAAGCCCTTGTTTATTTACATTGAGAGGCACGATCCCTTCGGCAATTGGTAGAGCGATGATACGCTTAACTGCTTGGTTGGTTTGCCAGTGACCGAATATGTACCATCCCATTGCAACAGCAAACAGAGTTAATACTAAAAAGGCGAATATCGGCCGTTTGTGCTTTTTACGGGGACTTCGCTCTTGTGCCAACAAACATTGCGATAGTTCCTCCGACGTTGCCATGAGCTCAGTGGCATCACCATTATAAGCTTTTAGCTGAGGTGTATATGTCTTATGTATACCTTCCATGGTTTGTTGCAGATGAGCTTTTGCCTCAGGAGAGATATTGCCAGTCACCGAAGCCACTAACATCACCAGAGGTCCTTGAAACAGATACAAGGTAGAATCATCCGTCTTAATTTCGTCAAGATATTGTTCTTTGTCGGAGTTGACCGAAAACGAATCGCTTACAAAATCGTTTATTGCCGTTAGCATTGCAGATATTAAGTCTGACCGCTGGTTTGCGCGCTCGTCGAGTGACACTGAGTTGATCAGTAATCCTGTTTCTTTGTGGATTAAAAGCACCTGCTCAACACGATATAAGTAAGTTTGGGATGCGGCATACTGCGCAAAAGTTAGTCCCGAGCGCCATGCTTTAAACCGCCATGAAAGCCCTTTAACTGACACGCTGTTTTCAATGATTTGATTTGTTTTTTCTAAGAATTCTCTAAGTGAGGCTGCAACAAACTTTCTGACCAAGTCGCCAACTAATGGGAATATAAAACCCGTTAGCTCTTGTTTTTGATGCACGAAAGCACTTTTGACAGACCTATTGATGATCGGATTAAGTGCAGCACTGATGCTTTTGTCTGTCTGCTCTCTGGTGCCTATAGCTTCGGATAAGACCTGACTAACTTCTGTCGAAAACTGCGCTTGCTGCTCTGTTTTATACTTCGAAATTGCAGGTTCTACAAGCAATTCACGAACACGAGCAAGGTCCTGTTCAGCCTGCAAGGTAACTGCATCCTGATTGCCCTTATTTTTCGCTTTGCGATGCTCGTCCATGCTGGCTTAAACTAGTCGTCTATTTCAAGATTAGTAGCAACGTTTGCTAATAGCTTTGCCAGTATCTTCCGGTCAGTTTTACTGCTAGCGAGGTTATTGTTCATAGCGTTTAATTGCTCAGAGAGGTCGTTGATTGCTGATTTCAATTGCGACTGTAAATCGTCAACTTCACTGTCGATGCGCTTGTGTAAAGCGAGTGAATCATCGCGACTGGCATTTTCTGCCATTTCTAGCTGGGCATTTAGTTGCTTAATATCAGCATCAAGGGCGGCAGCGTTGCTGTCATGCTGACCGTCGATTTCATCCAGTTTATTCAACAGTGATGCGTGATTTTCGTTAATCGTCTCAAGCAAGGCAGCATGTCGCTCATCGGACTTTAATTGTAGTGAGTTGAGTTCGTCGCTCATACGCTTGTCTAACAACCGTATTTTTTGGTCAAGCTCTTGTTTTGCCTGACCAAACACAATAAGTCTAAGCTGCTCTATATCTGACAATGCATCATTTGATGCGTCAGTTGCGGTATCTTCAGCTACAATCTTACCCATGCCTGTTTGTCCTTAATCTAGTGATTGACCCTTACTCGTTTGACTCTACACAAATTGAACGCTTTGAACAATTTTTAATGCTTACGATTATTCTAAGCAATATGTCGTTTTTAACTCACGTGATCTCGTGGCAAGAGCACCAGACAATCTCAAAAGGACGTGTCAAATAAACACACCCAAGACACCACAGTTTTATTTACAAACTCACTTTTATTGCTTGAGCCACCTTTTTAGATAGCGCGACGGCATCATCCACAGAATCAGCTCGTGCCAAGGTCACACCCATGCGCCTGCGACCTTTTACCTCAGGTTTGCCAAATAGTTTGATATCGGTATTAGGCTCTTGCAGCGCTTGGGCTAAATTGCTAAAACTAGGCTGTGATGACTCACCTTCAACCAGCAAAGCGGTAGATGCCGACGGACCATAAAAAGTAATATTCGGAATAGGAAGGCCTAAGAACGCGCGGGCATGAAGGGCAAATTCTGACAAATGCTGAGAAATTAGCGTGACCATGCCGGTATCGTGCGGGCGCGGAGACACTTCGCTAAACCATACCTCGTCGCCTTTTACAAAAAGCTCCACGCCAAATAAACCATAACCGCCAAGTGCTTCGGTTACCTTGGTGGCAATTTCTTTAGCCTCTTTTAATGCCGCCTCGCTCATTTTTTGAGGTTGCCACGACTCTCTGTAATCGCCATCTTCTTGTCTGTGTCCAATGGGTTCACAAAACGAGGTTCCGTCTTTATGTCGAATCGTTAACAAGGTAATCTCATATTCAAAGTCAATAAGCGATTCAATAATAACTTTGCCTTTGCCTGAACGACCGCCCTCTTGGGCATGTTGCCATGCTTTTTCTAAGTCGTCTTCGCTTTTGAGCAAAGACTGCCCTTTGCCCGACGAACTCATAATGGGCTTAACAATGCATGGAAAACCCAAATGACTTGCCGCTTGCTCAAAGTCCTCCCATTGTTCAGCAAAAACAAAGTCTGACGTTGGCAGGCCAAGCTCTTCTGCTACCAAGCGCCGAATACCCTCACGGTTCATGGTTAAATGAGCGGCCTTCGCTGAAGGTACTACCTTAAAGCCGCGCTGCTCAAGCACAATCAATGCGCTGGTTGCGATGGCCTCAATCTCCGGCACAATATAATCGGGCTTTTCCTTTAAGGTTATTTCTCTTAGCGCTTGTTCGTCGAGCATCGACACGCAGTGGCTTCTATCTGCAACCTGCATCGCTGGCGTATTTTCATAACGGTCGAGTACAATCACCTCGCAGCCCAAGCGCTTTAGTTCAATAACCATCTCTTTGCCAAGCTCACCGCCGCCGCACAACATCACTTTTACAGCAGTGTCAGAAAAGGGTGTGCCCAGAGTGACTGTTTCAAGTGGAGTCATAACGAGCCTCGCTCTGAGCTTAGGCCTGCAGAATCTGTTGACGGGGCATCTAGTGTTAGCTCGGCAAGCTTAAACGACGCAGAATCGAATACTCTGTTACCCAATCCATAGGCAGTAAAGGTGACCTTGCTCTGCTTTAAGTCGTCTTCCCAATCGATTTCAACAATACCGTAGTGGGTATCGCGCACCACCTCACTCACCCTAAAGGTATTAGCCTCGTTCACTTCGCTGTATTTTTGTGTCATACCGCTTGAGGTAAAATCCCAAATCGGATAAGGCACTTTGCTGCCCTTTTGGCCAGTATCTCGAGAGATTTCCATTAGATGACGGTCACCCGATAAGAAAAACACATTGTTAGCTTTACTCTTTTCAATCAGTGCGTACAAACGGTCGCGCTCATGCGGCAGATTGCCCCAACTTTCCCATCGATGCTCATAGGCTACGACTTGTATGCTGCTAACAATAATACGCACATCGGCAGGCACTAAAAGCTGCTCGCTAAGCCATGTCCATTGCTCGGCCCCTAATAAAGACTTGCTGGTATCGTTGCTTGGTAAATAGCTGCCAAATCCTTGAGGACGAGGACCATCAACTTTTTTTAACTCGTCTCGATGGTAGCGGGTGTCGAGCATAATCACCTGCACCTTACGTCCATCATCTTCTATAATTTTGCTATGATAAATGCCCGCCTGCTGCCTAATTGGGTCGTCTTTGGCGAAGCCAAAAAAGTCTAGAAACGCCTCTTGGCTTTCTGCTTTGAGCGGAAATTCTTTACCCGCATCATTTGCCCCATAGTCGTGATCGTCCCACGTACCCATAATCGGTGTGCTCGCTCTAAATGCAGCAAATTCAGGCTTTGCCGCTACCGCATCGTAGGCCTCTTTGAAGCGGGCTGGGTCGGTTACCGGTCCTCTTATGGCTTTGCCTTGCTCGTCAAACTGCACGTCTGCGTATTGGTTGTCACCGATGAATAAAAACAAATCTGGGTTCATCGCGGCAATATCGGTCCAAATAGGTTGTGGCTCAGAATCATAGGCGCATGAACCAAACGCAATGGTAAATTCACTCGCTTGGGCATATGTAGTGCTGGCAATCAAAACAGCGCCTATTGCTACGCTACTTACCGCTCTTGAAATAGAACTAAGGCCAATAGTTAGCCTGTTGCTAACGAAGCTGGTTGATAACTTTCCTTTTTTCAACATGGGTTTCTCTACTTTAAGTATTTGCTATTAAGTGTTTACGATTAAATGCGTGCACATCAAAACGCTCTTTACTGCTGACTTAAACGCTTACCAAACGATATGCCGTAAGCGGGTGAGCGCATTTTTAAAACAGGATCATCGCTGGTTTTAATTCCGCTTGGTACTACGTTCGGGTCAAAATTAATCGCGGTGCAGGCATCACCACCAGCTTGGTTAATTTCAAGTGTGCCCAAAGTAATAACCGGACGCTCTTCAGGCCACTGCTGTGACGGATCGATTACGCTATCTTGCTCATTGCCTATTGCCGCGCTTAAGGTAAAGCTTACTGTGCCTTCGGCTAGTTCTGAGGTTAAGCGCTCTTCTAAAAACGTTGGAGGCAAAGTTTTGCTCTCTTCTTCGCTTAGGCCCAATACGCCGGCATCGGGCGATAAGTGCCATCTAAATTTAGTTTGCTCACCTTGCTCATTCTCAAAAAAGAAGGTGTGAATACCAAAATAGTCAGAGCGCGAAAACGACGCTGGCGCTGGGTTGCTTCGCGCATAGGCTAATGCGGGTTGCACACTGGGATTAGCCGCAATGTAAGCGCCAGTTTTAGCTGGATTTGCTTGGCCGTTTTCGTCCGGCAGTAATGTTTGTAAAAAACCAAAAAAAGTTTCAGGGTTTTTACCGGTAAAAACAGGTGAGTTGTTTCCAGTAATATTATATTTATCGCCGCCCGGAAGGCTAAGCTGTATACCGATACCGCGGGTGCCAGGCGTGCGTTCGTCGGCTACTGGGTTAGGTCCGCCCAATGAAAACCGCACCTGAGCGGGCAAGCTTTGCTGCGTTAAAAAGCTAGCGTTTGAATACTGTAAGGCATCTTTTGCGGGTTTAAAAACACCTTGAGCACACACCCCTCGGGCATGCGCTTTTCGCATACCTGGATGCTGGCCGCCAAGCTTGGCAAAAAGCTCAATAAAGTCATTAGCACTTACCGATTCTGGTGCTTTCTGCGCCAAACTCACACTGCTCGTGCATACAAGGGCAAGTGAAATTGATACGCCGGTGGCTAGCTTGCATGCAAAACGCTTTGCAAGAGTGGGTGCTTGTTGTTGATGTATTTTCATATTGCCCTCAGTTTAGTTCGCGACTCGTACTGCGCGAATAAGATTTTATACTTACGGTTTGTCGGTTACCGCTCCGGTAGAAGCAGAGCTTACAGTTTTTGCATATTTTGCCAGTAAACCGCGGGTATAACGGGGCGCTGGTTGCTTCCATTTGGCTTTGCGCGCAGTCAGCACATCGTCGCTTAAGTTGATGCTTATCTCTCGGGTTTCGGCGTCAATAGTTATACTGTCACCGTTCTCAATAAGTGCAATTGGACCGCCCTCATATGCCTCTGGACAGACGTGCCCCACTACAAACCCTCGGCTACCGCCTGAGAAGCGGCCATCGGTAATAAGCGCAACGTCGCTGCCTAAACCTTTACCCATAATGGCAGATGTAGGGCTTAGCATTTCGCGCATACCGGGCCCACCTTTTGGTCCTTCATAACGAATTACCACCACATCACCGGCAACCACGTCGCCTTCAATGATAGCTGCAAAGGCCTGTTCTTCTGAATCATACACTTTAGCTGTGCCGGTAAAGCGCAAGCCCTCTTTGCCGGTAATCTTGGATACCGCACCTTCAGGCGCCAAATTACCGCCTAAAATAACCAAATGACTGTCTTTTTTAATAGGTTTATCAAAGGGAAGAATAATATCCTGACCATCAGGATAGTCAGCAACGTTAGCAAGGTTCTCAGCCATGGTTTTGCCCGTGACCGTCATGCAGTCGCCATGCAGCATGCCAGCATCTAACAAACGCTTCATGAGCGGCTGAATACCGCCAATCTCAATAAGCTCCGACATCAGATACTTTCCACTCGGGCGCAAATCTGCAATAACAGGCGTTTTCTCGCCAATTCGCACGAAGTCGTCAAGGCTAAGCTCCACGCCGATAGTGTCGGCCATGCCGATGAGGTGAAGCACCGCATTGGTTGACCCACCCAAGGTAATGATAAGCGTTATAGCGTTCTCAAAGGCTTTTTTGGTCATAATGTCAGAAGGTTTAATATCTTGCTCGAGCAAGTAGGAAATTGCCTTACCTGCATTCACGCAGTCTTGTTTTTTGCTATCTGATACCGCGTTTTGCGCAGAGCTATTGGGCAAGCTCATACCCAATGCTTCAATGGCAGATGCAAGGGTGTTTGCAGTGTACATGCCCCCACATGAGCCAGGTCCTGGAATGGCGGTTTTTTCAATTTCTTCGAGCTGCGTTATGGGAATATCACCCGATGCATGCCCTCCCACAGCCTCAAATACCGAAACGATATCAGTATGGTTTTTACCCGGCAAAATTGTCCCGCCGTACACAAATATAGATGGGCGATTTAAACGCGCTAACCCCATTAAGCAACCTGGCATGTTTTTATCACAACCACCTATGGCAATAATACCGTCGTGGCCCATGCAGGCCGATACTGCCTCAATGGAATCGGCAATGACTTCGCGGGAGACAAGAGAGTACTTCATTCCTTCTGTGCCCATTGAAATGCCGTCTGAAATAGTAATGGTATTATAAATAACACTCTTTGCCCCAGCGCTGTCTACGCCCTTTCCTACCTCAACAGCCAGGTCGTTAATGTGCATGTTGCAGGGCGTAACCATGCTCCATGTAGAGGCAATCCCAACTTGTGATTTTTTAAAGTCTTCGTCGCCAAATCCGACTGCTCGCAACATGGAGCGACTCGGCGCCTGAGCGGTGCCATCAACAATTTTTTGAGAATATTTACGGGGTTTTTCTGAGCTCATTTACCTTACCTTGAATGTGTACTGACATGTTTGATTTGAAGAATTTACCGACTAGCAGTGAGATACGCAATAACTATAGAGTTGTATGGCGCAATACACAATCGCAGGGTGACAAATAAACGCCAGCGGCGCAAAATTACGTTACTATAAGAACAAAGACTATTATTGTTGATATTAAAGAGGTTAAGCATGCGGATTTGTGGCGTTGAAATAAAAGGTACCGAGGCAATTATAAGCATTCTCGATTACCGCGAGGGCCTGTTTACTGTGCCGGAGTGCCGAGCGCGAAAAGTCGAATTTAGCAAGCGCAACCGCACCAGCGACCTAGCCTATTTTCAAAGTTCATTCGGAAAACTCATGGTCGACTACAAGGTTGAGCGCGTGGTCATAAAAGAACGCCCTTTGGCCGGGAAGTTCTCTGGGGGCGGTCTAGGTTTTAAAATGGAAGCTGCCATACAATTGCTCGATGGCATAGAAGTGCAAACCATGAGCGCACAAGTGTTAAAAGCTAGCCTTAAGCGTAATCCTGTATTTGTGGCCTTTTCAGAAACAGGCCTAAAGGTATTTCAAGAGCAGGCCTTTAACGTTGCATTTGCCTCACATATGA
The DNA here is from genome assembly GCF_042652645.1 of Glaciecola siphonariae. Lineage (NCBI taxonomy): Bacteria > Pseudomonadati > Pseudomonadota > Gammaproteobacteria > Alteromonadales > Alteromonadaceae > Glaciecola > Glaciecola siphonariae. Next base: position 1,635,492 of record NZ_JBHSGU010000002.1, read on the forward strand.
ATGACGAATATCCACCTGAACTACACGACAACAAGCTTGATACAAAAGCCAAATAGCAGCAAATAATAATAAGGGAGCGTGGGTTAAGTCTTACGAAAAGCACATGGCCGAAATGAACCGCTTTAAATTCTTGAAGCAATACGGCGTTTAGGCTCATAAGTAAAACCTAGTGGAAGAGCAGAGACATACTTTATTTGCAATAATGCAATACGCATAAAAAAGCAGAATCATCCATTCTGCTTTTTTGTTTAATTTATAGGCTTATATTACAAAGTTACGTTTTTGTTTCTGAACGAGCGAGCAAAGCTACCTAAAGTTTTGCTGTTGCAAAATACCACTTCGTCATCAATGCCGTGCTTTGCACGGGCTCTTTGCTCGCCTAATACAACGGCATCCACACAAAGCTGCGACTCTTTGTTGTCAAGCGCCACTAGCTTGTACGTGCTTAACTGTTGCTTAATTGCCTCTTCGTTTGCATTGCTTTTTACCGCGTATTTGTTGGCAAAATCTTCAATACTTACACCGTTGCAAGTTACCGAGCGGCTGAATGATGAAAAGGTCATATCTTGTTTTGCAACAAACAGTTTTGCCGCATTTAGGCCTTTGGTTGCCGCAACATAACAAACCTGTGTTTCTAGGTTATTGTTAACTGGTTTTAAAACAACGTTGCTGGCAGCAGTAGGCGCAGCAAATACAGTGCTTGGTGCTAGAAAAGATAGTGCTAATAAAGTAGTAAGTGCTTTCATGTTGTTCCCCAAATCTTGGTTAAGTCGATAAGTGTTTAAATGTAATAAAATTAGATTTATGTTGTGTGATGAGACTATTATCGACACAAAACGGGGAATAACCAGATATTTTTGTAATTTAATTACAGTTTTAATATAATTTTGATGTAATTAAACAATTTAATGTAACTAAATTACACTAAGCGTTTAAACCATTAACATTTGAAATAAACTGTTTACTTTAGAGAGAGCGTAAAGCAGCGTTGAGCTCATTGAGCGCCTTAACAGAAAAACCACGGTCATAAAAAAAGCGTACCTTTCCCTTCGCATCAATCAGAATAAGCCTTGCATAGTTATAAGACGAACAGCCAAAAACGGATAACACTGCGGCCAAGCTTTAGCCACTCAAGTTATAAGTAAACCGCAGCTTTTCACTGCAGCTTGCACCCAAACCTTGGTAAAAATGAATCGCTTTTGTATTCCAAAGAGGCGTTTGCCACTGCAGCTCACCAAGCCCTTGATCTGTTGCGGTCTGAATTGCGACATTTAACAACTGTAATCCAATTTTGCGCCCCCTCATCTGCTCGGTGACATATAAACAGTCCATATGCATGTACTCTTTACATTTCCATGCCGAAAACTCTCGGTTAAGCGCGCAATAACCCGCGGGCATGCTCTTATTCCGAGCGATAAAAATAAGCGAGCGAGGATCAGGACAATCGAGTTCATCGACCAACCTATCATGAAGGTTTTCAGTTAAAAATTCCGCTTTCTCATACCTCGCGTGTTCCTGCATTAAATTGATGATTATAGGAATATCATTTGAATTAGCTTTGCTAATAGTAACGCTCAACCTTATTCACCCTTCGTCAACGTAAAGCCCTCATCGAGCCAACCGGTTATGCCTCCGTTCATGCGTTTTACCGGAAGCGAAAGACTGGCTAAGCGCACTGCCGCTTTGTCTGCACCATTACAATGAGGGCCTGCGCAGTACACTACAAATAGTGTGTCTTGTGAGTAGCGTTTCATGTAAGAGGCGGTCATTTTACCATGTGGAATATTAATAGCGCCTTTGATGTGCCCATCGGCGAATAGAGCAGGAGAGCGCACGTCAACTAGGATGAAATCAACCTCATCGGCCTGCAAGCTCTCGTGCGTATCCCAACAATCTGTTTCAAAGGCTAGCAATGCTGAGAAGTGAGAAAGAGCTGTCTGAGAATTTGCCGCTGGTGTTTTCGTTACTGCTGTAGTCATTGTATTGCCTCATGAGAATAATCATTTGATGGATATCCTAACCTAGCGCTTAAAAAAAAAAAGTGGCTAAAATGACAAGTACTGGTAATATTCGGCCAATGAATGATAAAAAATATAAACACAGTGTTGCGGTTTTAATTAGCGATGGCTTAGGAACGTTTGAGTTCGGTATAGCTGTAGAGGTCTTTGGACTTACTCGCCCCGAATTTAATTTCCCTTGGTACAAATTTATGGTTGTCAGCACGCAAGCAAAGGCAGTCAACGCAAGTGGAGGCGTGAGCATTGCCGCAAATTATTCAATAGAGGCATTATCCGTTTGCGATACCATCATTATTCCAAGTTGGCATAGTTACAGCGACAAGAAAGATGCGTTGCTAATTCAAAAATTACGAGAGGCAGCAGAGCGCGGAGTAAGGTTTTTATCTATTTGCTCCGGTGTTTTTTTGCTTGCTCAAGCCGGCTTATTAGACGGTAAAAAAGCGACAACACATTGGAAACATTTACCAAAGTTTAGACGCGCCCATCCTCAAATTGAGTTAGATGAAAATGCACTATATATCGACCAAGGCAACGTGATTTGTTCAGCAGGGAGCGCTGCGGGTATCGATGCCTGTTTGCACTTGGTCCGCAAAGATTTTGGCTCACAAATCGCCAACCAAGTAGCACGCAGATTAGTTGCCCACCCTCACCGCGATGGCGGGCAAACTCAGTTTATTCCAAACCCAGTTGCCAAGTTAGAACGCAATGCTATTAGCAATTCTATTGATTGGGCCTTGGCTAATTTATCAGAGCAAATCACGATAAAAGAGATGGCGATGCAGGCACACATGAGTGACCGTAGCTTTCATCGCAGGTTTCGCGATACTACGGGTGTTTCACCCTTGCACTGGTTACAGCAAGCACGCATTGCTAAGTCCAAGGAATTATTAGAAACGACTAATTACAAGATGGAGCATATTGCGGAGCTTTCTGGCTATTTGACTCACGAAACCTTCCGTGTTGCATTTAAAAAACGTGTGGGGGTTTCGCCAAGTGCTTACCGCGCGAGGTTTAGGAGTGATTGATATTGATCGCCGCACTGGCGGCAGTGGCACTAGTAAAGCGTTTTATATTTGGGCAGATAAGGGCCAGCGCAGATTCATGCAAGAGGCCGAACGCCTTCGCGCGTTGAGTAAGTGATATTGGGTGTTCAATAAAACCTGTGTTTGTGCTGTGTAAAACACGACTTTTTATTGCGAGGCTGTGCGCATATTCTATACTCCCAATGCGCAACACCGCACACCCATTTACTTTACGAGGAGGGCATGGAACACATGAATCACTTAAAAATGCTAGAAGCAGAAGCTATACATATAATGCGAGAGGTAGCGGCTAGCTTTGATAACCCATGCATGTTTTACTCCATCGGCAAAGACTCTACGGTAATGCTGCACCTGGCCCGTAAGGCCTTTTATCCTGACAAAGTACCTTTTACCCTGCTACATGTTGATACCACATGGGAGTTCCATGAAATGGGCGCGTTCCGCGATAAGCTTCGCGACCGCCTTGGTCTTGATATTATCGTGCATATTAATCAAGAGGCGCTCGATTTAGGCATTCATCCTATTGAATCAGGTTCAGTTAAATACAACGACAATATGAAGACTATTGCCCTGAAGCAGGCATTAGATAAGTATAAATTTGACGCTGCGTTAGGCGGGGCACGACGCGACGAAGAAAAATCCCGAGCAAAAGAGCGCGTATTTTCAGTGCGTAATGCAGACCATCAATGGGATCCAAAACAACAGCGCCCAGAGCTATGGTCTTTATATAATACCCAAATTAATAAAGGCGAATCGGTCAGAGTGTTTCCACTGTCTAACTGGACTGAGCTCGATATTTGGCTCTATATCTTGCAGGAACAGATTGATATTGTACCTCTTTATTTTGCCGACGAGCGCATGAGCTGGATAGATGAGGATAGTGGGCAAATTTTGGGCTTAGACGATGAACGCATGTTGCCTTATCTCACCGAAAAAGAAAAAGCCAGCTTAAAAAAACGCTGGATACGGTTTAGAACACTAGGTTGTTATCCGCAAACCGGTGCGGTGTTAAGTAAAGCCACCACACGCGAAGAGATCGTAACCGAAATGATTTTGAGTAAGACCAGTGAGCGAGAGGGGCGATTGCTCGATAAAGACCAAACCGGGTCTATGGAGAAGAAAAAGCGTGAGGGCTATTTTTAGTTTTTTGCTTTTATTCTTACTGCTTTTATTGCCGCATTTATTGCTACTGATGATGCAAAGGCGTAAAACAAAAAAAAGGCCCCAAATCTGGGGCCTAAAAATCACACTCTAGGGAAGGACACACAAAACACCCTTGAATTCAATCTACGATCACTCGTTTGATATCTTATCAACAGTGCCAAGTATCACGATTAAATAGACACCACTTTTGCCAAAATAATTCCATTTATTTTCGATTTTTTTGATATTAATTTTTCATAAAAAATTTATTCTATATTTATCAACAACTTAAAAATAAATAATTTCTAGGTAATTTGCTATTTTTCCTTAAACGTTTAAGTCATTTCGATAATTGCGACCGATTTCTCAAATCAGCACCGAGTATCTTGTAAAAATGCCTAGTAAAAATTGCAGCGCTCATAAGGCGCCGCCAAAATATATATTACTGCTCGCTCACCTCAGGGGTACGATATTTATTAAACCAAGCAATGATGTTTTCAATCTTACCCACTAAGCGCGACGGTCGTGATGCTATACCATGCGACGCTCCCGGTACTTTCACCAATACCGTGTCGACTTTACGAAGCTTTAAAGCTTGATAATACTGCTCGGTTTCAGACATGGGTGTGCGCTTATCGTCGGTGCCGGTGATAAGCAGCGTAGGAGTAGTGACATTACCCACTAATGACAGAGGCGAACGCTCCCAATAATGCTCAACATGATCCCAAGGCATGCCGGGAAACTGATAAGGGATTTGGTATAGACCGCTGTCGGCGGTGAGCACTTTAGACAACCAATTGATCACCGGTTTAGCGACCACAGCAGCTTTAAATCGGTCGGTTAAACCAATAGCATAGGCGCTGGCAATACCGCCTGCCGACCCACCAGTAATAAATAGTTGGTCGCCGTCAACAATGCCCTTTTCAATCAGCGCATCAATGCCCGACATATGATCGGCAAAGTCATACTTTGATGAATATTTGTTTTGCAGCAACAAGGCAAAGCGCTCTCCGTAGCCTGTGCTTCCCCGATGGTTGTTGTAAAACACAATATAACCTTCAGCCGCCATACGCTGAAGTTCCGCGCTAAAATGAGGGCCATATGCCAAATGCGGGCCGCCATGAATTTCTATGATCAGAGGATATTTTTTACTGCTGTCATAATCAGGAGGCAGAATATACCACCCGTGAATTTCTTCCCCATCAATCGACGATGCATAAGTAAATTCTTTGATGTCGCCTAAAGTTTTATGCCCAAATATATCTTCGTTCAGCGCAGTTAATTGACGCTCTTTACTGCCTTGACGCACAAAAATATCGGCAGGACGGTCGTGACGACCTTTGGTGAACGCAAACGTACCGTCAGCATAGCTATAATCGCCGCTCGTATATGGCCGTCCAAGAGACTGGCCGCCTAAACCCTTGGTTACTGAACTATGCTTGCCCGACAGCGACACATAGTCAATTTGCGTAACGCCGCGCAGCATTTGCTGATAATACAAACCTGCATTACCCTTCCATTGAAAGTTAGACAAGGCGTTGTCGATGTTAGCAGAAAGGTTTCGGTCATCGCTGCCGTCAACATTCATTACGTGTAAATAAGTGTTGCGGTAAGCGAGCTTTTTATCATCCCGTTTACCATAGGCAATCAGTTTTCCGTTAGGTGACACAACAGGCGCATTTTCAGCGCCCGGGGCATCGGTTATCTGGGTAATCTGTCCACTTACGCTAAGCGCATAAATATTAGATTCGCCCGGTTCATACTCCCAGTTCTCGCTTCGGTTTGCAGAAAAATAGATATGTTGACTATCGGCAGCCCAAGATAAGGGACCCCGATGATGATATGGGCCTGAACTAAGCTGCCGAGCGCTGCCACCGTCTGCCGGCACCACAAATATTTGCGTATATTCCGGTTTCAAGGTTCCCCTACCGTCGGCTTGATAGCGCGCCTTTGTGATATATTCAAAGTTTGGTGACCAACTAGCCCCGTCAGGTTTTGCTGGCATTTTCACTGAAAACGGCTTTTCATCTGCTTTTACGCTCATGGTAAAAGCAATATGTTTACCATCAGGTGACCACGTAATTGATGACGGGGTTGATGCAAGATTGCTAATAAGGGCCGTCTGACCGGTATCTACCCATCTTACGTACAGTTGTGTTTTACCCTCTTTATTCGATAAATAGGCAAGACGCTCTCCATTTGGCGACCACCGAGGAGAGTAAGCATTTTTACTAAGCGACACTAGCGGACGATGCTCACCGTCTTTTACGCCCAACGACCAAATACTAGAGCGCGTGCTGTCGGTCATAATGTCATTTGACCGCCGCACGTATACTACCGCTTCGCCGCTAGGTGAAACTTGAGGGTCGCTTGCTACCTCAAGTTCAAAAATATCTTCAGCACTGAAATAGTTAGCGCGCGAATCGGGCGCTTTTTCAGATTGACTTTGAGCAGCAAGACTTGAAGCGCAAAAGCTAATCGCAAGCAATATACCCGTTATCATGCGCCGCGGAGTTGATGGAACTGTTGTTTGCTTCACCTTGTTTGTTTTGTTCATGGCGCTGGTCGTCCTATTGTTTTTATTGTGGCTGCTTATATTTGGCTAACGTTGCTTATGGTTTATATAAATAACGGTTAATGTTAGTTATGGTTCTTTTTAATTATGGCTATTGTTAGCAAGAATCGTTCGAGAATAAACACTCGCTAGCACGAAATCAATACGCGCATGCTTGTGGCTAGCATTCAGGCTCAGCCTGCTATATTCTTTCGGCTCAAAATTTACATAGGGGAACCAAGATTGAAAACCAAACGCATAATTTCGAGCCTGCTTGCTGGATTATTGATAAGTAGCGCAAGCTTATCGCAGGCGACCGTTGTTGAAGTACGCACCATCATGGGTGACTTTCAGGTCAATTTATTTGACGAGGCAACACCTCAAACCGTTGAAAACTTTTTAGAATACGTCAATTCCGGTGCTTATGCAAACAACGTTGTGCACCGCAGCGTACCCAATTTTATTGTTCAAATGGGCGGGTTTACTTATAACAACGATTTTCAGCTTGATAGCGTTGCAACCGGCACGCCGGTCAACAATGAGCCGGTATTTTCAAATCGCCGCGGCACTTTAGCCATGGCCAAAGCAGCCGGTAATCCAAACAGCGCAACATCACAGTTTTTTGTGAACCTTACCAACAACTCAAGCAATCTTGACGTTCAAAACGGTGGTTTTACTGTGTTTGGACAAGTTTTGGGGGATGGCATGAGCGTAGTAGACAGTATAGCTGCGTTACCGGTTTTCAACTTTGGCGGTGCATTTTCTGAGTTTCCATTACGTGACTACAGCGACGCTGATGAAAGCAATTCGGTTGTTCCTGACGACACTAACATTGTGATTATTACCGACATTGTAGTGATTGACGATGCCGTTGTAACTAATCCAGACCTAAATCCTGTGCGAAACACCCTAATTAACGCCACCCCTAGCCAACCGGATGCACCTAGCTCAAGCAGCAGCGGCGGAAGTTTTGGGATAGGATTTGCGCTGCTTCTTGCGTTTGTCATGGCAACAAGGCGCTTTATAACCCGTCGATAGCTATATCGACGGACAATGTTAGTTTAAACAGAGGATTTGACTACAGCGTTCTTAACAAAGTGCATAAAACAAATTAGTAACCCCAAGGAGTTTGCGGTAGGTCAACCGGTTTAGTCAGGTCGAAATCTACCCTAAACTCCCGCCCTTCTCTAACGAGTCTGTAAGTAAATGTGTTCTCGTAAACAAATACCTGCCACGTGTTTCCTACCGACTGCGCCAGCCCCATATCAACAAAAAGCTCTTTAGAATATTGGTCTGCCGGAAACGACTGCATGTGCTTATAACCTGCGTCAATGGTGTGTCCGCCATACATAGTAAGCGGATCGTCACTGCCGTCTTGTTTGCGATGGTCGTGCTTTAGGCTGAGTCCACTGCCGGTTTTTGTAATGATCCAAGTGCGCGATGCGTTGTCGCCAACATGAAAGGGAACCTGTAGTTGCGAGTCTGTGCAGCTTCTCACATGCATAATAAGCGGTGCGTTGAAAGCAGGAGACGGGTCATTGTCAAATACGACATCTCCAGCAAATGCTTTGCCGCAATGCATGGCAATAAGATCGAAAAATGCATCGTGAGTGGGAATGGATACAAGAGGCGCAGGACGCAAATTGGAGAGCGCATTATGTGAAATGAAAAATACAAAAAATGACGCAAGCACGTAACGACACAACTTTATTAGCATAATATATGACCTTCTAGAGTGAGACCTTTTAAAAAGTATTGGGTAAAAAACAGCGATACATCTGGGCAGTAATATCGACTGTACGCGTGGTTATTATGCATGCTTGTGCACTGAATAACACGTACCATACTTATCGCAGTGTTTTTTTAATGGCGAATATGCTCAGGCACATCAACGCTTATAGAGCGCGTATCAGTGTAGCCCATATTATCAATTACGGTTAAGTCAAAACTCAGTCGCCTTGGAATACTAGGATAATCGCTGGCCTCGTTTTTCGCTTTTACCTCAAATGCAAGAATCACTGGCGCTTTGGCGTACTTTTCATCCACGGCATTAGACACCGACAAATATAAAGTGTTGCTGTTGGCATTCCATGAGCCGCCTCTTATAAACGACTGCTCATTTATTAAGTACGGCAGCATGAATTTGCCATAGCTGATTGGCTGCGGGTCGTATTCATTTTTGGCGCGTAAAATGTCGTCCACATCAAATATCCAAAAATAAGGATAAGTATCATCGGGCAGATAGGTTCTTTCGCCTCCGTTTGTATTGCCCCCGTCAACTTGCGATATTTTATATCCCACTCCGCCCTCTAGGCCGGCGTGTCGACCAAACACAATGTATTTTCGGGTGTTAGGCACAATAAAACCAAAATGTGCAGAGGCCAGTAAGCCCCATATGGGATCGTTCGGCAAAGTTGACTTGGCATTGGCTCCTTTAGAAATCAAATTCGCAATGCTATATGCCATATGCATACGCGTGGGAATACGCGGATTAACACTAATGTTGGCATCAACAATATCCTGAGGATTGAACGAGAAGAGACTAGGCCCGAGGGAGTAGCGATTATCAATCGAAAAATTAGAGCCCCAACCTGCTAAGTATTCTCCTTTCAAAGCGTGGCGCATATCTTTTGGAATTTCAGACATAAAACCAGCCGCGCGCGACTTACCCTCGAGTTGTAAAAAACCTTTATAATCGCTATTAGCTAAATCATAGGCGTTTGACGCATGCTGAATATTCCAAGGCCTACCTTTGGTGTCATAAGTATGCTCACAGGTGATAATAAGCGAGTCCTTATAAATCAGTAGGCCGTTAATCACATAGTTATCAAGCTGCCCTACCGTGGTTTTATCTTGCACTTTAAAGTAGTTTTGTAGCACCTCGGCAAAGGGTAAATCGGCGCTTTTATCGTTTAACCCGAACTGTGCAGGTATTTTCATTTCGGCAACGCTACCCTTAGTCCCGGCTACAAAAATGGATGTATTCTCGGGATTCACGCCGATAACGCTTGGCCCAAAGTGAGTGCTACCTTCCTCGCCAGCATCAGCATCTACCCTAAAAGCGCCCGTATAAGTAATATCAACGTGATTTTGAATTCCCTTGGGAATGGCTACATTTTTTGGCGAAGGGATAGGTAAGTCGGGTGATAAGTCGCTGGTAAAAACACCGATATCGTTGTGCTCAAAGCTTGGGATTGCAAAGCTGAGCGTTTCGGCATGAGGGTCGATTGCAAGCAACGGCCCTTCAGTTTGACGCCAAATATATTGCACAATATTGCCATTGCCCGATGAAGAAGCCTTGGCGCTTAGCGTAATACCCTTAGTCGAGACATCAGCTTCAACCACCGCTGATACTTTGCCGGTGCCGGCTTTTACCAATACGCTTATCGACTTTTTTGCTCGGTATTTTTTGCCTTGTTTATTTTTTGCCCTCGCGATGGCAGTAAAGTCTAAAGTCAGTAGTGTGTCTTTATCTAACGACGGAGCTTTAAAATACCAATGGCGCCAGTCTCGCTCAAAACGCGTTTCACCCACTAGGCTCAACTCATACCTACGGCTGGCCAAGCTCGGCTTTAACTTCCATCGTACAGACTCTAGGCCGCCTTTCGCCTTTACCGACGACACATCAAGCAGCACAGTTTGACCGGCCACCATGTCTGGCAAGCGGTCTGGCATTTCTGATAAGTCGACCGCTGGCGCGCACAGTGCAAGCGTGCCGTAAAACAAAACGGCGAATAAAATAACTGATTTGAGCATAATAAAACGGCTCTGAGCCCCTTGCATCTTGTTGATTCCTTGTTTGTTGATTCCTTGTTATGGTTAAGCAGCGCTGCTACTCATGTTAACAATTGATAGTACAAAACAAAAAATACCGAGGCTTGGTGTTTTACCTTCAGTTTGTTAAACATTGGCCTTGTTTCACGTTTGCTTTGTTAAAAGTTTGCTTTATTAAACGCACCGGTTAACAACGTAGCACAGCATGGTACAAACATTCATCTTTATGCTACGGTTTGCACTCTATCAGTATTGTGTCAGAGCACCCATTTACATGAGCAAAATTAAACAAGACCCTAGAATAGACCCACGCATAAAAGCCGTATTTGGCAAAGTGAATATGAGCGGTGCGCGCGATGTAGAAAGCAGAGAAGCGGCCCTAGAGGCCGCCAATAGCGAAAAAGCAATTGCCACCCGACAGATGATAGGAAAATTTTTGACGCTGTGCGACACCGAAGATATTGCGCCATCAAAGGAACTCGTTGTGTCCGATAAACGCTTTGTGTCATCGCCCGATGGTAATACTGTTCAAATTCAATTTATTCGCCCTGACACAAGCGACGTACTGCCCTGCGTATATTATATACACGGTGGCGGCATGGCCACGATGTCGTGTTACGACCCAAACTACAAAGCGTGGGGCAGAATAATGGCGGCTCAGGGCATTGCTGTTGCTATGGTAGATTTTCGCAACGCACTGGTGCCGTCAACATCTGTTGAAGTGGCTCCGTTTCCTGCCGGTTTAAACGATTGTGTATCAGGGCTTGAGTGGCTAAGCGATAACAGCGAAGCACTTTTAATTGACCAGAATCGAATTGTTGTGGCCGGTGACAGCGGGGGCGGTAATTTAGCCATTGCGTGTGGGCTTAGCTTAAAACAACGCAAGTCGATGTCGCTCATTGCCGGCATATATGCTATGTGCCCCTACATAGCGGGCAAGTGGCCCTTACCAGAAAATCCTTCGTCAGTTCAAAACAACGGGCTTTTACTCGACCTGCATAACAATCAAGCCGCGATGATTTATGGCATAGAAGAGTTCGAAAAACGAAATCCTCTAGCTTGGCCAAGCTTTGCAACATTAGACGATGTTAAAGGTTTAGTGCCAACCGTCATCAGTGTGAATGAATGCGACCCGCTGCGCGATGAAGGAGTTAATTTTTATCGTTTACTGATGCAGGCGGGTGTTAAAGCCCGATGCAGAGAGCTTATTGGCACCACTCATGCAATTGAGGTATTTCCTATGGCCTGCCCCGACATAAGCTATGAAACAGCAGCCAGTATTGCGCATTTTTGCAGGTCTTCGGCTGGTTAAAAAAATAATTTACGTTTTTTTCAAGTTTTTACTAAAGAAATGAAAAGTGCTGCCGTTACAGATTGCGGGTGAGTATATTTTTGCATAATTGCGTATGCCCCCAAATACCATGAGTTAAGCTCTGCTAAAAAAACTAAAAAAGAAGGAGGGAAGACGTGTATATACCTACGCAATATCTTCCAATAAATACAGGTAGAAAAAAGCCGGCAAAGCGTGAAGCAATTTCTTTTGATAAAACCGATAGTAATCCTGATACTGCAACCAGCGCGCTGCATTCTCAGGTGCTGCTGTACGATCAACGAGAAGGTAAAGACCGGCGCAAAAGAAACATCAAACCATTATTAGATACGCGAACCGGCCGAGGCCGTCGTAGAGACGAGCGAAGTAAGGCAATAAGCATAACTGCTTAACTTATTATGCTCTAGCGCTTTACTTGCGTATTTTACAGTAAGGTATTGTAAATATGTGATGGGTAGACGAATAACAGCCTGCTGGTTAATCTGGCAGGCTGTTTTTTTATGTGCATGGATTTGAGTTGCATTTAGCGTCAACAAGCGCTGGCGCTATGGTGCTTTTCAACCTTACAACTCTACCGCTTTTACTGCATCTGTAAGAGACGAAGACTCAATGTAGGCTATGACGCTTGGATTTGAGGCGACTAGCTCAATAACCTCTGCATCACTCATCATCTCTTTCGGTGGTATGCCCTTACCCGTAAATACGAGTTTTGACCAGTAGGCAGACACCTGAGATGAACTTCTACCTAATATACTCTCATCAAACTGTTGACGCATCGCACTGTCTGGAGATTGATTGACGGGGATAGATTCTGAACCATCTGCAAACTTTTTCTCTTTTCCTAAAAAGATGCGCTGTATCGTTTTTTCGTCGAGCTGATTAGCGTTTGCTTTATTAACAATCACCGTTAATTCAGCATTCGCGATAGATGCAAAAAGAAGAAGGCTAGCAAAACTAAGTATGTGTTTAATCATAATATTATCCTCAATTAAAATACGTAGTTAACTGCAAGTCTAAATAGATTTGCATCGTTTGTATCGTTAATATCATCACCGTTAGAGACATATTCCCCTTTCAGCGCAATGCGTGTACTAAAGTCATATCGAAGACCAAACGTCCATGCATCCCAGTTTTCCATTTGATTTAATTGTATACCGAGTACCGCGGGTGCTATGGCTTGTTGAATTGGCTGCGCTAAAGCACTGAGCTCTTCTAGGAATTTTAAGTCGTCTTCCCCATCACGCTTTTGATAAGTGAGCGAAGGGGTAAATTTACCTAAGCGGATACCGCCGGTTACATAGTACGCAATATCATCAGGAGTAAAAGTATCTTCATTGGTGTTTAAAGTATATTCACCCGATATAAACCAATCAAAATTGTCGTAGCTGAGTGATAATCCGTAAAATAAGCCCTCATCGTCATTGAAAGCTAAAAGGTCGGCAAGTTCAGGCGCAAGCGGCGCGAAACTTGCCAGAATTTGGTCCACAGCGGCAAGCTCTAGTGTGCCGTCTGCACGCCCGTAATTAAAGCGAGCTTTGAACGAATCTTTGACCATTTCAGCTGACAAAAGCAGTGTATTTTCGCCTTTTAAGCTAGCAAACAGACCATCGCCAACTGGCACGCTTGGGTTTGTTATCACACCATAGGCAGCTGTGAGCACATAGTCCCAGCCAGCACCATATCCATTGTAAGTAACTTTTACTCCGTCCATATTATTAAAGGCAATAGCATAAACAGAGTTTGGCGGCGTGATCCAGTGATAAGAATAGCCGACATCTAAAGACTCGCTATATAAAAACAATGGGAGCCTTATGCGACCGGCAGAAATACTGATATTGTCGCTGGCAGCGTAAGAGAGGTAGGCCCATTCAAATTTTGCGTTAAAGTCGTCAGAGCCTCGAGATAGTATTTGTCCAGTGGCGCTAAGTTTGTCAGTTATATCGCCACTCAATTGAAGTGCAAAAAGACTTTCGTTACTAAAGTCAATATCATCGGTGTAGCCAAATAATTCTGTGTCTGTATCAGAGTACCCTGCAACTAAATTTGCAAAGCCATTTATTCTAATTTCAGCTTTAGTCACTGAGCTTAGTGTCAGTAAAATAAAACTCGTAAATACGAAAAGTTTTTTCATGTTATGAGGCCTAGTTAAGTGTTTATTGGTAGTTAGGAATAAGTATTTAAAAATTTTGACGCAAACTCCTATCGACCCACATGGCTCGAACTTTAGCTACTTTGAAAAGTTGTTGCTTAGTATTTAATAAAATAAATGACGCGGGCGACCTTACTAAAAGAGAAATAGAAAGGGGCAAATGGAAAAGCTCGAAAAATGACATCGGCAAGGGATATGCGTAAAAACCTAATATTTATAATTACTTAAATTAAGATGAACTAGGTGAGATTATTTTTTTGAAAGCCGAGCTGCATTATCTTCTGGTTTTGGGCACCAAGCAGAAGCAACTCATACTCTACAATTTAAAAGACGCAATTGATGATTTACCGGCAAATATGGGCATAAAAGCTCGGGGGCTATACTGACAATACCCATGTTTTTAAATCGTTTTAATGTTTAGCAAGCAAGTGATTTAACGAATACAAGTCTCTAGTTTGTGTTGTCTTTTTTCTTACTTCTTCAAGCGCTTGAGCTTCACTCATGTCGAATAAGGCATTAATTAAGCGATTAAAATGAGCATGCATGGCCAACCTAGCGGCTTGAGTATCTCGTCCTTTTAGAGCTTCATAAATTGCCTGATGCTCAAGTAAGCGGTCTTTGTCAGATTGACTACACACATTAGCATAAGCATTTTTAACCTGTGGAAGCGTGTCTCTCAACTCCCAAAAATTTTCGACTGCTAACAAAATTGCGTGATTTTTTGTGGCTTTGGAAATAATTAAATGAAATTCTCTATCTGCCGCCTCAGCTCCTACTCCCGATTTCATCACATTGAGAGTTGACTCTAAGGCGCTTAATTCCTCAGCAGTAATAGATTGTGCGGCAAGTGCTGCGGCTTCGCCTTCGACTAGCGCTCGTGCTTGCGTGAGCTCGAAGGCGCTGACCTTGTCGAGAGTTTCCTGCTCTTTTTGCTTGGGGTTTTCAAGCACGTAAACGCCGGAGCTGGTCTTTACTTCGACTCGCTGCATTACCTCTAGAGCAATAATCGCCTCTCTGATGGTTGGTCGACTCACATCAAAACTTTCAGCAAGCTCTCTTTCAGGTGGCAAGCGACTGCCTGGCGGGTATAGACCTGAATCAATCAGATTTTCAATTTTTTCCGCAATGAGCCAGAACATTCGACGTGTTTTCATGATAAACCCTTTTTTGTAAAATCACTTAGCACAGGTAATACGCTATAAAATTCACATATTAAACGATTAAGTCGCAACACATATATCATCAAAGAATACTATTTTTTTATGTTATTACCAATAATAAAATGATTGGTAATATGCATATGTGCCTCAAAACCCTCTGTGCTGTTGTGTGTAACCATTCATTAATTGCACACCCTAATTGATAAGAAGTGCATTAAGAAAACAACAAACCGCCATTAATATCGATATTTGTGCCCGTCATGTATGACGATTGCGGCCCAACTAAAAATGCGACAAGATTGGCAACTTCTTCAGCTGTGCCCTCACGTTTGACAGCGGTAGCGTTTGCGACTTTTTCGCGGACATCATCGTTTGTAAAGTCATCATGAAATTGCGTGCTGATCATGCCTGGGCAGACCGCATTTACACGAACTTTAGGGCCCAGCTCTTTTGCTAAAGCGCGTGTAAATGTGGTAATTGCCCCTTTAGATGTCGCGTAAGCAACAGCACCTGCACCTCCGCCATCACGTGCAGCTTGCGAGGAAAATGTTACGATACTGCCTCCCTCGGGTAAGTGAGGAATGACAGCTTTCGTCATTAAAAACAGGGATGACAAATTGAGATCAAGTACTTTGTGCCAATGCGATTCTTCCATCTCTTCAATTTTTTTTCTTGCCAGCAGGCCACCAGAGACGTGCACTAAGCTATCGATCTTACCAAATTTCTCAAGGGCCGTGTCTACGGTTTTTTGCGCGTGTTCAGCTTGAGTTAAATCAGCTTGTATGGCGATTGCGTCGCCACCGGCTGAGGCGATTTTATTTAGCACTTCATTCGCGCCAGTGGCACTTGCATGATAGGTGATAAGAACCTTCGCACCTTGCTTAGCCAATTCGAGTGCGCATGCCGCGCCTATATCTCGACCGCCTCCGGCAACAATAACGACTTTATCTTTTAAACTCATACTGTCTCCTATTAAGATTTAGCGCTTAAGGCGCCAATAAACTTGGCAGGAATGTACTGATGGGAGCGTACATCGTGACCAGAAAAAGTACGACTAACATACTGACGTACATCGGCAGCATGGGCTTGACCATTTTTTCTATTTTTGTCTTTGATACCGCGCAACTGACAAACAAAATAGCCCCTACAGGCGGGGTACATAAGCCGATACATAAATTCAAAATCATCATAATGCCAAACTGAAGTGGTTCTATTCCAATCGACACTGCTATTGGTAAAAATATGGGGGTAAAAATAAGTACCGCCGGCGTCATGTCCATAAATGCGCCTATTAGCAATAAAATGAGGTTGATGATCAGCAAAATAATCAGCGGATTTTCACTTATGACTAATAATGTATCGGTAAGTGCCTGTGGTAAATTCTCGTAAGACAACACCCACGAGAGGGCTGAAGAGGTGGCAATCAAAAATAGTACGATGGCGGTTGTTTCAACTGTTTTGGTAAGTATTTCACCAAACTTAGCCATATCAACTTCGCGATAAAAGCCGGCTGCTAGCACCAATGCGTAAATGACTGCAATTGCACCCGCCTCGGTCGGCGTAAAAATACCCGAAATAATGCCGCCCATAACAATAAAAATTAAGGCTAAACTTGGCACTGCCTGCCAAACACTCACTAACACAACCTTGAGCGGAAGTCGCTCAGCAGTAGCAAAGCCTTTGCGTTTTGCGTAAATCACGCAAAAAATCATCAAAGACAGCGCCACCAATAGCCCAGGAATGTATCCTGCTAAAAACAATGCTGAAATAGACACGCCCCCACTGGCAATTGCATAAATAATAAGAATGTTACTCGGTGGTATGAGAAGACCTGTCGTCGAAGCGGCAGCGGTAACCGATGCAGAGAATTCCGGGCTGTAGCCCGATTTTTTCATTTGCGGCACCATAAAGCTTCCAATTGCAGATGTAGCCGCCACTGCCGAGCCTGAAATCGCACCAAATAACGTGCATGACAGAACATTGACTAGCGCCAATCCGCCAGGAAAAGCCCCCAATAATGCCATAGCACAATTAATTAACCGCTTAGCTATACCGCCCTGAGCCATTATTTGCCCTGACAATATAAAAAACGGAATGGCCATCAGTGCAAAGCTGTTCACACCGTTAGTCATTCGCTGCGCCACCGTGGTAGCCGCAGGGAGAAAATCAATGGCCGTAACCATGAATAAAAAGGTCGACAGCCCAATTGCAAACGAAATCGGCACATTCATAAATAGCAGAAGAAAGAACAAACATAGTAAAAATACGACCGTCATTATTGCTTGTCCTTATTGTTTGCGTTTGTCATCTCAGATTGTTTGTCAATAGATTCGTCAGCCATAGCGGTATGGGCAAATTCATCATGCGCAACAATCTCGTAATTTGGTTCGATAAGTGCATCAATGGCATAGAGTAAAATTAATACACCGCTAAGCGGAACAACAGAGTAAACAAGGCTAATGTCTATCCCCATCACCGGCGATGATTGGCCTAGCTGTTCTGTCATATTCATCAGAGAAAAGCCGCCTATCATCATCACGCATATTGCAAAGCTAACAACGCATATATGGATGAATCGATACATCCATTTGCGATAAGTCAAACTGGCTTGTGTGTATATCATGTCGAGCCCTAAGTGGCTGTTATGTCGATAGGCATATACACAGCCCAATAAAGTAATCCAAATCAATAAAAAGCGCGCAAGTTCTTCAGTAAATGAGCTAGGGGCATTCAGTACATATCTTGAAAATACTTGCCATGTGACCACCGCTGTCACAATCACCAACAGGCTCTGAAGAAAGCGATTAAGCAGCGTATCTAATACATTCAAAAAAGATTTATAAACGTTCATCGTTTTGCCTCGATTCTGTCAAGGATGTCACCCACCGGTGTCCCTTTAAAGCTTTGCTTAAAGGATTCAACACGCTCTTGAAAAGGCGCTTTGTCGGGATAAATGATTGTGACGCCGGCTTGCTTTAAATTGGTAAGAGCAACTTCTGTATCGGCCTTCCATAAGGCGCGTTGATAGGTAACGGTTATGTCCATCGCCTCTTGCACCCACGTTTGCTGTTGGGCACTGAGACCTTGCCAGCGTTTCTCACTAAACATCACTATGCCTGGAATAGTGTTATGTTCATCGAGCGTAAAGTTTTTACATATTTCATAGTGTCTGGCTTTGTAATATGTGATGGCGCTATTTTCAGCACCATCTACTACGCCCTGCTGCAGTGCGGTGTAAAGTTCACCAAACGAAATTGGTGTAGCCGAAGAACCAAGCTCACGCATGAGTGCCACCGCTGACTGACTTTTCATGGTGCGAATTTTCATACCCGCTAAGTCATCTGGCGTATAAATGGGTTTGGGGCAGGTGTAGAAGCTACGGCTTCCGGCATCGAAAAACGCAACTCCCCGTAAATCCACATTTAATGGAGACAAGAGCAATTCTTGGCCTAAGTCACTGTTTACCACTCGCCAAAAATGGTCTTCATCGTCGAATACGTAAGGTAAACTAAAGATTTGAAGCTCAGGAACAAAAGACTCCACAGGCCCTACAGACACTTGCGCCATATCTAAGCTGCCAATCTGCATAAGTTCAATAAGGTCACGCTCAGCACCCAGTTGACCGCTAGCGTAGATTTTTACGTCCATTTGACCGTCAGAAATATCGTGGAGTTGCTGTTTGAAATAGTCTAGCGACTTGTGCATAGCGTGTTCTAGGTCGACCACATGACCCAGTCTTAGTACGGTGGTATTTTGCGTTTGCACGTTCGCAAAAAGTGCGATGCCTGAAATCAACACGCCTAACAAGAGCAACGACAATAATAGTTTATAACGAATTGCCATAGACATAATCCCAAAGTGTTTTAAAGCGCGCTTGGATAAATACTATCCAAAACGGAACTATTAATATTACCAAAATATAATAAATGACATTACCAATTAAACAATCGGATTACAATTAAAATTGTTAATTAGCTGTTAATAAGCTTCTATGCGTTAGCAATCTGCCCTCAAGCACTCTGCTGTAAAATGGGTGAATTCGCATCACGACACGCATCAGTAATCGCTTGCCAGTTTTGCTGCACAATCCATTGTTTTTGAGCGACCCATGTTCCGCCCACCGCAAATACGTTGTTAAGAGCAAGGTATTCATGCCTGTTTTGTGCATTTACTCCCCCCGTTGGGCAGAACTTAATTGCCTGAAACACCGACGAAATAGCGCTTAAAAACTTCACGCCGCCACTGAGAGCTGCAGGAAAAAGCTTTAATTCCTTAAAGCCCGCTTCGTACGCCATTAGAATTTCGCCAGTTGTAGACACGCCCGGCGCGGCGGGCAAGCCACACTCCTTAACAGCCTGCAAAAGACTCGCAGAAACCGCCGGTGTGATAATAAAATCAGCGCCAGCACTTAAAGCACTGCTCAAATGCTCTTGATTTAAAATGGTACCCGCGCCTACGTTTAATTCGGGTATTTCTTGTTTGATGGCACTCAAAGCTTCTAGAGAAACAGGTGTTCGAAGCACAATCTCAACCGAACCAAGTCCCGCTGCCGCCATGGCTTTTGCGGTCATTACTCCGCTATCTACTGTGTCGGCTTGAATAATCGGTAGCAGGGTTTGGCCAGCCATCAATTCAGAAAAACGTTTCATGTTATAAATCTCGTGAAGTTTGTTAAAAGATAAGATTGATTATTCACTGCTTAGGAGAGGCGACATGCCATCTGTAAAAGCTTCTTTGGGGGCAATGGCACCTGAATGTTGAATGACGATACTGGCTGCTTTTGCCGCAAGCGCTATCGACTTATCGATATCTAAGTCATTCATTCGCGCGCCCAAATAAACGCCATTAAAGGCATCGCCTGCCGATGTGGTGTCAACGACGTTCTGATTTGGGACAATAGTGTGATGTTCAATATGCCCTTGCGACAGGCTTAACACAGAATTTGGCCCATCTTTTACGACGACTTCTTTGATATCATGTGACTGGCAATATTCTATGACCCCTCGAGCATCGTTGATGCCATATAATGCAGATAAATCCTCTACCCCAGGCAGCGCTATTTGAGCCATCGAAAAGGCTTTATCGAAGGCGTACTTTGCCTCGTCGGTGCTTTGCCACATTCGCGCACGATAATTTGGGTCAAACACCAGTACTGCACCGGCGTCTTTTAAGGCACTCAATTTTTGCCAAAAGACTTCACGGTCTTGAGGCGCAATTACAGCCAGCGAAATACCTGAAAAAAATAATAGATCCCCTGCTTTAAACGCAGAAAGCACCTTTTTATCTAAAAATCTCGCAAGGGTTCTCGCTGCTGAATCACTGCGCCAGTATGTAAAGCTTCGCTCGCCTTTATCGTCTGTTTCAATCGCATATAAACCCGCATTTTTGTGCGGATGTCTAAACACCAGACCTGTATCGAGACCAGCCTGCTCAAATGCTTCGACCATTTCAGTGCTGAGCTTATCTTCACCTAAGGCGGTGACCATCGCGCAAGAAACTTTATTAAAACAGCGCTTTAAATACACTGCTGAATTGAATACGTCACCAGCAAACGATTGCCGCATATTTGTTTTATCTGTGCGGCGAAGCTCTATCATGCATTCACCTAAAAAAAAGATTTTATTCACTGACAAAGTCTTCACGCGCTGGGCTAAATGTGTCAATTAAAATACCGCCTGTAGGGCACACTGCCCCATGCTCTACATTAGGTGGTATGAGGCAGCTATCGCCAGGTTTTAAAACGCGTATGGTGCCGCCAATATTAAAATGAAACTCGCCCTCTTCCACGTAGGTAACCTGAGAGTGGCGATGCTTATGCACATAGCCCTCAGCACCTTTATCAAACCAAACCTTTACCGCCATAAGCTCTTCGTTATATCCAAGCATTTGGCGCTTAAGCCCATTCCCTAAGTCTTCAATTTCAGTTTTATCGGCAAATAAAAAATGCGCGCTTTGTTTTGGCATTTCATGCACTCCTAATGCTTATGTCGCCATTCACTCTATGTAAATGTCTGTTGTTTACTTGATAACCTGTTGTTTTGTCATGTCATGCACTGCAAGCTAGTCACTGTTATTGGGCGCAAATACATTACCGTTGATAATGGCGGTATGCGGTCCGTCTACACGCAACTCTTTCACTTTCGGCGCAGCCGTATCGGTAAAGCTGTTGTTGGTGATGCTTGTTTTTGGCTCACCCACCGTGTGCTCAACTACGATAGGTGCAGAATGCACAAACGTATTATCTGCTACTTTACTGCGTTGTACGCCATGCAGATAAAGACTCGCCGCAGCTTTATTCCGAGACCCTCGACCTACACTAGAGAAGGTGTTTTTATGCACTGTCAACAAGGGCCCGAAGGTACTCTCATCTGTGCCGCCTCGATATAGTTTGATTACACCACCGGCTACATTGCTAAAGCTATTTTGCGTAAGCGTCACGAATTCTGCGTTGTAAATACCCAAGTCTTCTATTTCAGAATCGAGTTTGAGCACATCACCGGTAATATCTTTAAACGTGTTGTTCGCCATGACAATACTGTCTGCAAATGCTCCTTTGCCGGTAACAAAAAAGTGAAATGAGTGGTTGATGTCCAAACTCTCAATAAGCGAATCGTATATTTCAAATCGATAGTTTTCGATCATGCCCCATTTTTTGGTGCGAACAACAGCATTCCCATGTGCATCGGGGCTGCTATCACCTGTAATATGCAAACCTTCAAGTTTTAAGCTTCCGCCATCACGAAGTTCAAATAATGCAGAGCGTTCAAACGCAATTTTAGTTTGGCCTTTTTGCTGTGCTTTGATGCTGAGTGTTTTATCGATAAATACGAGCTTTGGCATCACAAAAGCACCCGCTGCAATTTCGATGACATCACCCGACTTGGCCTTGTCTATTGCATCCAAAAGCGCGTCTGAGCTTGCATCTATTTGGTGTAATTTCCCGCTGTCGAAGGCGACAATCGCGGGTGTTTTTGCATACCAATCGACGCCGGTATCATCTCTAGAGAGCACCGTAATGTCTCGGCTCACTCCGCTTGTGACACTACTGTCGACAGGATATAGCAAGCCATTGTTAGCGCGCTTCATTGCAAGCTCGGCACGCGCAAAGCCAGCAGAAACTGGGCTAGGTAAGTCGAGATTACTAAGATTGTCACTAAACGCAATGCCGCTTACATCGTCAAACAAGCTAAAAGGCTGATTGCCATTTTTATTAAAAACAAGATTATGCGACATGCTGCTGTTGACTGGCACAGCACTTCGTTCAGCGTCACTGCCTGCTGCGAGGTGAATATGCTCAACGTTGATAAATGAATTATTGATGATCTGAGCGTTTTCGACTTGATGGTAACGATTAATCGATGAATTAGGCACACCATTCATTACCGTAAAACCACTGCCAAAGCGATAGCCAGTGAGGCCCTCAAGGTAATTATTGCGAATAATTTGGTCTTTGTTTATTACGCGGATGCCGCCAGTATGCTCAAGGCCATTCCCAAAAAATACATTGTTCTCAATAAGATTACCGTTGCCGTGACGAAGCGTCAGTGTGCCGCGTGCTTCAAAAAATACGTTGTTTTTGAGCGTATTTTTACCGGACTTAACTGAGATTATTTCAACTTCGCCGTTTGTCCGCTCAAAATAATTGTTTTCTACTAAGGCAAAAGAGTCGGTCAGCGAGTAATGACTTGTGCCAATGCGCAGTGTTTCTCCGCCATTTGAACCAAATGTAGGGCGATAGCCGAAGTAGTTATGGTCGATACGGTGATAATTTTCTTGGCTCGCTTCACTCGTCAAGCGAACTGCAACCGTAACGCCTTTGTTTCGTTTTCCAACGATATGATTATGGTCAAAACGATTGTGCTTGCCATACAACGCCACCCAATAGTCAGATTCCTGTTTATCGGGATTGTTGTAATTATCAATCACCGTATTGGTAACGCGAGAGTAGTAGGCATATTCGCCTTTAGTCTCGCGAAACTCAATAACTGAGCTGCTTGGTGTATACCCATTCTTAAACACTAAACCGCTTACAACAAGATACTGCCCAGCCATACGCAGATTAGACTGCCCCGATAAGATAACGCTACCGGGGGTTTCAGCTTTTAATGTGATAGGCGAGTCTTTAGTGCCTTGGCCTTTCAGCAGGATTTCAAAGTCATTCCAAACCCCATTTTTCAGCACAACTGTATCGCCAGCTCGTAGCTTAGAAGAGAGCTCTAAAAACACGTCCTTGTTATCAACATAGTGTTCTTTCGCTTGTGCAGACACGGCAAACACAAGCGAAATACACACAAAGCCAGTAAGCTTAAGTAATTGACTGAACATACTAAATTACTTAGTTAGCTGACGAAAATAATCGAAAATTTCTGGCACATTACCATTGCCCATTCCGGCATCAAAAGCTGCTTGTAAATTAGCTGATGAGCCTTCGGCGATTTTTGATTCGGTGCCAAGGTCCTCGACCATTTTCAAGAAATATCCCAAATCCTTATTTGCATTGGCAATCGAAAAGCCCAAGTCACTCACATTGTCTACCGCATAGTTTTTACAAAAGTGCATAAACGGTGAGTTAGACGGTCCGGTAGACATAATATCGAACAGTTGCTGTTTATTAACACCTGCCTTTTCAGCTACAGCGAAGGCCTGCGACATCGCACACACTGTGGTCATGCCCATAAAGTTATTAATGAGTTTAGTAGTGTGACCCGCACCTAGCTCCCCCAAATGAAACACGTTTTCGCCTTGTTCGTCCAAAACCGGCTTTACCTTCTCAAAGGTAGCAATATCGCCCGATGCCATAATATTCAGCAAGCCATCTTTTGCATGAGCAGGCGTTCTACCCAGTGGCGCGTCTATCATGCCTACGCCTTTGGCCGCTAGATCAGCGCCAATTTTGCGCGTGGATGACGGAATGGACGTACCGAAATCGATTAATGTAGAGCCCTCTCTTATGCCTGCTAAGATACCGTCATCGCCATAAATGACTTTTTCAACAATGGCTGAGGTTGTTAAACAAAGCATCACTATGTCAGCTTCACTTGCTAGTGTCTTAGCACTCGTTGCTGAGCTTGCTCCGTTTTTAGTACATGCTGCTACAGCGTCTGGGTTTAAATCCATTACGCAGACTGAATAAGCTCTAGTTAAAAGGTTTTGCACCATATTGCCGCCCATAAGGCCTAGGCCGATAAAGCCGATAGTTGGTTTTGACATAATTTTTTCCTTCTTAAATCTATATAAAATTTCAGTTAATGGTTCTGCAAATACTGAAATTGACGCAGAGCATTGTTGCTTTAATCCAGTGATGCAAAAGATGCTGTTAAACAAGACTGCTGGAGACTCTGCCAAGAATACTATGAGCCAAACAGTAGTTTTTACTATCCAATTTGTCAACCAATATTAAATAATTGGATATATTTAATGCATGTTTTTTGTTTTAGAGCAGCACACTTACTTGCTCTTTTTCTATTTAACCTGAATCCTGTTTAAGGAATGGTGCAACTGCTTGTATCACTTGAGTTAATTTACTCAAATGCTCACGGAGCTGTGATGTAGGCATATGGCCCCTCCCAGCGATAGTTTTTTGAGCCAATCGTCAATGTATGTTCACGTGTTTTTTCAGCATCTAGGTTCGATACAACAAATAGCTGCGTTTTACCTTTGACATCCTCAATGCGAACGGCGGTGTATGCCTTGTCATCATGCAAGAGCTCGAGTGACTTTATCGCGCTATTGGAATTCAGTGAGAGTTCGGTGACTGGACTGTAC
Organism: Glaciecola siphonariae; assembly: GCF_042652645.1. NCBI lineage: Bacteria > Pseudomonadati > Pseudomonadota > Gammaproteobacteria > Alteromonadales > Alteromonadaceae > Glaciecola > Glaciecola siphonariae. Next base: position 1,660,428 of record NZ_JBHSGU010000002.1, read on the forward strand.
GAACCGTGTGGCTCGACGATTGTGACAAATACAGTATCTTGAGTATTATTGCGGCGAAGCATAACGCCCGGTTCGCTGCGTAAGTTGAAATCTGGATCGTTGGCACCAATACGCGTCATCAATATCTCATCAGATGGCGCGGTTAAGGTACTCAAGGTGTAAAACTTACCTTCATGTAACCACGAAAACTGAGTCGTATCTGCTGAGGGTTTACCTGTAGCCTCAAGATAAAGGTGCTGATAACCATTTTTATCGCCTAATGGCGATAGGCTAGAAGGTTTGATGTAATCAAAGTTAGTTTGAATCACCTGACCAAAGTAATAAAAGGGTAAATCGTAATCGTGCGCTTTTTTTGCAGAGACCTTCATAATGTCTAACATAAACGGTTCTGAAAAATCATTCGCGTTTATGAACGCAATAGTGCGGTGCATGCGCGTGCCCGGATAAGCGTTGGTTTCTAGCGCACTGGCCACTTGTACCTTCTCGTCGTGATCAGCGTAAAAGTGCAAATCAGAATGATGCTGACTGCCCGTTTTATAATCACCGCCAAAGTGCATCTCTTGGTTTTGTGACAGAGTATTGTGGGCAATGGTTGATTTTGCCCAGCTTGCATTCTCTTTTAAGTAATTGCCGCCGCCCTTTTGCCCAACATTGACAAATCGCACTAGGCCGTAGTCTTGCAGTACTTCTGTACCTTTTCGATATAACGAGAATGATAGCTTATCGTAATGACCATGACTTAAGCCTTGGGCTGCATATTTGAAGACTGCGGTAAGGTCCTCCTGGCCACTTCTTAATACGGCGACGCCACCTTCATCGCCATTCGCGCCATCGCTCAGGTTAACTGAATGCTTAGTGTAGGGCTCAGCCATGTTTGCTTGCACCCCTATCGCAACCGCTAAGCCTGTTTGGTCTAATAAGACCTCATTCTGTTTTTCAGCGATGCTCAAAAGCTCAGGGTTTTGATTTCCGTAATAGTAGCCGATGTTTACCGCAGTCACTAAAGAGGGCGTGAAATAAGACATGCCTTTTTGACCGTCGTTTAAAGGGAAAAAGTCACCGTCTGCATCAGTAAGATTGAGAAGAGCATCAATACCCTTCAGCAGAACATTGTCTTTGTGCTGCAGTACGCCATACTCTGGCAGCTTATTTTGCATTGCAGTGGCGAATATCAAAAACGGATACATCGCATAACGCTGATAATATGGACCTTCTGTGTAGTATCCATCAGGCGAGAAAGGCTCTTCCAGATTGGCCAAAAAGCCTCGCTTTTGATTTTCAGATTTGATTGTGCCGCCGTCATCATCAACCCCACCGACGGCCAGCCCGTCATCTTGGATACCGTACAGAGCACGCTGAATTAGCGCTTGGTCATCCATGACTAAACCAATCATCCCCACTGCCGCATTACCCCAGGTACTATGGTTGTGGATGCGGTTGTAAAAAGCTGGGTTGGCAAGCGAGATATAGTCTGCAAAGGGACGAAACAAATTGTTTTCTAATTTCTCACGTTCTTCGCTAGACAAAAAATCGTATATCGTATCGTAAGCTTGGCTCATGAATACGAGCCAATTGCTGTCATTCAAGCATTGCCAGAACAATTTTCCCGGTGCATAGGAACGCACCTGTGGGTGCACGGGAAGGTCTTTGTACATAGCTTCGTACTGTAAAAGCATGTCGCGCACATATATTGCGTATTTTTCGTCTTGCAAAATTTGGTAGAGGGCACCGGCCTGTTGCGCAATAACAAAATTTTGTTTATGACGATAATGTGTATAGCCACCCGAAAAGTCTTTTGGGATAGGCGTATCGATACCCAAGGCAATTTCTTTGTCGACCTCTGCTTTGATCTTTTCGACGGTGGCGTCAAACAGGGGTACTTTGCCCAGATTGTCTCGGATTTTCTCAACGCCTTCTTTGGTGAGAATCAAGCTCGGATGTTCTTTAGCATTCAAGGCATTGGCGAACACAAAAACAAAGATACAGAATGTAATTAATGTCGCTTTAAACAACTTGCTAAACATATTGTGAACCCTTTAAACAGTAAATCAATCTCGTGCCATAAACTCGTGATGAATAAAAGAGGCATGTCATTTAAAGCGACATACCTCTTGCTTTTGTAACAATGCTAGTAAGTGTAGCTAATACCGAAAGTAATACGACGGTCTGCTAAGCCTTCAAAACAAAGTAATGCGCCTTCGTTTACACAAGATTGCGTAATACCTTCTTTGGTTAAATTAACCGCTTCAAGACCAACATTAAGCTGTTCAGTAACGTCGTAGTTAATGCTCGCATTTAACTGCCCTCGGTCGTGAGTATACACAGGGAAACCTAGAGTCGAGTTACGAGATGCGCCAGCTGCCGTATCATCGGTACGAAAGGCTTCACGCCATGTGTATCTGAAGCGTGCGCTCAGGCCATATTTCTCATAGTAAGTCGTGATGTTGTAAGCATTTTCAGAAAAATCGAGAAGCCCTTGAACCGCCGTTACTTTTTGAAAGTTGTTGCTGTCGTATATGCCGTTAATCGCGTTAAAAATATCGGTACCGCGCGTAGCAGACTCATTCTCAATTGAACCGCCCGAATACTCCTGAATGGTATAGTTAGCAATAAAACCGAAGCCTGAAGCCCAGCCTAGCTCATCTTCAAAGCTTGAAAGGTCATACTGCACAGCCATTTCCCAACCAGTTTGGCTGGTTTTAGCAGAATCGTTTACTTTTGATTGCAAATCTACGCAAATGCCCGTGGTGCCAAGTGGCGCAAGAAAATCATCACCCTCAGCAATAGGGTTGAAGAAACCACCGCCTGGACACGAAGGGTTAGTGCTGCGAAAACCATTTCCGTCGACCGGAGCACTGCTTAATTGGTCAACAAACAAATTGCTTATTTCTTTGTCAAAGTAACCAATACTGACGACTGCTGCTTCAGCAAAATACCATTCTGCGGCTAAATCCAATGTTGTGATTTCTTGAGGCTCTAAACCAGGGTTACCGATATTAACCGAGGCATTCACGTTAGTAATTAAGCTCACTGAGGTATTAAGGTCAGAAAAGTCAGGGCGACGAATGTCTTGTCCCCAACCTAGGCGCAATACAACATCATCGTGAGGTGTGGCGACAATATTCAAACGCGGCAGAGTAAAGTTATAATCGCCCGAAACAGTCGTTAGATTTGCGCCGTCACTGGTAATAGTATTACCCGTTGAATCAACATCTGTTTGAATGTGACGTACACCAAAATTACCCATTACATACTCAAACTCAAAGTTTGCTTGTGCATACAACGCGTGCGTTTCTTCTTCTATGTTGAAAAAGGCTGCTGCAGACGGCTGTAAGTTAGCTAGGTCAGGCGAAGAGTCATGCGCGATAAGTGCGGCTTCAAGTGTAGAAATAACAAAATCTGGGTCTTCGAATGATAAGTCTGGGTCGACAATTAAGAAGTTTCGCAAGGCTAACTCACGGCCATCTGCATCACCAAAATTACTAGGTCCGGCGACTAATAAGTTTGCAAACAAGCTACCGTTAGGGCTGTCTACCATTCTACTAAATCCGCCAATACGGTCTGACACATCATTGAACGTGCTTTCACGCTTGCTGAAACGATAACCAAAGTCCACCGAATTAATCACAAAATCGTCGAAGAAGTAGGTAAAGTCTGTGCGTAATGCATCGAGCTTGTTTTCTGTGGTGTCGCGACCAATGTCGACTTGGTCGAGTACTACATTGTTTGGATTAAGCAAATCGTCTACAGAGGGCGCAAAAGGTGAATCGAAATTAATGCCAAAGGTAAGTGAGCCACCGGTAAGGTCGTAGATAAAAGGAACCGAGTTGTCATTACTTGTACTGGCGGTGATATTGCCATTTTCGTCTAAATTGTCTAGAGGCGCATTTGGGTTAATAAAGTTAAGCTGAGTGCTCAAATTAGGGTTAACAGTGTCTGACTTAGAAGACGATATTTCAGCACTTACAAACAAGTTGTCGCCTTGCCACTCACCGCCTAACCTAAACAAGGTCGTATCGGTAAGGCGAGCGCCAGTGTCGCTGTTAAAACGAAGATTCGGGTCGTCATCATCTACAGCAAGATTCGGTTCAATTGTTCCTCGCACAGCTGCTTGAATGCTGCCGAGTTCTACACCGTCTAAGGAGCCAAAATTCACGGTTTCAAAAGCTGTAGGCAAATTATAATTTAAGACGCTGCTTACACCTGAGCCCTGCACTCGAGTCGAATCCTGACGACGTTCTTGGTCAGTATACACAACATCAAAATAAAACTTTGTGTTGTCATTAGGTGCATACTCAAAGGTGCTTGAAATGTTGGTCGTGTCGTATTCAAAATTTTCAAGCTCTTGGTTTAAAAACTGAATATCTAAGAAATCAAAATCCTGACACACAGGTCTATTCGCGACGTCCTCAACATTATCACCACGCACTACAACAGCGTTACAGTTTTCGACTAAGCTGCCGTCGCGGTCAACACGAGGGCGAAATGAAGTGGCTTCTTGCTCGGTAACGCTGCCACTTATCACAAAACCAAATGTGCCAGCGTCCACATCCCAATTATCGCCATAGGCAACGGAAAAACGTGGTTGGATACCGTCGGTGGTAAGACTGCTATCTTCGCCCTGCACTCTTACGTTAATGAGCGTGTCGTTTAGCTCAAGGGGACGAATTGTGCGCAAATTCACGGTACCACCTACAGAGCCTTCGATGGTTTTTGCTTCAGCGGCTTTGGTTACTTCAAGCCCAGCAATAATCGACGCTGATACATCTTCAAAACTGATACCGCCGCGGCCTGTGCCTGCACCAACGGTTTCTACACCGTTGATCAGCACATTATTTGAATTAGAACCACGGATTTGAACGCCTGTGCCTACACCGGCAGTACGAGTGATTTGTATACCGGTAATGTTTTCTAGTACTTCGGCAAGGTTTTGGTCTGGCAATTTACCAATATCTTCCGCCTCTATGACTTCTACGAGATTGGTAGACGAGCGTTTTTCAGAGAGCGCGCTCGTAAGCGAACTGCGAATCCCTGAAACTTCTACCACTTCGACTTGGTCAGTTGTGCTTGCACCATCGTTTGCATTTGCTTGAGCCATTGCCAAATTGCCCGTGCTGATAGAGGTTGCCGAGAGCAAGGCCAGAGTAATTTTTGAAAGCTTGTGTGTCATAATTTTTCCTGTGTGTTGATTTCTTGTCTGGGCAAACATCAAGCAAGTTCTATGATTTCGAATCCTTTTCACAGAACTTACTATGCCGGATAATGCAAGTTGTAAGTTAAAGTATTGTTTAAATGTTACATCCCGTTAACCAGATGATTACAATATATCGAATAAAGGTCAACCATTTATTTTACCAAATTTATTTTTATCACTTTCATTGGTAATACAACCTAGTCAGAAAACAAAACATTCAGTGAAAAATTAACTTAAGTGTTTCGAGTAAATCGAGTTCATTTATGTGCTTGTTTTTAGATTGTGAGCCCTTAAAAATAGCTCAGTTCTGTTAAGAGATTACGATTATTTATGAGACAAAGTCGTGTCTGCAAACCTTGTTTCTATTGGGCGTAGACTATCGAAAGAAATTATTAGCAGTAGCTGAATGATTGGTTTGAGGGCAGCTGAGAAGCAATTACTCAGCAATAACAATCGAAAATGCCTTATTGAAAATATGCTCTGTGACAAAGCACGAGTGAAAAGGTTAACCAATTTGCAAACAAAGCAATAAACTTTATACGGGGTTTGATTTATGCACTTGCTCAAACTTACAAGTTACTCACATTTACAAATTGCCCACACTTACAAAACAGTAAGGGCCGCAATTGCGTTGAATATATGAAATTTCACATATAGTATATTTTGTGCGTGTTGTTAGGTACATGGAATATCTTACAGTAAGAGCGTCGCGGCAAATGCATGTAATACCAACTGCATAAGCAGTTATCTGATTGGCCTAGAACGGTCATTAGCAATAATCGTGGAATCAACTTCTATTATTTACTATTTTACTGGCGCATCGTTTAAGCACACTGTTTAAGCTCAAGGCATTCAAGCAACAGGTTTCGCCCTGCTATTTTTAAGGAAAACAAATGAAAATTCTTTATATCTGCACACATAACAGATGCAGAAGTATTTTATCTGAAGCTATTACAAATCATGTCGCAGGCGACCGTATTGTAGCTAAAAGTGCAGGAAGTCAGCCGTCGGGCGCAGTACATCCGCTGTCTATCCAATTTCTTAAAGAAGCTGATATTTCTGTTGTAGGTCTGCAAAGTCAATCATGGGATGAGTTTGAGGATTTTAAACCAGACGTGGTTGTGACAGTTTGTGACGCGGCCGCTCAAGAAACCTGCCCAGTATGGTTTGGCGATTCTATAAAAGTGCATTGGGGGCTTGCTGATCCGTCTAAAATTGAAGGTAGTGAAGAGGAAAAAGCACAAGGTTTTCGAGCATGTATTGCCCAAATTATTGAGCGAGTAAACACATTAATTCCAATAGCCGAGAAAGACCTTACTGCTAGCGCACTCAAATCTGAATTGGCAAAGTTAGGCGCGCAATAGATAATGCGTTAGGGCATCAGCCCTGCTGTATAAACCCAGTCACATCAGCCCGGTCTCGTCAGCCAAGTCATAGGGACTTTCATTCATACCTACCTAGAGTTAATCACATTTTAGGCCATTATGCAGTGCCTTAGTAATGTCCAAATACAGGTTTGCGTGGTTTTTTACGCGAGTTTGCTCTAAGGCCTCTGAGCCAAGATGAGCTTCTTCTAAATCAATTGCGGCCTGCTGTAAATCTGCCGTCAGTTTTTGAAGGGCGTTTTCAAGGGTGTAGCTAATTTCATGGACTTTTAGCATACCTTCTACGCTGATTTCATCTTGCGTGACAATGTCTTGTAAGCGTGAGTTATACTCTTGAATACGGCAAAGCGCCTGTGCGGAACTTTCAGACTTTAACGCAGGGAAATGCTTGTATTCATCGTCAGCATTGGCTGAAAAATTTGCTGCTAGTGCTATAAACGCCGCGAGTACTATTCGTTTTTTATACATGTTTATCCTACCTACTTTACTTGTTGGAGACTCGAGATATTAGCCTAACATTTAAAAAATGCAAATAGAAATTATTATCATTACGGTGTAGTAATATGGATGCTTTGAGTAACTTTCAGCAATAATGGAAAGCGCGCTTAAATTTAAAGATGGGAAAGCGCCAGCAAACGCTCAGAAACTAGCTAAATCGGTGTATATGTTTTTTGAGCACTACAAAATCGGCCCAGCAGATTCGCTTTGCTAGTTTATCTTGTGATACAAACTAATAAACGCGAATACAACTTAGGCCTCTTAACTCGATAGAAAAATTTTGGGCTGAACATTACATTTTTATTGTTTATGACGGCGCGTATTATTATTGCGTGAGTATAAAATTAAATAAGCCGCCAAATGACGAAATGGACGCCTAAGTGTATCCGGAGCAGTGCGAGACTAGATAGGTGCATACATCCGGTTCAATAATTAGTGCTATGACAAGATACTTCAACAATGCGTTGCTCTATTAATAAACATGAATGTTCGCTATCAACAGCCCAGGTTTCAAAAGACATGATGTAGCGATCATTATTCATAGGCCATCTAGCGCTTATGCTAATCGAATCAGTTTTTGAATGGCTAATTTGACCTTTATAATCACTAAAGCTGCTTAAATTAAAAGCACTAAACTGCTCCCAAAAGAGTTGTATGTCTTCTTGCCCAAGATACAACTCTTTTGCAGGACCCTCTAGCATTGCAAAAGGCTCATAGAGCGCTGCGCTTTTTGCAAAATTTTTTGTTTTAATGAATCGATGTAAAGAGCGGCTATTTTCTAGCGCAATTTCATAAGGTGCTTTTTCGATATTGAGTGCGAGCATAGTCATTAATCTTCTCTATTTGTTTATAAAATAGGGGCTGTCCCTAGCGTCTCGACGATGTCTTACGAGAACCATTTTATTATCGCAAATTAGCCATACAAACACTGTGGAGAAAGTGTGGAATTAGCGGCACGCTAATGATCGATGGGAGCGTATTTATAGCCCGAACCATACACAGCAATAATCAATTCAAACTCTTCTGAAATACTCTGTATTTTTTTGCGTAGTTTGCTCACATGACTATCAACGGTGCGATCAGAAACCACACGGTTGTCACTGTAAATAATGCTCATTAATTGGCTTCGAGAATAAATTCTGTTCGGTGTGCTCAAAAATGTTTGTAGTAACAAGTACTCGACTTTTGTTAAATCAACCGCACTTTTATTAAAGCGCGCTTGCTGACGCTCACTATCTAAAACTAACGCATTGCTACTGTTACAGATGTCTACATTCGGTGCGGCTCTTCGTAAAATCGCCTTTATTCTGAGCACTAACTCTGGTGCGCTAAACGGCTTACAAACATAGTCGTCCGCGCCAGCTTGTAAACCAATCAATCGGTCTTTCTCAGACGCTCGAGCAGTGAGCAAAATAATCGGCGCGTTTGTTTGCTCTCGAAGCTCTTTGCAAATTTCTAGGCCATCACCACCGGGTAGCATTATGTCCAATACCACCAAATCAGGTTTATAGCGTTTGACTATTTCAGTGACATCAAGTGCTGAGTGTAAAACGGTGCATTCAAAGCCTTCATGCTTTAAAAAAGCTTTGAGTGCATTTGCAATTGACACTTCATCCTCAACAACAAGTACGTGCGTCATTCGTCTCTATCTCCGTCTTGAAACAAGGGCAGTGTAAACTCAACCTTTAAACCACCTAGGTCACTATTTTCGGCCCTAATCTTACCACCGTGTTCTTTCACCAGCGCTTGGCATATCGACAATCCTAAGCCCGAGCCGCCCGACTCTCTACTGCGCGATTTATCTACCCGGTACAAGCGCTCAAATAATTGAGGCAAATGCTCTTTAGATATGCCGGGAGAACTGTCTTCGATGCAAATGATGCAGTGTGATTGCGTTGCACTTGCGGTAACCACAATCTCGCCTTGCGCATCAGTATAGCGACAGCTATTTGCTATCAAATTGTCTAAAACTTGACTCAAACGACGCTCGTCTCCTGTAAGCATAAGATCATAATCAAATTCGACCTTAAGCAAGATACTTAAGCCGGCATCATTTACGAGGGGCTCGTAGGTTGCCACTGTCTTTTCTAACCATGCTCGGACCTTTATTTTAGCAAAGACAATATCAAGCTCACCAGCATCCGCTTTCGCCAGTTGAAAGACGTCATTGATTAAGCCATTCAGGCTAGCAATTTTATTGTGTACAATAGAGTAAGTCTGCTTAGGGTCTTCGGCAATTTGATATTCAAGCATCTCTATTTGCAGTTTGATTGCGGCAAGTGGTGTACGCAATTCGTGTGATACGTCAGACAACATCTGATTTTTACGCTCAACAAGTTCTTGCGCTTTTTTTGCTTTGAATATTGCCAGTTTCCGCCTCTGATAGAGCACTATAAGGCTCCCCACCAATAATAGAAGCACAGCACCAGAGCTAAATATATACTGTTGGCGCGACTGTTTTTCTTTTAGTAATTCACTAGTTTGAAGTGCATTTTCTTCAGACAATTCAGCAAGCTTTCTTTGTTTCTCCTCCTCGTGCAGCAAGACTGAATATTGAGAGACCTGATTTTCTTTATCTTTCGTCACCCTTTCTTTATAGGTATTAAACAAGGTGTCAAATTCTCGCAAGGCAGTTTGATGTTCGCCCTTTGCCTTATATACATTTACAAGCAAGTGTTGAAAGCGCAAAATTTCGAGCCCTAGTCCTTGTGAATTCGCAATATCGAGTGCTGAATTAACTATCTTCTCTGCTTCGTCAAGCTCTTCATTTTCAAGTGCAATTTGAGCAATGAAGTAATCAATGCGTAAACGAGCCGACAATGATTGAGTTGTTTCTAATACATTTTTGGCTGTTTCAAAATGCGACAACGCTAAATCAAATGCTTTGTCGTTAAATGCAATACGCCCTAGTTGATACTGAGAGTGGCTATGCAAATCATAAAACTCATTCTCAGCCGCCGATTCGCTAGCTCTTTGAGCAAGCTCCCGCGCAAGCTCTTTGTTCCCCAAATCAGTCTCAAGCCTTACTCGATAGTTAATGACTTCTACGTGTTTTCTTGAAAAATCCAGCGTATCAAGCACGGCTTGAGACCTATCTAGATAATTGCGGGCAGCATCGAATTGAGCAAGGTCAATATGCATCGCACCGAGATTACTGAGTGTTGATGCGAAGGCTAATGGATTGGCATTTTCTTCTACAAGAGGGAGTGCTTCAAGTAAGTACTTAATTGCTTCACCAGTATCACCGTTTGACGAACTCACAAGCGCCAGATTGTTTAGAACATTACCTACCGCATTTTTCACGTCGGCGGCTCTATAAATATCAAGCGCGGCTAAATAGGTGTCGCGAGCTAGCAGATTTCGGCCAGTATTTTTGTATACAATTCCTAAGTTAACAATGGCTCGCGCTTTGTCAACTGGATTGCTAGGCTCAATGTTTTTCGATAAAAAATCACTAACTATCTGCTCAGCAACCTGATGTTCGCCCCTATCTATGTATACTCTAGGGAGATAGCCTGAAATTATGGCGTATTGATTAATCTCAGATTGACTTAACTCTGTGCGCCCAGCTAAGTAGGTGCGTACTGCTTGCCCGCTTTCCATGGCATCCGCTGGACATTTTAACCAGCACGAGCGAATAGTGTCGGCACTATCTTTTAATCTAATAAATTCTGCATTCGCCATAAGCTTTGTGGTGACGATAAGCAGACCAAAACAGACAAATGCGCGCAAATACCTCAAGCGTTTACTCCAACAATATGACGCTCCATGAGTATAACTCAATGATTTAAGTAAAACTGTCCAAAAAGTGTGGAATGCTAACGCTTAACTAGGTGTGCGGTTTATTTGTGCCACTATAAATACCACTCCACATTCAAAGCCGGTCGTCAATGTAAGGCTTATGTTCAGCTCTATCCCTTTTTGTTGTGCATGTTGCACTCGAAAATAACGCCCTCAAGCATTTGTATTATCTGCCGACTCTCTACTATACCGTTTTTATAAATTTGCAATTTACCTCAACTTACCACTGCTAACGGATGTGTGATGCAATCTTGGTTATCAAAAAAAATAGCGTTACTTTCGCTCACACCAGTGATTATTCTGGTTGGGTTTATTATTTTTAATATAGTTATTTCGTCAAAACAGTTGTCTACTGCATCTTTGACAAAAATAGAGGCAGAGTTTGCTCAATTCACCAATAGTGCTATCGCTGAAATTCAAAAAGAGCGAGGCATGAGTGCAGGTTATTTAAGTAGCGATGGCCAAAGCTTCGGCTCTGAATTAAAAAGGCAACGCTTGCTAGTCGATGCCGCCCTTGACAAGGTTTTTACTTACAATAATCTCGAAGAAATACCCAATGTAGAGGCTGAATTGCTTACTCAATTAAGTCTCTATCAATCAAATCTCAGTAATCTTCGAAAAAATATAGATAACCTAAATTTAAGCCTTTCTGCCAACATAAGCGAGTACTCTGAAGCGACCGAACTGCTGCTCGATTTTAACGGGCGAATGGTAGCATCCGTTAAAAATGCATTAGGTAAGCAAAAACTTGTTATTTTGTATAAGTTGGCGCGTCTTCAAGAAAATGCTGGATTAGAGCGCGCGCTAGTCAGCACCATATTTGCTGACTCGGTGATTAGCGCTGGTCAATTAATTAGAGTGCTCGAACTAACAAAAGCGCAGACTGAGAAGATCAACGACATAAGAGTTTTGTCGACAAAAGAGTTTAGTGGGGAGTTTTCTAAGCTTATAAACTCTCCAGAAAATAAAGGTGTAGACGCATTTCGGTCGCAACTTCAATCCAATAAGCTTACTTCTAATTCTGAGGCGTGGTTTAAAGCGGCTACGGCAAGAATAAATAAAATAGACAGCGCCAAAAAAGTGCTTTTTAGTCAATTGATATTGCATGCCGATGAAGACTATGAAACTGCGTTTTACATGGTGATATTTGATGTGATATTGCTCATCGTAGTGAGTTTACTAGCAGTAGCGACCTTTTCGGTTTTAAGTCTTAGAAAACAACAATCGTCAGAGCTTAAGCAGAAATTAGAAGTGATGCAAACTCAACAAGACTTGAGCCTAAGAATAGAGAAAATATCAAGCGACGATTTAGGACAAGTTGCACAACTTCTAAACAGTTTAATCGAACAATTTTGTCAAGATTTAGGTACCTTCCAAGACAACGCGCTAGAGATTGCTTCAGCAAGCGAACAGAGTGCAGCCTCTAGCTCTGCAACCAGTGAAAATTCCGCGAAACAGCAACGCGAAGTTTCTTCCAGCTTGATGCTAGCAAAAAGTGTCGAATTAGGCATCAAGGAAGATGTGAAATCACTTGCTGAACTTAGCAAATACACAAAACTTTCAGCTGATAAAGTGAAAGAAGGGGAAGCTATTGTTCAGTCTGCAGTGGTAGGGATACGCAGCACTGCAGATGAAGTGAAAAAGGTCGGTAATACAATTGAAGAATTAAATGCAAAAGTAGGTGATATTTTGAAAATGGTTGATGTTATTCGCTCGGTTGCCGAGCAAACCAACTTACTAGCGCTTAATGCGGCAATTGAGGCTGCAAGAGCTGGCGAACAAGGGAGAGGTTTTGCGGTTGTTGCTGATGAAGTGCGTGCGTTGGCTAAACGCACTCAAGATTCGACGGAAGAAATTGCGAACGTCGTCGATAATTTGAACGCGAGTTCGACTAAAGCTTTTGATTCAATTGCCAGTGGCGTGCAAACGGCGGATAACGCAGTCACAAGTTCTGACGAAATCAGTAGAGCTCTAGGTGAAGTTGCCGAAAACATGAAACAACTCGAGCGTTTAGCGCTCAATGCCGACCAATCTGCGCAACAACAAGGTTCGTCAATTACTTATCTCACGCAAAACATTGAGTCTGTGGATAAAATGTCTGAAGAAAATGCTCATGGCTCCGGGCAAGTAGCTAGCGCTGCATACCAGCTCTCCAGAGTTGCTTCGCGAATGCTTGAGAATATCCGAAAATACAAAGTGAATTAGACCTAACAATCTGCCTCATTTTATTTTGTCGCGCTCGGAACGTTTGAGTCTATTTTCTTGTTACTCTTTTATTCGGGCAAAAAAACGGCACTAAGTGCCTTTTTTTGAAGATATCGAAAGTTTAAGGAACAACTTAATTAAAACGCAGAGGAACAACTTAATTATTACTCACAACTACTCCGCAAAATCCCGATAAGAATCCAAATCCGGACACGAACAAATCAAATTCCTGTCTCCAAACACATCATCAATACGGTTTACCGTAGGCCAAAACTTATCTTTAGCTACTGCAGCTACTGGGTATGCTGCTAGTTCTCGACTGTAGCTGCGGGTCCAGTTTGCATCAATAATATCCGCTAGGGTATGCGGCGCATTGTGCAGTGGATTGTCGGTAGCATCCCACTCGCCCGACTGTACTTTGTCTATTTCTTGGCGAATGCAAATCATCGCTTCAATAAAGCGATCTAGCTCTGCTTTTGCTTCCGATTCAGTTGGCTCAATCATCAGCGTGCCGGCTACCGGAAAGCTCATCGTAGGCGCATGAAAGCCGTAGTCATTTAAGCGCTTGGCAACGTCCATTTCAGTCACGCCGCTGGCTTCTTTAAGCGGGCGCAAGTCAATAATACATTCGTGTGCAATGCGTCCGTTCATGCCTTTATATAAAATTGGATAGTGACCTTCTAGCTTTTTCGCAACGTAGTTTGCGTTTAATATCGCAACCTCGGTAGCTTTGCGTAGGCCATCGCTTCCCATCATTTTGATGTACATATAGCTAATGGGCAAAATAGACGCACTGCCCCATGGCGCAGCCGATACCGCACTATTGCTACCTAAATCTTCACCCGTGCCGCCCGCTTTTAAGTTCACTAGCGTGTGGCTAGGTAAAAATGGTGCCAAATGCGCTTTTACACCAATTGGGCCCATACCGGGGCCGCCGCCGCCGTGAGGAATACAAAAGGTTTTGTGTAAGTTAAGGTGCGATACGTCCGACCCAATTAAACCCGGAGACGTTACGCCCACTTGTGCATTCATATTGGCGCCGTCCATATACACTTGGCCGCCGTTTTCATGCACTATGTCGCAAATCTCTCTAACCGTTTGCTCATATACGCCGTGGGTCGACGGATAGGTAATCATCGCGCAGCTCAAATTGTCTTTTACTTCTTCCGCTTTTGCGCGCAGGTCTTCTAAATCAACGTTACCTTTGGCATCGCAATCTACTACCACAACTTTTAAGCTCACCATTTGCGCCGACGCTGGGTTGGTACCATGAGCAGACTGCGGAATTAAGCACACATTTCTGTGGCCTTCGCCGCGGCTCTGATGATAGCGCTGAATCGCTAGCAAACCAGTATATTCACCTTGAGCACCTGAGTTAGGCTGCATTGAAAGCGAGTCGTAACCGGTAATATTGATTAGCCAATCGCTGAGCTCGTCAATCATATGCCTATAGCCTTGCGCTTGGTTAAGCGGCGCAAACGGGTGCAGCTGACCAAACTCTGGCCACGTCACGGGGATCATCTCGGCAACCGCGTTGAGCTTCATGGTGCATGAGCCCAAAGAAATCATCGAATGATTAAGCGCCAAGTCTTTGTTTTCAAGAGACTTGATATAGCGCAGCATTTCGGTTTCGCTATGATATTTGTTAAATACTTCGTGGGTTAAATACTCTGTGGTACGCGCTAAGTCGGCAGGAATCGACTCACTGCCACTTTCAATAATCTCAGCGTCTAAGGCAGCTACATCTAAACCGTGGCCTTCACCTAAGAGCACATCAAACAAGTCGGCAATATCGGTACGTGTGGTACTCTCGTCAAGCGAAATGCCCACTGCATCGTCAATATTGCTGCGCAGGTTCATGCCTTTGCCTAGCGCCGCTAGTAACACAGCCTCTTTATTGCTCACGTTCACCGTAATAGTGTCAAACCAAGTGTCATGCTTGAGGCTTAAGCCTTTGCTGATGAGGCCTTTTGCTAAAATATCGGTAAAGCGATGTACTCTGTGGGCAATCGCGGCAAGCCCTTGCGGACCATGATATACCGCATAAAAACTTGCCATGTTGGCGAGCAATACCTGCGCGGTACAAATGTTTGAATTGGCTTTTTCGCGGCGAATATGTTGCTCACGTGTTTGCAATGCCATGCGCAATGCAGGGCGTCCGCGGGTGTCTTTACTCACGCCAATAATGCGCCCTGGTAATGAACGCTTGTATGAATCGCGCGTGGCAAAGAATGCGGCATGCGGGCCGCCATATCCCATGGGTACGCCAAAGCGCTGTGCACTGCCAAGGGCAACATCTGCACCAAGCTCACCCGGCGGCGTCATCATAGTGAGCGCCAGCATGTCGGTCGCCACTGCTACAATGCCTTTGTTTTCTTGTATGGAGCTTATAAGCTCACGAATATCAATGAGTTCGCCCGTGGTACCCGGGTATTGCAGGAGCGCACCAAACACGTCATGGTTTGCAGCATCTGCTACATCACCAACAATGAGTTCAAAACCAAACATATCAGCGCGTGTTTTTAGAACATCTATGGTTTGTGGGTGCACGTTATTTGCGATGAAAAACGCATTTGATTTTTTGTTTTTAGACACGCGTTTGGCAAGTGCCATGGCCTCGGCTGCTGCGGTTGCTTCATCGAGTAACGACGCCGACGCTAACGGCAAGCCGGTTAAATCAATCGTTGCCTGCTGAAAATTTAAAATGGCTTGTAAGCGGCCTTGCGCGATTTCAGGCTGATACGGCGTATATGCCGTGTACCAACCCGGGTTTTCTAGCACATTACGCAATATCACGTTCGGCGTTAAGGTATTGCTATAGCCCATGCCAATAAAAGAGCGATTGATCACGTTTTTTGCAGCAACGACTTTAAGCTCTTTAAGCGCGTCTACTTCACGCTGGGCTTCACCTACGTTCAAGCCCTCAGGCAAACGGATGCCAGCAGGCACAGTTTGCTGCATCAGGTCGTCTAATGACGTTGCGCCTACCTCGGCCAACATGTCGGCAATTTCTTGTTTGCCAGGGCCAATATGCCTGCGAATAAATTCGTTCTGATTTTCAAGCTCGCTTAGGCTCGCCGACGACAAAGAAACATTAGGGTTAGTTGCAACATTCATTTCACGTGACCTTTACAGTAAAAGTGACATTTTAAAATTCAAACGCTCTTCATTTGAATTACTTCAAAATAAGAAACGGCAGGCCAAGCCCGCCGCAACTGTCTTTGTAATACGCTAAATAGTACCTAACAGCTTGCTTTTAGGTACTTACTCGTCTTCTATTGAATTGCTGTAGCTTTCAGCGTCGAGTAAAGACTCTACTTCAGCCTCATCTTCTGCTTTAATTTTAAATAACCAACCGTCGCCGTAAGGGTCTGAGTTTACAAGCTCAGGCGAGTCTTCTAACTGTTCATTTACTTCGGTAATTTCGCCTGTTAACGGGGCATAAATATCAGAAGCCGCTTTAACCGACTCTGCTACTGCGCAGTCGTCTGCTTGAGCAACGGCGTCGCCCACATCAGGTAAATCAACAAACACCATGTCGCCTAAGAGGTCTTGTGCATGCTCAGTAATGCCTACTGTATACACGCCATCGCCTTCGGCACGGATCCACTCGTGAGTAGTGGCATAACGTAATTCATTTGGGATATTGCTCATAAAGTATCCTAGTAATTTGTAAATTGATTTATTTTTATGGTTGGCTCAACGCGCCACTTAATTTTCTTAAAAGGCCGGTACAGCGCCTATAAAACACTCTTTCCATTGCGCACAAAGCTTGGTTTTACCACTTCTACATCTACCAACTTCTTACGCATTTCAACCTGAACATACTCCCCTACTTTGGTGGAGTCGCCGTTTGGAACGCGTGCCATGGCGATGCTGTGGCCCAGTGTAGGCGAAAATGTGCCAGATGTAATCTTGCCGTCGCCATCTGATGTTTTAACCACTAAGCCTGCTCTAAGTACACCTTTGTCTTTAAATACCAGACCAATGAGTTTATCGGTGCCTGCCGCCTTTTGTTGCTCGAGTGCGGTGCGACCTACAAAGTCTCTGTCGCTAGGCTCCCACGTTATTGTCCAGCCCATGTTAGCTGCCAGCGGAGATACGGTCTCATCCATATCTTGTCCGTATAAATTCATACCCGCCTCTAAGCGAAGGGTGTCGCGCGCGCCTAAACCGCAAGGCTTTACGCCTGCTTTTAAAAGATCGTTCCAAAAATCGTGTGCGCGGGCAATTGGCACCATAATTTCGTAGCCAGCCTCACCGGTATAACCAGTGGTGGCAATGAATAAGTCTTCAGCCTGCACCCCAAAAAACGGTTTCATGCCGGCTACTGCTTCTTGCTGGGCTGCGCTAAAAAGACTACCTGCTTTTTCTTTCGCGTTTGGTCCCTGCACTGCAATCATGGCAAATTCAGTACGTTCTGTTACCGCAACATCAAAAGGTGCGGCAATTTTGTTCAACCAATTAAGGTCTTTTTCTTTGGTTGCGGAATTAACAACTAAGCGATAATTGGTCGCATCAAAATGATACACAATGAGGTCGTCTACCACGCCACCCGCTTCGTTTATCATACCGCTATATAGCGCCTTACCCTTTTGCTCTAGCTTTGCAACATCATTAGCGAGCAAATAGCGAAGATAGGCTTTTGCGTCTGTGCCGGTTACGTCCACAATTGTCATGTGCGACACATCGAACATGCCTGCATCTTGTCTTACGCTGTGGTGTTCTTCAATTTGAGAGCCATAATTGATTGGCATGTCCCAACCAAAAAAATCGACCATTTTTGCACCAGATTCTAAATGCGCAGCGTGCAGCGGAGTTTTGTTCATATGGCTCTCTTTGTGTATGTGTAAATGCGTGTGTGCGTATGTGCGTATGTGCGGTTTTTTAAAACCAACTCATTCAAAACAGTCCAAAGAGTATAGAAAGCTCACAGCATGCAAACAAATTAAAACTTTTAATCTATACATAAGTTATTTAAATGTTTTACCTCATATAAATAAACATTTATTATGCAAGTAATTGAAAGCGCATGCGTTTACCGATGCTTTTAATCGCTTGTAAATCCCTTAATCTTGAAGAGTGCACAAAGAACAATGAAACAGCTATCCCTAGATAATTTGCGTACCTTTGTAAGCATTGTTGAGCTTGGGAGTTTTTTAAAAGCCGCTGAAGCCGTGGGCCGTTCGCAGCCGGCCATAAGCTTACAAATCAAAAAATTAGAAAGTCAGCTTGAGCGTAAGCTATTTACAAAAGTAGGCCAGAGCTATCAAGCCAACAAAGATGGCGAGTATTTGTATACTCAGGCAAAGCAAATGCTGGCCATTAATGACGATATTATAAGAAGTTTAAGCACCCAACAGACTCTGCGCGGTCGGCTGCGCTTTGGTATTCCCAGTGAATTTGCCTCAACTTTGCTGCCTAGCATCATTGGTGAATTTTCGCAGCGCTATCCAGATGTATCATTAGACGTCACCTCATCGCTGTCGCGTCATTTACTCAGCAAAGCCCAGCGTAAAGATTTTGACTTAATACTCGCACTATCAGACAGCGAGCCTGACGAGCGTGGTGAGGTATTAATTGAAGATGACTTAGTATGGGTAGGCGATGCTGCGCGCAAACTCAGCAAGAACGTGCTGCCCTTAGTGCTCGCGCCCGAGGGCTGTGTGTACCGAAGCCGCGTAATTGAGCAGCTAAAGCAGCAAACTCATGCATGGAAAATTACTTATACCAATGCCGATTTATACGGGCTTATGGCAGCCATTAAGCAGGGCTTGGGTATTACCGCATTAGCAAAAAGTAGTTTACCCAGCGAACTCGATATCATTAAAGACCCACGTTTGCCGAGCTTAGGTAAAATTAAAATTTGCCTATTTAATCAAGACACTCAGCACCCACAGGTAAGCAAGACGCTCTCAACGTTTATACGGGCACGCATCAATTAACCTCCATAATGCTTACCTTAACGAAGCTTAAAAAGAGCGCGTATTAACAAAGCTGGCTGATAAGAGTACTATGAACAAAAGCGTTAACACCGCACGCAGGCCATCATGCTAAGTGCAAAAGACATCAAGCACCGCTTAGCCATAATAAGAAGACGACTCTATGCACAAAAAAATGCCTAAAAAAACTATGCCCAAATATACGAACCGCACCACCTCTAACATTTGCTTTCGCCTAGCCATTGCCGCATTCAGTTTAATTTGCATCAGCTTTACAGCGCTTGCAGCGCCCGGCGCTTCGGCACCCAGTAAAGCGAGTGATGAGGGCAGCGGTCCTTATGAGCGTTTAATTTTGCGCGGCGTCAACCTCATTAATGGCGAGGGTGCGCCTATGCGTGGGCCGCTCGATATCATTATTGAAAACAACCGCATTACAAATATTGTGAGTGTGGGGCATCCGGGTGTGCCAATTAAACCAGAAGGCCGACCTGTCGCCGGGCCCAACGATAAAGAAATGGAGCTAAGCGGACATTATGTGTTGCCCGGCTTTATAGATATGCACGGCCATATTGGCGGCTCAGCCGACAACATTCCGGCTGAATATGTGTTTAAACTTTGGCTTGCCCACGGTATTACCACCGTGCGTGAGCCGGGCAGCTTCAACGGCTTAGACTGGGTGCTCGACCACGTTGAACGCAGCCAAACCAATGAGATTGTTGCGCCTCGTATAGTGCCCTACCTCGGCTTTGGTATGGGTGCAAAATCGCCGATATTTACCCCTGAACAGGCGCGTAAATGGGTAAAACAAGCCGCAAAAGACGGCGCTAAGGGCATTAAGTTTTTTGGCGCCACACCAAAGGTCATGGAAGCGGCGCTAGATGAAGCCAAAGAGCAAGGTCTGGGCACTATGATGCATCACGCTCAGCTCAACGTAATGAGCATGAATGTATTAGACTCCGCCCGCCTAGGCCTTACCACAATGGAACACTGGTATGGTTTGCCAGAGGCTATGTTTACCGCCAAAACTATACAAGATTATCCGGCTACCTATAATTACAACAACGAACAAGACCGATTTAGTGAAGCCGGTAAGCTATGGGCACAAGCTGCCCCTATAGGCAGTGATAAATGGAATGCCGTACGCGACGAGCTCATTTCTCTTAACTTCACGATTAACCCCACCATGACGATTTATCAAGCAAGCCGGGACCTAATGCGAGAGCGAAACGCCGACTGGCATGACGACTATACCCTGCCTACTTTATGGGAGTTTTTTAAACCCAGTCGCTACGCCCACGGTTCTTATTGGTTTGATTGGACCACTAGCGAAGAAATCGCGTGGAAAGAGAACTTTAATCTATGGATGACCTTCTTAAATGACTATAAAAATCATGGTGGGCGAGTCACCACTGGCTCAGATTCTGGGTATATTTATAAAATTTATGGCTTTGGATATATTAGCGAGTTAGAGCTACTGCAAGAAGCCGGCTTTAACCCTTATGAGGTTGTGCAGTCGGCAACTCTAAATGGTGCTGAGGCCCTAGGGATGGACGACCAGATTGGTTCAATCAGCATCGGCAAGCTGGCCGACATGGTGATTGTTGATCAAAACCCCTTACAAAACTTTAAAGTGCTCTACGGCACCGGCCATTATCGTCTCGACGACAACAACCAGCCAACGCGCGTGGGCGGCGTAAAATATACAATAAAAGACGGCATTGTTTACGACGCAAAAGCGCTACTGGCCGACGTAAAAGAGATGGTTGAACAGGCTAAGCAATAAACACCTAAGTTTCTGCCTGCTGAATAAAAAACTGCTTTACCGGGTTTAGCTTGTTAGCGGTATATAATCCTGTGCTTCTAAGCAGTTTTTTCAGTGGGTCGGAGCCGCTAAACAAGCGCTTAAAGCCTTCCATAGCTGCAATCGCTTTTTGCGCTTGCGCTTTACGTGCTCGTTCATATTTACGCAGTTGTTGTTTGCTGTAAAAAGGTTTATTCGCCTGTATACTTTGGGCAATGTTATGGGCTAATGCCTGTGCATCTCCAATCCCTAAGTTCGCACCCTGCCCCGCCAATGGATGAATGGTATGCGCTGCATCACCTATTAAAGCAACCGACTCGTCTACCCACTGGCGCGCATAGCGCATTCTAAGAGGGTAGCTAAAGCGCTCAGTGCTAAGCGAGCACAATCCGAGCTTCATATCAATCGCACGGCCCAAGGATTTGCAAAACTCGGTATCATCTAAGGCCATTAGGTCTTCAGCAGCTTGGGTGTCTTGCGACCACACAATTGAACACTGAAAGCTATCTGCTAAAGGCAAAAAAGCCAACGGGCCGGTGGGAGTAAAAGCCTGCCGAGCACATAACGTGTGCGGCTCACTTGTGTTTACATTGGCCACTATGGCAGTTTGGTCATAATCCCAAAACGTATGCACAAAGCCTGCATTCTGGCGCACAAAGGAGTTGGCACCGTCGGCACCCACTACAAGTTTAGCCACAATGAGCTGTCCATTGCCAAGCTGTAGTTGATATTCACCATTGCTGAGCTGCATCTGCTCAATCGGTGATCCCATTAGGTATTGAATACTGCTGACAGCGCTCGCTGTACGATACAAACCTAAGGTGATTTGCTCATTTTCAATAATGTTTCCAAGCGCGTCTAGGCCAATCTCGTCACTGTGAAAGTCGATTCCCGCAAAACTATCTTGCTCCCAAACATGCATGCTTGTGTATGGTTGTTTGCGAGCAATGTGCTGCCACGCGCCAAGTGATTCAAAAATCTGTTGGCTTGCATGGCTTATTGCGCTTACCCGAGGCGAAAACACCTCGGGCTGACCAGACGCACTGTCCTGCTCACTGGTTTTTACTGCGCTAAGGTCTTGTGTGTCGATAACAACAACGCTGAGCGCTTGCGTCTCGGGAATATTCGCGAGCAACAAAGCTAAAGTTTGACCCACAATGCCAGCCCCCGCAATAACAACGTCGGCTTGAATAATCAGCCCATGCTTTTTGCTTGCGCTCATAGCTTATCTTTCTCCCATTGCATAATGACTAAATGCCCGCTTAGCACTGGGCAAGGCATTCATTGCTATAAGTGCTTTGTTTCTGGCAAGCACAAAGGGCAGGTCATGATTAGAAAAGCCTCTTACTAAAAGGTCTGTTGCGCCTATTACCGCCTGCTTGTCTTTACTTCGTGCATGTTTATACGCTTGAGTGACAGCAAAGCTGCCAATATCTATAGCGCCCGAATTTGCAGTCTGAGCAGCGTTTGATAAGTCTTGGGCGTTTTTTAATGCTGGCTGCAACTCATTAGTCTCTGCCAAGGTCTTTTGTAAAATGAGCAGTAAGTCTTGAATATCGCGCACGCCTAAATTAAATCCCTGCCCCGCAATAGGGTGCAGACTTTGCGCGGCATTGCCAATACAAATCACTCTGTGTGATGAAAATTCGGGGCTTTGTTTTAACAATAAAGGATAGCTTGCACGCGGGCTTGCAGACTCAATGCGCCCTAACCTACTGCCAAACAAACCGCCAAGCTTGTACAAAAATGCCTTTTCAGGTAAATCCAAAATAGCCTGCGCGTGGTGACTACTCGTTGTCCACACCACCGACATTAAGGTTTTAGATGTATCTTGCTCATCAGATGCCATCGGCAAAAACGCGAGCGGGCCATACTTTGTAAATCGTTCAAAGGCGCAGTTGTTATGAGGCAGTTGCGTAGTGACGTTAGTAATGACGGCGTGTTGCTCATAGTCATCTTGTAATGAACGAATGCCGAGCATGTTCCGCGTTTTAGAATCGGCGCCCTCGGCAATGATCAGCAGCTTTGCTTTTAGCGTGCGGCCGCCTTTGTCTTGAGTGCGTTTTGTTTTGGTTAATTGCGCTTGGGCAGCTTTATCCACTTGAGCATCAGCTTGCGTATTAACTTGCGCATTCGCGAGAGTAGCATTGCTGTCTTCAGTGCTGTCCTCAGCCTCTTTCGCTTTTTGCGTCACTACCGTAAGTTCACTCGCACTGCGGGTAACAGACGCTATATACTCCGGCGTAAAGTAATCTACCTTGGCTTTTTGCTCTAAACCGTCAGACGCACTCGTTATCGTTTTATATAACGCAAGTCCGAGGTCCTCAAGGCGAACCACTTTGCCTAGTTGCGCCACGTTTGCGCTTTGCGCATCTAACACAACCTGCCCAATATGCTTGCGGTCTGATACATGAATGCGCTCAATGGGCGCACCATTTACCGCGTCAATGTCAAAGTCCCAACTGCGTAAATGTGACAACGAAGCATTGGCCAGCGCAATCACGCGCGAATCAAAACTAGGATGCACATTGGTTTTTGTTGGCGGACACAGCTCAACAACCGCAATATTGAGTGAAGCAATGTTCGACAGCGCGGCCGCGGCTGCACAACCCGCAACACCACCCCCGGCGATTATCACGTCGTACACTTTAGGCACTGCTTTGCCTCCCAGACATCAACGCCTCAATTGCAGACACTTCTTTGGGTAGGGCAGATGTGAGTATTTCATGACCGCTTTCGGTGATCACAATGTCATCTTCTATACGAATGCCAATGCCATGATACTGCTTTGGCGCGGGGCTATTAGGAGCAATGTACAAACCAGGCTCAACCGTTATAACCACACCTGGCGATAGCGGAATATCTTTACCTTGCTGCTTATACTTACCCACATCATGAACATCTAAGCCTAAGTAATGCCCCAAGCCATGCATGAAGTAAGGCCGCCACGCTTCTTGCTCAAGCAAGTCGCTAAATGTGCCTTTCAATATACCTAAGCGCAGCAAACCGTGTGTTATAACGTGCACACACTCCTGCATAGCATCAGCAATGGTGCTCCCAGGCACCAGTTTTGTTAAGGCGGCAAGTTGAGCGTCTAATACAAGCTCATAAAGGGCTTTTTGTGCTTCGGTGAACGTGCCGTTAGCAGGAAATGTGCGAGTAATATCTGCTGCATAACCTTGTAGTTCGCAACCGGCGTCTATCAGCACTAAATCTCCATCTTCAATTGCTTTACTATTTTCAGTGTAATGCAATATGCAGGCGTTTTCTCCACTGCCCACAATACTCGAATAAGCCGGCGCACAAGCACCGCGCATGGCAAATTCATGATGTATTTCAGCGGCGAGTTGGTATTCCCATACGCCGGGTTGGCAAAAACGCATGGCGCGTAAATGTGCATCGACCGATATCGACGCCGCTTTTCGCATTATCTGAAGCTCAGCATCAGATTTTATCCGGCGCATTGCATGAATCAGTGGGTCCACATCAACAATAGAGGATGGCGCAAGCATAGATTGCTTTGGCGCAGCTTTACACTGTGCGAGCGCTGCCTGCACCACCGCATCGGCTTGCGGATATTTATCTAGACTAAAATAGAGGTGTTCGTGGCCATTTATTAACTCAGCTAAAAGCTCGTCAATCTCATCAATACTGAACGCTTCATCAATGCCCAGTGCATCCGGCGCGGCCTGCACGCCAAGTCGCCTGCCATGCCATATTTCAGCATGCTGGTCTTTGGGCAATACAAACATCATGCTGGCAAATGGGGTGTTTTCAGTCGCGTTGGCTTTTGATTCTGATGGCTTTTGTGAACTCGCTGAGGGCTCTTGTGAACTAGCTGAGGGCTCTTGAGAACCCGCTAACTGGTTAGACAGCAGCAAAAATGCGTCGGGCTCGGCAAACCCGGTTAAGTAAAAAAAGTCGCTGTCTTGCCTAAAGGGATATTCGGTGTCGTTGCTTCGAGTCACCGCGCTAGCGGCGGGCACAATGACCAAACTAGAGGGCGCGCATTTCTCGATGAGTGAGGCCCTGCGTGCGCGAAATTCATCAATGCTTATCAATGGACCACCGGCGGTTGCTGACGGCTATCGAGCAAAGATTTACCAAGTTCATTAAAACAAAGCATTGCGCTTATTCGTACATACTCTACCACCTCAAACAAGGCTTGTTCTGATTCTTCATCTTCGCTCATTTGCTCATCCATGCGCGCAATTTGCGAGAAGTCTTCTAAAGCCTCTTTTACGTCTTCTGAGCATTTGCTTAAGTCTGCTTGATGCAGGCCAAAACCGAGCATAAAGCCTTGCACCCACTGCATTAAGGCTTGTCCGCGCTCATTAATGGGTGAGGCGTCGTCGGGCAGGCACATTGCAAGGGCAAAATCAGGTTCTATAAATTGCTGACACACTTGGTTGTAAACGCTTGTGATCATGGTCTTAAGCTCGGGCGCAAAATCGTCTCCCTGATTTACCACATCGGCTAATGCTTCAAGCCAGCTTTGGTCGTCAACAGTCATGCCACCTGCCAACATGCCGCAAATAATGCCGTGAACTTCAGCGCCGTCAACTACAACGTTGTGTTGGCTCAAGGTAGTCGAAAATTGCTCATACTTTATAAGATGTTCAGACACAGAAAATACTCTTTGCTTAGTTGCCCTAATCCTAGCAAATAGCCTGAATAATTGAAACTGAGTTAGGGCCGGCGAGGTCTTTTAATCACTATGAAACAAGCCATAGATTAAATATCTGTCAGACTCAGCAATGTCACTTTCAAGTCATGACGCTTTGCGTTAACATGCTCTGCTCGGTAATACAAAACCGAGATGCAACACAATGCTTCCTGAAATGTTAGCCAGTATACTGCATGTTCCTGGCCGATGCTTTAAACCCAGGGGGTTGCCTCCGTTTCTATTGTGCAAGCTCGGCTCGTATCGAGAAGCCTACGGCAACGATAATACCTCCACCGTGTCCTATCGGCACACGGACGATTAGTATACAGCGGCATTTTGGGAGGCGCCTTACTTGCGCGCAATCGGTGTTCAGGTAATACGCCTTGATGATGCACTATACACAACATCGCTCGCTCAGGTCGTCTTTAACTAATGTACTCGCGCTAAACAGCATCTTCGCTGAGGGCGACTGTGTTTGTCACAGCAGATATAAACGGAAACTATATGGCTGTTTTTAATTTTGGCTCGATAAATATCGACCACGTATATCAAGTTCCTCATTTTGTTAACCCGGGTGAAACGCTAGCATCAAGCGGGTATACCGCAATTTTGGGCGGCAAAGGTGCAAACCAATCTATTGCTTGTGCAAAAGCCGGTATCACAACCTATCATGTTGGTAGCATCCACAGTAACGACGCCAATATGCTAAGCCCCATGCTAGACGCTGGCGTTAATATGCAGTTTGTTGCGCAGCAAGGCGACACCGCATCTGGGCATGCGATTATTCAGGTAAATACAGACGGCGAGAACGCGATTATTTTGTATCCCGGCGCCAATCACCTGTTAGATGCCAACAAAATTGAAAAAGCACTGAGCGGCGCTACTGCCAACGATTGGATGCTGCTACAAAACGAAACAAATGAAATTAAGCGCATTATTGAGCACGCTCACAACAAAGGCATACCTGTGGCCTTTAATCCAGCGCCTATGACCGACGAGATTAAAAGTCTTCCGCTTAACAAACTCAGCCTACTCATCGTTAATGAAATTGAAGCCATGCAGCTAACCGAGTGCGATGATATTGAGCAAGCAACAAACGCGCTAATGACGCTGGCAAACGACTTACAAATAGTGCTGACCTTGGGGAAACAGGGTGTGCGTTATATGCACAAATCGCAAAACGTATATGTAAGTGCTTACTGCGTGGACGCAACAGACACAACAGCCGCTGGCGATACATTTATTGGATTTTTCCTAGCGCATTTTTCAGCACAAAAGAACATCAAAGAAGCGCTTAAACTTGCTTGTGCAGCATCGGCTATAAGCGTCACTCGGCCGGGCGCTTCAAGTTCGATTCCTTCTTTAGATGAAGCAAGAACCTTTTTAAAAGCGCAAGAAAATACATAAACCAAGCTTTAAACACACACTTATTTACGGAAAAACAGACAAGCACTATGACACATAAAATTATTTTGGACACCGATCCGGGTATCGACGATACCATGGCAATTTTCTTTGCCCTTCAGGCGCCTGAACTGG
Source organism: Glaciecola siphonariae (assembly GCF_042652645.1). Taxonomy (NCBI): domain Bacteria; kingdom Pseudomonadati; phylum Pseudomonadota; class Gammaproteobacteria; order Alteromonadales; family Alteromonadaceae; genus Glaciecola; species Glaciecola siphonariae. Next base: position 1,687,459 of record NZ_JBHSGU010000002.1, read on the forward strand.
AGGTACTAGGCTTAACCACGGTCTTTGGTAACGTACCTGCACAAATGTCGGCTAAAAACGCACTCAGCCTAATTGAGCTTGCAGAGGTAGACATTCCAGTGTGTTTAGGTGCGGCGATGCCGCACGTGGGTCCAGAATCGAGCTACGCTTATTTTGTGCACGGTGACGATGGCTTAGGCAATATCAATCATCCCGAACCTAAAGGTCAGCTTGACCCTCGCAGTTCTGCGCAATTTATAGTTGAGATGGCGCGTAAATATCCAGGTGAAGTCACGCTTGTTGCGGTAGGTCCGCTGAGCAATCTTGCACTGGCGCTTAAACTTGAGCCACAGCTTCCTAAATTGATTAAAGCCGTGAATATCATGGGCGGCGCTGCCTTTGTGCCAGGCAATGTTACGCCGGTGGCCGAGGCAAACATATGGAATGACGCGCACGCTGCTGAAATTGTATTTGGCGCTTCGTGGCCAATTAATATGTTTGGTCTTGACGTAACCTACGACCTACCCTTCTCCCCTGATTTCACCTCACAGCTAGCTGAACAGAATCCTAAGCTTGGCGGATTTGTGCAGCAAACATCAAAGTTTTACACTGAATTTTATTCGCAAGGTAAAGACGAAACCGTGTGCTACTTTCACGACGCCTTTCCGCTCGCCTACATGTTAGATGAGACCTTATTCACAATGACCGAAGGGCATTTGCGCGTGGGCACCGACCCTCTGCACAAAGGGCAAACGAGCTTTGCGCCAAACGGTAGCACCACCAGTGAGCTATGGCTTAACATGCCAAAATTAAAGGTGGCAACAGCGGTGGATCACCCTCGCCTCACGCAGCTCTTTATCGACGTATATGGACGTTAAGCAACAGCATCAAACCACTGCCTTGCGCAGTACATTAAGGCAAACCTTCAGAGAGCGCCGCAAAGCGCTCTCTAATAGCGAGCAAGCAAGCGCAGCACAAGGCTTAATTGAACAAGTAAACAAGCATGCCTTGCTCAAAGGGGCTAGTCGCGTTGCGCTTTATATGACTAACGACGGCGAACTTGATACAAAACCGCTTATTGAGCATTTGTGGAAAAGCAATATAGAAGTGTATTTGCCGGTACTACACCCCTTTAGCGATGGGCACTTACTGTTTTTGCGCTACAAAAAAAACACGCATATGCGCGCCAATCATTTTGGTATTTTAGAACCGCGGCTAGACTGCCGTGACGTATGTCCGCTTAGACAACTCGACCTACTGTTCACACCGCTTGTTGCCTTTGATGAGCAGGGCAACCGTTTGGGCATGGGCGGAGGTTTTTTTGATCGTACACTGGCTAATTTAGTGTTCGACCCTAGCAGCACAGTGCGCGTGGTTGGCCTGGCCCACGATATTCAAAAAGCCTTAAGTTTGCCTACCCAAGCGTGGGACATTCCACTACCTTACATATTAACGCCTTCACAACTCTATCGCGGTAAATCCGCCCTTAAAAGTGAGTAAGCTCCAATGACGACCCAAGATGATAAAAAACGCGCTGCGGCACAAGCAGCCATGCAGTTTGTAAAAGCCGACACCATAGTGGGCGTAGGCACAGGCTCAACCGTGAACTACTTTATTGACGCACTTGCTGAAAAACAAGACCTAATAAAAGGCGCGGTATCGAGCTCTGAGGCATCCACGCAGCGACTGAAAAATCACGGTATCGAAGTGTTTGACTTAAATGAAGTCGGCAGCTTTGATATTTATGTAGATGGTGCAGACGAAATCACAGAACACAAACACATGATCAAAGGCGGAGGCGCTGCGCTGACTCGGGAAAAGATAGTCGCTGCGGTAGCTAAAACTTTTATTTGCATCATAGACGACACCAAACAAGTTCCCATACTGGGCAAATTCCCCTTACCGATTGAAGTCATTCCCTTAGCGCGCTCGTACGTGGCAAGAGAAATCGTTAAACTCGGCGGCGACCCTATGTACCGACAGGGCGTGGTAACTGATAACGGCAATGTAATTATTGATGTATTTAATTTAGATATTTTGAATCCGCCTGAGCTTGAGACCACCATCAATCAGATTGTGGGCGTGGTGTGTAACGGCATTTTTGCACACCGTGGTGCAGACATTGTGATTACCGGCACCGACAACGGCGCACAGATATCGCAGTGAGCATTTACTGCGAGCATTTAATATGAGCATTTATTATAGGTAGGTTAACAATTTGTGCTTTGCCCGCAGAGCAAAATTTGCTATCGTCCTACTACCCAGTTAGACGTCTAGATGTCTTTTAGAAGAGCAGCCATATGAGTAAAAAGTCGTTAGCCAAGGATAAAATTAAAATATTGTTATTAGAAGGTTTGCACAACAGTGCCTTAGAAACCTTTGAGAGTGCTGGCTACACTAACATTGAGTCGTTAAAAACGTCCCTCCCAGAGGCGGAACTCATTGAAAAAATAAAAGACGCACACTTTGTGGGCATTCGCTCGCGAACACAGTTAAGCGACACCGTGGTAGAGCACGCAAAAAAACTCGTTGCAGTGGGTTGTTTTTGCATAGGCACCAATCAGGTCGATTTAGATGCGCATTTAAAACGCGGCATTCCGGTATTTAACGCGCCCTTTTCGAATACCCGTTCGGTCGCTGAACTCGTTCTGGGCCAGATTATTCTTTTGCTTCGCGGCATTCCTAGTAAAAATGCCAAAGCTCATCGCGGAGAATGGGAAAAAAGCGCAGTAGATTCCTACGAGGCACGCGGCAAAACCCTTGGCATTATCGGCTATGGCCATATTGGCACCCAACTTAGTATTTTGGCTGAGCATTTAGGCATGCGCGTTCAGTTTTACGATATTGAAGATAAGTTAGTACTGGGTAACTCTATGCAGGTTAAGTCGCTTAAAAAGCTGCTGAACACCTCTGACGTTGTTAGCCTACATGTGCCAGAAACTACCCACACGCAAAACATGATTGGCAAAAAAGAGCTCGATGAAATGAAGCCCGGCGCAATTTTAATTAACGCGGCTCGGGGCACCATTATTGATATTGACGCTCTTTGCAGTGCGCTAGATAACGGCAGACTCAATGGCGCGGCGATTGATGTATTTCCGATAGAGCCAAAGTCTAACAGCGAGGAATTTGAATCTCCCTTGCGCAAGTACGACAACGTTATTTTAACGCCACATGTAGGCGGTAGCACACAAGAGGCTCAACAAAATATTGGGATTGAGGTAGCCGGTAAGCTTATTAAGTATTCAGACAACGGCTCCACGCTTTCAGCGGTTAATTTCCCTGAGGTGTCTTTACCTGCGCATGTGGACCGCTCGCGGTTGTTGCACATTCACAAAAACCGACCCGGCGTGCTGACGCAAATTAACCAAGCTTTTGCCAACAAAGGCATCAACATCGCTGCGCAATATTTACAAACCAATGAAGAGATTGGCTACGTAGTGGTAGATGTAGATGCAGAAAATGCCGAAGAAGCCTTTGAGCACCTTACGCAAATTGAAGGTACTATCAAAACGCGGATGCTGCACTGGTAACAAGCAACTAATAGCAACACGCAATATCAATATAAAAAACGGCGCTACCAAAAGGATGCGCCGTTTTTGTATCTATGTGTCTAAGCCGTTTTATCTTGCTTACTTTGCTTAATTTGCATGCGCGACGAATGCATTTACCTGATTAGCAAATTGCGGTCTCAGTAACATTTAGAAAAAGTTATAAACCAAAGTCGCTGCGGTTTCAGTGTCTAACTTTTCACGTCCCTCAGCCACATCTGTATTATGGTCAAACTTAACAGACACTTTTAAAGAAAGGTCGCCAGCAATTTGAGCTGTTAGTGCAGTTTCAGCACGAGACTTGACGTTATCAGAGCCATATTCTGTAGAAAAGGTCTGTGTAAATTTTGCGGTATCAGAAATATTCCAAACGTAATTAGCAGCGCCCCTAATTATCGCACCATTGACGCTCTCACCTTCTTGTGTTTCTGCAAAAGAATAACCTGGACCAACACTGTAATCAAAGGACGAACTTTTGTCTTCCCATACCAACTGGTTCCAACCAGCCGCTATTGTGCCTTGGTATGCAAAGGCACCTAGTCTATTGTCTTCATAAGATGCAAAACCAAAGAGACGGTGATCCGGATTGGTAAGCTTATAATTTGCCTGTGCTGATGCAAAAAACTTTTGCTCAGTCACCCTACTAAATTCCTCACCATCAGCGTTTACATCGCTGTCTTCTTTGTAAAGACCTTCCAACAAATAAACATTGCTCCATTGCTCTAACTCTTGACTGGCATTTATTCCCAAAGCAATCGACGTCGTTTCAGTATTACCGGTCGTCAGTATAAAACCGAACTCACCGTCCATAGTAAAAGATTTTTTTTCCTCTTCTTGGGCAACGACTGCACAAGAGGCAAAGCCAAGCAAAGCGGCAACAGAAAGAGATTTAATATTCATAGCGCATCCAATTATTTTTAGTGTGATTTAAGAAACTATAACCGAGCAGGCAGAACGCCTATATAGCTTGATGAGCATGGTAAACAAAATGCGCACACAAACCAATTAAAAAAACTGATAGACCATAGAAATACTGGTCTGCGTGGTAAAGTTGTCTACATTTCGCGACACATTTTCGTCCAAAGACATTTCAAAACTGAACTTCATCGCTAAACGCTCAAATATTTTAGCGCTAATTGACGTAAGCGATTTCGCCTTTGAGTTTACTTCGCCCATTTCAGCGGTAATCGATTGACGAAATCGGGCGTTATTTTCAAACCGATAGGCATAGTTTGCTGTTGCCCTAACAATCATCTCTTGCAGTACAAATCCGGTATCCTCTTGTTCAGAACGGGTCCATCCGGGTCCAAAACTATATCGAAACTCTGTGTGCTCTCTTTTCCACGCTAAATGGCTCCATCCGGCTACGGCGGTGAGTTGATGACGTAATTGTAAAAACTGATTATCGTCGTACTCGGCAAATCCAAACAGACGATATTTAGGGTTTAGTAGTTTATAGTCAAACTGCGTTGATATTTGCGAGCGACTCGTGTCTAGGTCTGCAATGTTGTCGTCATCAACTTCGGTATTACGCTGTAAAAACTGGACGAAATACTGATTGCTCCAGCTTTCCAGTTCTTGATCTGCGTCGAGCGCCAGTTTAAACATGCTGGTATTAGTGTTGCCGGTTGTGACCAGCACACCAAACTCACCCTCTAAATCAAAAGACGGATAATCGGGGGTCTCATCATCCGACTCACTGTAAGTTGGATGCGTATTTAGGAGTTTAATAAGATTGCGCTTGGCACTGGGGTTTTTGAAAAAGTCAGAGGCTTTTTGCTGCAGGCGCGCGTTCATATCAGCATTAACTGATGTGGCAAGAAGGCACAGCATTAAAGTAAGTAGTATTTTCATTTTAGCGCGAACGTTGATTGACACCACGAACAGGTCGCAGCTGTGTTTTCAATTAAGTGTTTCAATTAAGTATTTTCAATCAAGTGCTTATATTTGCACTCTATGTTCGCGCGTTACGAAGCCGTTTAACTGACTACGAATTGATCATTATTTTAGCGTTGCCGCAATCTTTAGAGACTCAGCCAGCGCGAACTCCAAGATAATATCATAATCGTCTTCTTTTAATCCAATCTCATCAAGCGGGCGAATGTCTACCGCTGGATGCTTTCGAATGTCTCGCCCTTGCTCTAAGTGCGACATTGCCTGAGCAATATACAATAAGCTTGCGTCAAAGCCCTGAGAGGGCACATGCTCAAGCGTGAGCTCTTTTAATGGACCGCTTAAGGTATCAGGCAAATGCCATGATTCCAAAATAAGACCACTGCATTCTGGGAACGTAAAGCCAAACACATCTTTTTGCGCCTGCAGCGGCAGTTTTTCGTGCTGTATCTCTTTGTAAATCGCATACTTTTCAGGCAGACGAGTAGCGCATACAAGCTCACTCAGGTTTTGCAATATGCCCAGTACAAAGTAGCGTTCAGACCCCCGAATTTGCTTTTGCTGCGCTAAGGCTTTTGCTATTAAGCCATTTAGCACGGCCTTATGCCAAAAACGGTCAAAGTTGATTTGCGCTGACTCAAACGATTTAAACGCTAGATTGGCCGTTTCAGCCATGGATATGTTGTACGCCGCTTCACCGCCTATGATGCTGAGCGCTTTTGGCACGCTTGATACCTGTGCCGGGAACCGAAATAGCGCACTGTTTGCAAGTTTAAGTACCTTAGCACTTAATGAGGGGTCTAAGGACATGACCTTCGCCATATCTTCAATGTCAGACGACGGGTCGTCCAAAATTCCTCTGAGCCTCACGCAAGTATTTGGAAGGGTAAACGATTTGGAGGCAAACTTTACAATCGGGGCTGTCGACATATGATCTCTCGGCATTTTTCAATGGTGCAGAGTTTAATCTATAAGTGCTGGCTTTGGGGTGGCTAAATTAATACCTACCGTAACGAGAAAATACCTAAAAAAGACTTCCCTGATTAAAATGCGTGTCGGTATCGCTTGATTTGTTTTTACGAGCCAGATAAGCGCGCTTTCGACGGGTGCAAGCTTGCACTATGATTCGCTTGGTCGAGTCGTCCACTGAGTGCCAGTGTACTCTTTCCTCTCGGCTTCTGAAGCATCCCACACAATACCCGCGAGGTCCTGACTCGCATACGCCAATGCAGGGGCTTGGGATATCAAAAAACTCTAACTGCCGCATACATGCTCACAAAGCAAAAAGGAACATGATTATAGTCATAGACTGCTCAAATACTATCCTGCGTTTTTGTACAGCGGTTAACCATAAGGGCGATGTAGCAAATTTCTTAAAGTGAATTTTCACAAAATATGCTTTAGATCAGGCCAAAGCTTTTACAGTCGTGTTATTATCTTGTTAATCGATAAAACACACTTTCAATCGGTCAGGACGACAGATGGAACTCACGAGCTATTTTGAAAACAAACTAAAAGAGCCAGACTACCAGCATCTTAAGAGAGAATGGATTGAACAGACCTTTAGCGCGCCTGAATTTGAGATAAAAGAAATTGATGGTCGCTACGCTCGCTATCGCAAGATACCAGAGGCAGACAATCAGTATTTAAAGGTTATTGTGCTAAAAAACCGCCGCACGATTAAAGACGCATTCATAGACTTATATTTTAATCCACGTAAAGCTAGACGACGCGCTCAAAAAAGCACCCATAATGCACGCAGGCCTTTTTACTAAAGCTTGTGCTTAGTCATCAGTATGCTGCCCATTCTCAAAAGCACCTGATCAAGAGTACCGACCAAAAGTACCTGAACAGGAGTATTTGACCAAGAGTACCTGTTCAAAAGCACCGACAAAAACGACCTAATAAAAAGCACCCAATAAAAAACCCAGCAGCGAGGTCTCGATGCTGGGTTTATTCTTATCCTAAATTCAGCTTAATTATCGCTAAATTAAACTATTTCTTTTTAGCTTTTGGATTTGGCATGTCGGTAATGCTGCCCTCGAATATCTCTGCAGCCAAACCGATGGACTCATTCAAGGTGGGGTGAGCATGAATAGTCAGAGCAACATCCTCTGCGTCAGCGCCCATCTCGATTGCCAAGCCAATTTCACCTAACATTTCACCGGCATTTGTACCGATGATGGCGCCACCAATAACGCGACCTGAGTCTTTTTCAAAAATCAGCTTGGTCAAGCCGTCGGTAGCAGCAGACGCTATAGCTCTGCCTGACGCCGCCCAAGGGAAAGACGCTGTTTCAAAACTAACGCCCTGCTCTTTGGCTTCTTTTTCTGTTAAACCTACCCAAGCGACCTCTGGCTCGGTATAAGCAACTGAAGGAATACACTTAGGATCAAAGTAATGCTTTTTACCGGCAATCACCTCAGCAGCAACGTGTCCTTCATGAACCGCTTTGTGAGCAAGCATCGGCTGGCCTACTAAATCGCCTATTGCAAAGATGTTTTGCACGTTAGTGCGCATTTGCTTGTCTACTTTGATAAATCCACGCTCATCTACCTTAACACCGGCTTTCTCTGCGGCAACCAGTGAACCGTTTGGCTTACGGCCTACAGCAACGAGCACGCGGTCATAGCGTACAGGTTTGTCTGGCGCGTTTTTACCCTCAAAGGTAACGTACAAACCATCTTTTTTCGCCTCTACTGCGGTGACTTTAGTCTCAAGCATGGTGTTGAACTTATCTTTGATGGTTTTCATGTAGACTTTAACGATGTCTTTATCGGCCGCTGGCATAAGCTGGTCTAAAAATTCAACTACGTCTATTTTAGAGCCTAACGCGTGATATACAGTACCCATCTCAAGACCAATTATGCCGCCACCGAGTACCAGCATTTTCTCTGGAATATCTTTCATTTCCAATGCGCCGGTCGAATCAATCACGCGCTCATCGTCATGTGGGATAAACGGCAGGTTTACCGGTTCTGAACCCGCTGCAATAATCGCGTTGTCAAAGGTGATAGTAGACTTTTTACCATCTGAGCCCTCAACTTCTAGGGTGTTAGCGCCGGTAAATTTACCGTAGCCCTGCACATGCTTTACTTTACGCATTTTAGACATACCGGCTAGGCCTTTGGTCAACTGACCAACCACTGAGTCTTTCCACGCGCGAATTTTGTCAAGGTCAAATGTAGGTTCACCAAAAGTAACGCCATGGCTAGACAGGTGTTTAGCTTCTTGAATCACTTTAGCGACGTGCAAAAGTGCTTTAGAAGGAATACAACCCACGTTCAAGCACACACCACCTAGGGTTTCTCGTGCATCCACAATTACGGTGTCGATGCCCATGTCGGCAGCTCTAAATGCGGCTGAATACCCGCCAGGACCTGCACCAAGTACCACTAATTGCGTTTTAATATCGCTCATTATGACCTCAATTTTTTGTTAAAAATGCCACAAGCACTCAGTGCCATGGCTTTACTCCGCATATTGTACGGCATTTCTATACTAAGTTTGAACCCGTGTGGGGCTTTTTTTAACTTCTTGCTTGCAAACTCAAGTGTTTTCTTCAACGTCGAGTCATCTCACAATGCTGTTCATTTAATAAGTGAATCTGGTGGGGGGGAGGTGTTCATTTAAAAGTCGCTGTTCGCCATCCTGGCCGCTCAGACGTGCACATCCATGTGCACGTATGCTTTTAAATGAACACCTCCCCCCCACTTTGACGATTCACTCATCAAACGAACAGCATCACGCCCTCTCAGGAACGACGTTGAGCAGCAATCTTTACAGCAATATTCGGCGGATATCCGCTAAGCATTCACCCAAGTGAACCGCGAACCTTGCTGCTAGTGCGCCATCAATCACTCGATGATCGTATGACAACGACAGCGGCAACATTAAGCGAGGCTGGAATTCTTTTCCATCCCACTTTGGTTTTATCTCTGATTTACTCACGCCTAAAATAGCAACATCAGGTGCATTCACAATTGGCGTAAATGCCGTGCCGCCGATACCGCCGAGGCTCGATATGGTAAAGCAACTGCCCTGCATGTCGGCCGATTTCAACTTGCCATCACGGGCTTTAACAGAAATGTCCATTAGCTCTTTAGAAATCTCTAAAATGCCTTTTTTGTCTACATCGCGCACTACCGGTACGACTAAACCTCCCGGCGTGTCTACCGCAATACCAATGTGATAGTATTTTTTCTGTATCAACGACTCACCGTCTGCCGACAATGAGGTATTGAACGTTGGGTATTGCTTAAGCGCATCTGCGACTGCTTTCATCATAAACACAAGCGGCGTGATTTTTACTCCTAACTTGCGTTTTTCGGCAATGGCGTTTTGTTCTTTTCTAAACGCTTCAAGGTCGGTAATGTCGGCCTCTTCAAACTGCGTCACATGCGGAATGGTTACCCAGTTGCGATGCAGGTTTGGCCCTGACAGCTTTTGGATGCGCGTGAGCGGCTTTTCTTCAATCTCGCCAAACTTACTGAAATCAACTTTAGGCTGTGCAATTACCTGCAAACCGCCACCACCTTGGCTGGCCGTTGCGCCCGCTGTCACTTTAGGACGCGACAGCTCGTACTTCACATAAGACTGAACATCTTCTTTTAAGATGCGGTTTTTACGACCGCTGCCTTGTACCTGCGTTAAATCTACACCAAATTCACGCGCTAAGCGGCGGACCGATGGAGACGCATGTACCTTACCAGTTTTTTGCTTTTCGCCTGCTGAAGGATGATGAGGCACGGGAGGGGCTTTTTGCGCTGCCTGTGGTTCAGCCTGACTGCTTTGAGCAGGAGCTTCGCTTTGTTTTGTTTCAGGTGCAGGAGCAGACTGAGACTCAGAGGCCTGTGCACTTCCCTCAACTTCAAGCGTTAGCACTAAAGAGCCTTTTGATACTTTGTCACCGACTTTAATTTTAAGCTCTTTGATTGTGCCGGCCTCTGGGGCAGGAACATCCATAGTCGCTTTGTCGGTTTCAAGCGTGATTAAACCGTCTTCTGCCGCTACTTTATCGCCAGCGGAAACCAGCACTTCAATAACGTCTACATCTTCGGCATCGCCAATATCTGGCACCGTCACTTCAATTGTTTTGCTTGCGCCTGAGGCAGCAGGCTTCGCTACTTGCTCGCTCGGTGCATTTTGCGCGCTGTCGTTACTCGGCGCATTAGCGTCATCAGAGTTTGTGGCTGTATCCGGCGCCGCACCACCTTCAGTCTCTAAGGTTAAAATAAGGCTGCCCTCAGACACCTTGTCACCCGTTTTGACTTTTAACGAGAGGATTTTACCGGCTTGAGGTGCAGGCACATCCATCGTGGCCTTATCGGTCTCAAGGGTAATTAGCCCGTCTTCTTCGGCAACGGTATCGCCTTCACTAACCAATACCTCGATGATCTCAACGTCGGCAGCATCGCCTATATCAGGCACCGTCACTTCAATAGTTTGCGACGACGAACCACCTGCAGGTTCGGGCTTTGACACCTCACTCGCAGAACTTTGCTGCGCACTGCTGGCTTGTTCTGCTTTTTGCTCTGGCTCTGACGCGGCGGTATCTTCGCTCTCAGCGCCAGCTTCTTCGGCCTTGCCGAGCACATCGCCCTGCTTAATTTTGTCACCCACCTTCACCGAAATCTCTTTTACTGTGCCGGCAAAAGGAATAGGAATGTCCATACTCGCCTTGTCGCTTTCCACCGTTACAAACGAGTCTTCTGCTTCTAGAGACTGACCTACTTCAACGCATACCTCAATCACTTCAACCTCATCTTCGCCCACATCGGGTACTACAACATCAACTAAATTCGCCATTGTCAGTCTCCTTATGCGTAAAGTGGGTTAATTTTGCTAGCGTCAATGGCAAGGTCTTTATGTGCAGCCATTAGGTCTTTTTCAGAAAAATCACCTTGTTTGTATAGCTCATAAAGTGCAGCGTAAGCCACATGATTTGCATCAACCTCAAAGTGGTGTCGCAAGTTCTCACGGCTATCAGAGCGTCCAAATCCATCAGTACCAAGCACTCTGTACGCGCCAGGCACAAACGGACGCACCTGCTCTGCATATGCTTTGATGTAGTCGGTAGCGGCGATGGTTGGGCCGTCAAAGCCATCAGACAATACTTGCGTAATGTAAGGTACTTTGGCTTTTTCTTTCGGATTGCGCATGTTAAAGCGGTCGCAATCAATGCCGTCTCTGCCGAGCTCGTTCATAGAGGTAGCGCTATACACCTCACACGCCACACCATAGTTGTCGTGAAGCAGGGTAGCAGCTTTGCGCACTTGCTCTAAAATTGTGCCGCTTCCTAGCAGTTTGACCTGCTTTTTAGACTTGGCAGTGCCTGCTTTGTCGAGCAAATAAATACCTTTTAAAATACCTTCTTCACAGCCTTTTGGCATTTCAGGCTGAATATAATTTTCATTCATCACCGTTAAATAGAAGAACACATTCTCTTGGTCTTCTAACATCCGGCGAATACCGTCTTGCACAATCACCGCTACTTCGTAGCCATAGGTAGGGTCGTAGCTAACGCAGTTGGGAATTAACCCAGCTTGAATATGACTGTGACCGTCTTGATGCTGTAATCCCTCGCCGTTTAGTGTGGTGCGTCCTGCGGTGCCGCCGACTAAAAATCCGCGGCACTGTGAGTCACCGGCGGCCCACGCCATATCGCCCACACGCTGGAAACCAAACATTGAGTAATAAATATACACCGGCAACATAGGTAAATCGTTCAGTGAATACGAGGTACCCGCGGCCACAAACGACGACATAGCGCCCAGTTCATTAATACCCTCTTGCAATACCTGACCTTTTTTATCTTCACGATAATAGGCTACTTGGTCTTTGTCTTGAGGAATATATTTTTGACCGGAGTTTGAATAAATACCCACCTGACGGAATAAGCCTTCCATACCAAAAGTACGGGCTTCATCTGGAATAATGGGAACTACGCGGCTGCCCATTTGCTTATCTTTAAGCATCACGGTAAGCACGCGAACAAAGGCCATGGTGGTTGAAATTTCACGATCGCCCGAGCCCTTAGTAATCGCTTCAAAGGCTTTTAAAGGTGGAGCGGGTAATTCTTCAGATGACTTAGCGCGTCGTACCGGCATATAACCGTTAAGCGCTTCGCGCTTTTGACGCAGATACTGCATTTCGGGGCTGTCGTCGGCAAACTTAAAGTAACTTAACTCTTTGCACTCTTCGTCTGACAGCGGAATATTAAATCTGTCGCGGTATTGCAAAATCGACTCAGGGTCCATTTTCTTAACGTTGTGCGCAATATTTTTACCTTCACCAGCGTTACCTAAGCCATAACCTTTAACGGTTTTTGCCAGAATAACCTGTGGACGGCCTTTCGTTTCTGTGGCTTTTTTGTATGCCGCGTATACTTTAACCGGATCGTGTCCGCCTCTATTAAGGCGCCAGATATCCTCGTCAGACATATTCGCTACCATGTCTTTGAGTTCTGGATACTTACCAAAGAAATTTTCGCGGGTATAATTTCCGCCCTTCGACTTATAGTTTTGGTATTCGCCGTCTACCGTTTCGTTCATCACGTCGAGCAATTTGCCTGAAGTATCACGAGCAAGCAGAGGGTCCCAATAACGACCCCAAATCACTTTAAATACTTCCCAGCCTGCGCCGCGGAAAGCGCCTTCTAACTCTTGAATAATTTTACCGTTTCCGCGCACAGGGCCGTCAAGACGCTGCAGGTTGCAGTTAATAACAAAGGTCAGGTTGTCGAGGTTCTCACGTGAGGCTAAACCAATTGCGCCCAAGCTTTCTGGCTCATCTACCTCACCATCACCCATAAAGCACCAAACACGCTGGTTTGAGCAGTCTTTAAGGCCGCGGTTGGTTAAATATTTTAAAAAGCGAGCAAGATAAATCGCCTGCATTGGTCCTAAGCCCATCGACACCGTTGGGAACTGCCAGTAGTCAGGCATCAGTTTGGGATGCGGATAAGAAGATAGCCCCTGCCCACCTACTTCTTGGCGGAACATATCTAGCTGACCTTCACTTAAACGTCCTTCAATAAACGAACGAGCATAGATACCGGGAGAGGCGTGTCCTTGAACAAAGAGATAGTCGCCACCATCGCTTTCGCTCGGTGCGCGGAAAAAGTGGTTGAAGCCCACATCGTAAAGCATCGCAGAAGAAGCAAAGCTCGATATATGACCACCAAGTTCTAGGTCTTTTTTCGAGCCACGCAATACCATCATTATCGCATTCCAGCGAATCGCATTACGAATTTTGGTTTCAATGGTTTGGTCACCAGGCATGGTAGGCTCTTGACCAGCAGGTATGGTGTTAATGTAGGCAGTGGTCGCATCGTAGGGCAAGTGGGCACCGTTGCGTCGGGCCTTTTCAATCAACGACTCTAATAGATAGTGAGCGCGGTCTACACCCTCTTCTTCTAATACTGCTTCTAGTGCGTCTAACCACTCTTGTGTTTCTTGCGGATCCACGTCAGATGCTTTATTTGCAACGTCAGTCGCAGCCATATTATCAGCCATAACATTTCCTATTCTCTTGTTCAAAAAAGCAAGATAAGAAACCTCATCTTGCTCGTATGTATTTTTCATAGCGAGCGTTAACAATACCGCGCTATGCTAAAAGCCTTACCTGCTGGTAAAAAATGCAGGCTTTTGTGATGTCGTAACTATCTTTTTACTCATCACTTATTATTCTTCTTAAACTTCTTTGTACCTGTGTATCTCGTTGGTTGATATCGAGCAAAGTTTGCTCAATAAAGCCTAGATGTTTGTGACTTGCAGAGCGTGCCATTACAGGGTCGCCTTTTACAATGGCATCTACAATATCTCTGCGCTGTTGCTGTATGTTCTGCTCCACATCAGCGCCGCTTCGGAGCATGGCAAAATTGCGTTGAATATTGTCTATCAACATTGGCTGCATTGAGCGCATAACATGCAATAGCACCATGTTGTGTGAGGCTTTTGCCATGGTCAAATAAAAGTTAGATAAGGCAGTGGCCTCTTCAACCGCACTCGCATTTTTACTCAGTGCTTGTAAGGCCATTAGCGAATCGCTTAAGGCCTCATAATCGCTCGCTTGCCCACGAAGCGCCGCGTAATAAGCCGCCATGCCTTCTAATGCATGTCTGAACTCAAGCAGGTCAAATTGGGTTTCTGGTCGTGTGGCAACCAAATCCATGAGCGGATCGGTCATCGCCTTGTTCAGGCTTTTTGTAACAAATGTACCACCGCCTTGCTTACGTTCAATGAGGCCTTTGGCACTTAAATTTTGAATGGCTTCTCGTAAAGAGGGGCGTGACACTTGAAATTTTTCTGCGAGCAAACGTTCAGGCAATAGTTTTTCACCCGCGGTTAAAGTGCCATCAATGATCATGGACTCTAAACGCTCGGTTATCACATCAGAAATTTTTGCCTGTCTTATCATTCGCATCCTAAAAGATTGCTGGTAAGTGTTTTATTGGGAATACACCATGCAAACAGCATTGTCTGGGCTTGTTTGCATCAAAGCGTAAGCGGCGTCGTGTCAGTTTATTTACCTGATTTCAACGCCTCAACACTCAATGGTCATACCAATTAACCAAAGTATTGTAAGCAAGAAACTTGCGAAGGTAAAGCCCTAGGCAACTACTCCGACCATTGTTGCTAAAGACAGCAACATCAAGATGAATACAATATTGCGTTTTACCAACTTAACTAACTGCAGAGGCTCATTTAAATGAGAGTCACGATCCCCAACATCTTCTGCCGCCTTTGATACGCTAGCCAAGGCATCGTAGGTGGAGGTTTGCGGATTGACGATAATATCGAACCATGCCGACAGTGCATTTGAAAAATGGCCGACGATTAAAAATCCAAACGTGGTTATTCGCACAGGTAACCAGTCGAGTACAAACAATAAACTCTCGCCCTTGCCCGAAGTATTTTCAGTGGGCAATACCTCAGGGGATACTTCAGGAGATACCTCCGAGAATACCTCGGGGCTTTGTTCGTTTATAATAGCGTTTTGGTCAATATCACCTTGCTCAGTGTTTAACCGGCTATTTACCGTGCTATTTATACTGCTGTTTGTTGATGTAGCTTGCTCTTTTAATGCAGCTTGCTGGCGCTTTTGATGCAGCACCCATTCTTTTATTAAGCTATAAAAAATGACGCCAGGAGCACCTAGCACGATAAAAAAGATAATCACCGAGGCATATTGTCGATAGTTGACTAACACTAATTGCTTACCAACATTGCTAAGCGCACCACCTTCATTGCCAAAAGACATGCTGTGTAGCGCACACGCTTGAAAATCTTCCCGATGTGCCGCCTGCAAATATCGCTTGTAGGTGCTCCGGGTCACAGGGCAACCCAAACACACCCAAAGTACGAGTAAGTTAATCATAAACACAAACAAAGACGGCAACGCGTTAAGCAATAAAAATGCTATGAGGGTTGGAACTAATGCCATAACAAGGATGGAAACCAAACCTAAGCTCGACGAATCGTCAGCGTTGTAATAATGATTAGCAGCCTGCTCCTTTTTTGAGTGTGTATCAGACGAATGCCCACCAAGCAACCAGCCTTTGCGACTCAAAAACCCAAAGTAAGCCTCTGCTAAGGTAGCAATATGGAATTGTTTTGATTTAGTGGTAACTCGCTCTAGGGCCATTACCAACAGTAGTGAGAAAAGGGTCAATGAAGCCTCTCATGCAAAAACGCTGTGTACGTTCAGTATATGTGCTTGCGCGCTAGGTTCAATGCTTATTTAGTGGCAATACAGTATAAGCAAGCGCTAGAGCAGGCGTTAAGTGAGCGCTTGGAATCTGTGCTTTTAAGCAAATTAGCTAGCAACAAGCGAGGCGACTGATTAGAATACGCGCAGCCTTTAATAACAGTCATCAACAGCGGTTAATCATACAAATTATGCAAACTGTGCAAAAAAGCCATTCCCACACTATATCAAACGATGCCATTCAAGCAGATGCGCACGCCGCTCTTTGCGAAGACTTAGGCGGGACGATGGACCCAAGCAAAGACATCACTGCCAATCTCATTGATGAAAATACGCACGTGAATGCAAAAATTATCACCAGAGAAGCCGGTGTACTATGCGGCCAAGAGTGGGCAACGCAAGCCTTCATGTTAGTTGATAAACATCTACAGCTTAAATGGCACAAACATGATGCTGAGCACATTGCCCCGAACGATGTTTTGCTTGAGATATCGGGTAATGCGCGAGCAATATTAACCGCTGAACGAACCGCGCTTAATTTTTTGCAATTTTTAAGTGCAACCGCAACAGTAAGCTATTGTTATGCAAAGCTATTAAACAAAAGTACTACAAAGCTATTAGATACGAGAAAAACCATACCAAGATATAGACAAGCTCAAAAATATGCTGTAGTTTGCGGTTGCGGATTAAATCACCGCATAGGGCTTTATGATGCGTTCCTGATAAAAGAGAACCACATAAAGGCCTGTGGCTCAATAAAAAAGGCCGTTGTAAAAGCACGTAGGATGGAACCGGGCAAAACTATAGAGCTAGAAGTAGAAAACCTCGACGAACTCCATCAAGCTATTGAAGCAGGCGCCGATATAGTAATGCTAGATAACTTCACCAACGAACAAGTCCAAGAGGCAGTTTATATTGCCGCTGGTCGTTGTAAACTTGAAGTATCAGGCAATATTACTGACGAAAGGCTGCTTGAATTAGCAAAAACCGGTGTAGATTATGTATCATCTGGTGCCCTAACAAAACATGTAAAGGCACTGGATTTATCCTTGTTAATTGATTAAATTCATAGGTTTACGTCAATTGGCAAAGAACCACACATAACCATGCTGTGTGCAAACTAACACTTAGGTATGCTACTGCATACTTCCTAATCTCGATGATGGTTTTATAATCAGTCTCGAGGTTGAGAGACAGTGTTAATTACATCGAGTCTTTTGCAGCCAATATTACTTGTTTAATTTGTTTTACTTTTACTGAACGCGTTATTGCGCACTAGAGGACTTAACACCATGTCAAACTTTACTAAATCTGCTCAAAAGGGTTTTACCTTAATCGAACTTATGATTGTTGTTGCAATCATCGGTATTCTTGCCGCAATTGCATTGCCTGCGTATCAGTCATATACAGACCGTGCTAAGTTCTCAGAGTTAATCAACGGCGCGTCTGGCGCACAATCGGCCATCGAAGTTTGTGCACAAATTAATGGCGGCTTAGTAGGTTGTAATCAGGGAACTAACGGTATTCCAGCCAATACTACTGCAAATGCAGACCGTCCAGGCGTTGCTGTAACAAATGACACCGGCGTGATTACAGTATCTGGCCGTACGGGTCAAAACATCGGCACAGCACTAAATGGCGCGTCACGTTACGTGGTTACTCCAGCCTTCGATACCGCAACTGGTGTATCTTGGTCTGTAACTAGCTGTGTTCCAGCAGACGTATGTGACAACGTAGCACCAACTACTACGCCTTAATCTAGCAGAAACTTACCTGCAAAACCTTTTAAAAAGCCCGGATACTCGGGCTTTTTGTATACATCCACGTTGAAGAGGTCAGATTATGGCGAAGGTAGCAGAAACGTTCGTTTGGCAAGGCGCTGATCGTAACGGAAAAAAGACCAAAGGTGAGATTAATGCCACCTCGGTTGTCGAAGCAAAGAACATGCTGCGCAGGCAAGGCGTGTCGGCAAAATCTGTTAAAAAACAGCCAAAACCTCTGTTCTCGTTTGGTGAAAAAAAGGTCACCGCACAGGATGTATCTTTATTGTCTCGCCAAATCGCAACCATGTTAAACGCCGGTGTAACGCTCATACAGTCACTTGAAATGATTGGCCAAGGTAGCGGCAGTCCTGCCGTACGCAAGATGATGGCAGAGATCACAAACGAAGTACGATCAGGGAATACCTTCAATTCAGCATTAAGAAAATACCCCAGACAATTTGATGAGCTTTATTGCGACCTCGTTGAAACGGGCGAGCAATCTGGTTCTTTAGAGGGGATTTTTGACCGAATCGCTCTGTACAAAGAAAAAGCCGAAGCGCTCAAATCAAAGATAAAGAAGGCGATGTTTTACCCTATTGCCGTTTTAGTGGTTGCATTCGTTGTAACCGTTATTCTATTAGTTTACGTAGTGCCGCAGTTTGAAGAAATTTTTTCAAGTTTTGGGGCTGAATTACCTGCATTCACGCAGTTCGTGCTGGGTATTTCTAATTTTGTGCAAGACTATGGCCCATACATCGCGCTTGGTATGATTGGCGCAGCAGTACTCTTTGTGCGGGCTCATCGCGCGTCTCCAAAATTGCGTGATTCAATAGACGCTAAAGTGCTCAAAATTCCCGTTATTGGTGAAATTCTCAAAAAAGCCTCAATCGCGCGGTTTAGCCGAACGCTATCCACCACCTTTGCCGCCGGTGTGCCGCTAATAGGTGCCTTAGATTCAGCGTCTGGAGCCGCTGGCAACGCAATTTATCGAGATGCTATTTTGTACATGCGCAAAGAAGTCTCTGGCGGTATTCCGATGAACTCGGCAATGCGATCAACCAACGTTTTTCCTTCAATGGTTGTGCAAATGGTTGCCATTGGGGAGGAGTCGGGCTCTGTTGACGAGATGCTTGGTAAAATAGCTACCATTTATGAAGCCGAAGTAGACGACATGGTAGACGGCTTAACCAGCTTGCTCGAGCCTATGATCATGGCTGTGCTCGGTGTCGTCATTGGCGGTTTGATTATCGCGATGTATCTACCTATATTCGAAATGGGCTCGGTAGTATAAACATCTTCCGAGTGAATGATGCCAACATTTATAGTCTTCAAAAACAACTGGACTTTTTATGGAAAAATTTTGGTTGAACAAAATGATCCCGTTTCAAAATCCTAAATAAGGTGCATTTAACGTTTCAAATGGGCCGAACATAAGCCAAAAGATAATTATAAAAATATAGACCAGCGTTTTTATCAGCTTTCGCAATGAGCTGCTCATAATATAAAATTCCCATGGGCGATGCTTGACAAAAATAGCACGTAACTAAGAGAGATGATTCGAACTAAGACTGTGGACGAACAATTTTTGTTTAACCATGGAACGGCATAAGACAAGGCAATACCATGCCCTAGCCCCCACAAAATAAAGCCTAACGTAAAGTCGTGCCATATCCCCATGAACAGAAAAGCGGCTATGATAGCAAGTCGTGCATTTTTATAACTTACTAGCAAAGGAAAATAGATGTATTGCACGACAAACTTTGCCATTGAGCGATGCCAACGTTGCCAAAAATCCGCTAAATCTCGCGATAGGTGAGGTTTATTGAAGTTTTCTGGTACGCTAAACCCCATTAACAGAGCACTTCCCTCAGCCATGCGTGAGTAACCATAAAATGTCGAAAATAGAAATCCAAAAGATAAAATAGCGTTTAATAAAATTGATGAAAGGGTATACGTCATCAATGCAAAATTGTTATCTGAATAGAGAGACAGCCCATTCAGATAATCCATAGCAACATGGACGAAGCCTGAGATAGCAAACAAATACGCAAAGCCTTCGGTTATCCGATAAAGCCCTTCTTTGAACGAAGCTGCTTTACGTTCTTTAAACTGTTCCCATGCATCAAAACCATTGTAAACTGGTCCTGATGGCAAACTCGCAAAAAAGAATGTCGCAAGTAAAAGTGACGCCAAAAAATCAAACACTGTCTTTCGTTTTTTTATACCCTCGGTAACAGTCATCATTTGACGGATAACATAAAAAGCAGCACCTAAAAACAAGATGGGCTGATCTTTAAAATGTGGCAAAAAATCAGGAATAAACAACAAACATAGTATTGAATAAGAGAGCCTAGTTTTGAGTTTTTCGTTACGAAGAGCCCCCCCAAGTAAAAATATGAATACCGAAAAAGTGAAACAAAACAGAGCAAAATATAAAGCGAGTGGCTGAATAATGAACAACAATAGAAAACCTGGAAGCACGCACCATAATAGCCGTTGTATTGGGTGCGTATGCCAACAAAGCATCGACAATCCAACTGGTACTAGAATGAAGATTAAAAACGTAAAACTATCGAGCATCAGACAATACGTCTGCGTTTACAATATGACGCGATAGTAAAATGGTAGCATACTCTCCCGCAGGTCTTGGTTTGACATGCGCTTCGTTGTACCAAAACGGCGCTAACAAGGAATCTGTTTCTGCAAAAATATCATATGGATTACTCTGAAGTATTTCTAAATACAAACGATCCTTGTCGCTAAGCGTTTGATTATAAAGCATCATCGGCAACACTATTACATGGCTATTTTCATCCTGCACAAGCGATATAGCTTTGTGTAAATATTTGACCTCCCCCAAACGATAGTCAGCTTCAAATTCTAAATCACTTGGTTTCATAGCTATTTCACTTGGCGTATTTTGCCAATCGGCTAATGGCATATCTTTGAATACTGTTTCAAAACGTGCTTTGTATTGATAATGCGTCTCTTCTAGATTCCTTGTATGCCTCGAGTGTGCGTAAATAAACGTAAAGTCACTCGACCAATCCATACCTCCAACACGCCACGATTGAGTATTGCAGCTCTCAAGTGACCATTCTCTAAACGGATCGTGTAAAAACTCATAAATTAATAGACCAGTTCTTAGCACAAAACCGCGTAGCTTTAAGTGCAAACGCATTATAAGGTCTTCGCCGCGTGAAAAAGGCATTGCGACACCAGGCATGTTCCATATTTGTGAATACGTCATAAAATTGATGTCGCGCGTAAAAATATATTGCTCAGGGTCACTCTCACCAAGATTATACTTCAGATTGTCAAAAGAGCGTTTTGATAAAAATGATGGCTCAAATACAACAATTTGAGCAGCCCCCCGAACGTTAATATATTGCTCAAGCAACGAGACGTTCGTTCTTAATGGAGCAATCGGCACCGCAATGCATTCCACCCTTATATCATCATATTGAGCAGTCGAATTAATAAGCTCAGCCATTGCGACTGGGTCAATGGCTACACCTACTCTGCTGCTTCCTAAAATAAGTATGTCAGCCGGGGGCTGGTCTACCCTCGACAACAATAAGCTACATTTTTCTAGTTCACTGATGGGTCCTGCTCGGTTTCGGTCTAAATAGGCGGTAAAAGCGACAGCGCTGATCATAACAAGCACAAGGATAAAACGAAAAAACATAGCAATCATTAAATTCGTTCACTCATCGTGCTCGCCAAGGCAGGACGATCGACCTTGCCATTTTGATTTAGAGGAAACTGGTCAATCCGCATGACTTTTTTCGGCATCATGTAATATGGCAAGTTTGGACTGGCGCGTTTTATTTCTGACAAATTTGTGTGCTTTTGAACACATAAAATAAGGTATTCAGGTGATGAGATCGGCATTGCAAGTACGACTAATGCTTCTGTTTCAAGGGCGCTTTTGAGGTGGTGCTCGACTTCCATAAGTTCGATTCGGTGGCCACCAACCTTAACCTGATAATCAATTCGCCCAATATGAAAAATAAGCTTATTTTTATACTTAACGCGATCCCCCGTTTTGTAGTATCGGGTCTCATCCGCATCGAAAATAAATGGGTCCTCTCCGGTGTTCTTCAAGTATCCATCAAATTGCTGTTGCCCACCGAGCAATAGTTCGCCTGTCATATTGTTATCTAGGTCAGCAGCACAAACAATATTTCCATCAACTAATAGTGCTAAAGAGCATTTATCAAATACCCTTCCTATAGCAATGTTATTTTTATCGAACATAAGGTCATCATGCTGCTGGACTTTTTGACTAAGTATCGCGACCGTGCACTCCGTTGGACCATAATAATTCCACACCTCATGTTGAGATTCAGACGCCGCAACCCACGTCAATGCCATACTTCGGGTCAACGGTTCCCCATTAAAAATACTTAGTTTCAATGTCGAAAAACAACTCGGTTTGAACGCTGGATTTTTCATACCAACACGAATGAGCGATGGTACGGCGTGCAACACTGCAATGCTATTTTGTTGAATAAAATTGATAGGGTTGAATAAGTCAATTGAACGAGCAGGAAACAAGGTTCCTCCGTTCAACAAAGCAGCAAATATTTCTTGCATGCTAACATCAAAAGAAATTTCACAGACCTGTGCATAGCGGCCATTATCTAAATAAGGCAGTTGCGAAAATGCATTTTCTAAGAAGGTCTTAAAATTTTTATATGATATTGGGACCCCTTTGGGTACACCTGTGCTTCCGGATGTAAAAAGAATATAAATATTGTTTTGTATAAGCCCAGAAAGAGTAGCTAATTCGAATTGTGGTAACTCATCTACGGTTAGCGTTGAAGGTTCTATATCAAAGCACTGCGCAGCACATGATAGTCCTTTCGCTTGACTAATCTTGTTTGTATGACAAAGGATGTGTTTGATATCCAGTAAATCAATGATTGTTTCTATTCGTTGTTTAGGTAAGGCTGGGTTGAGGGGAACAAATGGCACGCCGTGGAATATGCACGCCCACATACCTGCATAAGAAGTGATCTCGCGACCAGAATACAAGCCAACCGGCTTTTTAGCGTTAGATTCTTTTAGATGTTGATAGAGATGCATTACAAGAGCGAAGAACTCAACATAACTGTATTTGCGCTGGGCATCTTGCACAGCTACCCGATGGGGAACACTATTGACCTTGTTTAAAAAGCTAGTGATTATCCACCGCCGAGAAGCCTCATTCATCGTCACGACCGTGCGTTCAAGTAATCAATTAATGCTTGGACCGAAATGTAATGAATGGCGTCGTCAAAATCTGGTTCAATATTAAACTTCTGATTTATCGCAATAAACACATTCATAAAGTTTAAAGAATCCCAAACGCCAACCGTTTCCATTGAGTCGCTCTGACAAATTACAATCTTTTCACTCTCTTCCTCTATTGTCTCATTTAACGCTTCTTGAATAGTTGTTATCACGCAACTAGTTAAATCGTCTTTCATAAATCTCGTCTTCTAATGGTTTTGCATAAGTGCGATAAAAGTTTTGCTCACCAGCACCCCACATCGCAAACGGGTCAATTCCGTAATATTTTCTTTTGTTTACTTTCTCGTTTGACGCCAAAAGGCACTGCTGTAAACGCCCATCGCTAAAATAGTTAAGTCCTTCAAGGCAAGTTTTCCAGAAATGTTCAGGTCTCTCAATAAGGTCTTCGTAAAACAAAACAATGCTGTTTTTGTTAGTATTAACAAAATTAATCAGTGCTTGGTTAACATTCGCCCAAAGCCAAATATTTCTGCAAATGCCAGACCAGTTTTGCCACAACTCGGCATCCTTCGTTCCCTTCTCTGGTTTTAATCGTCCCATTGCTATAAATTGCTCTCGCGGAGACAGAGGTTTGTTTACTCCTGGCCAACCAGCTGGCGTCAAATCCTCGCCACGAGTTACCGTCGCGGATTGCACAAAACTCTCACATCGCCTGAACATGACGATAAAATATCCATCAGGATGCCGAGATATTAAAGAAGACATCAATGGGGCGTTATAGTACGCGATATCAAGACAAATTCGGGAAGAAATGCCAAGACCGACAAAATGTTCTCTGTCTCGCATTGTAGTGACCAATTCAGTTGCGTAACTAGCATCTCGCCATGCCCGTGCATTATGGATATTGATAAGAGGCAAAAGCGGCTTCTGATGCGTTTTTCCATCGTATCCTTCATGCAAAGCAGTTATACCGGTTAAGCTATCAAGTGTTTTCGCTAAAAAAGTCGTTGCCGTTCGCCCAGTGCTCGCGCAAAAACCTAATTTCATATTGCACATATATCCTGTAATACAGTAAGGCGTCGGAAAAGAAAGCTGCGATATCTTAGTAATGTTTAAACGCTATGCTCTCTAACAAGAGATTTACTAAACCTTAATCGGCCTGCCGTAACTGCATAACCTCTTGATGCTTCTTCTTTCTGACCTTCCAAATAAAACTATCAACGACATAATGATGAAAATTTAGGCTTTGAAATACCAATATATTTACAGCACTTATCATTGCCGCGTTTTCAGAAAACATCGTTTTAATTGTCGTCATTAAAGATTGATAGAACACACTTGTGGCAAGCAAACAGACGAGGAAGTACAGCAAAATCCTTATCGGTGTATTTTGACTTAACCAACCAACGAGGGTTTTAGCGTCTGCATTATTCGAACTCGCAAATCGCTTAGTATTGTATAACCAAACAAACAAAATATACTGAGCGTTGTGCCAAATATTAGCGACTAACCAGCCTATATTTATATCGTCTATATGAATATAACCAACATAAAACGCAGTGAAGTGTGACAAGGTAAAGAGGAACTCTCCCATCGCAAGAGTACCCTGCTGAAATGCTATTAGGCGTGTATATACCCAATAAATGAGCAACACTATTGTAATAGCGCTACTTATTGCAACAATAAAGAATGGGATGTCAGGGGTCCATAGAGTTTGAAAAAGAAATTCGTCCCAACCTTGGTAGCATCGGTACAATAGGCCAGTAATTGGAATTGACCAAAGTGCTGCTTGAGATATCAATGCGTTTTCACTGGACTGGTGTTGAGCTCGCCTGCGATAAAAAGTGGCGACCCCGTAAGCTTGTCGCACATAATGATACCATTGCCAAAAAAAGTAGATGGTTGTGATTAACCACAACCCTATTCCGAGGCCTAAAGCAGCAACACTGGCAACAACAATGCATGGTAAATAGAGAATAAAAAAGCGGTTTTCTGATCTATCTTGAGCTGTTCCTGCAAGTTTTGTGAAGGTAGAAATGACGTGGTGGTAACCTAACAGCCAAAGATCCAACATAAGCACAGGCAAGAAAAGGTCATTATCGTAAGCGACTATTGCGCCAGACAATAAAGCAATAAATAATACCCCGGCTATGAATATCGCATCAAATTTAGGGCCTGACAGCCACGCATGTTCGTAAGACCAAGCTTTAGAGGAGAGCCGCTGCACCTTTTGCTCCTTCACTTATTGATAATAAATACCGTACATAACTAACTAATAAATCTTGCGCAATAGAATTGTCATCGGCTTTATCATCAAAACTATAAGGGTTTTACCAAGCTGTTGAATAGTGAAAAGAGTATATACGTATTTTCATTAATACGAAAATCACTGTTCTTTTATTTTAATGTTATATTCATTAAATGCCGTTAACCTTAATTCTAGATAATAATTAAGATAGCGCCCTTAATTAAAGAATTTGTGGACTACCAATGCTAAGCCTAATCGAAAACTCCCCCACCTTTTTTATTGCTTTTACCTTTGTATTAAGCCTGCTAGTGGGCAGCTTTCTAAATGTGGTTATTTATCGTATTCCGGTCATGATGAAGCGCGGCTGGGAACAAGAGATTTATGCCTATCAAAACCCTGAGGCAGAGCCTACAAGCTACCCTCACGCTAACGATACGTTTAACCTAGTCAAGCCCGATTCGCGCTGCCCTAAATGCCAACACAAAATACGCGCTTGGGAAAACATTCCTGTATTGAGCTGGCTGGCCCTCGGTGGTAAGTGCAGTCAGTGTAAAACCCCCATTTCTAAACGATATCCGGCAATTGAGCTACTTACCGCTGTGTTAAGCGCATTAGTCGCATGGCAGCTTGGTTATGCACCCATTACCTTGGCGTTTATTGTAGGCACTTGGCTCCTTGTTGCCATGACCTTTATTGACATCGACGAAATGCTGCTACCCGATACGCTCACCTTGTCGCTACTGTGGTTAGGATTGCTCACTATTGCAGTGTTTGAACCTTCGCAGTTATTTGACGCCGTGATCGGAGCCGCTGCTGGATACATGTCGCTATTTACCGTCTACTGGGCGTTTAAATTACTCACTGGTAAAGAAGGAATGGGCTTTGGCGATTTCAAATTGCTCGCCGCACTTGGCGTATGGGTGGGTTGGCAGCACTTGCCCATTATTATTTTGCTATCGTCGGTGGTAGGCGCCATTGTGGGTATCGGCCTTATGATTGCGCAAAAAAAGGGCCGAACCTTAGCTATACCCTTTGGCCCGTATTTAGCGGCTGCCGGATATCTTACCGTACTTTATGGCGATGCCATTGCAACATGGTACTTAAATACATTGATCTAGCGCTTTGTGCTCTAATCCCTGATTCTGTATATCTTTTTGTATATCTTGTTTTGCCTCATAGTGAGCGCAAAGCGTAGTCCTTTTGCGTCAGTATATCTTACTGATAAATAAAGGTATGATAATCATATGTTTCGTTAATTAACCTCAGTTCTGGATAAGAAATAGTGCAACACCATGATATTAAACACTATTCTTTAATTTTCACACGCAGTGCTGCTAAAAACGTGAAGCACAAGGCGCAAAAGGGATGTAATAGTCATTCTATTGCTCGCTTTTGCAACGCAGTGATTCGCGTTTTTAGATGTGCTGGGCGCTGTTTCTTATCCAGATCTGAGGTTAACTATTGTTTTCATGAGTGACTTTGTTGTAGGTCTTACAGGCGGCATCGGTTCGGGTAAAACCACCGTCACTAATTTGTTTGCCGAACACGGTATCACCATTGTCGATGCCGACATCATCGCCAGAGAGGTGGTTGCTGTAGGGTCTTCTGGCCTACAGCAAATTGCGCATCACTTTGGCAAAGACGTGCTGCTCAAAAGCGGTGAGCTAAACCGTCCAAAGCTACGTGAAATAGTGTTTGCCAAGCCTGAACACAAAGCATGGCTTGACGCCCTGCTGCATCCGCTTATCCGAGAGCAAATGCAACTACAAACCAAACAGGCTTCATCTGCATATTGCATTTTGTCGGTGCCCTTGCTTGTTGAGAATTCTCTTGTGCATATGGTTAATAGAGTATTGGTCGTCGATGTAGACGAAAACACTCAGCTTAAGCGGGCTGTCTCACGCGACAGTGCACAAGGCTCTGATGAAGCGACCATTAAGGCCATCATGCAAAATCAATGCACTCGTCAAGAGCGACTTGCAGTTGCCGACGATGTGGTCAACAATAACCATAGCGAAGCTGACTTAAGCGCACAAGTCGATACTCTTCACACAAAGTACTTAACACTAGCCAGCCAAACGCCAAGGAGCCCCACATGACCGTCGCACTTTACGAATTTCCACTTTGCGAAAAAGTGAGAAACTATTTGCGACTAGAGCAGTTGTTTCATCAACTCGATGAAGTCAAATTTGCGACAACCGAATTTCAATATCTGTATTTTTTTGAAGTGCTTTTTGATCTTATTGAGCTGATTGAAAGGCTCGATTTACGCACCGACTTTGTTAGAGATATTGATGCACAAGAAAAAAATTTAGTTTACTGGTCTCAACACCCTGATATTGATAACTCTGCGCTCGAAGTTGCCTTGCAGACGCTTCATCGACTCACGCATGAAATTAAGCTGAACAAAAAGCTCGGCTCTGGCATACGCGAAGAAAAATTTCTTAATACTATTCGTCAACGTTTCGCTATTCCTGGTGGCGCAACGAGCTTCGACCTCCCTAGCCTGTTTTGCTGGCTTAAACAGCCAGAAGATGTCAAAAAGCAACAGCTTGCTGCATGGCGAGAACATTTGCAGGTGGTTGATAAAAGCATACAAATGCTAATGTCATTTTTACGCGAACGAGGGCGCTTCACCCCAGCGATGGCAAACAATGGTTTTTATCAGGGCAATGTAGAAGATAAAATAGAACTCATTCGCGTAAAATGCGATAACACAAAAGGCTATTACCCTGTGCTTAGTGGCAACAAGTATCGCTATGGCATTAAGTTTATGACTCTTTTTCCAGAAGCTGGCTCAACCGGTGCGGTTGCTGATAATCTTGATTTTGAAATTGCTTGTTGTTAGCTTGCACAAGCTAAGCCCTTAGGGTATTTCCCCATAACAAGTTAAAAGACCATATTATGACAACTAAAGTAAATTGCCCCACATGTGATACCACCGTAGTGTGGGATAAAAGCTCTGAATTTCGTCCCTTTTGTTCCAAGCGGTGTCAGCTAATCGACTTGGGCCAGTGGGCTAACGAGGAGCACAAAGTATCGGGCAGCTCAGTGCTTAGCAGCGATGAAAATGGCGATGCAGAAATAAAGATTGATGTTGAAGATATTGAAGCTATGCTAAGCGAACAATCTGACGACTTTTTCAAATCATGACCATTCACTCAATCTTAATTTGTGGCGGAACTCATGGCAATGAGCTCTCCGGCGTTTATGCCGTTAGGCAATGGAAGCAAAACAGTCAAAAACTTCAGCAACTCGCGCCATCAGCCAATATTTCGTTCGAACTGGTTAACAAAGCCTCTGTAGACGCGCGTACGCGCTTTATTGACGAGGACTTGAACCGACAGTTTGATTTGCGCAAACTTCAAGCAAAACGAGCTGAAGACGGCTCTAGTCATGAGGCTACTCTTGCACAATCGCTTAATGAGCAGTACGGACCAAAACCACATGGCAATATTGACCTAATCGTAGATATTCACAACACCACAAGCGCCATGGGGCCAACCCTTATTGTGCTTGAGAATGACCATTTTAATCAGCAGTTAGCTCGCTACGTGAAAACACACATGCCAGACGCGGTTATACTGGTAGAAGACCATATTCCCTATGAGCAGCATCCCTATTTTTGCACCCTTGGTAAACGCAGTGTAATGGTTGAAGTTGGGCCTCAGGCGCAAGGAGCTCTCAGAGCCGACATTTATTTGCAAACCTTAAGAATGACTGAGCTCATCGTGGCATTTATTGAGACAGTAAATACAAACACTGACGAACAACTCCCTCCGGTGGAAGCTTATCGCCTGATCGCAGAAATCCCCTATCCTACCGATAGCCTAGGGCAGCGAAGCGCAATGAATCACCCAAACATCGACGGCAATGACTTTACTGAAGTTCGCGCTGGCATGCCGTGTTTCATGGATTTTGAAGGAAAGGATATTTTGTGGGAAGGCGATACGGTTTATCCGCATTTTGTGGGTGAGGCTGCCTACGACAAACAAAATCTAGCGTTCGCTACCGCACAAAAGTGTGAGTTTTAGCGCTCTGTGTTTACTAATGATTAGCTGATTAGCTGATTAGTGAATAGTCAATTAGTGAATAGTCAATTAGTGAGTTATATAAACGTTTAACTGCCGGCTAGGGCGTACTCTACTGCAGCATCAACATGAAGCTCTGTAGTATTGAACACAGTCATGTTCTGTAGGTCTTGCTGGCCAATGAGCAAGAAGATTTCGGTACAGCCTAATATGACCCCTTGGGCACCGTGCTCTTTTGCAAGGGATTCACTCACCTGCACGTAATATTGACGTGATTTTTCGCTAATGGTGCCTTTCACCAGCTCATCAAAAATAATGCGGTCTATTTCGAGTTGCTCAGCCTCACTAGGTACGATAATTTCAATGCCATACTTTGCATATTCGTCTTTAATGTAGTCTGCCTGCATAACAGGTTTTGTGCCCAATAAAGCAATTTTCTTTAGCCCTTTAGACACGATAGCTTGAGCCGTTGGCGTGGTAATGTGAATAAACGGTATGTCTAATAGTTCGGGCATCTTATCGAGCACTTTGTGCATGGTATTAGATACACATACCAATACATCTGCGCCACCTGCCTGTGCAAGTTTGGCCTTTTCTTCAACATAGGCGCGTGCTTCGTCCCATGCGTTATTTCGCACGTAGTACTCT
Source organism: Glaciecola siphonariae (assembly GCF_042652645.1). Classification (NCBI taxonomy): domain Bacteria; kingdom Pseudomonadati; phylum Pseudomonadota; class Gammaproteobacteria; order Alteromonadales; family Alteromonadaceae; genus Glaciecola; species Glaciecola siphonariae. The sequence goes on from NZ_JBHSGU010000002.1 coordinate 1,717,520, forward strand.
ATATTGCCAAAGTTACAGCCCTGAATTAAGGTCTCACCAATTTCCCATCCGCCAAGTCGTGCATTAATTTTTTGATTAATGAAGCGGTAATATTCCATGGTGGCTTTGTCGCTCATGCCGCCGAGAATGCCGATTGTTTTGATGTTTGTTGGACGCGACACTTGTTGCGACGCGGGCTTCTGCGGTGGCTGGATATTATTACTTTTTTTATGAGTCATGTGCATAATCCTTTTTGCGCCAAGGTGTGCAAAATCGCCTGATTAGCATCTGGAAATTCATAATTCGCCAGCTCAGCGCCACTGACCCACTTCGACTCTTGCCCCTCGGCTCCCCGCGCCTGTCCGGTAAATTCAGTTACCAAAAAAACGTGGAGGCATACCTGTTTATCAACATAATCATGGCGAATTTGCATTAAGGCTTCACAGCTTTTCACGTCAATGTTGATTTCTTCGGTGAGCTCTCTGGCAAGTGCCTGCTCCGGTGTTTCTCCGGCATCTACCTTACCGCCAGGGAACTCCCACTTATCGCCTTGATGTTGCTTTGCACTGCGTTTACAAATAAAAAAATGGCGGTCTTGGTTATGCCGTTCATTTTCAGAACTAAGCACAACGCCAACCGCCACATCAATATGTTTCATTCCAGCGCTATCAGCTAAGTTTGCCGTGGCACTGCTTATATTTTTTGCCAGAGCCGCATGGACAAGGCTCGTTTCGGCCAACTTTAGGTCCTTGACGCTGCACGGTCGAAGGTTTATCAGCCTCCTGCGCACCCTCACCTGTTGCTGAAGCTGACTTGTGCTCGAAGGTCTTCTCCGCTTCGGCACGACGTCTTTGTGCTTCAACCGCTTCAACATCTTTTTGTTCTTGCACTTGTACCCTTGCCAATATGCTGATCACCTCTATTTTTAGGTTATCGAGCATATCTGAGAACAGCTCAAACGACTCTCGCTTATACTCTTGCTTAGGATTTTTTTGCGCAAACGACCGAAGGTGAATACCCTGACGTAAGTAGTCCATCGACGCTAAATGCTCTTTCCAGTGAGTATCGAGGGTCTGTAACATAACCGCCTTTTCAAACTGTCGCAGCACCTGCTCACCCACAGCCTGTTCTTTTGCTGCATAAGCCGCATCAGACTTCTCAACAATAAATTCACGCAGTTTTTCTTCATAAAGTTTATCGTCTTCGTCGAGCATTTTGCGCAGCGGTAAATCTAGCGCAAAATCACCGCGGAGCCGCTCTTCTAATCCTTCTACGTCCCACATCTCTTCAAGTGACTGGGGCGGAATATACTGGTCAATCACAGTATCCATTACATCTTTACGCACATTCGCAATGGTTTTGCCAATATCGCCTTCATCAAGCAACTCATTGCGTTGCTCGTAAATCACGCGGCGCTGATCGTTTGCTACATCGTCGTATTCAAGCAACTGCTTACGAATATCAAAGTTACGACCTTCAACCTTGCGCTGTGCGTTCTCAATGGCTCGAGATACCCATGGATGCTCAATTGACTCGCCTTTTTCCATGCCCAAGCGCTTCATCATTGCGCCCATTTTTTCAGAGGCGAATATGCGCATAAGTGCATCGTCTAACGATAAATAGAAGCGTGATGACCCTGGGTCACCTTGTCGGCCCGAACGACCGCGAAGCTGATTATCAATCCGGCGAGACTCGTGACGCTCCGTGCCAATAATATGCAAACCGCCCGCAGCGAGAACAGCATCATGGCGCTCTTGCCACTTTTCTTTGACCTGTTTAATTTGCTCCGGGGTAGGATTATCTAAACCTTCAATCTCAACCTGTAAATTGCCACCGAGCACAATATCGGTTCCGCGCCCAGCCATGTTAGTAGCAATCGTCACCGCACCCGGCATACCTGCATTGGCAACAATTTCAGCTTCCTGTGCATGGAACTTCGCGTTGAGGACTTTGTGTTTTATTTTCTCTTTTTTAAGAATACTCGAGATAAGCTCAGAGTTTTCAATCGACACAGTACCCACTAGTGAGGGCTGTCCTCGCTCCACACAACTTTTTATATCTTCAATAATTGCCTGATATTTTTCAGCAGCCGTAAGGTATATCTTGTCAGCGCGGTCGTCTCTTATCATCGGTTTATTGGTGGGTATTACCACCGTTTCTAAACCGTAGATATGATTGAATTCAAAGGCTTCAGTGTCGGCAGTACCAGTCATGCCAGAGAGTTTGTCGTAGAGACGGAAATAGTTTTGGAAGGTAATTGATGCTAGCGTCTGATTCTCATTTTGAATCTTCACGCCCTCTTTTGCCTCAACTGCCTGATGTAAGCCCTCAGACCATCTGCGCCCTTCCATTGTACGGCCGGTATGCTCGTCAACAATCACGATTTCTTGACCGTCTTTAATAATATAGTCAACGTCTTTGGTGAATAACTTATGTGCACGAAGCGCTGCGTTAACGTGGTGAAGTAGCGGAATATTTGCTGCTGCAAATAAAGACTCACCCTCTGGCAGTAAGCCTGCCTGCTGGAGTAACTCTTCTACAAACAACTGACCGTTTTCGGTCAAATGAACCTGTTTGCCCTTCTCATCTACCGTGAAGTGCCCTTCACCGTGATTATCTTCCTCATCCTCTTTTTCCTGCTGATTAAGCTTCGGAATAATGAGGTTGATTTTCTTGTAGAGCTCAGAACTGTCTTCGGCTGCGCCGGAGATAATAAGTGGGGTTCTTGCTTCGTCTATTAAAATTGAATCCACTTCGTCGATAACGGCGAAGCTTAAGGGTCTTTGCACGCGGTCATTTGGACTAAACGCCATATTGTCGCGCAAGTAATCAAAGCCAAATTCGTTATTGGTACCATAGGTAATATCAGCATTGTAAGCATCGCGTTTTTCTTGCTGACCAATGCCCGGGATGTTACACCCTACCGTTAGGCCTAAAAATGAGAATAATGCACGGCTCCAATCTGCGTCACGTTTTGCCAAATAGTCGTTAACAGTAATCACGTGTACGCCATTGCCAGAAAGCGCATTTAAATAGGTAGGAAGCGTTGAAGTAAGCGTTTTACCCTCACCGGTGCGCATTTCGGCAATTTTTCCTTGATGCAGTACCATCCCGCCCTTCATTTGCACGTCAAATGGGCGCATTCCGTATACACGTTTACTCGCCTCGCGCACAACCGCAAAGGCTTCAATCATCAAGCTATCGAGCGAGGCACCATCTGCAATTCGCTGCTTAAAAGCATCGGTTTTAGCTTGGAGCTCTTCGTCTGACAGTGCCTCTAATTCGGCTTCTAAGGCATTAATTGCGACAACTGATTTGCGCATTTTTTTTAGCAGGCGATCGTTGTGCGTGCCAAAGACTTTCTTGAATATACTTGCAAACATGCTTATGGGATATCCGATTTGGTATAGTTTTAAAAACGCGTCATAGTACCAAAAAACACCAGTATATGACTAGTAATAAGGCGGGCTTTCAATGCACAAAGGCTTGGATTTAGGAGATTTATCGATAGATATATGGCATGGGATCAACCTGCTTGCCATTTTTTAATACTTCGTAATGGACGTGAGCGCCGGTGGAACGCCCCGTACTGCCTAATAGCGCTACGGTTTGCCCTTTTGTTACAACATCACCGACTTCTACTTTCAATACATCGTTGTGTCCGTAACGGGTTCGCAATCCATTTCCGTGATCAATTTCTATGAGATTTCCATAACCTGAGCGTTCACCCGACCATGTGACAATACCTGCGCCGGTAGCGATTACGCCCGAACCAGATTTGCCCGCAAAATCTACGCCTTTATGCATTGTTGGTCTGCCGTTGAAAGGGTCTTTTCTTATCCCGTAGTGCGAAGACAACCAACCTTTGCTCACTGGTCTCCCAGTAAGCTTTGCCTCTTGTTCTATATTGAGTCCGATAAGAATAGATTCAAGGGCTTCGAGCTGCTTTATTTTAAACGAAAGCGCATCTGACACCTGTTCAATACTGTCTGAGAGCTGCCGCTCGCTGGGTTTGTCCTCAGGTGCATCGCCCAATATCTCAGGCGATAGGGTAAAATCTTCTACCGCTAATCCATGCTTGTTAGCGAGATTCGCGCTTATACTGTCAAGATATTCGATTTGGGCGCGCATAGAGCCAAGGTTAGCCACGAGAACATCTAACTTTTGCTGCGTGTCATTTTCAAGCGCGTTTACACGCTGTAACTGCTCTTCTAAGCCGGTTTTAACAACGCTCAGTCTAATCTGATTTTCATACACCGACTCAGTATTTCGGCTCGATACCAACATGATCAATGAGAGCAGCACAAAACCGCTCACCAACCGTCTTAACGACAGACGTTTGCTGTAGCGTGTGCTTTTTCCTTTCACCAGTATAGTGATATTCATGTAAATATATTGCCCATTGCTAACTTGTGTCTTTCCGCTTTTGCTGGATGCATCTACCATCAGGGTATTGTAGTAATATTGTTAATATTATCCTAGTGTTTAAGCTGCGCTTACTTATGAGATTAAATACATAACTAAGGTCACAAAGCCTTTAACGTTTGTTAATTCAGTCACTTAAAATAAACTGCACGCATTTATATACTGACAATAAAAAAGCGTCAATAATTAGACGCTTTTTGTTTGTTCACTTATTGCACAATTAAAACGCGAGTATGTATAACGCGAGTATGCATGCTCGTAAACGCATCTTAGTACTCAACAACTAAGCAAAGCGCGTTCCAAGATGAGTTACCGACTCAATATATTTGATGGGCAGGCTTTCTTCGTTTTCAAACTCAATGTATTCCCAAGCATCTTCTGCGTCTAAAATAGCATTCAGTAACTTATTGTTGAGTCCGTGACCCGTTTTGTAAGCTACCAACTCACCAATGAGGTTGTGGCCGCCTAAAAACAAATCGCCTACTGCGTCTAGAATTTTATGTTTGAGAAACTCATCACTATAACGCAGCCCTTCAGGGTTAAGCACTCTGAACTCATCTAGCGCAACAGCATTGTCCATACTGCCACCAAGCGCCAAATTCATCGAATTCATTAACTCTAAGTCACGCATAAAGCCGAAAGTACGTGCGCGGCTTACCTCATCCACGTAAGAATCTTTAGAAAAGTCTAGCACGCAATGTTGACGTGATTGGGCAATGGCAGGGTGTTCAAAATCGATTGCAAAGTCGACTTTAAATCCATTGTGCGGCCGAAACTCAGCCCATTTATCACCGTCTTCTACGCGAATGGTGCGATTAACCTTAATAAATTTCTTAGGCTTATCGAGCTCTTCTATACCCGCGCTTTGCAGCAAAAAGATAAACGGACTTGCACTGCCGTCTAAGATAGGCAGCTCGTGGCTGTCAACTTCAACAATGATGTTGTCAATGCCAAGGCCTGACAAAGCCGACGCTAAATGTTCAACCGTATGGATTGAGACGCCGCTTTCATTAGTTATGCAGGTGCAAAGTGTCGTATCGGCAACGTCTTTTGCGTTGGCATGAATATCGACCGGCGGCGTTAAGTCGATACGACGGAAAATAATCCCGGTATCAGCAGGCGCTGGCCGCAATGTCATGCGCACTTTTCGTCCCTTGTGCAAACCAATGCCGGTTTCCGTAACCGCGGTTTTTAGAGTTCGCTGTCTGAGCATAGTGTCATCAATCGTTAAAAATTCGCGAGATAGTAGCAGAAAACCCTTGAATGAACAAGGATTTTCATTTTACAAGCATTTTTTTAGCCTAAAAAGACTGTTCAGACCAGTTAGTCTGCCTGACGACGCAAAAAGGCCGGAATATCTAGATACTCTAACTCACCGGCAGGATGCTCTTCTTCTTGCTTCGCAGCATGACCGTGGTCGCCACCCGCACTCAGATTGTCAGTACCCGTGGCTTTTTGTTGTACGCGACCACCGTCATTCACAAGGGTGATATCTGGCTTACGTTCTGCACCAATACCCGTTGCAACTACCGTTACGCGAATCTCATCTGTCATCTCAGGGTCAATAACCGTACCCACGACCACAGTGGCATTTTCTGATGCAAAAGCTTTCACCGCGTTACCAATGGTTTCATATTCATCGATGGCAAAGTCCATGCCCGCGGTGATGTTAACCAAAATACCGCGCGCACCCGACAAATCGATATCTTCTAACAGAGGACACGCAATCGCCGCTTCTGCAGCTTCCTCAGCACGGTCTTCGCCGCGACCAACGCCGCTGCCCATCATCGCAGTGCCCATTTCAGACATAACGGTTTTTACGTCGGCAAAGTCAACGTTAACCAAACCGGTGCGAGTAATTAGTTCAGCGATGCCTTGTACAGACCCTCGCAAAACGTCATTGGCTGCGCTAAAGGCCTGTAGCAAAGGCGTACCGCGACCCATTACCTTCAAAAGTTTTTCGTTAGGAATGGTAATTAATGAGTCAACGTATTTCGATAATTCGGCAATACCTTGATTGGCAAATTCTGCACGTTTCTTGCCTTCAAATGGGAAGGGCTTGGTGACGACTGCAACGGTCAATATGCCCATATCTTTAGCCAGTTTTGCCACTTCTGGAGCGGCACCTGTGCCGGTTCCGCCGCCCATGCCAGCGGTAATAAATACCATGTCGGCACCCTCAAGGGCTTGCCTGATTTTCTCTCGGTCTTCGTGAGCCGCCTCGCGCCCCACATTTGGATCAGCACCAGCACCTAAGCCTTTGGTAAGCTCATTGCCGATTTGCAGCTTCACCGCGGCTGTTGAGTTTTTCAACGCTTGTGCGTCGGTATTCATCGCGATAAAGTCAACGCCTTCAATTACTTGAGACACCATATACTCAACTGCGTTGCCGCCACCGCCACCAACACCTACTACTTTGATGACTGCTTCGTCGCTTGGATTATCCATTAGTTCGAACATTATAATTCTCCGATACCCTTGCCGTCTGTGCGCACAGACTTATTGTTAATTTAGCGCTTAAAGGTCCCCTAAAACTCGCCTTTAAACCAACTTTGTATGCGTTTTAACACGCTCTCTTCGCCACTCTTTGGTAGCGCTTTTTTATTATTAGAATTTTGTTTTCCATATTGTAAAAGACCAACGGCCGTTGCGTAACTTGGATCGTCAACGTACTCAGCTAGACCTTTAACAGAATGCGGTTTCCCTACTCTTACTGGCATTTGAAACACTTCTTCTGCAAACTCGACTGCCCCTTCCATTTTGGCAGTACCACCGGTTAGTACTAAGCCAGCGGCGATTTGATCTTCTAATCCGCTGGCTTTAATTTGTTCATAAGCAATCTCTAAGAGCTCATGATATCGAGGCTCAATGACCTCTGCTAATGTGTGTCGCGACATCGCTCGAGACGGTCGACCGCCTACGCTTGGCACCTCTATGGTTTCTTCCATGCTCACCATGTCTTTTAATGCACAGGCGTAATTGACTTTGATTTGTTCAGCATTATTCATTGGCGTGCGGAATATCTTCGCAATATCGCCTGTGATTTGATTCCCCCCTAAGGGAATAACCGCTGTATGACGAATTGCGCCATCAGTAAATATTACGATATCAATGGTACCGCCGCCGATATCAACCACGCACACACCTAGTTCTTTTTCATCATCGGTGAGCACCGCATAGCTCGATGCCAGTGCGCTGAAGATAGTCTGGTCAACTATAAGATCACAATTCTCAATGCATTTCACCATATTTTTTGCCATGTCGTCAGCACAGGTAATAATGTGCGCTGCAGCCACCATTCTCACGCCCGACATACCAATAGGATTTTTGATCCCCTCTTGCACATCTATCACAAATTCTTGTGGGAGTACGTGCAGTAATTTTCGCTCTGCGGCCATCGGCACTGAGCGAGCAGCATGAATAACATTGTCGACGTCGTCTTGAGTCACTTCCTGATTATTGATAGGCACCATGCCAGTTTCATTTTGGCACTGCACATGTCGACCGCTAATCGACATAAAAACACTTGATACATGACAGTCAGCCATTAGCTCCATTTGCTCTATGGCTGAGCGCACAGACTGCACCACAAGATTGAGGTCGTTTACACCGCCTTTTTCCATGCCGCGAGATTTATGTTCGCCCACACCCACAATGCTTATGTCACCTTCAGGCAGGACTTCACCTACCACTGCTTTTACGGTACTGGTGCCAATATCTAAGCCAACAATGAGTTCTCTTTCTAACGCTTTAGACACGCTGAATAACCACCTTAATTGTTTGTATTGTTATCGGTTTCAGCTTGGGAAATTGGGAAGGCATCTGCCCACCCAACTGCCAAGCCTGTATCATACCGCAAATCAACATAATTTATTGCTTTTTTTTCTTCTTTTAAAAGCGGATAAACGTCGATAAACCGTTGTAATCTCTTGATATATTCTTGCCTACCTAAATTAAGTGTTATCCCGCTTTGTAACTGCACTGTCCAGGCAAACCTCTCACTCAAAACTAACTGCTGAATTTTCTGGCCACTGCTGCGCAGTAGAGCACGCATGTGCTGATATCCGGTGAGTGCAGTTTTCTCACTCCCACCGGGTCCAAACAGTACTGGTAGCGCAGAGTTTGCAAGCTTTCCATCAAAGCTTTCACCGTACTTGTTTAGCAATAAATCATCGTTCCAGCGCGCGGCTGCTTGCTGCTCGACTACGTGAATATAAAGGCTACTTGGCCATCGCTTTCTTATCGAAGCGGAATACACCCAAGGTTGGGCCTCTACCAATTTGTGTACGTCATTTACGTCTATCGCAAAAAAACTGCCTGCGTGCTGCTGTCGAATTAAGCTTTCTAGGCCCTCTACATCAAGCATATTTATCTGACCGCTATACACAATGTTTTGCACCGGCAGGCGCTGCTCATCTTGCAGCCACTGATAGCTCAACACGCCGCCCCATACCAATAAACCAAGCACCACTACAAACACGCTGAGTCCTACCGGTAGCGATACCTTGTCGGCCTCCATCATATCTACTTGTGTGCTTAGCTCAGTGCTCATGCTTACATGCTCTTTGCCAATATTTGCAGCACTAATTGCTGAAAACTTATGTCAGCTTGTTTCGCCGCTTTTGGTACTAAAGACTTTTTCGTCATGCCCGGTACGGTATTAGACTCAAGCAAATAAAACGTCCCGTCTTGATGACGCATCACGTCGACTCTGCCCCACCCTTTCCCAGAGAGCGCTTCAAAAGCGGTCAGGGCAAGGCGTCCTAACTCAGACTCTTGAGCAAGGGGCAGACCTGAAGGGCAGAAGTACTCGGTGGTGTCGGTTTTATATTTCGCATCATAGTCATAAAATACGTGTGGCGACGTCATTCTAATAGAGGGAAGCGCCTTGCCATCAAGTATGGCAACGGTATATTCAGGGCCATCGATATAGGCCTCAACCAACACATTATCATCATAAACAAAGGCATTTTCGATAGCGCTGGCGAGGCTCTTTGCATCACTGGCTTTTGCCATGCCCACGCTAGAGCCCTCATGAGAAGGCTTTACCATGACTACCCCACCTAAGTCTTTTAGGATGTGCTCACACTCATTGGCATTAAAACTTTGCTTGTCGAACACGCGATACTCAGCAGTGGGCAGATTACGCGCAGACCATACGAGTTTACTTAATACCTTATCCATCGCCAGTGCAGAGCCCAAAACGCCGGTACCCGTATAGGGAACACCCAACTGCTCGAGAGCTCCTTGCATTACGCCGTCCTCACCGCCTCGACCATGCAAAATAATAAACGCACGGTCAAACTTTTCACTCACCAACTCATATACTGAACGCTCAGAAGGGTCGAAAGGATGTGCATTAACGCCAGCGTCAAGCAGTGCCTCGAGCACAGCATATCCAGACGCAAGACTCACTTCTCGCTCAGCAGACTCGCCGCCCAACAAAACGGCCACTTTGCCGAAAGCCTCAGGTGAGGGTAAGGACAAATCGTGAGCACTCATATCGCCTCCTCATGACGGCCCGCCATCTTACTTGCGCTGCATTCAATGTTTGCAAGCGTTTGAGCTAAATTTCCAATATTCCCGGCCCCTTGCATAAACACAACATCATCGGCTTGCAAAATGTCGGGCAGCACGTCAAAAAGCTTATCTGGGCTACCGATAAATACCGGGTCTACTTTACCGCGCTGACGAATTGAACGACACAAGGACTTACTATCGATTCCGTCAATCGGCGCTTCGCTCGCAGCATAAATGTCGAGCAATAACAGAGCATCTACCTGCGAGAGCACTTCTACAAATTCTTCATATAGGTCGCGCGTGCGGCTATAGCGATGAGGTTGGTATACCATCACCAAGCGTTTGTCGGGCCAGTTGCTGCGCGCCGCGGCAATCGTCATCGCCACTTCGGTCGGGTGATGACCATAATCGTCCATCAGAGTAATGTTCAGCGGCGCAGAATCTTGTCCGGCGTGCACATCAAAATCTCCCAAATGTTGAAAGCGTCGCCCAATACCACCGAAGCTTTTCAGCGCAGCGAGTACATCAACATCGCTGATACCCTCATCGCTTGCCACTGCAATAGCGGCACTTGCATTTAAGACGTTATGCACACCGGTTAAATTGAGCACAACATCGAGCGGGTTTTGATTCGGACGGGTAAGCGTAAAGGCACTGCGATTAATACCATATTCAATGTTCGAAATAACAAAGTCATTATGCGCTTGCTGTCCATAGGTAACGTACTTTCTCTCTATGCTGGGCAACAGTTCCATAATGACAGGGTCATCCCCGCACAGCACTGCTAAACCGTAAAAAGGCAAATTGTGCAGAAATTCAATATAGGCTTGCTGCATGCGCAAAAAATCACCCTCATAAGCCTCTAAATGATCGGGCTCTATGTTGGTAACCACCGATACGGTAGGCTGCAAATGCAAAAACGATGCGTCTGATTCATCGGCTTCGGCAATTAAGTACTTGCTAGCGCCGAGTTTAGCGTTGGTTCCAGCGCTATTGAGCAAACCACCAATAACAAAGGTAGGGTCAAGTTGAGCTTGCGAATAAATCGTCGCGAGCAAACTTGTGGTCGTTGTTTTACCATGCGTACCTGCAATGGCGATGCCGTATCGAAAGCGCATCAATTCGGCCAGCATTTGCGCGCGTCGTATTATGGGAATCCGGCGCTCAGTCGCCTCCAAAAGCTCAGGATTGCTCGGCTTTATTGCGCTCGATACCACAAGCAAATCCGTTTTTTGTACATGGTGCTTTTCATGGCCAAAAAAGATATGCGCGCCAAGATTCGATAAACGTGTCGTCATGCTGCTTGTATGCATATCTGAGCCGCTTACCTGATAGCCCAAATTAATCATTACCTCGGCTATCCCGCCCATCCCTGCACCACCAATACCCACAAAATGGATGCGATCAACCGAGCGCATCTTGTGGTGGTCAGTAGGTAGAGAAGACTTAGTCTTGCTCATTGGTTGTACTCTCTTTTTTATTAATTTTACTGACTTTATTTAGGTCGTTAGCGCTGTTGTTTAAAGCCATCCCATTGCCTATCAGACTTGCACAATAGTCGGCCACATCGCGCGTCGCATTCATTTGCGCGAGCGATTTGGCTTTTCTCGCTATTTCGTATCTAACGCTAGGTTCTGCGACAAGTCGATGTAAATGCACTGGCAGTTGTTCGGCTAAGTCGTGTTGCTGAATTAAAATCGCTGCGCCCTGCTCTGATAAATTTTGTGCGTTGAACGTTTGATGGTCGTCTACGGCAATCGGCAGGGGCACAAAAACGGCGACTCGTCCTGCGGCAGACACCTCCGCAACGGTTAATGCACCGGCTCGGCAAATCACAATATCGGCCCACGCATAAGCGCTTTCGACCTTGTCGATAAATTCACTTACCCTCACTTGAACACCGGCTTCAGATGCATTGCCGGCTGATGCAAAGTCTTCTGTGTCTTTAAGCAGTGGCTGCGCAAACAGAGCCTGATAAGCCTCTTTTACAGGCTCAGCTTTGCCTTTACCGCTCTGGTGCCATACGTTTAATACCTTAGCCGATGAGATATCCTTAAGCACTTTGGGGACAATTTGATTGAGCGCCAAAGCCCCAAGACTGCCGCCAACAATGAGTATATTGATTGCTTCGCATTTGTCGTTTGCATCCGACTGACGAACTTTTTCTGGAATATCAGCAAACACACGGCGAATTGGATTGCCCACAAACAGCGCAGAGGCAGGTGCTTTGTTGTGATCACGATTGATTTGCATGTTAAAACCGCACAAAACCAACGCTGCCAATTTTGATAAATAGCGATTAGTTAAACCAAATATCGCATTTTGCTCATGCAGGACTAAAGGAATACCCAAGGTGTAAGCGGCAATCGCACCAGGGCCGCTGGCATACCCGCCCATTCCCAGCACCACTTTTGGCTTGAGCTTTTTTAGTAATCTACGGCTCGCGATAACTGCTTTTACTAGTTTAAAGGGCGTCATTAACTTGTGCGTAAGGCCTTTGCCCCGAACACCAGCAATGTCAATAAAGTGTATGGGGTAGCCGTACTTAGGTACCGTAGCCGCTTCCATTTTGTCGGCGGTGCCAAACCAATTTACCGTCCAGCCTCGCGAACTCAGTTCATCTGCGACTGCCAAGCCCGGGAATACGTGACCACCAGTGCCGCCAGCCATAATCACAATGCTAGACATGAGCCAAGTCTCCGTCATCATCGTCATATGCAACGGTACTGTTATTCATGCCATCGGTTTTGGCTTTGCTTGTCGCTTTGGTTTTAGGTGTGGCCTTAGATTTTAATTGGGATGGCGACCGAGATTTAGACTTAACAGCAGCGCGTTTTTTACTTCGAGTAATCGCCTGCACACCATCTACTCGCATTTCAAAATCAATGCGAATTAACAAGGCCACCGCGATACTCATTATAATCAAAGACGAACCGCCAAAACTAACAAGTGGCAAAGTAAGGCCTTTGGTGGGCAATACGCCTGAACTAGCGCCAATATTGACCGCTGTTTGAAAACTAAACCAAACGCCGATGCTATAAGCGATAAATCCGTCAAATGGTCGTTCATTGGCAAGGGCTTTACTGCCAATTTGAAGCGCAATTACCACCATTAATAAAATTAAAAGCAGTACGCTTAATACGCCTGCAAAGCCAAGCTCCTCTGCCAGTATGGCTACGATAAAATCGGTATGTGCTTCAGGTAAAAATTCAAGTTTTTGCACGCTGTTGCCCAAGCCTTGTCCAAACCATGAGCCACGGCCATAAGCCATTAAAGACTGCGTAAGTTGATAACCTGTGCCAAACGGATCAGCCCAAGGGTCCATAAACGCCGTAATGCGCTTCATCCGATATTCTGAAAAAACAATCAGTGCCACCACAGCAGCTAATCCGGTAAAGGCAAGCGCGAAAAACTGCCATAGTTTAGCACCAGCCAAAAACAACAAGGTCATTGTGGTGGCAAACATCACAATCACCGTGCCTAAATCGGGCTGAAATAACAGTAAGGTCGCCAATAAAAACAACACTACCAAAGGCTTTGCAAAGCCGAAAACGTTATCAGTGACTTGTTCATAGCGGCGCACCAAGTATCCGGCTAAATAACAAAAGAAAAACAGTTTTGCAGGTTCGGCTGCCTGCACCGTAATCGGCCCGACAACTATCCAGCGCGTAGACCCGTTCACAGTGCGCCCTATAATGAGCACCGCCACCAATAATCCCACCGCAACAAACAATAAATAAGGGTTGGCTATTCGCCAAAACTGCATTGGAATATTCAGCACAATCATGGCAGCGCTCAGCGCAATAAGAATATACACACCGTGACGCATAGCAAAATGAAAAGGGTTGTCGTGCAGGCGTTCGGCGATGGGCATTGAGGCGGAGGTAACAATAACAAAGCCGATAGAAAATAGCGCGACGGCAATAAGTACTAGCGCCAAATTGTAAGGCCTGGGCGTTTGATTATCGTGTTTCGCTGAAAACAGCTCTGCAAGCTTTGATGCTGATTCGCTCATGCCGCTGCCCTCATGACTGCTTGCTTAAAGCGCTCCCCACGCTCTTGATAGTTAGCAAACATATCAATACTTGCGCACGCGGGCGACAGCAGTATGGCGGTTTGTAATGCAGGAGCTTGGGCGGATGCTTGCTGATCATTCGCGCCCAGATTAGGCTCCAATTCAAAGGCCAGTTTAAATGCCAGCGCAACGGCTTGTTCAATGCTGGCAACTTGATACACATCATCATGCAAATTTAAGAATTTTGCAGCATCTTTGCCAAACACAATGACCGCAAAAACACTTTGTCGCATAAGCGGTTCAAGTACGCTTAAATCACTGCCTTTTGCATCACCACCGGCAATTAATATGGTGCGCCAATTTAGACGCCGCGCGCAATTTAATGCCGCAATGCATGCACCTGTATTTGTGGCCTTTGAATCATTAATGGCGACAATATTGCGCCAGTTTCCAATCCATTCAAATCTATGTGCTAGGCCTTTGTATCGAATTAAGCTTTGTACAGCAGGCTGTAATGGCAACGCTAAACATTCATGAATTGCCAGCACAAACTGCATGTTCATCATAAGGTGTTCAAGCGCTAAGGGCAGTTCATCTGAGGCCAGCAGCAACTCATCATTGCGCTTAATTCCTTGGCTGTCTTGCCGGTAAGCGCTTATGTTTGCGCAAAGTGAATGAGGTAATTCACACTCATTTAAGGCTACCGAGCAAGTAACCTTTGATAGCTCATCATGCGGGATCGTGTGCGCATCGCCTGAATTAACAACTAGCTTTGCACTATGAGCAAAGATGCGCTGCTTGGCCTTTGTGTAGTTTGCAAAGCTTTGATGACGGTCGATATGGTCTTCGGTAATGTTGAGAATGCAGCCTACTTTAAGCGGCAAAGCTTGCGTTATCTCTAACTGAAAGCTCGATAATTCAAGCACAATATAATCGGCTTGCTGGCCTAACAAATCGAGCGCCCCAGTACCAAAATTACCGCCTACTAATACTTTGTGGCCGGCTGCACTTAAGGTTTTATCAAGCATGTCAACGACAGTGCTCTTTCCATTTGAGCCCGTAACGCCAATACAGGGGACACGGTTGTACTGTGCAAAAATATCTAAATCGCTCAGTACGTTTGCACAATATCGAATCGGCGCAATTGCCGGATGATTTGGATTTACACCCGGACTGAGTACCACATAGTCATATTCTTCTAAGCGGCTATGCTCGTCCAACAAATAAGTGCCTAAAAAACCGGTATCTGGTGCGCTCGAAGGCGCCATGTTTAGCTGCGCTTTTAGCATATTTGCATCGATAGGGTGTTTGTCAAAAGCATGCACGTTTGCGCCAAGACTTAGTAAAAAGCGAGCGCATGAACGCCCCGTCACGCCCATACCCACCACCGCAATGGATGCATCGCGATAGCTTGAACGGGTATGAAAGGTGACTTCGCTCATATCATTACCTTAGTTTCAAGGTAGCAAGCCCTATAAGGACTAAAATCAAAGAAATAATCCAAAAGCGCACGATAACGCGAGGCTCAGGCCAACCTTTTAGCTCGTAGTGGTGGTGAATCGGTGCCATACGGAAAATGCGTTTTCCGCGTAACTTAAAGCTGCCCACCTGCAAAATAACCGAAAGGGTTTCTGCGACAAAAATTCCGCCCATAATAATGAGGACAATCTCTTGTCGTACCAAAACCGCTAGCACACCAAGTGTCGCGCCAAGCGCCAATGAGCCAACATCTCCCATAAATACTTGCGCCGGATAGGTGTTAAACCATAAAAAGCCTAAGCCCGCGCCTACAATTGCGGTGCACACAATCACCAGCTCACCGGTCAACGGGATAAAGGGAATATTTAAATAGTCAGAAAAATTTGCATTACCAGTAACATAAGCAAATATTGCAAAGGCACCCGCTACCAATATGGTCGGCACAATGGCAAGACCATCTAGGCCGTCAGTGAGATTCACTGCATTGCTCGTGCCCACAATGGCAAAATAAGCAATCACAATGTATAGCGCGCCTAACTGCGGCAGTACGTCTTTGAAAAACGGCACAATGAGAGAGGTTTCTTGGGGCAAACTCGCGGTGTAATACAAATAAAATGCAACAACAATGGCAATAGCCGATTGCCAAAAGTACTTCCATCTCGCAATAAGACCTTTAGGGTCTTTGCGCACCACCTTTCGATAGTCGTCTACAAAACCCAAAATCCCGAAGGTCAGCACAACAAATAAAGTGACTTGTACATAGCGATTAGATAAATCAGCCCATAACAAGCAGCTAGTTAAAATAGCGGCTAAGATGAGTACACCGCCCATCGTCGGCGTGCCCGATTTTGATAAATGACTCTGCGGTCCATCATTCCTAACCGTCTGACCAATTTGCATGCGTTGCAACCAGCGTATCATCGTAGGGCCAATAAAAATGGCGATAAGAAGCGCTGTAAGCGTACTTAAAATCGCGCGCAGGGTAAGATAGGAAAATACGTTAAACGCGCTTTCAAATTGCGTTAGCCATTCGGCTAGCCAAATTAGCATAAGTCTGACTCCTGCATGCTAGATGTGTGATAGTGAGCATGAAGAGCTTGAATCACCCTTTCCATTTTTGCGCTGCGAGAGCCTTTCACTAATATATTGATGGGTAGTTTATTTGCATGCTGAGATGCCTCAATCATGACCGATAACTGCGCCACGAGTTCATCTACATCATTACAGTGGCGGCCTGTTTCGGCAAACACCTTGCTTGCAACATGACTAAACTGCCCAATACTGAGCAAAGCATCAACGCCCTTGAGCTTTGCGTAATCGCCAATTTGTTGATGATAAGACTGTGTTTGGTCGCCAAGCTCACCCATGTCGCCAAACACAAAAATTCGCGGCCCTTGATAGGTCACGAGCAAATCTATCGCCGCTTTTACCGAGCCAACGTTGGCGTTGTAGGTGTCGTCTATCACGCGAACATCAGCGCTCAAATTTGTCACGTTTAAGCGCCCCGATACGGCCTTCATTTCAAATAAGCCTTTTTGCACATCCGCTAGACTGGCACCAACCTGCATCGCAAGGGCCGCACTCAAAACCGCGTTACCCACATTGTGCGCACCGGGCAAACGCAAACGAATGGCGGCGTTTCCTTGCGGCGTGACAAGCTCAAATTCTGGGCAACCGTCGCTGTTGGTTGAAAGGTTGGTAGCATGATAATCACCGAGCTGACTGGTAGGTGAAAAGGTAAGCACCTTGTGTTCATCTGACTTACCCTGCCAAAATTCAAAAAACTGACTGTCGGTGTTCAATATGGCGACACCTTGCTCGCCTAATCCTCGAAATATTTCACTTTTTGCGCGTGCTACGCCAAATAGGCTGCCAAAGCCTTGAAGATGAGACGGCGCTGCATTAACGATGGTGGCGGCATCAGGTTTTACCAACGCCGTTGTGTAATCAATTTCGCCCTGATGATTTGCCCCCATCTCAACCACCGCATATTCATGCTGCATAGTGAGCGAAAGCAAGGTAAGCGGCACTCCAATATCGTTATTGAAGTTGCCTTGCGTGGCGAGTACTTTGCCTTTTTGCGACAAAATTAAGGCTACCATTTCTTTGACGGTAGTTTTTCCGCTGCTGCCGGTAATACCGATTGTTTTTGGATTGACCTTATCGCGGACAGCGCCGGCCAAAGCCCCTAGCGCGATGCGAGTATCGGCGACCTTTATCGTAGGTAAAGGACAGTCTACGAGTTGACTCACTATCACAGCGCTCGCACCCGACTCGAGCGCCTTATTGATATATTCGTGGCCATTAAATTTATCACCGACTAAAGCGATAAATAAATCGCCCTTTTTGAGCGTGCGAGTATCAGTGCTAACGCGGTTAATGGTCATATCTTTCACGCTTTGCGTGCTCAACTGTCCATTTACTGCTTGGGCAACCCAGCTTAAACTTACCTCAATCATAGGGCAGCCTCCGCACAAATACGCTGTACTAATGCACGCTCGTCGTATGCCAAGCGTTGATTGTTTATTTCTAAATAGGTTTCATGGCCCTTACCCGCGAGCAACACCAAGTCGTCAGCGCCGCTGCACTTCCACGCCCACTTAACGGCTTGTTCACGGTCGAGCTCTACATGCACTTTCGCGTCATTTGGAATGCCCGTCATTATCTCATTTACAATCGTCTGCGGCTGTTCGGTACGGCTATTGTCTTGGGTTAATACCAAAATGTCCGCGTGCTTAGCTGCCGCGGCTCCCATCACTGGACGCTTAGTTTTGTCTCTGTCGCCGCCACAGCCAAAAACGCACAACAGCTTGCCTCTTGTGTGCCGACGAGCCGCTTTTAGGGATTGCGCCAGAGCATCGGGGGTATGGGCATAGTCCACAATAAAATTGCCGTGGGTCTTGTGCCCTAAAGATGCATTAACTGCAGATGGTTTAAACAGCTCCATTCTGCCGGGTACGCCCTCAAGCTGACTAATTTGAGCGCTTAAGGCTTCAAAATCTGCGCCTTGAAGCAAATGCGCACCAAACGCCGCAAGAATATTCAGAACGTTAAACTCACCCAGCAAAGGCGCCTTTACCTTAGCACTTCCAAATGACGAATCTATAGTGAATTCGATGCCGCCGGGCGTGCAGTGTATGTTTTGGGCTATACAATAATGTTGTGCATTCGCCGGTAAACTGCTTTTTTGCAAGCCGTACCAAAGCGTTTGCACCTTTGAAGCTTGCGCCAAATCACGAGCTGCCAGTGCATTCGCCCAATTACTAGACTCGGCGTCGTCCGCGTTAAGCACTAAATGATTCAGCGACGAAAACAACAACAAGCCCCGTTTCGCTTGAGCGTATTGCGCCATGCTGCCGTGATAGTCGAGATGATCTTGCGTAAGATTGGTAAAAATCGCGCTGCGGATAGGTAAACCGGCGAGGCGCTTTTGTTCAAGCCCGTGGGATGAAGCCTCGAGGCAGTAGTTTTCTACGTGCTGCTGGGCCAATAAACGCAGTAGTTTATAATGCGAGACTATATCGCAGGTCGTATTTACGCCTAGCTCAAAGTGCTCATTGATGAAGCGAGGCGCATCAACTTTAGCAGCAAGCTGCGCTTGATGACTTGCGTCCGCTTGAAAAGAGTCTTTTTTAAAATTTGTTTTACTAGATAGATTATTCACAGAGACAATATTGAGCCCTAAAGTACCAAGACTCGCACTGCGCTGACGCGTTGCTAACGACAGTTGCGCGTATAAAAACGCTACCGACGTTTTACCGTTGGTACCGGTCACGGCAGTAATGCTCGGCGTCGTGTTTAATGGCGCGTAAAGCACAGACAAAAATGCGGGCAGTTTTTCAGCTAAGCCATCTACAGTAACTATCGACGCGCCTAACATACATGCTTTTTGCTTAAGCTCAGCAGAAGGCTCTCGCTCGCAAAACACCAGAGGACTTGCATTTTCGATGGCGTTATCAATGTAATGGAAGCCGTCGCTCTGACTACCGGCAAGCGCAATAAAGGCTTTTTTCTCATTTACCTGACGACTATCTAAGCCAATATCATCAATCTTCATCGCATTCGGCAATAAAGCATCTGGTGTCACTGTGAGCGCAGGCAAGGCTGCGCAAAGCGACGCTTGTGAAAACCTAATATCATCGAGCAGCATGAAGTTCTCGCTCCATCGTGACACTCGCATCCACAGTATTCACATCATCAGGTGGAATATTCAGCATATGCAGGGCACCTGAGACAATGGCTGAAAAAGTGGGTGCGGCGGTATCGCCGGCATAATACTTGTCACCTCCAGGCTCGTTAATCAGCACCACTACGGCAATTTGAGGGTTAGATACCGGTGCAATGCCGGCAAAAATGTTCACGTACTCTTCACCGTAACCACCGGCAACAGCCTTTCGGCTAGTGCCTGTTTTTCCTGCTACGCGATAACCCGGTACCGCGGCCTTTGTGCCTGACCCGCCGCTTTGCGTCACTGTTTCCATCATTTCGAGCACAGCCATGGCGTTTTCTTCACTAATGACGCGCTCAGGCAAGTCATTTGTTTGCATGTCTTGAATGATTTTAAGAGGCATTTTGATGCCGCCATTTGCTATCGTGGCGTACATGCGCGCAAGCTGGGCCGCAGTGACCGATATGCCATAACCAAATGAAAGGGTTGAAAGTTCAAATTTAGACCAACGATTGCGCTCATGAAAGATGCCGCTAGACTCTCCAATCATGTTGCTGCCGGTATCAGACATGAGCCCCATGTTGTAGTACATGTCCATCAAAAATTCTTTTCTAACAGACAGTGCTAATTTAGACGTGCCCATATTCGACGAACGCTTGATGATTTCCGTTAGTGATATTTCACCAAAATTACGCGGGTCTTGAATACGGCTTCCGCCCATTCGCGCCCAGCCCGGCGAAGTATCCACTAGGCTGTCTTTCTGCACAGATCCGAACTCCAAGGCAGCTAATACGGCCAGCGGCTTGAGTGACGAGCCGGGTTCGAAGGCATCGGTAACCGCACGATTGCGCACGCGAAAGCTCTTTACCGTATCTCGATTATTTGGATTGTAAGACGGCGTATTAGCAAGCGCGATAATTTCGCCGGTATGCACATCCACTATCACCACAGAGGCTGATGTTGCTTGATACAACATGGTAGCTTCTTTAATTTCTCGGTACGCGAGTGCCTGAATTCGTTGGTCTATGGTGAGTTTTAAATCTTTTGCCTTTTTTCCCGCTTCTTGCTCGATTATTTCAATCTGACGACCCTTAGCATCTCGGCGAATTTTACGCTTATCGGGCGTACCTGTGAGCCAATCATTGTACAAACGTTCTATGCCTTCTAGCCCATTGTCATCTACGTCTGTAAACCCAATAATGTGAGAAGACACTTCACCGGATGGATAATAACGCTTTGACTCCTCGCGTAAATATACCCCGTCTATATTCAGCTTTTTAACAAAGGTTGCCATGGCAGGCGTGACTTGGCGCTGCAGGTAAACGAAGCGCTGGGCCGGGTTATCGACGCGCGCTATGAGCTTATCAACATCTACCTCTAAGACCTCGGCTAGGGCCATCCATCGACGCCGATCTGCTAAGGCCCCTTTCTCACTAATTATTTTAGGGTCGGCGTAAATCGCTTGAGCCGGCACTGACACGGCTAGTTGCTGTCCGTGTCTGTCGGTAATTAAACCTCTGTAGCTGGCGTTATCGCGCACGCGAATGGTTCGATTATCACCTTGTTCAATCAGCCTATCAGGCTGTATTACTTGAATAAACGCTGCGCGTACTGCCAAGCAGGCAAATACCAATATCACGCCGCCAAGCACCACCCAAAAACGCCATTGCACTAAGCTAGGAGCAGTCGGTTTTTTGCCCGCTTTGTTTTTACTCGGGGCGTTACGTCTATTGCCTTTGGGACGACGAGGCTTTTGTAAAATAGCAGACACAGTCATCAGGGCTTCACCCTTACGAGCTTTTCATCGGCCTGTGTTGGCCGGCGCATATTCAATTTTTCTTCTACCAAACGCTCAATCCGATTGTGTTCGGTAAGCGCGGTTTCTTCAATAATCAAATGACGCCACTCAATGTCCAGCGCATCTTTTTGTTGCACTAACTGTTCTTGAGCAATAATGAGCTGTCGATTTTTGTGAGTACTTACTACAACTGCCAGAGCGCTTCCAATAACACTAAAATACAAGAGTATAATAAACAAATGACGACCTAAATCGGTCGCAATTATTAACAGCAAATTGAAGTTGGCAGTTGGTTTACTCATAGTTTTTCAGCCACCCTTAGCACTGAGCTTCGCGCCCTAACGTTAGCGGCAATCTCCTCGGGGCTAGGCTTGATTGCTCTGCCCATTGCTTTGAGTACTTTTCCAGCGTCCAGTTCACTTTGCGTGACCGGCAGCTTACTGGGATATACGCGGCCTTGGCTTTGCTGTTTGATAAAACGTTTTACCATTCTATCCTCTAAAGAATGGAAGCTGATGACCGCCAATCTACCGCCGGGTTTCAGGATATCAGTGGCTGCCGCCAAGCCTGCTTCTAATTGCTCCAGTTCGCCATTTATAAAAATACGTACGCCCTGAAAACTTCGCGTTGCTGGATGCTTATGCTTGTCTTTCACAGGCATAGCTTGGTCGATCAACTTAGCAAATTCGGCCGTCGTCTCAAGTGGCTTTTCTGCGCGGTATTCTAAAACCGCATGCGCGATGCGTTTACCAAATTTTTCTTCACCGTATTGTTTTAGCACATAGGTAATATCTTCAAGAGATGCCGTGTTTAGCCATTCGGCAGCACTTTGCCCAGACGACGTATCCATGCGCATATCTAACGGGCCATTTTGTTGAAAGCTAAATCCGCGCTGGGCATCATCAATTTGCGGGGACGACACACCAATATCCATTAGCACACCATCTATTTGATGCACCAAACCTAGCTCTTCAATGAGTGTGGCAAGCTCTGCAAATGGACGGTGATGAATACTAAAACGGGCGTCGTCTAACAATGGGGCGGCAGCGTCGATAGCGCTTAAATCTCTATCTAAAGCAATAAGACGGCCGTCGCTACCTAAACGCTCAAGCAAGGCGCGACTATGCCCGCCTCGTCCAAAGGTTGCGTCAACATAGATACCGCTCGACTTAATCGATAAGCCATCAAGGCTTTCATTGAGAAGGACGGAAGTATGTAAAGCGCTTTCAACCGTCATAGAGAAAATTCCTGAAGACGCTCTGTGAGCTCAAACTCACCTCGTTGTTCCATAGCGATATCTTCAGAAATTTGTTGATTCCAAGCTTGGTCGCTCCAAATTTCGAATTTATTCAATTGACCCACCAACATAATTTGTTTTTCCAAGGCAGCGTGCTGGCGAAGCGTTGGGGCGAGTAAAATTCGACCACTCTTATCCATTTCGCCCTCACTGGCGTAGCCGAGAAGCAGACGCAGTAAACGACGTTCATGGGGATTGGTAGATGAGAGTTTGCGGAGTTTTAATTCAATTTCTTCCCATTCGGGAAGTGGGTAAAGCAGCAAGCAGTTTTGTGAAATATCAATGGTGCAGACCAGTTGTCCCTGGCAATCATCCATCAAAGACTCTCGATACTTCGTCGGTATCGTTAATCGTCCTTTACTGTCAAGATTGATTGCGTTAGCGCCGCGGAACATATCCCCTAGCCTATTTTTCTTGTTAGTAGCTTATTATTTTTTTTATTAGCTGGTTACACCTGATAAAAACCCTTTTTCGCCACTTTTACCCACTTTTTGACAGTTTAGGTAGATTTACCCCCACCTGTCAAGCAAATAAAGCAATTAAATCCACCTTCTTTCTCAATAAAAATAAGGGCTGTACGCCTATACAGCAGTTTTATTTTGGGCAAAAAAAAGCTGCTCAAGACAAGTCTGAACAGCTTTTACTTTTAAAACAGTCTTTTAGGCAGATTAAGCAGAGGCAGGAGCCTGCGCTTCTGGCTGATTGACCGGAGAAATTTGCAATGACTGAATTGGGTTCTCAGATTTATTTGAAAGCTCAACCAACCGGTTTAACTGCCCTAATGACAGCATCATTGAGTAGGCAGCACCTAAATAACCCGCTTTGTGCATCGCCAATACTTTATCGTCGTCAAGCTCTAATAAACGCTTTTCATTGATTGATAAAATACCTGTTACATTGCGAACTTGGCTTGACTTATAGTTTACTCGAATCTGAATTTCTTCAAGTAAATCAAGCTCTTTAAGCTGCTTAATAAAGCGCTGATTTTGTACTTCGCTGTTGGCAAGCTCGGCTAAAAACTGCTGGCGATTTTTCAAAAACTCAGAGGCCTCACCGGCTTCAGTGAAAAGCGCTTCACCGCCGTCAGCTTCTTTTGACAGCATATCGCTGTTTTCGTCAATAAACACGCCAAGCTTCTCGCCGTCAGGGCGGATATCAAAGGGATAGCGCTGTATGTTCAATGGAACGTGAGGTCCTTGCCACTTTTCGTCAGCAAAAAATAGGTTACTGCCTTGCTCTAAGCCAAGCATCGCGACCGTGTGCACGTTCTTTGTATTCGGATCTTCAATAAATACCAATGGCATTGAGCCAGAGAGCTGAGCAAATTCCCTAATTGTTGCCGCAGCGAGGTGAGTTTTAGCGGCGTATGCAAAATCCACCTTTGGCGTGACTTTAAGGTCACTGTGCTTGTCTTTGTCAAGCGGTATATAGTTAATGGCCATTTAATTACTTCTCTTGATTATTTTTATATGGCTAGCGAGGTCAATGCCCATGCTAGACGCTTAAATTTACTAGCGTCATCCATCACACGCTAGCTGAAAAAACCCACGCATTATGAAACAAAGTGCAGCGGATGTCACCCGTTAAGGGCTATTTTGCGGCCGTGATTGCGCGTGCAAAAGCAGCCATTATTGATGAAATTGATAGGACAATTAAAAGCCGATTGCGTATAGTGAGAAATAACAGATACTTACCGTGCATTGGCCTAATCTACTCTATCTACAACAGATATGGGATTAATGGCGCAGATTACAATGAGGAACATCCATGAGCGTTTTGCAAAACATCTCTTCTAACACGCCCAACACCGCTACCACTAAACCTAAAATGCTTTGTATTAGCTTGGGTATGAGCCTATTTTTAGGTGCCTGCGCGCACTCTGGCTCGCAAGCGCCGGAAAGTCTTGAACAACGTGCACAGCGCCTCGTTAAAGAAAACATTATTGTAGACGGACACATCGACGTACCCTATCGTGTTGAAAAAGCTTGGGTAGACGTTACCAAGGCTACCGACGGTGGCGATTTTGATTATCCAAGAGCCGTTGCCGGCGGTCTTGATGCGCCTTTCATGTCGATATACGTGCCCGCGAGCCTCGATAATTCGCCGGCATCCACCGCACTTGCCCACGACCTTATTGATTCTGTTGAAGCCATCGTTGGCAGAGCACCCGATAAATTTGCGCTCGCCTATAGTGTCTCCGATGTTGAAGAAAATTTTAAGAAGGGCTTGATATCACTCCCAATGGGCATGGAAAACGGCTCACCTGTGCAAGGCTCCTTAGATACGCTGAACACTTTTTATGAAAGAGGTATCCGCTACATTACGCTAGCACATTCCCAATCCAACCATATCAGTGACTCATCTTATGATTTAAGACGCCAGTGGAAGGGACTCAGTCCTTTTGGCAAAGAAATGGTCGCGCATATGAATCGTCTTGGCATTATTGTAGATATCTCGCATGTGTCAGATGCCGCTTTTTATCAGTCAGTGGAAATAAGTCGTGCGCCGGTTATCGCGTCGCACTCGTCGCTTAGGCGCTTTACACCCGGATTTGAACGCAACATGAGCGACGACATGATCAAGGCGCTAGCTGAAAACGGCGGCGTCATTATGATTAACTTCGGCTCGGGCTTTGTTAGTCCATTGGCAAGAAGCTGGCGCGATAAACTCTCAGAGCAGCGCCAATCACTGATAAGTCAGTACGGCGAGGACAGCCCTGAGCTTGAAGAATTCAACCAAAAATATGCAAAACAAAATCCTTATCCTTTTGCCGATTTAAACATGGTGCTAGACCACATCGACTATGTACGCGACCTAGTCGGTATTGACTACATCGGTATCGGTTCAGACTACGACGGTGTGGGTGACTCACTGCCTGTGGGGCTAAAAGATGTATCGAGCTTTCCTAATTTAGTTGAGGGTTTATTATCGCGGGGATACAGCGAAGCGGATATTAAAAAAATCCTCAATGAAAACGTATTGCGCGTATGGCGTGAGGTCGAGCGCGTGGCGGCTTCCAGCTAACGCATTGTAAACCGACACAAACGCTTGCGCCAATTGCGCTTCTTGCCGCACTTGAATCAGGCAGTATTACAGTTTATTCTGCATGTGAGGTCGAACTTAGCGATTCGCTTTGCTTCATGCAGCGCGTTTCAAAACAGGAAGGTTGCTAATGTGCTTCGGTCTCAGTACTGCCGTGCGCACCTCGGTGTACGGCGCTGTGTATAACAAACGAGAGAATACCAAGGATGAAAACACTGATTCAAACTGTAATAGCGCTTATGCTATTTACCTGCACCACCAGCTTTGCTTTGAGCAAAGCAGCCCCAATTGATTTTGCACAATTAAATCAATACTCAAATGCCCAGCTGTCTCCAGATGGCACCAAGCTCAGCGTTCGCATACAAGTTGACCAGCGCTGGCGTTTAGCAATATTCGATATAAATACCTTCGACACCATTGGCGGTGCCAACTTAGGTGGTAATATATCTGTTGGAGACTATTATTGGGCGAATAACGAGCGCCTCGTGATTGAAATGGTGATCCATGAACCGTGGTTAGACCAACCGGTATTTAGAGGCGAGCTATTTGCGGTTGATTACGACGGAACTGGCGGTGAAGTCATTTACGGATATAGAGCGGGGGAGCAGCAAACAGGCTCGCGCATGCGTAAAAAGGAATCCGTAGTCGGTTGGGGTCAGGTGCTTAACTTACTTCCGAACGATGAAAAACACATTTTGATATCGTCTACGCCGGCAAGTAAAAATCGCGGCGCAATCCCAACTGTACATAAACTTAACATCGTTACCGGTGTTATGAGCAAAGCGTTGACCTACGCGCCAATCCCTTACACACGCTTTGTTACTTCAAAAGAAGGCGAGCTGTTATTTGCAACCGGCGTTGATAAAAATGAAGATAGAAAAAGTTACCGCTATGTTGACGGCGACTGGCAAGAGTTTATTCAGGGCAAAAGCGATAGTTTTACCCCTTTGATTACCGACGATGCGCAAACTAAGCTCTACTATCTTGATCGTGAAGACGGCGATAAACTTGGCCTTTATTCAAAAGAATATGCCAACGGTAAAGTCAGCAAGGTGTACTCTGACGCAGTTGTGGATATTACCGACATTGTGCTTAGCAGCGACCGCTCAAGTGCTTACGCAATAAGAGTGGACGATGGTTATCCTGCTTACATGATGTTTAATACCGGCTCTGAAGAGGCGGCCATGTACAAAAGCATGATTGCTACCTTCCCTGGCTACGTAGTCAACATTACCAGTCGCTCAGACGATGGACGTCTTTGGTTAATTCACACAGAAAATGACATCTCACCGGGTAGCTATTATCTGTACGACAAAAAAGTAAACAAGCTTCAACCACTGTTTAGCAATATGTCGCATATTGAACAGGCTATATTATCTGAAAAAACGCCATTTTCTTTTGCTGCCAGCGACGGTATGACAATACATGGCTATGTGACCTATCCTGTGACGCTTAAAGAAGGCGAGAGCGCACCGCTAGTTACCCTCGTCCATGGAGGTCCGCATGGCCCAAGAGATTGGTGGGAGTTTGACAGAGAAGTACAGATGCTTGCAGCAAATGGGTATGCCGTTGCGCAGGTTAACTTTAGAGGTTCTGGCGGATACGGTGAAGCGTTTGAAGCTGCTGGGTATAAACAGTGGGGCGATCGCATTCAAAAAGACATCATTGAGGGAACCGAGCACATAATCGCCCAAGGCAAAGTGAAAAAAGACAAGGTTTGCATCATGGGCGCAAGCTTTGGCGGCTACTCTGCGGTGATGTCGGCAAGCATGGCTCCCGACTTATTCAAGTGCGCTATCGCAAACGCGGGTGTATATGATTTGGAGCTATTGTATTCTGAAGGTGACATCAAAGATTTGCTGTGGGGAACAAAATACCTAGAGCGCGCGGTTGGAAAGGACGAAGCGCAGCTCAAAGAATTCTCACCGGTTAATCGAGTGGCAAGCATTAAAGCGCCGGTCCTAATTGCTCACGGTGAAAAAGACAGGAGAGTGCCCTTTGAGCACGCAGAAGCGCTTAGAAAAGCCTTGCGAGAGAATAACAAACCTTATAAATGGTTTGTAAAACCTGCAGAAACCCATGGCTTTTTTGATGTGGAAAATCGTACTGAATATTTTGAAGAGGTATTGAGTTTCTTAGACGCCAATCTATAAATAACCCGAACGCTGTTTAAGTAGATTAGGACGGACGCCATGGCGTCCGTCTTACTATATCAATACACCCCTAATCCATTCACCCTAGTGGTTTAGACTGTGCTGCTCTAAAAAATAGCTCAATACAGACAGCATGTTAGCATGCAGTGGGTTTGCCTTTGGCACTGCGCAGCGCTCAGATGCGTTGACCTTTGACTTATCGAATTTCATTTCAATGACTTGCGTCGCACTAATAACAAGATCGGCATGACAAACATCAAATTCTTCATCGATTTTAAACTGCGCATGCTCCCCTCTCACCCGACTTAACAAGTCTTCTATACCAGAAAACAGCGTTGTAGTGTCGGCCATAGAATGCGCAACAAAAATAGGTTTTTCGAGTTCAAATTCCTGTTGAGGGCTTTTTAATATCTCTCGTATATCTTTTATCACGTCCATCAACACCAAGCCCGAATAGCTTGCCACCTTTGGATATTTATAAGGGTTCGGCCCATCGGTTTGGTATTCTCCGTCAAGCCATTTTGCTAGCGTTTTTATGCCCCATATTTTAGACATCGTTTCAGCGCTAGCGCTCAACTCCAAAGCACCTGAAAACAAAAGCAGTCCGTCAATTTCATCAGGGTTTAGCAGTGTATAGCGCGTTGCAAAGGCTCCACCAGTAGAGAATCCACCAACAAATACTTTCTCATGGGTAGACGCTGCCAGTGCCATTATTTTATCAGCATGTTCATACCACCGTTCTTGCAGCTTTGTATCTTGCATATCAGCGTCGGCATTTAGCTTACCGTGACCTGGCGTGAGGGGCGCAATCACATTGTATCCCTGAGTATGCAAATGTTGGGCGATAGAACTCACAAAAAATGGCGAATCACTCAAACCATGAAATAGAACCACCGTAGCTTTTGCATCTGGGCTCAAAAGGGCATATGGCGCATTGCCCTGATTGCGTAGTTTATCTGAACATACTTTTACATCTGCTGCTAAGGTGCTGCGTTTTTCACTCATGCAAGGCACCAACGGCCCTAACTCTGGCGAATAAATCTCGACAAAGGCTTGCTCTACTTGCATTTGCTTGGCGAGTGCCGCGGCATTTTTGCTAAGCGCATCGGTGATCACCCTTGAAGGCTGTCTGGCTTCTGTTGCCGCATTCGCCTGTGCGAAGCTTTGCCCTGTGCAGAGCAGAAACGTGCATGCTAAGGCGCTCGTAAAGAGCGCCTGTCGGTAGGCATGCTTACGCAAAGTAGGCTTCCAAGTCATCACTTCCGCCAATATGCTTACCGCCAATAAATACTTGGGGCACCGTCTCGCGACCGGTCACTGCTTTTAACGACGCTAAGCTGGCGTCTTTACCCAATACAATTTCTTCGTAATCAAAGCCCTTTTCAGTGAGTAAAGCTTTTGCTTTTGCACAAAACGGGCAACCGGGCTTTGTAAATAGAGAGACTTCTTCAGGCGCTTTGGCACTTGGGTCTAAATACGCAAGCATAGTGTCAGCATCTGATACTTCAAACGGGTCGCCAGGCACATTAGGTTCAATGAACATTTTTTCAATCACGCCATTGTTTACTAACATGGAATAACGCCATGAACGCTTTCCAAAACCTAAGTCTTGCTTATCAACTAACATACCCATTGCTTCGGTAAACTCGCCGTTTCCATCGGGAACTACGGTAATGTTTTCTGCCTCTTGGTCGGCCAACCACGCATTCATAACAAAAGTATCATTAACCGACACACAGCAAATTTCATCTACGCCCATCTTTTTAAAAACGCCCGCCAGCTGATTAAATCTCGGTAGATGCGTAGACGAGCACGTTGGCGTAAACGCGCCGGGTAGAGAGAACACAACCACTTTTTTGTTTTCAAATATGTCTTTACTATTCAGGGTCTTCCATTCATCACCAACGCGAGTTGGCCAACTTACATTTGGAATAGTTTTACCTTCCTGACTCTTCAATTCGATAGTTTCGCTCATGTTTTTCTCACTCTTTCAGTTAAATATAGATATACATACATATTAATAGGTATGAATAGATACGCTAGTTGGATTGCAATTATTTGTTAGTCTTTAGCTCATATAGTCATTATTGCATGAATAGCAACACTTTGGCTCACTTAAGTAGTGTTGCAGATTAACGAGCCATAGGAGTCATTATGATCATTTTAGTAGGCGGAGAGAAAGGCGGCAGCGGAAAAAGCTGTTTAGCTCAAAACTTGGCAGTGCATTTAGTTGCTGAACAAAAGGCATCCCTGTTGATGGTTGATTGCGACCCACAGCGCACCACGTCAGACTGGATACAGGAACGTAACAGCCAGCCACAGCTAGCAAGCATTAACTGCGTGCAGCTTTACGGCAAAATCCGCAATGAACTCATGAGCTTTGAACAGCATTACGATTACGTCATCGTAGACTGCGGTGGGCAAGACAACCTCGCGCTGCGTTCTTCGCTTTCGGTTGCAGACTTAGCCCTGTTGCCTTTGCGCCCGAAACGCCGCGATTTAAAAACCGTTGTGCACATGGAAGACCTGCTAAGCACATGCCGCATGGTCAATCCTAAAATGCATGCTAGCTTTATCATCACCCAGTGTCCGTCGCTGCCCAACCAAGCGAACCGCATTCTTGAAGCAAAAGAAGTGTGTAGCTCGTTTGGCATTAATACCTTAGATGCAGTGACCTACGCTCGAAACATTTACGACGACAGCGAAGAAGATGGTTTGTCGGTCATTGAACGCGAACCGAATGGCAAGGCGGCTAATGAATTGCGTCAAGTCTTTAATGAATTAATTGTATCAGCAGGAGCGCAAGCAAATGAGCCTACGAGACCTCAAAAAGTCTACGCCATTAAGTAGTGATGGCGTGAGCGCCGCCGATATAGACAGCTTTATCGAAGGCGCTCACACTTATGCTTACGGCATACAACGCAAAGCATGCACTACTGAAGATGGTGGTAAGACAAAAAACGCGACGTTTTCACTGACTGCACAGAGTCATCACGAACTGATGACCATAAGCAAGCGCACTGGTGTCTGCAAGTCTCGCTTACTGCGTATTTTGATTCATGACCAGTATTATAGCGACGATCAATGGCTGTATAATCAAGCCATAAAATAGCATTGAAGAGCACCGCGGCAGTGGTCAATAGCGATACCAGCCGTCACAAAGCTACTCACGCACAACAAAATACGCAAAACAAAAACGGGGCATCGCCCCGTTTTGTTTATTTTTATAGTTGGTTTTTGTACTTGGTTTTTACGCTTGGTTTTTATGCTTGGTTTTTTAGGTCGTCTAAGCGGTATTTATCAATCAGCGAGTACAATGTGGGTCTTGTGACGCCTAGCAGCTCAGCGGCCTTTGAAATATTTTGCTCTGCCTGATGATACGCGTTACGGATAGCTTTACTCTCGGCTATTTCGCGCACCTCTCTGAGGTTAAACACACGCTCTTCTGTCTCATCTTCCGTGACAAACAAACCCAAATCGTCTGCCTGCACGAGCGAGCCCTCAGCGAGCACCACTGCAGATTTAAGTTTGTTTTGGAGCTCTCTTATATTGCCCGGCCATTTATGGCTTAGCATGGCGCTTAACGCGTCCTCACTGAAACCTTTAACTTTGGCTGAGTATTCTTCTCGATACTGATTCAGAAATGTTTTTGCTAACAGCACCACATCATCGTCACGGTCGCGCAAGGGTGGGATCAATATGCTAATTTCGCCAATTCGGTAGTATAAGTCTTCTCGAAAGGTTTCGCCGCTCACCATACTTTGCAAATCGCGGTGGGTTGCGCATATCACGCGCACATCAACGGCTATTTCGCTGCGACCACCTACCCGTTCAATCACCCGCTCTTGTAAAAAGCGCAGCATTTTGGCCTGCAGACCAAGCGGCATATCTCCTATCTCATCTAAAAATAAAGTGCCGCCCTGTGCAGTTTCAATCTTACCCAATGTGGTTTTATTCGCGCCGGTAAACGCGCCTTTCTCATAACCAAACAATTCGCTTTCTAGAAGATTCTCGGGGATGGATGCGCAGTTAATAGCAACAAAAGGCTTGTCGGCACGTGCACTATGCTCATGGATGCTGCGTGCAAACACTTCTTTGCCGGTCCCGCTTTCGCCTAATAGCAATACGCTGATATCGGTTTGTGCAATTTTTTCTGCTTTGCGGCTTGCGCCTTGAATCGCGCTGCTATTGCCCACAATCCGCCCCATCGCCGTGTTGGTGCGTGATAACATGAGATTTTCATGCTCAAGGTTCGCAAGGTTAATCGCACGATGGATAATCAAATTAATGGTGTCGGTATCAATAGGCTTTTGGTAATAATCGTAGGCGCCAAGGGCAATGGCTTTTAAGGCGTGCTCTTTGTCATCATTTCCGGTTACCACAATGACTTTGGTACTGGGCGCAAGACTGAGTATTTCTTTAAGGGCTAACAAGCCCTCAGAGGCGTTCGCTGGGTCGGGAGGTAGACCCAAATCAAGGGTGACCACGCTGGGTTCAAAACGCCTCAATTGGGTAATAGCGGAGGGACGGTCGGCGGCAAACACGACG
The DNA here is from genome assembly GCF_042652645.1 of Glaciecola siphonariae. Taxonomy (NCBI): domain Bacteria; kingdom Pseudomonadati; phylum Pseudomonadota; class Gammaproteobacteria; order Alteromonadales; family Alteromonadaceae; genus Glaciecola; species Glaciecola siphonariae. Next base: position 1,749,944 of record NZ_JBHSGU010000002.1, read on the forward strand.
TCAACACCGCTTAATGCCCATTTCAATTGCTTTTGAATACCCAAATCATCATCAACAACTAATATCTTATCCACGTACTCTTAATCCTTTCCATTAATCGGCAAACGAACAATAAACTCGGTACCCTTGCCCACTTCACTATCTACCATAATGTCGCCGCCACATTCATCTATGAATTGTTTGGCATCGTATGCACCGATACCCATGCCGGCGTTCCCTTTAGTGGTATCAAAGGGTTTGAACAAGCGCTGCTGAATAAACGCCTGACTCATCCCTGTACCATCGTCTTTAATCCTAATTTGAGCCCATTCGCTATCTTCAGCCTCAACGCTAAGCTCTACCTGCCCACTCTCTGTGGTAGCCTGCTGTGCGTTATTGATAAGATGATACATGACATTGAGAAATTTATCGGTATCAATTTTAATTTCCAGCGCTTGATGACTTTTTAAGCGGGGGTGCGGTAGCTGCGCGCAGCATTTTTGCTCAATCAACTCGGCAATTGCAGCTACAATATCTAAGCGCTGCAAGCTCTGCTTGGCTTCAACTTTTTTGTTAGTGAGCTGCTTGAGCATCTTATCCATTCGTTCTTGGGTGTATTCTAAGGTTTCAAAAGTATCCTCAATAAATTCAGGGTTTGATTTATGCTGTTGGGCGTTCGACAAAATCAGATTGATTTGGGCAAGTACGTTTTTCAGGTCGTGCACAACAAAAGCCGACATACGATTAAATGCCGCAAACTGCGCATTTTCGGCCAATGCTTTTGAACTCTCCCCATGAAAAATAAAATTCGCAATCTGGTCGCTTAACGCACCTAAATAGTCTCTTAGTTCCCAATTTAAGCTACGTTTATCCGGTTCAAGCGCACGCATCAATACCAGCCCCCAAAGTGAGTCATGCTGGTAAATCGGTACGGCTAATTGATAGGGGAAACTGCGCATAAGCGTTTCGCGCTGTGTTAAATCCTCATATAGGCCAGGTTGAGCACGCAATTCATCAAAGTCTATAATCCAATGCTTGTGCCGGCAAAAACTCAGCACCGGCGCAATGTCTTTTAGCAGGCTCTCGGTATTAACAATCAGCTCCCCTTCTGTGAGCGCGACAATCTCACTGCGCTCGCCTTTAACCTTGAGTAGGCAACCTTGCGCATAACCAATGCCGGCGAGGTAGGCGTCAAGTGCTGTTTGATATACGCTATCTGAGGTTTGGTCGACCGCCGATAAACGTTTTGTGAGGTTAAGCCACTCCGCTCGGTAGTCAAATTGATTGGCATAAAAATGCTTAGTGATGAACACTTTGATGCTGTTTCGAAACTGGTGCGACATAAACAAACTGATTAGCAGCACCAAAGACACCACCACGAGCGCCATCTGCAATGGCAAGCTCCAGCTACCGCCTAAATATTTAACGACGTAACCCAACAGCGCCATCGCCATCAAATAAAGACCGGCTACCAGTAAAAGGGTGCTGTGCAGCACCACCTCACGACTCACAAAAATATCAATGCCCCAATGCTGTATGCGCCGAATGGCAAGTACTAAAAATGGCATAAGTGCGAGGTAGATATAGCCACGAGCCGCAAAAAAATTCCAGCTTAGTTGATTGACCATGGTGGCATTGGCATAGGTAACAAAATCGAAAAGACTTAAGGCGCCTAAATAAAGTACCAAGGGCTTAAATGCCCATTTTTCCTTATCAGCCTGACGATACACCACTTCAAGTAATACAAGCGCCTGCAGCGCTGATAGCGTATGCAGGCTAAATTGCCAGGTACTAGGCAACCACACAAACAAAGAGGTAAGCAGCACTGCACTTGGCAGCAGCATAATGGCGAGGGTTTCAGGTCGGCCAACGAAACTAAAGAAGCTAGTAAACTGATTGCGCAAGCAAGCGGCGATAAACAACATCCAGACCCATTGGCGAATTGCATCATACTTGAGGAGGTTTTCTTGCCCGAGCGCTAAATTTAACACGCCTAAATGCACAGCCGACCACAATACCGTAGTAAGGGTAGCAAAAATCAAAAGATACTTGGCCATGCCAGCCTTACGCACAGCAAACAACATGAGCAGCAGGAGCAGATATGCCGCTGCGCTTAAGCCATAGCCTAGATTGAAGAACAAACGGCGCTACCTTTTCTGAACGAGCAAACTACCAATTGAGTAGCCAGCACCAAAGGAACATAGCAATCCGTAGTCGCCTTTCTGCAAATCTTCATGATGCAAAGCAAATGCGATTACCGACCCAGCCGAGGCGGTATTTGCATAAGTGTCTAGTACAATCGGTGCCTCTTCTGCGCTTGCCTCTCGGCCCAAGAGCTTTTTACTTATTAGCGAGTTCATATTGATATTCGCTTGGTGCAACCACCATCGTTTAAGATCATTCGGCTCAAGGTTGTGCGAAGCTAAGTGCTCGGTTATGTGAGCAGCCGCCATTGGGCAGACTTCTTTAAACACTTTGCGGCCCTCCTGATGAAAAAGCTTATCAGGACCGTAAGGGTCTGCGTCGGTGGCGTGCGTAACATACCCAAAGTTTGAGCGTATGTTGTTTGAGTATTTAGTCACCGCCTTGGTGCTTAGTAAGTCAAATCCATGACCGGGAGCTGCGGTTTTGTCAGACTCAATGATTGTTGCCGTGGCTACATCGCCAAATATAAAATGACTGTCTCGGTCGGTATAGTTGATTTGAGGCGATACTAATTCAGGATTGATGACTAACACCGCGCGCGCTGTGCCCGCCGCTACCATTTCATAAGCTCTATGCATGCCAAACGTGGCAGCTGAGCACGCCACTAGCATGTCAAAACCAAAGCCTTCAATTCCGAGTGCTTCTTGCACTTCAATGGCAATCGCCGGATAAGAACGCTGCGTGTAAGCACAAGATACAATCACCGCGTCGATATCTGCAGCCGCTTTGCCCGCGTTAGCCATTGCTTTTTTCGCCGCTTCCACAGCAATTTCGGCCTGCTGACACAGTTCATCATCAGCGCGTTCCTCAAGAACAGGGCGCATCCGATGAATGTCTAGCACGCCTTCTTTTGCATAAATATATCGGCTTTTTATGCCTGACGCCTTCTCTACAAAATCGGCACTGGAGTGAGGTTTGGCAGCGAGTGTGCCCGCTTCGATTTCGCTTGCATGCGTTTCGTTATAATAGTCAGCATAAGCATTATACGAATCGATGAGCTCAACATTAGAAATGCTATGGCTTGGCGTCCATAAACCAACGCCGCTCAAAATTACTTTAGTTTGCATCATGTGTCCTGATTGCGTGTTTCGCAGATTTGCTAATACTAGAGCGAGATAGCTGATACTTCAATAACTTATGTTAGCAGATACGCTTTAATGCTGGGGGCTGGCTTTTGCCGTGTAAAGCATATATCCAAGCAAAAGAGACTAGGGTCTGTTGAGCTTTGTTACAAGTCGGCTCTCGGTTGCGGAAGCAGTTTGGCAATGATGGTCGCGACCTTGCGAAATAGCTGCATGCGCGTTGTACCTACACGCCACGTTAAACCTATTTCTCGATAGGCGTCGTCTTCCGCCGGCATTGCCACAACATCCGTGCCGCTTAGCACGCCTTGATCAAGGGCCATTTCAGGCATAAAAGAAAAGCCCATCTTGCTGTTAACTAATGCAACCAAGGTATGCAAGCTACTGGCGGTTAACGAACTTACTTGCGCTTTATGTGCAAGACCGCACGCACTTACCGCGTGTTCGGTCAAGCAGTGTTCTTTTTGCAACAAAAAAATGCTGTCGTTTGGCAGACTATCAATAGAGAAGCTCGAAGCGAGCTCGTTTTTACGACTTTCATGGGCAACTAAGTGAAAAGGGTCTTTGCCAAGCGAGAGCTGCTTGCAGCCTGGGGTCTTCATAGGTAGGGCTAGTAGGAGCAAATCCACTTCACCGTCGCTAAGCTTAGTTAAAAGATTATCGGTGGTGTCTTCCATTAACTGCAAATGCAGCTTCGGCAGATGTTGATGAACCGCGGTAATAATGGACTCAAACATAAATGGCGCGATGGTAGGAATCACGCCTAGCTTAAGCACTCCCGACTGCCAGTCGCCAGAGGACTCAGCAAAGTTCGTCCAATCTTGAGCGTGAGCAAGTAATTGCTTTGAACGGTCAACTAAATCCTCACCAAAGTCGGTAAACACGAATGTCTTGTGCTCCCGCTCTAGCAACTGCTGACCGATGTTTTCTTCAAGGTTTTGAATAGCAGTGCTTAAGGTTGACTGACTCACGTTGCACTTTTGCGCAGCTTTAGCAAAGTGCTGCTCTTTGTGCAGCACCGTGAGATAGTACAGATGTTTAAGGTTGGGAAATCGCACGCGCTATACGCCGAATATCGCCCTTAAGATAAAGAAGAACAGGATGGAGAAGCCTGCACCTGCTGGCAAAGTAACCACCCAAGACACTACAATGTTACGTATCACTTTACCGTTAAGCGCGGCCACACCTTGCACAATTCCCACACCTAAAACGGCCCCAACAAGGGTTTGCGTGGTAGAAATGGGAAGGCCAGTGCCAGATGCAATCAATACGGTAGTTGCTGCAGCAAGCTCGGCTGCAAAGCCGCGGCTAGGCGTCAAATGCGTAATGCCCGAGCCAATGGTTTTCATCACGCGGTGACCAAAAAGCGCAAGGCCGGCAACAATACCAAAACCGCCCAGCGGCAAAATCCACCATGCTAATGGCGAATTCTCTAAGATAACGCCATCGTTCGATACCACACTTACCACCGCCGCCAAAGGACCAATGGCGTTAGCCACATCATTAGAGCCATGCGCAAACGCCATGCAGCAAGCTGTGAGTACCATCAAGACGGCAAACACTTTCTCTACTTTAAGCTGTTGATCTTCTACCGACAGATGGGCGAAGGTTGCTTTCTCGCCGTTTTTACGGTTGTTCACCTTACGAATAATGATCGCGCCGATAATGGCAACAGTCACACCGATGGCTATCGCCAAGGCATAGCCTTGCGCCGCAGGTAGACCTAAGCCAACATGTTTCAAGCCCTTTTTAATCGTAACCAAAGACATAATAAAGCCCGCCATTCCCATATAAATAGGAACATAGCGGATAGCTTGTGAAAGAGGGTTTTCTTTATCAAAAATAAGGCGTTTAGCACTTAAAAAGATAAGCACGGCAACCAAGCCAGATATCGCAGGAGTCACCACCCAACTGCCTACGATGCCGCCAATTTTCAGCCATTCTACCGCTTCGGTGCTAACGCCAACCGCCGTAAAGCCCACAATCGCGCCAATAATTGAATGCGTCGTCGAGACTGGCCAGCCATAAAACGAAGCAATCACCAGCCACACACCGGCTGCTAGCAGCGACGCTATCATGCCTAATACGAGTAATTCTGGAACGTTTGAGAAGTAACCGGCATCAATGATGCCTTTGCGTATGGTGGAAGTTACCTCCCCGCCGGCAAGATAGGCGCCAGCAAATTCAAACACCATCGCGATCAGTATAGCTTGCTTTAGCGTAATGGCTTTAGAGCCAACCGAGGTACCCATTGCGTTGGCAACATCGTTTGCACCAATGCCCCAAGCCATAATAAAACCAAAAGTAGCCGCGAGTACAACCAGTATGAGGCTATAACTTTCAAAAATTTCCATTGGGGAGTTTGCCTATCGTGTAGAAGTCAGTGTTGGCTTTTATGCTGGCAAAAATATATCTGTATTTCAAAACGGGTGCAACCGCAGAGCCATTATAAAATGTATTTTCAGATGCTGAATCCTTTAAGTATCTCTTATTTCAGTAATTTTTTAACTGTTTTTTTCATTGATGCACTGTTCATATCACGACCATAGGTAAGGTAGATCACATACTCACAAATATTTTTGCAGCGATCGCCTATTCTCTCAAATGCGCGAATAGCCCAAAGGACATCCATCCATTGATTTATTTCACTGGGATTTAGCTGGATCTCTGCAGCCGTTTGTTCCAATACCTTTTTATATACCCGGTCAATGTCTTTATCTAGCTGGTGAGCAAGAATAGCGGCCTTATCGTCTTGTCTTGCAAAGGCATCGAAGGTAGCTCGCATCATTGTGACATTTCGGTTACCAATATCTAGCATGCCGCTGAATACTAAATCTGAGTCGGGGATTTTGTTTAAGGTTACCAGACGCGCAACTCGAGCAATTTCATCGCCCATTCGCTCAAGATCGGTGGCCGTTTTCGACACCGTCATGATCAAGCGTAAGTCGCCAGCGGTAGGGTTTCGTTTGGCAATAATCCGCATACATTCTTGCTCAACCTGCGTTTCCATTATATCGACTTTGCTGTCATTCAATGCCACGCGCTCGGCGAGGCTAGGGGCTTTTTCCTTCAAGGCAACAAGCGTGTTAACCAATTGCTGTTCTATCACTCCACCCATAGTGAGCACAGAGTGTTTTAAGCCTTCAAGCTCTTGGTTAAATTTTGCTGAGATGTGTGTATTAAGTTGGATTTGTCTTCGCATCATAATCTATGTTGCCTTAACCGTAGCGGCCAGTGATATAGTCTTCGGTTTGCTGCTTGGCCGGCATGGTAAACAAAGAATCACTATCAGAAAATTCAATTAATTCACCGCGATGCATAAACGCCGCATAATCAGAAACACGCGCAGCCTGCTGCATATTGTGCGTCACTATCACGAGCGTGCACTGTTTTTTCAATGCGTTTATTAACTCTTCAATATAGAGGGTTGTTAGGGGGTCGAGCGCCGAGGTAGGTTCATCTAACAACAGAATCGATGGCTCTAAAGCCAAGGCCCTCGCAATCATTAAGCGCTGTTGCTGCCCGCCCGACAGTAATAATGCCGAGTCATATAGCCGGTCTTTGACCTCTTCCCACAGTGCTGCATTTTTTAAGGCGCGCTCTACGCTATCATCGAGCTTACGCCGAGCCGTTTCGCCCTGAATTCGAAGCCCAAAACAAACGTTCTCGTAAATACTCATGGGAAAGGGATTAGGGCGTTGGAACACCATACCTATTTGCGTTCTAAGCATCGATACTCTTTCACGACGATCGTAGATATTGCGATCGTCTATCCATACCTCGCCACTGCATTGGTGATTGCGATTGAGTTCATTCATTCGATTGAAACTATTGAGCAGAGTTGTTTTTCCGCATCCGCTTTGCCCGATAATTGCGGTAATCTTGTTTTTTGGAATACGCAAATTAATATTATTGAGCACTAGCTTATTGTTCAGGTGTACGCATAAATCGCGCACGTCAATGCCGGTTTGCGCCGCGGATATTTCATCTACTGAAAGAATGTCTCGCTCAAATAACTTTAGCATGTAATGGCCTTACTACTTTGTGTGTGACTGAGCTTATTATGCTCTTTCATATTTATGACGCAGCCGGTGGCGAATTAATATCGCAGAAATATTCAATAAAAATACGATGATCAGCAGCAACATACAAGTTGCAAACATTAGTGAAGCCGACTGAGTTTGCGTTTGGTTGTGAAAAGCACCATCGTAAATAAACACGCCTAAATGCATAAACTGGCGCTCTAGGTGCACAAAGGGATACTCGCCATCAATAGGCAGGTTTGGCGCAAACTTCACCGCTCCAACCAATATAAGTGGCGCAACTTCCCCCGCCGCACGTGCAATTGCCAAGATGATGCCAGTTAACATACCAGGGCTTGCCATTGGCACAACCACCCGCATGATTGTCTCAAATTTTGTCGCTCCCAGCGCATAACTGCCGCTGCGCAATCCTTCTGGCACGCGCTGTAGGCCCTCTTCGGCTGAAACTATGACCACCGGCAATGTGAGTAAACCCATGGTTAAACTGGCCCATAGTAATCCGGGTGTCCCAAAAGTAGGAGACGGCAGCGCTTGCGGGTAAAACAGTTCATCAATGGAGCCGCCCATCGTATAAACAAAGAAGCCCAAACCAAACACCCCGTATACAACCGACGGGACCGCCGCCATATTACTGATGCCGATGCGGATAAGCTGCGTTGTTTTGTTTTCAGGCGCATATTCGTGTAAGTACACCGCGGCGATGATACCAAAGGGCGCCACTACCACCGCCATTAATATCACCATCAACACGGTGCCAAAAATGGCCGGAAATACGCCACCGGTTGTAGACGCTTGTTTGGGAGTGTCACTTACAAACTGCCAAATTTTAGTCAGCGTAAATCCAATTTTTTCGAGGCTGCTTAATTGATTGGGCTGATACAAAAAATCGAGTTCGTTGAGGCCAATATCAACAAGTGTGTTATCAGCTTTTTTAAAGCTTATTCGATACTGCTCAATTTGCCGATCGAGTTCGTTTGCGTGGTTTTGCCAGCGTATATACTCTTGCATCAAGGTTTTTCGCGCGGGTGTGTCGTTGCCCACGTCGGTATTGTCTAAGGTGGCAATCCGCCTATGCAGTTCGCGTAGCTTCCCCTGTTGCACTTCGGTCAGGTTACTTTGCAGCAAGTCTACGGTGTTTTGTAGGTTTGTGAGCTCACTGAGAGGTAAAAACGCTTCGTTAGCATTCAATAGCCCATAAAACTCACCAAAATATACGCGGCCACTTTTGCTCACCACCTGATACACCTGCTCTGCTAAGTGCACGTCTACTTGAGGCCTGCTTTGAGGCTCAGCTAAAAACTGTCCTTTGTATCTTTCATCAAACTCAGCTTGAAGGGCTGCGGCATCTCGTCCGCTGGCCTGATAAAACACTTCTTGCTCTGCGGTGGGGAAAGTCAAGGTCACTTTATAGGCCGCTTGAGGAAGAAAATACTGACTGCCCTTGACCGTAATAAAAGCGACCATCGCGACTAAAAATATGATCAAAATAGACGCACACAGCAATGCAAAGACCTCAAAGAGAGCCTGTTTGTAATTCATGTTGCGAGCACGGCTAAACACGCTTATCACCTTGAAGACGCTGTTTCATTAACGAGGCAACTGTATTGATAAAAAAGGTGAAGGCAAACAAAATAGCCGCTGTTAGAAATAAAATATGATAGTGCGCCGTGGCGCTGCTCGACTCTTGCAGTTCTATCGTGAGGTTAGACGTAAGTGAACGCAAACCTGAGAGTAAGTCCCAGTCTGCAATGGGAGTGTTGCCAGTTACCATAAGTACAATCATAGTCTCGCCAAATGCTCTGCCTAAACCAAGCATAATTGCTGAAATTATACTGGGTAGGGCCACCACCAATACAACCTTTAACAAAGTCTGCAGCTCCGTTGCGCCTAGGGCAAAAGCGGCCTGTTTGACGCCATCTGGCACTTCATAAAGCGCATCATCAACCAGCGAATAAATGGTAGGCGCCACCGCAACGCCTAGCGCCAGCGCCACCACAACGGTGGTTTTACTTAAGGTTAAGTCACTTAGTATCCCATCAGATGACCCCATCGCACTGCTATCTAAAACGCTTTGTAATGCAGTAAACCCGTGAAATACGCCCAGCATTAAAACCAAAAACGTGCTGGCGCTCATCACTAAATAGAAAGGCTGTATCTTAAGATAGATATCTGTTTGCTTTACCCAGCTGTGCAGTGCCGCTAGCGCGAAAATAACAAAAGGCAGACTAATCACCAATGCCAATAAAGCAAACAAAGAGCGTTCAGCGAACGGCGCCAACCAAACTGCCGCCACAAAACCGATAATGACTGACGGAATGGCCTCAATCATTTCGATACTGGGTTTAACTCGACTGCGCACCCTAGCAGACGCAAAATAAGCCGTGTAAATAGCGGCACCTAAAGACAAGGGAATGGCAACAAACAAAGCTAACACGGCGGCTTTTAAGCTACCGATAATTAAGGGGATGAGTGAATACTTAGCTTGGGCAAATTCGGCAGATTGACTGGTTTGCCAAATATACTGGGCACTTTGATACCCCGAGTACTGCACCTGTTCAAAAAGGCTTTTCCACGTTGTAATGCCTGCAGGGTTTTTAAGCTGATAAACGCTCAGCTTGTCTTCATAAACAACATATAGGGCTTGATTGTGCCAATGCATTTTTTGCGCAGAGCTTGCATGCTCAGAACTTGCACTCTCAGACCTTACAAGACTATGCTGATTAACCACTTCATTTGTTGCACTGTTAAAAATACGCAACGAATCGTCTGCCGTGCGCGCAATCGCCACCATGGTTTGGCGGTCAAAGGCCCACTCGAGTATTGCCGCATCTTCTGCATCCTCAATGGGGGAGACCTCAGATAGCAAAAAGCGTCCGTCGATATTGCTTGAGCGCCAAAGACGCGCACCATTTTGCTCAGACCAAATGTAGACGGTGCGCTGACTGGGAGACAGCAAAATAATCGGCTTGGCTGTATTAGCTGGAGACGCACCTTCTTCGCCTCGCGTATTTGCTTGGACTTTCGGCAGTGTTTGCAGTATTTCGCCTGCCTTATCTCGTAAGCTGTATGCTCCATCGTTTACAACAAGTACTTGAGCAAACCTAGGCAACACCTTTATATAGTCGGCGTCTTCAATAAGCAAAACCTCAGGTTCAACCAAGCGATTTAAGCTATGCCATATCACAACATGCTTACCTTGAGGGTCGCTCGCCTGCAGCACAATATTGTTGTTATAGCGATGCATTTGCCACGATAGAGACTTCACAGCATCCATAGAATTTGCGAACTTATCAATGGGCAGATTAAACGATGCGCGTAAATTGCGTTCAAGCGCTCCACTTAAATTGTTGATGCTATACAGCTCAACGAGGCCGTCTTCACGCAACATAGCGTAATCAGCAAGGTAATCGGTATCGCCGGGCATATCGATGAAGGCAGCGCCACAACTGTGATTAAAGCTTGCTTGCTCTTGCATGCCCTCTGAATAGGCATTGATAAGACTGGGATTAGCACCATTTGAAAATGGCGCAAGCGCATACAAGACCACTTTGCATTGAGAAAACGATAAACCGACGACTTCATCTCCCATCTGCTGAATTGAGCGCAGTGACGATGGCACGCTCAAAAAGTAGTCTTGTTTTAAGCTCAGTGTAGGGGTTTGCAGAAGCGGAAAAGCATTTTTTAATATATGCAAAATCAACAACATAAACATCGCAAGCACAGTTAAACCAAACAGCGTCACGACTTTGCTGGCAAAAGCGTCTACGCGGAGTCGTTTTTTATTTGTGCGCTCTTGCGGATTTGGTTGCATAGGGTCAGTTTTGATTTATGATTCATAAGCATGCAATATTGTTTGCGATAATGATAGATGAATCAAATAAAAAGGTAATGAATATGCAAGCAATGGTATTGACGGTTATCGGAAAAGACAAGCCTGGTTTAATTCGCCAGATTGCGGCCTGTGTCGAGCGCGCAAATGGTAACTGGCTAAAAAGCAGTTTTTGTCATCTATCTGGGCACTTTGCAGGCTTCGTAGAAATTATGTTGCCCCAAGATAATCACAACACCCTTATTGAAGCCTGCCACACTTTGTCTAATTTACAAATTACCCTGCTACCGGCCACTATCGAGCCAGGTGAGCAGGCTCAAGAGTTTGACATTTTAGTCACCGGTAATGACCGTCAAGGCATTGTAAATGATATCAGCCATAGCTTAAGTAACTTAGACGTAAGCATTAAAGAAATGAGCACCCAGTGCGAGAGCGCACCAAATTGGGGAAGCCCTATTTTTACGGCTGACATGACGCTAGCCTGCAGCAACAGCACCGATATAGACGACGTCAAAGAAGCTTTAGAGCAAATCACCGACGATTTAGTTGTAGAATTTAAATAACAGGGTTAACGCCAGTGGCGAGTAAAAATTTATATTTTCCAAAAGAGCTTAGTTGGCTTTCATTCAATGAGAGAGTGCTGCAAGAAGCCGCCGATACTAACACTCCATTAATTGAGCGTTTTCGCTTTTTGGGCATTTATAGCAATAACTTAGATGAATTTTATCGGGTGCGAGTGGCAGACGTAAAGCGCCTGATTACTATTTCTCAAAACGACGGTGATATGAACACCGCAGATGAGCTTATTTCGCTGTTACAAGAAGTGCAGCAGCGAGTAAAAGTATTGTCAGCTAAGTTTGATAGCATTCACAAAACCGTGACCAAAGAGCTCAAGCGATACAACATTCATATTTTGAATTATCAACAGCTCGAAGAGAAACAAATTGATTGGGTTAAGCATTATTTTCGCAATAATGTGCTGCTTCACATTGCCCCGATATTGCTTGATAACAAAGTGCAGCTCATACAGCGTTTAAACGACAGCTCAGTCTATCTTGATGTTGCGCTGTATCGTCCGGGTCGCAATACTAAATATGCAGTTGTTGAAATCCCGACCAACCAAACCAGTCGCTTTGTGGTGTTGCCGCCTCAAGGCACGCGAAAAAAGAAACAAATCATCTTGCTCGACGACGTAATCAAACTTTGCGTTGAAGAGATATTTAAAGGCTTTGTACGCTTTGAAACGGCCGAAGCTTACTCATTTAAAATTACCCGTGATGCCGAGTATTCGATTAATGATGAGATAGATGAAAGCTATGTAGACAAGATGTCAGAAAGTATGAAGCAGCGCTTGATTGCTGAACCCGTGCGCATTATTCACGACAAGGGCATGCCTGATGAAATGATCAATGACCTACGTAAGCGTTTAAGAATATCAAACATAGACACCATTCAAAGCGCTGGGCATTATCGTAACTTTAAAGACTTTATTGGCTTTCCAAATGTTGGCCGCTCCTACCTTGAGCATTCTCCGCTGCCCAAGCTTCGGAGCAAAATGTTTAGCGAGCATGATACGGTGTTTGACGCCATCGCAAAGCAAGACATACTGCTCTACTACCCTTATCATGATTTTCTGCATTTTACTGAATTTGTGCGCCAAGCGGCCTTCGATCCGCAGGTAAAACATATCAGGTTGAATATTTATCGTGTGGCCTCGCAATCACGCATAATAAGCTCGTTGGTTGATGCGGTAGACAATGGCAAAAAAGTAACCGTGGTTGTAGAGCTGCGAGCTCGGTTTGATGAAGAGAACAACATCGCATGGTCAAAGCGCATGACCGATGCTGGAATCAAAGTTGTATTGGGTAACCCCAGTGTAAAAATCCACAGCAAGCTGTGTATTGTAAGTCGAGAGGAGCGCGGGCAACTTAAGCACTACACACATTTTGGCACGGGTAATTTCAATGAAAAAACCGCCAAAATTTATACTGACTTATCCTTGTTTACCTGTGACCAAGAGCTTGCTTTTGAGGCAATCCAGGTCATAGAGATGATACAAAATCCGTATAAAAAGGTGCGGTTTAATCAGCTTCAGGTTTCGCCAATTAATGCGCGCAGCAAAATCCAGTCTCTCATACGCCAAGAGATTCAGCGCTCTACCGAAGGACACTTCGCGCAAATCACCTTTAAGATTAATAATCTCGTTGACCCCGAGCTCATAGATGACCTATATCGAGCCTCTCAGTCAGGCGTTAAAATACGCGGTATCATTCGTGGGATGTGTGCTTTAATTCCCGGTGTCAGCGGCATGAGCGAAAATATAGAACTGATAAGTATCGTAGACCGCTTCCTAGAGCACCCAAGGATAATGGTGTTCGAGAATGGCGGCGACCGCAAAATATATATCTCATCTGCAGACTGGATGACGCGTAACATGGACTATCGCATTGAAGTGGGTTGTCCGGTTAACGACGCCGATGCACGGCAAATGATCATTGATTTGTTGGAGTTACAGTTTCAAGACACCCTGAAAGCCCGCGTGATTGATAAAGACCAAGTGAATGCATACGTCAAACGCGGCAATCGAAAAAAGCTACGCTCGCAGATTCAGATACATGAATACTTAGCCGCCAAAGAGGCCAACTAATTGCAAAACCTATATCAAATTTTTGATAATACTGAACAAAGAACAACCGAAACGATAGCCGCACTAGATATTGGCTCTAATAGCTTTCACCTAGTTATCGCTCGGGTTGTTGCCGATGCAGTGCAAGTTGTGAATCGAGTGAAGCATAAGGTGAGATTAGCCGATGGCCTCGATGAAAAGTCTTGCTTGTCAGATGAAGCCATGGACAGGGGCATTGCAACGCTTGAAAGCATGATGGAAAGCCTTTCTGGCGTTACGCCTGACGCTATACGCGTGGTTGCCACGCACACGCTAAGACGCGCTAAAAATGCCAACACATTTTTACGACGCGCTCGCAAAGTATTTCCGTTTCCCATAGAGATTATCTCAGGTGCCGAAGAGGCCCGTCTCATTTACGTAGGTATCGCATCAAACACCAATAACGAAGGAAGTCGCCTAATCATAGACATCGGCGGCGGCTCTACAGAGTTTGCGGTTGGCAAAAGTAGCGCACCGCAGCTTTGTAAAAGCGTACAAATGGGATGCGTTAGCTATCAAAAACGTTTTTTTGCAGACGGAAAAATCACGCGCTCTGCAGTAGAAAAAGCCATCACCGCTGCTGAGCAGGATTTAGAGTTAGCGTGTGCCAACTTACGCGAGTTTAACTGGCAGTATAGCGTGGCAAGTTCAGGCACCGCTAAAGCAATTGCCCTAGTTGCGCAACCTAACGACAGTGAGCAATTCCATCCGTTTAATCAACATGACTTACAGCTGTTAGTTGCTCGCTGCATCGAAAAAGGCAGTGCTGATGCGCTCGACTTTCAAGGTCTGACCGAAGACCGAAAGCCGGTATTTGCCGCGGGGCTGTGTATTATGCTTGCCATATTCCAGTCGCTTAAGCTTAAAGAGGTTGAAATATCGCAGTTTGCGTTAAGGGAGGGTGTTCTAAGAGAGCTACAGGGTCAGCAGACCTCTCAAAATGTGCGCGTGCGCACCGCACAAAGCCTTGCAACACGGTACGACGTGGATACGCAGTATGCCCACAAAGTATTAAAAACCAGTATGTCTATTTACAATCAGGTTAAGAAGGGCTGGCAGCTCGAAGAGGCAAAGTTTCGTTTTATGATTGGGTGGACATCTTTGCTTCATGAAATCGGTCTTCAAGTGAATTCCAGAGGCATACAAAAACATTCAAGCTACATACTCTCTAATTCAGATTTACCGGGGTTTAACCAAGACCAGCAGCGCGTGATGAGTGCGATGGTGCGCTTTCATCGAAAGAAGATAGTAAAAGAGGATTTTCCGGTGAGTATTGAATATACCGAAACATGTATTGCTAGGATGCTTACCATCCTGCGTCTCGGTATTTTACTGAACGTAAATCGCCAAGTTGCGTTTCAGAGCGCTATTGAGTGCAGCACGCAAGACGATATGCTCACGCTGTGCTTTAGCGACAAGGTTCTTGAGAACAATCGTTTGTTACAAGCCGATTTGAACAAAGAAACCAAATATTTAAAGACACTCGGCATTACATTGCTTATAGAATAAAAGCGATGCTGAAGCCGAGTGCCAGGCGTACTAAAGACTTAGGTAGCAGACGCGTCGTAAATGCCTTGAATAGTGGCATCGAGCGTACTATCGAATTCATCATCAGACTGTTTAGCATTCAAGCCTTCGGTTAATGCACGCGAAAAACTCGCAATCATGCCGTTGTTTTCACTCAAACGCTGATTTGCCACATCTCTGACGTAGCCCCCCGATAAGGCCACTACACGGAGCACGTTTGCATGCTCAATTAAGGGCTGATAAAAGTTAGCTTGCTCAGGCAGGGTCAGCTTTAGCATGACCAGCTCGTCGGGCGCGAGTGCATCTAGATGACGCAGAATCTCGCTACGAAGCAGTGCCTCTGCCTCTGCTTTCTCTGGACTATTAATATCAACCTCAGGCTCAACAATCGGCACTAAACCTGCTGCAATAATTTGCTTACCTACCGCAAACTGCTGTTCAACCACAGCTTTAATGCCGTCTGCATTAGCAAGTTTTACCACTGAACGCATTTTGGTGCCAAACACATCTTGTGCATTGGCTTTTGCTAAAAGCGCGTCAAGCTCGGGCATTTCTTTCATCACTTGAGCGCCGTCTTTTTCATCCGCTAGGCCTTTATCTACTTTTAAAAACGGGACAACGTGTTTATCTTGCCACAAGAATCGCGCACTCGATTTACCTTCAATATCTCTATCAAGCGTATTTTCAAACAAAATAGCGCCGAGTACTCGCTTGCCGTCAAAGGCAGGGCTTGTCACGATGCGTGAGCGCATAGCATGAACACAAGCAAACATTTCTTCGTCATTGCTGTATTCATTCTCTTCAACCCCGTAAAGCTTAAGCGCCTTGGGCGTGCTGCCGCCGCTTTGGTCTAACGCTGCAATAAACCCTACTTCTTGCTTTACCTTTGCTAACATATCTTGTTGTGCTTGCGTGGTCATTTTCCGTTTGTCCTCATCTTCATTTGGATATAGAAGGCTTTTGCGCCTTGCTGATTATTTAGTCGCGATTCAATATTGCCACAGCCGGAAGCTCTTTTCCTTCTAAAAATTCTAAAAATGCCCCACCGCCCGTCGAAATATACGATACCTTTTCGGCAATGCCGTACTTATCGACGGCCGCTAAGGTATCGCCACCGCCAGCAATAGAAAATGCCTCACTGTCAGCAATCGCTTGCCCGATAGCCTTAGTACCCTCACCAAACTGATCAAATTCAAATACACCAACTGGCCCATTCCACACAATCGTGCCCGCATTTTTCAATATATTGGCAAGATATTGAGCGGTATCTGGGCCAATATCAAAAATCATGTCGTCACTCTCGACTTGTGCGACCGGTTTTATGCTGGCTTGCGCGCTTTCGCTAAACTCTTTCCCTACCACCACATCGGTGGGAATGGGAATCTCTCCACCATTAGCTTTTGCTAAGTCAGTTAAGCGTTTTGCCTCATCGGTTAAACTTTCTTCAACTAAAGACTTGCCTACACCATGCCCTTGGGCGGCAATAAAGGTGTTGGCAATTCCGCCGCCTACAATAAGTTGGTCCACTTTATTGGCGAGTGCCGATAGCACCGTTAGCTTGGTTGAAACTTTTGAGCCGCCCACAATAGCTACCAACGGGCGCTTTGGGTTATCTAAGGCTTTTGATAATGCTTTGAGTTCAGCGTCGAGCAAGGGGCCTGCCACGGCTTGATTGGCAAACTTTGCTACGCCGTGGGTGCTGGCTTGCGCTCGATGGGCGGTGCCAAACGCGTCCATAACAAATACATCGCAAAGGCTAGCGTATTGTTTGGCAAGGGTCTCATCGTTTGCTTTTTCGCCTTTGTTATAGCGTACGTTCTCAAGCAACGTTACCTCGCCCACTGGCGCAGGCACCTCTGTGGTATCTAGATAGTGCGTCACAAAATTTACTTTGGCGTTCAAATGCTGCGCTAAGTAATCGGCAATCGGTTTAAGTGAAAACTCAGCATCCTGTTGACCTTCGCTAGGACGCCCAAGGTGTGACATTACTAACACCGCCGCGCCTTGCTTAAGTGCCTGTTCTATCGTTGGGATCGAGGCTTTTAAGCGGGCATCGGAGGTAATACTGCCGTGCTTTAGCGGCACATTTAAATCTTGTCGAATCAATACGCGTTTGTTGCTTAAGTCGCAATCTGTCATCGCGGTAATAGGCATTTTTGTCTCCTAGAGTTTTGGGTCGTATCCGACCGAATGCATGTGCAGGGCGGTATCAATCATGCGGTTAGCAAAGCCCCATTCGTTATCGCACCATACAAGTGTTTTGACCAACTGCATGTGACTCACGCGGGTTTGCGTCCCGTCTACTATGCACGAATGAGGGTCGTGATTAAAATCCACCGACACCAGCGGCTCTTCGGTGTAATCAATAATATTAGGCGGAAAATGTGCCGAAGCATTCGCAAGTACTTTATTTACTTGAGCCACTTTCACCTTTTCGCGTAGGGTTACGCTCAAATCCATAGCGGTTACATTAATGGTCGGTACCCGCACGGCAATCGCTTCAAATTTCCCCGCAAAGTGGGGCAAAATACGCTCAATGCCTGCAGCCAATTTGGTATCTACCGGGATGATTGATTGGCTAGCTGCGCGCGTGCGGCGCAAATCAGGATGATAAGCATCAATCACCTGCTGGTCGTGCATCGATGAATGAATGGTTGTTATGGTGCCACTTTCAACACCAAATGCATTATCAAGAGCTTGAATTACCGGAACGATACAGTTGGTGGTGCAAGAACCATTTGACACAATCTTATGTTCAGCTAACACCGCTTGATGATTTACGCCGTAAATCACAGTGATTTCCATGTCCTGTCCGCAGGGCTGTGAAAAGAGCACTTTTTTAGCACCGCGGCTCATGTGCGTTCTTGCATCGTCAGCAGTAGAATAAATGCCGGTGCACTCAAGCACGATATCGACGTTATGAGCCGCCCAATCAAGCTTGTTTAAGTCGGCTTCGTGCAGCAAGGCAATCGTATCGTCTTTGGTGGGTATTTTAGACTGTTGGCCGCTTAAAGATTCGCGGCTAGGATGAACAATCCCCCTACCGCGTGGTGGAGTAATCTGAATCGTATTCAAACTACCCGATTTAATATGCGTGACTTTATGGGCGAAGCGCCCGTGGGTACTGTCGTACTGGAGCAAGTGGGCCATAGCTTCAGGCGCGGCGACTTCATTAATAGCCGCTACCTGAATGCTTTCTTGGAACCCGTTTTCGTATATGGCACGTACAACACTGCGTCCAATACGGCCAAACCCGTTTATGCCTATACGAAGCACGTTTTCTTCCTTTACATTAGCCTATAAATCTAATGCAGCTTGTACAACGGCCTCAGTGGTAATGTTAAAGTGCTTAAATAAATCGCCCGCTGGCGCAGATTCACCAAAGGTGTCCATGCCCACTACTGCGCCATTTAGCCCTACGTACTTATACCAGCTGTCTTTTGACAAGGCCTCAACTGCAACACGTTTGCTTATGTTAGCAGGTAATACCGATTCTTTATAGCTCGCAGACTGTCTATCAAACACATCCGTACACGGCATAGACACAACGCGCACAGCTTTGCCTTGAGCGCTCAATTGCTGAGCTGCCTCAACGGCTAGATGCACCTCAGACCCGGTTGCAATCAAAATGATCTCAGGGGTGTTTTCACTATCGACCAGTACATAGCCACCGCGCTCTGCATCGGTCAACTGCTGAGGATTACGCGCTTGCTGCGGTAAGCCTTGTCGAGTAAATATAAGCGTAGTAGGACCATCGGTACGCTCAATTGCGGCTTTCCATGCAATTGCCGATTCAACTTGATCGCATGGACGCCAGTTATCTAAGTTAGGGGTACTACGAAGCGCCACAAGTTGCTCTACCGGTTGATGGGTAGGACCATCTTCGCCCAAGCCAATCGAGTCATGGGTGTACACAAAAATCGCCGGCTGCTTCATGATCGCAGCCATACGCACTGCGTTTCGAGCGTATTCCATAAACATCAAGAAGGTTGCGCCATAGGCTTTGAAACCGCCATACAGCGTGATGCCGTTCATCATCGCAGACATACCAAATTCACGCACGCCGTAATAAATGTAGTTGCCGCTGGCATCATCAGCGCTCACGCCCTTACAACCTTTCCAAATAGTGAGGTTCGAACCGGCTAAGTCAGCAGAGCCGCCTAACAGTTCTGGTAACATAGGACCGTATGCATTTAATGTATTTTGCGACGCTTTGCGGGTCGCAATATCTTGTGGGTTGTCTTGCAGAGCATTGATATACTTTGTTACGTCTTTATGCCAATTGCTTGGCAACACATTGGTTTTACGACGAATAAACTCTTGTGCTAGCTCCGGATGAGCCTGTTGATATTTCGAGAATTTTTCGTTCCATGCTGATTCTAATTCGCTGCCCTTGTCTGCTGCGTTCCAAGCTGAATAGATGTCGGCGGGAATATCAAAAGGAGCATGAGACCAACCAAGTGCCTCACGCGTGAGCGCAATTTCGTCATCACCTAAGGGCGCGCCGTGGCTTTCTTCTTTACCTTGCTTGTTTGGTGACCCAAAACCGATGGTGGTTTTGCAGCAAATCAGCGTAGGTTTGTCGGTTTGGCCTTGAGCCTTTTCGACCGCGGCAGCGATTTGTGCAGGGTCGTGACCATCTACGCCAGAAATAACGTGCCAACCATAAGCCTCAAAACGCTTTGGTGTATCGTCGCTAAACCAACCTTCTACTTCTCCATCAATCGAGATGCCGTTGTCATCCCAAAATGCAATTAACTTCCCTAAACCCAGCGTGCCGGCCAACGAGCAAGTCTCATGAGAAATGCCTTCCATCATGCAGCCATCGCCTAAAAATGCGTAGGTAAAGTGATTAACAATATCAAAGTCGTCGCGGTTAAACTGAGCTGCTAGTACTTTTTCGGCGAGTGCCATACCCACGGCATTAGAAATGCCTTGACCTAATGGACCGGTAGTCGTTTCTACACCCGGCGCATACCCATATTCAGGGTGGCCCGGCGTTTTCGAGTGAAGTTGACGAAACTGTTTTAATTCTTCAATGGGCAATTCGTAGCCTGTGAGGTGGAGCAATGAATAAAGTAACATTGAGCCATGACCGTTAGATAATACAAAACGGTCGCGGTTAGCCCAGTTTGGATTTTTAGGATTGTGCGCTAAAAAATCGCACCATAATACTTGAGCGATGTCAGCCATTCCCATCGGTGCGCCAGGATGTCCTGATTTTGCTTGTTGTACTGCATCCATACTGAGGGCTCGAATAGCATTAGCGAGTTCGCGACGTGATGACATGTAATCTCCTTTAAATATACCAAATTGGGCGTTATGCCTCATTTAAGACTACGCATTGTGGCGCAGGGTGTAGAGCACTTCAATCATTAATTAACACTTTTGATTTGTTTTTTTTACTCAATGTTTAGGCTTTTATCTGCACAATGAATCCGCAATCGACCCATCGTCATCATAAGTTTTTATGATCCAAAGCGAACATCCGCTCAGTAAATATGGATAATTCAAATAGACTTTTAGACGTCTAGACGGAAATATACTATACTTACGCGCATACAAAGGTCATATCTGCCGATACTAAGTAATATCTGCGTAATATCTGCGGATACTAAGTAAAGGTACGGCGCGGTCGCATATCATAAGACTGGCGCAGTACAACACGGCTTAACCTTTCATACTTATTAATATTCAATATCATTTTGTTAAACAGGATACTAAATGACTTCACGCTTATTCACTTCAGAGTCAGTTTCAGAAGGTCACCCAGATAAAATTGCCGACCAAATTTCAGATGCAGTACTCGACGCTATTTTAAAAGAAGATCCAAAAGCACGCGTAGCGTGTGAGACATTTGTAAAAACCGGCATGGTCTTAGTGGGCGGTGAAATCAACACCAGCGCATGGGTAGACATTGAAGAGCTTACCCGCACAACCGTGAAAAATATCGGCTATACCCATTCGGATATGGGCTTTGACGGTGAGTCGTGTGCGGTACTAAACGCCATCGGAAAACAATCGTCTGACATCAATCAAGGGGTAGACCGTGCATCCCCCGAAGAGCAAGGTGCTGGAGACCAAGGTCTTATGTTTGGCTATGCTAGCAACGAAACCGACGTGCTGATGCCCGCTCCCATCACCTATTCGCATCGATTGGTACAGCAACAAGCTAAGCTGCGTAAAAATGGTCAATTGCCATGGTTACGCCCGGACGCAAAATCACAGGTCACATTTGTATATGAAAACAATAGGCCTGTAGCCATTGACGCTGTGGTGCTGTCTACTCAGCATTGCGATAGTGTAAACAATGCCACCATTCGCGAAGCGGTGATGGAAGAGATCATAAAGCCTGTATTACCGGCACAGTGGTTGACCGCAAACACTAAGTTTCATATTAATCCCACTGGAAGATTCGTAATAGGCGGCCCGATGGGCGATTGCGGCCTCACCGGAAGAAAGATAATTGTAGATACCTACGGCGGTATGGCTCGTCACGGCGGCGGCGCCTTTTCGGGCAAAGACCCATCCAAAGTTGACCGCAGTGCCGCATATGCGGGCCGCTATGTCGCCAAAAACATTGTAGCGGCAGGCTTAGCCGAGCGCTGTGAAATTCAAGTGTCTTACGCAATTGGCGTTGTAGAACCCACCTCTATTAATATCGACACCTTTGGTACCGGCAAAATTAGCGAGCAGGCCCTTATTGAATTGGTTAAGCGCCACTTCGACTTGCGTCCTTATGGGCTTATTCAAATGCTAGACTTGGAGCGCCCGATTTACCTGCCAACGGCTGCCTACGGTCACTTCGGCCGTGAAGAGTTTCCATGGGAACAAACCGATAAGGCCTCTGTATTGCGCGATGATGCAGCGCTATAATGCTGCGTTAAAATGTTGCATTATAATAATTATACAAAGCAGGTACTAATCGAGGTTTAACAATATGAGCAATACGCTAGTAAGTAAAAGAAGTGGAGCGCTTGTTGCGCTTGGTTTTGTCGTCAGTGTACTCAGCGCTTGTACCACCTCCCCTACCGGAAGAAGCCAAGTACTTCTGTATTCTGATGAGCAGTTAGCGCAGTCGGGTGTTCAGGCTTTTGCCGGCATGAAACAACAAACACCCATCTCAAATAAGCCCGTGACCAATGAGTTTGTTCAGTGTATTGCCGACAACATAATTCGCCAACTAGGTGACAACGCTGATGTTGACGCTTGGGAAGTGGTTGTATTTGAGTCTGAGCAGGTTAACGCGTTCGCCCTACCCGGTAAAAAAATTGGCGTATATACGGGCCTTTTAGAGGTGGCTAAGAATCAGCACCAAGTGGCAGCGGTGATTGGCCATGAAGTAGGTCATGTGCTCGCTCAACACGGGAATGAGCGTATGAGCCACTCTACACTTATCGGCGTGAGCCAAGAGGTCGTAAACCAAGCGCTCAAAGCGAATGATGTACAGCAAACACCTGCTATTATGTCAGCTCTCGGTTTAGGTGTGCAGGTAGGCGTTGCGCTTCCGTTTAGCCGCGCACACGAGAGCGAGGCAGACATTATTGGCTTAGATTTAATGTCAAAGGCGGGTTTTGACCCTCGCCAATCAGTTGATCTTTGGAAAAACATGAACGCAGCAAGTTCAGGACAGCGCCCTTTGGAAATAATGTCGACTCACCCGGCACCTGAGACGCGCATCAACAATCTAAACGCGAATATGCCAAATGCCTTGGCCACATATAATAAAGTAAAAAACAAACCGAACTGTGGATAGGCGCGCAATTTTTGCAAGCTTTTCGCCATATCAAAAAAAACCAGTGCCGAGGCACTGGTTTTTTGTTTTAAACTGCGAATAAACGTTTATTCGGCATCTTTGTGCACGTGCACATCCATTTGTGGGAATGGAATAGAAATACCTTCTTTGTCAAAGCGCATTTTCACTTCTTCAGTAAAGTCGAACATCACGCCCCAGTAATCTGCGGCATTAACCCAAGGTCGAACAACAAAGTTCACGCTGCTGTCACCCAGCTCAGATACTGCCACCTGAGGAGCAGGCTCTTTAAGAATACGCTCGTCAGCACCCACCATTTCAGTGAGTACTGCTTTGGCTTTTTTAAGGTCATCGCCATAGCCAATACCAAACACCATATCTACTCGGCGCGTATCTTTTGCAGAGAAGTTTGTTATGTTACCGCCGTAAATACTGCCATTAGGCACAATAATTTCTTTGTTATCTGGTGTATTCATGATTGTCGTGAAAATACCAATGCTTTTAACCGTGCCCATGGCACCGCCTGCATCAATAAAGTTACCGGCCTTGAAAGGCTTGA
Organism: Glaciecola siphonariae; assembly: GCF_042652645.1. Classification (NCBI taxonomy): domain Bacteria; kingdom Pseudomonadati; phylum Pseudomonadota; class Gammaproteobacteria; order Alteromonadales; family Alteromonadaceae; genus Glaciecola; species Glaciecola siphonariae. The sequence continues at coordinate 1,773,586 of NZ_JBHSGU010000002.1, forward strand.
ATACCAGCAACATGACACCAGCTGCGAAGTTTTGCAAAGAACCTTGAAGAGACAAGCCAATTGCTAAACCAGCTGCACCTAAAATGGCAATCAAGGACGTTGTATCAACCCCGAGTTCACCAAGCGCTGCAATAATAACAAACAACATTAAGATCGCTTTAACAATACTCTTAATAAAGCTAACTAGCATTTCGTCGTACTTAGCACGCTCAAGAAGCTTACCGACTAAGTTAACAAGAATATTGACTACAATTTTACCAATAACAAATATTATGATTGCGACGACTAAATTTATCGCAAATGGAATGATGTACGCGTCTAAATATTTAGTTGCGTCATCTGTGCTTAAATCGAACATAGTGACATTTCCTTTGTGTAAAATGTTTAGGAATACCCATTGAGTTGAATTACACTACGCCTCCTCAAATGGATATACCCCAATCTAGCAATTACAAATAACAATTAGCAATAAATTTTTGTAAAAAATACACAGACTTACGAAATGTGTAGCAAAATTGCAACACATTTGCTTGCAAAGCGAATATGATGGGTGTATAAATTTCAATCAGTGGAAACACGGAGCGAAAAGAGTATGGAATCCTCTGTAATTATATTGACGATGTTATTTTTAGTAGTGCTGGGCCTTTTTGCGTTTTCTCTTACAGAAGCGCGTGGTAAAAATACCGTACATGCACGGAAAAATCAGAGTCAACCAACAAACATAAATGATGTCATGTCTGGGGCTCGTAAAGACCCCATTTCACAATCTTACAATGTGAACTATAGTATTAAAAACAATAAAACGGAGGCGGCTTAAGCCTCCGTTTTTTTATTCCTCATTACCTTTATCTTATCTACTAAAAGTAACTCAGTCTGCTCGACAGGCACCGTGTTTGTTTGACATAATCCTCGCCTGTTTCACTTCACTTGACACTCATGCGCATACCACGATTTTTCGCTGATCAGCCGCTACAGGCAGATGCAGAAATTACTCTCGATAGTACCTTGTCTCATTATATCGTTACTGTGCTGAGGCTAAAGGAAGGCGCACCCCTTATTTTATTTAACGGCGACGGTGCTGATTACCCTTCTCAAATCGTGCACGGTCACAAAAAGCATACGAGTGTGTTAGTCGATGCACAAATCAGCTTGCATGTAGAGTCACCTCTCAGCCTTCACCTTGCTCAAGGCGTCTCGAAGGGTGATCGCATGGATTTTGCCCTACAAAAATCAGTAGAGCTTGGAGTAACCGAGATAACTCCAGTGATTACTGAATATTGCAACGTAAAGCTGAGCGAGGAACGCTGGCTAAAGAAGCACGAGCAGTGGCAAAAAATTATTATTTCTGCTTGCGAGCAATGCCAGCGTAACCGTCTACCTGTGCTTCACCCAACCCTTAGCTTCAGTCAATTTGTTGGGCAACAGTCGAAAAAGAAAAAATTGATATTAGCGCCCGGTAGCGAAAGCTATTTGTCGGGTGTGGGGCGCGAGCCGAATGGATATATCTTGCTAGTTGGGCCAGAAGGCGGATTTTCAGAGCAAGAGGTTTATACAGCCTCCCAGGTTGCATACACGCCGGTTAATCTTGGGCCAAGAATATTACGCACTGAAACCGCCGCACTTGCGAGTATTTCTATTTTACAAGCAACGCATGGCGACCTTTAACTTGTATTTTGACAGTAAAGCACCACACTGTATTTTATAACTCATTAGTAGACTGCGGTAACGTAGCAGAGACTGACACATGGCGGTAAAAAAACTAGCGGTGGTCATGGACCCAATAAGCGCTATCAACATTAAAAAAGATACGAGTTTTGCAATGATGCTCGAGGCACAACGACGTGGCTATGAGATTCATTATGTTGAGCAAAAAGATATGAGTATCGACAACGGCCTTGCGTTGGCATCTTCAAAATCCATTCGGGTTACCGACAAGCAAGCGCAATATTACGAAGTGCTTAGCGAACAAGAAATTACCTTGGGCGACATGAGCGTGATATTAATGCGCAAAGACCCACCCTTCGACAGTGAGTTTTTGTACGCAACGCACATATTGGAGCTGGCAGAAAAGGCAGGCGCGCTAGTGGTAAACAAACCTCAGGCGCTGCGCGATTTCAACGAAAAGCTGTTTACGGCCCTCTATCCCCAGTTTATACCAGACACCTTGGTCACCACCAAAAAATCCGACTTTAAAGCCTTTCATGCCAAGCACAAAGATATTATTTGCAAGCCCCTCGACGGCATGGGCGGCACTTCAATATTCAGAGTAAGCGAAGACGGCACAAATCTGGGCGTAATAAGTGAAGTGCTCACTGATAATGGTAAAAAGCACGCCATGGTGCAGCGCTATATGCCTGAAATTAAACAAGGCGATAAACGCATATTGCTCGTCGATTGTGAAGTTATCCCATATTGCTTGGCGCGATTACCGGCGGCTAACGAGACTCGCGGCAATCTCGCGGCGGGTGGCTCAGGTGAGCCGCAGCAAGTAAATGACGAAGACATGAAGGTCGCTGCAGCCATTGCCAAAGACATGCCTGACCGCGGTATTTTATTTGTAGGTTTAGATATGATTGGCAACAAAGTAACAGAAATCAATATTACCTCACCCACATGCGTGCGAGAGATTGAAGCGGCTTACCCGATAAATATATGCGGCAAGCTGTTTGATGCCATTGAGAAACGTCTTTAGGAGTAAATAACTACCGTGGCTGATATTAAGCAAATTACAAGCTTACAAAATCATTTTCTCATTGCCATGCCGGCGCTAGATGACCAGTATTTTTCTCGCTCTGTGACCTACATTCTTGAACATAATGATGAGGGCGCGATGGGAATTGTGATTAATCAACCGTCGCGCATGAGCTTTAAAGAGCTTATCGAACAAACCGACAAACAAGCGCATATTGAAGACGATAAACTCGACAAAATCGTGGTCTGCGGTGGGCCAGTAAACCCAGACAGAGGGTTTGTGTTGCACAGTACCCAAGCCGGATGGGCTTCTAGCTTGGCTTTAAGCTCTGAAATAATGGTTACCACCTCAAAAGATATAGTGTCGGTGTTAGGCAACGACAAAGGCCCGAACCATTCCATTATTGCCCTTGGATATGCTGGCTGGAGTCCAGGTCAACTTGAGCAAGAGCTACATGACAATGCATGGCTCACACTTGAAGCCGACAACGAGATAATGTTTGAAACACCGATTCACAAAAAGTGGCAGGCTGCGGTAAATCGTCTCGGTGTAGACGTATGGCAGCTCACGCAACAAGCAGGTCACGCTTGATATGAGAATGCAAACCGTCTTGGCCTTTGACTTTGGCATGAAAAGCATTGGCGTAGCAGTAGGTCAAAGCATTACGCAAACCGCTTCCCCACTGCCTGCCTTAAAGGCACGAGATGGAATACCTGATTGGTCGCTGATTGAATCGCTCATATCTCAATGGCAAGCTAATGCACTGATTGTTGGGCTTCCACTTAATATGGACGGAACCGAGCAGCCAATTACCGCAAACGCCAGAAAGTTTGGCCGACGTCTCGCCCATAAATATAATGTAATGGTGCACTACCAAGACGAGCGATTAACTACGGTTGAAGCAAAAGCGCGCTTATTTGAATTTGGCGGGTATAAAAAGCTAAGCAAAGAAAAAATCGACAGCGTCTCTGCGGTATTAATTTACGAAAGTTGGTTAAGCGAGCCTACACAAGCCTAGGGCGCTCGCACTGCCAACAAATTCTAAACTGTGGCTCGTTAACTTGCGCGCATTCACTGCAGGTCCAATCGACCTTTGCAACGTCTTCGGCCGCAATGTCCTGCTCAAATTCTTTGAGCAAAGCATTTGCTTTAGCTTCCCATTGGGCGTCAAGTAACCATATTTCAGGGAGAGCTTCGTGATGAGGTATCTCGCCGCTAGCCCCCTGAATAAATTCGTTTTTGATAGTACACGGAATGCCTGCATCACTTAGCAAGCTGTAGACTTGTCGCACTCTGAATTGGTCAAAATCTTTATAAAATCGCTTCATCACGCCTCAATTTTCGCATCATCCGAGCCTGCAAGCATCTCGTTGTATCAGTCAACTGTCAACGTAGTCTAACTATTGGCATTAGTCTAGGTCGAACGACACATTGCTCAGCGAGCCAAGCGGACTACCAAATGACTTACTATCAAGTTTAATCATTAGTCGCAGGTCGTTTGGCGAATCAGCATGGTGCAGCGCTTGCTCTTCATTAATGCGGCCTTGTTTATACAAGTCGTAAAGCGCCATATCAAAGGTCTGCATACCCAGCTCGCGCCCCTTCATCATGGCCTCTTTCAATGAGCCCATCTCATTTCGTTGAATCAAATCAGAGATAAGGGGAGAGTTAAGTAAAATCTCGATGGCTGCTACGCGGCCTTTTCCGTCGATAGTAGGCACTAGCTGTTGTGCAACAATAGCGCGAATATTCATACTCAAATCGTAACGCAATTTATCATGCAGCTCGCGAGGAGCTAAATGCATGATACGCTCAATGGCTTGGTTGGCATTATTAGCATGCAGTGTCGCCACACAAAGGTGCCCGGTGTCGGCAAACGACATGGCATACTCCATGGTTTCCATAGAGCGTATTTCACCAATGAGGATCACGTCGGGCGCTTGTCGAAGCGAGCTTTTCAAGGCTTCGTCAAACGACAGGGTGTCAATTCCAACTTCGCGCTGCGTCACTATGCAGTTGCGGTGCGAATGCAAAAATTCAATGGGGTCTTCAATGGTAAGAATATGGCCATGAGAATTTTCGTTTCTGTGCCCAATGAGCGCAGCAAGCGACGTTGACTTACCTGTACCAGTGCCGCCCACAAACAGCACCAAGCCTTTTTTGGCCATGATAATGTCGTTTAAGATAGGCGGAAGGCCCAGAGAGCTTGCCTTTGGAATTTCCATCACTATGCGCCTAACCACCATGCCAGCGGCATCACGCTGCCAAAACGCAGAGCAGCGAAAACGCCCTACATCAAACAAACTAACAGCAAAGTTACATTCTTTTTCATGCTTAAAATCGTCTTTTTGCTCTTCATTCATCGACTGATGCACAAGCGATAGTGCATCTTCTTTAGAGAGCCTATGCTCTGCAATGGGCTGCAATTTTCCGTTTACTTTTACACTGATGGGCATGCCCGCAGTTACAAATAAATCGGAAGCATTGCGCGTCACCATCTCTTTTAAGCATTCATCTAATGTCATCATAGCGTGTTCTCTATCTTTCCAATTACATTTAGGTGTTTTTGTCTATCGACTTAGCCGCTGCATCTTGCTGCGTAATGACACCTTGTGCCACTAACTTTTGCAAACATTGATCCATTGTTTGCATACCGTGCGCTTGTCCGGTTTGTATAACAGAATACATCTGTGGCACTTTGTCTTCACGAATTAAATTACGGATAGCAGGAATGCCCAGCATGATTTCGTGGGCAGCTACACGACCGCCACCTACTTTTTTCAGTAAGGTTTGAGAAATAACTGCGCGCAGAGACTCAGACAGCATTGAGCGGATCATCGACTTCTCGGCCGCAGGAAACACATCAATGATACGGTCGATAGTTTTTGGCGCAGAGTTCGTATGCAGAGTACCAAACACTAAGTGACCGGTTTCTGCCGCAGATATTGCCAAACGAATAGTTTCAAGGTCACGTAATTCACCCACCAAGATAACGTCTGGGTCTTCACGAAGGGCGCTTCTCAGAGCGGCATTAAAGCTATGAGTGTCGCGGTGAACTTCCCGCTGATTTATCACGCAAAGCTTATCTTTATGTACAAATTCTATTGGGTCTTCAATTGTAAGTATGTGCTCACGTTTGTGCGCGTTTATGTAATCGACCATAGCAGCAAGCGTAGTACTTTTTCCCGAACCGGTGGCTCCTGTTACCAGAATAATACCGGTCGGTTGATTGATAATTTTCTTGAAAATATCAGGCGCACCAAGTTCGTCTAGGGTGAGTACTTTGCTTGGAATCGTTCGTAATACCGCAGCAGCGCCGCGATTTTGATTAAACGCATTTACCCTAAAGCGAGATAGCTCTGGAATTTCAAAAGAAAAGTCCACTTCCAAGTTTTCTTCGTATTCTTTACGTTGACGGTCATTCATGATGTCATATATGAGGGTGTGCACATCTTTGTGGGCGAGAGGGTCAACGTTTAAGCGACGCATCTCACCATCTACACGAATAATTGGCGGAAGGCCTGAGGTCAAATGTAAATCTGAGGCGCCATTTTGAACACCAAAGGCAAGTAATTCGTTTATATCCAAAACTTTTTCTCCATTGCATATAAGAGGCATTATAAAACACGATGACAGCAGACACTGTAGATATTGCTGAAAATATTCAACACATTCGTGCATCCATCGCTGTAGCGGCTGAAAAATGTGCTCGTAACGCTAACGATATTCATTTATTAGCGGTAAGTAAAACCAAACCCGTATCTGATATCTTGCTCGCGTATAAAACCGGACACCGCGACTTCGGTGAAAATTACGTGCAAGAGTCGGTCGAAAAGATACAGGCTCTTGCGCAATATTCAGACATCGTTTGGCACTTTATCGGCCCTTTGCAATCAAACAAGAGTAAATTTGTTGCCGAATACTTTGATTGGATGCACAGCGTTGACCGTTTTAAAATTGCCAAACGCCTGAGTGACCAAAGAGGTCCGTATCAAGCTCCTCTGAATATCTGCATACAAGTCAATATAGACAAAGAGCCTAATAAAGCTGGCGTTATGCCTGACGAACTCATCGAATTAGCAACACAAATATCAAGCCTGCCGCGCATTCGCCTGCGCGGTATTATGGCCATCCCCAAAGCCACTAACAAGCTTGACGAACAGCGGGCGAGCTTTGCACACATGCAGGCACTTTTTAAACAATGCCAGCAGCAGTTTTCAGATTTTGATACCCTATCAATGGGAATGAGCAATGATATGAATGTCGCTATTGAACACGGAAGCACGATGGTTCGGGTAGGAACCGCTATTTTTGGTGCACGCACAGCCAGTGTTCAAAATAAAGTACCGCAGTAGCAATAATGCAAAGCAAAACAATCATATATCATTGTTTAGTAACAGTATAGCAACAGTATAAGGAGTCTCATGACCCCACGAAAAATTAGCTTTATCGGCGCAGGTAATATGACGCGTTCAATTGTAGAAGGCTTAGTTGCCAATCAATATCCGGCTGAAAATATCATGGCCAGTAACCCCAGTCAGGGTAAATTAACTGCGCTGCAAGAGACATTAGGTATCCACATTACACAAAATAATGCTGATGCTATTGATTTTGCCGACCTTATCGTTTTATCTGTAAAGCCACAATTGATGGCGCAGGTATGCAGCGATTTTTTAAAAGACACACACCTGAGCGGTAAGCTCGTGGTTTCAATCGCGGCGGGCATTACGAGTGAGCGTTTGTGCGAAATGCTTAACGGACACTCTCAAGTAGTAAGAGTGATGCCCAACACGCCCTCCTCTCTCGGTTATGGCATGAGCGGCGTGTACGCAAGCGCCAAAGTAAGTGACGATGATGCAAAGTTTGTGGCCTTTATGATGAACCATGTGGGCGAGACATTAATCGTAAAGAACGAGGATGCTATTAATACGGTGATTGCAGCAGCAGGCAGTTCACCCGCCTACTTTTTCTTGATTGCGCAGTCAATGCAAGAAGAGGCAATCAATATGGGAATGGACGCATCTGACGCGCGCAAACTTGTACAGCAAGCCATGCTCGGGAGTGCTCACATGATAAAAGCAAATCCCGACACGCCTATTCAGACCCTGCGCGAAAACGTGATGTCAAAAGGTGGCACAACAGCCAAAGCTGTGGAGAGCTTGCAAAATGACAAACTAGCACACATATTAGCTAAAGCGATGCAGGCCGCCGTAACGCGCGCTGAGCAAATGTCTAAAGAATTTTAACGGAAGCACTCTTACATGAACGCCACATTTTTTCTTATTGATACCCTATTTAATCTTTACTTAATGATTATTATTTTGCGTTTATGGCTGCAGTTAGTCAGAGCCGATTTCTACAATCCTTTTAGTCAATTTGTGGTTAAAGCTACGCAGCCTGTAGTGGGGCCTTTGCGTCGACTCATCCCGTCAATTGGCTCTTTAGATACCGCAACGCTGGTGTTTGCGCTCTTGGTTGCCGGCATAAAAGTAGTGACCTTGAGCATGATATTCAGCTCCGGCTTAGTGCCAATAGTGCCTCTAATTGTGACTAGTTTAGCCATTGTTGTGAGTCAGATTCTTAGCCTGATGTTTTGGATTTTAATTATTCGGGCGATTTTAAGCTGGGTTAGCCAAGGCAACAACCCAATGGAACTGGTCATGATGCAGTTAACTGAGCCTTTTTTAGCACCTATCCGCAAGGTAATCCCTCCTATGGGTGGGCTTGACCTATCGGTACTCATCGCCATTTTAGCGTTGCAATTTGTGCGTATTCTTATTGGCGATTTTTTCGGACCTGGCATTTAAGCCTGCGGGCAATGCGTGCCTTGCAATATCGCTTTAGAACGCTTCAACACAAAGATTACTGGAGACAAGTATGCCACATAGATTTATAAGCGCAGCATCAGGCCTTGTGTTAGTGCTGCTTAGTTTAGTGAGCGTATCAACGCACGCTGAGCAAAAGAAGATACTGGGAGACTGGGAAGTGCACTACATTGCGTTTCCGAGTACATTTTTAAGTCCTGAGGTGGCAAGCGCTAACAATATTACGCGTTCGCAGACTCGCGCCGTCATCAATATCTCAGTACTCGATGCTGCGACAAAAGAAGCCTTAGACATCGATGTAAGCGGCAACGCTAGAAATCTTCTTGGTAGCAACAAAGTCCTCGAATTCACAACAGTCAAAGAAGGTGAAGCAATTTATCATCTGTCGACGGTAAGCTTTGACGACAAAGAAGTACTGCGCTTTACCATAAATTTAAAGCAAGGCAACGTAAGCCAAGAGTTAAAATTTCAGCAGAAAATGTATGAAGAATAGCCGCAACTTATGGCGGCATCTTATAGTGGCATCTTATATTGAAATAGCGCGGCTCTTTAATATGCACCACTTATTCACTCGCATCAGCCTTGAGCTAGACTGGCCGCAGCGCTGGGTTCGTCCATAACATCAAAGATGTGGTGGCGTAATGCAAACCTATTCTCGGCAGCTTATACAACGACTAAACTTGTACGGGCGACATATATCCATTAGTATCAATTTCTAGACAAGTTGCCCAGGAGTGATGGGTATGTTGTATTTTCAATGCACGTTTCATAGTAAACCGTAGCGGCTTGATACAGCCAATGAAGTTGCTCGCGTTTTTCATCATCGTTATGCCTGCGTTTTTAACATTTGCGCAAGCAACCAACACTCATATTAAAAGCTTAACCGTTTCAGAGGGCTTTGCCAGTACTAACGCATCCGCATATTCGCGCTACTTTGAAGACATATCCGGCGAACTCACTGTTGATGAAGTACTTCAACTGCCGCCAGAGCAATGGAAAAGCATTGACTCTGCAAGCCCTAACTTTGGCGCAAGCAGCAGTCATTTTTGGTTTAAGCTGAGCTTACATAATCAGTCTGGCGATGCGCAAAATTTAGTGCTGTTGAACAATTATGCGCCCACCGACGCGCTTAGTTTTTACCATCTTTTACCTTCTTTTGAGCTAAAAGCTGATTACCATACCGGCGATTCGCTTGTGCACTCATCTCGACCTATCACTCATTTTTCTTATGCCTTTCCAGTGCATATTAAGAGCCAAGAGAAAGCGCTTATTTTGCTCAAAGTCAGCAGCAAAGGCAGTGTCATTGTGCCCTTGTCGATGTGGGAGCAGGATACATTTTATGCGTATAAAGGCAGCTTTTTTCTAATTTTTGGCCTGCTAGTGGGTGTGCTGCTGATCACCAGCATCTACAACTGCTTTGTATATTTAAAAACCAAAGAGAAGCTGTTTCTTACATTTTCGTTTTTTATCTTAAGTATCGCATTTTTGGTGGTGCATCAGTCAGGTATGGCGATGCAGTATTTTTGGCCCAATTCCCCAGTATTCAATCAATTTGCTGCGGTGCTCAGTATCGCGCTTGCCAGCGTGGGCCACTGCGTATTCTCCCTCACATACTTGCACATTAAAGGTCGTTTAAAAGCGCTTTGCCTAGGGCTACTCAGTATTTCACTGGCGCTTGTGGCCCTGTATCCGCTCATAAGCTACAACTTTCTGATTCAGGCCGCACTGCTTAACGGCGCTTTGGTGCTGCTTATCACCTTGGTTTTCGCGGTGTACCGAACGTATACAGGTGATAAGAATGCTCAAATTTATGCATTAGCTTGGTCGCCTTTCATTCTTGGCGTCATCATTTCGGCCTCCATTCGCTTTAACGCCGTACCGTATTCTGTTTATACCGAATTTGCCGGCCTGTTTTTTGCTGTTGTTACCATTGTATGGCTCTCTATGGCTATAGCTGAACGTATTAATCGAGAAAAACAAAAACGCATTAGCGCGCAAAAAGAAGCAATATCTAATCTCAAGCGCTATGAAGACTTATTTGAAAATTCAGTGGAAGGCATTTTTTCTTCTACACTGTGCGGCAAGCTCATCAGCGTTAATGCAGCCTTTATTAAAATGCTCGACTTTAGCGATAAGCAGTCACTTTTTGACTATGTGAGGAACGATTTAGCAAATATCTATAAACGAGGAAGCGACCGCGAGCAGCTTATTAAAAAAGTCCGTGCACACAAACGTGTGGTAGACGAAGAAGTAGAGCTGATAAAAAGAGACGGCACCGTATTTTGGGCATCTCTGACGCTGAGACTGACCATGAATGACGAGAGCAAGACGCCGGTAATTGAAGGTGCAATGATTGACATCACCGACCGAAAAATGTCCGAAAGACAACTCGCGTATCTAGCATCTCACGACCCGTTAACTGATTTGTACAACCGACGTGAGTTTGAAGGGCGATTAAATATAGCGCTTAAAGACTTTCAAGCTAAAAACGATCATGACGCCTTTTGCTGCGTTTTGTATATGGACCTCGACCAGTTCAAAATTGTTAATGACACCTGCGGACATTCGGTTGGCGACAGGCTACTAAAAGATGTCACTAAACTGATGGAAAAAACCCTTAATGCACGAGGATTTCTTGCTCGTTTGGGAGGGGATGAATTTGGCGTGATCCTGCACAATATGACGGCAGTTGATGCTTATGACATTGCCAGCGAAATCCTAAGCGCGGTGGGTGAATTTAAATTTAAGCACTCAAAGCGTATTTTCAATCTTGGCATAAGCATCGGTCTGGTAGAGTTGACCAAGGGCTCTACCACCGTCGAAGATATTATGAGCTTTGCCGATACCGCTTGCTACACCGCTAAAGATGCCGGTAGAAATCGCATTCACGTCTATTCATCAGATAACTATGAGTTTGCTAAAAGACGAAGAGAGATTGAGCTGATTTCAGCCATTAATGCTGCGCTTGCCGCAGACGGTTTTACCCTCTGTCGACAAAAGATTGTGCATAACGACGCTGATTTTTCGCTGTACGGTTGGGAAATATTGCTCCGAATGAAGGACGAAGACGGTGTCGATATTTCTCCAAGTGAATTTATCCCTGCCGCAGAACGCTTTGGTCTTATGCTCAAAATCGATAAATGGGTGGTGCTTAATACTTTCAATTGGTTATCAAACTCACCCGACGAACTTGCAGCGATGGAGACTTGTTCCATTAATTTAAGCGGGCAATCTATCGGCAGTGCTGACTTAACCCAACATCTAAAACGTTGCTTTAGTCTTTTTGGCATTCCACACAACAAAGTATGCTTTGAAATTACTGAAACGCATGCCATCGAGGATATAGATAGAACCATCGAATTTATAACGCTGTTCCAATCCCTCGGCTGCAAATTTTCGCTAGACGATTTTGGTAGCGGACTATCTTCCTATGGATATTTAAAAGCCCTTCCCATCAACAACGTAAAAATTGACGGTCGTTTTGTGCAGGGCATCGCCTTCGATCCTGCGGATTTTGCCATGGTGGAGTCGATTCATGCGGTGGCAAAAGCCATGGGTAAAAGAACCATTGCTGAATATGTTGAAAACGAAGATATTGTTAAACAGCTACGAGGGATTGGCATTCATTACTTGCAGGGCTACGCTATTCATAAACCCGAGGCAATTGATACACCGCCTACCTGCTTGCTTTTAGATGATGCAAATGAGGCAGGACGGTGATTATTTACATGAGTTTTTACAATATTTAAGCGATAGCTATCAACTTTTTGATAGTTTCATTTTACCAATTCAGAGATCACTTGAGGATCAATACTTAAGACCGATTGATCATGTAAAACGCGTGCTTAGACCAAAAGGTGATCAATAAGCATAAAAGTAAACTGCCACCAACATAGGTAGAAAAAACAGTGAGCTAAATATGCTTACTATAACAGTTTGTGTTTTGCCGATTTTTTCTTTTGCATATGACAATTTCGGAGACCTAAAAATTGAAAGTATCGAAAGTCCAACAGCAATTATTAACCAAATCTTCCATAAATATAGTGGGCCAACCGACTTCTCTGATATGAATCCAAAAAATGGTATTAGTCCTAAGGCCATAAAAATTGCATTTCCCATTTCTTCAATTTTTACTTTTCTTGGGCTGGTATCAGTTCCTTTGACGTACCCATAAACTTTAAATGGAAACGGCAAAACTAGCAGCGCAGTATTCAGCCAAAAGAAAACTTCCCAAAACATAAATCTAAATCCTTGAACATGCTCGTTTCGAGCTAAGTAAGTGGGATTAAAATTCATAATTTCAATGATACCGAGCAGTTTTCACACAGCCTGTACATAAGCCGGAAGTAGAGGTAATTAAAACTAAGACCTTGTTTTCATGTATGAACCAGCCTCTTGTTGCTTTTCAAATCCCGCTGATACATTTAGTAGCGAAGCGTCAACATTCACTGCAAATAATTAAAAATTAACGGTAAGAATGCCACCATTCTTATTTTCACAAAATCATCCTATCAACATCACAAATCAGAGCTTACATTGCTATATCAATTGGTTGAGCAATGATATCTAGAATTGTTGGAACACCTTTTCCATCATGATTGTTGTCACCATAGCGTGTGGCAGAAGAGCTTGATAAATTTCTCAAGTTTGTTTGAATTGAGCACAGATTCTTTTTTCTCGTCTGCTATGACTTGCAAGGTTGACGATGACCCCTTTAGAGTGAACGTGCTTATTGCGCAAAAATACATTGCTAAGCTCAATTTTTATTTGAAAAAAATTTACGCTGGGAAACTTGGTGTAAATTATATAGAGCTAGAATTTTTTTTGCGATTTAGGAAATAAAAAGCAGCACCTATTAACGCTCCATAAAACGCAAACCTTAAGTAGACAAAAGGAAGCACAATAAAAATCAATCCCTCTTCCTCCAACCTACCATGCTCGATAGCATGCATCGCGGCCATCGATAGATAATAAATAGCTACACCAGTGACGGCCACAAAAGAAAACGACAATACATATTGGATGAGCACATTTTTTGATCCGAATGAGCTATACATAAACACCAACAAGACAGGTGCCCATGTGCACATGGATATGAGAAAAAAGTAGCCTTTCGAAGTTTCGGCTATGCCTTTAGTGCTTATCATTGCCAGAATAACCACAAAACCTGCAACGGCCCAGAAAAACTTGGCTATCAAGCTATTGTTCAGGCATTTATTCATCAATTTAATTAAAACCTTGAATTTAGAATGTCGAGAGCTTGATCTTTAGTGATCTGGTCAAAACCAATAAAAAACTGTGCAGGCTCAATATTGCATGTGATTTGATTGTATATCGGAGCAAATTTCGACTTCATTGCTTTGATTGTTCTCCCGAGATATGTCCGGTAACGCTTTTGCGTTAAGGCTGACCGAAAAGATCAGGCATATTTACGCTACTAATCGCATTCCCAAACCCATCATAATTGCCGCCCCGCATGAGCGTAAAATTAATTACTTAAACAAAACAGCTGTAACCCTACATTTGTCTGCATTAGGCCTCATGGGACATACCGTAGTAAATGTCAGATTAGGTATAAGCGTCCAATTTAAGCGATAGCATCTTTTGCTGCCTGCTCTTTTTCTCGAGCTCTTGCGAGTGCAGGACGTTCAAGCACACGAGCGGCATATTTAGCTACGTTCTCTTGACCGAGATTTTGTTTGAAGCCTTGTGCCCACGACAAAGTATGACCTGCAATAATGTCGACAACGCTGAAGTCATCGCCCAATAAATACGTTTTGTCACCAAGCAAGTCGCTAAATATGTTCAAGGCCTTTTCAAACTCCCATTGACCTAGCCCAACAACTTGTTCTATACGTTTTTCTTCGGGGTAGGCAAACTTGTGTTTTGCCATCGTCCACAAGGGCTGCTCTAATTCTGTAAGCACAAAATACATGCATTGGTCGAACAAAGCACGCTCGGCGCTTGGAACCGTAGGTATCAACTTTTGTGCTTTATCGGCAAGGTAAGTTACTATCGCGCCTGATTCGGCTAATACTAAATCCCCGTCTTGAATAGCGGGCACTTTTCCTGTGGGCGTAATAGCTAAGTAAGCAGGCTGTTTGTGCTCTCCCTTGTATAAGTTAACGACATTATAATCGTAATCCAAACCGAGTTCTTCGCACGCCCAAGTAATACGTACGCCACGTGTTGCCGGATAGCTAAATATTTTGATCATTGCACTGTCCTTATCTTTTTAAGGTCTTTGTTATTGCCTCTGTCACGGCCTTCGCCATCTTTTTGTCATTTCATTTCCAGGTAAAGAGCGCGCAAGCTATTGAGCGTTTCGCTTAAACACATAGTCCGTGTCGGTGCTTTGTTCATCGCAAAAGTAATATCCGCCGCTCGAGAATTCTTTTAACTGCTTGGCTTCGGTAATTTTGTTCTCAATGACATAGCGCGCCATCATGCCTCTCGCTTTTTTTGCATAGAAACTGATAATTTTAAATTTACCGTTTTTCTCATCTTTAAAATGTGGCGTAATAACCAAAGCATCTAAGGCTTTTTTCTTAACCGAAGAAAAATACTCATTAGAGGCAAGATTTAGCAGAACATTGTCTCCCTGTGCGGCCAAATCTTCGTTCAGAACATCTGTAATTTGGCTATCCCAAAACGCATACAGCGAATCGGCACTCGATGTTTTGAGCTTTATTCCCATTTCTAAACGGTAGGGCTGCATCAAATCTAGCGGGCGTAATACACCATACAAACCCGATAAAATGCGTAAGTGCGCCTGTGCAAAGTCTAAATCATCTGGCGCTAAGCTGTATGCATCAAGTCCGGTGTATACATCACCTGCAAAGGCAAATATGGCTGGGCGGGCATTTTCATCGCTAAAAGGAAATTCAAAGCTATTAAAGCGCTCTGCATTTAAAGTAGCAAGTTTATCACTTATGCCCATCAGGGAGCTCAAATCTGCTGGCGCGAGCAACTTACAGGTGTCTACTAAGTTTTTTGTTTGCGCTAGCAAACGCGGTTGACTTGAGACAATGCTTGGTAATTCACTTTTGTAGTCTAAGTTTTTAGCAGGGGAAACAACGAGTAACATGCCTTTTCAATTCCTCATTATGTTTTACTTTTACAATCTATACATTGTAATACATAAAAACCTAATTTTGTGACCATTGAGCAAACGCGATTAAATCACCCAACATTACTTAACATCACTGAACTTGGCATCCCCTATCGTGTCACCCCTAAACCTCATCATCTCGCGTCATTGCAAAAATAAATGCGATTAAAACTTGCACAATTAAATTACAAGTGTAATCTTATTAAAAATTACATTTGTAATCACAGTTAATCTAAGCAAGTAAGCAACTCTTGCAAGCAATACTGAAAAGGCCATGCTGTATGAATATAAGCAAGACTGAATTTGAAGTAATGGACGTTATTTGGCAACTCGAGCCTTGCGCCTCTTCTGATGTCGTAGCGCGTTTAAGTAAAACGGGTAATTGGCACGAAAAAACCGTGAAAACACTCATCAACCGCTTGCTTACAAAAGGCGCTCTCAGGCACAAAAAGGAAGGACGCAAATACACCTACGAATCTGCAATTAGCCGCG
This sequence comes from Glaciecola siphonariae, assembly GCF_042652645.1. Classification (NCBI taxonomy): domain Bacteria; kingdom Pseudomonadati; phylum Pseudomonadota; class Gammaproteobacteria; order Alteromonadales; family Alteromonadaceae; genus Glaciecola; species Glaciecola siphonariae. The sequence goes on from NZ_JBHSGU010000002.1 coordinate 1,789,706, forward strand.
AAGAATATCAGCAAAAGCACTCTAAAGACCTCATTTCAAAAGTATTTAAGGGCAAGCTGTCTAGTCTTGTCAGCAGCTTTGCAAATGAGGAGGCGTTGAGTCAAGAAGACGTAGATGCGCTCAAAACAATTATTCGACAATGGGAACAAGACAATGATTGAGTGGTTATACATACAAACCTTAAGTTTAAGCATGCTCTTGTTGATTCTGATGCTTAGCTCGCCATTTCTTAACAAACATGTTGGGGCCAAAACCACATATTGGCTGTGGTTTAGTGTTCCCGGCGCCATCGTTATGAGTGTGTGCGTGCTATTTATTTCCCCGCAAAATATTAGCGCTCTGCAGCAAATGACCTATTTTGTAGGCGCAAAGCTCAACCACGCGCCACCTCAATATTTGATAGACCTGTCAACTATCGGGCTTACGATATGGGGCTTTGGATGCCTCGCTGTGCTAGGTTCAATAGCGCTGCGCTATGTCAGCTATGGCAAGTCTTTAAAGCGATGCGCGTTGGATAAGGTTCAACAGGCTAACGGACCTGTAATATATATGACGCAACAATCGGTTTCTCCCCATCTATTTGGCATAGTAAAACCAGCAATAATTCTGCCTTTTGATTTTAAAGAGCGTTACTCCAACGACCAGCAAGAGCTTATTATTCAACACGAGCTTGGGCATTGGCAGCAAAGAGATACCATTTGGAATATGGTGTCAGTTTTAGTGCTTGCCGTGTTTTGGTTCAATCCATTGTGCTGGCTTGGCATCAAACATTTTCGATATCAACAAGAACTCGCCTGTGATCATCGCGTTCTTGCTACAGCATCATTGCGTGAGCGCCAGCAATATGCGCTTGCCATGATAAAAGCGTCAGTGGGTCAGCAGCAGCGCTTCACTGACATTTCGTTGTCTACGTTTTATGGAAAAAGTATGAATATTCAATCAAGAATACAGCAACTTAAGTTGCACAAGCCAAATAGTGCGCTTGCAAAATCTGTTTTATTGATAGGTGCATGTGCAAGTATTAGCTTTAGCCAACTAGTCTTAGCAAATACAGCAAGCGATTCAGGCCGCTTGTTTACAGCAGAACAACTTGTGTTAATTTCTCAAGAAAGCCCTCAATACCCTGAGCATGCGTCAAAGGATGGAATTGAAGGTTTAGTTAAACTGTCTTATAACATTGAAAAAGACGGCTCGGTAAGTGGCGTAAAAGTCATAGACTCGCAGCCTAAAGGGGTTTTCGACAGAAGCGCTAAAAAGGCCTTTAGAAAATGGCGCTATGAACCAGTATCTGAAGTTAAAACCAATCAAGTGGTGGTAATAGGATTTACGCTAGATGCCGAGGATGAAAATGGTAACACCGATGATACTATCACCCGCTCTAGTCTTGGCACTGGGGATAGTTTAGAAAATTAGAGCCTTAACGCCAGCAAAGGCTCTAATACGCAGCTTAATAAAACGCCTCACGTCACGTTAAACTGCGCTATAAACAATAGCAAATAACGCGATAGTTCAGCAATGGATTATCGCGTTTTCAATTATGGAGAACGGCGAGTTCCACCCTCTTTAGTCTGCTTATACGGTATCTGAATATTAAAAATTCACGAATGATTTATGAAATAACGCTTTATATACCTGCGTAGGTAGTCAGGTACCCGTTTAACTTGGTATGCTTTGGTTATTATTATGATAACCGTTCGACTATAGGAAGATTATGTCAAATCAATTGAAATCTTTACGAGACCTTACGACCGTTGTTGCCGACACTGGCGATATCGACGCCATCAAAAAGTATCAGCCCGTAGACGCTACTACTAACCCTTCTCTTTTGCTAAAAGCTGCCGAACTGCCTCAATACGCATCACTCATTGATGACGCTATTGCTTATGGTAAGTCCAGCGCAAGCGACGCCCAAGAGCAAGTTAATAAAGCATGCGATCATCTTGCTGTTGCCATTGGTAAAGAAATTGTAGGCGTTATTCCGGGTCGCATATCTACCGAAGTTGATGCGCGCTTGTCATTTGACACTCAGGCCACTATTGACAAGGCGCACGAGTTAATCGCACTTTATAAAGATGCTGGCGTTGATAAATCGCGTATCCTAATAAAAATCGCCTCGACTTGGGAAGGTATCAAGGCGGCAGAAGCGCTTGAAAAAGAAGGGATTAATTGCAATCTCACGCTTCTTTTTGGTTTTGCGCAAGCGCGTGCATGCGCCGAGGCAGGCGTATATTTAATCTCGCCGTTTGTTGGTCGTATACTCGATTGGTATAAAGCAAAAAATCCTAACGAAGACTACAGTGGCGCTAACGACCCAGGTGTAAAATCAGTCAGTCAAATTTACCAATATTACAAAGACCACGGATACAAAACCGTTGTAATGGGCGCGAGCTTTAGAAATACAGGTGAGATTGTTTCATTAGCCGGCTGCGACCGATTAACAATTGGTCCTGGTTTACTTGAAGAACTAGAGCAAACCGCTGGAGATGTGAGCGCTGTATTGCTTGATAAGGGCAAAACCAAAACACCCGGCGAGAAGTTAAGCGAACAAGCCTTCCGTTGGGATATGAATCAAGATCCAATGGCTACCGAAAAGCTATCTGAGGGCATCAGAAACTTTGCAGCGGATCAGGTTAAGTTAGAAGCAATATTGCAGGCACGTTTTTAATCGGTAGGCACAACAGAGCATCGACTAACTTCGTCTTACCGTTACAATTATTGCTTATATCAACATTTGGAGATAGCTATGGATAAATTACGCAGCGCGCCTGCTTGGTCGGCCCTCGATAAGCTGGCACCATTGGTAAAACGCTACCACATGCGTGACATGTTCGATAAAGATCCCGAGCGGGCAAATAAATACACGCTCAAAGCCGCTGGTTTAACGCTGGACTACTCCAAAAATCGCGTGACCGAAGAAGTATTAACATCCTTGTTTGAGCTTGCCGAGCAGCGCAATGTAAAACAAAAAATTGTTGATATGTTTAGCGGTCAGCCTATTAACACCACGGAAGGGCGCGCAGTATTGCATACCGCGTTGCGCAACTTTTCTGATAAGCCGATTTATGTAGACGGTGAAAACGTAATGCCCGACGTCAATAACACGCTTAAAAGCGTGAAGCTGTTCACTGAAAAGGTGCACAGCGGCGAACATAAAGGGTATACCGGAAAGCCGATTAAGACTGTTGTTAGCATTGGTATCGGCGGTTCATTTTTAGGACCTAAAATTGTTAGCGAAAGCTTAAAACCCTACTGGGTAGATGGCATTAAAACGTATTTTGTTGCGAATGTAGACGGATGCCATATTCAAGACGTACTTGCACAAGTAGATGCGGAACAAACGCTCTTTGTGATGTCGTCAAAATCGTTTAGTACCCAAGAAACGCTGCAAAATACGCTTACTGCAAAAGCATGGTTTTTAGAACAAGGTCCAGAGCAAAAAGATATTGCAAAACACTTTGTCGCAGTATCGTCTAACGTTAAAGCGGCGGTTGATTTTGGCATGGCCAAAGAAAATGTCTTCCCTATGGGCGATTGGGTAGGCGGTCGATACTCGCTGTGGTCGGCGATAGGTTTACCCATTAGTTTAACCATTGGCTATGACCATTTTGAAGCCCTATTAAAAGGCGCTTACGACATGGATTGCCATTTCCAAGAAGCGCCCTTTGAGAACAATATGCCAGTAATTATGGCAATGCTTGGCGTTTGGTATCGTAACTTTATGGGGGCACAATCGCACGCTTTGTTGCCTTATTACCACTACCTGCGCGGATTTCCTGCCTATGTTCAACAGCTCGATATGGAGAGTAATGGCAAATCTACAACCCTTGATGGACGCACCGTTGATTATGGAACAGGGCCCATTATTTGGGGAAGCGAAGGCACCAATGGTCAGCATTCGTTTTATCAATTGATTCACCAAAGCAACTTACCGATCCCGGTGGATTTTTTGTTCCCCCTAAAAGTCCCGAATCAAAACGATACCCATCACAATATGTTGGCGTCGAACTGTTTTGGACAGGCACAAGCACTAATGCAGGGCAAAACCTTTGAAGAATGCTTAGAAGATTTGTCTGGCTCATCACTTTCTGAACCAGAAAAACTTAGCCTAGCTGCTCACAAAACCATGCCTGGCAACCACCCTAGCAATATGCTCCTTTTTGAAGAGGTCACGCCTCACTCGCTTGGCGCATTAATTGCTTTGTACGAACATAAGGTGTTAGTGCAGGGCTGCATCTGGGGTTTGAACTCATTTGATCAATGGGGTGTTGAGTTAGGTAAGGTACTCGGTAATGATGTGTTCGATATGATTGAGGGAGAAATGAGCCTCGATTCTGTGGATGCTTCAACCGCCAAACTAATTAAACATTTTATTAACAATCAATAAATAACGCGGCGCCTAGCCTCTCGCTAGGTGCCGCCTATCCTCTCCTCCGATTCAGTCATGCAATCGTCATATAAATTTAACATCACTTTAACGTTATTTATTTATTACTGACGTAAAATGTGGTACAAACTAACGACCCTCTGACGGTCTAGCTGCTTTAACGAGCACAATAAGCCGTTGATGGTATTAGGTGATGAGCTGTATATGGACAACAAGTCACCGCTGGTTCGAAGTAGCTGATAGGAGCATCCTAATATGGATTCAGTAGAAATTCTTTCTGTGATTGATAGTGAAACTCGTCCCACCAAAGGAAAACCCAAAAAGCGTAAATGGCGTGAAATTGAAGCGATAAAAGAAAAGTATCGTTTAAAGCAAGAGCTCATCGATATGGATGTAGGCCTTGAGCTTGAACTTGAGCAATTAGCGCGCTAACCAAAAACCTCAATATTTACAAATTAGTACTTATTATGTGAGGATTTTAGACCTGCCAGTCGATGGCAGAATGACCGTTTTTGAGTAAAATTCGGTTTGTCTCACTAAAGTGCCCGCAGCCAAGAAACCCGCGATGTGCCGAAAGTGGCGAAGGGTGCGCTGAGCGTAATACATAGTGCTTTGTAGTATCAATTAAGCTCATCTTTTTTTGCGCGGGGCCGCCCCACAACAAAAACACGACGCCCTGTGTTGCCTCACTTACTTTACTTATTACTGTATCGGTAAAGGTTTCCCAGCCCTTGTTTTTGTGGGAATGGGCTTGACCATCGCGCACCGTTAATACGGTATTAAGCAGCAAGACACCTTGTTTGGCCCAATGTGTTAACTCTCCATGCTCCGGCACGCAAAAGCCGGGAATATCTTGAGAAAGCTCTTTGTAGATGTTTCGCAATGAAGGGGGAATTTTATTACCCTGCTTTACAGAAAAGCATAATCCGTGGGCTTGATTCGGGCCATGGTAAGGGTCTTGACCAATGATCACCACCCTCACTTTATTGGCCTCACACAGTTTTAGCGCGTTAAACACCTCATGCTGAGGTGGGTAAACAATCTGACCACTCGCTCGCTCAGCCTCAACAAACTTCATAAGTTCGGTAAAGTAGCTTTTCTGCTTTTCGTCACCTAACAAATGTTGCCAAGTTAGTTCGTGCGACTGCGCGCTCATGTATTTGTTATTTACCCAAAGTCTTAAACATATACGCTTTTAGTGCCTCGTATTCTGGGCCTTGTTCTGAGGCCAGCGACGGTTTACCAGCGCAATCCACCAATGGCTGGGGCAGGCTAATTGGCTGACCCAAAACGTTCTCAACCGTTTCTCTGAATTTTGCAGGATGCGCAGTTCCAAGAAAAATGCCGACTTCATCTTTTGCTAGTTGCTTAACTAAACCACGATATCCAATGGCAGCGTGCGGCTCGCTAATATAACCGGCAGCCTGTAGCTGTTTCATAGCAACCTGCGTGTATTCCTCGTCAACCGCATCTCCGCTCAAAAGTGAACGGTCAAAATACCCATGCTCGATTAAGGCTTCTATTCGAGGCCAGTTGTTAGGCTGGCTTACATCCATCGCATTAGACATCGTGGCAACTGTAGGTTTTGGCGTCCATTTACCGTCTTGCAGATAGCGTGGCACTGTATCGTTAGCATTGGTAGATGCAATAAAGCGCTTAATAGGTAGCCCCAGTGTTTTGGCAATTATGCCGGCGGTCAAATTGCCAAAGTTACCACTAGGTACGGCAAACACAGCTTTATCTTGCTGCTCTTTTGGCAACTGCGCAATGGCTTCAAAATAGTAGCAAACCTGAGCGAGTAAACGACTGATATTGATTGAATTGGCTGAATTTAAATGCAGCCCCTCGCGCACTTCCTGATCATCAAAAGCGGTTTTTACCAGCCGCTGACAGGCATCAAAGTCACCGTCTATGGCAACCGTATGAATATTGCCGCCAAGGGTCGTAAAGAGCTTTTCTTGCAGCGGACTGATTTTGCCCTTTGGAAACAAAATCACAACGTTGATGTTGCTAATACCATAAAAAGCATGCGCGACTGCAGCGCCGGTATCGCCAGAGGTAGCAGTAAGGATGGTTACCGGCTCACCTTCGCTTATATGAGCCAAGCATTGCGCCATAAACCGTCCACCAAAGTCTTTAAATGCCAGCGTAGGTCCATGAAATAGCTCCAAACAAAAGATATTGTCTTTTACATTCACCAGAGGAGCCGGAAAGTTAAACGCATTTTGGATAAGGCTGTCTATCAACTCGGGGGACATCTCATCACCCACTAGATGCTTAATGATTGCTTGGCTGCGCTCAACCAAGGGCATTGCTAGCAGCTCATCGATATTGTTCATCGCACGTAGGTCGGTAGGAAAATAAAGCCCTTGCTCTTTTCCTAAGCCCTTTTTAACCGCTTGTGCAAACGAAACCTTATCGCTTGCGACTTTTAAATTCTGTAATTCCACGTAAATTTCCTCTAAGCGAGTATTCTAGTGCCCGCTGTGTCGATACGACATATATGGCTAAAGCCATCTTCATTCTGAATATAATGCTCATTTAACCAAGTTTGGATACGTTTTGCATCGTCTAGTTTGTTTGTCACGGCAAATACCGTTGGGCCTGAGCCCGATATCCCAAAGCCTAAAGCATTTTGCGACATACTGTATGCGCGGGCCTCATCAAATTTAGGCAGCAGGGTTTTACGATGCTTTTCTGCAATCACATCTTGCATCACCGATGCTGCAAGGGCTTTATCGCCCGAATGCAGAGCATGTACAAACACTCCAATTTGGCGGCCAAATGTAAGTGTTGTGCTCAGTTCATACTGGCGCGGAAGTATATCTCTTGCCGCCGCGGTCGATACCGATAGGCCAGAATAACAAGCCACCCAGTACCAATCATCAAATACCGGCAGCTGACTGCACACTGTTCGCTGCTGCCCTGTCATGAGCGTCATGCCGCCCAAGTAGCTCGGCGCCACATTGTCATAATGGACGCTTCCGCTGATCTGCCCTTCTAATTCGCCCATCATAACCAGCAGGGTGTCTTCATCGAACGGACGACCCGCATGATCGTTTAGGGCATAAAAGGCCGCGACAATAGACGAAGCGCTCGAACCTAAACCACTGCCAATTGGCAGTGCTTTGTGAAGGTGCATTTTTACCGACAAGCTTGGCTTGTTATGGCTAATTAGCGCCTGCTGAAAAAATTCGAAGCACCGTGTCACGATGTTGTTTTTAGTGCCTGGAGGCAGTCTGTCAGCAAAGCGACCGTCTACGCTCAATGAAAAGGTATCGGCATCTTTCACTTCAACCCAGTCTCCGAGCAAGGTGGCGTCAATAGGCTCAAGCGCGGCTCCTAAAATATCAAAGCCCAAACTCACATTGCCAATAGAGGCTGGCGCGAATGCGCGAGTAGTGCGCGCCTTTGCCGTATCTACCATTAACGATACTCCTGTTGAGTCGGCATGGTACGAAGTAAATCTGCAAATACTCCCGCTGCGGTAACCGTCGCGCCAGCGCCATAGCCTCTAATAACATACGGAATTGGCTGATAATAACGCGAATGGATAGCTAATGCATTTTCACCCTCTTTAACCGCCGCAAGTGGATGACTAAGCGCGACGGACTGTATGCTTACCTTGCACTTTCCATTTTCAATTGCGCCAACGTATCTTAGCACCTCACCATTAGCCTTCGCTTCGTCTACCTTTGCTTGCACGCTGGCATCTAATGAAGGTAGATTTTGCATGAAGGTGGCTATATCGCCGCTCGCATCAAAGTCGTCGGGCAACACCGACTCAATCTGAATATCATCAAGTTCGAGCTCCATGCCGGCCTCGCGAGCCATAATGAGAAGTTTGCGTGCCACGTCCATTCCGCTTAGGTCGTCGCGCGGGTCGGGCTCGGTAAAGCCGTTTTCTTTTGCTATTTGCGTGGCTTGAGATAAGCTCAAACCCTCATCCAGCTTACCGAATACAAACGAAAGCGACCCCGATAATATTCCTTCAAATTTGCGCAACTCGTCACCCGCAATAACCAACTTTTGTAAGTTATCAATAACGGGGAGGCCAGCACCTACAGTCGTTTCGTATAAGTATTGGAGGTTGTTGTTGAGTGCTGTGCGATGCAGCGCCTGATACCGTTCATACGAAGAAGTATTCGCTTTTTTATTCGGCGTGACTACATGAAAACCTGCATCCATGAAATCGAGATACATATCAGCAATCTCTTGGCTGCTGGTGCAGTCAACAATCACCGGATTGGTCAAACTGTGAGTCACAACAAACTGCGTGAGCTTATCTAGAGAAAGAGGTGAATCGGCTTGGGCAAGGCGCGCTTCCCAGCTCGCATCCATGCCAATGCCGTTGGGGTCTAGTAGGCAGGCTTTACTGTTTGCTATCCCGTATACCCTCAGTTTAATGTTTTTTTCTAATAAAATGCTTTGTTGCTGCGAAATTTGTCGAATGAGCTCTTTACCTACGAGCCCACATCCCACAAAGAAAGCGTCAATTGTATTGACGTTGGCAAAGAAATTCTGATGAATCACTTTTACTGCTTTTTTTGCTTTGTTGTTTTCAATTACCGTTGAAATTGAACGTTCCGAAGAGCCTTGTGCAATCGCCACGTTGTTAATCCTTGCTTGCGCCAATGCGTTAAAAAACTTAGCCGCCAATCCTTTAGACTGGCGCATTCCGTCACCAACTAGGGTGACTATTGCCAAGTTTTCACGCATTTCAATGGGCTCTAGTAGCTGATTGTTCAGCTCTAGCGCAAAGTTCTCCTCAAGTAGTTCGTAAGCGCGCGCTGCGTTTTTCTGCGCAATACAAAAGCTAATGCTGTATTCAGACGATGACTGGGTAATAAGCGAAATCGAAATATTGCCTTTTGATATCACATCAAAGATACGACTTGCCATGCCCACCATGCCTTTCATACCGGGGCCTGATACGTTGAACATCACAATATCTTCAAGATGCGATATACCTTTTACGCTAGTCCAAAGCGCACTTTTTTCATGGCTAATAAGCGTGCCAGGCGCAGCAGGATTTAGGGTATTGCGAATAAGGCAAGGAATGCCAAACTGCGCGATAGGTCCTATTGTTTTTGGGTGCAGCACTTTGGCACCAAAATAAGATAGTTCCATCGCTTCTTGATAGGTAAGTTTATCAAGTAACACCGCACCCTCTACCTGATTTGGGTCGGCGTTGTAGACACCGTCAACGTCAGTCCAGATTTCGCAGCATGAGGCGTTGATACAGGCCGCTAAAATAGCTGCCGAGTAGTCTGAACCATTGCGCCCAAGCGTAACTTTTTTACCCTCTTCATTCGCGGCTACAAAGCCGGGCATGATCAAAAATTGTTTGCCGCTTACATCAACATCACTGAACTTTGCGCGAGAGATGTCGAGTTGTGCGAGGCTATCGAGATAATCTCCGCTAGCCTGAACATAATCGACAGGGTCGATAACTAAATTATTAACGCCGTGCGCACTTAAAATTTCGCTAAATATGCGCACGCTTACGTATTCGCCCATGCTTAAAATGCTGGCCGTTACTTGGTCAGGGCAACTCTTCAACAAGGCAATACCTTGCAACTGCTCGGTGAGTAAGGCGAGTTTTTCGTCGATAAAAGCGGAAAGGTCGGTGTAGTTTAAATTAGGTAAGGCATCGTGTAGTTCAGCGGCAATGCTGGTGAGCGTCATGTTAAGCTTAGCGAGTAACTCGCGGTAGTCTTTACCGCTTTGAGCCTGTTCGCATAAAAGTGAGAGCGCATTGGTGACCCCTTTAGGTGCTGACAACACCACAGCTGCCCCCTCGCTCTCATGGGTAGCCCGACTAATGTCAAATACACGCATATAGCGCGCGGCATCAGCCAATGATGAACCACCAAACTTTAAGACCTTCATGAGAGACTCCTCGCTCTTTAATATATTTATTTACACACAAATTGACCAATAAAAAAGCCCGCATGCTGCGGGCTTTCGTTAACTATTCTATTGGCACAAGCTAACGACCGCCCTCAGTTGAGGTGGTAATGGTCATAATACGCATCATGTCGTTAGTTTTTATATTTGTTTTCATAAGGTCAATTTGCCGTATAGACGTCTAAATGTCAACAGGACTTTTAGATTAACTTATATCATTTACTCAGCATTTATAGGCCGCAGGCATTACGTTAAGGCCATGTTAGCAAAACAGCTTGCTTAGATAGCCAAGGGCAAAAAACTTGATTTTCAGGGGGCGTTTGCGCGCTAGTCTACTATAATTTAAACAGTTCTTTCTTAAATTAACACGGGCTTTATCTACAAAGTTCTTAATTTACTTTTCACTGTTTACTTTTCTCTGTTTACTCAAGGCGTAGCAGTGTATTAAGGTGTTGTTAATTACCATTCTTACCGCAATACGGCATTTATTTACATGCTCTCAAAAACCGAACAAGACCCACAGCAACAGGCAAAAGCACTCAGCTATCAAATTTTAAGCGGTTTTGATAAGTCATATCGCCGGTTCAGTCGTATCACCAGTGGAGCGCAAGAGCGTTTTGAGAAGTGTCAATGGGATGCCTCTAGTCAGGGCATTAAAGAGCGCATCACAACCTATCATCAAAGCTTGTCTGAAATTGTGACCGAAATTTATCAGCATATTAATCCTCAGCAGCTACCAGATAGCTTTTGGGAGGCTACCAAAGAGCACTATACAAAATTGCTGAGCAGCCATCCGCAGTTTGAGCTGGCTGAAACCTTTTATAATTCAGTTATTGGGCGTATTTACCGACACGGTCGCATCGACGACAAAATCATGTTTGTCCTCCCAAGCCGTTGCTACCTGTCAGGTCAAGACCGACATAAAGTGGTTAATAGTTTTGATACCTCCGGAACGGTTAGGGCGATGTACGAATCGATTTTTGATACCTATCGATTTAGGGTAGATTTTGACAACTTTGAGCTTGATTTAGCTAACTTAGATAAAGCATTGCGCGAGCGCCTCAGCATAGAACAACTGGCATCGGTACACACCGTTGAAATGCTCAAATCAGTGTTTTACCGAGGCAAGGCTGCGTACCTAGTAGGGCGCATCTGTATGCCTAACGAAACCCTGCCCTTTGTTATCGCTCTGCAGATGACCGAAAAACACACCTTAATGGTAGACGCCCTGCTTACCGAGCGCGCGCACATGAGCGTAATATTTGGCTTCGCACGCTCCTATTTTATGGCGCAAACGCAAAATCCAGCGGAGGTAGTTGCCTTTTTGCAGGAACTGCTGCCTCACAAAAAGCACTTTGAACTTTACACCTCACTTGGCTTTTACAAGCATGGTAAAACGGTTTTTTATCGCAATTATCTACAGCACCTCGATAACAGCGATGATAAGTTTGAACTCGCGCCGGGTATCAAAGGTTTGGTTATGGCAGTATTTCATCTGCCCTCTTATGGGGTGGTGTTTAAGCTTATTCGAGACGAATTTGCCGAAAGCAAAAAAATTACGCGCGAACATGTTAAAGACTGCTACCGCTTAGTAAAAATGACGGACCGAGTAGGCCGAATGGCCGATACTCATGAATACGTAAACTTTGCTTTTCCCAGAGCGCGTTTTGATAAGGCATTGCTCGATCATTTGCTTGCTACCTGCGCAAGCTCGGTAAAGTTTACCGAAACTGAGGTAATCATCACTCATATGTATATTGAGCGCAAAATGACGCCGCTTAACCTATATTTGCAGCAAGAGCAGGATGAAGAAAAAGTCAAAGATGCGATTAAAGACTTAGGGCTGTGTATCAAACAAATCGCCTATGCCAATATCTTCCCTGGCGATATGCTGCACAAAAATTTTGGCATTACCAAAACTGGCCGCGTTATCTTTTACGACTACGATGAAATTTGTTATATGCATGAACGCAATTTTAGGGAGCTGCCAAAATCAAATGACCCATACGCACTCGATACACTTTCAGTCGCGCCAAACGATGTATTTCCCGAACAGTTTGAACACTTTATCGTAGGCAAGAAACATCTTAAAGACCTGCTCAAAGAGTATCATGGTGATTTAATGAGTCCTCAGTATTGGAAAGAAGTACAAACGATAGCCGCTGAAGGCGTCATTCAAAATTTTACGCCCTATCCAGCGCATATTCGCTTTCGCCAAGGCACTGATGACTAGCTCTTAAACTTGAAAAGGCTATTTGCATTCTAAAGTTGGAAATTGATTAATCTGCGTGAGTCGCCAGAATCATCAGTTGGCTGTAAACCAATATTTGGGTACTAACGAAATGGTGCTTTTGAGACAAAGCGGAAGTTGACTCCTTTTTTATTCAATATCGCTTGAGATGTTCAGTTAACCTCACCCGAAAAAAGCACCCTTTGGTTAAACGTTTTACAGGAAAAGCACTATGGGTATTTTATTCGAATTAGTAAATGGCATGCTTTTGGCAGTCGCTTTTGAATTTTTGATGTACGTAACAGGCGCTTCAATCCTACGAGTCTTGTCGTTCGGTAGAATCGCGTTCCCTATTTATGGTTACAGTAAATTTAAAGCCATAAAAGAAGAGTCTACAAAAGGGTATACAGCCCCTAGTATTGTTGGCATCGTGTTCTACATTTTGTTGATAGCTCTAATCGCCATTTTAAATTAATCCACTTAACCAATGCATGACGTTTATTACAAATTGTTCATTGTCTTCCGCCCCCTTCGATGTCAGACCCATTTTCTCGCCTGTAGGAACGTATAATTGAGAAGTGAACATCATTGCTTCAGAAAAGACCGCGACGCGACCATTACCAAACTCTAAAATAGCGCCTTGAGACCAACCATCCATAGATATCTTTGGGGTTTCTGCCTTTATTTGAAAAGGTATTTCCGGTGTTCTTGAAAAAGCCCAACTACCCAATGTCAAAATAGACTTCGCATTTTTAGGTGGAGTAAAAGCGGAGCCTCCAAAGGTTTTTACTTGCTTGAGAAAGCCAAACTCAGAAGGATTCGGCTCGCTAATATCATTGAACGCATTCAACTGAATATTATTGGTTAAGTCGATTGATGACTTCGTAACTGCATGCTTCGCGAGACTACCGTCTTTAATTCGAAACAGTGCTTTATCGACATGACCATTGCTAAATTCAAAACCGAATGCGCTAGTTAATGATTCAGCAGCTTTTGGAAATGGAATATGGTCGGCTATTAGCAGCAAAGAACCGCCATCAGAGACCCATTGCTTAATCGCCTGAACTTCTGCTTTCTGAAAAGCATCTTCAAATGGCGGCATCCAATCATGTCTGTTTGTGTCGAGTGCATTAGCAATAACTAAGATATCAGTGTTTTTTAAAACATCTAAAGTGAAAACTTTCCTATTAGGTTTGACAGTATAGCCATCGCTAACTAGAACCTGTTGAAAGGCTTTGTAACGCCCACTAGCAGTATGAAAATTGTTATGTGCTTCATCGATTAATACTCTTGGGTTATCGACGTTGGAAAAAGTCTGCTTAAGATTTTTGGGGATAAAATCAGGGTCAGCCTGCTGAGGTGAACCATCAATATCAGAGCATGAAAATAAGAACAGGACTGTAACAAACAAAACTATTTTTTTTGACATTAATGCCATTTTTAGCCAACACTTGAAAAATATAACCCGAAGACTAGCAACCACTCTTACTTTTAGCAACACTATGTAGGCTTATGCCGTGCACTTGCCCTTGAGTGTAAGAAAGGGCAATGGCAGCTTATCGAGGGTATTGCAGTCATAAACCATTAATACCTTTCATACTACTGTGCTCAACTTAGCAGACAAAAATCGCTGGTTTTTGACCCAAGGTGATTGAGCCTTCAGCTTCCGCAATGCGAACAATCCAGCGATACACTGCTTATGCACAATCGGCCCATTATTAATCAAGCAATTGATTGTAGTTTTCTTTACGAAGCACCCTTGTGATTTCTATGTATTCAGGTTTTTGAACGAAGAAAACTGCATATGATTTATAGACTGCTTTTTGAAACTTTTCGTGTGCAGTAAACGCAAAAGGGTATTGGTCAGGCGAGTTTGTAATGGCATTAAGGACAGACAGTAATCCTTCATAAAATTGAATTGCAGAGCTTTCACCAAAATGCCTAATGCCATATCTAATGATTTTTTCTAAATCCTCATCGGCTGCGTTAGTAAGTCTATATTCTGGCATTAATCAGCCTTAGCATTTAATACATCTTTTAGAATATCTTCTGCGCTTCTACTTGATAAACCACTTCGCTCTCCAACCAGTAAAGCCTGCCTTAGAGAGTCAATCTGGTTCGACTTTTCTTGTTCTTTGCGTATCAAATCTCTCAACAACTCACTATCACTGGCATATCGACCCTGTGAAAGTTGTGACTGAATCCACTCGTTCTGTTGTGATGTGAGTGTAATACTCTTTTTTACCATGCCCATTGATGCTGTCTCTGTTTGTTCGGTGCGATAAAATACTACCACTGGTGGAACAACTATTGCAAAGCGACTTTTACTAAAGAAACACTCACACGCAATTACATGGAAATGACTATGTATGAGTTAGCCATCTATCGCAAAAAGAAACCGTGGAATAAGAATAAGCTTGTCGGTCAAAAAGCCCCTTTTAGGCTTCAGCAAATATTTGCAATCAGAGCAAGGCTTGAAATGAACAAAGAGGTGAGAAATCTAGCCCTCTTCAACTTGGCTATTGACAGTAAATTAAGAGGTTGTGACTTATTGTCACTTAAAGTACGTGATATTGCGCACGGGTCGTCAATTCAATCGCGAACCATGATTGTTCTGAAGAAAACACAGCAACCGGTTCAATTTGAAATCACAAAAGATACGAGAGCATGCCTAAAAGCACTTATTGATAAGTTTGACTTGCACTCATACGACTTCCTTTTTCCATCGCGAAATAGCAATGTTTAGGTACGGTTTGTAAATATTCCGGATCTTCAGGTTCAGATACAAAACGGCAGCATAATTTCGCATAGCCGCCGTTAAAGTGGCGAAAAAAGAAACCCGTAAACGATAAGAAATAACCTATAAATTAAGTTGCAAACTTCGAGTTTTGAAGATTAGTCTCCATGACAATAAAAAAGCTGCCAAATAAATTCCCACTCCATAGCCGATCCAAATACCAACAGAATTTAACTCAGTGTGTTTTGCAATCAGGTAGCCTAAAGGCAATCCAATTAACCAATAAATCACCAACGTAATCAGGACTGGTTGTTTAGTATCGAGAATTCCTCTTAATGCTCCAAGACAAGTAGCTTGCAGCCCATCACCTAATTGCACTAAGCCAAACACCCAAAAAAGTGTAGTTGCTAGTGCAATCGTGCCAGAATCGGAAGTGAATATTGCTGCTATTTCACTGCCAATGAAAAGGAAAGTTAACGTTATGATAGTCATCCAAAGAATAATTATCATATTTGCATTTATGGCAAATGACTTTATTCCTTCAATATTGTGTTCGCTACTTGATTGCCCAATTAGTATAGCAACGGCAATCGAAAGCCCTAGTGGGATCATGTAAGCAACAGAAGCAATTGAGTTTACTATTTGGAAGGATGCGAGAGCATCAATTCCAAAGAAACCTACCATAATACCAGCGAAAGAGAATGCGCCAGCCTCACCTATATAACCCAAGCTAACTGTAGATCCGTGTTTCAAATAATCCTTTGCTTCATCGAGACGGAATCTTAATGAGAGTTTAAATATATATAGTGTATTACTGCATTGGGTATAAACGATGATGCAAAGTAAAGCGAGAGTTTGAGCAGCAAAAGAGGCTATTCCAGCTCCTTTTAGTCCAGCACCGCCGAAATCATCAAACCCGTGAACAAGTATGATGGTTAGTGGTACATTCAACAGCACGGCAAGAAAAGAGAATAACATCGATATCCATTGGCGCTCTGATGCTTCTAAGCCAGATTGAATCGAACTAATCATCGTATATGGTAATAACGAAAACGCCATATACATCCAATAGCTTTCAACGGCTGTTACGACAGCTTTTGGTTGTCCCAATACTCCCAATAAATAGTAACTTTTTAACATCAGTAGCGCACCAATTACTCCTGCAGTACTGCTTATCCAAAACCCTGTGTTCACTATCGTTTTTTGGTCACTTTCTTTTTGGTTTGCGAGCAATACGCCAGTCATTGAAGCAAAGCCAAAAAGACCAGCATAAAAAATCAGAATAAAAGAACTGGTTATCGATATTGAAGCGAGAGCGAGTTTACCTAACGGAGCAACAATAATTGAATCTGTTACGCCTATAAGTGCTGCACTTAAGAAGCCCAGCGTAATGGGGATGCTTAAGTTGAGTAGCTGTTTTGTAGATGAGAGGGAGATATACTTAAGATTTTGTGAGGGCATAAAAACTCCGTTAGATGAAAACTGGCCCTTTTCACCAAAATCAAAGTCAATTACCTCAGCCATACGAGGAAGTTATAGAATACTGGAATTAGCCAATTGCTGCAATAACCTGATAAATGTCGAATAAGCAGAACTTCCGCTTCTTCTTCTAAACCAGACCACAATTTGAATAATATTTTTTTAGATTTTCAAAAAGCCTGAGATTCCGCAATGCGAACAAACCAGCTAGCCTTAAATACACTTAACACGGTGGGTAGTGCATAAATAATTTAATGAGCCTTTCGATAATTAACTGCGTTTAAATATCTAATGCTTCTTTAACTCAAAACAACTATATGACTTCCAACTTATACCAAGAAGTTTATCCGGAGCCCCCTCTGGTAAGCAATGCATCATTGAACCATACGCGCGCAGCCGACTTGTTAAATCTTGAGTATTTTGAAGCGCAGCCCTCGTCGATGCCGTATCAAGTATTCGACCAGCATCATATTTTGATAAATCTAAAAAAGGATTCCCATCGAGTTGAAAATTGGCGAGATGGCGAGCACCGTGATTTTATCTTCCAGCAGCACGAAATTATTGTTACTCCAGCAGGTGTCAGAAGTGGCTGGTGTTGGCATGCTAAATCTAAAGTCATTGTGATAACCTTGATTCCATCGAAACTTGAAAAGTTTGCTCAAAGTGAACTCGGTATTTTGCTCGGTAGCAAGCAACTGCAAGATATTCCGCAATTTATTGATGAGGACATTTGCAACGCGGCTGTCATGCTTCGAGATGCCATAAACAGTCAAATGGGCTCTGAAGTTATGTTTGAGAGTTTTTCGAGAATCTTCCTTATCAAGCTCATTCAAAAATATGGCGTGCAACGAGAAGATGACCTGCAATTTTCTAAAAGCTTTACTGCCAAACACTATCAGCGGGTATTAGAGTATGTAAGAAAATCATTCTCATATGATGTGTCACTTGAAAAAATGGCAACCGAGGCAGGATTGAGTACCTACCATTTCGCCCGTTTGTTTAAACAGACAATAGGGCAAACCCCGCATCAATTTCTGATGAGTTTTCGTGTTGAAAAGGCAAAAAATATGCTCAAAGAGATTGACCGTCCTATGATGGATATCGCAATGAGCTGCGGCTTTGCCGATCAGGCTCACTTCTCTCGTGTATTCAAACAATTAGAAGGTAAAACGCCAAAGCAGTACCGAAAAAACTCCTAAGCCTCACTCTGTTCATATCAAAAAAGCAAGATTCTTCAAAAACTAAGCAAGCAGCTTCAATAAGTACGTCTTTTGTTTTGGTTTAATATCCAACGTCAAAACAGGCTTTTAAACCAATCAATTGGAGAATAATTATGCTTAATCTACATAAAAACATCATCACTCTTTCTGTCTTTGCAGCTGCGAGTATTTCAACTGCCAACGCAGCCGATATAGTTCCAGTGAGCTTTGAGAGCCACGGACAGCAAATAAAAGGAAATTTGTATTTACCAGACGACTATGACGCAGGTCAAAAATTGCCAACTATTATTGTGTCCGGAGCTTGGACATCGGTCAAAGAACAAATGGCAGGTGGTTATGCAGAAAAGATTGCTGATCAAGGTTATGCCGCTCTGGCTTTTGATTTTCGAGGTTGGGGTGAATCAAACATCAATACGCCAGTCGAATTGCAATTCGCTGAAAACCCAATAGCGAAAACAGAAGATATTTTAGCCGCAGTAGAGTTTTTACTCGCTCGAGAAGAGGTTGATAGCAGCAAAATAGCAACGCTAGGAATTTGTGCGTCGGCCGGATATGCCATTGATGCTGCATATCAAAGCGAGAATATCGCAACTGTGATGACTGTGGCCCCGTGGCTTCAAGATGATGCGATTGTGACGCAAGTTTATGGCGATTCTAAACCCACTTTGCTCAACCTGTATGAACAAGCTGAACTTACAGGTATTCCGGTAATAATTGAGGCAGCGAGTGACACTAACGAACAATCATTGATGTATCAAGCGAGCTATTACACTGATCCAAATCGAGGCGCTATAGAATCCTACGATAATAAATTTAGCACCTTTTCGTGGGGGCCTTGGCTCAACTACGATGCTATTCAAACCGCAGAGCGTATTGAAAAGCCTGTACTTTTGGTGCACTCAGAAGCAGCAGCCATTCCACAAGGCGCTAAAAAATTCACTGAGCTTGCCGGTGAGAATGCGAAACTTGTGATGCTAGACGATGTCACGCAGTTTGATTTCTATGATAACAGCGATGCAATGAATGCATCCATCGAACAAATCAAGTTACATATTGAGCGTGTTTTTTAGCGCTCAATTCTTCTGAGGGAATCATGATGAAAAAGTTTATTTTTGGAGTTATCGGCATGGGCCTTGTAAGCGCAACAGCAGTTGTTTCAGCTTTTAATCAGGAGCTTGAGCAGGTTAATCAAGACATAGTTGAACAAATGAAAATTGAAAACACCGTTTATCAGGTAGGCAGCTTAGCAGATGCAAATCGCTTTGATGCATTAGAGCAACTCTATGCACCTGAAGTACTGGTGGATTATGAGTCTCTTTCGGGTGAGGAGCCAACTCTTAAAAGCAATACGCAATTGATGACAGAATGGGCAGGCGTTTTACCTGGTTTCGACGTCACTCAACACCAGATTTCGAATGTTGTTGTAAACGTTAACGGGTATCGCGCACACGTCCAAGCACAGGTCATAGCCGACCACTACGTCGATGATTTATTCTGGCAAGTCAAAGGGAATTACCACTACACCTTGGTAAAAGATGCACAAGATTGGAAGATTGCTAAACATCGGTTTGTGCTGCGAGAAGAAAAAGGCACGCGAGATGTTTTTGCGCCAGCTATACAAAATGCCAGAAGCAAACCTAATCGCTATCTAATTAAGGCACAATCGAAACAAACGGTTGTTGATTTTCTTGAGGCGCTCGAAAACAAAGACATGGATAAATTTGCAAACGTGTGGGCAGAGGATGCAGTCCAAGATATGCCGTTTTCACCGGAAGGTTTTCCGAAACGCGTCGTCGGTAAACAAAATCTATTGTCGCATTACAAAGCATGGCCAGAAATTAGCTGCGAAAACAGCGACTTCACTCGCAATCTAGTTTTTTATGACATGCTTGACCCAGAGACTGTTTTGGTAGAATACGATGGCTCAGTAGACATACTGTCAACTGGAAAACACTATCAACAGCGCTACGCCGGACTTTTTCACGTAATCGATGGAAAGATAGAATTGTTTAGAGAATATTACGACCCTATCATATTCAAAGAAGCATTTGACCTTTAATATATCAAACAAAAGAGCCGCCTATCACCAATATACTCAGATAACGCGGCTTCACCTACAAATCCGCATCTAGATTGTTAACTTCTGACTATAAGATTTTTTATTTGCTACTCAAAATAGGGGGGTACATCTTCCCCCTTACGTTAACCCCAATCGAATGAGTATTTTTGAGGCAGCCAGTGCGCCGGAGTCTCTGCGTATCATTTTAATTGGCGCCATTACAGTAATCCCCATTATTGTGCTTTACACCAGCTTTGTGTAATCCGCCTGTAGAGAAAAGAAAGGCCGAAGGGCTTTTACATATTTCATTGCGAAGTTCAGTACCAAGGTCGAGTTTAATTGCCGATCTTGAAGACAAGGACTTCACTGATTTCTGAAAAGTACCCATTTGACTCACGTGCAACTAGGCCTAAATACAGCTGTCACGATGTGTAGTATATAGCGTTAATACTTCTTATACTCAAACTCAAAAAAGCCCAGTTTCCGTTGATTTTTGGTTTAATTGGCTAAAAGATGAGTGTTTTTTTAATGTTGATAATAAAAATTTTAAATTTTTTGTTATTTATCAAGTGCTTATAAACTGGCGTATTCTTTGCTAACGATGCTTAAAGGAAAATGGAACTAAAAAGGAAATACTATTATGTCTCGGAATATGGTTATTGGTTTAGTTATCTTCTGTGTACTCGTTGGTGCTAAAGGCGCTCAGTTACTTTACTCAGAAGTAACAGAAAGCGCAGCAGGCGCGGATGCGCTGGACTGGGAAGAGCGCGAACTTGTTAACCGACAGGCTATTCAAAGTTTACGCATTGGTGATTCTTTGCTGCATGTTACCGACAATATGGGAACAGCTGATTTTAATGAAATTATACCGACCAACGACCAGCCAATTCAGGTTGTATATTATCGAACCCATCGTGTTGATGGCGATGGTGTAACAACAAAAGATGAATGCACGCCGCTTGTTTTTAAAGATCAAGTGTTGATGGGTTGGGGGAGCGAGTTTTTAGCGTCTGTCGTCGATTAAGCACGCTTGGTATAACAGCTTTCAAAATCGCTATTTCCAACTCTTAATGCAAATAGCCTTTAAAAAAACACTCAGCTCAAAAGAGAGACGAAATGCGCTACAATTGTGCCCATCGCTAGCACCCAAACACTGCTTCGAGCAACATGCCAATTGCACCAGTAGCAAATTAGATATAACAAGCGAAGCAACACAAAGGCAATACACAATTGGGCGGTGTACACGGTGTGAGCGTCAAGCGCGAGGACTAGCAGCACAGTGGGCGCAAAAAAGCAGATAGCCTCAAAGCAGTTATCGTGGGCAGCTTTCGCTCGCGCCCCCAACCCTTCTAAGCGGTTCTGTTGTGCTCGCGGGTGGCGATTATCATAAGTACCCTCACGATGCATCATCAGAGCTAGCGGCACTTTTGCTAACATTGGCATAAACAGCACAGCCGCCATACATATAATAATGACAAACACTTAATGTTCCTTTTACGTAATAAATGAGTATTTTATTTACACTTATTCAAGCTTATCAGCTATCTTAACACTATGAAATTATTGATTGTAGAAGACGAACCCACGGTTGCCCAACTCATTGTAAAAGGTTTGGCGCAGGCCGGGCATGAGTGCGATGTAGCTGATAACGGCCAGTCTGGTCTTGAGCTCGCGTTGAATGGCGCAGCAAACAGCACATACGATGTCATTGTGCTTGACCGAATGCTGCCTCAGCTAGACGGCCTAGAGGTTTTGCAAAAGCTGCGGGAAGAAAAGATAACAACGCCTACTTTGTTTTTAAGCGCAAAAAACAAAGTAGAAGATAAGGTCACTGGCTTACGAGCCGGCGCTGACGATTATCTTACCAAACCCTTTGCTTTTGAAGAACTACTCGCTCGCGTAGAAATACTCGCTAGCCGCTCAGCACCTTCCATAAGCGAAAGCAAAACCGAACTTGTACTCGGTGAGCTGCGTCTTGACTTAATCAATCGCAGTGTACTGCGCGACGGACAGGAAATTGATCTACAGTCAAAAGAATTTAAACTCCTTGAGTATTTGATGCTCAACGAGGATAAAATCGTAACGCGTACCATGCTTTTAGAGAAGGTGTGGGAATATAATTTTGACCCGCAAACCAATGTGATAGACGTTCACATTAGCCGGCTACGTAACAAAATCGATAAAGGCTTTGCCTATCCAATGATCGAAACCATTCGCGGAGCAGGATACAAAATAAGCACGCGACACTGAGCATAGAGCCCATACCCGCAAGAGAAAAAAGGAACAAGACCGCACGCATGCGAGCCATTCAAGCCTACAGTAAAAGCTCAAGCTTCATCGTTAGCTTTATATTCACTACCCTGCTTCTTATTGCCGTAATCTTTAATACCTATGTACTCACGGTCGCTAGTGATGACTTACTTATTAGAGAGACCGAGGCGGCGATACTAGCAGATATAGGGGGTTTCAGAAGCTTGTACAACGCCGCTGGCAGGCCGGCTGTGGTGCGCGCTTTGGAAAATCGCGTCGACAATATCAACAATGACTTTTTGTATTATCTAAAAAACGGTCAAGATGAGTTCATTGCAGGTAATTTAGCGACGTGGCCGGGTGCCAACACGCTTCCTATAAAAAACGGCTTGCTGGAAATTCAGGTTGACCTGCGCCCTAACCAAGACAATGTATCGCGGCGAGCAAATAAAGAAACCGCCATTGCAATGATTGTGGAGTTTGGCAATAAAGATACGATGTTGGTAGCGCGCAGCGTAAAAGATATTGAATTTGCACTGAAACTGGCACAAACCTCTTCATATGTGCTTATTGTGATTGTGTGTATCATTTCGATATTAAGTATTGTGGTGGCTTATTATGTGGTTAGCCGGATTAACCTGATGAGTGATACCGCAGATGAGATTATATCGACTGGTAATCTTAGTGACCGGCTATACGTCGAGAGCAGTTGGGACGATTTGAGTAAGCTAAGCTTGGCCCTAAATAAAATGCTCGATAAAATTGAGCAGTCTGTTAATAGCATACAAAATGTATCTGACAGCATTGCCCACGACCTCCGTACTCCCCTTACCCGCCTTAAATCTCACATTGAGCAAATTGAGCATCCCGAAAAACATGCCCTAATTGGCGAATGCGACAACATAATGGCCATTTTCAATTCTCTGCTTCGAATCACAGATATTGAGACCAGCGCCAAGCGTGCTGGATTTGCAGACGAAAATTTAAGCGCGGTTGCCGTTGATGCTATTGAACTCTATCAACCTGTGATGGAAGAGAAGGAAATCAGCCTAGATGTGAAGATATCACCAAACTTACGCCTTCACTGCGATAAAAACCTGATTTTTCAAGCTTTTGCTAACGTCATTGATAATGCCGTAAAGTTTACCCCGCAGCATGGGCAAATCAGCGTATCGCTTACATCACAACAAGATAGCGAGTCGGGCCAGCAACAATATTGCTTTTCAATTAACGATAGCGGTATTGGCGTAAACGAAGCAGTGATTGATAAGCTTACCCAGCGCTTCTATCGAGAAGACAAAAGCCGTACCGCGAGTGGCAACGGCCTTGGATTGGCATTGGTGGCGGCCATTGTAAGTTTGCATAAAGGAGATATTTCGTTTTCTCGCACGGCGCTTGAAGCGGAGTCTGGTCTGCAATGCAATCTTACTTTACCCGCTTAAGCACCTTAGCGATTTAAGTACTTTCACCACTTAGTTTCGTGCTAACTTAGGTTCTCGCCCACCTACTGTTTTTGCATGCCTATTGTTTTTGCATGCCTACTGTTTTTGCATAAATATGGTCACTTCCGCCATTACAATGCCGAACTTTTTGATATATGAGCGGTTCATCATGGTGTCATCGTTAAACGCCCAAAACCAGTCGTCAAAGTTGACTCGGTAAGTGCTGCCGTCTACCTCTAAATCCATTTCATAGGCAAAGCTAAATGCATTGCCATAGGATATTCCTGTTGCCGGACCTGCAATATCACCCGCGTTACCGGTATAAGTACCATCCGAGTTTTTGCTGATTGTCCACACGCGCGTAAGAGGGCCATCGCCTACGCCGTATTCAAAGGTTTCGTCTAAAATCAGATTTCCATCTTGTTGGTATGCGTCAATATCAACAATAAATCGCTGAACCACCTCGCCTGAGCGATTCTGCACAATGCCCCACGCTTTTACCTTTCCATCAAAAAAAGACTCAAGTTTAAATTCTGGCTGCACGTCTCGGTAGGTATCGCCCTCAATTGATACTGAACACCCCATAACAACGAGTGCACTTAAAAAGATGAGCAGTGACTTAAGCGATGATTGAATCGACATAGAATCTCCTTTGTTTAGTTTACAGACCCTAATAGCTTTTGACGCAATTTAGGCTGCGATGTATCTTCCGATAGCCAGATGTTAAAGAACCACTTCGTAAATTCTGGGTCCTCGATGGTTCCCATTTTGTTGTCGTTAAAATAGAAATGACTGTGCTGCTTGTCATCAACAATGCCGGTAAGCGTCTGCCCTTCGTCAACGTTAGGGAATACTTGCTGCATCTTTTCAAACCACTTGGCGAGTTTCACCTCGTCCTTCATGCCCTGGTCGCGCATTTCATCTATGCTTCTGCTCGCTATGTTTTTTCCTTCAAACTCTCGCAGGTAAGTTAATGCCAAGGCAAAAGGTTTTTCGGGATGAAAGTCACCGTTAGGCGCAATAAGCTTTGCGTCGTAAATATCCCAGAACATTATTTCAAGGCGAGCCTCCCCAACTGGCTTTGGATTTTCGATGTAGTTAGACACAGCATATGCACTATTACTAAAAACCACGCTGCCAACTGTGAGCAGGATTGATATTAAAACTGAAACCGCTTGCATAAATATTATCCTCGTTTGATGCCCTATTAACGCACAGTTATAGGGGTTTAGATCATTAAGAATTCGTAATGCTTGAAGCGCTAATGCGTAAACAAACACATGACAAACCCGCGCTGTACTCGCTAAACTTAAGCAATTCCAGGCCCGTGACGCATATGTTTTTGGCTTTTCGGCTCCCATGCCCTTGACTCTCGGCCCCTAGCTTACGGCTCCTTACTTGAGGCCTCTTACTTACGGGCCTAACTTACAACTAAACTATAACGGCCAAAAACTAGGACATAACGCTTACATAAGATGGATATAGCAAAAAGACTTAATATCGCTCTACCTTCTGAGCTTAATCAATTGAAGGTTGATGGCACACAGATATGGTGCAAACGCGACGACTTGCTGCATCCTGTTATCAGCGGCAACAAGTGGCGTAAGCTTGAGCCCACTTTACAATACGCCCTAAAGCACAAGGTAAAACATATCGGCAGCTTTGGCGGGGCTTACTCTAATCACCTGCATGCACTTGCATACGCGTGTTACAGACTAAATATCGCCTGTACCGCTTTTGTGAGAGCACACCCAAACAGCCCGCTAAGCCCGACCTTACAAGACATACAAAGCTGGGGCACAGCGCTGCACTTTATGAGCAGAGTCGAATATAAAAACCGAGACAATACTCAAACGCAGCAAGAATTAATCAAAGCTCACTCCCTTGATATGCTGATTCCTGAGGGCGGCAGCCATCAAAGCAGTCTTGATGGTGTTGGCGGTATTTTGCAAGAGTCGACGCTTCAAGCCTCGCTACCTTTTGACAATATCGTGCTGCCGGTTGCAAGTGCCGGCACAATGGCTGGACTGGTTAAGTACATTCATACACACCGCCTTAACACAAAAGTTATTGGCATCGCTGTGCTTAAAGGAGAAAGTTACTTGGAAGGGAGTTTACAGCGTTTACTAGGCGACAGCGTCTATTTAGGTCACCAGGGTAATAAAACACATTGGCAAATCATACATAGGGCAGACTTTCATGGAGCAGGCTACGCTAAAAATACAGCCGAGCAGTTAGCGTTCAGAGCGTCATTTTTAGCCGAGCATGGTATTGCCCTAGACAAGGTTTATAACACTAAAAGTTTTTTTGCACTTACCCGTTTATTGGCTGAGGGGCTAATATCCAAGCACGAGCGCACTATGATTTTGCACACCGGTGGGCTGCAAGGAGACCGCGAATAATAAGGAAAAACCGAGCATTTTTTACTGAACTTTTTGCATACATCTGCCGTTAACTAGATAATCAGCAACACTTAATGGCAACACACTTGAAACCAAACATGATACTCAAACAAAACATTCCGTATGCCGCATTAATATATTCGGCCTTGGATTTGTGTGACATCATGCTGACTCGGTCAAGCACCTTATATCCGTTTGCGGTCATGTCTATCGATAACGACGTGCAGTGCGTGTTTACGCCCAATCTAAACGAACATCCGCAGAACGGCATGATAGAAGACTTATCAGCGCAGTGTCGGGAACAACGTTTGCTTGCAGAAAACGCGATTTCAGTGATTGTTTACTGCGCAACCATCTCGACTCCTCAAGGGGACGAAAGTGATGCTATTGTGTTTAATATTACCGACTCAAACGACAAGAATACGGTAACGCTCTACCCTTACGAACACGATACAAATGCCATCAAACTTGGCATCCCATTCACCTGTGATTTTGCTGACTAAGCGTTTTTTCCCCGCTTAACGGGTAACACCCTCTAATATTAGATTAATTCGCATACACTCAGCGCAAAAGCGCAAAATCTTCATTGAAACTACCAAGAATGTGACCCACACTATAGGGTATTGCGAAAAGCCCTTTTTGGCTGAACGCGCTTTACATGTTAAGGAAACATTATGTCTAGAGTTCTTATTATTGGCGCCGGCGGCGTTGCCTCTGTTACCATCAAAAAGTGTGCTCGTCTGCCTGAATTTTTTGATGAAATTTATTTGGCCAGTCGCACGCTTTCAAAATGCGAAGCGTTGCAGCAAGAAGTAGGCGCTGACCGCGTGAAGGGTGTGTTTGCGCTAGATGCCGATAACGCAAAAGACGTAGAAGCGCTTATTGAGCAAGTTAAACCTGATTTGCTTATTAATCTTGCGTTGCCCTATCAAGACTTACCGATTATGGACGCCTGCTTAGCGACAAAAACAGACTACCTCGACACGGCCAACTATGAGCCAAAAGACGAGGCTAAATTTGAATACTCTTGGCAGTGGGCATATCAGCAGCGTTTTCAAGATGCAGGCATTATGGCGCTGTTGGGCAGCGGCTTCGACCCCGGCGTAACAAATGTTTACACAGCATACGCAGCTAAGCACTATTTTGACGAAATTCACTACTTAGACATTGTTGACTGTAATGGCGGCGACCATGGACAGGCATTCGCAACTAACTTTAACCCTGAGATCAATATTCGTGAAATTACGCAGCGCGGTAAATATTGGGAAGATGGCCAGTGGAAAGAAACCGACCCGTTAAGCGTGCGTGAAGATTTAGATTATCAAAATATTGGTGTTCGTGCGTCGTATCTTATGTTTCATGAAGAGCTTGAGTCAATTGTGAAGCATTTCCCTACGCTCAAACGCGCGCGCTTCTGGATGACCTTTGGTGATGCTTATTTAACGCATTTGAAAGTATTAGAAGGTATTGGCATGACAAGTATTGAGCCTATCGACTTTCAAGGCCAAAAAATTGTGCCACTTGAGTTTTTAAAAGCGGTACTCCCCAATCCTGGCTCACTGGCCGATGGCTATACCGGCATGACCTGCATTGGTACTTATATTACCGGCATTAAAGATGGCAAAGAAAAAACCATTTTTATTTATAACAACTGCGAACACGCTAAATGTTTTGAAGAAGTTGGCGCCCAAGCGGTTTCATACACCACTGGTGTACCGGCGATGATTGGTGCGGCGCTAATGCTTAACAAAAAGTGGCATAAGCCGGGTGTATGGAACATGGAACAGTTTGATCCCGACCCGTTCATGGAGCTACTCAACGAACACGGCCTGCCGTGGAATGTCATTGAATGCGACGCTAGCCCCTTTACACGATAGAGAATACGATATTAATGACCGATTATAATCGAGCAGACATTCCCTCTCCCTGCTACGTATGTGATGAAGCCAAGCTTGAGCAAAATCTCAAGTTAATGCAGCGTGTGCAGCAAGAAGCTGGGGTAGAGATTATTCTTGCCCTCAAGGGCTTTTCAATGTGGTCAACCTTTGGGCTGATTAAGCAATATTTGAAAGGCGCGACTTCAAGTGGCGTATGGGAAGCACGCTTGGCAAGAGAAGAAATAGGCGGCGACGTGCACGTATTCTCCCCGGCTTATAAAGACAAAGATATAGACGCACTGTTAGGGCTTGTTAATCACATTTCATTTAATAGTGTTTCTCAATGGCAACGTTATAAATCAAAAATCGTTGGCTCTGGGGTATCTGCGGGTTTACGTATTAATCCTGAGAATCAAGAGGCTGATACCCCGCTTTACGACCCATGCGCGCCCGGTTCGCGTCTTGGTATCTTGGCAAAAGACATCGAAGGACTCGATTTAAACGGCATAGAGGGCTTTCATTGCCACAACCTATGTGAGTGTGACTCCTACGCTGCCATGCGCACTTTGGAGGCAATAGAGGCCAAATTTGGTCAGTATTTGCCTTCACTGAAATGGCTAAACTTAGGCGGCGGCCATTTAATGACCCGCGAGGGCTATGATGTTGCGCATTTGATAAGTACCTTAAAAGCATTTAATGCAAAATATCCTAACTTACACATAGTAATGGAGCCGGGCTCAGCGGTTGCGTGGCAATGTGGTCCGCTAATTTGCGAAGTGGTTGATATTGTCGAAAATGAAGACAAAATCGCTATATTAGATATTTCTGCCACCGCGCACATGCCAGATGTGCTAGAGATGCCATATCGCCCTGTTATTACCGGGGCGGGAAAAGAAAATGAAAAGGCCTACACCTATCGCTTTGGCGGAAATTCTTGCCTTGCGGGTGACGTTATTGAGCGCTATAGCTTTGACGAACCACTGAAACCGGGCTCACGTTTAATATTTGAAGACATGATGCATTACACAATGGTTAAAACGAGCTTTTTTAATGGTGTGCAGCATCCTGCAATCGCAATATTGCGCAAAAATGGTGAGCTTGACGTGGTGCGTGAGTTTGATTACGCAGATTTTAAAGGGCGTTTGTCATAGGGCTCGCCTATAGCCCGTGACATAGCCCATGACATAGCCCATGACATAGCGCATCGTATAGCCCATTACGCAGCTCATCACATAGCCAATTAAAAAATCACTATCTGAGCGAGCATGCGCAAACAAGTACAAGCAGTATCATTAAAACAAAAAACCTCGCCGCGGCGAGGTTTTTTTTATGGCATAAAGGGTTTGGTGTTCATCAAACCCTGTATTTATTGCACCTTGTTACATGGTGTAATTTAAGCCCAAGAACAAGAAGCGTCCGCGCGGACCTGCTGGTCTTGAAAGCGTACCTAAGTAAGGCTCTTCTTCAAACGCATTGTTTACGCCACCGTATATCTCTAAATCTTCGTTATAGGTATAAGAGGCAGAAAAATCATGCACTAGAGATGTACCGGTACTGGTGATGTTTGAGAAGTCAGGATCGTTCTCAAAATCTTGATTTTCCCGGCCAGGAAGCAATTGGTCAGACTCATAACGCGCTCTCCAACCAATGGTGAAATCACCCACGATGTAATCAACATCAAAGTTCACTATCCATTCTGGACGTGTGAACGTGCCGAGCACGTCGGTAATTTCGTCAGGCGCGGAAACATCACGAGTTTCGTCGTTCTTCAAGAAGTTAGTTCCGTTCATAGTAAATACAAACTCACCAACATCATCCAAGCTGAAACCATAATCAACTCTAAAGTCGATACCAGAAGTTTCAACCGCTGCCAAGTTAATAAAGCCAGAGCGGAAGTCTGTGATGAATCCGTTTTGCGCGTCGCGGTCAACCGCTGCACAGAACTGGTTATTAACAGTTGGCGCATCAACACAGTTAGATGCGATATCAAAACCACTTAAGCTATCAATCAAACCGTCGATTTGAATATCGTAGTAGTCCATCGTCACAACTAAACCGTCTACTACGCCACCAAAATCACCTTCAGGACGCCATACTACACCGAGGGTGAAGGTTTCGGCTTCTTCTGGAGATAAGTCAGGGTTACCGCCAGTGGTACCCGATACAAACGCCGATAAGAAGTTTGTAGAATCATAAGTACCGTTGGTCACGCTTGCGCCAATTAAAGCAGCGCAGTTACTTGCCCTAAATTCAGAGCCAGCGTTAATGAAGTTTTGGTTACACGGGTCTTGACTCGCACCCAGTGTAGCGGCAAACGTAGGGGCGAAGGCTTCACCGATGTTTGGCACTCGCACGGCCTCAGAAACCGTTGTTCTGACGGTAACCGAAGACACTGGTGACCACACGCCGCCCACAGTCCATGCATCTGTACTTCCGTAAGGGTCATAGTCTGAATAACGGTAAGCCGTGCGCAGCTCCACTCGCTCTGCAAAGGGCATGTCTTCAACAATAGGTATCTGTGCTTCAATAAAGTATTCAGACACATCATATTGCCCAAAGGAAGCGTTTGTTGGACCACTACGTGAATCTAAGGTGCCAAAGGTAAGTCCTGACGCGGTGAAGTTATCAGGCGTAAACTCACTTGTTTCACGGCGCCATTCATAACCTAAAGCGAAACTTACCGGTCCTGCTGGTAAGGTAAACAAGTCTTCACTGTCACCTGAAATAACCGCCAAAATATTCTCTTGCTTAATGTCATTTTGGTCAGTCACTGGTTGGAATACAAAGTTAGCGCCCTCTTGGCTAATCGAATCTTTACCAAATAAGTTGATAGGTACGCACTTACCGTCGCCAGGTTGAAAGGTATTGAAGCCAAAATTGCCGTTTACGTTAGGAAACGGCGACGATGGCGGCACGGCGCTTGGGTCGAGGTCTGAACGACACACAGTATTGCCTGTTGCAGGGTCAACCACTGCATCGATTGCGGCAAAATAACGGTCTTCCAAACGTGCTCTAGAGGTAATGTTTGCGTCTGTTTTTCCGTAGTTATAGGCGACTTCATAGCCTAATTCAGTGCCTGGAATAACCCCTTCAACACCAAGTACTATGCGGAATGTTTTACGATCAGCCTCTGGATTTTGCTGTGCAGCAACATCCAGCACGTCACGCGACATTGCCAATGACACCGGTACACCCTCTGCTTGCAGGGTGTTAATTTGGCTCATTAGTGCAGCCGGAATAAAAGGGTTGTCTAGAGCAATAGGAATATCGTCGTTAAACCCGTTTACTTGGTTTGTCTCAACGGTCTCGCTGGTAACGTATTTTGCATCCACAAAGAAGGTAGCAAAATCAGTAAGGTCATAAGACCCCATTGCTTGGAATAAAACACGCTCGCTCTCTGGAAGAATTAGCTCATTGTCTGGGTCAGCTGGAACGCCGTCGCCGCCGCTCGCCTCAAACGCATTAACAAAAATATCGCCTGGGTTATATGGGCGCACATTGCCGTCTGCACCTACCACCTGACAAGCAGGAATGTTGGCGGAACCTAAAAATGCACAACCAGGGACGCCACCTGAACTTACTACGTCACCAAACGCACTGCCGGTGAGCGAGATTACGCCGCGGTCACTTGAAATTGGCAGTCGAAAATCATTTATATAGGTATTTGAAAAGCGCGCGTCAACGCCCAAACCGTCTTGGGTAGCAGCGTTATTAGCCACTAAGCCTGATAAACCTGAGCCTGCAAAGTCGCGGTCGCGGGCAAACACCGGACTCGTGCGTTGATATTCCACGGCGAACACTAAATCGCCTTTACCATCGTCACTTGCAAAGCCGTTAGCAACTGATACAAAAAACTCATTCGCATCGCCTTGGTCGGTCACGCCGGTTTGCGTTCTAAGCTCTAAACCTTCAAATGAACTGCCATCGCGCATGTTAAAGTTAACAACACCCGTTACCGCATCAGCACCGTATACCGCAGAAGCGCCACCGGTAAGGATTTCTACGTTTCTTAATAGGGCGGTAGAAATGGTATTTACATCGACCGAACCTGAGCCCTCAATTCCTGAGATATGACGACGGCCATTTTCCAAGACTAGGGTGCGCACCGTGCCTAGGTTACGCAGATTTAACTGGCTGGCGCCAAGCGGTGTTCCGTTAAACGCTGAAAACGAACCTGGAAGAGAAGCCTGAAGCTGAGGAGACTCTCTTAATAACGAACCTAAATCAATCTGGCCTGACGTTTTAATACTGTCGGCGCCAATGGACAATACCGGACTTGCCGCATCAAGCGTATAGTCTTGTGCTACACGAGAGCCCGTTACGCGGATTTTTTCTACGTCTTGCTCGTTTTCGTCATTTGTTTCTTGTGCAAGCGATATTGCTGGCGCTGCACTCAGTGCGCACGCAAGCGCAATGCTCAGCGTGGAGCGCGCAAACTTGGGGGTGAATGTATTCATACTTTATCCTAAATGTGTGTTAGCAAAGTGATTCGTGCAATAAGTGTTCCCTCCATTGAACGCCTCGCAATCGCATCTAACCCTATGTTTTTATTTGTTTATATTAATATTTAGTGGCTAGATTAGAACTTCAATGGTGTTTGACTGAGTCTGTTCGCACCAAAGCTGACATCCCTGCCCTGACATAGTGCAATAAAAGCTTAATAAAAAGCAAATGTTTGGTGGGTTTGTTAAGGCTTTATGTTTTGCTGTATAAAATCATGCTGTTTAAATTATTAACCCCTAGCAGAACGCTGGTGTCACGGTTAGCGGGAGGGGTGTTATTAGATGAACCAGTAGAGACTAACCAGTTAGTCTCTACCTCTCATATTGACTAGTTTCGCTCAAAACGATTACGGCCCCACGCTGGCACCATAATCCATGGAGACTTATTGTCTGACGATAGGTCTAAAAAGTTTGAATCGCTGATGTCCCTCTGCCAAACATGCAAGGTGTCTGTTTCAATGGTCGGGTAGGTATACGTTCTGTTGTTTATAAGACCAACTGTAGGATTTGATATCTCGCCAACAACTGTCACCAACGCGCCTGTGTCGACGTTAGACAGGAGCGAATCGTTTTTCACCAATGCTTTAAACCGAAGATCTGCAGCTTTAGGTTTGCTTGGGCTGTGATCATTACGCATAGGCGCATAGACGATTTCAAGTTCGGTAAAATCTTCTGAGGCAAGCTTACCAACTACTACGCCGCCCCAACGTGCTTGCTGCCCTAGAGGTACGTCAGCCACTTGCGAACGCATTACGCTTGTAAACGAAACGAGATTGTTTTCGTTTTGTACCTGAAGCGGCAAAGGAGCGCTGCTGCAAGCAGAAAACAAAGTCACAGAGATAACGCTTAACAAAAAGTTTTTCATATCCATTATTCCTTAAACGAGCCTTAGCACACCGGTCGATTTTTTCTTACCACCGATTTTTACCGCTACTTCTTACTGCTACTTTATACTGCCACTTCCTACTGCTGTCCATAGCACTAGAACACCGACGAAATATACCCGCCCCGCTCCGCATATGTGTTAGACAAAATAATCATTGTATAAAAATCTAAATGAGTCAAGAAACACAGCATATATGAATGTAAAGCCATTACAGCATTTTAGCTAGTGGGTTTGTTCTGGTTTGAGACCCATAAAAAAACCCCAGCGATGCTGGGGTTTCTAAATTTGATGCTTAGTTAACTAAGCAGATACACTTAATTAAAAGGTGTACTTAAATCCGATGCGAGCGCTCCATACAGAAGATTCTGCACGTAAGCTCTGACCACGGAAACCATCAAAGTTGGTGTAAAGGTATGTGCCGTTATCTTGAATTTGAGCATCTACTACAGGTGCATTAAATTCGAAGTTAACTTGCTGATAGTTACCCCAATCCGGATTCAATAGATTGCCTAGGTTGCGAACAACAAAGTAAATCTCACCGCGATGGTTATCCATAA
This sequence comes from Glaciecola siphonariae, assembly GCF_042652645.1. Classification (NCBI taxonomy): domain Bacteria; kingdom Pseudomonadati; phylum Pseudomonadota; class Gammaproteobacteria; order Alteromonadales; family Alteromonadaceae; genus Glaciecola; species Glaciecola siphonariae. Next base: position 1,823,641 of record NZ_JBHSGU010000002.1, read on the forward strand.
ATCCAGGAATTTCCTGTGACGCACGGAAATCTAAACGACCCCACCAAGAGCTGTTTTGAGAGTTACGCGGCAAAATCGTACCACGTCTATCTTCTAAGCCTTCATCAGCAATAAACTGATTAAATGCTGCTAGGTCAAACCCTGGGCCGTATTCAACGATTGGGTCATTCTCAAGCGGAACATAAAGCAAGTTACGATCTTCGAACGAACGCTCATCACCAAAACCCGGATCGTTGTCGAAGTTAAAGCTAAATGCACGGCCTTTTTGACGAGTAAAGAAGAGATTGAAACGCGTAGAATAATCTTCAAAGAACTCGTAACGATAGCCAAGGTTCAAAGTAAAGCGATGCTGAACTTCGTAGTTACTAGTAGCAATGCCAGGTTCGTTCAAATCGATAACTGAAAGGTTACCAAAGTTAGACGAAGCGGTAGAGCTGTTCATTGGGCTGCCTTCTTCGGCATCCATATACGCATAACCGGTGTTCACAGACAAACCGTTATCCCAACGCTTACGAAGGAAGGTAGAGAATACCGTTGTCTTACCGTCGTCATCTGCATTAGTTAGGAAGTAGTCTACACCACTACGACCTGAACAATCACCGCCCGTTGGGTTGGTGCGGCAGTCTGGGTCAAGTAAATCTACGTCTTGATAGATTGGACGACCGTCAGGTGCTGTGCCAACTTGAACGGTGTTCAAAGGAATCGTTTTAGCTGCATTACGCTGACGCGAGTGAATCACGTCAAAGCCTACTAAATAGCTATCACCAAATTCATGCTGAATACCTAGGTTTAACTTAAGGATAGCAGGAATGTCAAAGTCTGGGTCAAGCGCGTTAACCGCACCATCACCACCTTCTAGTGAATCAATGGCAAGTTGCGGTAGCTCGGTCACAAAGTTATTTGTGTTAGTACCGTCAAGGGCAGCAAGCACGTTAGCTGGGCTATCGTCTGAACGCTCAAACTCAGAGTTAAGAATCGTTACACCGTTGTTTGAGTAGTTGTTAGACAACCAAACGTTAGGGTTACCGCCAGAGAATAAGCCTAAACCACCATAAATGAAGGTTGCATCGTCAAGCACATAGTTAAAGCCTACGCGTGGCTGAAGCAAATCAAAGTCTGGGCCATTAGCATTTGTAAAGCCATAGCGCTGTTGGAAGTTAGCATTTGCTGTTGGGTCACTATCAGCATCCCACATGTCGTAACGTAAACCATAAGTCACCGTCAGGTCATCAGTTACCATCCAACGGTCTTGAACGTATAGGACTGTTTGACGGAATTCAAACTCTGCAGCACCGTCAGCAGGGTTCAATGAACCAGGAATTGAAAATTCAATGACATCGGCTTGTTGATTACGGAAATTATCAAGACCAGAGAATTCGAAAATACCTTGGCTACCTGGAACAAATAGGTTAAAAATATCGGTATTTTGGTATTCAACGCCACCGGTGATTTCGTGGTCACCCGCAATGTAAGTACCTGCAAACTTAAAGTTAAGCGTGTCGTACTCAAGCACGTTGGCCTGACGGAAACGGTCAGCACCTAAGAACACATCGATTCCTGGTACTACGTCTTCAATGCGCACATCACCGAAACTTGGATTAGTAGTGCCCGGGACCTGACCATTGTCTACTGATGTTTTCGCTACACGGAATTCGGTAAAGAAGTTGCTAGACCAATCAGAGTAAAGTGAAAGCGCAAGTGAAGACAAATCATTTGCACGCTCGTAATAACGGTCGCTGAATGCATAGCTTGTTGTGCCAGCGCCAGTTGACGTTGCAGAAGCACTTTCAGTATTTTGATACGTTAATGCAGCACGGTGATCGTCATTAATCTGCCAATCTAACTTAACAAGTAGTTTTTCGTCTTTTTCGTCAGCTGAGTTGATGATGTCACCCGCTTCATAGCCGTACACGTCTCTCGCGATTTGACGAACTTCGTCTAATATCCCAACAGTTAGACCATCGATTGGCTGTGCAAAACCCGCACCTTCTGGGCCATTTTCATAAATTCTGATTGGCTCATGCTTTTCGTAAGCTGCAAACACAAACAACTTGTCTTTAATCAAAGGGGCGCCAATGGTGAATCCGTAACGGCTTTCATCAAAATCAGGCACGTCAAACTTGCCTTCTTCGGTTTCATCACCTTGGAACGCATCGCTGGTGTAATCGTAGAACACAGAACCGAATATATCGTTTGTACCCGAACGGAAAACTGCGTTGATGTTACAGCCTGTAAAACCACCGTAAGTCACGTCAAATGGGGCAAGCTGAACGTCTACTTGGTCGATAGCGTCGAATGGGAAAGGAAGACCTTCGGTAGGATAACCGTTGTTATTCAAACCAAAGTTATCGTTTTGTTGCACACCATCTACTGTCAGGCTGTTAGTTCGGTTATTACCACCGGCACACTGAATAGCGTTAGAGTTAGTTGGGTCAATTGAAATACGCGGGTCTACCTGCAGTACGTCTTTGATGTCACGATCAACAGAAGGTTGATACTGTAAGTCGTCAAAACCAAAGTTTGCGCTTGGACCTAAAGCTTCTGTTACCAAACCGCTGGCGTTGCCAGTTACTGTGATGCGCTCTACGTCGCTTGCAGCGATAAGGTTAATCGTTAAGTTGGCGTCTTCACCAAGATTAGCAAATACACCTTCTACAGTGCGAGAGCCAAGCTCATCTTCTACGATTACAGTGTATGGACCACCGATACGCAAACCACGAATGGTAAACGCGCCAGTGTCTGAAGACGTGAATTCACGTGATGAATTCGTGCGGTTATCGATAACGGTAATTTTTGCACCGGTAACAGTTTGACCCGATTCAGTTTGGATCGTACCGCGGATGGTGGAAGATGTTTCTTGTGCCATGGCTGCGGTCGAGAGACCGACAGACAGTGCGACTGCAACTGCAATTTTATTGAGTTTAGTCTTTGCAAACATTGCTTTTTCCCTATGTGTTTTTTTAATAAATGTGTGACATCATTTTTAATATGATTTGAACGAGCGCATTGTCGTTTTGTAACGTTACAATTATATTACAGAATGTCAGATAAGCGAATGTTTAATGCACAAAGCATCCTAATTTCATTCGCTTTACAAGGCATTAACATCTTGGTCATATCTCATCAAAAAGAGGGTTTTCATTGAATGAAATTGGCTGACGATGTAAAGTTGCGCAAATTTCGACGGTTGTCTGTAAGCATGAAAAAACCCATCATCATCGCCATTTCGGGTGCATCTGGCTCCGGTAAATCATTATTTACCCAAAACTTAGCGCTTAAACTTGGACACAATCATCAACACGTTCTTGTTCTGCAAGAAGATCATTATTACAAAAGCCAAGACCATATCCCCTTAGAAAAACGCGCCGACACAAATTACGACCATCCTGATGCTTTTGAACATGACTTACTCGGTCAACACCTGCTAGCCCTCAAAAACGGCGAGGCAATTGAATACCCTGCCTATTGTTACAAAACGCATACCCGTTTAGATACAAGCGAAACTATACAGCCAGCGCCTATCATCATAATAGAAGGCATAATGCTGCTCACGCAGATACAGCTGTTTGATCATTTTGATATTAAAGTCTTTGTAGATACAGCTCTGGATGTATGCTTAATGAGGCGCATGCTGCGTGACACACAAGAACGAGGTCGTTCCATGGTGTCAGTAGCCAATCAATATGAGAACACCGTCAAGCCGATGTACCACAAGTTTATTGAACCTTCTAAAACCTTTGCTGATTTAATTATTCCCCACGGCGGTGAAAACTTTTTGGCGGTGGATGTGGTCAGTGCCTATCTTTATCAATCAGAAAAAGGAATCTCTGCACATGGTTAGTGTGTTAGGCGTCATCTTTTTGCTTGCCGTAGCGGTTTTGGTGAGCAAATCGCGCCGCAGTATCAATCTTCGAACCGTTGGCGGTGCGTTTGTGCTGCAAGTAGCGATAGGCGCGTTTATTCTTTATTCCGACATCGGGATTGGCGTGCTGCTAAGCCTTACCGATTTTGTCGCAAACATTATTGATTACTCCCGCCAAGGCATTGAATTTTTGTTTGGCCCCATTGGCAACATGTCGCTTGGATTTATATTTGCGTTCAACGTTCTCCCGGTCATTATCTTTTTCTCATCGTTAATCGCCGTTCTTTATCACTTAGGTGTAATGAGTTTTGTCATTCGTATTATCGGTGGAGCGCTTCGAAAACTGCTGCACACCAGTCGTCCTGAGTCGATGTCGGCTGCAGCGAATATTTTCGTCGGTCAAACCGAAGCGCCTTTAATCATCAAGCCTTTTATTCCGCAAATGACGCGCTCTGAACTTTTTGCGGTCATGGTAGGTGGCTTAGCATCCATCGCCGGTTCCATCATGGCGGGTTATGCCGGACTTGGTGTTGAGCTAAAATATCTACTGGCCGCTAGCTTCATGGCGGCGCCAGGCGGGTTATTAATGGCCAAACTCATTGAGCCAGAAACCGACACACCCAATCAAACTTTGACCGAGGTCAAATCAGATAACGACGACTATGCTAATGTACTCGACGCCGCCGCAAGTGGCGCTGCATCGGGCATGAAATTGGCCGTCAATGTCGGTGCGATGCTGCTAGCATTCATTGCGCTTATTGCGATGTTAAACGGTATTTTAGGGGCGCTTGGCGGGTATGTTGGACTTGAAGACCTGACCATTGAATTGATACTCGGTTACATTTTTCAGCCGGTTGCATGGCTGATTGGCGTACCGTGGAATGAAGCACAGTTGGCAGGCAGCTTCATTGGTCAAAAAGTGGTGGTGAATGAGTTTGTTGCCTACTCAAATTTTGTAACTTATATCGACCAACTTTCACCGCAAACTCAAGCCATTGTAACCTTTGCGCTGTGCGGCTTTGCCAATTTAAGCTCCATCGCTATTCTAATGGGCGGCATTGGTGCGATTGCGCCCAACCGTAGAAAAGACATTGCGCGCTTGGGCCTAAAAGCGGTATTGGCGGCAACACTGGCGAACTTAATGAGCGCTGCCTTGGCTGGCATCTTTATCTCGCTCACATAAAGCACATTTTTACATCGGACATTACAATGAAATTAGAAGCTGTTGACTATCAATCTCCCACCGCTGCAAAAGACTTTGTGGAGTCTTTGCGTCAAACGGGCTTTGGTGTACTTAAAAACCACCCTATATCAAAACAGCGTGTAAGCGATATCTACAAGCACTGGGAAGCATTTTTCAATACTGACGAAAAACACAGCTTTTTGTATAACAAAGGCACGCAAGACGGTTTTTTCCCCACGTCGGTATCAGAAGTGGCCAAGGGCTTTAAAAAGAAAGATATCAAAGAATATTACCATTATTATCCTTGGGGACAGTGTCCTGACGCCCTCAAAGCAGAAATCCATAGCTATTACGGAAGTACCCTGTCGCTTGCCAGCGAATTGCTTAACTGGATTGAAGAACAATCGCCTGAGGAGGTAAGTAAGCATTATCGTGAGCCGCTGTCGAATATGATTGCCAGCAGCGAACAAACTCTGCTTAGAATTTTGCATTATCCGCCGCTAAAAGGCGATGAGGAGCCCGATGCTATAAGGGCAGCGGCTCATGAGGATATCAACCTTATTACTATTTTGCCGTCGGCAAACGAGCCGGGACTACAGGTGAAATTAAAGGACGGTACATGGATGGATGTGCCGTGCGACTTTGGCAATCTAATTGTGAATATTGGCGATATGTTGCAAGAGGCATCTGGGCATTATTTTCCGTCTACCTCACACCGAGTCATTAATCCTGAAGGGACAGACACTAGCAAAGCGCGCATCTCTCTACCGCTATTTTTACATCCGCGCCCAGATGTTGTGCTGTCTGACAACTACACCGCCGAGAGCTACTTGCAAGAACGTCTGCGCGAACTTGGCGTGATTTAAACACTGGAAGCGGCAGGGCTAATAAACCCCGCCGCCTCCAACTCGCTTAATGTTTCTTTCTTTTTGCCACAGCGCTAACTATCTTTTTGCCATAGCGCTAACGTTTAGGTGCGGCGTTTTTTCTTAAAGCCAAAAAATCCATTGTCTTTAATTTGCTGAGCCACCAGTTTAGGTACTGACGATTCCCACTCACTTTTACCAGACTTGATTTTTTTCAGCACGTCGCGCGAGTAAATTTTAAATAGCGCCATGTCGGAAGTTTCAATGCCATATAAAAAGTCGTTTTCAACAAGATGACGATACAAAAACCGTAAGTGCTCCTGCACTTTTAGATGACTGGCATCGCGCAATTCCCCTTCGGCATTGAGTTCAGGATATATATACATGCGGGTATTGTCTGGAAACAGCTTACCAAAGCCTTCTAGTATACCGCCCTCAACCCCTCGATAAGAATCTTCATCAAAAATCTGTTTTAAGTTAATCATGCCCACCACAATACCAATTTCCATCTTGGTATATTGTCTAAAATAGGCTCTTAGTGAGAAGTAACGAGTATAATCAGAAATCATAACGTTATATCCCAGCGCATTTAACAGCTGCACGCGTTCAACGAGGTCTTTTTCTGGTACGTGATTATCGTTGCCTTTTGCATCATTGAGCGATATCTCTGCAATTACTATGGTGTTTTCTTCTTTAATCCCGGACTGTGCAAAAAAGGCCTTTTTGCCCTGCTCAATCATATCCACATTTAAATTTGTGACTGGCCTGAACGAGCCTCTTATGGTGAGCACGTTTTTCTTGTAGAGCATTTCTGCAGGTACGCTGATGCTGCCGTCAGGCTTGAACATAATCGCTCGCGTCTTCCAGCTTCGAATCAGTTGAAGATTAATCGCGCGATTATCAATATCTTCAAAATAAGGGCCGATAAACTCAATTGAGTCAATTTCAATACGACCAGGCTTTATGCTGTCGGTGAGCGAATCGATGATCATTTTGGGATTTTCAAAATAATAATACGCGGCATAAATCAGGTTAACGCCGAGTATACCTAAGGCTTGTTGCTGTGCTTCAGCATTGTCGTCGTGCATGCGTACGTGCACTTTAATATTCGACGGCTCGGCTCCCGGATACATCTGAATACGAATACCGCACCATGCATGGCACTCGTTGTCACGATTAAAGCTCTTTGCCGCCACAGTTGCGGCGTAGGCAAAATACCGAGAAGACTTGGAGCGTCCCTCACTCACTCGCTCAAGCACTAGAGCAAGCTCTTGTTCCATCATCGCCTTAACGCGCGCCTTACTTACATAGCGACCGTCGTTTTGTACGCCGTATATGGCATCTGAAAACTTCATATCATAAGCAGACATGGTTTTTGCAATTGTGCCTGCTGCTGCGCCAGCCAGAAAAAACTGCCGCGCAACTTCTTGACCTGCCCCAATTTCAACAATCGTTCCGTATTTTTTATCATCTAAATTCAGGCGCAGGGCTTTTTGCGACGTTGAGCGAGAGCTGACGTTCTTATGTTCCATAGGGGCTCCTGTGTAGGGTCATTCAATGGGGAAAACTAAAGGCGATGGCTGTTAGCTTAGTTTAATTTTATACATACTTACAATGCCTTATCGACCCCTTCGCGTAAAAATCGAGGGGTGATATCACCGATGCAACAGCACCACTATCAACAATTTATCTATTTTGCACATGAGCAAGCATAGATAGCTTGTCGGCGTAGTCTTCCGCCACGCGACTCTTGCCGGCTTTGCGCTTAGCGCGAGTTAAATATCGCTTTGTTGCAGGCACGTCGCCTAAATGAATATAGGCTTGTGCCATACCAAAATAAAATTGGTGCGGCGCATCATCTAGGGAGATGGCCTTTTTGAAATGCCGAATACTTTCATCATATTGCTCTTTATCGAGCGCTTCTTCCGCGAGCATCATGTGATAGTAAGGATTGGCCCTGCGCTTCGTTTCAATATCGGCATATATTTGTCGTGCCTGCTCTTCTCGCGATGTCCTATCATACACGGCAGCTAGATTTTCCCAAGCGGTGAGATAGTCGTCATCTATTGCGATAGCTGCTAGATAGGCTGACTCAGCTAAATCGAGAGCACCGGCCTGGCGATAGACCAAACCAAGATTAAGCCACGCCCCCTCAAAGCTCGGATCGGTTTTTACCGCCGATTTTAAATATGCGTATGCATGATTAAGCTCACCTTTCAAAATAAGCTCTGCGCCTTTGTTGTTGTAATACATCGACACGATACGCGTTTTATCTAACTCGTCGGCGTTAAATTCATACGCGCCGTCTTGAGGGTCAAAATCAATGATTAAATTACGACGAATAAGGTTAATTGAGCTTACCGTGTACTTAGGTACGATGCGCAAATTGATATGACCGTTGAGTAAAGTATAGCCGCCCCTTCGCGTCCAGTATTCTGGAATATTGAGCTGTTGAAAGCGGGCGTTGAATCCAGCGTGGCGGGCCATCGCGTAAGTCATTATGGTGAGTGATAAACAATTTGCAGCGCGGTTTTCAAATGTCTCAGTGGCATTGGTATTCGCATCTGCCTGATACAACAAATCAAACTCAGCACGATCAAAAATGTGGCCCATCAGGTCTTTGACTTGCCCTTCTTGCGTTTTTCGCTGGCTAATCGCGTTGCTCACAAAGTCTTTAGCTTCATCGCTGAGAGCAAAAATGCTGTCTGGTGCTTCAATGGGGTAGAGGTGGGCTGCCGGAAATACACTATCGTTAAAGACGAACTCTGGCGTCGCGGTCTTGGTATGGGGAGTAAGCACAGTACATGCGCCCAAGGTCATGCAAATAACGAGTGCAAAAGCTGATCGTACGCAGCGATTAAATACGGTGTTGTTATATTGAATCATGAATTACCTCAAGCAATACATCCGCCCATCGACCTTAGCATCATCATAGACCTTTGCGAATCAGACCGCAATGTGCCATTATTTACGCTTTACTTATGTTTCGTTAATGCTTTTTGGCCTAGGGTAAAAGTACGTATCGCACGAGTGTGTGAGAGCTCAAGCAAATTCATATGCCCTTGCTTGTTGAGCGAATACAGTTGCGCAAACAACAAAGTAAGCGTGGCTAGCGCATCATCGAGCGCATTGTGGGCCGGCGCTGGCGCGAGGGAGTGGCGGCGGCGAGCATTTTCAAGACTTACCCCACCGCTTGGGACAAAACCTAAGGTTTTTTCGCAGGCGTAGACTTCAAGCAGCATCGTATCTATTGTGGTTACCGTCACCATCGGAAAATCTAAAGCAAGCCAAATTTTATTCAGCACCCGCATATCAAGCACTGCATTGTGCAACACCCATACGTGAGATTGAGTGTGTTCGCGCAAATAAGCGAGCTGGTCTTTAATATGGCCGCCTTTGGCAATGTCCTTAGCTGTTAATCCATGAATGACCGGACTTTGCTTTAAATCGCCTTTGGCTCTGACCACACTGTAGTGGGCAGAGCGTAAATCAACCTGAAAGTTTTGTCCGCGCACCCAAGCGATGGATGTGACCTTTGCCACGTCAGTATTTAAATCCGTTAGCTCTAAGTCTAAAGAAAGCAGCGGCAGCTGAGGGTAGCAAACATGCTTGAATGCCTCGGCAATAGGATGTTGTCCAAACACGACTCTCTTTAAAAAATCGAGCACTAACCAATGCCTCCCGAAAATTTCAGCACCGCTGCCTGCTGTGCTCGATGAATCGCTTTAAAAGCAGCTTTTAGCTGGTGTTTCTCAATAGATGATAAGTCACTGACTCTTACACAATTGTCTTGCACTTGATTAGTCAGCTGATGACGCCAACGTAAACGATTTAGAAACAACCAAATATCAATGAGGTTCTGCCGGTCTTTATCAGACAATCCAGATTCTACCGAGAGGTTTTTCAGCCTAGCAACAGTGGCCGGCATGGTAAGCCCCATACTCAAAGCATAGAGGCGCACGATGTTGTTCAAAATAGCCACTGCGCTTACTTTCAGGTCAATGCTGTCTTTGTGTTTTGCCTTTTTCAAATACACAAACTTTTGAAACATCGACAGTGGGACGCTGGTTTCATTGGCACTTCGCGCCAGCGCAGCTAAAAACATAGCTTGCTTTAATAAGGGTTTTCGCTGGCTTTGTAGTTGCTCAAATAAGCGAGTATCGCCTGCCGCTGCCCGCGCATCTAAAAAGATATTAAAATCTAAAATCGCCTGACCGGTAGGACTATTTACCCAGCGCTTGGCCTCACTGACCGCTGCATCGACCGATAGTCTCAATTTAGGATTGCTGGCCATAATATTGCCGTCGCATAGCTTAATACCGCACTTTGCTAGCCCTAAACACACGTATCCTGACATTTTTTCAAAGTACTCGCTCTGCTCTTTGTCAGCGTCGCGCTCCAGCAGCAGCGCATTATCTTGATCAGACCCCATAGTTTGGTCTTCACGCGCTTGAGAGCCATATACCAGCCAGCAAAAACGCATGGGCGCCTTGCCATGCTCTTGTTGGAAAAAGGTAATGAGCTTTCGCGTCATAATATCAGTTGCTTGCGACAATACCTTTCCTGCAATATCAAAATCTCCTGCGCGCTTGGCTGAAGATGCCAAATACTGAGGAATTTGCCAGGCTTTTGAGACCAACTGCTCTGCATCCTCAGCATGAGACAAATCACTGATAACAAAAAGTACATTCGTGCGCTGCTGTTTAGACACATCGGTATTCGTTATCATGCCCACCGGCTTTTTGCTGACCGCGTCAAGCACCGGGAGATGATTAATACCGTATTGCGACATCGTGCAAATCGCGTCAAAAATGGTTTTATTTTTGGTTAAAAATGCCGGACGCTCGGTCATTATTTGTTTAATTGGCAGTTGCGTGTTCAAGCCAGTAGCGACTACGCGATTGCGCAAGTCACGGTCGGTCGCAATGCCAATTAAGTCGTCATTCTCAACAATCAACACCGAGCTCACCTTGTGCTCACTCATCGATTTAGCCGCAGCTTGTATGGAGTCACTGGGTTTAACTGCCACCGGTGCATGAGTTATCACCTCGTGAAGCGGTTTATACAACCACATGGAATTTGAATCAGAGACCGCTTGGTTTTGCAATGCATCGTCTTTAGAGGCGGTAAAGAATGTTGCAAAGGCCGGATTTTCCATACAGATGGCAAAATCTTCTTTGGGTATACACAACACAATCCCCGGACTGTCGACAACAACACTGAGTGCATAATCGACTTTATTGAGTAAGCGCGCATAACCAAAATAGTCACCGTCGCTAAGATGCTTAATAGGCCCATCACAGTCTTTAACCGCAAACTGACCGCTTTGAATCACAAACAATGAATCTTTATGTTTGTGCATTAATTCTTGCTGATTTTCTGCCGCCAAATAAATAAGATGGCTATGCTGAGCAATATCCTGCCTCAGCGCTTCATCAAGCTCATCAAAGGGGCCTTCAGTGCGCAAAAAATCAATAATTTGTTGGGCGCTTGCACTCATTCATTTTCCTTATCTGACCTATCGCATTGTTTTTTTTCCATGCGTTGGGATGGGTTGGGAACGCTTGGGTCAGGGGGGAAGAGTAGCAAAAACTAAAGTCGCTTTGCGCCATCCATGGCCGCTCAGGCAAAACCATCCATGGTTTTGCATGCTTTAGTTTTTGCTACTCTTCCCCCCTAACCGATGCCAACCCTTTGCTATAAATCAACACTGGATCAAAGCGAATCGATAATCCACAGAAGGGCTCCTAGGGCTTCAATGTCTCCAAAACCAAGGATGGTTTTGGCGAAGCGGTCATGGATGACGTAAAGCGTCATTGAAACCCTAGGAGCCCTTCTGTGGGTAATCGTTTTCTCTTCGTTAAATCAATAAAACTATTAACAATCTTGTAAAAACAAGCCCAGCATTGCTGGGCTTATTTGTTATTTTTAGCAAGTTTGCATGCTCAGCTTAGTGAGCCGACGCTTCGCCTGCCCCTTTAGGAAAACGAATGCTCTCAACTAAGTCCTGTATTTCTTGTGGTGATTCTTTGGTCAACTTAAAGACCACGAATGCCACCAAGAAATTCACCAACATACCAATCGTACCAATCCCTTCTGGAGATATGCCGAACAACCAATTATCTGCTGTGTTTAGCTCCGGGTTCACAAACTTGAAGTAAATAATATACGTCATTGTGAATACCATGCCCGCTATCATGCCCGATACCGCTCCGTGATTGTTCATACGTTTGGAGAAGATACCCATAATAATCACTGGGAAGAAGCTAGATGCGGCCAAACCGAATGCAAAGGCTACCACAGCCGCCACATATCCTGGCGGATGCACACCAAAATAGCCTGCGATACCAATGGCCACCGCGGCGGCAATACGCGCACTGAGCAGCTCCTTTTTATCACTAATGTTGGGCGCAAAGGTTTTCTTCAACAAGTCGTGCGAGACCGAGGTGGATATTACCAGCAGCAGGCCGGCTGATGTCGACAGCGCTGCCGCTACCCCACCCGCAGCCACCAAGGCAATCACCCAAGCGGGTAAACCTGCTATCTCTGGGTTTGCAAGAACCATAATGTCGCGGTCAATGGTCATCTCATTGCGCTCATCGCCTGAGTAAAACATTCTGCCGTCGCCATTTTTGTCTTCATGCGAAATTAAGCCCGTTTCTTTCCACGTTTTAATCCATCCAGGCGTTTCGCTTAGCGGCGTACCGGTTTGTTCAACACCGTTGATGGTTTCAATCATGTTAACGCGAGCGAAAGCGGCCAAGGCAGGGGCTGTGGTGTAAAGCAAGGCAATAAACGCAAGGGCCCAGCCTGCAGATTTACGCGCATCGGCCACTTTAGGCACAGTGAAAAAGCGCACAATCACGTGGGGTAGTCCTGCGGTACCTACCATCAAAGCAAAGGTGATTGCGAACACGTCAATCATGCTTTTTGAACCGGAGGTATATTCATTAAAACCCAGGGAAGTCGACAAGCCGTCGAGTTTATCGAGCAAGTGCACACCCGAACCGTCAGCCAAGGTTGCGCCAAAGCCTGTCATAGGCAGAATATGCCCTGTTACCATCATTGAAATAAACACCGCTGGCACTAGGTAAGCAAAAATTAAAACGCAAAATTGTGCAACCTGCGTATAAGTAATGCCTTTCATACCCCCTAATACCGTGTAGAAAAACACGATACCCATGCCGATAATAACGCCGGTGGTAATGTCCACTTCTAAGAAGCGAGAGAACACTACGCCAACGCCGCGCATTTGTCCTATTACGTAAGTAAAGCAAACGATAATTGCACAGACAACGGCAACGGTGCGCGCGGTTTGACTGTAGTAGCGGTCACCAATAAAGTCGGGCACGGTAAATTTACCGAACTTACGCAGATATGGCGCCAAACATAGTGCCAAAAGCACATAGCCGCCTGTCCAGCCCATCAGATAAACTGCGCCATCGTAGCCCATGAATGAAATTAAGCCAGCCATTGAGATAAACGAGGCAGCCGACATCCAATCGGCCGCTGTTGCCATGCCGTTAAGCACCGGTGGAACGCCACCGCCAGCAACGTAGAAATCGGTTGTTGAGCCAGCTCTGGCCCATATAGCAATGCCTATGTAGAGCAGAAACGACGCCCCTACAATTAAAAATGTAAGTATTTGAACGCTCATGATTATTCCTCTTCTACGCCATATTTTTTGTCGAGTGAGTTCATAAGCTTCATATAGATGAAAATAAGCGCTACGAACACGTAAATTGCTCCTTGCTGAGCAAACCAAAAGCCTAATTTAAATCCGAAAAAGTGGATTTGATTAAGCTGTTCTACAAATAAGATACCGGCGCCGAAGGAGACGACAAACCAGACCGCTAAAAGCTTGAAGAGGATAGAGAGATTCTCTTTCCAATAGGCTTTTTGATCGTTTTCATTTTTAAAACTCATCTTAAAGACCTCTACCAGGTTAAGTTAGTGTGTTGCAATTTACATTTCAGTAACGATAGGTTTTATAGCATTGCCTTTAGAGTCGAGGCACTTATTTATCAAGCGCATAAACCGCCTACAAAACCTATTGCTACTGGCCTGTTAGCTACTCTAGTTTTATTGGTAAAAGGGTGAAATCAGACCTTGGTCTTACGGTGTTAGTATTAGATTGTTCTGTGGTAAAGTGATAATTGTTAAAAGCTTGTATAGGATTTTACATGTCGATCGGTTGGATAGCGCTGTCTCTGGCGTATTTGTTCTTATTATTTTGGATAGCAAAATGGGGTGATAAAAACTCTCCAACCGCTCGTTGGTTGACGTCTCATCCTTTAGTCTACTGTCTAGCGCTTGGCATATATTGCACCGCATGGACATTTTTTGGCGCAGTAGGGCAATCGAGCACTGAGCAATGGATGTTTTTGCCCATATTGCTTGGCCCTATTATTGTTTACGTAGTATTTAATTCATTTATATATAAGCTCGTACATGTAAGCAAAAAACAGCATATCAGCACGATTGCCGACTTTATAAGTTCGCGATACGGTAAACGTCAGGTGGTAGCTTTGCTGGTCACAATTATTGCGCTACTTGCCACCATTCCTTATATCGCGCTGCAGCTCAAAGCCGTAGGCTCAACCTTTCAGATGATCACAGAGCAAGAAGACAGCCAAATTATTGTGGTACTTGCCAGCCTCTTTATCGCTATATTCGCGATGTATTTTGGCACGCGCAACACCGATGTGACCCAATATCGCAGAGGATTAATACTCGCCATTGCATTTGAGTCGTGCATCAAACTCATTGCCTTGGTCTTGGTAGCATTTGTGGGCTATCGGTATTGGCAGGCACAAGGCAGTGGTAATATGTTGGCAGACTACGCAACACAAGATGCATTTGCTGCATTTAGCTCTATGAGCTTTTGGGCACAAACCATTATGGCGGCAGCGGCTATTATATGCCTGCCGCGTCAATTTCATATCACGGTAATAGATAACCTGCATCTTGAGCACATTCGCAAGGCTCGCTGGTATTTTCCTGCCTACTTAGCACTAATTGCCCTCACTATCCCGCTGATTGCAGCAGCCGGCAACGCCATATTTGCCTCAAGTCCAATCGACGGTGACCATTACGTGATGGGTATTGCGCTTTTTTCCGACTCTATTTTACTGCAAATTATTGTATTTGTGGGCGGACTGTCGGCAGCCACTGCCATGATTATAATTGCGACCCTAACCTTGAGCACCATGATCACCAATGACGTAATTTTGCCTCGCATCATGGACAAAGGTATTCAGCAAGGGCTCGATAAAGTTAAACGCATCAAGCTCATTCGTCGCTACGTAATATTCTCGATTTTGCTGCTCGCCTTTGCTTACCAGCAACAAATGGCTTACCAAGCGCCACTGGCCTCTATTGGCTTACTGGCATTTTCTTTAGTGATTCAGCTTTTACCTGCCATTGTGGGCGGCTTATATTGGCAGCGCGGACATGCTCACGGGGTGTATGCTGGGCTGCTCAGTGGCTTTGTGGTATGGCTGATGTTTTTGCTATTTCCCCTGATTGAACCTAACGGTAGCGCCTATCAAACCGATATCGTAAGCCAAGGCGCCATGCTAAGTTTAATTGCTAACGTTGCTGCGTATATTGGGTTTTCGCTTATATCAACACCTCGCTTAATCGACCGCATTCAAGCTAGGGCATTTGTCTCTCCCGCGACTTACAATGCATCCTTTAAAACTGACACCACCTTTGAGGTCACCGTAGCCGATTTACAAACGCTGATTGCCCGTTTTAGCGGAGAGCATCGCTGTCAGCAGCTTTTTGATGACTATCAAAAACAAAACGACATGCAGTTAAATTATGATGACAAGGCCAGCGAGCGCTTTTTGGAATTTTGTGAGCGCGCCTTAGGCGGCGTGGTGGGCTCCTCAAGCGCGAAAGCACTTATTGATACAGTAGTACGCGGTAAGAAGCTGGATATTACCGAGGTGGTCAACTTTTTTGACGATACCACGCAAGCCATGCAGTTCAACATGAGTGCGCTGTTAACCTCCCTAGAAAATATTGACCAAGGTATTAGCGTTGTCGACAAAAACCTCAACCTTGTGGCTTGGAACAAGCGCTACATCGATTTGTTTTCTTACCCAGAAGATTTGGTTAAGGTGGGCGCGCATATTGAACCCTTGATTCGTCATAACGTGTTAAGGGGTGATTGCGGGCCCGGCGAAATAGACTTACAGGTGCAAAAACGCATGGAGCACCTGCGAAACGGCACGCCCCATCGCTTTACGCGTCAGCGCGACGATGGTCACGTCATTGAAATGGTAGGAAATCCCTTACCGGGTGGTGGCTTTGTAACGAGTTTCCACGACATCACCGGTCACGTCGAAATTCAGCAAGCGCTAAAAGAGTCCAACATAGACCTTGCGGCGCGCGTCGCCAAACGAACCGAAGAGGTGCACTCCATTAATGCTGAACTGCGCTTAGAAATAGAGCGGCGTAACCACTTAGAGAAAAAACTCATAAGAGCGCGCAAAGAAGCAGAAGACGCCAACGCCAGCAAAACGCGCTTTTTGGCCTTAGCGAGTCATGATGTATTGCAGCCTTTAAACGCCGCCAAACTATATTTAACGGTGTTAGAAGAGGCCGACATTGACCACGAACTCAAAAATACCATCCGTAAACTGAGCGATTCAGTAGTGTCAAGCGAGAGCTTAATTAGCACTATTCTTGATATCTCTAGACTTGACCAAGGTGAACTCAAACCCTTTATTGAGACCATCAACGTTCTCGAGGCTGTCACCCCCATTGTGAATGAGATGAGCATGAAGGCCAAAGAAAAAGGCCTTAAATTTAGCAGCCGAGTGCAAGACTGCTACATCAGTGCAGATAAAACCTACCTGTACCGAATCATACAAAACCTCGCCTCAAACGCGGTTAAGTACACCCAATCGGGTAAGGTGCTGCTGACCGTCAGAGTAGTCAATCAAAAAGTCAGAATAGAGGTAAGAGACACCGGCATTGGTATTCCAGAGCTGCAGCAGGCCGCTATATTCAGTGATTTTTATCGCGTCGAAAACTCTCAAGAGCAGGGAATTGGCTTAGGATTGGGCGTGGTCAAACGGCTAACGCAGCAGCTTCAATGCCAAGTAAGGGTGCACTCAGAAGAAGGAAAAGGCTCGTGTTTTTCTATTGAGTTTAATCAAGTCCCGCCCCCAGAGGCGCCAAAGATAATCAAATCACCCGCTCAATCGATTTTCAATAAGCTGAAGATTTTATGCATCGACGACCAGTCAGAAAACCTAGATGCTATGCAGACGCTTTTGAGTAAATGGGGCATAGAGGTAGCCATTGCGCAAAGTTATGAAAAGGCAAGTGCACTGGCCCAAAGCTTCAACCCCCATATTTTGCTGGTCGACTATCAGCTTGGCAGAGGGCCTGACGGACTTGAAATTATCGATTCAATTCGTCAACAGCTCAACACTATCTTGCCCGCTTGTTTGGTCACCGCTCAGCGAGGAGAAGAGCTGATGAAAGCCTGCAGTGAGCATGGCGTAAACTATCTTGCCAAGCCTCTCAAGCCTGCCAAGCTAAGGGCCCTGATTCAGAGCATGTCGAAGTTTATCAGACATGTAGAGGTGGCCGATAAAAATCAGGCCAGCGATTTACCAAAAACGTAAAGGCTATACGTCTTCTTTTAGCGGGGGCTCTAGTTGAAGTTGTGACGCAATAAGCACCGCTTGGGTGCGATTATTGATACCCAGTTTACGGAAAATTGCGGTAACGTGAGCCTTTACCGTGGCCTCTGCAATATCGAGATTGTAACCAATTTGTTTATTTAATAAGCCGTCGCGCATATAGCACAACACCTTATATTGTGAAGGCGTGAGGCTGGCCACATTCTCTGCAAGTTGCGAAAAGGTTTCGTCTACATCTTGGATTTGTTGGCGCACTGACTCGGGTACCCATATATCGCCTTCTAGCATATTGGTGACAGCATCTTTTATTTCTTGTGCACTGGCAGTTTTAGGAATAAACCCCATTGCGCCCAGCCCTACCACTTTTGAAATGAGCGCGGCATCTTCGGTGCCCGAGACAACCGCGATAGGTAAATCTGAAAAGGTTTTTTGGATATGCAAAAAGCCAAACAGGTCGCTGCTGCCCGGCATGTGTAAATCGAGCATAAGTAAATCTACATCGTTGGCTTCTAAAGCCGACACAGTGCTATTTAAATCTCCCGACTCCAGTATAGTCAGGTCATTAAAAGCCATGGACAAGGCACCTTTTAAAGCGTCACGGTATAGTGGATGGTCGTCGGCAATAAGAAGAGTCACCATGTCAATGTCCTTGTGTAAATCGTGTTAAGCAGCCAGTGCAATTTCAATAGTTTAACAAGATGTTAACAAATAAGGAAGGCTCTGGTCGCATCAATAATCACTCGCTAATTAAACAATAAGGAGGCCTGAGCCTCCTTATTTAACTGAGCTTTTATGCATGCAATAGAACAACGGCCATGCTGCTAAAAGTGCTCGGTGTGCTTATCGATTGAGCCGCTTGTCAATCAATGAATCGACCACGGACGGGTCAGCCAATGTCGAGGTATCGCCTAATTGGTCGTACTCATTTGCCGCTATTTTTCTCAATATTCGGCGCATGATTTTACCTGAGCGTGTTTTTGGCAAGCCGCTTGTCCACTGAATCAAATCAGGGGTTGCAATAGGACTAAGCTCTTTGCGCACCCATGTTCTAATTTCAGCGGTAAGCTGTTCGCTGGCCTCTATCCCTTCGTTTGGCGTGATATACACATATATCCCCTGTCCCTTTATGTTGTGTGGATATCCAACAACCGCAGCCTCCGCAATGACTGAATGAGCCACCAGCGCTGATTCAATTTCAGCCGTGCCAAGTCGGTGACCCGACACATTAAGCACATCATCAACGCGACCGGTGATCCAGTAGTAGCCATCTTCGTCTCGGCGCGCACCGTCACCGGTAAAATACACATTAGGATAGGCACTAAAATACGTTTCGATAAAGCGTTTGTGGTCACCGTATACCGTTCGCGCCTGCGACGGCCAGCTGTCTTTAATGACCAAATTACCTTCGTTTGCGCCCTCAAGTTCGTTTCCTTCAGCGTCAAACAAGGCGGGCTGCACACCGAACAACGGGCGGGTTGCAGAACCAGGTTTGAGAGCACTTGCCGCAGGCAGCGGCGCTATCATCATGCCGCCTGTTTCGGTTTGCCACCACGAATCGATGATCGGACAACGGCTTTGACCAATCACGCGGTAATACCATTCCCAAGCCTCCGGATTAATAGGCTCACCTACTGATCCAAGCACACGAAGAGACGATAAATCACAACCCTCAACAGGCTTTTCGCCGTGCGCCATTAGCGCGCGAATTGCGGTGGGTGCGGTGTATAAACTATTGACCTTATACTTCTCTACTACTTGTGCAATGCGGCGCACATCCGGATAGGTGGGAACGCCTTCAAAAAACACCTGCGTAGCGCCGGCTGCTAACGGACCGTAGGTCATGTAGCTGTGTCCAGTGATCCAGCCCACATCTGCGGTACACCAATAAACATCGTCAGCTTTATAATCAAACGCATAGCGAAAGGTCATAGCGGTATATAAAAGATAGCCGCCTGTGGTATGCACCACACCTTTTGGCTGACCGGTAGAGCCTGAGGTATACAAAATAAACAATGGGTCTTCTGCATTCATCGACTCTGGCTCGCACTGGGCCGAGCAGTCGTCAATAAGCTCGTGCCACCATACGTCTACATCTGCATTCCACGTAATATCGCCGCCGGTAAGTTTGAGTGTTAGTACTGCACTAACACTTGGGCACACGCCGTTGGCAATAGCTTCATCAACATTTGCTTTGAGCGGAACGGTACGACCAGCTCTGCGGCCTTGGTCTGCGGTAATAACGACTTTAGCATCTGAGTTATTGATTCTATCGGCGATCGCATTGGGAGAGAAACCGCCAAAAATAACTGAATGAACCGCGCCTATTCGGGCACATGCGAGCATAGCGTAAGCCGCATGCGGCGTCATAGGCATATATATGGCTACTCGGTCACCTTTTTGAACGCCTAATTTCTTTAAACCATTTGCAAGCTTACAAACTTCGTAGTGTAGCTGCTGGTAGGTCACTTTTTCGGAGTCTTCGGGCGAATCGCCCTCCCAGAAAATAGCCGTTTTTTTCGCGTTTTTTTCTAGATGACGGTCAATACAGTTATAACTGGCGTTTAATTCGCCATCTTCAAACCACTTAATTTCGCAGTTTGACTGACTAAAATTAGTGTTTTTAATAATGCTCGGCTTTTTATACCAATCTAGCTCGTCTAATTGCTCACGCCAAAAGCCTTCTGGGTCGTCTACCGATGCTTTGTACATGGTTTGATAATCGTCATCACTAAAATGTGGATGCTGTAACAGTGACTCTGGCACTGGATATGTTTTGGCACTCATTGGTTCTGCCTCCGTAAAATGCTTGTTAGTACGTCGTTAACAATAGTCTTCTTATTTAAAACCAAAATGAGACTTTGGTATTACCGCCTCTAGCACAGCTCAAGGCTTTATATAAACGCTTTAATAGGGCCATAGGGTCTGTTGACCTTTGCTGTATGAATTTTGTTCGTTTCATGTGCTTTCCGATCGCGGCACGTGCTTGCAGGTGCAGTTATTCTGCATCAAGAGCACGTAACAAAGAGCGGGATGCACATGGAGCGAACCCTCCGGGCGGCGCTTGTGCACTATTTATTCTGCATCATCGTTATTTTATGTAGATGACTACACTTCAATAACGATTCTTTGTCTAAATAGCGCACAAACTGCCGCAAAATCATACAGCAAAGGTCAACAGACCCTAACAAAATACAACCATAGTCTCATAGACCAAGCGCTAATTTGAAAGTCGATTAGTTTACATAAAAATGTATCCCGCTTAACTACCTTTTTACACCCTATTAACGAAATTGGACACACCTATGACAACTAAAATGACGAAAACAGCTCAAGCCATTTCTTTATGTTTATGCTTAGGTGCTGCTTCACTGACTACGCAAGCAGCTACTATCGGAGATACTACAGTCAAGTTTTCAGGTTATATAAAAGCCGACGCCATCATGACAAACTATTCAGACGGCACACTTGCGTCTGGGAATATCGGACGCGACTTTTATATTCCAAGCTTAACGCCAGTGGGTCAAAATGATGAGGGCACCCAGTTTGATGCCCATATTCGCCAATCGCGCTTTCGTTTTACAACCTCGACGCCTACTGACGAGGGCGATACCATTACTGGCGTCCTTGAATTCGATATGCTGGCAACTCCAAACGGTGACGACCGCATCAGCAACTCCTACACACCGCGTATTCGCCACGCTTTTGTTAGCTATAAAGGCTGGACGGTTGGACAAACCTGGTCAACATTTATGGATGTCAAAGTCCTGCCTGAAACCGTTGATTTTATTGGTAATACCGACGGCACTATTTTTGAACGCCAGCCACTGGTGAAATACACCACCGGCAGTTGGGAGTTTGCACTTGAAAACCCAGAAACTACTATCACCCCAGCAAGTGGCGCAGGTCGCATTACCGCCGACGATAACGCACTACCCGATGCCATCGTGCGTTATACCCACAGCGCTGATTGGGGTCATTTCGCAGTAGCAGGCTTGGTACGTCAACTGTCTTATGACGATGGCGTAGACGTAGATGAATCGGAAGTGTCTTATGGGGTGAGCCTCACCAGCAAAATCAAGCTTGGAAAAGCCACTGACGTGCGACTTGCATTTAACACAGGCTCAGGCTTGGGTCGCTATTTAGCCCTAAATGCTGCCAACGGGGCTGTTGTTACGCCCAATAATGAACTTGAGAATATCGACTCAATGGCATACGCGGTTTCGCTTCACCATAAGTGGAATTCGTCGTTTCGCAGTAACCTCACCTATTCTGCGTTTGATGCCGACATAGACACGACGCTTTTGAGCGAAGGCAGCACCGAAAAAACATTCAGTATGCGCGCTAATCTGTTTTATCAGCCTACCGCTAAAATTACCGTAGGAGGGGAGTACGCCTTTGCTAGAAGAGAGCTAGCCTCTGGCCTAGACGGAGACATGAACCGCTTACAATTTATGTTGAAGTACGCATTTTAAAGCCGCATCGCTCTGTCGGCATCGCTCTGTAGGCATAGGTCTGTCGGCATAGGTCTGTCGGCATAGGACCGTCAGTATCGACCATACGCTGATGCCACAGAGCACATTTCGAAAAAAAGATGCCAAGGTGAAAACGCCAAGACTAAGATGAAAGCGCGCCAACGAACACGTCACAATGACTGCATTCGTTGGCGCGCTTAATTCATATTTAATAAACGCTTTAGCATCAAACAAGCTCTAGCACCGCGCTAGAAGCCCCTAGAATACCACCGGATATTTTTTAATTAACGCAGCAATATCGTTTATGCATTCTTCGCTGAGTACTAAATCAAAGGCATCCATGTTTTCCGTTAACTGGTCCATCGTAGTTGCACCAATTATGGTTGACGTAACGCCGTCTATTTGATCACACCATGCCAGCGCAAGCTGACTCGGCGTCATGTCATAGCCTTTAGCGAGTGCGCAATACTCTTTTATCGCCGTTTGCGCAGTGGGTGTATCTCTAAATAGCCCTTGACGCTGCACCAAGGTAAAGCGACTGCCTTTGGGACGCGCGCCGTCAATGTATTTTCCCGAGAGCATACCGCCAGCAAGCGGAGACCACGGCAAATAGGCGACCTCTTCAAGCACGCACGACTCAATTAAAAAAGGCCAATCCTTTAGATGCAGTAAGCTAAATTCATTTTGAATAGATACGGGCCGAGGCACCCCTAACTCGTCACAGAGCACAAGATAAGTATGTATGCCCCACGGTGTGTCGTCAGACAGGCCCCAATGCTTGATTTTACCTTGTTCAATCGCCTGCCCTAGTGCTTGGACAATTCCTTTCATGCGCTCACGCTCTTGGGCCACGTCTAGCTTGCTTGATTTCACTTGATTGGGCCAGTGTTTACCAAAATGCGGTGACGTTCTATTCGGCCAATGCAGTTGATACAGGTCGATACAATCTGTTTTTAAACGCGCTAGAGAAGCGTCAATAGCCTTAGCGATGGTGTCTTTTGAAATAAACGCGCCGCTTCTAATATACGGTAAGCCTGCACCGGCAATTTTGCTGGCGATAATCACGCCTTCGCGTTTATCTGGATGTCGACTAAAAAAGTCGCCTATGACGCGTTCGGTATCGCCATAGGTTTCAGAGTTTGGCGGCACAGGGTACATCTCAGCGGTATCAATGAAGTTTACGCCACGCTCAAGGGCATAAATAATTTGCTCATCGGCGTCTTTTTGGGTGTTTTGGATGCCCCACGTCATACTGCCTAAGCAGACGCGCGACACAGACAGACCACTTCGGCCTAGAGGTGAATATTGCATAGCTTCCCTTTTGAATTATTGCATGTAGGCGCCAGATTGTTCACAAATCGCGCCCATAATGCAATGCATATACGTGCATCTACATACGCATTTTCAAAGCCAAAGGTGCAAGATTTTATCCAATGAGCGCCTTAATGTGCGCCACCGCGCTGCGGCTAAGGGCATTTAGTGAATAGCCACCCTCGAGCATCGAAACAATGTGCCCATTACAGTGTTTTTGAGCAAGCGCTTTAATATTTTCGGTGAGCCAAATGTAGTCTGCCTCCACCAAACGCAGATGCCCAAGACTGTCTTCGGCGTGCGCATCAAAGCCTGCTGAAATAAACATCAGTTGGGGCGAAAACGCGTCGAGCGCCTGCCACCAATGATTGACCATTTCTCGGTATTCTAATCCTTTAGTGCCTGCAGGGATGGGCACATTTAAGATGCCGTCTCGGGTAGGAGAATCGCCAGAAAAAGGATAAAACGGATGCTGAAATGACGAACAAAACATTACGCGCGCGTCATCTTTAAATATGTCTTCAGTGCCGTTGCCATGATGGACATCAAAATCAATTATGGCAACGCGCTCAAAGCCCCTGTGCTCAAGAGCATGAAGCGCGGCTAGGGCAACGTTGTTAAATAAGCAAAATCCAGATGATCTTGCGCGTTCGGCGTGATGTCCTGGCGGCCTTACTAAACAAAACGCGCTTTGCGTTTCATTTGCCACCACCATGTCGACGGCCACAATGCCCGAACCTGCCGCGTGCAGGGCCGCGTCTAATGTGCTTTCCATCATAATAGTGTCGTCGTCTATCCACACTCTTTCGCCAACCTGAGTGGGCGCTTTGTCAAAGATGTTTTGCACAAAATCTTTGTCGTGCGCGAGCACGAGCTCATCAAAATGAGCAGGTTTTGCATCGGCAAAGCGCACTACCAACTCTAAACCCGAAGACATGATTTGGTCGTTAATGCTGTGCATCCTTGCAGGTTGCTCTGGATGGTCTGGGTCCATATTGTGAAGTGCACATTGCGGGCTGCCAATAATGGTGATGGTCATGATTTATCCTTCAGATAGCGAATAAGCTCAATTTCACCTGGGTCAGGATTGAACACACGCTTAAATTCAAATTGTTCAAATACCGAAATCATTGGCTTATTCTCAGATTTCACAATAGCAAACATTTTGCTCAAACCCCGCGCCGTAGCGATACTGATCATGTGCTCAAGCAGAATCTTTGCCATGCCTTTACCCTGATGGTCTTCACGGGTGACAAAAGCGACTTCACAGGCATTATCCTGCGGATATAAATAATACCGCCCAACCGCCTCAATGATGTTTCTTGAGCCCTCTTGCCTGACTATGGTCAGCGCTACATCCTTGCTTTGGTCAACACTCACCAAATCACAGGACTTTTCGCGGGTCATGCCTTGAGGAATATAGTTATAGCGCAGGCGCACCGTCTCTTTTGTGTGCGAATAAAAAAATTCCTGCAGGCGGCGCTCATCAGCAGGGTTAAGCGCCCTTAGATAAAAGGTCTCGCCTTTTATGGGCACACGCTTTATTTGCACATTACCCAGTTCAGGAATGTCTGTGGGATATTGCTTTTGATAGTCGGGCACCCACACATGCTCGCGAATTTTACTCAACAAGGCCTCGCGAAATTTAGGGTGCGCGACGCGTATTAACTCCAGCGCTCGCTCTCGCACGCTTTTTCCTTTTAAACTGGCAATACCAAACTCGGTGACCACGTAATGCACATTACCTCTTGATGTAACCACGCCAGAGCCTTCGCTCATGGTTGCTACAATGCGCGATACCTCGCCACCTCGGGCGGTTGATGGCAACGCAATAATGGGCTTTCCGCCTTTGCTTTTGGAGGCACCAGACACAAAATCCACTTGCCCGCCAATGCCGCTGTAAAACTGATAACCAATAGAGTCGGCAACAACTTGGCCAGATAGGTCAACCTCCAGCGCGCTGTTTATCGACACCATGCGTGTATTTTTTGCAATATTTGCGGGTTTATTCACATAGGAGCTAGGGTAGAACTCCACGTGCGGATTGTTGTGTACAAATTCATAGAGTCGCTTAGTTCCTAAACAAAAACTGGTAACGGTTTTACCCGGGTGGAAAGTTTTACTGCGATTATTAACCACCCCTTTTTGCATCAATTCCATCACGCCGTCGCTGATCATTTCAGAGTGAATGCCAAGATTCTTGTGCTGATGCAAATATCGCGTTACTGCATCAGGCACTTTACCTATGCCTAATTGCAAGGTTGCTCCATCTTCAACCAACATTGCCACGTATTGACCAATTCGCTCTGTGATTGATGACTTTTCTGCAATGTCCATCTCAGGTATGGCTTGCTCATGCTCCACACAAGCACTAAATTCGCTAATATGTAAAAACGAATGACCGGCCGTACGCGGCATCTTGGGGTTAATTTGGGCGATGATGTGTTTGGCACTGCGCGCCGCTGACATCACCACGTCTACCGATACGCCCAATGAGCAATAGCCGAGTTCGTCGGGAGGTGAGACCATAATGAGCGCAGCGTCGAGGGGCAATGTTTCGTCGGTAAATAAGCTGGAAACCTCAGACAAAAAACAAGGCGTGTAGTCGGCTCTTCCCTCTTCTACCGCCTGCCTAACGGCATCACCGTGAATAAAAAACGTGTTTATTTTAAAACGATGTTTGTATTCAGGATTGGCCCATTTGTTATCTGAAATAGTCACGGTGTGCACCATTTCCAAATCTTTAATGTCTTTGGCGTCTTCAATAAGGCTGTCAATTAAATGATTGGGTACTGCGGCGTTTGAGCCAATAAATAAGCGGCTGCCCGATTTAATTAAGCTCGGCCAGTCTACGGCATTCGTAAATTGGGATTTAACTGACTGCATATTGCCTCTTTGCTGTTTTTATAACGGTTTTTTAAGCTTTGATTTTTACCTCAATGCTGGCGTTATCTGTTTAGACCCGTTGATTCAATTTATTGGCTGATATTTAAGACCCAAGTCTTTTGTTCTCAACAAGCTTAGCAATAAAGCATGACGAAAACATTGATCTGGCGCTAAAGTCTGATGTCGATGCTATCTGCACAGGCGCCATCCTGATAGACTGCTTGCTAATACTGATGCTACGTGCAAGTTACGTGCTCGCAACAACCTTACGAGAAAGCCATGAGCGAACAAAAGCAAACGCCAGCAACACGCCAAAATCGAGATATAAGCGCAAACACCACCGACGGTAGCGAAGGACGCCACCGTATGTCTTATCGCGATGTGGCTATGCACAAAGTCATGCTGCAAGATATTGTGCGCACCGAGGCTTACCAAAAATCGATTGAATCGGTGGTTAAATCACACCATAGCGTACTTGATTTTGGCTGTGGCACTGGCGTGCTCTCGATGTTTGCGGCGCGAGCCGGCGCCAAGCGAGTAATGGCCGTTGACCGCTCTGAGTTCATTCAGTCCGCTCAGCACATAGCGCGCGCCAATGGCTTTAACAATATCGACTTTTACCATGATGACCATGAATCTCTGAGCCTCGACGAGCCTGTTGATGTGCTTGTGTCAGAGTGGATGGGACACTGCTTATTTTACGAAGCAATGCTAGAGCCGCTGCTTAGCTTAAGAGACCGATACCTGAAAGACGACGGCATTATGATACCGAGTACGCTCTCTCTTCGCATGGGGCTGGTGAATGATGAGGCGATTTTAGAAGACTTGAGGTTTTTACATGAGCGCCCTTATGGGCTTGATTTTTCGGCCATTGCAGATGCCCCTTTAGAGCAATCCGATTTAGTTGCTCTTGAGCCTGAATGTATGCTTGAAAGCGTTGCCTTACTCGGCACGCTGAATATGAAAACACTTGAGAAAGCCAGTACGCCTCGCGTATTTACGGCAAAGCTTACGCCAAGCGAAACCACCGACATTTACGCGCTGTGCGGCTGGTTTAGCGCTCAGTTAAGTCAAGGGGTAGAGTTTGGTACGGGCCCTTTTGATACGCCCACGCACTGGGATCAGATATTGTTTCCACTGCCGAAGCCTTTTCACGTCTCGCCGGATAAAGACATTACAATAAGTTTATCGCCACTCACCGAACAGCTTGGCAAAGAACAGTTTTGGTCGTGGTCCATTTCAGATGGAGAAAACACACTAAGCGTGAATGAGCTAAGTCTTCAGCGGCAAAGGCTCAAAAGTGTCCCGCAGGGAAAGCTTTGAGGCATTAACAACTAGCCAATTATTGAGCAAGCCTCATACTTCGGTGAGGCGTCGTTAAGAGCCTGCCTCAATAGCCTTGAGGGACTCAAACGTCGACTTTTCATTCTCAACATATTTTGTCCATTGACGAGCGGCACCTCGGCTGCTCGCAAAACCCTCTGCCTTTGCCAACTCATCAAGCGCCATAGCAAACTGACGGGTGTTATAAAGTGCAAGCCCTAACACCATGTGAGTATTGCCAGGGTTATCCAAGTTGCCTTTTTCAATGGCAATATTTGCAGATGCGATGGCCTTGTCGTATTGTTCAAGGTTGAAATAGAGCAGCGCTAACTGAGCATCAATTTTACCGTCGTCCGACATTTGTGCGGCTCGCTGCATCACCGGCACTGCCTTTTTCTCTTCTTTAGCGCGCTGCCATGACTGGCCTAAAAACGTCAAGTTGCGCAGATTGGCTTCGAGCAAACCAGAGGCGATGGCATCTTCCATGAGCTTCGCACCTTTGTAGGGTACGCCATGGTAGTAATACAATTGCGCTAAATTATAGGTATCGGATGCGGTAGTAATAAAGCCTCGTTGATAGGCAACTTCCATGGTCGCAAGTTGCTCCTCTTCACGCTCCAATTCACCATACATACCGGCGAGCTGGATCCAGTATTTAGGCTCGTCATAAAGGCGAATAAGCTTCACGATGATATCTTTCACTTTCTCTGGCTGTTTAAGCTCAAAATAAATAGCTCGCTGCAAGGTAAGCCAGTTCTCATCGGGTAAATAGCCGGCCTCTTCATGATTGGCTATAGCCTGCTCAATGTACGAAGCCGCTTGTGTATATTGCTTGTTTTGATAAAGCGCTTGAGATTTTAATATGTAGTTTTTGGGCGGAATTTTACCGTCATTGAGCGCTTCCCATCGTTCTAAATATCCCACTACCTTATCGTACTGGCCCTGCATCATGCTGAGCTGCGCTAAACTAAAGAGGGTAGTCTGCTCAAAGCTTACCGGAATAGGCTGTTGTTCAATCGCAGTCTTAAATGCCTCGATAGTTTCGTCAAAGCGCTCTTCGTTGTAATAAATAAAGCCGTAAAAGTTATACATCATCGCGCGCTCGTAGCTGTTCATGCTATCGGCTTTACTGTTGACTTCATCGAGTATCGATATAGCTTCATCTACGTTGCCGGCATCTGCAGCGCTTTGCGCCCGAGCAAGCTGCTCATAAACTTTTGACCGAAGCGCTGGGGTGCGCCGCGTCGCTCTGTCACCTAGTTTTGCGCTTGTTTCGCTCTGGGCGTTCACAGATGATACATAGCCAAGTGAAAGCGCTACGCCAAATCCACCTAACATACCGTGGCTGCTCGGAAGAACTAACAGCGTGGTAGAGCAAAGCACTGCCAATCCACGATAAAAAGAGCGTAATATCTGCATGATCATCACCCGTCTATCTTAAAGGTTACGCGATTTTGCACGCCCGACACTTCGGTTGGTTCGCCATTAATAACGCGAGGTTTGTATTTAAATTTAAGCACAGCGTCCATAGCAACTTGCTCAAAAATACCTTCAGGCTCGGCTTCAACTACCACTGGGTCGCGAACCGCACCGGTCTTGGTCACTGTAAACTCCACAATTACATAGCCTTGAATACCGCGCTGCAAAGCACGACGGGGATATACTGCGGCCACTTTTGTGATGGGGACATATTCTCCGTCGCCAGACTCCAAAGCAAGGCCACCGTCGAGACCAATATCGTTACTGATATCGGAGCTGAAATCCATACCACCACCGTCGCCATCTGGAGTAGATGCTTCCATTTGCGGTGTTTCCATCTGCGGTGGCGGCTCTTGTGGTTTAGGCGGCTTTTTTGGCTTGCGCTCTTTTTGCTCTACCTGCTCATCTTGCTTTACGCGCACAAAGTCAAGCACGCTACCGCGGGGCGGTTCAGTTAATGCACTACCGCCACTCTTAATGAGCGACTGCATTAAAAAGAACAATCCCAAGGTAATAGCTGCGGCCAGCACTAGGGCGATGACAATTCTAAACATAATGATTCGGCTCTTTCTCGTTAGAGGGCAAAGTCTAAGGCTCTTGAGCCGCTATCGACACATCAAGTATGCCAGCAGCACGCGAGGCATCCATCACTTTTATCAGGGTTTCGGTAGTGGCCTTTTTATCTGCTTGAATCACCACTGTTCCCTGCGGGTTCTCAGCGTGCAAACGCTCGATATTTGCCTGAACCGCGCGCACATCTACCCGGCGCTTGTTAATCCAGATTTCGCCTTTGTCGCTAATCGCAACTAAAATGCTGGCACGGTCTTTTTTAACCGCTGTAGAGGCATCAGGTCGATTTACGTCGATGCCCGCTTCTTTTACAAATGACGCCGTAACAATAAAAAATATAAGCATGATAAACACCACGTCTAGCATAGGCGTCATGTCAATTGTTGCTTCTTCTTCATCTACTAAATTTTGGAAATGCTGTTTCATAATGTTTCCTTGCTAAGCCTCAGCCCTAAGGCTTAGTTAATGTCTCGTTGAAGTTGCAGAGCGTCTTCTAAGTGCGTGCGCTCTGCTTTTGATGTGCGCGTTAAATATGCTGATGCAAATACACCTGACAGCGCGCCCACCATGCCGGCCATAGTTGGAATAGTTGCTTTTGATACACCCGACGCCATGGACCGAGCGTTACCAGAACCAGAAATTGCCATCACGTCAAACACTTCAATCATGCCGGTAACCGTTCCCATCAAACCTAATAATGGACATAGTGCAACTAAGGCCTGAATAATCGGAATGCTGCCGTTGAGCTTTAAAGACAAGCGCGAGATGTGCGCCTGGCGTATTTGCTCAGCAAACCATGAGGAGCGATCTTTACGAGCGCGCCACTGCATGGTGATGTCTTTTTTTAGTTTCTTGTGAGTAATATTGATATAGAGCACGCGCTCTAATATCAGCAACCACATCACGAAAATCAATACGCCGATTACAATAAGAACCTGTCCACCGGTTTCTGTAAAATCGCGTATCGCTTCAAAAAACTCAATCATGCTTGTTGTCTCCGAATACTGCCTTTTTTAGCTTATTTAGCGTTACTGGCTTGCGTTTGCAGCTCTGCACGCTCAGCAATCACGCCAGAGGCTTGCTCTTGGAGTATGTACACTATATTTTTGCTGCGCGTATTAAGCACTGCATACAATAATGTCATCGGGATTGCGACAACTAAGCCTAACACTGTGGTAACAAGAGCTTGAGAGATACCGCCGGCCATTAATTTCGGGTCACCGGTACCGAATAAAGTAATGGCTTGGAACGTGTTTATCATACCCGTTACTGTCCCTAGTAGGCCCATTAGCGGAGCGACCACCGAGATAATCTTAATAATAGTTAAAAAGCGGCTAAGCTTTGGCACTTCGCCCAAAATTGCTTCGGTTAAGTGCAGCTCCAACGATTCGGTGTCGGCATGTGGGTATTTGTCACGCACCAACATGATGCGGCCAAGAGGGTTATTGTTTTTGAAGCTTGGGTTTTTCAACTGGCTATTCACCTTAGCGCGAATAATCGATAGGCTAATTAAGCGCTCTATTGCTAGCAGCAAGCCAATTGCGCCTACCACTAAAATGATATAGCCCACTAAACCGCCCTGCTCAACTCGCTCTTGCAGGCTGGGGGCTTGCACGAGTAAACCCAAAATCGAACCGCCTGTTGGGTCTAAACCAAAGCGCACCAAATCGCCGTTAGATGCTTCAAGTGCACTAATGGAGTTTAAAAAACGGTCTGCAGGTTGGCGCACAAGCTCAGATACTGTGCCGGTCACACCGTTGAACTCTAAATATTTGCCGTCGGCAACTAGCGCAAAAGGTCCTACCCGCGTCACTTCTTTAGTCACTTTTTGACCGCCGGCCTCAACGACTTGGGTGTTGAATTTAGTGACCTTACCCGACTCTGTCATTTCTCGCTGTACTTCAAACCACACACGCTCAATTTCTTCAATAGACGCAAGTTTTGAAGATGACCCCATCGACTGCGCCATTTTATCTAAAAATGTCGCGCGATCAGGTATCTGTGCCGAAATCACCGAATTGTAAAACTTGTTTTTAGTATCTCCAGCCACCTGCTGCAGTACGCCAAAGAGCTCTTTCAATGAACCTAAACGATTGTCTAAGGCACCGTTGAGATCAGCCAGTTTAAATTCGTTTTCTTCAAAATTAGTTTCAAGCTGCTCTGAGGTACGCAATAAAGCATCGCGCCGCGCAATCGTCTCACGCAATATACGGTCTTGTTCAGAACGCTGAGAAATAAAGTCTTGCTCTCTCGCTTGGTTCTGCTGAGACTGGGAAAACTTGCCCTCTTCAAGTTGCTTTAGCAAGGCATCTAAATCAAGCGCACGTTCATTTTGTTGAGCTTGGCCTGCAAAAGCGAACGCACCGATAATAGTAACAACAGCGGCCTTACTGACCCATGATTGAAATAAGTGTTTCATTTATCTTTAATCCTTAGTCAGTAATCGACACTGGCACCATGAGTAAGTCGGGTGCAAGTTGTTTTTTAGCGATACGCAAGCCTTTAGTGACCTGCGTGCGATAGCTTGAATCGAGCTCTTCCCACTGGCGTGTTTGTTTGTTGTAAACGCCTTGGCGCGATGCATCGCGAGTTTGGTATAAAAGTGCGGTGCGGCCTATACGCAAAAATTCAACGTCTCGTTCTTGACCGTCTACGGTCAGTAAACCTGAGTAAGCTTCGATAGTGCGGCCATAGTCCATTTCAACTTGAAAGGCCTCCATCACGCGACGAAACTTCTCAGAGGGCGCAACATCGGCTCTGTCCATCATCGCTTGCAAATCAACGATGCGGTCTTTGCGCTCTTGTTCCAAAAATGGAATATCTAGCGCAACAAACTGCTCAAGTCCGTCTATCATATTAATCATTAGCGGGGTGATTTGACGCTCAATCACACTAACCTCGTCAATGGCGTCGTTGAGGCTTTGCATTTCATCCTGCTGATTTTGGATTTGCTTGCGCAGTTGTCCGTTGTATACCTCTAACCCTTCCATTTCTTTTAATAGGGTTTTGTATTGCTGTAGTTTGCTGTCAATTTGTCCGGCAATGTTGTCTATCTTGTCTTGAGACTGCTGTGCAGACTCGTTAATTTGCTCGGCAAGCTCTGTGGCAGGCTCAAGATATTGGTCTTCTTGTGACTGCGCGGGGGCAGCAAATACGATGGCCATGAATACAACCATGGGTATCGCAACTGTAGGGGTAAACACCTTCATACAAAATCCTAATGATTTAAGTGGACGTTTTTGACAAATTGGTAGCCCAACTTGCCTGAAATAATCCGAAGAAGGATAGGGATTATCTGTGACAGTTTTATTACAAACATCCCCTTATGCATGTGATTCACAAATCTGTCATAAAACTAATTTGATCTAGAAAACGGCAAGATCAGTTAATACCTATTGGTCAGCACATTTACATACGTACCTAAGGAATCACCATTGAAACAATTGATGCAAAATACCCCACGCTCGCTTTTGTTTTTAACCCGTATTTTTTTTACCAGTACATTACTCGTGACAATAGCACTGGGCAACAAGGCTTTGGCTGCAAACACCTCTGGCGTGCACGGGCCAAATGTTGATGCAAACGACCGTTCGATGCAGTTACGACTTGCTCTGTCTCCTGGCGATGAAGATGGGCAAACCGACAATTGGGGATATCGGCTTCATTATCAACATTCACTGAATGACCGCGTAAGAGGGCGTGTTATTGTGCAGTTTCGAGACCGCAGTGAATTTCAGTATGAGTATCTGCGCGGCGAAATCTTATACAACTTCAAAAAACGGGCAGACCAAGGCATCTGGTCAAGCGGCGTGCGCTTTGATATTCGCCAAAGACGCAGTGATAACCCAGAAGAGTTTGCCGTTAACTGGACAAATCAGTGGGATTTGGCAAACGGTATTCGTATTCGCGGTATCTTAATCGGTGCTTGGCAGTTTGGGTCTGATCGCGCCTTTAGCGGAACTGAGATTGAAACACGCTCAAGCATCAGCAAAAAACTCGAAAATGGTCTGAGAGTGGGTGTTGAAATGTTCAATGAATTTGGTGAGATAGGCGATTTTGGTTCGTTTGACGAACAATCACATCAAATTGGTCCCTTCATTGGAGGCTCTGTGGCAGGCTTCAAGTATGAGTTTAGATACTTGGCCGGCGTGTCAGACGCAACGCGCGATCACAACTTCGGGCTGCGTTTCAACAAATCTTTCTAAGGTCGCATTTGTCGCAAGCCAGCACTTTGCTTGCCTTTGCGCCCTAGTTAGCAATTTTTAAAGCCTTTCGGGTATAATAGCACCTCATATTTAGTGAGGTGCACGCACATGAAGTATCACTTTTCATCCCTAATAATAAGCTCGATCATGATCTTTGTTTCAAGCTTTGCTCATGGCAACAATGGCGGCGTTCATGGCCCCATTGTAAAGGCTAATACCCAACAATTTGACTGGCGCATTACCCACTCGCCTGCCGACCAAGACGGCGCTCAAGATTTGTGGGCTCAGCGCGTGCATTATCAACACGCCCTGAATAATCGCTGGCGAGTGCGCATTGTGGGTCAGTATCGCAAACAACCCGATTGGGATTATGACAGCGCAAAAATTGAGATGCTGTACAACTTCAATAAATTTGGCGAAAACGACAATTTTGCCAGCGCCGTGCGCCTTGACTATAGAACACGCCGTGGATCGCGACCCGATGACATTGCCATACATTGGACCAACCAATTTAATTTTGATGCTAAGAACTTCGTGCGTGCCATTATGATAGTCGGTAAGAATGTTAGCGGAACGCAGAGCCGTGATGTGCGCATTGCCACTCGCTTTGCCTACTATCATCGCCTCAATTCAACATATCAAGTAGGACTTGAGTTGTTTGATCAATACGGGCAAATATCAAATATTGCCGATTACGATGAACAACGACATCAAGTCGGTCCGGCAGTCATGGCGAAATTTGGTAAGTTTCAGGTATTTGCTCGCTATTTAGCTGGCTTAACCGACTCAACGCCAAACAATAATTTCTCAATGCGCTTGATTTACAACTTCTAGCGCTCAGTAAAAAGAATCTGCGTACTATGCCTAAACGGAGCGCCTGTAGTGTTTGTCATTACCCAAGCAGCCATTGCATTTGCAAACATGTTACGCAAATCAGCAGCACGGTTGCAATTTCTATATTGCAGGACCCCACCGAAACAAAGCACGCAAAGAATTCGGCGAGGCTAATTCCATTAGTCATGCCTCAGGCCGAGATATTTGTGGGACTTTTCCCTAACGACTTTGTACCGGCGCGCGAAAAACTCAAGCAGTTTACAAATACGCTACTGCTCTACCCCAATGAAAGCTCACTCACGATGGATGAGTATCATCATCGCTGCGGTGAATTTGGCAAGCCGGACCACATCATTTTGCTGGACGGCACATGGCGAAAAGCAAAAAAGATGTGGCTTAATAACCCATGGTTACATGAGCTAACGACGGCCACACTGCCAGCAGACCGAGCGTCTGAGTATCGCATAAGAAAAGCGCCTTTTGCCCATAGCTATAGTTCGATTGAAGCGCTCGCAACAACCCTAAACATCTTAAATATTGCGCCAAGTGCGCCCTTGCTTAAAGTGTTTAGCGCAATGCAAGCAAAATGGCCCGTGCTGGGCACAAAAGCGCTGTAGTTTTTGTGTTTAGTGCCGATATTCTTTACGCAACCTTAATCAACTGTGCGCAATTTTCAGCGCACACGCCACGTAACCCACCATGGAACGCTGCATGCACTGGATGTTAGCAAAAGATGAAAAAGCGACCCTAGCTGAAAGAGTCAAGCTTTTGTACTGGAACGCAACCACCGGGGTTGTGATAACCCTCGCAGCGTTCTTTGGCGTGTGTATCATGCAGCTTGATAACGCCCCGAATTACCTCGTCGCAATTTATATGTTTTTGATGGGCTTAATTTGCGCAGTGAGGTTGGTTGATGCAAGACGCAAATTGGCAAGCGACTATGACTTTTCGCAAACGCCTGATCAAGATTTTGCGACTTTCAGCGCGGGCGTATTGGCAACCGGCTTGGTATGGGCAAGTTTTAGCGTCACGTTTATGCAGCATGCAAGCCTGATAGAGCTCAGCTTTAATGCGATTATCCTTGCCGCACTAACCGGCGGTGCATTAAGCGTTTTAGGTGCGGTACAAAAACTTGTTTTTTCATATACAAGCTTACTACTCGTGCCCTACTGCGTTGCTGGTTTTTTTGTTGACATAGAGAACTTTGCAATCATTTCAATGCTCGGTTTAGGCTATTGGTTAGTCAGTATAAAAGCGTCATTTATTAACAGTCAGTTTATACAAAACACGCTTGAAATCGCTGATCAAAATACCAAATTACTTTCGCAATTAACGCAAGAAAAAACCAGCCTAAGCGAGAGTAACAAGGCGTTATCTGAGGCGCGCAGTAGTCTGCACGCTTATACCCATCAGCTAGAACAAAAAGTGCAGGAACGCACCGACGACATTATGCGCCTATCAAACCTTGATAGTTTAACCAACTTATACAATCGCAAGGTTCTGCAATACAAAATCGAACAAGCGCTTGCCTACCGTATTGGTATTGATAAACACACAAAAGCGTCGATTTTGTTTATTGATTTAAACGGCTTTAAAGAAATCAACGACCAGATGGGACATTATGAAGGCGATCAAGTCCTACAAAACATAGCTGAACGGCTCAACGCCATTCGACAAGCCTTTACGCCGCATATAACCCTCGGGCGCTGGGGCGGAGACGAGTTTGTGATGCTTGCCATGCATCGAAGTGAAGACAATGTTTCATCCTTAGTTGAAATGATTCAGCATGACATCTCAAAGCCCTTAATGGTTGCTGGCGTTTCCCTCAGCGTTGAATGCTCAATTGGTGTCTCTTGCTATCCTGACCATGCTCAATCGGTTAACAAGCTCATTCAATATGCCGACATGGCCATGTATGAAAACAAACGCGCGATTAAAAATACCGACCCCATCTTCAGAGAACATCTTTTACACAAACATGAGCGCCAACGATTTATAAAAATTGGCTTGAACCAGGCAATTGAAAAACGCGAATTGCATCTGGCCTACCAACCGATTGTAGATACGCAAAATAGTGCCACCTGCGGTATTGAAGCGCTATTGCGTTGGCAGCACGCAGACGAGCTTATATCTCCTGCTGAATTTATTCCCGTTGCAGAAAAGAGTGAGCTGATAGTTAAAATCGGCTTGTGGGTCTTGAAGCGTGCTTGTGAAGAGTCTTTGCAATTATGTAAGCAAAATAAGCTCTATTTGTCGGTAAATATTTCTGCCATGCAGCTAAAACAAGCAGATTTTATTGATGATGTTCGAAAAGTGTTAGCCCAAACACAGTTTCCTGCACAAAGCCTTCAGCTAGAAATAACAGAATCATTGATACTGGAAGAAAAAGACACAGTGGCAGAGGTAATATCAACGCTTAGGCAAACCGGTATTCGCATTGCCATCGACGATTTTGGTACAGGGTATTCGTCGTTGAAACAGCTACAAGATGTGCCTTTTGACGCCATCAAGATTGACCGCTCGTTCATCATTAACATGACCGAAAAGGACATTGCAATTTTAACCGCTGCAGATTTTATTGCCCGCCAGTTAAACGCAGCGACTATTGTTGAGGGCGTAGAAAGTATAGAGCAGCTTAACAGCCTTCGCTCGCTCGGCTTTAAGCAATATCAAGGGTATTATTTTGCCCGCCCAATGCCGGCCGACGCATTGCCTGCATGGTTTGAGACACAGCTGAATCTTCCAAAAACAGCAAATGAAAAGGTCGACGTGTAATTGTTGAACTGTTCAATAACAAAAATGCGCCTGCGATGATTCAAACAGGCGCTTTAAGGGGCTTGGGAGCACTATTGACTAAAAGTCTCTCGAATAACTCAAGCTAAATGAAATACCTTCTTCCTCAAACAACAAATCAAGACCTTCTTGAGTGATTTGCTTATCTTGATTGAGCAGGTTCTTCACACTGAATTTAATTGATGAATTAAAATCAGGGAAGTAGGTATAAATCATATCAACAGAGTGAAAGGTTTCTTCTTCAGCGTCTTGGTTACCGCGCGTGCCAGGCACAATAATGCGTGGACCAAAAGCGTTATACACCAAGGTTGCACTATGCTCGCCATTGTCTGAATCGTAACCAAGCTGCAGATTGGCAACCCATTCGGAGTGACCGACTAAGCGACGTTGGTTGTTAGTCACAATGTTTGATGCGCTAGTGGCGTTTAGAGCATCAAGCACCTGACGCTCAAACAATGAAATTTCATCGTCATCAACCGCACCTAAGGTCACTTCTGAGTCAGACAAAGTTAAGTTGCCGCTTACATAAAAGTTAGAAAAATTGTCGCCTAAGAAAAGAAGGTCTTGCAAAAACTCCATTTCTATTCCGTACAACTCACCCGACTCACCGTTAGCGGTTAATAGGTTCGGTGCAGCGCCGCCCACTGTGCCTAGCTCAACAAGTTCGATGGGCGTTTCAATGTCTTTATAAAATACAGCCACTGACAGGTTGTTGCCGTTGGCCATATACCATTCCCAGCGAAAATCAAAATTATCTAATTTTGAGCTTTGCAAAAGAGGCGAGCCTCGAACTAAAAATTCCGTCAATGGATCTATAAAGAAAGTCGTGCTGATATCACGTAAGTCGGGGCGAATGGCCGTCTGACTTACATTTAATCTGAACTGCATTTCTTCGCTCATCAAATAGGTAAGCGCTAAAGAAGGAAAGAAATCATCTTCTTGAAACGCAATATCTCTGATTTCTTCACCTTCAACGGAAAAGGTGTTGGCATGCGCGCTAAAAGGCACGGATATCTGACGAAAATCCTCCCAACGAACGCCGCCGCTTACTCGCCAAAGATTATTAATGAACGCATCGGCCATTATATAGTAAGCGTCAATTTTTGTGCCGGCCGCGTATTTATCACCATCAGCAACACCAGACTCTAAGATACCTGAGCCGGTAGCACTATTGTAAAAATCATCGTTTTGGAGGTTTTCAGGCGAAAATATTTCGTTAACTCGATTGCCGAAGGTAAAGTCATCGGCAATTGCACGGTGGGGAACCGTTATCGAGATATTGTCAGCAGTACGGGCTTTTTCAAAAAAGTCTCCGCCCACTTTAAATTCAAGCTCTAAATCTTTCAGATATAAGGGATAGCCAAAGTTCCAACCCAAAGAATCAGAAACATCGCGAAGCGTTTGAAAGTCTCTTTGCACCGCGGTAGCAGAAACGTCCTGCAACTGCTGGCTTTCAAGTACGCCATTTTCAAAATTTAGCTGGTACACCAAATCTAAACTACCCGGCTGCTGACGGCGCGCGCGGCTGGTTCCGTAGTACCAGTCAAAATAGGTATTTTCTAGCTGCGGAAAGTTATGCGTGCCTTTGATTTGATTTGAGTTCATTCGGCGCTCTTCAAAGAGCATATCGATACGGCTGAGCTCTGTCGTACCAAAGATGGTCTCGTTAACGTCCACGAAATCGCGCACCCGAACCCGATCGCGCATGTCGTGCAACAAAACATTCGTGATATCAATGCGGTGGTTGTTGTTGTATTTGTACCCAACGTTGAACATCCCGCTCCAGTTCACGTTTTGTTCGGTAGAGATGCCATCAAAGCTTTGCGCAAAACATTTACCGTTATTTACATTTTCAGGCGCTAGGTCGCTACATCCTACCGTGCCTAAATTAGTGCCGTTAAATTGCTCTTCAACCTTCCAGCTGTTGTCATATGACAAAGTCGATAAAAAGCCAATTTCGCTCTCACCGCTTAAGGCATAAACATCGCCAAGCGTAACACCTAGGCCAAAGTCAGGGCCAACGCTTTTTTCATCCGGACCAATATCCCAGTACATTGAACTTAACAGGGCTTTACGTTCGTTAAGTGTCAAAGGGAAGCGACCGCTACCTTCAATGCCGTCATCAGACTGTGCTGTTTCTAAGTTATTGTAGATAATACTGGGCAGCGCTCTGGTGCCGTCATCACGACCAGACCAGTCTTGCCCACCACCGCTATAGAAGAAACCGTCGTCGCTGTTGTTGGTATTGCTACCGATACTGCCCGAAAGTTTAAATACGAAGTCGTCAGGGATAGTTTTGGTACGGATATTTACGTTACCACCACCGAAATGCGCTGGCATATCAGGAGAGAAAGATTTTTGTACGCTCAGACTCTCGATAATATCGGCTGGGAATAAATCCAAAGGCACAACTGAGCGAGTAGGGTCTGGCGATGGCACACCCATGCCATTAAGCTGAGTGCTTGAGTAACGTTCACCCAAGCCACGTACGTAAATAAATTTACCGTCTACTAAGGTAAGACCCGTTACACGTCTTAAGGCGCCTGCAGCATCAGAATCGCCAGTACGCGATATTTGATCTGCGCCGAGTATGTCTGCAACAAAGGCCTGATTTTGGCGCTCTTGTAATACTGCGGTAGCACTTCCTTTGAGGCGAGTACCCGTGGTCACCACTTCTTCAATGGCTTCATCTTCGTCAGACTGAGCATAAGCAGGTGCTAATACTGCGCTTGTCATCAATGAAGACAAAATAGCTAAATGAAGCAGTGACTTCTTTGTGCTGGTTTGAGGCAACAAGGTGCGTGAATTAAAACCCATGTTTTTAAAACTCCATTGTGCGCGATACATCGCTTGCACACATCTTTAGTTAAAACCATTAAGGGCCCTCTTACTGTTTCAAGGGGCCCTTAACTTAACCTGCTGTTTACTAACAATTAATCAAGGTTCGATTAATCGTTAAGCCCAACACTTACCCAACCTTGCGTCCAATCGTTGTTCGCATCCATGGCACCGATGTAGTCAACGCTGTCGAAGAAAGCATCTACTGCAGAAGGGTCAGCACCTGCACCAAGTAGCAAAGAATTAGCCGCAGGCTGATAACCGTTTGCCGCTAAACCAAGCTCGCCAGGAGCAACTGTCGCGTTAGTCGCGTCACCGTTGAAGAAATTTGCACTAAAGTCGCTGTCAAAATTCTCTTCGCCACAGGCAATCACAGAGTTTTGTATAAACAGAGTACCTGCTGTCGCGTTAGCTTGTGCTTCGTCGCCGTTTACGCGTAAGCAGTTTTCATAACCAGTAGGTCCTGTTACCGCAAAGTTCCAAAGCGAGCCTGCTGTGCCAGCACGTAAGCGCACACCGTTTGCACCCGCTTCGCCGATTACAGTCACGTTAGCAATGCTTGGATTGGTAAGTGGCGTTGCCGCTGCGTCAAATTCGCTGTTGTCTGCTTCAAAGGCGTTGTCGCCAGTGTCATCTTGCTTAATTAAGACAAACTGCGCATTACCCGTCCAACCAAATGACCAGTCGAAAGAGTCATCACCAATAGCGGTTAACACAACGTGCTTCACATTTACGGTACCGCCAAAGAACTCAATGCCGTCATCTAGGTTTTGGTGAACGTGAATGTAGTCGACTACTGTACCTGAGCCCACGCCAGCAAACGAAATTCCGTTTAGCTCATCGCCGTTACCTAAGGTACGACCGGCGTGTTTGACCACTACGTAGTTAAGCGTACCCGAATCGTCATTAGGCATGTTGCCACCGAACTGACCAGCATCGCCTTCGGCGCTTACGCCACAGTTATTTAACTCGTTTTCTGTGGTTTCACCCACCTGGTCACCGCAAGAGTTTGCAGGAGCGCGGCCTAACAGCACCAAGCCGCCCCACTGACCTTGCGCAGTTTCTTCGCCAGTCACATCTTGCACTGAAGTCATAACAATTGGCGCATCCGCTGTGCCTAATGCTTCAATTTTAGAACCGCGACGTACCACTAAGAAGTCTTCACCTTCTTGTCCAAAAAGCGTAGTGCCTTCTTGAATGTACAAAATCGCAGAATCTTCATTATCACCGCCCACTGCTGTGCGACCGTTTAACACCCAGTGTGCATCGTTGGTCAAGGTAACGTTTGCTGTAAAGGTTGTGTCTGCACCAAGCTGATAAACAGGCTTGTCGGTAATAGCAGGGAAGCTAGATGACACATCTGTCGCAAGGCCTTGGTCTAATGCGTTTTGCACACCAGTAGGGAAGCCACCAGCCAAACCAAATGCCCAACCTGCAGCCCAGTCGTTTTCGCCATCAAATGCACCGATGTAGTCAGTTGCAACAAAGTAGCTGTTGTCTTCTGATAAATCTGCGCCTGCACCTAGCAGTGGAGAGCTCGCCTCTGGCGTTCTGCCATCTGATGCAAGGTTTAAGTCGCTTAAAGAAGCAAACACACGGTTAGTTGCTTCGCCGGTAAAGGTTTGCTCTGCAAAACTGTCACCAAAGTTCGCATCTTGCTCACATGCAATCACTGAGTGAGTGATGCTAAGGCTACCCGCTGAAACGTTTGCTTGCGCTTCGTCACCGTTAATACGTAAGCAGTTTGAATAGCCTTCAGGCCCTGTAATAACGAAGTTTTTCAAAGTACCTGCCGTACCAGCGCGTAATCTTACGCCGTTTGTATTAGCTGCACCTTGAATCGTGACGTTAGCCACAGTTGGATTGGTAAGCGGTGTTGCGGCTGCATCAAACTCACTATTGTCAGATTCAAAGGCGTTATCGCCTTCAGCATCGCTTTGTACGATATATACAAACTGTGCATTACCTGTCCAACCAAATGACCAATCAAAAGAGTCATCACCAATATCTGTGAGCACCACGTGACGAACGTTTACTGTGCCGCCAAAGAATTCGATGCCGTCATCAAGATTTTGATGCACTTGGATGTAGTTGACATTTGTGCCAGAGCCCACACCGGCAAATGAAATACCGTTGAGCTCGTCACCGTTACCTAAGGTACGGCCTGCATGCTTAACAATCACATAGTTAAGCGTACCAGAGTTATCTTCTGGGTCGGTGCCGCCAAACTGACCGGCATCACCTTCTGCGCTTACGCCGCAGTTTGCAAGTTCGTCAGCGGTCGTTTCACCCACTTGGTCACCACATGAGTTCGCAGGAGCACGGCCAAGCAATACTAAACCACCCCACTGGCCAATATCGGTTTCTTCACCGGTCACGTCTTGTACAGACGTCATGGTGATAGGCGCTGTTGCGGTGCCAAGTGCTTCAATGCGTGAACCACGGCGAGCAACTAAGAAATCTTCACCTTCTTCACCAAAAATAGTGGTGCCGGCTTGAATGAACAATACTGCGCTATCTTCGTTGTCACCGCCTACCGCTGTGCGTCCATCTAAGACCCAATGTGCATCATTAGTGAAGGTCACGTCGGCAGTGAACGTCGTATCTGCGCTTAAGCGATAAACAGGCTTGTCGGTAATCGTCGGGAATTCGTTAGAAACGTCTACCGCTAAACCTTGCTCCAATGCATTTGACACATCAGACGGGAAACCGCCATTTACGCCAACCGTCCAACCTGCCATCCAGTTGGTTTGACCGTCAAAGGCACCTACGTAGTTAGCAGCATCAAAGCTGGTACGAATGTCGCGTGGGTTAGTACCGCTTGTGAGCAACACTGAGCCTGCTTCTGGGCTATAGCCATTGGCAGATAAACCTAAAGCGTTTTGTGCGAGCACTTGGTTGCTTGCTTGACCTAAGAACCAGCTTTCAGT
The DNA here is from genome assembly GCF_042652645.1 of Glaciecola siphonariae. Classification (NCBI taxonomy): domain Bacteria; kingdom Pseudomonadati; phylum Pseudomonadota; class Gammaproteobacteria; order Alteromonadales; family Alteromonadaceae; genus Glaciecola; species Glaciecola siphonariae. The sequence continues at coordinate 1,866,856 of NZ_JBHSGU010000002.1, forward strand.
CGTGCCGCTACCAATCGCTTGGCTGTTAAAGTTATCGCTTGGGTCTTCACAGGCAATGATTGAGCCTGTCATGGTCAATTCGCCGCTAGCTGCGTTGGCCGCAGACTCATCGCCATTTACGCGCAAGCAATTGTCATAGCCAGCGGGGCCAGTAACTAACACGTTAGTAAGGTTGCCCGCTGTACCAGCGCGTAAGCGTACGCCGTTGGTGTCGTCGGCACCTACAATTGTCACGTTTGCAATAGCAGGTTTGGTAAGTGGACGAGCAGAGGCGTCAAATTCACTGTTGTCAGCTTCGATGGCGTTATCGCCTTCACCCGCTGCTTGTTGAATATATACATATTGCGCTTTACCGGTCCAACCAAAAGACCAATCTAAGCTGTCATCACCGATGTCGGTTAACACTACGTATTTCACATCTACCGTACCGCCAAAAAACTCGATACCGTCGTCAAGATTTTGGTGAACCTGAATGTACTCAACCGTCGTGTCTGAACCAACACCTGCAAATGAAATACCGTTTAGCTCGTCACCGTTACCCAAGGTACGGCCAGCATGCTTAACAACCACATAACGTAAAATACCTGAGTTGTCGTCTTCAACGGTGCCACCAAACTGTCCAGCGTCACCTTCAGCGCTCACGCCGCAGTTATCTAACTCTGCCGCGGTCGTATCGCCAACTTGGTCACCACATGAGTTTGCCGGAGCGCGGCCTAGCAGAACAATCCCACCCCATTGGCCAATGCCGGTTTCTTCACCGGTTACATCTTGTACTGACGTAAATACAATAGGAGCCGCTGCGGTGCCGTCAGCTTCTATTTGTGAGCCGCGGCGCACTACTAAGAAGTCTTCGCCTTCTTCACCAAAAATGGTGGTGCCTTCGTCAATAAAGAGCACGGCAGAATTTTCGTTGTCTCCGCCTACTGCCGTACGACCGTTTAATACCCAGTGTGCATCATTGGTAAGCACGACGTCTTCGGTAAAGGTGGTGTTTTCTGACAAGCGATAAACAGGTTTGTCGGTAATTTGAGGGAACTCAGATGAAACATCCGTCGCTAAACCTTGGTCAAGCGCAGAGGTAGGACCGTCTGGCGTTGTGGGCGGCTGCGTCGGTGGTGGAGTCACTGGCGGCGGCGTAACTGGCGGCGGATTATTTACCACGGTGCTGTTATCAACATCACCTTCTGAAATATTGATATCTCCACCGCATGCTGCTAACAATACCGCTGCCGCGAGCGTAGAGGATTTAAACAATCCATTTAGTTTCATTCGAGTTCTCCAAGAGTATGAGTATCTGTTCAATAAACGCGAATGAGATTAACTTAGGAAGGTGACAGAATTGTTACAGGTGCACTTTGTCACAAAAGTTTAATAAATGATAAGATATTGATTTTTAATGCGTTTTTAGTTTTTGATTAACAAGTTACGCTGCCGCTCCAGTAACCTTCCGGTGACGGGGTAATAATTGCTTTGTTCAACAATTTTTTGTCCTTGCTCAGACAGAATAAAATTTAAAAAGGTCTTTTCAAGTGTGGGCAATGGCTCACCGGGCGGCTTATTAACAACAATGTATAAATATCGTGTAAAGGGATAGCGCTCAGCAATAATATTTTCAGCATTAGGCGCATAATATTGGCCTTCAGAGTTGCCAATCGCAACCGCTTTTACGTCGGTATTACCATGACCTAATGCCGCATACCCCATGCCCCCAATACTCGAGGCTACCGACTGCACCACTGAAGAGGAGCTAGGCATTTCGTTGACTCGCTTATCGTAATCCCCATCGCAAAGTGCCAAATGCTTGAACAAATCGTAGGTCCCTGATGCTGAATTACGACCAAACAACTCTATGCGACGGGTGTCACCAAACTTACCTATTCCCAACTGTTGCCATCGACTAAGAGGAGATGGCGAGCCACAAAATCGGGTCATCGAAAATATCGCATCGATTTGCGCCAATGAAAGTCGACTCAGCGGATTATTCTTTTCCACATAAAGGGCCATCGCGTCTATTGCTACAATTAGGCTGGTTGGCGGATAGCCATATTTGCGTGTAAAACGCTGAATTTCGTTTGGCGTGAGGGCGCGCGACATGGGCCCAATACTAGCGGTGCCTTGAGTAAGGGCCTGAGATGCAGTTGCCGAACCCGACGCTTGAATTTGAAATTTCACATGAGGGTATAGCGTTTGAAACTGCTCTGCCCAAAGCGATATCAGCGTCGCGAGCGTGTCAGACCCAATAGACGTTATCGAGCCATATACACCGGGAGTGGAATGATAGGGATAGATCTTCAAAGGCTCACTCGGCGCTTCAATACCAAGCGGTATGCGCACCTCATCATCTGATTGCGATTCGCCGCTGATTTGCCCAGCATAAACATGCACAGGCGCTATCAACATAAGCGCAAACACAAGCCGCGATGCAGCAAAAGCGGCAATACTGGCTGCGGTTTGACGTTTTTTGCTATCACGCCCTTGGTGTTGACGCTCATTGGTTTGACGCTTAAAAAACACTTTCACATTAATCTGCTTCGTCTAAGGCAATAAGCTCAGGCGGCAGTATAAAATAAAACTTGCTGCCTTTGCCCACTACGCTCTCTACTTCTAAATGTGCGTTATGGTGGTGCAGGACGTGCTTCACAATAGACAAGCCTAAGCCCGAGCCGCCGGTTTTGCGTGAGCGCGCTTTGTCTACACGGTAAAAACGCTCTGTTAATCGCCTAAGATGCTTATCTTCAATACCATCACCGTTGTCTTTCACCGCGAAATAAGCGCTGCCTGAGCGGCGTTTCCATATTATCTCAATATGACCTTTGGGCGGTGTGTAATGCATCGCATTGAATATAAGATTTGAACAAGCGCTGCGCATTTCAGACTCCACGCCGTAAACCTTAAGCTCTGGGTCTACCTTAAACACAATTTCATGTTGCCTGTCTTTGTTTAAGGCATTCGCTTCCATTTCAATCTGCTGAAACAGCGCGCGCATATCAATCACGTTTTCAAAAATCCGCTCCGCACTTGACTCTATACGAGACAAAATTAGCAAATCTTCTATAAGATTCTGCATGCGCCGCGTTTGCGTGCCCATTTCATTCAGCGCCTTGTTTACTATAGGAGGCGTGCCCTCAGTACTGGCGCTAAGCACTTCTAAATAGCCATTAATTACGGTCAGAGGCGTTTTTAGCTCATGGCTCACATTGGCCACAAAGTCTTTGCGCATTTCCTCTAGATGCGACACCCGAGATACGTCGCGCACAATTAACAAAAGCTGATCCTCACCGTATTCCATCATCCGATATTCAAAGGTTTTATGCGGATTGGTAGGCGCTGGGATTTCAATCGGGTACTGATAGTCTTCACTTTCCAAAAACTCAATAAAACGAGGATGCCGAATCAGATTATCTATACGCCGGCCATTGTCGTCAGGCCAACGCAGCCCAAGCTCAATACGTGCGTTTCGGTTACACCACATAATCCGAGCTTGGTTATCAATCACCACCACAGCATCGGGCAAGGCCTCTGAGCCCTCTCGGAAACGCTTGACCAGCTCACCAAGGTTTTTACGCTTATTGCGGTTGCGTCGCTGCAGATAGTACACACCCTCATAAATATGATGCCATATACCAGGCGCACTCGGCGGCGACATTGTGCGGCTTTGCCATAACCATTTCGTAAGCTTATATAAATGCAGGTAGTTGTATGCCAGTAGGCAAGCAAAGAGCACCATAATCGCCAGCGCAACATCGTTTACATAAGCACCGGCAAGCAAGCTTAGGCATAACAAAATACCAAAACGAACCAGAGTTTTAGACCACGATTGGGGGTAATACATGATTTATATGGCCTCAGCTAAGACCGCAGAGGCACTACGCTTTATTTGAAAAGCGATATCCCGAACCTCTGACGGTTTGGATCATGGCGTCGTGCCCATGCTGTGAAATGGCTTTTCGTAAGCGGCGAATGTGCACATCTACTGTGCGGTCTTCTACATATACGTTAGTGCCCCATACATTGTCCAGTAATAGCTCGCGACTGTAAACACGCTCAGGATGAGTCATAAAAAAGTGCAGAAGCTTAAATTCTGTCGGGCCAATATCAACCGAATCGCCGTTACTGGTAACACGATGCGACACAGGCTCAAGCACTAAGCCATTAAATTCAATGGGTTCTTCTTTTGAGGTGGGTGTTACGCGGCGCATCACTGCCTTGATACGAGCCACCAACTCTTTCGGTGAGAAAGGCTTAGTAACATAATCATCGGCGCCAGCTTCAAGCCCTCGAATTTTGTCATCTTCTTCGCTTCGTGCAGTAAGCATGATCACAGGGATGTCTTTAGCAAACTCGTGACTTTTGAGCTTTTTTGCAAGCTGAACGCCGCTACCGCCCGGCAACATCCAGTCGAGCAATATCAAATCTGGATAAGGCTCTTTGATTTTTGCCAAGCCCACATCGTAGTCTTCGGCCTCGTCAACCGTAAACCCTGCCTGCTCGAGCACAAAGCTAAGCATTTCTCTAATTGGCGCTTCATCTTCTACAAGTAATATCTTGCGCGACATTTTTTTCACTCGTGTCATTGAATGTTGCCCGTATTATTGGAGTGCTCTGTGACAGTTTTATGAAACAAAGCACAAAATATGTCAAGGAATATGCGCAATGCTCATGCAATAAGATAAATAAAGCAGACTAAAACCAATTATTTATGAAAATGAGCGCCCTATGCAGCATTTTGATTTTGACCATCTTGTACAAGCTTGTTAACCTCTCGCGTCTTTTCTTTCGATAGGCAGTACAGCAATATTATGTGGTTTAAAAATCTTAAACTTTATCGCTTCACTCAGGCATTCTCTCTGGACACCGAAAAACTGCAGCTTATGATGCAAACTATGCCGTTTCGCCACTGCAGCGCGCAGGAAATATCGAGCATGGGCTTTGTGTCACCCCTTGGTATAAAAAATGATGCAGACCCACAGTTATTTCATCAATCGGGCAAAGCATTTTGGTTTACGCTAAAGCGCGAAGACAAAATATTGCCCGCCAGCGTAATTAATTCTGAACTGGCTGAAAAAGTCGCGCAAATTGAGCAAGAAACCGGCGCCCCAGTCGGTAAAAAAGCGCAAAAAGAATTTAAAGAAGATATTATTCAGCGGCTGTTACCGCGAGCATTTAATAAGCATGCCTTTATCAACGGTTACATTAGCCTCGATGAGCAAATCGTAGTAGTAGATGCCAGTGCAGACGGCAGTGCCGAGGTATTTTTAGCAGCGCTCAGAAAATGCTTGGGTTCGCTTCCTGTTGTTCCTTTTGCAAAATCACAGCAGCAAGAAATTTTAACCAATTGGGTGCTTAAAGATGCGCCAGAGGGCATTGAGCTGTTAGATGAGGCTGAATTTAAGTCGCCTGCCGACGACGGTGCGCTCATTCGCTGTAAACAACAAGACCTAGACGCCGACGAAATCTTGGCTCATATTCAAGCGGGCAAGTGGGTGCAAAAAATAGCCGTTGCCTACAAAGAGCGCCTAAGCTGTATCATAGCCGAAGACCTGTCGATTAAACGTTTAAAGTTTACTGACTTGGTAACGCAGCAAAATGAAGATGTGAGTAAAGAAGACATGGCTGCACGCTTAGACGCTGACTTTACACTTTTTGTAAGTGAGATAGACGCGTTTGTAAAAGACCTAGAATCCATGTTTGATTTAGCAGCAGACGCGTAAGACAAAATGCAATTTGGCGGCTGAGCAAATGTAACTAATCTCAATTAGGTTGAAAGTTTTTTTAACTATTGCCTATCTAATGAGTACATTCATTTACTTCTTGGTGCGCCAAAATGCTATCTCGCAAACTAACTATCGCAGCGTTTCTGCTGCTTTCTTTTGGGGCTCATAAGCAAGTCGATGCCCAAATTTCAGTCTATGACAGCATGTACTTCCCAACAACGCAGTCTCTGGAGGGCAACCGAAGAGCACCGCGTATATATTCGGTTTTAGAGATTGATTTTGGACAACATAAAGCAGGCGAGCCCGCCTATTTTTCTGACTTAAAACAGACTTACTTACCATCATTTAATGCAGACATTTCTGATTTCACAACACCTGAGCAGCCTTTTGGCGTTCAGGGCGTATCCATTGCAGCGGCGACAGACGAAGCACGGTTGAGCCAAATACGGGCGAAAGTACAGAAGCGTTTATTAGGTGACTACTCACCTAAGTTACATGCGCTAATGGAAACAATCAGCGTTGAACAATTAGATGAAATAAATGCAAACAGTTTCGATTTCAGAAACGCTAAAGGCGGATCGCAAGGTCACTTGGCTTTATCGTTAAGCCGACTTGGTGATGTAGATGAGTCAGATTCATTTCATTATTAGAGTCAGGCAGTGAGTCTCTGCATGCATCTAATCTATGAGTCTTCGTGATTACTGAACCTTATCTGCACTTACCGGCGTCGCGGCAAACGTACTCGCCCCACCTAATGCTGTCGCAGTAAACGAAGCCGTAATATAGTTAGCCCAAGTATTGTATGCCAATGCAAACAACGAAGGTTTAAGTAAAAGAGTCATAATAGTTAAGGTCGTTAATTAGAACATTAAATAAGAGGGCTAAAGTTGAAGATATTGCAGAACCTCCTACTATTAGATAAGAACGCCTATGGCTAATGTAAGGTTAGCGTTATGAAACACTTGTTTTTGTTCGTTGCTTTTCTTTGTAGTTTCTCTTCTTGCAGCTCTGCGCAAGCCACAGACTTTGTATTTGACGAAGTCTCAGACATGCCTTTTCATAGCGATGTACGCGACACACTCGAACAAGCATATAGCTTATTGGAGCATAAAATAAGTTATCGTTCAGTGCCCTTAAAGCGAAGCTACAGAGAAGCCGAATCTGGTCGTTTATCGGGTCTAATGGGGCGAGTATTCTATGCCCAAGACAACTACAAAAACTTAGTTAGAGTGCCTGTTCCGATTGCGTCCTTTGATATTGTACTGGTTGTAAATACCCATTCGTGCTCGCAATGCGACGTTACAAATATCAAACAGGTTACCGCTGTATCAGGCTTCGAGGCTTTACTTTATTATCGCAAGAATAATAAGGTTAACTTTATGCTTTCTGAAGTTTCTGACCGAGCAACCTTGCTCAACATGATGGATAAAGAACGCATAGAAGCGATGATTATTAGCCGAGTGTTATTGCCTGACGAACTGCTTAGTGCAAACCCACACTGGAAAGTGACAACATTGGCTACAGAGTATTTGTTTCATTATTTGACCCAAGAAAACGCATATCTCATTCCAGAGCTAAGCGGTGCTATCCAAACTGTGCTCGAGCACAAACTCCTTTTAAAAAACACAACACTTCCTCACTGACCGCTGTAATAATAGGAAGCCTATGGGCTAATTTGTCTTGATCTCTTTGTTTAACTGCTCATTTCATTATTTAATGATTCTGGTACAACTTTCATCAGTTTGCGATGATGTAGGCCGTGCGCAAGTATTATTTTAAGATGCCCACATTTTTAAAAATGATAAGCTCCCCACTAGGGTCGGTAAAACCTTGAGCTGAAACCTTTGTGACACCAAGCGCGGCTGTTGTGATAGGCGCTAGGCTTTGAGTGTTTGGTTCAATGGTAGTTTGAGTGTGAGCATGGCTGAGCAAGGAGCTGATAGAAGGCGTTAATGCATTCGCTTTATAGGTCAATTCAGCGGCCGGCAAAAAGACATTACCTCTTTGTCTCACGTCGAGCATCTCTGCATAGGCGCTTAAATCGCTGCCCACAAATAGGTTGTTGATGAAGTGATTGTCGCCACCGACTATGCCCGAATATCCTTTGATCTGCGTTGAATGCGGATAGTGATAAGGTGTACTGCGTTCAGGGACTGAACGCTGCGTCACCTCCCCCGCAAAGAGATTGTGCAAATAGGCATTCCCTTGAGACCAATCTGATAATGCGCGTTTTGATAAAAATATATTGTTGTCGATAATGGCTGGGCCGTGATTGACTTCGAGCCATAGGTCTTGGTCGTCGTTGTCGTGAAGGACATTTTCACTTATGCGTGTGCCCTGCGTCATCCAGTCGAGCCAAATGCCTCGATGTGAGTCGAATATGTGATTGCGGGCAATTAGAGTATCGATAGGTGCATGGAGTTTAATACCCGCCATTTCATAGCCGTCAAAGAGTTTTTGTTGATGGATATCGTGAATAGTGTTTTGCGTGATCTCGCTAAAAATAGCTCCCATGCTGCCAGCTATGCCCGCTTGCTCACAGTGAGAGATATGATTACCGCGCACTAGATGCCCACCAACACTTTCTTTGTTCCAGTCTCTGGCTAACGCGCGCTCGATGGTGCCAACATAGCCCGCAGCCGAGTCTGCTGCGGTGTTATCAAATTCATCACCATATTTCCCTAAACTCAGGCACACTGTTCGAGCGTGACGAATGCGATTATTTTCAATGATCCAACCTTTACTCCAGTGAGTCCCAACTGCTGCTTTTTGCTCAGCAGTTGGTGGTGCCCAATTTGTGGCAGCATGGGCAAATTCAAAGCCGTTAACACGAATATAATTAATATTTGGCTTAGACGGATAGAATAGGGTTTCACGCACATTAATTTCTATCCCTTCAATATTGGGGTCGAACCCGTTAATTTGCGCATAGATATTAGTGTGCGTGTCGTTAACGCTTGCATACCATAAAGACCTATTTTCAAGCTTCGCAAGCGCTGCCTGATATTTTTCGACATATGCCGCAAGGCTAAACTCATCGTGTCTTTTGAAGACAAAATACAGATCAGTCTTTAGCGGCAAGGACTGAGTACTGCGGTGTTGAGGCAAATAGCTGACAAACACTTCACTGGAATTCCAACTTGCAGTACTAATGACCGAAGCACTTGCAAGCAATTCACCGTCTGGCGAATTTGCGCGAATTTCAACCACGCCACCTCTACTGCCTTGAACGGGCGACGCTAATATTCTAACAAAGCCAGCGTCGTCGCTTAAATCAACGTTTTTAAAGCGGATCCAGTCCCCCTCCTTAATTAGAATGGCATCTTCGGCGTTTGCGTCGACTTTTGATTCAATAGCCCGAGCGAACTTGTGATGATGTGCAAACAGCTTTCCTTCAAAGGTTGGGGGCGATTGACTTATTTGAGACTCGCCAAGCGCAAGCTTTTCAAGACGCATTAAAAAAGGTGTGTCGTTTTGCACAATCTCATCAATAAAAGCCTCGGCATCAAAAGGTTTTCCAAGAACCGTCGCTAAGTCAGGTGATTCCCAAAGCCAAGTTCCATTGGCATAAACGGCGCCTGTATGGTGATCGCGTCCTTCATTCTTAAACCAGTCACCGCGAATTTTGGTGTTGTAAGGGTTGTAGTTTTCAAAAAAGGCATTGGGCAATGTAAGCTGCCACACATTGTCTTGAACATACTCCCAGCCCTTCATCTTCTCTGACCCCTTGATGATGACTCTTTCACCCTCAGCCGCGCGATAGTGAATCATTTTGCGGGGTGAGTGACCGCCAAAATGGGGGTCGATGCTTTCTCTGTATGTCCCACTACTGACTACAATTGTATCGCCAGCGCGTGCAACTTCGGCGGCTTTGCTTATTGTGTAAAAGGGGCTGTCGTACTTACCCGAATTTGTATCTTTACCCTGCTTTGACACATACAGTATTTTGCCTGAACCTTCTGATTCAATTTGATGTTGGGCTACAGATGTATTTGCAGATTCAAGCCATGCGCAAGAGAAAAGTCCAAGTACTAATAAGCACAGCACCGCTTTTTTTAATATCGCATTTAACATCCTGGCCCTCTTTTCATGTTTCGGTTCTTTATTTATGGTTATTTATTTTTGCTCGATTACTCGTGAAATCATCTGGTTGATAATGATTGATTTAGCTTAACAAGTAATTTACATTAGCCTATTGTGATTCATACTAGTTCATACTAGTTGCAATTGGCAAGCACTTCTACAAACACGGCAAAAACAAAGGCAGTGAGAATACGATTTGAAAACTAAAGTTGAGCATATAGCCGCTGATATCGAAGCTAAAATTCAGGCGAAAGTCTTGAAGTTCGGCGATCTTCTGCCCTCGCTTTCACTGGTTCAAACGCGTTATCAAGTGTCTAGAGATACGGCTAATCGAGCTTATCGCAACTTAAAAAGTAGGGGCATCATCGAATCGAGAAAAGGACGTGGCTATTGCGTTGCTAATACTGAGGCTGGGCGAATTTTAAATATCTTTGTGTTACTCGATGAGCTGTCGGAATATAAAAATACCTTGATCACATCTTTTGCTAACACGTTACATAAAAAGAATAGCTATACACTTTTCTTTCACCACTATAACGTAGCTTTGTTTGAGCAGCTTATTAAACATAGTCTAGGCAATTATACGCATTACCTGATAAGCCCTATTCCAAACGCCGCTCACTTAGATAAAGTACTCAAGCGCATTCCACAGCATCAGCTCATGTTTATTGATCGCCGAGATACCCAAACTCTGACACCTCGCTATGTTGGTCAAGCATATCAACAAGATATTCAAGATAGTCTTCTAGAACTTAAGCCTGCGCTGCAAAAATATGAGCGCTTTGAGTTTGTTTTTGGCGCCTCGCCATACCATCCAATGGAGCTTAAAACAGGTTTTATACGCTTTTGTGAGCAGCACGCGTTTAAATACAAGATTTTGCTAGAGCGAGGCGATATTCATATTAAAAAAGGTTGCGCGTATTTAATTATAGATGACGCAATATTGGCGTTTGTTGTGAAACAAGCAAAACGTCTTTCACTACGAATCGGTGAAGATATTGGCATTGTGTCTTACAACGAAACCTGCCTCAAATCTGTCATCGCAAACGGTATTACTACTATCTCAAGTGATTTTGAGCACATGGGAAAAACGCTTGCTTGCGTACTACAAGACTCCTCATTCCCCGAAGATGTTCATAACCCAATGAAAGTATTAAAAAGGAATTCACTATGACCTCTCCCGATGCCATCATTAAAGATGTTATTACTGAAGAAAACATAAGATTTTATGCACAATCAGGCTACCTGATCGCACCGGATGCCCTTTTGCCATCTAACATTGAGGCTTTGAATGAGGATATAGTGGATATTTTACGCGGTAAACGCGGTGAAATAGAGGGTTTAGCAACTGTACAAGCAAATGACAGCGATGACATTGCCTGCATTCGCCGATACGCTGCTATACATTTTCCGCATAAGCTGTCGAATCTTATAAAGGATTTTGCCAAGCATCCAAAAATTATTGAGGTATTACGCGCCACCGTTAGCCAAAATCTTAAGTGCTTACAATCGATGTTTTTTGTGAAAGCGCCGGGTAAGAAAGGGCAAGCTTGGCATCAAGATGAATACTTCATTCCTACACGTGACAAATCTCTTACCGGAGCTTGGCTAGCTTTAGATGATGCGAATGAAGAAAACGGATGTTTATGGCTTATTCCAGGCTCTCATAAGGATGGCGTAATACGCAGACGAATCGAAAATACTAATGCGGCTTTTGCAGATACTGAAGTGGCCGACATTTACCCTTATGAGCCATCTGACTTCGTAAAAGTAGAAGTTAAAAAAGGCGCAATTGTGTTTTTCAATGGATATTTGCTGCACATGTCTTTGCAAAATACCTCTAAAAACTGCTTTCGCCGCGCCTTGGTATTTCACTATAGCAGTGCACAAACCATGCTGCCTTGGAATCTCGATGGGCGCATACCACATACCCACGACTATCGAGACATTTTTATAGTCGCAGGTGAAGACCCATATGCCTTTAAAGGCACCGAAGAACTCGCTAAACCCTTTATACGCGCAGATAAGTTAGACTTTTCGGTTTAATACCGCCGAGAGTTTGCTATGCCCTGCTATTACAAGCCAAAGCAAAGAACTAGCTCAATCAAGAACGCCATGTTGAGAACACAAAATCCATGCAATGACCGCTAACATAATCGGTATTGAATAAGCTTAATTTGTCTTATTCCCTTATCCCTCATTATTAGCTAAATTAGTAAACAATTAAGTTAATAGGTCGATAGCACTTAAGCGATAATTTTTAAGTATTTGTATTGAGCCATACAAAGATACGTATCTTTGTGCTAATTGATTCGTGATCTTAACCAATAGGTAAGCCACTTGCTGACTAACAACAAACCTAAAGTACCTAAGAAGTGGACAGACAAACGCTACCTTGCAAAAGACTGTGTGTTTGCTAACGATGCTCGCTTTCTTGCACTTTTTCATGCTTCCCCTGTCCCTTTCGGCATAACAGATACGAGTGGAAAAATTCATGCGCTCAACGCCGCTTTTGTGCAAACTATTGGCTACGATCTTAAAGAAATAGAATCCCTAGATGACTGGTGGCCAAAAGCGTATCCCGACCCTGACTACCGACAAAAAATTAAAAACGAATGGGCTGAGCGCCTGACTGTTGCTATCCAGAACAAAAAAGACTTTGAACCATTAGAAGTCGTGATTACTTGTAAAAACAAGAAGAATCTAGTGATGTTTGCTGTTGCTACCCCACTTGCGTTTTTGGGAGAAGACGCCTTTTTAGTCACCTTTGTTGATGTGTCAGATGTGAAGAGGGCGAGGACAAAAATAGAAGACCTGAGTGATTGCTTGATGTCCACTAGCTCTGTGTTATTGGAGCACAAACAGCAGCTAGAACTAGAGCGTCAAAAAGTGTTTGATAACGAAGAGCGCATGCGCCTAGCCTTAGAAGGAGCCAATGACGGTCTTTGGGATTATAATGCTGCCACCGACACTGTCTACTATTCGCCACGTTATAAATCGATGCTGGGATACGCTGACGATGAACTGGAGAATAAAAAGGAAACTTGGGAGCAACTACTCCATAGTGAAGATAAGGCAGAAGCAAAAGCAAGTATCAATAGATTTCTTGAGCATCCGGACAGTCACTACCAACATGAATTTAGAATGCTTCACAAGCAAGGCCACTTTGTAAACATTCTTTCGCGAGCCTTTGCGGTAAAAGACAGCGCCGGAAATATATCAAGAATAGTTGGCACACATGTCGACATAAGCAATCAAAAGGCGATTGAAGCGAAGTTACAGTATCAATCAAGCCACGACTCTTTAACCGGACTCATAAATCGAAGAGAATTTGAAAAGCGTGCAGACGAATTAGTACACCGTGCTCAGCAACAAAAGACCGTTCACGCGCTTTGCTATTTAGACCTTGATCAATTCAAACTTGTAAATGATACATGTGGCCACATCGCCGGCGACGAATTGCTTTGTCAATTAAGTCGAGCCCTCGAAAAACAAATAAAGCCAAATGACACCCTAGCGCGATTGGGCGGTGATGAATTTGGTGTATTGATGCAAGACTGCACGGTAGAAGAAGCTTCATACCGCGCCACTCTTTTGCACGAGGTGATACGTGATTATCAATTTGTATGGGAAAAACGTAGTTTTAGAATAGGCTCAAGCATCGGTTTGGTTGTTATCAATCAGGACTCGGGTGGATTTTCTGAGCTACTAAAAAAAGCAGATGCTGCATGCTTTATGGCGAAAGATAAGGGCAGAGACTGTATTCATATTCATGATGAGAACGATGTTGATTTAAAGCACAACCATGGGGAAATGGAATGGGCAAGTAGGATTACCACTGCATTGGATGAAAACAAGTTTTGCTTATATTGTCAGGAAATTCAGGCAATCAATGGCAGTGCATTTAAGCATTATGAGCTGCTCATCAGATTGCGGGGAGACGATGGTAAAACTATACCACCTGGCGCATTTTTACCAGCCGCAGAGCGATTTAACTTAGCGAAAAAAATCGATAGATGGGTTATCGATGAAGCTATTAAAACCCTGGCAGAAAATAAATCGATATTTAACCGCTTAGCACTGATTTCAATCAATCTATCTGGTCAATCCCTTGTAGATGAAAGTTTGGCAGATTATGTCATCGGGCAACTTGAGCAATTAGATGGTCATCATACAAAAATCTGTTTTGAAATAACAGAAACCGCGACTATCTCCAATTTGGCCGTCGCCACTATTTTTGTCAACAAACTCAAACAATTCGGCTGTAAATTTGCCTTAGATGATTTTGGGAGTGGTTTATCGTCATTTGGATATCTTAAAAACTTATCGGTCGACTATTTAAAAATAGACGGTATTTTTGTTAAAGACATCGTAGAAGATCCTATCGACCGGGTTATGGTTAAATCAATTACTGATACCGCAAGAGTTATGGGATTAAAAACGGTAGCTGAATTTGTTGAAAATGATGAGATTAAAGCCATCTTGCAAAACATTGGCGTAGACTATGCTCAGGGTTATGGGGTCCATGTACCTGAAGCATTTGAGAATATCATCGAGCAACTTAAAGCATAATAAATATTTAAGCACATCAGCCCTTACTCAATGGGTGCGTGAGGCGCTAGTTCTTGAGTATACCGACAGCAAAACGAAAAAACCCAAGCAAAGCTTGGGTTTTTAATCGTTTTCTTACCTGTTCACATGACTTTATTCGCCACACTTTATTCGCCATACTTTATTCACAACAATAAAGTCTTCATCTTCGGTGTGTAGGCTTAGATGTATAGGTCTGTAGGCCTATGCAAATAAGGCTTTTGCGTTGTCTCTTAGGTCTTGGAACTCTGGTGTTTGTAGCTCGTCAATATCATTAAATACGCCGCGCTGCGCCGCTGCTGTTAACACATCGTCAGGTTTATCGACCAAGCCTGCTAGCGCTGCGCCCACTCGCACAAAGTCAATGTAGCTTATTTCAGGCTTTACATACTCGGGGTTGCGCCAGTGCTCTGCACATTCAATAAATACGTCATTAAATTTCCATTCGCGCATAATACTGCCACCAATCCGACCGGCTAGTTTGTCAATTGCCACGTCTAAAAACGTAGGGTTAGCAAACACACTGTCGTGACGTTCAGCTTCGGTCAGTACCGGCAAGGCGCCGATATCAGCTACCAAAGCTGACAGCGTCATGGTATCTATGCTTAAGTCTTTCTTTTTTGTTGCGCGCTGATAGAGCGCCATTACCGCCATTGCGTTGCCCACAATGTTAATAATATCGGTCCACTTTTTTGCCATGTATTTTTTTACAATCTCGTTTTTCGACACAAACAGTTGCTCCATGGCCAAAGCGGTAGCAATGTTTTTAACCTGCGCAAGGCCTATGCGCGTAACTGCCTGCGAGGTTGAGGTCACTTTTATCTCTCGGCCTAAATAGGCAGAGTTTGAAATCTTAATCATTCGCGCGCTCAAAGATGGGTCTTGGCCAATTACGTCAGCCATTTTAAGCAGATTGATGTTGGGATCATCCGCCGCTTTACGCACTTTCAGCGCGATAGCAGGGAGGGTGGGCAATACAAGAGTGTCATTATTTATTTTTTCAACCAATATGGTCAGAAGTGCGTTTTGAGTAGACATGTAAAGGCCTTAATTTCCTATTTTCGAATGTGTATTAAAGTCCTTTTTTGCGCATAAATTACGCAATTGCGTCCATCGCAGTCAAATGTAAAACCGTAATCGACTCACCCTACTCCACTTTCAGCTTTTGCTGATAAGGCGGCCATCCGAGCGGCTTACCTGCTAGCACATGCAAATGAATGTGATAAACAGTCTGCCCACCATCTTGATTACAGTTCATAACGGTTCGGTATCCCTGCTCTGCTACACCTTTTTGTTGCGCAATACGTGCTGCAACTCTGTGCATATAACCTACAACAGCCTCATCTTCTGGGCCGATGTCGTTGGTAGTAGCAATTGGCTTTTTAGGAATCACCAAAAAATGTATTGGGGCTTGCGGGTTAATATCAGAAAACGCGAGCACCCTGTCGTCTTCAAATAGTATATCGGCAGGGATTTCTTTTTTAATAATTTTTGTGAAGATAGTTTCTGACATTTTTCAATCTCGCTAGAGGCTAATAATCGAACAATATATTAATACTATACTTTGTGCTTAGGCGAAGACAAAAAACAACAGTACAACACCCAAAATAAGCCGATAAATAACAAATGGCAACATACCTATGCGTGATATCCAGCTTAAGAATAAATGGATACACAAATATGCGGCTGCGAACGAAAACGCAGCGCCATATAGCAGCGCAGTCCAATCAACTGCGTGCTGCGCTTCAACTAAATCTAGCGCAGAAAATAGCCCGGCAGCCATAATAATAGGCATCGACAGCAAGAACGAAAAACGCGCAGCTGACTCTCGGTCTAAACCCAGTAACAAACCCGCGGTCATGGTAACACCAGAGCGAGACGTGCCCGGAATAATCGCCATTGCCTGTGCAATGCCAATCAATACTGTATCTTTAAGCGTAATTTTATCAATAGACTTTTTCTGCGATGCCTTTGCATCTGCGTACCAAAGCGCTAAGCCAAACACAATAGTTGTGGTAGCAATGATTAATGCCGAGCGAGCGTTCAGCTCAATCCAGTCTTTCATCAAAAAACCAAATAACCCAGCGGGAACGGTCCCTATTATCACAAACCACGCCAAACGGCTGTCGCTGGTTTGCTGCTTGGTAAATCCGCTTTGTAGCCACGCCATTAGTAAGCGAACAATATCATCACGAAAATAAATCATCACCGCGAGCAGGCTGCCGACATGCACGGCTACATCAAACGCCAAACCGTGACTACGCCAGCCTAAGATTTGCTCTGGCAAGATTAAATGGGCCGAGCTAGAGATGGGTAAAAACTCTGTAAGGCCCTGAATGATCGCTAAAATAATAATTTCATATATCGTCATGATCTATGGTGCACTCCATGCATACTCAACCGGCCACAGTCGCTGAGAGGTTTTATCATAGTCTTGCCACATCTGGGCATAAGACTTTTTGGTTACGGGGTGTATATGGTCGGGAACAATGTCCGCCATAGGCTGCAGCACAAAAGCGTTATACTCAATTTCTGGCCGCGGTAAAATAATGGGCGTCTCACACACTTTGTCATCAAATGTGAGCAGATCTAGGTCGAGGGTGCGTGGTGAAAACTTTTCGGCTTGACGCTGACGACCGCAGTTTTGTTCAATATCTTTGAGGGCTAAACAAACCTCATCCACACCCAGGGTAGTGTGGGCCATCGCGACCAAATTATAAAAATTATCGCCGCTAAACCCCACCGACTGGCTCTCATATACCTTCGAGAGACTGAGTTCTCCAAAGCATCTAAACATTTGATTCAGCCCAAGCGCTGTATTCTCTTCTTTATTAATGTTCGACCCAAGGCTTACTAAAATACAGTGCCTTGTTTGCTGCGTACTATTCACTACATCGGCCTTTCACGACAAAAACATACGCCTACATTATCGGCGTTATCTAAAATATCGGGTTTGGTCAGGGTAAGCTCTAGTTTATCTACAGGAAATTCAGCAAAAATAGCATCAACCATAGCTTGGCCAAGCGCCTCAAGCAGCTTAAAAGAAGCCTTGTCAGCTATGTCAGACAAACGTTCGGCTATTTTGCCGTAATCAAGGGTGTCGTTCACGTCGTCTGACTGACCTGCCTTGTGCAACTGTGTATAGAGCACAAGGTCTGCCAATACTCGCTGTTTTTGATGGCGCTCAAAGTCGTATACGCCAATGAGTGAATACAGCGTGAGGCCCTGTATAATGACTTTATCCACGTTTTAGCTTCCACTTTACACAACGGCAAAATGCGCATTCGCAATTCGGCCTTGGTTTTAGTAATCTTAAAGCAAGTGTATCGCGAATAAGGCAAGCAAGTACATGACAACATGGATTGTTTTTTTTGTGGTTGGCGCCTATCTCGGCGGGTCAATCTCAAGTGCCATATTACTATGCAAGGCCTTTGGCTACCCAGACCCGCGCACCAAAGGCTCTGAAAACCCGGGCGCAACTAATGTGCTGAGAGTAGCCGGTAAGCCTATCGCATCATTAGTCCTTGTATTCGACGTACTCAAAGGCGCTCTGCCTTGCTATTTAGCATTTATCATGGGCTTGTCTGAATTTGCCATTGGCCTGATTGCGATTGCCGCCTGCATAGGCCACATGTATCCAATTTTCTTTGCTTTTAAAGGCGGTAAAGCCGTGGCAACAGCCCTTGGCGCGATGCTGCCAATGGGCTGGCCGCTGGCATTAGCGCTTGTTTGCACGTGGCTGCTAAGCTATCGGGTAACACGATACTCATCGGTAGCTGCCCTTATCACGGTTGGCTTAGCGCCCATTTATACTTATATTTACAAAGCCCAGTTTACCCTTGCAGTATCCATGCTCAGTTTGCTAATTGTTGTAAAACATCGAAGCAACTTAATACGCCTAATAAAAGGGCAAGAGTTAAAACAGACACGGCTGCAACAGCCGCATGCTGAACCAGCAGCGAGCGACACAGAGAAGTAAAATCGCTTAAATGGCTTGTAGCGAATCTAGCGGCCAGCGCGGCATGGCTTTTTCGTGTAATGGCGTGGTCTCACCGGCCATCAGGCGCTGACAACCTGCATAGGCAATCATCGCGCCATTGTCGGTGCAATATTCAAAGCTTGGATAAAACACCTTAAAACCATCTTTTTTACTGGCCGCTTCAAAGCTCAATCGAAGCTGTTTATTTGCAGCAACTCCGCCCGCCATAACAATGGTTTTATGTCCAGATTGCTTTAAAGCTCGGCGACATTTTATCAATAGTGTATCGATGACAGCCTCTTCAAAGGCCTTGGCAATATTTGCTAGCGTTTGAGGCTGCTTGTCACAACTGCGTATGGTGTTGGCAGCAAAAGTTTTTAGCCCGCTGAAACTAAAATCTAGTCCTGGACGGTCGGTCATTGGGCGCGGAAATGCGTAGTGTCCGCTTTCACCTTGCTCGGCGAGTTTAGCTAACAAGGGGCCGCCTGGGTAGTCCAAGCCAAGCAGTTTGGCGGTTTTATCAAAGGCCTCACCGGCGGCATCGTCTACCGACTCCCCCATCACTTCATATTGTCCAATTCCGCGAACATTTACGAGCATACTGTGACCACCTGACACTAACAGAGCCACAAACGGATACTGCGGCGCTGGGGTATCTAGCATCGGCGCGAGCAAATGCCCCTCCATGTGATGCACCCCCACAGTAGGGACTTCCCACGCGTATGCCAGCGCCCGCGCCATAGACGAGCCAACTAAAAGCGCACCAATCAAACCCGGTCCGCGCGTATAGGCAATGCCAGAAATATCGGTTTTGTTGAGCTTTGCGGCGGCCAATGTGCGCTGCACTAGAGGCACAATTTTGCGAACGTGATCGCGCGAGGCAAGTTCAGGCACCACTCCACCGTAGTCGGCATGAAGCTTTACCTGACTATAAAGCTCATGGGCTAGCAGGCCATGCTCACTGTCATAAATTGCAATACCCGTCTCATCACATGAGGTTTCTATGCCTAATACCTTCATTTTATTGTGTCTTCTCGTAATTTGGGGGGCAAACTGCTTGCCTTAAACCGTGGTTTGCATCCTTGGCCCAAAGCCTTGGCTGAAACCAACTCATGGCGAAATTATACAGGCGAAATTCGTCCATGGGTCAAATATCTGCTTTTTTTGCGATATCTACCCATTAAATCGCGATTCAGGACTTTACACCTGCATTCAGAAAGAGTACTATTTCGCACCATTTTTTAGCCCGGGTAATTAAATTAACGTATCAATTACCTATGTCTACCCGGTTGATTTAATTTCTGAGGTGAGTAACTAAATGCCAATTGTTAAAGTAAGAGATAACGAACCGTTTGACATCGCATTACGTCGATTCAAGCGTTCATGTGAAAAAGCAGGTGTACTGTCTGAAGTACGTCGTCGCGAGTTTTTTGAAAAGCCAACTTGGGAACGTAAGCGCAAGAAGGCTGCTGCCAAGAAACGTCACATGAAAAAATTGGCGCGTGAGAATGCTCGCCGCGTTAAGTTATACTAAGCTTAATTCGCACTGTTCTCGAAAAAGGCGCTCATTGCGCCTTTTTTTGTGCCTGCTGTATATCAAGAAGTCTGTCAGCCACCGCACCCTGAACGCTGGTTTTTATCAGGGGATAACGCAAGAGTTAAGCAACACCCAAATTTATTAGTTTGATTTGTGGTAAAAAGTCCTATTATTGAGAAAGTAATAGTACAAAACTAAAAGCGGCTAAAAGTTAACAAAAGCAATTGACAATTTTCTACCCAATAATGCCGTGAGCGGTAATACCGGCATGCAAAGCAATGGGTAAACTTAAGCTTGCGTCAGCGAGTATGCATACGAGCATGTATAAACCCTATTGCGAGCTGCAATCAACATCGTGCAATCTACTGAAAAGGAATAACAGATGTCACTACTCACACAATTGAAAGATGCGCAAAAAGATGCCATGCGAAGCAAAGATAAATTAAGTTTAGGCACTATCCGTATGGCACTAGCTGCGGTAAAACAACGCGAAGTAGACGAGCGCATCGAATTGAACGATACAGACGTTCTGCAAATACTCACCAAAATGGTAAAGCAACGCCAAGAGGCGGCCGTGCAGTTTGAGAATGGCAATCGCCAAGATTTAGCCGACAAAGAAAATGCTGAAATCGCGGTGATCAAACGATTCTTACCTCAGCCCTTAAGCGATGCAGAAGTAGAGACGCTCATTGATGACGCAATTAAAAGCTCAGGCGCGAGCGACATCAAAGACATGGGCAAGGTCATGGGCATTCTCAAACCACAAGTTCAAGGCCGTGCCGATATGGGCAATGTGAGTAAACTGATTAAAGCAAAACTGGGCTAAATAAATATTATGGCGGGACGCATTCCACAAGATTTTATCGAAGACTTAGTATCGCGAGCCGATATTGTGGATGTTATTGATAACCGCGTGAAGCTCAAAAAAGCGGGGCGAAACCATCAAGCCTGCTGCCCATTTCATAATGAAAAAACACCGTCGTTCTCGGTGAGTCAAGAGAAACAGTTTTATTATTGTTTTGGCTGTGGCGCTAAGGGCAACGTACTGAGCTTTTTGATGGAATACGACCGCCTCGAGTTTGTCGAAGCGGTTGAAGAGCTGGCAAAAGAATACGGTATGACTGTGCCACGTGAGCAAGGAAGCAAGCCTGGTTTTACCCCGCAACAAAAATCAGATCGTGAAAAAGACTATCACCTGATGGAAGAGGTCACGAAGTATTTTGTCCATCAGCTCAAACATGCAGACAACGCAAAGCAGGTCATTGAATATTTAAAAGGACGAGGTCTTAGCGGTGACGTAGTCAAATATTGGGATATCGGTTATGCGCCCGACAAATGGGACGGCGTATTGGCCACATTTGGGGGTGATGAATCTAAGCAAAAGCGTTTGATCAATCTTAAATTAGTTAATCAAAACGACAATAACCGTCGCTATGACTTCTTTCGCGACCGCGTGATGTTTCCTATCCGCGACAAACGCGGACGGGTAGTGGCCTTTGGTGGTCGCATTATCGGTGGCGATGGACCTAAATATCTAAATTCGCCAGAAACGCCGATTTTTCATAAAGGGTATGAGCTCTATGGCTTATATCAGGCCCGTCGAGAAAACCGAAAGCTCGAAAGACTATTAGTGGTTGAGGGTTACATGGACGTAGTAGCCCTCTCTCAATATGGTATCAGCTATGCGGTAGCGGCGCTTGGCACAGCCACCACGCCTGAACATATTCAAATGATGTTTAAGTCAACAAGCGAAATCGTTTGTTGCTACGATGGAGATAGAGCCGGACGTGATGCTGCATGGCGAGCGCTTGAAAACGCCCTACCGTATCTTAAAGACGGGCTGATGATGAAGTTCTTGTTTTTGCCCGACGGGGAAGACCCAGACACCATGGTACGCAAAGTCGGAAAAGATGACTTTGAAGAGCAGCTCAGCAAGGCAGTTCCACTGTCGAGCTACTTCTTTGAATCGCTTATGCAGAATCACTCAATAGGAAGCATTGAAGGCAAGGCCGCATTTAAAGCCCAAGCAATGCCGCTGATTGAAAAAATTGCTGGCGACAACCAGCGTGAACTGATGACAGCAGAGCTGCATCGTTTTTGCGGCAGTCGCGACAGCTACGAAAATGACTTAAACATTGCTAAGGCAAATCAAAACAAAAAAGCAAAATTTGACGGTTACCGAGCCCCCACATCAAGAGGCTTAACGCCTGTAAGAATGATGCTGCGCTTGTTGATGGATAAACCGTCTTTGGCCGCACAATATCCGAAAGTGAAGGTGGCGGCGCTCGCCAACTCCGGTATAGCTGGCATTAGCATGCTCATTGAAATGCATGATTATTGCTTGCAACATTCTAACAACACCACCGCTGGCATTATCGAGGCATTTCGCCACCATAAGCATGCTGCGCATTTAGACAAACTGCTCGAAAGCAAGCTTGAAGAACAGCTCAATATTGAAGCTGAATATATCGAATGCTTTCGCAAGCTTTTAAGAGCACATTATGATGCACGTTTAGATGAGCTCACTGCGAAAGCAAATCAGCCCCAAGGCCTTAGCGAGATTGAGCAAAAAGAGCTCACTATGCTCCTACAAAAGCGGAAATAATGCTTGCCAGTGCGGCGCATTATTAAACAAATATAAAAAGCATCAGCTTGCCTAGATTTTGAACTTTCGATTTGTAGAGCGGTACTATAATTAAGGTGGAAAATTAGTCAGTGAGTATGTTATACTGGCGAATTCGCTGAAAAGTGGTATGACGAGTCGGGCAAGGTGTTTCGACTCAACGTTTATTAGGCCTTAGGCGGCGTAATTCCTTTTAGGAGTGCGCGGCAAATATGGCGCCCAATTCGTTCAAGCAAAGCTTTACGAAAACAGAGGCAAAAGACTTGAGAAATCCCTCGTAGTCACCATATTAGGCTCCCATTCTAACGTGTAAGGTATATTGTGCAAAGCAAGCAGTCCCAGATAAAAATCCTGATTGCCAAAGGCAAAGAGCAAGGTTATTTAACATTCGCTGAGGTGAATGACCACCTGCCTTCTGACATCGTAGATTCCGATCAGATAGAAGACATCATTCGCATGATTAACGACATGGGCATTCAAGTGTTTGAGCAAGCACCTGATGCCGATGAGTTATTGATGCAAGAAACCACGACTGATGAAGAAGTTGCCGAAGCGGCAGCGCAAGCATTGGCCACAGTGGAAAGCGAGATTGGCCGTACTACCGATCCTGTGCGCATGTACATGCGCGAAATGGGCACAGTAGAGCTTCTTACTCGCGAGGGCGAAATTGAAATTGCAAAACGCATTGAAGAAGGTATTAACCAAGTTCAGTGTTCGGTTGCTGAATATCCAGAAGCTATTACCTATTTGCTCGACCAATGGGACCTGTTTGAAGCTGAAGAAATTCGTTTAAGCGACATTATTATCGGCTTTGTAGACCCGAACGAAGACGACGTTGCTCCTAGCGCCACCCATGTTGGTTCTGAATTGTCTGATGAACAATTAGACGATGAAGATGACGATGGCGATGACGACGAAGATGATGAAGAAGACGATAATAGCGTTGACCCTGAGTTAGCCCGTGAGAAATTTGCTGACTTGCGCAAGCAATACAACAAAGCGCGTAAGGTGATTGAAGACAAAGGTCGTGCGCACAAATCTGCGAAAAAAGAAATTGCAGCACTCTCAGATGTGTTTAAAGAATTTCGTCTAGTGCCTAAGCAGTTTGACCGCATGGTTAAAAACATGCGCAGCATGATGGACAGAGTCCGCATCCAAGAACGTTTGGTCATGAAGTTCTGCGTGATGCAGGCAAAAATGCCGAAAAAAGAATTCATCAAACTCTTTGCTGGCAACGAAACATCGACTGAGTGGCTGTTTAAAACATTAAAAACTGATGCCGCTTATGTGCCAAAACTTCAAGAGTATCGCGAAGAAATTGAGCGCTGCGTGAGCAAGATGAACGCCGTTGAGCAAGAAACCGGCTTGATCATTCCAGACATCAAAGACATCAACCGCCGCATGTCGATTGGTGAAGCGAAAGCTAGACGCGCTAAGAAAGAGATGGTTGAGGCAAACTTACGTTTGGTTATTTCAATTGCTAAAAAGTACACCAACCGTGGTCTGCAATTTCTTGATCTCATCCAAGAAGGTAACATCGGCCTTATGAAAGCGGTAGACAAGTTTGAATATCGCCGTGGGTATAAATTCTCTACCTATGCAACATGGTGGATTCGCCAAGCGATCACTCGCTCTATTGCAGACCAAGCGCGTACTATTCGAATCCCAGTGCACATGATTGAGACAATTAATAAGCTTAATCGTATCTCGCGCCAGATGTTGCAAGAAATGGGACGCGAGCCTACACCGGAAGAGTTGTCTGAACGTATGGTGATGCCTGAGGATAAAATTCGTAAGGTATTGAAAATCGCGAAAGAGCCTATCTCTATGGAGACGCCCATTGGCGATGATGAAGATTCGCATCTTGGTGACTTCATTGAGGATACGTCAATCACTCAACCTCTCGATTCAGCGACTGGCGGTAGTTTAAAAGACGCTACTCAGGAAGTGCTAGCTGGCTTGACCTTACGTGAAGCAAAAGTACTGCGTATGCGTTTTGGCATAGACATGAACACCGACCATACGCTTGAAGAAGTTGGAAAGCAGTTTGACGTTACACGCGAGCGTATTCGTCAAATCGAAGCAAAGGCTTTACGTAAATTGCGCCACCCTAGTCGTTCAGAGCAGCTTAAAAGCTTCCTTGATGACTAATGATTGCGGTGCAAATGAGCACCTTGCATATCAAATAAAAAAACCAGCTTTTGCTGGTTTTTTTATGCGTGCTTTTTTATGCCTAATTTAAGGACACACCTTACTGGGCGATTGCTCTCAAAATCTTGTAAAGGGACACTAAGTCAACTGGCTTCCCTACATGATAATCAAATCCTAACTGGCTATACATCTCAATGTCTTCGCTTGAAATATTGGCTGTAATAGATACCAATGGCACAGAAGACGACTCGGCCCTAATCGCCTTGCACGCCTCAATGCCATCCATTATGGGCATATGAATATCAAGAAAAATGATATCGGGACGCTCTTCTTTGTAGCTAGATAGAGCCTCCAAACCGTTAGAGGCAATCAAAACCGTCGCCTTAGTCTCTTCAAGCATTGAACAAAAAATAACTTGGTTAATCTCATTATCTTCTGCTAACAATATCGTTTTGCCGTTTAAGTCAGGCGCTTCAACGTCTGACAGTTTCGGATAGTCTTGAGTGGTCTCAGCGATATGTTGAAGCGGGATAATAACCCTGATGTTTGAGCCCTTGTTAACCTCACTATCAACCTTAATTTGACCTTCCATCAAGTTAATTAATCCTAAACTAATGGGCATGCCCAAACCTGTTCCACCAAACTTACGCGTGGTCGATGCATCGGCCTGAGAAAATCTGTCAAACAGCTTTTCGATATATTCTGGTGTCATTCCGTGGCCCGAATCAATGACGCTAAATATGAGCGCATCGTCATCGATACCTTCATTCGTGCCAATCTTGATAACAACGGAGCCTTTTTCAGTGAACTTGATGGCGTTTGAGACTAAATTAACCAGAACCTGCTTGATGCGCAATGCATCGCCAAGCCAACCCTCATGGTAATTTGCACATATTTCATAAGACAGGAATATTCCTTTTTTGCTGGCCATCACATCCATTTCGTTGACCACCTGCGTCACTAATTCTTCAAAATTAAAATACGTTTTTTCAAGAACAACCGCCTGCGCCTCAATTTTAGAGAAGTCTAGAATATCGCTGATAATGCCAAGAAGTGACTTCATTGAATAACTTGCCGTGCTTATCAGCTTGTTTGCCTTTTCATTTAATGACTGACGAGACAGCAGTTGAAGTGAGCCGTGTATACTATTAAGCGGTGTCCGCAATTCATGGCTCATATTCGCCAGAAACAGAGACTTAGCCCGCGACGCCTCTTCCGCTCTATGTTTTTCATGCGATAGCTTTTGATTTGCTTGTGCAAGTTCGCGCGTTCGCTCCTTAACCTTTTCGTTGAGGTCATCATTTAGCCCCTTAATAACCTGCAGCATGTCATTGAAGCGCTCGGTAAGTAAACGCACCTCTGTCCATTTTGATGACACCTTTAAACGCTCGCTAGTATTATCTTTAATCAGTGTGGCTTGCGTAGCCAGTGACTCGAGTGGCCGCGTGATTAAGTAAGATAATGAAATTCCAATCACCAGAGACACCAACATCACGCTCAGCAAAACCATAGCGAAGAAAAATTCGATATCATCAATCTGCTCAAATACTTCTTCTGTATGAATTTTTGCCACTATTCCCCAATCATATCCATCAATACGCCCGGTTGCTGCTACAACTGGGTTTCCTGCATAATCCAATGCATCCCACATAAATGTGCTGTCGCCATATAAGGCTTCGATTGCAGGAGAGTTAGCGGTGTCTTTTGCTACTATGCGATTAAACTCTCCCTCATTGTCGTAGCGAGTACTGGAGACAAACAATGCGTCTGCATCGTTATTTTTGATGGCAAGCACCCATTCGCCGGTGCGGCCCAAGCCACTCACCTCATTCACTATTTCGCGAATAAAGTTCGGCTGTACACTTAATTTTATAATGCCAATGGCGCTGCCATCGAGCATGAGTTCATCATATCCAACGAGCAGTGTGGTGCTGCCGTCTCTGCGCAGCGTAATATAAGGAAAGGCTTGCGCATTGGTCATAATATTGGCGGGCAGAGTGTCTAGCGTGCTCGCAACCGCAGCGCCCTGCATGTCAAACACGCTGATTTCTTGTATGTTGCTGATAGAGGCCGCGGCATCTGAAATGATCTTATCAATTAGCCTCAAGTGCTTATCGGAAGGCGCAAGCTGATGAGCGTGTAAACTCGTTCTTAGTTGCGTCCTACTGGCAACCAAGGCGGTATTATCTTCAATTTTGTCAACGCTCGATAAAATTCTGTTTTGCGCGATTTTAGTGATGGCCTCAAGGCCCTTTTGAACCTGTGTTGTATGTTGCTTGCTCACAAATGAAGTCAGAAAGTAAAAAGCAATCATCAATGGAATGAGCGTTGACGCCATCAACGCAATAATTAAACTAGATTTAAGCCGCAATCTTTCTACCCTGCTGTTTAACGAATATAAAAAGCAACACATAGAGCTATGCCGCATTTAACGCTTATTCTGTTTGGTTTATTTCGTGGTTTTGTACAGTATAAGCACATTATGTGCCGCATAGTCAGAATGTCAATTACCTGTTTATCTAACGCTAGCGGCATTGAAAATGCAGCCTTTCTTCCTTTACCCACAGTTTCAGATTAGTAGCCAGTGTCAGATTACCGGCAGTCGGCTTTAAACACGTACAATAAGCTATAAAACTTAAGCTTTATATCGCATTGCCACATTACAGCGCTCATAATTTTTACCATAGCGCTGCATGGTTTCATCGTCGTGATAAAATCCATTTTTTTCATACAGGTGAATCGCAGCTTCGCACTTGCTATTGGTGAGCAAGTATAGCTTTGAGGCGGGTATGTTTAGCGCCTGCTCGATGACATACTGCAGCAATCTTTCCCCCACTTTTAAACCACGGCAGTTTGGGGTAACGCCCATTTTCGTTAGTTCGAAACTGCCTGCATCACTGCGTAATAGAGCGCACGTTCCCACCACGCCCATCTGCCTGTGACGGGCAAAAAAAACATAGCCGCCGTTATCGATGATGTACTTTTGTGGGTCTGCTAGTACGCGTTTATCAATGTCTTCTAAACGGAACATTTGTTCAATCCAGATTTTGTTAATCGACTCAAAATGCGGGGCTAGGGCTGGCGTAAAAGGTAAAAACTCAAGGTCGTTTTCAATGTTGCCCACCTGATTAATTTTATCGTGCACGCTCAGCGTTCGCTCTACTAAGCTCATGCGCTCAAGCGCTCGCTCAAAGTTAATGAGAGACTGATAAAACTGGTTGCCGCTTTCAGTACACATAGCCTCTGCAGCTTTGCGTACCGCGCGCCATGTAGGCTGCACATCACTTAAAGTAGACCTGCCTTTTTTGGTTAATGATACCAAGCGTCTGCGCTTATCTTCCGGGTCTTTAATGAACTTAATAAGCTTTGCTCTTGCCAGCTCTTGGCAAAATTGACTCAGTGCCGGCTGCGATAAGCCCAAACGCTTTGATGCGTCGACTACCGACACCTGCTCATACTTATCTAGCAGCGCAAGTAAAGGAAACCATTTAGGGTTCAGCGGCATGTTAAACACTTGATATACCTGAGCCGCTTGGGCTGAAAGCTGATCCGAAATCCGCTTTAACCGGCTGCCTAAAGCAAGCTCTGCGAGTTCATCTAAAAAATCGTCTTGGTTCATTTTTGCATCCACCAAACTGTGTGTACTTGCAGCACACTTAGCGTTAAAACAGCTATTAAAACGCGCACTCAAACGTATATTTCATCAAGAAACTTAATGCACATTTAACAAGCTATTTATATGGGTACTTATAAAGGCACTTATATAGGAGCTTACATGAGCGCTTATATAAACACTTACATAAGTACTTATGTAAATTTATACAACATCGATTTAAGATGGTCAACAGCTGCTTAACAAACAAAAAAGAGAGGCCTATAGCCTCTCTTTTTATTTGTTGATTGCGTTTTTAAGTGAATAAGCGCTTAAATTGAGTTTTCACCTTTTACATAGGGTACTTCGTCTTCAAGTTCTTCTAGTTTACGGCTGCGTTTTTCGGGCGACCCTGTACCTCTTGCCAAATATGCATAGGCTGTGGGCACAATAAACAGCGTCATAAACGCTGAAAGAAGCACGCCAGCAAAAATCACCATGCCTATTACCATGCGCGACTCAGCGCCCGGCCCAGAAGCCAACACTAGAGGTAAAGCAGAAAACACGGTGGTGAAGCCAGTCATCACAATCGGACGCAGACGCTGCATGGCAGCGCGCCGAATGGCTTGCTCAAACTCCATGCCGGCATCGCGAAGCTGATTTGCAAATTCTACTATCAATATCCCGTTTTTCGCCGCCAGTCCAATCAGCATAACCAGTCCAATTTGCGAATAAATATTTATCGTCATATCAGACAGGTACAAGCCCACATAGGCGCCAACCAATGCCAAAGGCACCGTAAACATGATCACCAAGGGGTGTATCCAACTTTCAAACTGGGCGGCCAGCACCAAATAGGTCACCGCTAAGGCTAGAATAAAGATGAAAATAAATGATGAACCCGACTCCTGATACAGCTGCGATTCGCCTTTATAATCAATAGACACCTCGGCTGGTAACTCGGTTGCCACAATATTTTCAAGGTAGGCTAAGGCCTCACCTATCGTGTAGCCGTCAGCGAGGTTGGCACTAATGGTAACAGCACGCATGCGATTGTAGCGATTGAGCGTATTGGATGTTGCCTGCTCACGAATATTGAGCAGGTTATCCATGGGAATAAGCTGACCGGTTCTATCGGAGCGCACGTAAATATTATCAATGCTATTGGGGCTTCGGTAATCTGCTTCATTACCTTCCATAATCACATCGTACTCTTGCCCGCGATCTAAAAAGGTAGATACCCTTCTCTGACCCAACATCGTTTCGAGGGTGCGACCAATTTCAGAAATCGACACGCCTAGGTCAGCCGCTCTGTCTTTATCAATATCAATCAGTAGCTGAGGCGATGTTTCTTTATAGTCAGAGTCCATGCGCAGCAAGTTAGGATTATCGCGCGCTTTTTCCATCACAATATCGCGCCAAGCAACTAAGTCCTCATAGGTATTACCCTGCAAGACAAACTGAACCGGTCGCCCGAGTCCTCGCCCACCTATAGCGGAGCGCATGATTGCAAAGGCCCTTACATCGGGAATATCGGAAAGCTTGCCGCTCACTTCGTTCATTAGGTCAAAGGTTGAACGCTCGCGTGTTTCCCAGTCGGCCATTCCAACAATGGCAATACCTGCCTGCCCGCCAAAACCTGGCGTACGCACTAACACACGAACAACCTCGCCTGCATCTCGATAGGGCAATAATATACTCTCTATCTTTTCTAGGTTTTTCGCGTTACTTTCATAGCTTGCGCCTTCTTGTGCCTGCATCAAAATAAAGAAATTACCTCTGTCCTCACGCGGCACAAATTCTTCTGGTATTTTGCTCTGCAGCTGCCAAATTAAGGCCATGCTCACCAATACGGTCAGCGCCACAAGAACCGGTTGCTTCATTGTTGTGGCAAGTCCGTTGTAATACTTTTGCTCGAGTGTTTTAAAGCTTTTATCTACCCACAAACCAAAGCCCGAACTGCGGGTACGTTTTTTCAAAAGCTTTGAGGCCATCATTGGTGAGAGCGTTAGCGCGGTAAAACTCGAAAACGCCACCGCCGCCGCGATGGCAAGCGCGAACTCAGTAAACAAGCGCCCAATATTCCCCTCTAAAAACACTAGGGGTACAAACACTGAAATGAGCACTAAGGTGGTGGCAATAACCGCAAAGCCAACTTCTCTTGCGCCTCTAAAAGAGGCTAACAAGGGGGGCTCGCCCATTTCTATGCGCCGATAAATATTTTCAAGCACAACAATGGCATCATCAACCACTAAACCAATCGCCAAGACTAAGGCCAAAAGTGTCAGCAAATTAATAGAAAACCCTAACACGTACATCACCATAAAGGCCGCAATTAAGGAGACAGGCACGGTGACCGCAGGAATCAAGGTGGCTCTGACGTTGCCTAAAAACACATAAATCACTACAACGACCATCATCATTGCAATGGCGAGCGTGTTGTACACCTCGTTTATCGACTCCTCAATAAACACTGACGAATCATAGCTTGGTACAATAAAGATATTATCAGGCAGGGTTTGTTCAATCCTCTCAATGGCCTCACGCGCGGCGCGCGCTACCTCAAGCGTATTTGCTTTTGACTGCTTTACAATCCCAAGGCCAATCATATTAACACCATCGCCCCTGAAATCGGTCTCGTCATCCTCTGCGGTTAGTTCAACCTGAGCAACTTCCCCTAATTTAACCAAATACCCGTCAGCGCCTGCGGCAACGGTGAGCTTGGCAAAATCGCTTGGCGACAAAAAACTACGGGCCACTCGTACGTCGAAATCCCGTGTTTCAGATTCGACTCTGCCGGCAGGCAGTTCAACATTTTCTGCTCGGATGACTCGCTCAATGTCGCTAACAGTAATCCCGCGTGCGGCCATCGCATTGCGGTCGAGCCATACTTTCATGGCATAACTGCGGCCACCGCCTAAATTTACCCTAGCAACACCGTCGGCAATCGACAAACGGTCGACAATAAATCGGTCTGCGTAATCGGTGAGCTCAAGCGTGCTCAAGTTATCGCTGCGCAGGTTATACCAAACCACAACATCTTCATCTGAGTTTGATTTTGCGACTTCGGGCGGAAACGCTTGATCTGGCAGGTCATTGAGCACGCGAGAAACACGCTCGCGAACGTCGTTTGAGGCTGCATCTATATCGCGACTTAAATTAAATTCAATCGTGACACTCGAGCGGCCATTTCTGCTTGAAGAAGAAATATTTTTAATGCCTTCAATACCGCTGATACGGTCTTCAATCAGTTGCGTGATGCGGGTCTCTACGATTTCCGCTGAGGCGCCAGGGTAACTGGTGTTAACCGACACAATGGGCGGGTCAATGTCAGGGTACTCACGAAGCGATAAAAAACTAATCGCAACAATGCCAAATACTAACAGCAGCAAGTTAACCACACTGGCAAATACAGGACGTTTAACCGATAAATCAGAAATTAACATCTCAGCCCCTTACAAATCTAAAACGCGGACAGCAGAGCCATCTCGCACGCGTAATGTTCCTTCACTTATGACTTTTTGACCGGCTTCCAAGCCGTCAAGGATTTGTACTAAGCCGGGCTTACGTTCACCTACCTTCACCTTAGTTTTAATGGCTTTTTCTTGCTCGTCTACAACAAAGACAAACTGCGAGTCGCCCTCAGGCACTAGGGCTGATTCGGGTATAACAAGCGCATCTAAAACGCGTTTTTCAAGATTAATTTGCAGCAGCATACCAGGGCGCATTTTCATGTCTTGATTAGGCAGTTGGGCGCGTACCTGAATAGAGCGCGTAACCGGGTCGATACGAGAATCGATATTTGTGATTTTGCCTACAAACTGCTCGCCGGGATAGGCGACAGAACTTGCATATATGGTTTGGCCATTTTTAACACTCGCTAAATGCACCTCAGAAATACTGAAATCGACTTTAACTACGCTTAGGTCATCTAAGGTGGTAATTAAATCACCAGGCCTGACCAAACTGCCAACGCTGACCATACGAGTGCCCAAGCGGCCGCTAAACGGTGCGCGTATGATCAGCTCTTCTAAATCGGCTTGAGCAACGTCTCGCTGAGCGCTTAACGCTTTTACGCGGGCCTCTTGTTCGTCGAGCAATTGCTCAGACGCTGCGCTCTGGTTAGCTAGGTTTTTGATTCGGCTGAGCTGGCGTTTTGCTTCAGCCACGTTAATTTCAAGCTCACTAACGCGGGCTTCTTCAGCGCGGTTATTTAGCTCTACTAGTATTTGTTGCGCCTCAACAATATCGCCATCGTCAAAGGCAATCGTTTCTATCGTTTCGGCTTGCTGTGCGGTAATATTTACCGACTCGTTGGCAACTGCTGTACCGAGTGCCTCTACAATAACCGGAAAGGCCTGCTTGCTCGCAAGGCTCACAACCACCGGCGTTTGCCCTGAACCGCGCGGCCCACCTTGGCCTTGTGCTTGTTCTGGCAAATTGATATAGATTAAAAAGGCAACTAAGGCAACAACGCCAACTAAGAGTGGCGAGATTTTTATAAACTTTGACATATTTCTCCTGACGGCTGCTGATACTCAAGGTGGGCACAAAACAATAAGCATAAAAATGCTGTATAGATCAGCTAGCGAATTAAATTTACGTAACAACACGTATTATAGGATATAACGATTGAAACTGTGCATTATTTCACTTTTTGGGCTGTTTATTTTTGCGTGCTCAGACGCATCTTTCGATGCGCCGGCATGCCGGATCTCTCCTAAAGCCCAAAGCGAAGCGATGAGTAACGCAATAACTAAAGTTTCGCCTTCAAAAAACGCAACGGGAGCCTGTGTCGTTCGCTTGCAATCAAAGTTGCTTGTAATTGAACGCGCTTCCGGTAAATATGACCTTGCTTCATCAAATAATCTTTCGTTTTTTGAACACAATAATGTTGCTGGTGCCGCCTCATCAGAAATTGAGTCAATGAGCTCCCAATGTCAGGCCCACCGAGCCATGTGGTTGGAGACGGGCTTTAACGTCGAAGTGGGTGCACAGCTTGCTAAACAAAGAGACAATACCCTGCTTTTTGCCTGCAGCTTGGCCAATGGGTTTGACGGCAGTGAAGTGAGTATTGCAGCGCCACCGTGGGCAGACGGCCAAGTACAACAATTGCTCTATATTGACCCTTTTAACATCGAACAAGACCAGTGGCATCACCCCGACAATTTGACTGGCGTTCGTGACGCCTATGTAAATCACGGCATGCTGAATGCGCGCGAAGTCCAGTAAATTCCTACCTCAACCGGATAAATACTTCTTATAAATTTAAGTGATTGAGCATTTTCGAGCTTTTCACGTACTATACCAATACAATGTTTTAGTACTGTTCAGGAGTTACAATGCCGCAATACAATGCCCCATTAGCAGATTTTCAGTTCTTGCTTAAAGACTGGTTAAAAATTGACGAACACTATGCAAATGTGGATGCACAAGGCATGGACAGCGAGCTGGTGCTTGAAATCATCGGACAAGGTGCGAAATTTGCCGAAGAAGTGGTTGCCCCCTTAAATAGAGAAGGCGATGAGCAAGGCTGCACTCTAACTGACGGTAAAGTCAAAACGCCCGATGGCTTTGCCCAGGCCTACCACGAATATATTGCTAACGGATGGAATGCAATGCTTGGCAATCCGGAATTTGACGGACAAGACCTGCCATATTCTGCGGCGGTGCCGGTGCACGAAATGCTAAATTCAGCCAATTTAAGCTGGCGATTAACCACGATGCTAACGGAAAGCGCGGTGCTCGCAGTTGATAAACACGCAACCGATACACTTAAGCAGACCTACTTAGCCAAGTTAATCAGCGGCGAGTGGACCGGCACGATGAACCTAACCGAACCGCATGCCGGCACTGATTTGGCACTTTTAAACACTAAAGCTCAGCCCCAAAGTGACGGCTCGTACCTAATTACTGGTAACAAAATATTTATCACTGGCGGTGACCATGATTGGACAGACAACATCATTCATTTGGTGTTAGCACGCTTACCAGACGCGCCCGCTGGTGTTAAAGGCATAAGTTTATTTTTAGTACCCAAATTTTTGGTGGATGATAGCGGTCAACCGGGTGAAGCAAACAAACTAAGCGTCGGCAGTATTGAAAAGAAAATGGGAATTAAAGCCAGTCCGACCTGCGTGATGAATTACGACGGCGCAAAAGGCTATTTGGTTGGCGAAGAAAATAAAGGCTTGGCCTGCATGTTCACTATGATGAACGACGCTCGTTTTCAGGTGGGTTTACAAGGATTAGGAACATGTGAGGCATCATTCCAAGGTGCTGTGTCGTACGCTAGAGAGCGCTTACAATCACGCTCACCCACAGGTCCAAAACAGCCCGAGGCCAAAGCCGATTCGCTGATGCATCAGCCCGACGTACGCAAAATGCTGCTCACACAAAAAGCCTTTACCGAAGGCTGTCGAGCACTCTCTTTACTCTACGCCCAGCAGATGGATATTGAGAAATACACTAATGATGAGCGCAAGCATGATGCCGAGCAGGTGATTGCCTTCTTAACGCCTATTTGCAAAGGCTTTATGACCGATATAGCCACAGAGGTGACTAACCTTGGCATTCAAGTATATGGCGGACATGGCTACGTGCGCGAGTGGGGGATGGAGCAACTGGTGCGAGACACACGTATCGCCCAGCTTTACGAGGGCACTAACGGCATTCAAGCGGCCGATTTGATTGGTCGTAAACTTACGCGCGACGGCGGTAAAATGTTGGGCAAAACGGTGGCAATGTTGGCCGAACGCATTAAGCAAATGACCGATGCCGAAAAGCGCCAGCAAGCGACTGACTTACTTAAGGAGTTTGAACAAAGCTCAACTGCGCTTTTAGGTCGTGAGCCAAATGATATTGCTGCCGCCGCCACCGATTACTTGCACTACAGTGCTTACATCATTTTAGGCATCCTTTGGCTGGATATGGCGAGCAGCGCACAGGCATCCGGCAATGAGTTAATTGCCAAAGGAAAACAAAACACATGTGCGTTCTACATTAAGCGATTATTACCTAGAAAAGATTTGCACAAGCAAGTTATACACAGTCGGTCAGATGACGTACTGAACGTAGCTGATCAAGAGTTTGATTACGTATAACAGCTTTATCTTTTGCCATGAGTGAGCCTGTGCTCGGCTCATGGCAGGCGCTAAAGGCTTGATCAAAATCGTTTAATATATCAGCTACCGACTCAAGTCCCACGGAAAAGCGAACTAGAGTATCGCTGATGCCATGCGCCGCCCGCTGTTCAGGCGTGTAGGCTGCATGCGTCATACTTGCAGGATGCTGAATTAGGCTTTCTGCGTCTCCTAGTGACACGGCACGTTGAATCATTTTCAGCTCATTCATCAAGGCCTTCCCACTCTCTAAGCCGCCGTTAAGTTCAAAGGCAATCATTCCGCCAAATAATCGCATTTGTTTTTTCGCCAACTCATGCTGTGGATGCTCAACCAAGCCGGGATAATAGACATGTTTTACCGCGCTATGGTCTGTTAAATATTGTGCCACTGTTTGCGCCGATTGACTGTGACGCTGCATTCTTAGCTCAAGCGTTTTCAGACCGCGCATAATGAGCATCGCGGTAAATGGTGACATGCACGCGCCGGTCATATCCTTTAAACCTTCAACGCGTACCTGATTAACCAAGTCAGTGCTGCCCACTAGTAAACCTGCAACTAAGTCACCATGCCCGCCTAAATATTTGGTGGCAGAATGAATCACCAGATCTGCGCCGAGGGCTATCGGCTGCGTAAGGTACGGTGTTGCATAGGTGTTATCAACAATGCTGATTGCACCGGCGTCACGCGCTAGGCTGCATACAGTTTGTATGTCAACAATACGCATATTCGGATTAGCCGGCGTCTCAAAATAGACGAGTTTAGTGCGCGGCGTGATTGCGCTGGCGAGGGCATCTGTATCGGTCATATCAACAAACTTTACGCTCACGCCAAATTTACTTAAGCCATGCTGCATGAAGGCATAAGTGCATCCGTATAAGGTGATATCTGCAAGCACTTCGTCACCAGATTGTAACAATGTCCACATGGTAGCGCTTATCGCTCCCATCCCTGACGCAAAGCTCAATCCTGATTGAGCCCCTTCCAAACAAGCAATACGCTTTTCTAAAATATCGAGAGTAGGATTTGATATACGGCTGTAAAAGTGTCCTTGAGCATTGCCAGCAAACAAGTCGGCGCCATGTTCGGCACTCTCAAAAGTGTAGGTTGAGCTAAGGTGTAGCGGAGGATTAAGCGCGCCCTGCTCTTGCTGGGCGTCATAAGCAAAATGAATTGCGTTGGTAGCAAAGCCTGTATTATTAGATTGCTCAGACATAAGCTTCTCTTGAAATATAAACACGCCACTAGCTTACTACCAAATTTATGAAATTAACTTGCAATATATGCCACAGATACTATATTAATTAGCATTAAATGCTATAAATAAGCTATCAATGGATAAAATTGACCGAAATATTCTTCGCGAGCTGCAGCGCAATGGCCGAATCACTAATCAAGAGCTCGCAGAACGTGTAAATTTATCACCAAGTCCTTGTTTAAGACGCGTAAAACAGCTTGAACAATCAGGTTTAATCAAAGGCTACAATGTAGAGGTCGACCATGAGGCCTATGGTCTGCCGATCATCGTTTTTGTGCGCGTTCAGCTTGAGCGTCATAGCGCCGATGTAGTGAGTAAATTTGAAAAGGCGATAAAAGATGCCCAGCGAGTTTTAGAGTGTTATGTAATGACCGGGCGCTCAGATTATTTACTGAAAGTGATGGTAAAAGACCTGCACGATTACGAGCACTTTGTGCGCCACCAACTGCATGAAATTGGCAATATTGCGTCAATCGATACCAGTTTCGCTTATGGTGTTGTTAAACGCTCCCATGTGCTTCCTATGGTAGACTCAACATTGTAAAGTAAAGCGTTAACTAATCGATTAAGCTCAGCTAACAGTATCATAAGCTCGGCTCTGGATATAAAAAGCGCCCAGAGCTGAGGTTATTATATTCGCATCTAACATATAAAGAGCCAAAAAATATGCACACTCATTATCCTATCGGCACTCCCGGTAAACCATGGACGCAAGACGAAAAAGCGATATGGCGTAAACAGCAGTCTTGCTCGCGTTCGTATCGAACAGAAGTGCTTGAAAAACTTTATAAGCTAAATCACAAATTAGACCTGCATCATTATGGCGCACTTAACTACAATACTCAGCGCTATCCACTTTTTGCGCTGTGTACACCAAAGTTTAAGCCGAGTCTTCCAAGCGTGTTGATTACCGGCGGCGTACACGGCTACGAAACCAGCGGTGTTCAAGGTGCAATTTTGTTTATGCAAGATGCCATAGACCGCTACACCGACCACTTTAATTTTATAGTGGCACCCTGCGTAAGTCCGTGGGGCTATGAAACTATAAATCGATGGAACCCAAAGGCGGTAGACCCAAATCGCTCCTTTTTTGATAACGGTCCATCTGACGAAGCAAATGCAATTATGGCATTTGTTAAACCTTATCAAAGTCGTTTATTAGCGCATTTTGACCTACATGAAACAACCGACACCGACAACTCAGAATTTAGACCAGCGTTAGCGGCTCGAGACGGGATTGTGCAAGATAAATGGGAAATACCTGATGGGTTTTATACAGTTGGCGATAGCGGACGGGCCAAGCTAGATTTTCAAAAAGCGATTATAAAAAGCGTACAGGGCGTTACCCATATTGCACCGCCCGACAAGCACGGTAAACTGATTGGTAGCGATATGGTCAGCGATGGCGTGATTCTGTATGACAAGCGCAGCCTGCATTTATGCGGCGGCTTTACCGATGCCGAATATGTGACCACTACTGAGGTGTATCCCGATAGTCCAAAAGCCAATCCACAGCAATGTAATCGCGCCCAAGTTGCCGCTATTTGTGGTGGTCTTGACTATATTTTAAGTACTCAGGTCTAAACAGAACATGCTTTAAAGCGGTTTTTCCCAAAACAAGGCTCGACCCATCTCTGGGTCGAGTTCATAAGCCTTAAACCCGCATTTGATATAAGCTTGCTGCGCAGGGATATTTCCTTCCAATACCTCTAAAGTAATTTTACATGCATTGCGTTTTTCTGCCTCGAGCTCAATAGCATCCATCAAGGTTTTGCTCAAGTCCCTTCCTCTAAAAGCCGGCAACACAGCAAAATCATGTACGTTGATAACCGCTCGCCCTTTGAAGGTCGAAAAGCTCTCAATACAATTAGCAAACGCAACAGGTACCAAGTCGGCTGTGCTTATTTCAGCTGCATCTTTGTGCGCATACACCAATATGGAAAACACATAGGAGCGCGTCGACATTTCATGTATTAAACGCTCAGTTACCGATACCGGCACCGCTTGCCCGCCTCCCATAGGGTCTTTCGCGTAGGCCTGCAGCATGTAAATCAAGTCGGTAGCGTGGCGAGAATTGGCATAATCTACCAACGTTGTTACAAAGTGAAGAGAGGTCATTGTGAGACTCCGATTGTTCGGTGATTTTATTTAGTAGTTTGTCGAGAAATTTTGCTAAGTAAACTTGTCCGGTAATTGGGTCCAGTTACAAAGCTTGCTTATGAGGCTTAAATATATAGGCTAAGTGTAAAAGCCAGCTAAACAATTATTTGCCCATCGCGCCACTAAGGCAGAATGAGGAATTAGCTCGCCTTAAAATCAGAGCTTAAGACCTTAAGCGCTTTGAGTTTGCTTTCAAGATTGCTCAGCTTTTTCATCGTTACCGTTGCAAAAACAAAAGCTGAAATGCCCATCGACATACCGATTATGCCAAATACAAACCCTAATTCGTCCATGATCAAATCCCTCAAAATTGAAGTGTAGCTTTAAACTCTAAACCATTTTGGCAATTTAACAATGACCTTTTCATTTAGGCTTTCATTGAAATGCATTTGCGTTTGAACCTTACACTGAATTGCAGGGGCTCTAATTACCTCTCTTTGACTCAAAGGAGATGTGTAGAGGGCTTTTTAGTAATAAGAAGGTTTCAGATGGCTTTGTTTACCCTCCTTTAACTTCAAGGGGCTTTGACTTGCAGGAGGCTTTTTAGTGATAAGAAGGTTTGAAATGGCATGATTTGCAGGGGGGACTTTGCTTGAAAACATCGAAATCATGGATGATTTCGTTGAGCGCCCATGGATGGGATTACAGCGTTTTTCAAGCAAAGTCCCCCCTGCAAACAAAGGCCCTGTAAGTTCATAAAGAATTAAGATCCTGCTTCACTCTATAACGGCGTAGAGTTTCTCATGTTTGGTTCATTAGGTTTATTGCTTTATTTGATTATTTTTTGTACTATTTGGGCTGAAAGTAGCACGTTTACTAGAACTCGCGGTCGTATAATAAAGCAGCAATACAATAATTATAATAAAAGTACGTCGAAGGATTGACCTCAGTTGAATAATAAGCCGAGCGACGTAATGAAAATTTTTTTGATCAATGAGAATAAAAAAGAACGTGAATGG
Source organism: Glaciecola siphonariae (assembly GCF_042652645.1). Lineage (NCBI taxonomy): Bacteria > Pseudomonadati > Pseudomonadota > Gammaproteobacteria > Alteromonadales > Alteromonadaceae > Glaciecola > Glaciecola siphonariae. Next base: position 1,906,623 of record NZ_JBHSGU010000002.1, read on the forward strand.
CTGACCAGTGCGCTAAAAATGAGCAGCCAAATAGATTCCGTTCTCTGCCATGAAAGAGGCTACGAACTCGAAGTAGAAGATGCTAGCTTTTCTTCCGCTTTCATCGTGGTGACCCAAGAACAATTCCCCGCACTGCGCAGGCAATTGTCCAAATACTATTCGGCAAAAGACCTGCCTTGTCCTATCTTAATTCTTACCGATTCGTTTGACAGTTTTGATGTGAGCGGCTATCGAAATTTTACTATCGACGCATTCCCTACGCACGCCGTAACGCCAGATATACTCAAATATTTGCTTGGTACGCTGCGCAGAGATTTCCGTAAAGACGTGAGGCTGAAACGCTTAGCACATTTTGACAGCCTAACGGGTGCTACCAATAGATATTTGTTTGGCGACAGAACCAAACAAACCATTGCCGCTGCGCGCAGGCAAAACGAACCGCTTGCATTTATGTATTTTGACTTAGATAAATTCAAAGAGATAAATGACAAATATGGGCACAACACCGGTGATGAATATCTAAAAACCTTTGTTGAAATTGTCCAAGAGAATGTACGAGACTCTGATACTTTCGGCCGGCTTGGTGGCGACGAATTTGGGCTACTGTTGCCAAAGTCCTACGAGATTGACGCTGTTAAAAAAGCAAAAAAGATCCTTCGCGATCTATCCGTCAAACAAAGTATAAATGGGCATCGACTGTCGATTGCTACCGCCATTGGCATCGCGGCGTTTACTGAAAGTGACTTAAAAAACGATATCAATTACAAGGCGCTTATCGGGTATGCAGACAAAGCGGCGTTCGCGTCAAAAAACAAAGGGAAACACCAATACTCGGTGTATCGCCACCCTGCTCGTACGCATAAAAAAGCAGCCATTAGAGCGTAAGGCTCTATGGCTGCTTTTTTGATATCATTCAATCAAGACACTGACTTAGCGTCCTGATGGTAGTAGCTTAACTAGCTTGTTCGTCGCTTTGCTTAAAAGTGTCTTTAAACCATTTCTCTAGCATGTTTTTTTCGTAGGGAAAGGCGTCGGTATTGTTTCGAATTCGCCCTGCGCGATTTAAATAGCTCATATCTTTAAGATTAACTTGGTCGGCCTGCAACTGCTCACCATTAGCATCGGTCAGGACAAAGCTAAACTTAATGCGCGGAAAATAAATGTCTTCCATCACGCGCACGTCAAACATAGTTGACCCAATTGGTACGCGCGGACTGCGTGTATCACCGGCTAAATCGATATCTTCAACCGTTACCGCTAATACTTGTCCTTCGGGAAGCGTCTGAGCAAGTTCATCAAAGTAATCTTGCATGGTCTTTAGCACATGCTCTCTAAATTTTGCTCTCGACTGGTTAGACGGGCGAATATCTGTGAAGCTTTTGGGCTCAACAAATTCTATCTTCAAACGGCTATCGGCATCATTTTGCGGCATTGATTCTGACGCAGTTGCATAGCAACTGAGGCCCAAACAAAGGGTCAGTGCACTTAAACACATGCTTTTATAGGCAGACTGGATTCTCATGGTCGTTAAACTCTCTATTTTTATCTATGTCCGTATACCCTAATTACCATACATATTAAGCCAGCCATGGCACAGCTTATGGTCGGTTATACCTGTGCTAAATATAGTCTATTTTGCGCACTTTTGAGACTTTGATATTGATAAAAAGTTCATCGCGCCAAAAATGTATCGCATTAAGACAGCTAAAACAGAGATTTACAAAGGGTCCAATACACCGGTTTGATTGATGTCTGAGCAAAACTTCATCAGATTATTGCCGAATAAATAGGGATTTTTATCATCCGCTAGACAATAGCGGCTATAGAATAAGCGGACCTTATCGATAGAGGACGTCACCTCATACACATAGTCGGTCTGATGAGGCTTAAGCGACATGTTGTTACGCAAAAACGCATTCTGCAACTTCACTAAGCGCGCACGCTCTGGCGCGCCCATGAGGATGTCCACCCAACCACTGAATGTTTCTCCTGCACCGCCAACAAAGGTCTGCACATACGTCATACGAAGGGCGACAATAATGAGCAAAACACCCAACACTCCCGCTATCCAACGCCAAATATTCACCTACAAAGTCTCCGCAATCATCTCATGTGTATCATAACCTAGTATACAAGATTAAAACGCCCATTTAGCCATACCTGATTATAAATTTTACTCACCAAAATTGAGCGCCTTCGTCATGCAAACAAAAATAAGTTGTTTCAAGTCCTGCTTTAAAAACCATCGTGTTGACAGATGCATGGCGAATTTATTGATCTCAGTTAACAAATCTAAAGTCATCAGGCGTATAATAATCCGATATCAGTTCTTTGATGAACTGCACTTATTACACTTTGGAGCACCGGATGAACGAAAAAATTCGCATCAAGGACATCACTCCTGTCAAAATTGCTAAGCCAAAAGATGCGTTGACCAAACCAAACTACTCTGCCCGAAGCCGCATCTATGTTCGCGCGGTTCAAGGCACGTTTGAGAATATCCGGCGTTTTTTTGGACTCATCTTTTTGGGTATATTTGCCCTCATTCCTTGGTTGGAATATCAGGGCCAGCAGGCGGTATTGCTAGATATTGCATCGCAGCGCTTTAATTTTTTCGCGATGACTCTATGGCCTCAAGACCTCACTATTTTGGCCTACACCTTAATTGTGTCAGCCTTCGCTTTATTTTTTGTTACCACCTTTGCCGGCAGAGTTTGGTGCGGTTTTATGTGCCCTCAAACCACATGGACATTTATATTTATATGGTTTGAAGAAAAAATTGAAGGCTCTCGAAACAAGCGCATGAAGCTTGATCAGCGCAAAATGGACGCTGACAAATTTGTCCGCAAAAGCCTCAAGCACTTCTCGTGGGTGGCCGTCGCCCTGCTTACATCTCTAACCTTTGTTGGTTACTTCACCCCTATTGACGCGCTTTTCATAGATTTTTTCACCTTTAATACTGGTTTTTGGGTGGCGTTTTGGGTCTTATTTTTTACCTTTTGTACCTACGCAAATGCCGGCTATATGCGCGAAATTATGTGCACCCACATGTGTCCGTACGCACGCTTTCAGTCGGCCATGTTTGATAAAGACACGTATACCGTTGCTTACAACGCCCAGCGCGGCGAAAAACGCGGGCCACGCACGCGCAAAATGACGCCTGAACAAGCACAGCAAAAAGGCTTAGGGGACTGCATTGATTGCAATTTGTGTGTGCAAGTATGTCCGACCGGGATTGATATCCGGAACGGCCTTCAGTACGAGTGTATTAACTGCGGTGCATGCGTTGATGCCTGTAACGGCGTAATGGAAAAAATGGGTTATGAAAAAAACCTTATCAGCTTTACCTCAGAACACGAATTAAAGGGCGGGACAACCAAAATATTTCGCTCTAAGCTTGTGGGTTACGCGGTTGTATTGCTCATCATGACCGGTCTTTTGATTGCTGATATTGCCACCCGCGTGCCTCTAGAAGTTGACATTATTCGTGACCGCAACTCTCTCGACAGAGAAACGAACGAGGGGCTGATAGAGAATGTATATACACTCAAAATTCTCAACAAGTCACAGCAAAAGCGAACCTACACCGTGGCGGTGAATGGCATTGTTGATGCGAGCTTTTATGGTGACACCGAAGTGACTGTTGAGGGCGGTGGCGTATTTACCCTGCCCATAAGCGTCGCAACCGACCCGAGCAATTTAGAGGTGGGTACACAAAAAATATATTTCCGCGTCAGTACTTTAGATGAACAAGGTGATACCATAGAGGTTGAAGAACCAAGTACATTTATATTTACCGGTGTCTGAATTTCATTTTACTCGACTTACCCCTGAGCTGATTTTAGACGGCATTGAAAGCCTTGATGTGCAAGTTGCATCAGGCCTTTTAGCCCTCAACAGCTATGAAAATCGCGTTTATCAGTTTGTAGCTGAAGACCAGCGCCGCTTTGTGGCAAAATTTTATCGGCCTTTGCGTTGGAGCGACGAGCAAATACTAGAGGAACATCGCTTCAGCCAATTGCTTGCTGAAGATGATATACAGGTGGTTGCCCCCCTCACTATTCACGGAAAATCATTGCACGAGCTAGACGGCTATCGATTTGCGCTTTTTCCTTCGGTGGGCGGTCGCCAGTTTGAGGTGGATAATTTAGACCAGCTTGAATCGGTTGGGCGCACTATAGGAAAGATGCACCGTAGGGCACATACCGAGAGCTTTGCATATCGTCCGCCCATCAGCATTGAAACCCATCTTCAAGCGCCAATTACAACACTTAAAACCCATGATATTGTGCCGCCTCATTTGCACACTGCATTTTTCACTATTATTGAGCAATTAATTGAGCGCACCACCTCTGATTACACAAAAGCGATAGCGCAGTGCCGCAGCGGTGCTCGTTTACATGGCGATGTACATCCTGGCAATATCCTGTGGCGAGACGGTCCGATATTCGTTGATTTTGACGACTGCAGAAACGGCCCAGCCATCCAAGACCTATGGATGATGTTGAGCGGCGACCGTCAGCAGCAGCTACTGCAGCTTGATATACTGGTTAACGCCTATGAAGAATTTCATGAGCTAGACTACAAAGAGTTTCACCTTATCGAACCCTTACGCGCCATGCGCATGGTGCATTATATGGCTTGGCTTGCCCTACGTTGGCAAGACCCAGCCTTCCCCACCGCTTTTCCATGGTTTGGTGAAGATAAGTACTGGGAAGGTCAAATCTTGGCTCTCAAAGAACAGTTTGCTGCGCTCGACGAGGCAACGCTTAGCTTAAGCCCTTACTAAGACCTACTCGATTGAAGCCACCCAATGATTATTTTTATATAATTCATAACCTTAATGGCGTTGCTTATTCACTTTATTACCGTATCATTTGAGCGGTTAAGGTGCTTAATATATCTAGCGCGTTTTTAGTTAGTAGCAGTTTTCAAATGCAAACGGGTATGTTGAGGTAAACGGGAAACAGGTGAAATACCTGTGCTGCCCCCGCAACGGTAAGCAACATGCAACCCTGCCCTTAATGCTGTTTAGTTATTCATTTAACCGCACAAGCGAAAAGTCGCACATAAGCGCGTAATCGATGAATCGCAAAAGTTATTGTCTTATGCACACTTAAAAGCGTGCGCGCACAAGGATGTGCGCGCCCGAGCGGCCAGGATGGCGAAAAGCGTCTTTTAAGTGTGTATAAGACTTTAACTAGATTCATCGATTACGCGCTCAACAACAGCATTAAAGGTAGGGTTGTGAGTTCTGCAAATACAATCAAGTCTTGATTGCGTCAGCCACTGTGAACTTTGCTAACAAGCTTAAATCATGGGAAGGTTTTGTCAGAATGTTGTAAGCCCGGATACCGGCCTTAATAAGCGGATACAGGTCAGTATATTGCTTGTATCTATTATTATTTGGCATTGCTCGGCGGGAGCAATTACAAGGACTTACATGAAACATACTCTACTATTTCTTGCACTGGGATACAGTGTGAGCGGACAGGCATTGGCCGCTCAAACCCCTCAAGCACCATCACAATCTGTGGCATCTTTTGATGATGAACTTGAAACTATCAGCATTACCGGCTCTAGAAGCCCTATCGCACAAAAATATGTTGCCGGCGCACTCAGCGTGATTGACCAAGCACAAATTGAAGCCTCCGGTGCCTTAGATTTAAGCGAACTTCTGCGCACCATACCAAGCGTGAATATTTCTCAAAGTGGCCCGATGGGTACGCTTAGAGAAATTCGATTTCGTGGCAGCGAAAGTAATCACGTTTTAGTGATGCTCGACGGCGTGGAAATTAACGACCTAGGGCAAGGCGGACTCATTGATTTGTCGCATCTTACGCTAGCAAACATAAGCAGAATCGAAGTGCTGCGCGGCCCCCAAAGCGCCTTATGGGGAAGTGCCGCCGTTGCTGGCATAATTAGCATCACATCAAAAACCGCCAGCGATAGCTTCAGTGCCAATCTTGCAGCGGGCTACGGCAATAAAAATACCGCTCAGGTGCGCGGCGCGGTCTCAGGTCGTGACGACAACTTTAGCTACAGCCTAAGCCTTGCTCACCTTAATACCGATGGCGAAAATATTGCTCGCCCGTCTGTTGCTAGCGGCGATGGGGAGGACGACGGTTATAAAAATACCACCGCATATGCGAAGCTTGCTTATCGCTTTTCTAAGCACAACAGAATAGATGCTAACGCGCGTTTAGTTGACTACAAAAGCGATTTTGACAGTACAGACTTCTCTACGGGTTTAATTGCAGATGCCAACAATGTGTCTAACGGTGAGCAGCACTCGTTTGGCGTAAATTGGTATTTTAGCTTGCCCAAGAGCATTTGGTCTCAACAATTGTCGTATCAATACAGTGACCAAGAAAACAAAAACTTCTCAGACGCTGTGTTTAGTGGCTCTACCAAAGGCGAGAAACATAGACTGGTTTACAATCATACTTTTGACATTGAAAGTGGGCATGTAAATGTGGGTATTGATGCAGTAGACGAGCAATACACGCAGGCAGGCCCTGTTACCTTCGGCGATCCCAATCAGCAGCAAGACAATAAAACGCTATCGTTTATTGCAGATACCCACCAGCGCTTAGGTGCAGGTCTATCCATTTCTGCTAGCTATAGAGCAGATAATAACGATGAGTTTGATAATGCCTACAGCTACCGAGTCGGACTTAGCTTTCAAGCGAGCGATACTATCAAGACCTTTATAAGCTACGGAAAAGCGGTTAAAAACCCCAGTTTTACAGAACGCTTTGGGTTTTTCCCAGGTACGTTTTTGGGCAATGAGGCCTTAGAGCCAGAATCGTCTCGCTCTTTTGAGCTTGGCATAGACACCAGCATTGCAGATGTCGATGTGCAGGCGAGCTGGTATCGGGCCAAGCTGCAAGACGAAATTCTTGGCTTTGTATTTGATGCAGACAGCGGCTTGTTTACCGCCCAAAATGCGACCGAAGATAGCGAGCGCGAAGGCATCGAAATAGAACTTAGCCGTGCCCTCAAACAGTGGCGCTGGTCGCTTAGTTACGCCTATTTAGACGCCAGTGAGGCCAACGCAGTTGAACTTCGTAGAGCTCGGCACAGCGGTTCGGCTTGGTTAAGCTATGATTTACATACCAAGCACTCTGTGTACGTCCAAGCAGACTATACCGGCACGCGCTTTGACCGCTTCTTTCCACCGTTTCCAGCGCCATCTGAAGTGTTAAGCCTTGATAATTACTGGTTGCTAAGCGCGAACTATCGATATAACTACAGTGAGCAAATTTCTGCCTCGGTACGTATCTCTAATGCTTTAGACGAGCAGTTTGAGGATGTGATTGGTTTTTCCGGCCAGTCGCGGCGCATATTCGCATCGCTAAATTATCGATGGTAGATGCTCAATGTGCTATGATTTTTGGGAACTTATTTAATCTATGCCTATCTTAAAGGCTTTTGGTAAAGGAAATAACTATGCAGAAGTATGTTGTTGGGCTGATATTCGCCTTACTGGTTTCATTTAATGCCTTGGCACAAATGGTGCCATGGGAAGAGGGTAAGCATTATCAGATCATTTCTGAAGAAGCGACTAAGAAACCAGAAGTGAAAGAGTTTTTCTCGTTCTGGTGCCCGGCATGCTACAGCTTTGAACCCATCGTAGCGCAAATCAAAGCTAAGCTAGATGACGATGTGAAGTTTGACAAAGTACATGTTAACTTTATGCGTTTTACTGGCCCAGATGTGCAGGATGACGCCACAAAAGCGATGATGATTGCACGAAGCCTCAAGCAAAGCGACGCGATGAATGCAGCTATTTTTAACTATATTCATCAGCAACGAGCGACAGTGACCGGTTTAGATGACTTAAGAAAGGTGTTTATTGTTAACGGCATAGACGCAGCAGATTTTGACAAGCAGGCTAAGAGCTTCAGTGTGAATAGTCTTGTTGCGCGTAACAATAACGCAATAGATGAGTATAGACAGCACATAAACGGCGTGCCGAATTTTATTGTAAACGGTAAGTATCAGGTCATTCTCGCGCGCGATCTAAGTGCTGATGACTACGCTAACTTGGTAGTTTGGTTAAGCGAACAACCTTAAGGCTTGAACGTTTTATCTTGTATATGAAAGCCAAACTGCAAGGTCATAGTGCTGACTGAATACTGACTTAAGCACTAGCAAGAAAGACTGATAACAAAAAACCGGCAAATTGAGATGCCGGTTTTTTTTATGCCTGCTACCTAGCCCGTGTATATTTAAGGCTAGCCTAGCTCATCTGAAACAATGCGGTAACGTGGGTCTTCGTTAACATTGATTTCAACGTATTCGCCGGCTTTAGTAAGCAAAGTCTGACACTCTGAACTGATATGGCGGATGTGCAGTTTTTTGCCTTGCTCTTTGTATTTGTCGGCTAGTCCGTCTAATGCGTCGATGCCAGAGGAGTCCCAAATTCTAGATTCTTTAAAATCAATCACAACATCATCAGGGTCGTTTTGAATATCGAATATATCTTTGAAATGCGAGACAGAACCGAAGAATAATGGGCCGTCGAGGTCATACACCTTCCAACCGTCTTTATCAATATGAGTGCGCGCAACAATATGCGTCGCGTGTTTCCAAGCAAATACCAACGCCGATACAATCACACCTACCACAACGGCAATCGCTAAATCGGCGACTACGGTGATGCCCGTCACTAGAAACAATACAAAAGCATCCTCTTTGTTCACGCCGCGCACAATTCTAAAGCTTGCCCATTCAAAAGTACCAATTACCACCACAAACATTACTCCAACTAAGGCCGCCAGTGGGATCATCTCAATTAAGGGAGCTGCAAACAAAATAAAACCAAGTAGTACAAGTGCCGCGGTAATACCTGATAAACGCCCGCGACCGCCTGAATTAATGTTGATCATTGATTGACCAATCATGGCACATCCGCCCATACCGCCAAAAAAGCCATTTACGGTATTGGCAACACCTTGACCCACACATTCTTTATTACCGCGCCCACGCGTGTCGGTCATATCGTCTATCAGGCTCAGTGTAAGCAGTGACTCTATTAAGCCAACTAAACACAGAATGACGGCCGTTGGTAAGATTATGTAAAAGGTTTCCATAGTAAAGGGAACCATGGGAATACTGAAGCTCGGCAATTCACCAGCCAGGGTAACGGTATCTCGTTGCGCTTCTGGTACCATGTCTTTAACAAAATCAATTACGGTACGCGCTTCTAAATCTAAGCCATGCACCAGCAAGGTGACCGTCACAATCGCCACAAGCGATGCGGGTACCGCCGTGGTGAGTTTAGGGAGTAAATAGATAATTGCCATGGTGAGCAGCACCAAACCTAGCATCCAGTATAAAACGCTGCCTGTCATCCAAGTCATGTCGCCCATGGCGTTCACTACTTTAAATTGCCCAAGCTGCGCTAAAAAAATCACAATGGCTAAACCGTTTACAAAGCCCAACATTACCGGATAAGGCACCAAGCGAATGAACTTTCCTAACTTAAATACCCCAGCCATGATTTGCAAAATACCGGCGAGCACAACCGCCGCGAAAAGATATTGCACTCCGTGTTGAGCTACCAGTGCGACCATCACCACCGCCATCGCGCCGGTTGCGCCAGAGATCATACCGGGTCTGCCGCCTATGGCTGAGGTGATAAGTCCCATCATAAACGCGGCATACAAACCCACCATGGGTTCTACGCCAGCAACAAAGGCAAAAGCAACTGCCTCTGGCACCAAAGCTAAAGCGACGGTGATGCCTGATAGCACATCATTTTTAACGTTGCCTTGTGTTCCGTTAATTAAATTAAACATATTTTCTCTAAGGTTATTCCTGAAAATGGGCGCGAGTTTAGCAGAAATCTAATCGGACTTCTTTTAACAGTTTGTTAAAACGACTGAAATTTAAACAAGATGAGCTTGATAACACGGATGTAAAATTTTCACATGTGTCGTCTATTTGCACCCATCATTTCTGGATACTGTTCATTTTTATTTTGTAAACCACTGAATAAACGAGCTTTATTTAATTTTGTTTATGGTCTGTTTGTTGCAATCCAAACAAGATTTTTGTGATTTACACGGAGTGTGTTTTGTTTATTGTTAAGTATTATCTACTCGTTAGTATCTTGTTTGCCCTTGCGGCGTTCTATTCACCAAACCTTTATTTCTCGGTCGCGTTTGGATGGATTGCCCTGTCGTTTACCGCGGTGTCTTTCGCTTACATGAGCGATTCCCCGTGGATCTTCCGTAAAAATGACAGAGGCAACATCCCTTTCTATATACAATGGGTATTTGTTCCATTTCTAATCGCAGTGCAAATTTACAATAGCTGGCAGCGTTATAACGATAGCGTACCGCCTGTTCAAGAAATTAAGCCTAAGCTATTTTTAGCATGTCGCTTATTTCCCTCCGACGTACAAACCTTAAAAACGAACGAGGTAACTGCAATTTTAGACGCTACCGCAGAGTTTTCGGGTATGAACTGGAGCGCTGATGATGAAAATCTTGATTATCTGAATATTCCTATTCTTGACCATCAAGCGCCGCATAGCGACGATTTGGTCAAAGCAATTAACTGGATACATAATCATATCCGCAACGAGCAAGGGGTAGTGGTGCACTGCGCGCTCGGACGTGGGCGCTCTGTGCTAATCATGGCAGCCTACCTAATTGCGGCGCAGCATGCTAAATCGGTGGACGATGCCGTTAAGCAGATCAATAAAATCAGGGGCACTGCGCGGCTTAACAGCTATCAGCATAAAAAACTGTCGCAGATGCATGAAGATGGGGTGTTAAACCTAAAGCAACGCGCGTTGCTCATTGTGAATCCCGCCTCAGGCGGCGGTGCATGGGAGCAGGCCCAACACATTGTTGAACAAACGCTGTCGCAGCGCTATCAACTATCGATTGCATACACCGAAAAAGATCAGCCTGTTGCAGATACCATCAAAGAGCACGACTTAATGGCGTTTGAGTGCTTGCTCGCCTGTGGCGGAGACGGCACGGTTAACGCAGTGGCAAAAGCCCTACATGACACACATGGCGATAAACAAGCAAGCCCAGCCCCCACATTTGGCATAATTCCCTTAGGGACCACCAACGCCCTGAGCCAAGTTTTGTATGCAAGCAGCGCAAAAAATAAGCTAATTGAGATAGCCTGCCAAGCAATTGTGGCAGGCAATACTAAAGATATTGATGCGGCAACATGCAATGAGCATATTATGCTACTGGCCGTTGGCATAGGATTTGAGCATAAAATGATTGCCGGGGCTGATCGTAAGAAAAAAGACGAGCTCGGAGAACTTGCCTATCTAAGCGCATTATTTGATGCCCTCAAAGAAAATGACACCCAGTCATACACAATATCGATAGACGGACAGGAGGCAAGAACGATTGAAGCTAGCAGTATCCTAGTGGCGAATGCTGCTCCCCTTACCAGCTTATTATCGCAGGGCAGAGGGGCGCCAAACCCTACAGACGGCAAGCTTGATTTGACGATTTTAAACACGCGGGATTCAACATCACAACCCTTTGCAAAACTCATTGCACAAGCGGTTTCAAAAGGTGGATTGAATCTTGATGAGCAAGCAGATTTACAGCATGCCTTTGTGAAAAATCTGCGTATCAGCAAAACCGTCAGTAACAGCAAAAGCCGCAGCGACAGCCAAACTAAGATGGAAGAGCTCAGTTTTGCGATTGATGGAGAGCTGCAGAATAGCTCTGAGCTAAATATAGCGGTGATACCCGGCGCGTTTACCATGTTTGCCAATGAGCAAATGGATGACAAATACCTTGCGTCGGCAGAGGTAGACAACGCAGAGGTAGACAACGCAGAGGTAGACAACTAAGACAAACAGGCTCGACTGCAAATACATACAAAAGCTACACGCCAATATGTAGCATTTACACTCATTGAACAGGGAGAAATTATTTAATACATATAAAACAACAACTTAACTATTGGCATCTTATTCGCATTCTTTAAGCGAATTCTTAAAAAGGAGAAAACGATGAAACGCAACAAACTAACAGCTTTAATCACATCGACTTTAGTGGCTGCATCAATTAGCACATCAGCTATGGCCATGGACAATAAGAATACGTGGAAAGACGATGCGATGGATGCATGGATAGACGGTAAGGCAGAAGCTACCTTATTGTTTAACGGCAACTTAGACTCTTTCGATATAAATACCGATGTTAATAACAGCACCGTAACCTTAACGGGTAAAGTTGAGACATCAATCGACAAAGAACTCGCAGAAGAATTAGTGTTAGGTATTGATGGTGTAGAGAGCGTAGATAATCGCTTAACTGTGATGAATGACAACTCTTCAGATGATATGTCGGTGACGTCAGCATTTACCGATGCGAAAATATCATCAGTAGTCAAATCACGCTTATTGTTTGACTCGGAAGTGTCGGGTACAGCCATCAATGTGGATGTAGACAATCAAGTCGTCACGCTAAAGGGTAAAGTTCAGTCTGAAGCAGCCAAGCAGTTGGCGGTAACGATTGCACAAAATACCAATGACGTGAAAAGTGTAAACGATGATTTAATGGTCGAGAGCGAATCGGAATAACATTCGCCTTAATTGATTTTGTGGCAAAGTGTTATCTCGATGGCGCGATGTCACGATGATGAAAATATTAAATCATTAGATTAAAAACGGCCGGCATCCCCGGCCGTTTTTGCGTCTGGCAAATAAGGCTACAAACGTTTTCCCATAGGCAACATGCCTTAGTGGTTATGACGTAGTTAGGACGTAGTTATGACGCATTTACGACTTACGAAAAATTAAGTTTTGCCGATATTTATGATAATGTTAATAGATTCGTCACTGGACAACTTTACCCTGTGAAGCTTTTTGGACACTCAAAGGTAACTCACTCTAAGCATATCCTTGCCATATTGCTGCTAATTTTGTGCGCCCTTTCGGCAGTATTTTTATATCTTGTTGGCGCGTTTGATTATGAAACAGATGCACTTGCTTCAAATAAAATAGTGGACGCAACCCACCTTCGACAAGGGAGCTCAGTGTCGCATGTTCAGCAAACTGACAAAGGCATTGAAACGATTTGCATCATCAACAGTGTTAGCAGCCAACCTATCTGCGGCGCCACTTTGTGGACTAGTGAAACGACCGGCGAAGGCTGGAACCTTAATGAATATACCGATATAGAAATTGGCATCACAAAGCACACTGAACATGCTAAACAAAAAGTAAAGCTCTCTCTAAAAAACTATAATGAGATTTACAGCACGCCAGACGACGTCATATCTCAAAAATACAACAGCGTCGAAATGTATTTAAATAAGGCCTCAAATATTTATACCGTACCGCTTTCTTACTTTCAAGTTGAGAGCTGGTGGATGTCTAGATATAACGTTGAATTTGATACCGCTCAGGTTGAATATGACAACGTGCAAGCTATTGAGATATTGCTAAAAAATGTCAACGAGACCGGCATCTATCGAATAACGATTGATAGCGTGAAACTTAAAGGGCAACTGCTCGGCGTCACGCATATTCTTACCATCCTGTTGGTGATCTTAATTTTAATTATCTTTTTGCTGATTGACCGCCAGCGCGCCAATCAACGCAAAATGGCGCTCATCGACCCACTTACCAAATTGCACAACCGCAGAGGCTTATACGAATGGGTAAGTGCTTTGGGAATTCATGCTAAACAAAGCAGAGTCCTTACCGTACTTTACATGGACATCGACGATTTTAAGCATACCAATGATACTTATGGCCACTTAGTTGGAGACTTATTGCTCAAAGGATTTTGCGAGCGCGTAAGCAGCGCAATCAGCCAGCACGAGCAAGCCGATAAAGCACTTATTTTTACGCGTTTATCTGGCGACGAGTTTATCATTATAGTGGCCGATGCTGATGCTGAATATGCTCGCGTTCTTGGAGAATCAATACTCAATGCGCTTGTTGAGCCATTGATTCTAAATGACAACAAAATCAATATTAACGTAAGTATGGGCATAGCCTCATTGCAACACTCCTCAAGTAATATCAAAGAGCTTATGCGCAAAGCAGATGCCGCCATGTATTTCGCTAAAAAGCAGGGTAAAAACCAATTTAAGATTTACGATAGCGAAGTTGAACGTGAGCATTTTAACCGTCAGAAAATTGCAGACGATATTGCTAAAGCCATTGACGAGGACGCCTTTGAGCTCGCATTTGTCCCTATTTTTAATACGCATTCAAAGCAGGTTCATAGCGTTGAGGTATTACTAAAAGCCAAGTCTGATGCCTTAAGTACATTGGACCCTAGCTTATACTTAAGCGTGGCAAAAGAGTTTGCCTTGCTCGAAGCGCTAGACACATGGCTGTTTGAATCTACGCTAAAAGTGCTTAACGAACATAGCGAGTTAATTACCAAGCTCGATATTGCATTTTGCATCAATGTATCGCTGAGTGAGTTGATCAACGGAAAGTACCTGAAAAAACTGCAAGGCTTAATTGAAAAGCATGACATTGCGCCGCACTGGCTGATGCTAGAAATATCCGCCGGCCCTGATGAGACAAAGGCAACAGACTTGACCGATGTAGGCTTTTTGCACGATATTAATAACGCGAAGATTGCCCTTACCCTTGATAGATTCGGTGAAGAAAGTCTGCCCATAGAACAGCTCTCAAGCTTTCCAATACGCAATGTGAAACTATCGCGAAAACTGCTAGATGCGTGCAAAGATAAAGACAGTCGTCAGCGTATTGTCGTACAAAGCATCATAAAGCTAGCGAAAAATTTAGACATAAGCGTCATTGCTGAGAGTGTGGACTCACTAGAGCAATTCTACCTCTTAGAATCACTGGGTTGCGATATGATTCAAGGAAACCTGTTTTGTGAGGCGCTTAGCCTTGAAGAACTGGCAAAAGGGCTGCGCAATCAAAAAGCGATGTCCCCCTCTTCCATATCTACAACATCACAAGAGTAATTCACTCACCTTACCCGCTCTCAAGCAAACGGCGGTATGACTTGCAGTCATAAGCATCTATACTGTGACTCATACTTTTAACCTATACTTTGGCCCTGATCATTGCCCCACAACGTCGGCGATGCGATATGGTTTTTGTTTCGGATGTTGCTACTCATGTTTAATCGTCTTGTTATTCTTATTCTTAAAGGCCTCATTGCTGTATTGCCTTTGGGTCTAACGCTTTACTTCCTATACTGGCTTGCCACCACCGTTGAGGCCGGGTTGTCGCCCTATTTTACCTCAGAGTATTATTTTCCTGGTTTGGGCATTGTGACCACCCTAGTAGCACTTGCCTTGTTAGGTATGCTGGTGAACGCCTATGTTGTTAAACTGATTATTGCTTACAGTAATCGTTTTATTGAAAAACTCCCGCTAATTAAAACTCTTTATGGTGCAATCCGTGATGCTGTGGAGCTTTTTAAAAGTAACAATAAAGACGGCGAGCGCAAACCGGTATCGGTGTTAATTGCGCCCGACATCCACGCTATCGGATTTATCACCAATACCAGCGTTGCTGAAAAACTCTTCCCTCAACAAGGAAAGGTGCCTGTATACATGCCGCTGAGTTATCAAATCGGCGGATACACTCTATACGTGCCGGAGGATAAAATTACTTACTTGGATATTGACGTCGAGACCGCCATGCGCATTGCAATGACTGGCGGTACTTCAATACAGGCTGACGTAGAGGAAATCAAATAACGCTGGAGGCGCCCGCCTGCTTCATGAGCGGCGCTATATCGCTTTTTGCTGTGTGTTCATTGTCGAGCTTTATGATCAGCGTCCACTCCTTATTATTTACCGCTGCTACTGCGGCCTGATTAACCGCATCATGCTGCGGTTTAAGTGATAATAAGCCCGACAAAAACAAACCAATGAACAAACCAGGGCTTAGCATGGCAATATACGTAAAGGTAGGGTTTAGCTGCGTAAAGTTAGGTCCAAAATTAACTAACAACCAGCCTAACCCTAAACCCGCAAAAAGACCTAGCGAGCCGTAGAGTAAATGCAGCCATAACATAGATTCGCCTATCTTATCGCTGCTACCCTCTAACTTGTGGCTTGCAGCTTTGCTTCCCGGCTCAATGACTTTGGCCGCAGCGGGATTTAACTCAAATTTATTTACAATCATCTCTTTAGCGCTGACTGCCTTATCTCTACTGTTGAAAATTCCGGCTATACGAGAGTCGCCAGCGGCCCATGTAGAAGTTGCCATTATTTTCTCCTTATACTCTTTGTTCTAATATTGCTATGAGGATTCATCCATCTCTTTTAAGTAATCATCTGCCAATTGTTCCTTTTCGCTCATTGACAGGACTTTGCCCGCCTGCTGAAAAAACTCTGTTTCTTCTTCTTCAAGATGATGGAGTACTTTGTGCTGGAGCTGCTTCATCAATGTTAACCATGCAGACGAGCTATAGTCGGTGTTGTCTAGTTTGCTCAATAGCTCATCAAGCTGATGATGCTCTGCCACGCCGTGCCGAGACATTTGCACCGTTGCATCTGAATGCATCAGCGGCGCATAAAAGTATCGCTCCTCGGCTGTTGCGTGTTTTTTAAGCTCGGTTTTAAGCTGCGTATAAAATTCTTCTCTCACTGAAGATTCGCCGCTAGTGTCGACGAGCACGCGCATGAGCGCTCGCTGTTTGTCGTGATCTTGTCTAAGTGCTTCAAAAATTTGCATCTGCCTTCCTCTTGATTTTTATCTTAGTTTGTATCTTTGTTATCGTTTTAATAACCGCTCATCACCATGGCGTCAGCCAATCGCCTGAACCCGGCTACCGTCGCACTGCGTGCATAATTGCATGTTGTTTCTTGTGCTCGCTGACTTTCGTCTATGCAGGCGCGGTGAATCGACTGCATAGTGTCTTGCAGTTGTTTATCGAGAGAGTCTGCGCTCCTGTAGGTAAAATCAGCGTTCTGCTGCATCTCAAAGCCCGATAAGACCACGCCACCTGCATTTGCTGCTTTACCCGGAACATAAATAAGCCCCGATTCTTGCAACAGCTTCTGAGCATCTGAAGTACAGGGCATGTTTGCCCCTTCAATGAGCGTACTTGCGCCGCTATTAACGATATGTTGGGCTTTGCTTTCGTCGATTTCGTTTTGCGTGGCGCACGGAAGCGCGACATCGAATGTTAGTTCCCACGGCGTGGCGTGTTTGTCGTACTCTCCTTTTGCGTTTTGGGCCAAGCTCGCCAAGGCGTTTTTCTCAGTAGCGCCATCTTGTTTGAGCCATTTAAGGTCGTCAGCAGACATCCCGCCTTCGTCAATGTATGTGCCGCGACTGTTAGATAAACTGATGACTTTCGCGCCTCGCTCAACCGCCTTGATAGCGCCATGTATAGCAACGTTGCCTGCACCTGAGAATGCCAGCTTTTTGCCTTCTAAAGCTTGCTCTTGATGCGCCAACACGTCTTGCAGAAAATAAATCAAACCAAAGCCCGTCGCCTGCACCCGTAACTCACTGCCAGCGAGCTGCACGGGTTTGCCAGAGAGTTGCCCGTCGTACTTTTTATTTGTGCGCAGGTATTGCCCAAACATCCAACCAAGCTCGGTAGAAGATACGCCAATGTCCCCTGCTGGTACGTCGGTTTTTGCACCGATATAGCGACTCAATTGATTCATATATGCATTGCAAAATCGACGTATCTCGTTGACGCTTGCGTTTTTTGGGTCAAAATCGGCGCCGCCTTTTCCAGCACCTAAGCTAAGTCCACTGAGCGCATTCTTGAAGCTTTGCTCAAAGGCTAAGAATTTTAAGATAGATTCTGTACAACTCGGGGTAAAGCGCGTTCCGCCTTTATAGGGGCCCAAAAGTTGGCTGTGCTGAATGCGCCAGCCACGATTGACTCTTGCTTGATGCTCATCGTCTTCCCATTCCACTTTAAACTCAATGACCTGATCTGGGCTGAGCAAACGCCGCAACACATTGTGTTGTTTATATTGCTCATTGGCCTGATATACCGGAATGATTTCGTCGCATGCCGCATTAACGGCCTGAAGATATTCAGACTGTTCACCCACTTGCGTTGTGAGTGTTTGCATAATTTCATCTTGTAGACTCAAACTTCGTGCCTCTTTTATTGCAGTCAATTTAACAAAGCCATTGACTGAAACGCTTATAATTAAAAGAGGGATTACAACATCCGTGCCATTGCAGCTAGAATTTAAACTATTGATTTAATGTGGATATTTATTTTAAGGCACGTAGACACAAAAATATGAAAGCAACAAATTCACAGTTTACAGAAAATTTTACAAGTCGCCCGCTACAGGTTGGAAAAGGCTTAGAGCAAGGTTTGCAGTTGCTGAAGTGATACGGGTTTTAGCAGGCTTGATGTAATACGATATCGGCTCATGTTGCTATCAGACACTTGCTCACCGCTCAACACAATAACATCAATGTCTGGAAAGCGCTCACGCAGTTCGCTAAGCAGTATATCGCCGCTTAAGTCAGGCAGACCCAAATCGAGTAACACTAGATTAAATGCTTCTTGGGATAGGCCTGCAAAGCAATCTTGGGCATTTGAAAAATGCGTCACCGAATAATTTAGTTTACCTAGCAGTATTTGCATAATACCGGCACTGTCAGCGTCGTCTTCTACCAATGCGATGCGACCTTTAATGCCGGTTTGAACATCCTCGGTAAGAAACTGTTTAAGCGTTTTAAGCAGCAAGTCTCGGTCAATTGGCTTTGCTAATAAACCTTGAAAACCAAGTTCAAATAAAGACTGTTTAGTCCCTTTTTGGATAGCCGCCGTCACTGCAACAACCGGCAATTGCGGCGCCATCTCTTTCAGTGCCAGCATTGCCTCTTGCCCTGTCATTAGCGGCATGTGCAAATCCATCAGCACCAAGTCTATTGGTGTTCCCGATGCTTTCGCTTGCTGATATATGTCAATTGCAGACTTTCCGTTTCGGGCATATTCAACCTCACAGCCTGTATGTTTAACGTATTGGCCTAACAACTGCCTTATCTCAAACACATCATCTACAATCAATACTCTACCGGCGAGCGGCGTAAGGTCTTTGGCCGCTTCTGGCTCCTTTTGCAGCTCAAATTCTAAGTGAGAGCGGCGCTCATCATCGGCTTTCACAATGGGCAGAGTCACAGTGAATTCACTGCCTTGACCAAAAACAGAGGAGATATGGATGCTTCCGTGCATTTGTTTAATAATTTCCGACGAAATAGATAAGCCTAAACCGGCGCCACCTGCTTTACGATTGGCAACATCTTCAATCTGCGTAAATGGCGTAAAAATACTGTCAATCTGCGTTTCGTCCATACCAATGCCAGTATCGATGACCTTAATGACCAAATCAGTGTCGTCAACTTGAGCAAGACTCATTGAAACCCGCCCACTGTCTGTGAACTTAATCGCATTTCCGAGCAGATTAATAAGCACCTGCTTGAGCCGCAATTCGTCTATCATTACAGTATGATAAATCGGCGTTTGCGTCGCACACTCAAACGCTAAACCTTTATCCAAAGCATTTACCGACAGTAAGGAATATACTTCTTTTATGAGCTTGTGTAGGTCAGTTTCACGATTTTGCAGCTCAAATTTACCTGCGGCGATTTTCGATAGGTCGAGCACATCGTTCAACAAATTAAGCAGGTGCTTGCCGTTATTGGCAATAATCGATAGCTCTTTTTGCAAGGGCGCAGCGCTATCGTTTTCAAGCAATAAGGATGTGTAGCCTAATATTGAAGTGAGAGGCGTTCTAAGTTCATGACTTAAGTGCGCGATAAACTTATCTTTCGCTATATTTTCACTTTGAATGCGCTGATTTGATACCTTTGCAAACTCTAACTCTTTGCGTGATACAGCGTAGCGAATAGACTTAGCGAATACCTCTGAATCGATAGCCGATTTCATAATATAGTCTTGAGCGCCAAGTTTGATGGCTAGATTTTCGACCTGCTCATCATTTTGACCTGTGAGCATAATGATGGGCGTCGCTATGAGCTTATCGTCAAGTGCGCGTAAAATTTCAACGCCTTCAAAATAACCCAAATGATGATCTAGTAAACACAAATCAAAGCTATTGGACTGCAAATATTCAATGACGAGCTGTTTATCACAACATGAAACAATCTCACATTCGGAACAGACTAAAGGCGCGAGTCTTTCTTCGATAATAAAAACGTCATCATCATCGTCATCCACAATCAACACGCGTTTAAGCTCACTTAAAAACCGCGGTTTCATATCGCGCATTGCGTCGTTCAAATCATTCATTTAATGGGGTAATTGAGGAACAGTGGCGTGATCAGACCAATAGTGGCCAAAGGTTTTCATCATTTCTACCAAGGTATCAAAGTTGGTAGGTTTTACCATGTAGGACGCTGCCCCTAAATCGTAGCCCTGGGTAACATCCTCTTCACTGTTGGAGGTTGAAAAAATTACCACTGGGATACGCCTTAGTATGGCATCTTCTTTGAGCTGTTTGAGTGTATCGCGACCATCGAGTATGGGCATATTTAAGTCGAGCAGTATGACGCTCGGCATAACATCGCTGCTCGCATCTGCAAATTCGCCCTCCCGACGCAAAAATTGCAACAACTGCTGACCGTCTTCTACCGTTTTACACTGTTCACCAAAGCCAGCGGCCTCCATGGCGTCTTGCGCGAGAAGTCTATCGTCCTCATCATCATCGGCCAACAACACAAAAAACGGGCTATTTTCGAGGCTATTCATCATCGCTCTCACCTTCGCTAATTTGATTTAGGTAGTTAGTTGCTGGCAGCACAATTGAAAAACATGCTCCCTCGTTTACCTTACTTTTTGCCGAAATTTCACCATTGTGGCGCTCCACAATACGCCGGCATATCGACAAACCGATGCCGGTTCCAGCGTACTCATTCCTGTTATGCAAACGCTGGAATGGGGCAAAAATTTTATCGGCATATTCTTGTTCAAACCCAATACCGTTATCGGCCACTTTTATCTCAAACCAATCTTCTAAGTTGGGAAGATTGATATGCTCTGGAGCACTGGTTTTCCGCACTTCAATCTTAATCTTCGGTGGGGTGTTGGGTAAAGAAAATTTGAGCGCGTTTGACAATAAATTAATAAACAGCTGATGCATTTGAGTGGGGTCAGCCTGAATTTCGGGCAAATCGGGCACTTCGATATGTGCGTCTAGCTCTTCGATTGTTACGCTCAAATCATCGACACAGTTGTCGAGTGTTTGGTTCAAAGAAACCGACTCAAAATCCTTACCCCTTGTAGACACTCGTGAAAACGCCAACAAATCGCTAATTAGTCGACTCATCCTCATCGCTGCACTCTGCATCCTCTGTAAGTAATCTTGTCCTTTGTCTCCTAAGCTTTCGCCGTATTGACTCAGCAGTCTATCGCCAAACGTTTGTATCTTTCTCAGTGGCTCCTGCAGGTCGTGGGAGGCTACAAAGGCAAAATCCTCAAGCTCACGGTTACTGCGTTTGAGCTCTTCTGAATAAATCGATAGCTCTTGCGTGCGCTCCTCAACCGCGAAGTACAGCGAAGCATTTTGCTCTTCAATTTCGCGCTGGCGCTGCTTTTGAAACCTTATATTCAAGCGCGCTAAAAAAAATATCCCAATCACTAAGAGTAAGCTCGTGATAAGCGATAATGCAAAGGTTGTACGCGATTCTGCAGTCACTTTTTGAAGGGTGCTCGACAGCTTTTCTCGATGCTCATTTTCCGCCGCAGACAACTGCTCAAACAGCGCCCGAATCTCATTATACAGTTCAACGCTTGCGCCTCGTGCCAGCGAATCCCTGATGGCTTGCACGTCGTTGTCGCGGGCGTCGGCCACATTTTGTTCAAGCTCAGTTATCATTTGTTCAATGAGGCTGGCTACCTCTAAAATTCTCGCTTTTTGTCCCGGAATGTCTGAATCTAATGCCCTTGCCGTTTTTAAATGCTCATCCATACGCGACAGCGCTTGACGATAGTGCTGCATGTCTTGCTCTTGCTGCATCAGTAAATAACCGCGCTGACCTGACTCTGCCGTGAGTAGGCTAATATGCAGCTCATCAAGCGCTACCATCACATCTCCGGTATTGCGAATATTTGCCTGCAGCACATTCAATTCAGAGATGGTAGAGCGCGCAATGTAGGTGTTAATACCAATTAGCAGTAAAAACAAAAGGGTAATAATCGCCCAAGTCACCGATGAGTGTTTTGTTTCCCTGTTCACGGTTTATTTCTCACGTTTTATCGCCACTGCTTTGACTGATCTCTTGAAGCGACTCAGAGCAGTCTTGGCAATATTGTATTATTTTATTCGCCGCTTCGGTTACAGCAGCATCATGCTCGCTGCCCTCTACAAGCATTTTAATCAGTTCAGCCTGCATTGAAATGTTATTCAAAGGGCGCCTAGCATCATGAATACCTTGTAATAAATCCATCACGTCTTCCCTATAGTTCGTCGCCGTAGGCATGTAAACGGTTGTAGAGTGTTTTGGTACTTATACCAAGCATCTCTGCGGCCAAGGTTTTGTTATTGTCGACCTTCGCCAAGGTTGCGTAAATGAGCTCTTTTTCTAGCTCTTCTATGGTTTTTCCGGCAGCGATTGAGCCTTTTTGTTGATGATTTTGCGAAAATGGCGAGTCAAAACTGTCGGGTAATTCAAGCGCCTTTTTACCCGGTTCGCTCATGATAAACGCCCGATGAATGCTGTGACGTAGCTCTCGTACATTGCCAGGCCAGTCATGCTGACATAAGCGCTCAATTTGCTTATTGCTTAAACTAAATGCCTCGCCATGCTCATGGTTTAGCTGTTCTACAAACGCCTTAGCTAATAAGGGGATATCGTCTTTGCGCTCTTTTAAACTTGGGATGCTGATAGGAAATACCGCTAGCCTAAAATAGATGTCTTCTCGCAAGATGTTCTCTCTCGCAATATCTTCAAGCGTTCGGTTGGTTGCGCTAATCACCCGGCAATCTACCGGCATTTCTTGCGTGCCACCCACTCTGCAAACGCGCTTGGTTTCCAGCACACGTAGCAAGTTAGGCTGCATATCAAGAGGCATTTCGGTCACTTCGTCTAAGAACAAGGTTCCTTGATTGGCGCGTTCAAATACGCCCGGTTTTTGCGCGACGGCACCGGTAAATGCGCCCTTCTCATGCCCAAAAAGCTCACTGCCAATAAGCTCTTTAGAAAAGCCGCCACAGTTTGTCGCAATTAAGTCACCCTTAGGATTTGCAGCATTGTGAATAGCTTGAGCAACAAGCTCTTTCCCTACGCCGCTTTCGCCCATTAACATGACGTTTGCACCACTTCGGGCCACGCGCTCAATCATTTTATATAGCGCCTGCATGGGTGCAGACTCACCAATGAGTACATCAAAATGATGATGAATATTGGCCTGTTTCACATCTTGTTTGGACGCGCTGTTGCCAGTCTGTTGAGCCGCTTGAGCATTTTGCTGTTTAGCCGCGCGCCGTGGATGCAGCACCGATTCGATATCTTCTCGCTGAATCGGTTTAATTAGATAATTAACGCTGGGACCAGCAATGGGCGCAATAATCGACTTGATATCAGACTTCCCCGTTATAAAGGTAACGCGCGGTATCTTTTTTTGCTTTTGAACGTGATTGAATATTTGCAGGCCGTTGCCGTCGGGGAGCATGAAATCAATCAGAATATGATCAAATTCATTTAGCGCTAACCACTCTTTGGCGTCTTTTACCGAATCGGAAATAGAAACATGATGGCCAAGATGCTCAATGATCCGGCTCATGACTTGGGTAAATTCTTGGTCGTCATCAATTAATAGAATCGATTTCACGCAATATCCTTATTATTGTTTAACGTTATTATTGGACACATCGCACTGTCGTCGCGCAGCAATTTATGCTGCTCTTTTATTGGCCGCTTGAAGTTTGCCGCTTGCAGCTCTGACTGACCCGGAAGGCCCTGATTAGCTCCAAAAAGCCTCAAAAAGTAAAGCCGCGACAGTCATACCGACTAAATATGTAGATAAGTATACGTTAATAAAGCAATAAGGGTTAATTTGCATTTGGCCATGTTTATGTCGCATGTTTGTATTGAACGTGGATTAAACTGATGTTGTGTAAGATGTAAAAAGCGCAGCCAATGCCGCGCTTTTAACTTCTTGCTAACAATATAAACGTGCTGCTCTCAAGGTATGTGTTTCAAACAAATGAACACAGCACCTAAGCAGATTTAACGCTTATACGTTTTGAGTTCGCTCATGTCTTTAACCACCACATTTTCGCTGCCGCTTAGGCTCTGATAGGCCGAGGCAATCTGAGTGTGAGTCTCTTTGTCTTTTTCTGTGGTATACAGCACTGTAATACCCAGTTCCGCATCACTGCTTTGAGAAGCAGTGTCATTTTTGCTGCTATTAGCAGTATCACTTTCACTTGCGTGATACCTGACGAGCACCGGCTCTGCTATCCCCTCAATGTGCAGCTCCATGCGTGCTGAGGGCTCTGCAACATCAAACATTTTTTCAGTGTTTTTGTTTTTGAGTAATACACGGTCAGGCGTTTCGGGGCTAACTTGTGCCTGCGCACTTGAAGCGAACAGGGCCAAAAGCGCCGCAACTGAAATCATCTTGCTAGCCGCTACCGTAAATGCTCCAATTTTCTTAACCAGTTTTACCGATTCAGATTTATCGCTAATCATCGTTCTATCTCCTGTATATAATTGCCTAAAAATTAATGCTTAAAATAATCTGCAAAGCCTAAGCGCTGCGCTCATTAAGAGTTTGCGACCTTACTCAGGACTTACTCAGCGCCGGATTGTTGAGATTGTTTCTCGCTTAACATAGCGTTTAGCTTTTCGCCGCCTTTAATTCCAAAATCGAGTGTTCTGATGGGGAAAGGAATTAATATGTCGTTTTCAGCAAGCGTTTTGTGGACAATACTCACGCCACGATGTCTGGCCTGCATAAAGCTTGGCTCTCCTGGATAGTCAATCCAAAACCACACCAGCAAGTTTACACTGCTGTCGCCAAAGCCCTCTGCAAACACGTTTATTTCGTCTTTTTTAATAATCCAATCTTCTTTTTTTAGGGCATCGCATATCACATCAACCGCGTGCTCAATGTCATCGGCGTACGAAATGCCCACCGGAATTTCAATTCGTCGATACCCTTCATGGCTGTAGTTAGTAACAATATTGCGAAATAAAATTTTATTCGGAATGATTTCTAGCTGGCCAAAGAAGGTTTCAACTAAGGTATTTCGCAAATTGATTGCTTTTACCGTACCAAAAACGCCGTCGGCTTCTATCACATCGCCAATTTGGAAGGGTTTACGAATACCCATGGCGATACCGGCGATTAGGTTTTCGGTCATATCTTGGAAGGCAAATCCGATTGCCAAACCCACAATACCTGCCCCAGCAAGTAAGGATGTGACTGTCCCTGTGAGTCCAAGAAACTCAAGCGCGATGAAGATACCCGCAGTAAATACGATCACTTTGAATATGGCCGCGAGTAAATCAGCAATCTGCTTAGATTCGAACATTCGATGCAGCATAGTCGACATCAATCGACCTGCAATCCGTGCAAGAATGGCAAAAACAATCGCAATAACAAGGGCAACCACCATGTTAGGCAAGTGTTTAATTCCCATCTCAAGCCATGAATTTACTTTGTCGTAAATTAAGGTCCAAAAATTATTGAGTGCATCCAATTCCAAAATCGTATCCTCTTACTGCGCTTGATACTGCTAAGCGTTGTTTTCCAAAAATCTGAAATATATTTAAAAACTAAAAAACGAAGTATTAAAAGCGTAATGCCAGAATGTCTAAGCCTCGGCCTGCCATCTTTCAATTATTGGCTACAGTAGGCCATACTGCTCATGCAGAAGGTTTGACATAAAAAAGCCCCCGTTAGGAGGCCAGATTTAAGCTAACGCTTAACAGTCTTTATCTTTTGCGTCGGCGTTTTCTTTCACGTCTTCACATGCGTCTTCAATTGCATTACCTGCATCTGTGACGATTTCGTCAATCTTCTCGCCCGCTTCCTCTGCATCATTGTCTGCACATGCAGCCAACGAAAGTGCGAAAAATGCGGCAAGTGAAAATGTACCTAGTTTTTTAATAACATTTGTCATGGTTTCTTCCTTAAATGTGTTTAGCAATTTTTATTGCTACTGATGTAGTTTTGATCTTCTAATGTGCTTTGATTAGAGGCCCTTACTGCTTTCTGAAAAGGTAAAGGCCTCCGATGTCGATGTAACCAACCAATTAACAATGCAACTAGGCCTTCGGTGATTTACCTCTTAGCGCATTAGCCACTAGCGAAAGTACCAGTAGTACTAAAAACACAAAGAATAAAATCTGAGCGATACCTGATGCTGCTCCTGCAATACCGCCAAAACCAAATACTGCCGCTATAATTGCGATGATAAAAAATGTAATTGCCCAACCTAACATAAGTTTCTCCTTATTGAGTTTTTCATACGTTCGGTAGAATGGATGCGAAATACATTCCAATTAATAAGCCATTGAATTTATTGGAGAATGATAAATACGCAGCGTTTTTTGCTGCGTATTAGAGAAGGAATTACTCAGTGATAGGGAAGAAATTACCTGATTTAGGCCTGCTCGGCCTTGCTGCCGCCTAAACAATTTGGTGAAGCCGGCACAGCGCCATGCTTTTCTTGCCATTCGCTTGGTGTGTAAGTGTGAAGTGCTAGTGCATGCACCGGGCCTGCTAGCTGTTCCGACAACAATGAATTGATCATGCGATGGCGCGCTATCAAACGCTTGGTCTCAAACGCTTGCGAGACCACAGTCACTTTAAAATGTGTCTCTGAGTTTTCAGGTACTGAATGCATGTGGCTTTCATTTTCAACGTTTAACCATTGTATGGGCAAAGCATCCTGTAGTGTTGATTCGATTTGTTTCTGTACCTTCATTTTTAATCCTCTATGCTGTTGGTGAGGTGTTGTGTAGCTCTGTTCTGCCTTGCGTTCTTTGCTCTGCACCGCTCTGCTCAGCGTTGCCTTGGCTAAGTATCACGCATCAATCTGAATCGCTTTAGTTTGACGAGCCGTGAACATAGCGAAAGGTAAAATTAACGCGTTCAGTATCTACTCGCTTTGTTTTGCTAATGCCATGATGCCAAAACGTTTGCGTGCTGCCGCGCATTATGAGCAAAGAACCGTGATGTAAAACCACCCGCCGTTTTTCACCCGTTGATAAGTGTTTAAAATCAAAATTTCGACTCGCCCCTAAACTTACCGAGGCTATTACCGGCTGCTCGCCAAGTTCTGGCTCATTGTCAGCATGCATGCCCATGCTGTCTTGACCGTGCCGATATAAATTCGCCAACACCGAGTTAAATGGCGTGTCGCAGGTTTGCTCACAATAACGCTTGAGCTCAAGCAATTTTTTTTCCCAAGCTAGCGGCACCATTTTTATACCCGAGTAAGCATAGCTAGCATCTGCATCGCCATACCAAGCTTGCAGACGCGGTACTGGCACCGATTTACCGAACATGCGAATGTTAGGTTGAGACCACGCCAAGCGCTCAATAAAATGCTTGAGCAATTTGTCAGCGGTTTCTGCCTTTAGCCAACTTTGCAATAGCCACACATCTGCGTCTTGCATATTTAAGTTAACCCACTGCGGCCCTAGCAAGCTTTTTTGTTCCTGTTGCAAACAAAACCTTTTGGTCGATGTTACAATAGGCACATTGTACCACTGACAAAGTCATCCCTTGAACACCAATACCGAGTTTTCTATTTGTGGGCGTCAACTTCGCTTGCTGCGTTTTCCAGAACAAGGCGCACACTCATCGCTGCAGGCTTGGGATGCGGCCGATGAATTGTTGTTAAACCATTTATCAGAGCAAAACTTAATAGCCAGCAAAGGCATTGCGATTATTAACGATGATTTTGGCGCGCTTTACTGTGCGCTAGCTGATGCCTCTCCCTTGGTTTTCTCCGACTCATTTATGGCGCATACCGCCATAAAGCAAAATGCAAAGCGCAATGAACTATCCGCCCCATGGCTTTATTCGCCTTTAGCGCTGGAGCAAGCGCAGTTTACCCGTGAAGCACTACTTGATCCCTCCGCAGGTAGTCATGAACAGGCAACAAGCCCATTAAGCCTCGTCTTGATTAAAATTCCGCGCACCTTGGCGCTGCTAGAGCAGCAACTTATTGCGCTTAGGCAGCATATCACGCCGAATACCCAAATTATTGCAGCGGCAAAAGTTAAAAGCGTCACATCTAATGTACTGAAGATGTTTGAGCGCTACATCGGGCCTACTAAAACCTCTTTAGCGGTAAAAAAAGCCCGATTAATATTTGCCCAAGCGCTCAACAGCGACGACAACGCTAACCCTCTGAATGATATTAAAAGCCCTTTCCCGAGCGTTGTCACCGACCCGGCAATAGAGTTTTCGCTTTACAATCATGCTAACGTGTTCTGCCGAGACCAGCTCGACATAGGCGCGCGGTTAATGCTGTCACATTTACCGAGCCATTTCAGCGGAAGCTGCATTGACTTAGGCTGTGGTAACGGCGTGCTGGGTATTGCTATGATGAAGCAAAACCCTGATGCATCAATGGTATTTGTTGATGAATCTTTTATGGCAATAGCTTCGGCGAAATTAAGTGTTGAGCATGCATTTAAAGGCAGCGATAAATCAAAAAATATAGGCTTTGAGGTAAGTCACTGCTTACACTCATTATTACAGCGCTCTGCTGAACCGGTTGACATGGTGCTCTGCAACCCACCCTTTCATCAACAAAACGTGATCACCGATGAAATTGCTTGGCAAATGTTTTTAGACGCAAAACGTATGCTTAAACCAGGCGGCGAACTGCGCATCGTTGCTAATCGTCACTTAGACTACCCAAATAAGCTCAAACGCCTGTTTGGGGCTTGCAAGCTAGTGGCGAATAACCGAAAATTTGTGGTCTTGAGTGCAATTAAGCAGCGCTGATTAACTCATGCGAATACGGCTGCAGGGCCAGCAATAGCGCGCATTGCTCTGAAAATAAGAAGGAATACAACATGATGTCAAAAATTTACACCATTGTAGGCGCGGTAGCGCTATTTGTGTTGAGTGTAAGCATGGGCAGCGCCCAAGAAGTTGACCCAAGTAAGCAGGCCGGCTCAAAAATTCAAGCTGATAATTATTATCCCAGAGTCGCCCTTGATACCAGCATGGGAAAAATAGTAATTGAGCTTAATCGCAACAAAGCGCCGTTAACCGTGAATAACTTTTTGGATTACGTGCAGCGCAAAGAATACGATAACACCTTGTTTCATCGGATCATCGCTGACTATATTGTGCAAGGTGGCGGATACTCGCCTGAATTTAAGCAAAAAGAGGTAAAAGGTCCGGTACTAAACGAATCTGGAAATGGCCTAAAAAACAACTATTACTCCGTTGCCATGGCTCGACAAGACAACCCGCATTCTGCTACCCGCCAGTTTTTCTTTAATATGAATGATAATGAAAATCTGGACCCTGGGCGAAGTTGGGGATACACAGTGTTTGCTACGGTAGTTGAAGGCACAGAAGTGCTCGATGCCATGTCACAGGTAGAGACCGAATATCGACCGCTGATTCGCTTTCAAGACGTACCCAAAGAGCCTATTATTTTAAAAACTGCGACAATACTGCCGCCCCTCTAGGGCCTGAGTTTCCCCTTGGCGGTTGCCTGTTTTCTGGCGCAAGCTTGTTCTTACGGATTGCAGCTAAGGCAGTAAAAAGAAGGGGCGACGGCCTGTTCGTTTCTTTGCATGACAGTGTGGTCACAGTGGTCACATTTTGCCCTTGAACCAAGGGCGAGAGTGCTAGGCGCATGGCATAGCTCACACGGCAGTCCACTTTCTTTTTTATCAAATACAAAATTCGGATGCGCGCATTTAGGGCACAGCGCGCAAAGCCGCTTGCCTAAATCTTCTGCGGCCAATGCAATGTTCGTTTGCCGCGCTGGGCAATTCATCGCTCTGAAATCTGGCGCAAGGCTGATTGGAAAGCTATGGCCTTTAAGCGCAAGCAAAGCGGCATCGATTGACTGCAAGCCCTTACCAATCAAACCCGCGCCGCTTTGCTGACCTTCAAACACATGCCACGCCTGTGCGCCGTCAAACAGTTTATGGTGTTGTTTAAGCGCATCCATGCTATCGACAGTCCACACCGACAGCGGAAGGGGTTTAGCTACACTGGCAATAATTTCTACTGCATTGCTCTTGTCAACAAAGGCCAGTATCTCTTGATTGACTATTCCAAAACCAAGTTCTTCATTAAAACTGCCTTCGCTGCCAATGCCAGCGCTCAATCCGGTGAGTTCACAGGCCATGCGCGCTTTAATTAATGCGGTTTCTTTGGCTGATTTTGTTCGCGCTATGCGATTATCGAAGGTACCCAAGGTATCGGTATCAAAAGCATCGGTATGCACAATATCAATACCATAAAGTCGCTTAAATGCGGGGGCAATGATATCTTGCTTACCATGCTTGGTAAGAAATGCCACCGCGCTTGGCGCGTTTTTGTAAAGGGAAACCTTTGAACAGGCATGGGAGCTTGGCAATACGGTGGCTCTTTTTAATAAGTGATGGGCAGATGGTAGCAAATTTAAAATACCGCGCGCCAGATTTACTCACCTACTCGGCTAAAGTTCAGCTTTATCTTAGCGTAATTTGGAATATGTATTGTTCAAAGTGCATTTGATTTTTGCCTTGCTGCTCAATAGAGTGAGCAATTACAGTGATTAAGTACAGTGGGTAAATGCAGGAAGTCCATACTGCGAGCAAGTACGCAGGCCACTTATGAATAGTTATGTATTTTCTGGCGGCCATATTTAAACGGACTGACCTGCAGGCTCGAACAAAGTTACTTGCAGGGGTATTTACTAAAACGCACACATTCTCAAGAAAGGACGGTATATGAAAGCATCAGACTTAATGGTTAAAGCGCTTGAGGCAGAGGGCGTTGAATATATTTTTGGGATACCGGGGGAAGAAAACCTCGATTTACTTGAGTCTCTTCGTGGCTCCAATATTAAGCTCATTCTTACGCGTCACGAGCAGGGCGCAGGCTTTATGGCAGCAACGTATGGCCGGCTCACCGGTAAAGTAGGTGTATGTTTATCTACTTTAGGTCCGGGGGCAACAAACCTAGTTACACCAGCCGCTTACGCCCAATTAGGCGCGATGCCCATTCTTATGATAACCGGACAAAAACCTATTAAAACCAGTAAACAAGGGCGGTTTCAGGTTATCGATGTAGTTGACATGATGCGACCCATTACCAAATACACCACGCAAGTGGTAAGCGGAGACCGAATACCCTCGGTTGTGCGCGAAGCGTTTCGCCTAGCTAGCGAAGAACGCCCTGGAGCAACTCATATCGAATTGCCCGAAGACATTGCCGCAGAAGACACCTCAGCGCCTCTACTGACACCAAGTACCGTTCGCCGCCCAATTGCAGAGTACAAGGCGATTAGCGGCGCCATTGAAATGATTGAACAAGCAAAATCGCCGGTGCTTCTTATTGGCGCTGCTGCCAATCGAAAACTCACCGCAAAAATGCTCGGGCAGTTTATTGATAAAACCGGCATACCGTTTATCACCACGCAAATGGGTAAAGGCGTGATAGACGAATCGCATCATCTATTTATGGGTAATACCGCGCTGTCGTCTGGCGATTTTGTGCACCGGGCTATTGAGCGCGCCGACCTAATTATTAATGTAGGTCACGACGTGGTAGAAAAGCCTCCCTTTTTCATGCATGTTGGCGGGCAAAAAGTGATGCACATTAACTTTGAGACCGCTGCCGTCGACCCCGTGTATTTTCCTCAGCTTGAGGTCGTGGGCGACATTGCTAATAGTATTTGGCAAATAAAAGAAAGCATCAAACCGCAAACGCACTGGAAGCTTAAATTTTACGAGGATGTGAATGAGGCCTACACCAAACATCGCTGCGCGGCAGAGCAAGACGACCGCTTTCCTATATTGCCCGAGCGCTTGGTAAAAGAAGTGCGCGAGGCAATGCCCAAAGACGGCATTGTTACCCTCGATAACGGCGTTTATAAAATATGGTTTGCACGTAATTACCCGGCTAATTTCCCAAATACGCTGCTTTTAGATAATGCTCTGGCAACCATGGGCGCAGGTTTACCGTCGGCAATGGCTGCCAAATTGGTGCATCCAGACAAGCCCGTGATTACCGTATGTGGTGACGGCGGTTTTATGATGAACAGCCAAGAAATTGAAACCGCTGTGCGTTTGAAATTGCATATTGTGATTTTGATTCTGCGCGATGACGCTTATGGCATGATCAAATGGAAGCAGTCGAATATGGGCTTTGACAACTACGGACTAGACTATCAAAACCCTGATTTTGTGAAATATGTTGAGAGCTACGGCGGCATAGGCTGGCGGGTATCCTCGGCTAGTGAGGTGTCTGAGCAGATCAAAGCGTGTTTAGCCCAGCCAGGCGTGCATTTAATCGATATCCCAATCGACTACAGCCTGAATGACGAGACCCTAAACAAAACGATTCGCGAACTTAGCGCAAAGCTATAAGGAGCAATGTATGTTAGCCTCATCCTACCCTTACTATTTGGCAAACAAAGCAGTGTATGCCAACCAAGATTTGGACGTTACTAATAAGTACACCAACGAAGTAGCAACAAAAGTAGCGCTGGCAGACGCAAAGGTTATCGATAAGGCCATAAGCGCCGCTGACGAGGCGCAAAAGGCAATGAATAAGATGCCGCCCTATCAGCGCCAGCAGATATTAGAACACTGCGTAGAGGGCTTCAAAAAACGGTTTGATGAACTCGCGCATTCGCTTTGCATTGAAGCGGGCAAGCCTATCAAAGATGCTAGGGGCGAGGTAACGCGCCTCATCGACACCTTTAAAATAGCCGCAGAAGAAGCCGTGCGCATTAATGGTGAAGTAACTAATTTAGAAATTACTGAGCGCGCAAAGGGATATACTGGCATGTACAAACATGTGCCCATTGGTCCATGCTCCTTTATTTCTCCGTTTAACTTTCCGCTGAATTTAGCGGCGCATAAAATTGCGCCAGCCATCGCCGCGGGCTGCGCCTTTGTTTTAAAGCCCGCCAGCCGCACGCCAATAGGAGCGCTCATTATTGGTGAAATTTTGGCTGAGACCGACTTGCCCGAAGGCGCGTTTTCAATATTACCGTGCTCTCGCGACGGTGCAGATTTATTTACCACCGATGAACGTTTTAAGCTCTTGAGCTTTACTGGCTCTCCCGATGTGGGGTGGCAGCTAAAAGCAAAAGCAGGAAAAAAGCCCGTTGTGCTTGAGCTCGGCGGCAATGCCGCCTGCATAGTAGACGCCGACAGTGATATTGACGACGCCATCACGCGCATTATTTTTGGCGCTTACTACCAGTCAGGACAAAGCTGCATAAGCGTACAGAGGGTACTGATACATTCGAGCATTTACGAGCGCTTCAAAAACCAGTACGTAGAAAAGGTCAAAGCCTTGGTGCACGGCGACCCCTTAAGTGAAGATACCTTTATCGGACCTATGATTTCAGAGGGCGAGGCAAAGCGTCTTGAATCTTGGATACATGAGGCTGTAGATGCCGGCGCTAACTTGCTGTGTGGCGGCGAGCGCAACGGCGCCATGTTACGCGCCACGGTGCTTGAAAATGCACCTCGCGATACACAAGTCAACGCTGAAGAAGCATTCGGGCCGGTGTCTGTTATCAGCGCGTTCGATGACTTTGATGAAGCGCTAGAGCGGGTTAACGACAGTCAGTTTGGCCTGCAGGCCGGCGTATTTACTCGCGACATTTACAAAGCACATAAAGCATGGGACGAATTGCATGTTGGCGGCGTGGTCATTGGTGATGTGCCGAGCTGGCGGGTAGACAACATGCCCTACGGGGGCGTGAAGGAGTCAGGTCTAGGCCGTGAAGGTATTCGCTACGCCATTGCCGATATGACCGAAATTAAGCTGATGATACTGCGGACGCCTCAGTAGGAAGCAAAAGGGCTTTTATTGCGTCAAAATCTACCTCTGGCAAATGCTCAAAACCGGGCTTTGCCAGGTAGAAACCTTGAAAATATCTAAATCCTAAGTTGTATAAGACCTTGAGTTCTTCAGCGGTTTCAACACCTTCGACCACAATATAATTGGTTACCGAGTTAAGTAAGGCTCTCGTGTCGGTGACGATCCCGAGGCGACGCGCGTCTTTGTCTATGCCTTTTATAAGTGCTCGGTCCATCTTCACTGCGTCGGTGTGCACATCACACAAGAGCTTGATACCTGAATATCCCGCCCCGAAGTCGTCTATTGCAGTTTGAAAACCGCGGCTACGATAATCATTAATAATGTTGATAACGTGGTCTGGATTTAATACAGATTCATCTTCGGTAAATTCAAAAATGATGCGATCGGTTGGAAAACCAACCGCTTTGGCGGTATTGAGCGTTGTTTTGATGCATCGTGAAGGCTCATACACGGCGTTGGGCATAAAGTTAATCGACAAAAAACCTTGCAAGTTAAGCTTTGCGGCTAGCTCTATTGCTTTAACTCTGCACGATTGGTCGAGCCAATATAAATCTTCATAGGGCACAGCATCAAACACGCTTGCAGCCCCCTGCCCGTCGGTTTGTCGCACCAAGGCCTCATAACCGTGTACCGTAAAACTGTCAAGATTCACAATTGGCTGGAAAGCCATGGTGATGTTTACCGGCAGTTTTTTAGGCGTTTTACACTTGGTGCAGGTCATATGGAATGAGTACTTTAAATTGCGTTTCTATAATTTAGCATATCGGCAGGATTTCGCTTTTATTAAATAAATTTCAAAGGCTTATATAGACTAAAGACTAATAACTGATGGTTGATTGTTCGGTCTCCGTCTGAGTGCATTATGCACGAGTCTCGTCAAAGCTAATAACCTCTGAGATCGCATCTGCTTTCAGCGCGAGCATAATTAACCTATCAACACCTAAAGCGACACCAGAGCACTGAGGTAGTCCGTGCTCTAGCGCGCCTAAAAAACGTTCATCTATGGGTTTTGTAGGCAACTGTAAGCTCTGACGCAGCGCGTTATCTTGCTCAAAGCGTTTACGCTGAAGCTTAGCATCGGTAAGTTCTTCAAAACCGTTGGCAAGTTCAACGCTACGATAATAAAACTCAAAGCGCAGCGCCGTTTTACCGCAGGGGGCGAGTTTTGCAAGGGAAGCCTGAGAGGCAGGAAATTCATATACGCACACCGGATAGTCTTGCCCAATATTAGGCTCAATGCATTGCGAAAACAGTAACTGCAATATTGCATCTTGTAAGGCTTGTTGCTCATGGTTTGACTGCTTAAGCTGCAAAATATAATCACCAAAGCCCTTGGTGTTGGCCAATTCAACGAGCGTATCGAGAGTAACAGAAAGAGGGTCAATATCTAAGCTGTCAATAAATGCCTGCTGATAACTCATTTGCCTGATAGCGGCTCTCTCGCAAGGTAGCACATGCGCCAGTAAGTCGCTGACTTCAGCAATCAACTCATGCATGCTAAACCCAAGTCGGTACCACTCTAGCATTGTAAATTCAACATTATGGAGGCGGCCGCTTTCATCCTCACGAAAACACTTTGCCATTTGATAAATATCAGGCGCGCCGGCCGCTAACAAGCGTTTCATCGAAAATTCGGGTGAGGTTTGCAGATATAAAGGGGCATGCGTAGACGAAGAGCGCCGCTGTACAGGCAAGCCATTTAGGTAAACGTCGGTTATTGTGCCGGCGCAAAGCGCAGGGGTTTCAACTTCCATCACATTGCGCGCAGCAAAAAATGCGCGGATTTGAGACAAAAAAGCTGCGCGTTGGCGCAGCCTTTCAATGCTGGCAGAGGGTTGCCATTGCATATGCGCTTACTTCTGAGCGCGAGATGCGTATTCGCCGCTGCGCGTATCAACCTTGATCACTTCGCCCTGCTGCACAAACAGCGGCACACGTACCACAGCGCCCGTACTCAAGGTGGCAGGTTTGCCGCCGGTACCTGCTGTATCGCCCTTCAGGCCTGGGTCAGTTTCAACAATTTCTAGCTCAACAAAATTAGGAGGCGTGACCACAATAGGACTGCCGTTCCATAATGTAAGCGTGCATTCATCGTTTTCCACTAACCACTTTACATTCTCGCCAACTGCTTTAGCATCAGCAGCGATTTGTTCAAAGGTCTCGTTGTTCATGAAGTGCCAAAATTCGCCGTCGGAATACAAATACGAAAGCGTAGTATCTATTACGTCTGCACCTTCTACCGATTCGCCCGAACGAAACGTTTTTTCTAAGACTTTACCAGAAATCAGTTTGCGGATGCGCACACGGTTAAATGCTTGCCCTTTTCCGGGTTTCACGTATTCGTTTTCTAGAATTGAACAGGGCTCGCCGTCTAGCATCACCTTAAGACCTGCTTTAAACTCGTTAGTACTGAAATTAGCCATTAATTGTTCTGATCCTTTCGCTGGAAATAGATTTACATGCAGATAATACCTAAAAAAACCATTCCTGTAGAGATACCTTGGCAAAAAGAATTAGCACGCGCTTTTACCACGCCCGAATCTCTGCTGGCATATCTGCAAATTGATGCCGACAAATACCGCAGTCACTTTTCTGCCCGCGACTTGTTTGTTATGCGCGTGCCGCGACCGTTTGCCGACCTCATGAATGCTGGTGATTGGCACGACCCGCTGCTTGCACAGGTGATGCCGCGCGAGCAGGAGTTCTTTAGCCCACCAGGCTATAGCACCGACCCTCTTGATGAGCAAAGCAATACCACCCCAGGAATTTTGCATAAATACCTAAACCGTGCTCTGCTTATTGTAAAAGGTGGTTGTGCTGTTAACTGCCGTTATTGTTTTAGGCGTCATTTTCCTTATCAAGAAAACGCCGTAAGCAAACAAAAATGGCTTGAGGTGATGGCGTATATTGAGCGCGACAAAAACCTTGACGAAATTATCTTTTCAGGCGGCGATCCGCTGATGGCCAAAGACAGCCACTTGAAGTGGCTCGCTGAGCAAATATCAAAAATTAAACACATTAAGCGAATTCGCATTCACACGCGACTCCCCGTAGTCATCCCCTCGCGTATTAACACCGAATTTTTAGATTGGTTTGGCTCACTTGGCCAGCAAAAAATCATGGTGCTGCACATAAATCATGCCAATGAAGTAGGCGCAGGTTTAATTGAGGCGTGCGCTAAGCTGAAGAAAGCAGGGGTAACCTTACTGAATCAGGCAGTGCTGCTGCGCGATATTAATCACACTAGCGAGGCGCAAATTGCCTTGAATGAAGCGGTATTTTCAGCGGGGATCCTGCCTTACTATCTGCATTTGCTCGACAAAGTACAAGGCGCTGCGCATTTTGATGTGGGCGAAGAAGAAGCAAAAGTCATGATGGCCGATGTGATAAAACGTCAGCCGGGCTACTTAGTGCCCAAACTCGTTAGAGAAATTGCGGGACAGCCCGGCAAAACGCCGATTGATTTAGGGCTTCAGCCTAACACTTAAACTACGCATAAGTGGTTTTAGCAATACTTTGACTACCAATATGATGCAACAGGTAACACTAAGCGCAATTCAGACAAAGGGCATCACAAATACCGGTAGTGAATGCTGCGACACAAATTGGTATTGGCGCTCTGTTGTATGGCTCTGCTAAAGCATGTGTTGTTGTTAAATTAGCCTAATAAATCTGTTTCTTAAGTGCCCTCCTCAAGCTAATGAGCATTAAAGCCTAAAAACAATGAAGCATTAAAACCTATAAATAAGATGACATCAAAACCTATACTTGATATAACACTAAAACCTAGAGGTAATGATTGTTAAACATTCATTATCACGAGTAATGGCTGGAGCAGACATGAGGGGTGTATCACATAAGCTAGCAGATTCACTTGAGCAATTACAACAGCTTCAGGAGTCTGGGTTTGTTGCCATCCAGTCAAAGCAACTCAGCAGAGTGCATCGAGAGCGGCTATTGAAGCATGGATTTATTCGCGAAGTTATTCGGGGCTGGTACATATCGGCAATGCCTGATGAAAAGCCTGGCGACAGTACATCTTGGTATACCTCTTTTTGGGATTTTTGCGTCGCTTATTTGTCACAGCGATTCGACAATTCTTGGTGTCTTTCACCGGAGCAATCACTCAGTCTGCATATTGGCGATAAAACCGTGCCTCAGCAACTGCTCGTGCGCTCACCCAAAGGCAATAATAAACCCACTGCCTTTGTGCACAAAACCTCAATTTTTGATGTCAGGTTGAATCTGCCCGCCACAGAACACATTGAAAACCTTGAAGGGCTAAATGTTTACAGCTTAGCGGCAGCGCTTGTTTATTCGTCGGCGAATCAGTTTCAAAATGCC
Organism: Glaciecola siphonariae; assembly: GCF_042652645.1. Classification (NCBI taxonomy): domain Bacteria; kingdom Pseudomonadati; phylum Pseudomonadota; class Gammaproteobacteria; order Alteromonadales; family Alteromonadaceae; genus Glaciecola; species Glaciecola siphonariae. The sequence goes on from NZ_JBHSGU010000002.1 coordinate 1,944,956, forward strand.
CCCATCCATATGCGTACAGCCTTATCGATGGTCACTGATGCATCCGACGTATTATCCGTTTTACTCGCGGGCAATCATAGCGTGATTGCCGGCCGATTGGTGGGGGCTTTTAGAAATATTGGCAGAGATCTAATTGCTGATAATATTTTAAAGGGCATGCAAGCGGCTGATTTGAAAGTGCAGGAAAAAGACCCATTCGCCGAAAAAGTACAGATTAGCCTTGGTCGTCGTGATGTCTCTCCCCATGTTAATCGCATGCGGTTAATGTGGGCGCAAATGCGTGAAAATATTATCGTGCACTTTCCAGAACAACCACACCAAACCATTGACATCGAAACCTACATGACCGAAGTGGAAGATAAATACGTCACAGACGCCTACCACTCACTCTCCATTGAAGGCTATCGGGTAACTCACGAATTGATTGAACTGGTTCGCTCTGGCAACTGGCAAGCTGAAGGTTCAGACGAGAGTAAAAAACACTTAGACGCCATGGCTGCTAGAGGCTACTGGGATGCGTTTCAAAAAGTTAAAATAGCTGTATTAGCAGTATTAGAAGGTAAGAACCCTGGCGATGTATTAGAACAGACGCACAGCGACTGGTATCTCGCCTTATTTGGCCCAAGTGTTGCCGACGGTATTATAAAACAGTCGGACTTGGCTGGTTATCGGTCAGGGCCAGTCTATATTCGCCAGTCTATGCACACTCCACCAAACAGAGAGGCTGTTCGCGACATGATGCCAACGCTGTTTGACCTTCTCGCGGAAGAGAAAAATGCAGCCGTCAGAGTGGTACTAGGACACTTCATTTTTGTCTACATCCACCCTTATTTTGATGGCAACGGCAGAATAGGAAGATTCATTATGAATCTAATGATGGCATCTGGTGGTTGCCCTTGGACAATTGTGCCGGTTGAGCGGCGCGATGAATACATGCAAGCCTTGGAAGCAGCCAGCGTCAAGCAGGATATTGTGCCTTTTACAAAGTTTTTAGCTTCACTACTTAAACCAGAGAACGGGTTATAGGCTTAGTAAACCGTTTCATATTGACTTTCGAGGTGGTCTGCTTTGTATCCCAGCCAAAATGTTACGTGCACGGGAACATCCGTTCAGCCTGCGATTACAACGTTTTCCGAGCGCAATGAGTACACCTACGATAGTTTAGCCCGTTTATATACAAAAGACGTTACGATTGATGACGAGACCTTCACGCATCGGTATTATTATGACCGTTACAGCCGCCTAAGAGATAAAGATACGCCGTATGGTCAAGCATACAATTATCAATATGATGCTGTGGGCAACTTACAGTCTATCTATTACTACTATGAAGAGAAGATATGGGAAGCGCAAAAATACAATAAGCGCG
>NZ_JBHSGU010000002.1:1946334-2121153 GCF_042652645.1 Glaciecola siphonariae
TGAGTATTTGTATAACGAATACGGCGCCCTGACAACGGTTAACGCTATGCATGGCAATACTACCTATTTTAGCAGTCATATTGAGCTAGACGATATCGGCAATGTGTATGAAAAGAGCAGCTCCTATTACGACGGCAATGGCGGCACGCAAGCATTTGTTGAAACCTTTGAGTACACCGATGACTTGAATCGTTTAAATAAGCGCACCTTAGCGATGACGCAAGGCGCATTAGCTAACAGTTTTACGCAAAACTTTGACTACGAATATGATGCAGCAGGTAACATTAAGCACAAGTCAGACAAAGGGCATTACAAATACACCCACGATGACCCGTCAAAAACAGATTTACCCAATCAACTTGTCAGTATTCACAGCGATGCCAGCTTAAGTGAAGCCAGTAAACTTTTAAGCTTTGCCTACGATGACAACGGCAACACTTTAGCCGATGGTGAGCGTACTTTTACCTATACCCCGTTCAACAAACCCAGCCGCATTACGAAAGGCGGTAACGTGGTTAATATTACCTACGGCATAGACAGGCAAATACTGCGTAAAACCCATAAGCGTATGGAAAACGGCCAACTGGTTATTACTACCCACACTTACATTGATGGCTACGAGCGCATAGAAAAAAGCACAGGCAATCAAATAACTGAGCATAAGTTTACCGAGGCCAATGGCAACGTAGTCTTTACCTTTAGGCAAAGCACGACCTCTCAGAGCATTTCAAACAGGCGCGATGAACACTACATCATCAAAGATGTGCAGGGCTCGGTGGCAATGGTGACGGATTGGGATGCCAGTGTGGTCAGTCAATATTTATATACCCCATTTGGAGAGCAAATTCAGTTGCTTCAAAGCTCGGTGTTAGATGGCATTGCCTATCAACCCACCACCGAGCGTGGCTACACCGGACATCACGAAATGGGCAGCGTAGGCATTACACATATGAACGGGCGGATCTACGACCCCACTTTAGGTAGGTTCTTCCAGGCTGATCCCTTTATTCAGGGACCGACGAATAGCCAGTCTTACAATAGATATAGCTACGTCCTTAACAATCCGCTTAGCTACACCGACCCAAGTGGCTATCTTTGGAACAACATTACCAAGCCGTTCAAAAAGCTTGGACGGTCAATCATTCGCGGAGCGAGTAAAATCTTTGGAGCTGAATTAGTTAACTTTATTGGTTCAGCAGTTGCAACATATTTTGGTGGAGCATGGGGCGCAGCCGCTTGGAGTTATGAGTTTACGCGAGCTATGGGTGGAACTTCTTCTGGTGCGTTAAGAGGTGCGTTTACTGCTTACGTTAGTAGTTATGTTAATGCAAACGAAAACTTTAGTTGGTATGAAAAGGTTGCAATAAATACTGCCGTTGAAGCTGGAGCAAGAGCGATGAGTAGTGACACACATCAACAATCAACGGGAGATATCTTTGCAAGATCAAATAGTAAAGACTTGGCAAGCGACGACCTGAAAGACTATGCTTTTCAATACAGGCAATACATAGCAGAGTTAAATCCTCGGACACTCATGGGCAGGATCCAGATTGCAACGCACGCAAAAGTATTAGGTTTTCGTAAAACACACAGTCATGCTGGCGCTTTGGTTAGAAGCCGCAAGCATGCCGAATTCGAGCGAAAACAGATGGTAAATGCATTAAGTGTTGATGTTGTCCTTAGCGTTCATCTAACAAGCATAGCGATAGTGACTGGCGCCAGCTCAGTGCCACAAGATGCAAAAAGCGCTGCTATACCGTTAGGGGGTGGCATGGATAACAAACATGGGAAACTTGTCGGTGCATTTGGACATGTTAACTCTCTGATTGATTTTTACAATCGGTCGCAAGTTTACAGTAAATTTTTTGATAAAAACCCTAGGTTTGAGGACCGGTTAAGAATGCTTGAACTCTCAGCTACTGACTATTACATCAACAATTGTCAAAAGGAAATTCAATGTTTTTGAGACTGTTTTTTTTAGCTTCGTTGGTATTGCCAAACTTTGGATGTGACTCTGAAACCGCAATATTCCAATCAGATGTGGATTATCAAGTGTCGCCTCAAGATTGTGAAGCCAAACTCAAAGATTATGCATTGGTCGAAGACACTTCATATTTTGAGCAAGGGGTGTTCATACCTGATGGCGCAGAAATTGAGCTTTCATCTATTGAAAATACGACGTTTTTGGAGTTTAGGAGTCTCGATAGTGATGGGATATATAATCAGACCAGCGACAACGGTCAACTTTTTCGCAAACATTTCGATCCCGAGTTTTATCAAACAATCGCTACACGGATACAAAATATAAAAAATAAGCGTATACCTTTAGCGAGCAACAACGAAGTGGGTGGCTTTCTCTTATATTTTCCCTCTGAAGGCGCGTTTTCAGCCACGTTTTACATCTGCGATGAATTAAGAATGATTTTGAGTGAAGACGATCTTGGCCGATTGAAAATAGTTCGCGAGCCTACAAGTGGACATTTAGTTCGAGGCACCATCTATACCAAATGACGTAGGTAATTCACATATAGATCGGGGTAGAGAGAATAATCAACATTAGCATTGATTTCTGTTGTTCTGTGGCTTTTTGCATATCTATAAACAAATGGTTACTAATAGAATATGTTGTTTGATAGGCAAATTCAGTTGCTTCACAGCTCGATATTAGATGGCATTGCCCATCAAAACACCACCGAGCGCGGCTACACCGGACTCATGAAATTTGCAGCGTAGGCATTACCGACATGCGCGGAAGAATTGAAGCGAAAGGAATAAGGCATTTAGCGTTGAACGTGGCTCCTTATTGGGTTGGAGGAAATACTCGAGTGCAAAGTTGGTCTTGTCGTTGAGGTTATGAGAATGAAGCTTATTTTATCTTTTTTTAGTTTGCTAGGTTTGTCAGCTTGTAATTATGTTGAGTTGACCAAATTTGAACATCAAAATTCACAGCTATTTTACGAGTCTTTTGATTATGATTTACCTGACATAACCCCTTTTAAATTTCAAGGTGCTCTATTTGTTAGTGATGTGAAAGCCATCAATAATGATGAGTTTGCTATTTGGTTAGGAATATACTCACCACAGAAGGATAAGCATGTAACTATTGAAAAGGTTATATTGAATGTAAAGGGTATGAAAACGGAAGTGAATTTAGATAAAGAAATATTTTTGTTTGACAAAGTCGCAGGCACGGATCTGTTTAAAGATAGCTTACGGTTATTGACTATACATAAATCTCATATCTCCAGTAAAATTGGAGTAGATGAAATAGATTTTACTGTTTATTTAAAAGTAAACAATGCAACAAGCAGCAAACATTTCATATTGAAGAAAAGTTCAGAAAAGCAACAAGTATTTCCTACTTAAGTCAATGAATTCAGAGCCTGTAATAGATTCTGCATAATTGCCATTAGTAAACATGTTTTTCGAGGCGCTCCTCGATCTCAATAATCAATCGACTCTTGGCTTAGCGCCAGATTGCAATAGGTGCTTGGCTGTCGTGTGGCAAATCGAATGCGGTGATATGTGTCGATTCTTCAGCGAGTGAAAACGCCGATTGATTTAGGACTTCAGCCTAACACTCAAGCTACGCATAAGTATTAACGTTATATCCTGAGCTACCGCTAGGCGCGGGTGCTGCTGCTTCGAGTAACTGAAGCACTGCCTGCCCTTCTTGCTTCTGCTGGCTGTTTGCCATTTGCGCAGATTTAATTTGAAGGGTAAAAGCAAGATCGCTTGTACCTTGTAAATCCATCATCTGTTCCTCCACGCGCTTGTAGCGAGCTATGAATGCAGGCACAATTGCCCATCTTAGACATATCGGCATGCTAGCGTTATGCATTAGTCTCGCGTAATTATTGTCATGTTGAGCAGAGCGCTTTGCTTATGTTTGCAGGATCTAACAAAACATACATCAAAAGGAAGATATGAAAAAAGTCATTCACGCATTAAACGATAATTTACAAGTTGTATATCGAAAAGCCATTGATGCCGACACCGCCTTAGATGCTTTAAGCGCATCTGGTAAAGGAAAATTTCAGACTATTTTTGGCGACGACACCCCGTTTACCAGTCGCAGCAAACGCTTTTCAAGCTATGTTGAAGAAGTTGCTGGGGATGTTGCCCACCTGCAGGGCGAATCGGTAACAGAACAAACCATTAATCAAGCGTTACCAACTATTGTAAAAAAGCTAGAGCTTTTATTAACAACACTAGAGCAATTCAAAAAGACCCTGTGAAGCTCGCCCTCGGCGACCTTTACACGTAAGCAATTGAAAGTTATAGATAGAAAGTCATAACGAGAACTAGCAAATAACAGAGAGCACCTTACAGGCGGTGCCCTCCTTACGCAGCCTTACAAACGTTCAATCGCATAACCTTTCGACTCAAGCATGTGCAAAATACCGTCATCGCCGGCCAAATGCATTGCCCCTACCAGCACATATTCGGTATTGTCGTCGTCAAACATGGCCTCAAGCTGCACCAGCCACTTTTGATTTCGGCTTAGCATTAGGTCCTGATATATCTGCGGAAAGTCTCGCTTCATATCTGCAAGCCCTGCCGCCTCAAGCGCGGCTAAATCTCCAGCCTTCCATGCCTCATGGAGCTCAGTAATTATGCCAGCACTCAAATCTATCTCGTCAAGCGTATAGGCAATTAACGCATCGGGGTCGCCATTGTCGAAACTATCTAAAAGTGCAATTTGACTGTCAACCGTCTCTAGCCACGCAATGTCTTTGCCCTGCTCGCTACCTTTAGCATGATAAAAAGCATCAACCCCCTCGCTCACAAAGCCCTGTGCCTGAAACTCCAACATGGTTAGCGTAAGCATGGCACCGGTTGCAGACAGCGCATCAAACTGCACAATGGGTAGCTGCCTTTCGAGCAAAAACTGCGTAAATTCCTTTGCCGTTTTTTCAGAAAGCTGTGACGTTAAGGTTTGTCCGTCGCTTTGCATCAAAACAGGCCCCATTTTCGCCATAATGGCAGGGTCTTTAAATGCGGCCAAATCTGTTTCAAATACCAGCTCATCAGCTTGCGCATAGGCCGTATCATAAGGCTGGGCGAGAGGAAAATCAGCGGCGGTAAGCACGTGGATAGTACCGCCCACATAAATGTGGTCCTCACCTTTGCTAACCTTATACACCATCGCTGCATGGGTATTCACGGCGAATACTAAAGCGCATAGTGCGCAACCTAATGTATTCAGTACTTTAGAACCTATTCGTTTGAATACCTTTACTTTCAACTCACCCAAACTCATTGCCTTCAACTTACTCAAACTCATTGCTTTCATCGTTTCCTCACACATTAGTTTTTTGTTATTGCCTTGGCTAAGGGCTTAAATTAGATACGTCGAGTTCGCCGATACGCTGATTAATTACGTCTACCGCCTGTTGATAAGCGACACTATCGACCGCCTGATATTTACTGGCAAAGGCTTGAGCATTCAAGCCCTCATCGAGGCCATCAACGCTTGGAAAAAACGCCTGCTCAGATGCATTTGCGCTCAGTACGCTTTGCACATGCGACGCGTACTGCGGGTTAACCGCAAGCGCGGCAAGATGAGCGCCAGATAAATCCGCAGCCAAATCTGCAAAACTATAGCCAGACCCGCCCGCTCCTCTATCCATAAGTTCTTTAAATTCGCCTACCGCAATACTGATATCTTGTTCTGATAACAACTTAATTGCAGCAGAATATAAAAAATGCAAACTCAAATCTTGTCGAGCGGCTAACACCGGGGCACGCTTCGACGTAGGAATATCGGCCACCTCAATATCGAGCTGCCCGACCATTCGTGAAAAGCGGTAATTTCCAGCATAAATCGCGAGCGCTAGTAAAGCGGCTTCGTTTTGCAACACCGCATCACTTGATATGCTAAGGCGCTGCGCTTCTTGCATCAGAGGATGTAAATATGCGCTTAAAGAATGATTGGCCGCATTTAAAGGGGCTTGCTCCAGTGCGTCTAAAAAACGTAGGTAATGAACAAGCTGGCGTTTCAACAACACAGTTCGAGGGTCGTCCTCACCTGTGCGAATGCTTTTAAGGGCTAAGAAAAACGTGGCCGAAGGCGCCAAATCTAACAAAGCACGCTGAGGGGTAATGTCTACTTCTTTAACCAGCGCAATAGCTTCGGTAGCAACCTCACTGTCTGTATAGGTATTGGCAAGCCACTGCGTCAGCTTCAAGGCAAGACCACCGGGTATGCTTATGCTGCCAATTTTTACATAGGCGAGGTTTACACCTTTTCCGTTTAGCACCTGTACCTCAAGATTTAAATAAAGGTTGGTCACAAAGGTAGTAAACTGATAGCTCAGTTGCAGCAAAGCTTTGTTTTGCTCAAACGCCACATCTGCTTTCGCCTGAGCGTGGGCGCGTTGTAAAAATCCAGCTAAGCTGTGAGCTTGTTCTAGTTTAACACTCAGCTGATGAGGCGCGTTTCGTTCACGCACCACAACTGTAATTTGTTCGAGCAGCGCATTTACGCTGTCGGCCTTATCGACCTGTTTGCTCGAAGCAACATCTACGCTAGGCGACAAATCGAAGAGTAAAATAAACAGCAGCAAGATGAGCGCTGCTGCTAAGCCTAGCGCGGTAAACGTCTTTCGCATTTACCTACTCCACAACAACCAAATTACCTTTGCTTTCAAGCCAAGCTTTGCGGTCGGGAGAGCGCTTTTTCGCCAACAGCATGTCCATAAGCTCAAGCATATTTTCGCCGTCTTTACTGGTCAGCTGTACCAAGCGGCGCGTGTTAGGGTCCATAGTGGTTTCGCGCAGTTGCAGTGGATTCATCTCGCCTAAGCCTTTAAAGCGCTGCACGTTAACTTTACCGCGTTTTTTCTCGGCCTCAATGCGGTCCAAAATCCCCCTGCGCTCTGATTCATCGAGGGCGTAAAAAACCTCTTTGCCCACATCTATCCTAAACAGGGGCGGCATGGCAACATACACGTGGCCTTGATCCACAAGCGTTCTAAAGTGCTTTACAAATAAGGCGCACAAAAGCGTGGCAATGTGGAGTCCGTCAGAATCTGCATCGGCCAGTATGCATATTTTCCCGTAGCGTAAGCCGCTTAAATCCTCAGAATCAGGGTCGATGCCCAGCGCCACTGAAATATCATGTATTTCTTGTGAGGCCAGTACTTGCGAGGAATCAACCTCCCAACTGTTTAAAATTTTACCGCGCAGCGGCATGATTGCTTGAAATTCTCTGTCTCTTGCCTGTTTCGCAGAACCACCTGCTGAATCACCCTCTACTAAGAAAAGCTCTGAGCGGCTGTTATCTTGGGTTGAACAATCGGTGAGCTTGCCGGGCAAAGGCGGCCCTTGGGTGACTTTTTTGCGCGCCACTTTTTTGCTCGCTTTGAGGCGGCGCTGTGCATTATTGATACACATTTCTGCCAACAGTTCTGCTACGTCAGTATGCTGATTCAGCCATAAACTAAAGGCATCCTTCACCACGCCTGAAACAAAGGCAGAGGCTTGGCGAGACGACAAACGCTCTTTGGTTTGGCCTGCAAACTGCGGGTCATGCATTTTGGTTGACAGAATATAGCTACAGCGGTCCCAGATATCTTCGGCCGTTATTTTTACGCCCCGGGGCAATAAGTTTCTAAATTCACAAAACTCGCGCATTGCATCGAGTAAGCCTTGGCGTAGGCCGTTTACATGGGTGCCACCTTGGGCGGTAGGAATGAGGTTAACATAGCTTTCAGTGACCATCTCGCCACCTTCTGGCAGCCACATTAAGGCCCAGTCTGCCGCCTCGCCGTTACCGGCGTATTGTCCAACAAAAGGAGTGTCGTCAGGCAGGGTAATATAATCTTTGACCGACTGATAGAGGTAGTCCCGCAGGCCGTCTTCAAAGTACCATTCATAGGTTTCTTTGCCCACTTTGTCGTCAAAACGAATGCGCAAGCCCGGACAAAGAACGGCTTTTGCTCGCAGCACATGCAGCAGCTTGCTTACCGAGAATTTTGCTGAATCAAAATAGCTTGGGTCTGGCCAAAAATGCACTCTTGTGCCGGTATTGCGTTTACCGCAGGTATCAATTACCGCGAGTTCTTCTACTTTATCGCCGTTTGCAAAGGCGATTTGATGCACCTCGCCGTTTCGCCTGATTGTGACTTCTACGCGAGTAGAAAGAGCGTTTACCACCGAAATACCTACGCCGTGAAGACCGCCCGAGTATTCATAGTTTTTGTTAGAAAACTTACCACCAGCATGAAGCTTCGTCATGATAAGTTCAACGCCAGAGATTTTTTCTTCGGCGTGAATATCTACGGGCATACCGCGACCATCATCAATGACTTCCAGAGACTGGTCTTCATGCAAAATCACTTTAATGGAGCTGGCATGACCGGCCAGCGCCTCATCCACACTGTTGTCAATCACCTCTTGGCTGAGGTGATTAGGGCGAGTTGTGTCGGTATACATGCCCGGCCGGCGTTTTACTGGTTCAAGTCCGTTTAAGACCTCAATCGCATCTGAATTGTATTGATTGCTCATAGGTTAGCGCTTCATTGTTATTCTTAGTGAGGGACAGCCTTTCTGCTATGTACTGATAGTAGCAAGGCGCTTGTGTGCAAGCAATATGACAAATTCGAGGTGAATGCCGTTTGTTAGCGTAAAAAATCAAAAATGCTCGGTAAATGATCTTCGAAATTGACAAAACTATGGTCACCGCCTTGCTCAACAGTGAGCTGACTCCCCCAGTACTTTTGTTCTGCGAGGCGATAGTCGAGCGTTTCATCACCAGTTTGCAATAAAACTTTATAAGCGCCAACGTTTTCAAGGGCGCTTGGCTCAAGAGCTTTGAGCAACTCAATGCTTTGATGGTGAATAAAAAACCGCTCTTTACTGTGTGGGTTGATATGTTCACCCTGATAGTGACTCAGCAGGCGATAGGGCAATACAGCTGGGTTAACTAAGACCGCTTTGCCGCCGTATTTTTCAACAAAATAAGTAGACAAAAATCCGCCCATCGAACTGCCAATAAAACGCAGGGGTTGAGGTGGTAAGCTAGCAATCAGCGCCTCAACACTCGCAATCGCTTTTGTGATGTTGCCAGAAAGCTGCGGTATGTGCAGATTTAAAGACGGCAAGTGCTTACTTGCATAATGCTTAGTTTGCTGCGCTTTAGCAGATTGAGGAGAGCTTAAAAATCCGTGTAAATAAATCACATGCACGTGAATTGAGTCCTATAGCTACAGTGGTAATAATGTTTATGTATCGGCGGTATGTAAAGACAAACAAAAGTGAAGCCACTCAGCTAAAAAAACATTTACCATGAATTTCTCATTGCGTTGATGCATGTTTAAATTCGGGTATTCGTATACCGGTTTTAGCTGCGACGTGCGCTGAGATTCAAGCACCTCAGCCACTTTTGCATCGTGATATAAGCGCACCACCATACTCGGGCGTAAAAACTTAGGCGTCGTCACGTCAATCTGCGACACATTGAGCGTGCTGGTGTAGCGAGTAGAATCGAGAATGGTAATACGATAAGTTAGCTTATCGGTAACGCTAAACTCATAGCTTAAATCTTCACTGTCACAATCGGGGAGCAATTTAAGCATGCACACATAGTTATTCTCACAGGTAGCAAGAATACTCGGTAAATGCGGCACGTAACGTTTTTTCAAATGTAGCTCCAACAGCGTTTAAGCATTTCTAGTAAGCACAATCAATTAGTCTTCCCAGCTATCCCAGCGAGCAAAAAGTTCCTGCTTGTTCAAGGCAAACCATTGTAGCGCAATAATGGCAGCGGCGTTGTCAATTTTGCCCGCGCATAACCACGCTATCGCCTGTTTTTCGCTTACCCTTAATACTTTTATATCTTCCGACTCACTGTCTAAACCGTGTATACCCTCGGCACTATTGGCGTCAACCTCGGCCATGTAAATATGCAGTCTTTCAGTGGTTCCTCCGGGGCTAGAGAGGTAGGTCAAGGCTTTTGTTATCTTATGCAGATGCACACCTGCTTCTTCTAGCGCTTCCCGCTTACATACCTCAACCTCTTGCTCACCTTGTTCAATGATGCCTGCAATTATCTCAATCATCCAAGGGTCATCAGTCGTCGGCACGGCAGGATATCTAAACTGTTCTATGAGTACAAATTCCTCGCAGTTTCTGTCGTAAGCTAAAACTGCCACTGCGTGACCGCGTTCAAATACTTCGCGCTGCACAAGGGCGCTTTCGCTGCCATCGTATTTTTTGTGGGTAAATGAGTACTTCACCATTTTAAAAAAGCCACTGTACAAGGTTTGGCTATTCAGCAGTTTCACATCGTTCTTAGTGAATTGACTCATATTGTTTTGATCCTATATCCAAATATTTCGTTTTTGACAGAGTTAACAGAAACTTAATCTGCATTTTCATTACATTCTGTTACACTTAGAGGCTAAATATTACAAGCATTTGATGTCACAAGTGGCTTGAATACACTACACTAATCTCCATCAATTTTATTATTAGTTAGATACATTAGGGCGCTTGCCAATGAAAAAAACTTTACTCACGCTTATTGTCGGTTTCGCTGTTTCTGGCGGAGCATACGCCGATGACTTAATGACGGTATACCAACTGGCCGCTGAAAACGACCCTATAATTAATCGTGCACAGGCTCAAAAAGAGTCTGCCTACGCCGCGATTGACCTAAACCGTGCAAGCTTATTGCCCCAACTCTCTGGCAGTGTCAGCTACTCTGACAGCAGCAGTGAGCGTTTTCAGCCTGGATTTGGTGTATTTAACATCGATAACACCTCATTAAGCTATGGCATAGAGCTAAACATGTCTTTGTACGACCACGCGAACTGGTTGGGTCTTGACCGCGCCGAATTAGTGGCTCAGCAAAGCGATGCCTCACTCGGGGCTACTCTGCAGAGCCTCATGCAGCGCACTGTAAGCGCTTATTTAGCGGTGCTAAGAGAACAAGACAACGTAGAATTTGTAAAAGCAGAGTTGCGTGCAATTGAGCGACAGTTAGAGCAAACTAAGCAACGTTTTGAGGTGGGCTTAACCGCCATTACTGATGTCCATGAGGCGCAAGCAAACTTCGATAATACGGTTGCACGCCAAATTCGAGCCGAAAACTCAGTTGAGCTTCGCTTAGAAGAATTGCGAGAAATCACTGGCAAGTATCATGACAACTTATTTGTATTAGACACCGAGCGATTTACTGCAACTGCGCCGGTTCCTGAAACGGCAAGCGCTTGGTTGGATATTGCTAAAGAATCAAATCTCACACTACTTGCTCAGCGTTTTGCTAAAGATATCGCAAAACAAGACATCGATATAGCCAAGTCGGGGCACTATCCAACGCTTGGATTACGTGGCTCCTATGGCGTTGACGACAGTGAAAATACCATTGACGACGGCGCGCCAACCGACCTACCCTCACTAGATTCTCAGAGCATCACGCTTTCACTGAATGTGCCGATTTACCAAGGCGGTTCGGTGAGTGCCCGTAGCGATATCGCTCGCTCTGATTTTGTCGTAGCCAGTGAAACTCTTGAGTTAACGTATCGCCAAACCGTTCGAACTGTGCGCAGCTCTTTTAATGATACAAAAGCGGCGATTTCAACCATCCGTGCTCTTGAGCAATCAGTTGTCTCGGCACAAAGTGCTTTGCAAGCCACCGAAGCGGGTTTTGATGTAGGCACGCGTACCATCGTAGACGTGCTAAACAGCACTCGTAACTTGTTTGACGCTCGCCGTAATCTCGCCGACGCACGCTACAGCTTTATTGCCTCAATCATAAGCTTAAAAGCAGCGGCTGGCACGCTTACAGTAGACGACCTACAGGCAATAAACCAAGCACTAAAGGCAGCGCCGCAAGAGCAGTCTTAATTGCGCTAAGACGCCCTCAACGGGCTTTATCGTTCGCTTGAGTACTATTTTGGTTGCTTAGCGTCTTTTGATGTATCAAGGTTTTTCTGCTGATTGGCGCCTTCAGTGTGGTGGGTGGCGCTATCGGCCCCTTGCATTCGCTCTAACTGCGCGCTCAACTGTGCAATTTGCGCTTGTATGTCTGCCAAGCTAGGTTGGCCTTGATTGCGCTCTTTGCTATGCTCTTCCTCCATCACACCCACTACGATGCCAATGACCATGTTTAAAAACGCAAAGGCCGTGAAGAAAATAAACGTCATATAAAATAGCCAACTCATTGGATAAACGTCCATGGTTTCGTACTGAATATCAGTCCAATCTTCAAAGGTCATTACCCTGAATAATGTCAGCATCGAAATCGCAATATTACCCCACAACACCGGATTAATATCATTAAACAAAAAGGACCCGATTGCCGCATAAATATAGAAGATGATAAACATGAGTAGCACGACATAACCTAAGCGCGGCAGCGCGACCATAAGAGAGTTAATCAACACCCTAAGCTCCGGCACAATAGAAATCATCCTGAGCACGCGGAAAATGCGAATAAGACGGGCTAGCAGCGCCATTTCCGACTCGTTGATAGGAATAAGGCTGATCACAACGACAGCAGTGTCGAATACGTTCCAAGCCGATTTGAAAAAATCCCGCTTCTTTTCTTCTGCAATAAAACGAATCAATATTTCAATAAGAAAAAAGACAGTAATAAACACGTCTAAGTAGTGCGTGATAGACAGGGCGGTATCGGATAAATCGTAAGTTTTTGCGCCAATTTCGAGCGCAGAAATAATGATCACCGCAATAACGAAAAACTCAAAAGCCTTGTTATGCCGCAAACGAACTAGCGCGGCATGCATATTGTCAAACATCGAAAGATTTTCCACTTAAAACGCTAAATCAAAACGACCTGCTGTAGAGCAGGCCGTCGTATTTTCGTAAATTTTACTCTTATTTATATTTCTCTTATTTTATCTGTCTGTTTTTAACTGTCTGTTTTCAAGCAGCTACAACAAATATGCTAAAGATCAAACTGCTGACGCAGAGCATCGATGCGCTCTAGAGATTCCGGCAATACAAAGCTTCTCGCTTCAAGCCGGCGCTTGGCCACAACCGTCGAGCCATTTTTCAATAGTGCTTCAATGTAGTTAAGGATAACCTCTTCGTTCGTTACTTCGTCACTCATGACTTTATTGTAGGCCTCCACCGCGTCTTCAATGTTATTTTGCCTAATTAAGATTTGCGCGTAGGTATCTACCGTTGCAGCATTGTCTGGCTGAAGGTCATACGCGCGCTTTGCAAGGCCAGCCGCCGTATCGAGGTCTCCGTCTTCCATTAGCAAATACGCTAGGTTATTTAGCACAACAAAGCTGTTAGGGGTTTTCTCAAGCATTTCGCTGTAAGTCTTAATCGCCTGTTGGCTATCTTTAGAAATTTGACGCTGTGCCAGCAGAAGTTTTACCCGCATATCATTCGGATTGGCTTGAGAGAATTGCTCCACCAATTGATACGCTGCATCAGCCTGACCTGTCATATCTAATGCCTGCACCAACACAATTAAATTGTCGGTCTTAGGGTTGTCCTCAAACGAAGCGCGCGCATCATCTAAAGCATCAGTGGGTCTCCCTTCAAGCAGCGCGATACGCGCTTTAACACCGCGTAAAAAAGGCAGAGCTTGATATTTATCATCAATGGCATTTACCTTGGTTCTGGCTTGCTCGGCCTCGCCCGCCATGGCGTAAAAATAAGCTTCAAGTAATCTGACCTGCAAATTATCCTTGCGCGCCAAAAACTCAACAATAAGGTCGAGTCCACGCTCGTACTGTCGTTTTGCATCTAAAATCAAAAGCCGTCCAATGACCGCATTTTCTTGTTTAGGAAACAAGTCCATCCAAGTTTCATAGTGTTTTTCGGCCGCATCAGTTTGATTGTCACGCAACAATGCAAACCCTCGCATCGACCAATACTGGCTTGGTGCACCGCGCGTCGCTTCAATTGAGTCTAGTGCCTCAACGGCCAGTTTAGGCTGCTGACTGGCCAGCCCTGCTCTCGCTAGCAAAAGCGCTAATTGTTGATTGCTTTTATCTTTATTAAAAGCCGATTGAATACGCGAAATTGCGTCACTCGCCTGCCCCTTATCCGACTTAATGGCAAACAAACTGGCTAAGGCAACCACATTTTCTGGCTCTTGTGTCAGTAAGGTTTCAGTGAAGGTCAGGGCAGTATCAATATTCTTTTGACGAAGATTGAGTCGTATCTGGGCAACCAATAGGGCCGCATTATTGCTGTCAATCTGACTCGCTTTTTCGAGTATCTGTAAAGCCTTTTCGTAGTTTGCTTGACGTTGATACACCTCCGATTCTAATAAAAACCCTTCAATTGCATTCGGCGCAGACTGCTGCCATTCGAGGGCAAGTGCAAGCGCTTTATCTAATTGGTTGGTGCCCAAGTAGGCAGTTGCGAGAGTCGACTTTGCGGTAACCGACTCTGGCGCTTTGTCGACCGCTTGCTCTAAATTTATAAGCCCCTCAACGTCGTTCACCGATAATTTTAAAATACCAAGGCGGGTGAGATCGTCAGCGGTTTCGCTAATCTTGTCGGCTTGGGCTATGACCTCTTTCGCGGCGTCTATATTACCCTCTTGGATAAGTTCGTAGCCTGCACGCGAGAACAACGACGCATCTTGCGCGCTCAGTTCACCAATACGCGGTAGGATGTTACTCGCATCTGTGCCCATATCTGATTGCAGTTGACTGGCCGCTAAAATGCGCAGCCCAGGGTGTCCATCTGGCAGGGCCGGGGCAACAACGGTTAAATGCATCACCGCTTTTTCAAATTCGCCCAATTGATAGGCGGCAAAACCCGCTACCAAACGCACGCGTGGGTCGGCTTGACCAAACTGAATTGCCTTCACGCTGTAATCTAGTGCGCCCTGAAAATCGCCGTTGGCCGCACGAATAATCCCTTTGAGCTGATTTAACAGGCCATTGGTATCGCTTATTTGCATAAGCTCATCTACATAAACCTCTGCGCGCTCTGTCTCGCCCTGCTGCACCAACATATTAGCCAACGCAAACTTCGATTCGATATCGTCGGTGGCGACTTTCGAATACTCTTCGTAAATTTCAGCGGCTTTTTCTTCTTGACCGTTGAGCATGTATAAACGCGCGGTAAAGCTAAGCACGTCTCGGTTAAGCGGAGCGCGCTCTTGCAGAGCAATAGCTTGCGTCAGGGCGCTTTCGTAATCTTTGTCGAGTATGTCGCGGTGCGCCTCAATCAATCCTTTGTAAACCGAGCTAGATTCAAGCGGAGCCATTTGGTCGATTAATATTCTCGCTTCTGCGTTCTTCTCGAGTTGAATCAGCGATTGTAGCTTACGAAATCCAATTTCCAATCGCTCTACGGTTGTCATGCTTTGTTCATCGTAACTTAAGTCAGCAAGCGCAACATTCGCCCCCGTTCGTTGATACGCCTCCGACAGTAAAGGAATAACCTTGGGCGGTGGATGCCCTAATTCTAGTGCCCGAGAAAGCTCTTTTTCCGCCGATTCGAAATTCTTCTGCTCGATATAGATTTTGCCCAACTCAAAACGCGCTTGGGCTGAGCGTGGATCTTGCTGCACCGCACTTTTTAGCTCAATAATGGCGGCGTTATTGTCACCCTGGTCTACGTAAACCTGAGCCTGCTGAATATGTTCATCTACGGTTTTACCCGAACACGCCATTAAACCAAACAGTAAAACGCCGGCACCAAGTGCCTGTGCAATACGTTTTACGGGTGTCGAACGACGACTTTGGGGATTATTACGCAACATGACAAACTTCCTCTATTCAATCTAATATTGTGCTCGGTAAGCGGGGCGCTTTCGCTAGCATTTCGATTTTCACCGACAATCACGCTATATTTACACATTAAAGCGTCTCTTGTGCAATAAGTTTAATGGTATCTAGACGTGATTTCTAATATAATAATTGATTATCATCTGGCGCACGTATCCTCTCTGCTTAAGCCTCATTCTTGTAATTTATCAGGACAATCTATGACCGACACTGTCGACATCACCTTTAAAGACCTCAATCTGCCGGAAACGCTCTTACAGGCCCTTGAAAAAGTAGGCTACGAAAAACCGTCGCCTATACAGGCCAAAAGTATTCCATTACTGCTAGAAGGCCACGATTTACTCGGCCAAGCACAAACGGGCACAGGTAAAACTGCTGCTTTTGCACTGCCAATGCTGGCCAACATCGACCCCGATGAACTGTTTCCGCAGTTACTTGTGCTTGCTCCTACCAGAGAACTTGCTATTCAGGTAGCAGAAGCGTTTCAAGTGTACGCAAGCTTCTCCAAAAAAATCAAAGTCTTACCAGTATATGGTGGACAATCATACGACAATCAGATTCGCCAGCTAAAACGCGGTGTACAGGTTGTTGTGGGCACGCCTGGTCGAATAATTGACCATATCAAACGTAAAACGCTCAAGCTCGACAGGCTCAAGTTTTTAGTGCTCGACGAAGCAGATGAAATGTTGCGCATGGGCTTTATCGACGATGTTGAGCTTATTTTGTCGCATGCACCGGAAAAACGTCAAACGGCGCTATTTTCGGCCACCATGCCTGATCAAATCAAAAAAATCACTCAGCGTTATCTGAAAAATCCGCAGCATGTAAAAATTACCTCTACGGTTACCACGGCCAACGCTATTCGCCAGCGCTACTGCCAAGTGGCGGGGCACCACAAGCTCGAAGCACTTACCCGTATAATGGAAGTAGAAGAGTTTGACGGCATGATTATTTTTGTGCGCACCAAAACCGCCACCGTAGAGCTTGCTGAAAAACTCAATGCACGCGGCTACGACGTTGAAGCACTTAACGGTGATATTCCGCAAAACCAGCGTGAGCGCACGGTTGATAAACTCAAGCAGGGCAAAATAGACGTACTCGTTGCAACTGATGTTGTAGCCCGCGGCCTAGATGTTGAGCGCGTTAGCCACGTGATTAACTACGATATTCCCTACGATACTGAGTCTTATGTACACCGTATCGGGCGTACCGGTCGCGCAGGACGAACCGGCGACGCGATATTGTTTATCTCTCATCGTGAAAAACGTTTACTCTTTGCGATTGAGAAAACCACTAAGAAGTCGATTGAAAAAATGGACATTCCGTCTATTTCTCAGCTCAATGAGTCTCGTTTGGACAAATTCAAGACCAATGTAATTGAAGCATTAGACGATGAGTCTATCGAATCTTACATGCCGGTAATTGAGTCGATTATGGAAACGTCGGAAGCGTCGCCAGAGCGCGTAATGGCAGCCTTAGCAAAAGTGGCTCAAGGCGACGAGCCACTACTCTTACGCGACGGCGACCGACCTGACCTAAACGCCGCTCCTAGCTTTAAGGAACGCGGTAGAGAGCGTGACACTGGTCGAGGCCCTCGTGCTAAAAACGAACGTGGCGGCGAACGCCCAGCTCGAGGTGAGCGCAAAGCGCCAAGCCGTCCGCGCGGCAAACCCGAAGCAGGTATGCAGCGCTTTAAGATTGAAGTGGGTTATGTACACGGAGCAAAACCTGGCAATATCGTGGGCGCCATTGCAAACGAGGCCAACATTAGCAGCAAGCACATTGGTGCTATTGATATACATGACAACTACTCATTGGTTGACCTGCCAGACGGTATGCCGCCTGAAACTCGTGAAACCTTGACCAAAACTCGTGTTGCGGGGCAACGTTTGAATTTACGACCGTGGAGCGACGAGCCACCCAAGCGTAAAAAAAGCAAATAGGTCTTTTTGGCATAGCCATATCAGCTTGAGCTTAAAACGCCCAGCGCTATCTAAGATAGGCTGGGCGTTTTTGTAGAAGCGCTATAATTAAACGTTATATAAATTCTATTTTTATTACTTCTTATCTTATTTTAAAGATTTACACTTAGCGTATGATGTTTAAGACCGCTGAAGATATTTGAGCATAACAAGGCTGAAGTATTAGCCTTTTGTACTGCAGGCCGCTGCAAAGTAGCTGTCTGTGTGATAGTTGTTTGTACAATGAATGTCTGTGCATATTTGTCTGTGTAATGGTCGTGTATATTGTGGACTTCTGTAGCAGTCTTGCGCGTTCTATATATCAAAATTAGTATCCATAAAAGGAAACCACATGTCAGTTAAATCTAAAGTAAAAGCGCTGTCGTTTTTAATTGCCGGCGAAGTCATGACCGTGTGGTTTTTTTTAAGCGTGTTCAGAGAAAATTTTAGCCAAGCGATCATTGCCTTTACCCTCGGCGCCGCCTGCCTCGCTATTTGGGTTGTTCAGCGTCAGCGAACATTAGCACAAAAAAAGGCTGAGCTTTCTCAGGCAAAGGGCGCTGAGCAGTGAAATATTTCCCGGTTTTTATCGACGCCCAATATACCCAATGTCTTATTGTTGGGGCCGGAGAAGTGGCTGCTCGTAAACTCGAGTTAATTTTAAAAACGCCTGCAAAAATCAGTATCGTATCACCATGGGTGAGTGACACCGTGGCCAAACTCGCGAAAGAGCACAATATACCCATTGAGCATCGTGAATTTGAAGATGGCGATTTAGCGGGCAAAACCTTGGTGTTTGTGGCGACTGATAGAAGCGAAGTAAATCAACATGTACATGACCTAGCGCATAGCCAAGGCAAACTAGTTAACGTAGTCGACAATACACCTCTTTGTAAGTTTATTACGCCATCTATAGTAGACCGCAGTCCCATTATTATTGCGATGAGCAGCGGTGGTGTAGCACCTGTGCTACTGCGCTACATTCGACAAAAATTAGAGTCGGTGTTGCCTCATAAAATTAGCTTGCTGGGCGATTTCTCTGAAAAATTTAGGAATAAAGTTAAGGCGGGGCTGGCTTCAGTTACCGACCGACGTTATTTTTGGGAAGATGTGCTAGACGGTGATATCGGTGAAAATGTACTACAAGGCAATGCGCAGCAGGCAGAAAAGCAGCTAGACATTGCCCTAGAAAAGTACAAAAGCGGTGACAAACCAGCAGGTCAGGTATATTTAGTTGGAGCAGGCCCGGGCGACCCAGATTTGCTTACCTTTCGGGCTTTACGTTTAATGCAAAAAGCCGATGTTGTGGTATACGACCGCTTAGTGTCGCCCGACATTTTAGAGTTGGTGCGCCGCGACGCTGAAAAAATTTACGTGGGCAAAGCAAAAAGCAACCATACCATCCCACAAGAAGAAATAAATGAAATGCTTGCTCGCTTGGCGCTCGAAGGAAACCGCGTTGTGCGTCTCAAGGGCGGCGACCCTTTCATTTTTGGGCGAGGCGGCGAAGAAATACAGACGCTGATTGAGCACGGTGTTGAGTTTCAGGTTGTGCCGGGGATCACCGCCGCGACTGGCGCAGCTAGCTACGCAGGCATTCCTCTCACGCATCGCGACCACGCTCAGTCGGTGACCTTCGCAACAGGACATCTGCGCGACAACAGCATAGATTTAAATTGGCAGGCGCTGGCGCAAGCGCAGCAAACCCTTGTATTTTATATGGGACTGACGGGCCTGCCCATTATCTGCCGAGAGCTTGTAGCTCATGGCCTTGATGCACAAACGCCCATTGCTCTGGTTGAAAATGCGACTCGTGTTAATCAAAACGTAGTGACCGGAACATTAAACGATATTATGGATAATCCGCTTACTGAAAACGTTAAACCCCCAACGCTTATTATTGTGGGGAGCGTAGTGACTTTACATAAGCAGTTAAACTGGTTCAGTGCGCAGCAGGTCGCTAACTAAATAAGCCTAAGGCCTGTTGGTCGTTTCAAATGCTCAACAAAAGACCTTTCTGGCCGATATGCAATATATCGTTTTAGCGCCATCGTCACATTGGGTAAAGCCTTAAGGCCCGAATATCGTATGCACAGAATCTCACCAAACAATGCATCACCAAATACTCACCAGCAGCAAAGCCAGTTACCCACATCATACTCGCCTATTCAAGCAGATACAGAACAAGCACATATAGACCAAGCGCATATAGAACAAATACGTCAATCGGTTTTTATTTCACTTTGCCGCTTGGTGGGCCTTATGCTGCTTATGTTAGTGGCGTTTTTAAGCCTCTATGCAAAAGCTGACCAAACTCACTTTTCAACACACTTTTCACCACAAGTAGAACCCGATTCACTTGCTTTCTCATATCAATGGTCGACGCACGATGGAGACTTTACACTCGAATTTGCCCTGCCCACAGCGGCGCTTGCCCAGATGCCGGCCACGCAATCAACGTTTAGTAATGCCATGATGCAGCGAGAAATCGAAGTTGCCTTGTTAAAATACGCAAAAGCGCTGAATCCGAAAACCGGTAGGGTGAGCATTAAACGCCGCGGTTCAGGTTTAGAATATGGCGTAAAAACACGCTTGCCTGAACAAGGCAAAAAAGTGATGGCTGACCTCAGTCGCTTAAGCGAAACAGCCAGAGCCCAATACCTAAGCCAACATTTTTATACGCCCTACACATCGCCCACAGGGCAAAAGGCCATACAACAAGATCACGCAAAATATGCAGAGCAAAGTGCGCCGCATTTACTGCCGGTGGTTGAGGCCATTAAAGCTATGCAGCAGTCGCCAAATAATCCGCGTGAGTTCATTAATATTGCCCTCAGTTGGATACAAAGCATTCCTTATAATACCCTCGAAAATCGCGCCACATCAAACGGCGCAGGCTTTGTATCGCCCAAAGACCTGCTGATGCAAAATCAAGGCGACTGCGACAGCAAGGCAACTCTCCTTGCAGCGCTAATGCGCGCATACAGCGGCGGCGTTAACCAAAAGATGGTGTTATTACCCAAACATGCGCTGCTAGCCATTGCTATTCACCCTTTGCCAGACGACAAAACGGTATCACAAGATGGTAAAGATTATGTCTTACTCGAGGCCGCCGGCCCCGCCTATTTTGAGGCAGGAGAAGCCGCAGACAGCACGCTTATGGGTATTCGTAACCGTCAGTACATTCTCGATACAATGTAAGCAAATGTAACACTTCCCTCCAAGCACCTTGCGCCTAAAAGCTTTAGCCTTTATTGTAGTCGGCGACGTTTAATCACAATAAATTAACAATAATTATGATAAAAATACGACAGTTATCTCTCTCCATTATGATGGCTTCTTGCCTGAGTGCTGCGCCTGTAGCTTTCGCTCAAAATACCGCTCCCGATGGTGAAAACGCCGAAACAAACTCTCAATATGAACAGTGGGACGTACTCAATCCGCCTATGGCGCTGAAAAGCCTTGCCATTGATACAAATGAAACAACATGGTCGAGTCTTGACATAAGCCCCGACGGCAAACATTTTGTGTTTGATATGCTTGGCGATATTTTTATTGTTGAAGCAGGCGGCGGTAAAGCAAAAGCGCTGACCCAAGACTTTGCATGGAATATACACCCGTCTGTAAGCCCCGACGGCACTAAGATTGCGTTTGTATCTGACCGCGATGGCCTGTCAAACGTGTGGACGATGGATATAAACGGCGAGAACCTTAAGCAAATCACTAGCGAAAAAGACTATCTTATTCATGCGCCAAAATGGTCACCCGACGGGCAGTACATCGTGGTTACCAAAGGCATAATGTCGTCTCGCAGTATTCCAGCCGGCGAAATATGGATGTATCACATCTCCGGCGGCACTGGCATCGCCATCAAAGAGCGCGAAAATGGCAAAGTAGAACAACAAAACATTGCCGACCCTGTCTTTTCGCCTGACGGGCGCTACATATATTACACACACGACATCTCACCGGGCTCGGGCTTTGATTATAATAGAGACCCGCTCAAATCGATATTTGCTATCACGCGCTACGACCGCCAAAGCGGTGAAGAAGAGCGGTTTGTGTCAGGTACTGGCGGCGCTGTTGTACCGACCCCCTCACCCGACGGGAAACATCTCGCTTTTGTCCGCAGAGTCAAAAACAAAACCGCTCTGTTTGTAAAAGACTTAGAAACCGGTATTGAAAAGCCTCTATTTTTAGAGTTAGAACGAGACATGCAAGAAGGCTTTGGCACCGAAGGCTATTTTGCCTATTTTGATTGGACGCCAGATAGCGATGCCATTGTATTTTGGACAGGCGGTAAATTTCATAAACTTACCCTTGCTGACCAATCTCTTGATACGCTTGATGTAAGTGTGAGTACGAATATTCAATACGCTGACGCCTTGCGTTTTGAAGTGGATGTTGCGCCAGATGAGTTTGATGTAAAAGCCATTCGCTGGGCACAAAAATCGCCTGACGGAAAGTCTTTGCTCTTTCAAGCGCTCGGAAAACTTTATGTCAAAGATTTAAAATCGGGCAAAGTTAAGCGCCTGACCAAGCAAAGCGACCATGACGAATACTACCCGCGTTATTCACTAGATGGTAAGCAAATTGTATATACCACTTGGAACGACCAAGACCTCGGCGCAGTGCGCGTGGTCTCAGCAAGAGGCGGCAAAGGCAAGGTAGTCAGCCTAGAGCCAGGGCACTATGTTGAACCGAGCTTTTCCACAGATGGCGAGTTAATTGCCTACCGCAAAGTCACCGGCGGCTATTTACTTGCCCCGCAGTATTCAACAGAGCCAGGGTTATACGTATTAAACCTCGATAATAAAACCGCCACAAGGGTCTCCAAACGGGGAATAGAGCCGCATTTTAGTGCGGGCAATGACCGTGTTTACTTCACCGAATCGGTGTCGGCTGCTTACCCAGAAACTCAGTTTGTTAGCGTTGATTTAAACGGTGAAGACAAACAAGAGCACGTATATGGAGCAGATAAGGTTAGTGAGTATCGCCTCTCGCCCGACAAACAATATTTAGCTTTTGTGCATCAGTACAACACCTACGTGATGCCGTTTACCCAAGTAGGAAAGCGGCTCACCATTGGCCCTGATATGAAGTCGCTGCCGGTTAAGCAGTTATCAGCACGCGCTGGCAACTATATGACATGGCGCGATAACAACACAACGGTTGGATGGTCGCACGGACCTCGCTATTTTGAGCGTAGCCTGAATGAAGCCTTCAGCTTTTTAAACGAAGACGCTCAAGAGTCACTGCCGGAGCCTGTGACTGATGGCGTGGACTTGTCGTTTAAGCAGCGCTTTGATGCGCCCAGTCAGGTTACGGTACTCAGCGGCGGTAAGCTTGTGACTATGCGCGACGCCGACAACATCCAAGAAGTGATTGAGGATGGCGTTGTGGTGATTAGCGGCAATCGCATTACTGGCGTGGGTAAAAAAGGCGACGTGAGCATTCCTGACGACGCCTTGGTAATTGATACCACCGGCAAAACAATTATTCCTGGCTTGATCGATGCGCACGCACATGGACCACAGGGCAGCAATGAAATAATTCCACAGCAAAACTGGGATCAATATTCAAACCTTGCCTTTGGCGTAACGACTATTCATGACCCATCTAATGACACTACCGAAATCATGGCGGCAGCCGAGCTACAGCGAGCCGGTAAAATAGTAGCACCGCGCATTTATTCAACTGGCACCATATTATATGGCGCAGAAGCGCTCGGTTATAAAGCTATCATTAACGATTACGACGACGCTTTTTACCATGTACAGCGTTTAAAAGACTTAGGCGCGATTTCGGTAAAAAGTTACAACCAACCCCGTAGAGATCAACGACAGCAAGTACTAGTTGCAGCCGACAAGCAGCAAATGATGGTTGTCCCTGAGGGCGGTGGCAAATTTCAACAAAACATTTCTATGTTGGTCGACGGTCATACTGGCTTAGAACACAGTCTGCCTATTGAACGCGGTTATGACGATTTAACGCAGCTTTGGAAGGCGACTGAATTTGGGTATACGCCCACTTTTGTAGTGGCTTACGGCGGTTTGATGGGTGAGGAATATTTTTACGATCGCACGGAAGTCTGGAAAAATGAGCGTTTAATGCGCTACGTACCGCACTTTTTAGTTGATGCTCGCTCCATTCGTCGCCCCACCGCGCCCGATAATCAATACAACCATGTGGAAGTTGCCAAGTATGCCAAGCATCTGCGCGACAGAGGCGTTAGAGTGATGATTGGCGCACACGGTCAGCGTGAGGGTTTAGGCTCACATTGGGAGCTGTGGATTATGCACCAAGGCGGCTTTACTCCGTGGGAAGCCATTCGCGGCGGCACAATTGACGGCGCCATTCATCTAGGAATGGATAAAGACATCGGCAGCATAGAAGTGGGTAAACTTGCTGATATGGCGATTATCGACGGTGATGTGTTAAACGATATTAAGCGCAGCGAATATGTGACTCACACTGTGATTAACGGCCGCGTGTTTGATACCACCACAATGAACGAGGTAGGCAGTAAAAAAACGCGTCAGCCTTTCTTCTTTGAAAACAATAATGCTTTGTTTATGCCCGAAGAAACACGCGCTCAAATGGAAGAAAAAGCGCAGCGATATCACTGGGTGCATTAATGTTTAAAACGTGTGCAAGCCCTAAGCATCTAGTGAGGCGGCTCAATTAACAGCGTACAAATTAAACGCTATTCATTTTGATGTGAATAGCGTTTTTTTGCGTATAAGTGCCCTATACGGACCAAGACGTCCTATCAATATGTAAACCAATAAAATTAAAACGACAGGTTATCTTATGAAATCACTTGCCATAGGCCTTCTGCTTGCAGCCTCGAGCGCAGCGCTGGCCTCCCCTCTTATATTACAACCGGAACTTAGCCCTAAAGGCGACGCCATCGCTTTTTCTTATCAGGGCGATATATGGACCGTAAATGCCGACGGCGGTCGCGCAAACCGACTGACCATTCATGAAGGTTATGAAAGCCGACCGGTCTGGTCAAAAGACGCTAGCACGCTAGCGTTTAGCAGCGACCGGTTTGGCAATGATGATGTATTTGTCATGCCTAAAGACGGTGGTACCCCAAAGCGCCTGAGCTATCATTCTGCAAACGACCGAGTTATCAGTTTTACCCACAACAATGAGGTGTTATTTAACAGTCGGCGTACCTATGCTCAAGTGGAACGAGAGTGGGAAGTATTAAGCGTTAGCACTAGCGGCAATCAAACCGAGTCGCGCTTCATGGATGCCTTAGGTTTTGATGCTGTGGTGTCGCCCGACGGCAGTAAAATTGCCTTTGTGCGCGGTACTTGCCGCATATCTCGAGAAGCCTACCGCGGACCTGCTAATCGTGATATTTGGATATATGACATAGAAAAAGACAGCTACAAACAGCTAACTACCTTTAATGGTAATGACTTTATGCCCAAGTGGGAGAGCAACGACAGCCTTTATTTTATCTCTGCTCGCTCTGGCAAATACAACGTCCACAAGGCTGATTTGAATGGAGACATTGATCAGGTCACCATACAAAGCGATTTTGGCGTAAATCACTTTAGTATTAACTCAGACGCATCAAAATTGGTGTATCAAGCCGGCGATAGCGTGTTTTCATTTGACCCGACAACGCAAAATAAAAAACCGCTTAATATTGACGTTAACAGCGATTTTAGGTTTGACCCCGTGGTTGCTAAAACCATGACGAACAAGGTCGATGAATATGCCGTTTCGCCCAACGGCAAGCTGAGCGCGTACGTTATTCGAGGCGACATTTATGTTACTCGCAACGACAAGGAAGATAAACGCAGTGTGGCTCTATCTACAGGCCCAGCACGTGACCGCGATATTGCTTGGTTAAACGATGACTCACTGGTGTTTGTATCTGACCGCGAGGGGCAAAACGATCTTTATTTATTGCGCTCTGGCGATAGCAAACAAGCTAACTTATTTGCTTCGCTCAAACATGACGTTGTGCGTATAAGCGACACCCCCGAAGAAGAATTTGATCCGGTCATATCGCCTGATGGCAAAAAAATTGCCTATCGCCAAGACAGGGGCATGTTAGTTAGCGCAGACATTACTGAACAAGGTAGTTTGAGTAATCAGGTGACCTTATTAGATGGTTGGGATATTCCTTCAAAAGTGTCTTGGTCGCCCGACAGCGTCTGGCTTGCTTACTCTCTGCAAGATTTAAATTTTAATGAAGAGGTCTACATTCACGCTGCGGATAATTCTCGCAAGCCGGTAAATGTTAGCATGCACCCCAAATACGATAGCAATCCAGTTTGGAGCCCTGATGGGTCGAAATTGGGCTTTGTGTCAATGCGTAACAACGGCGACTTTGACGTATGGTTTGCCTGGCTGAAAAAGGAAGACTGGCAGCGCTCAAAAGAAGAGTGGCGACGCATTGAGCTTGACGATGACAAGCCAAAAAACAAAAAATCTGATGACGAAAACAAAAGTGATAAAAACGAAGACTCACCAGACACAAAAGAGGAGCAGATAGCCGCCATTGAAATTGACTTTGACGGCATTTATCAGCGCCTAGAACAAGTCACCTCTTTTACTGGGAATGAAACACAAATGCTCTTTAGTAAAGACGGTGAGCATGTTTACTACACCACCGGCGGCGCTGGACGACAAAACTTCAAGGTTGAGCGCAATCTTTATAAGATTAAGTGGGACGGTGAAGACAAAAAGACCCTGATTGGTAAAGATAAACAACCCGGTCAGTTAGCGCTAGATGAAAGCGGCAAGCACCTGTTTACCTTACTAGATAGTGGTCAGATTAATCGCATCGACACTAAAAATGACAAGGTCGAAGCCCTTAATGTTAGTTCTCGGATGAATATCAACTATGCCCAAGAGCGCGCGCAAATATTCGATGAGGGCTGGCGGGCGCTAAATGCTGGTTTTTACGATCCTCAATTTCATGGTCGTGACTGGCAGGCATTGCGTGATAAATATCGTCCGATTGCACTGAAAGCCTCAACAAAAGAAGATTTCCAGTACATTTTTAATTTGATGCTAGGACAGCTTAATGCCAGTCATATGGGCATGGCACGAGGCGAAAACCAAAAGCAAACACAATCGCAAAAAACCGGCTTATTGGGCATTGAAGGACAACAGCACAGTAACGGCTTTGAGGTGCTGTCGGTGCTGGCGCAAAGCCCAGCTGATAGAGTGGAAAGCACGCTTAAAGAAGGCGATGTGATTGTGGCGGTAAATCAGCAAAGCACCGTGAATACAAATTTCTACAGCCTGCTTAGCGATTCGATTAACACGCCGGTATTGCTCAATGTTAAGCGCGATAATAAGGATATAGAGTTGGTCATTTGGCCCACCGCATCGTTAAGCAGTGAACTCTACGACGACTGGGTCAATGAGCGCAGACGCATGACCGACAAACTATCAAAGGGCAGGCTTGGGTATTTGCATATACGCGGCATGAACTGGAGCAGTTTTGAACGCTTTGAGCGAGAGCTCATGGCGGCAGGTTATGGTAAAGACGGCATTGTCATTGACGTTAGATATAACGGCGGTGGCTGGACAACCGACTACCTAATGACGGTGCTAAGCGTTAAGCAGCACGCCTATACTATTCCGCGCGGCGCTACCGATGACATTGTTAAACACCACAGTAAGTTTAAACACACCTATCCCTTTGCCGAACGCTTACCGCTATCGGCTTGGACCAAGCCGTCGATTGCCATGAGCAACGAAAATAGCTATTCAAATGCTGAGATTTTCTCACATGCATATAAAGCACTAGGCATTGGTAAACTTGTAGGTCGGCCCACTTTCGGCGCGGTGATCAGTACCGGAGGCTACGGCTTGGTAGATGGCTCATTTGTGCGAATGCCCTTCAGAGGATGGTGGGTAAAAGAAACCGGTGAGAATATGGAGCGCGTGCCGGCAACACCCGATATCGAAGTATTCAATCCACCGGCTTATAAAGCCAAGGGTGTCGACCCTCAATTAGAAAGAGCGGTAAAGGAATTACTTAAAGACATTTAACTCTTTTCAACAACAATCAAACCGCCCATGCCTGGGCGGTTTGCTAATCATTGCTAAGCAATCCTTCATGTTGTGCCTTAAATAGCATCATTGACCCTAGATTAAACATATTGCGCTAGCAGCCGTTAACGTCTTTATGTTGTGTTCTCTTTCAACCGTTCTGACTTAAGCAGAAGGCTATGCTGACAAGCGAAATTAT
Source organism: Glaciecola siphonariae (assembly GCF_042652645.1). Classification (NCBI taxonomy): domain Bacteria; kingdom Pseudomonadati; phylum Pseudomonadota; class Gammaproteobacteria; order Alteromonadales; family Alteromonadaceae; genus Glaciecola; species Glaciecola siphonariae. Next base: position 1,974,258 of record NZ_JBHSGU010000002.1, read on the forward strand.
ATCGTTTTATTTTTCTGCCTCCATTGGCATCAACGCGCTGTGCGCGGCTGTGTTGCTGTCGTCAGGCCTTAAAGAACAAAGAGGGCTATTCAAAGCACTGTTTTTTACCTGCCTTATTTCAATTGCTAGCCAATACGCTACTTGGCAGTATCACAGTGCCATCGACTTGGCATCAGCGCTGTATTGGCTGCGTATGCAAACCTCGCTTGTTATCTTGGGATTACCCACCTTTTGCATGGCCTTTGTTATTTGGAGCAGGCAAAAAATACCAAATTGGGCAACTTGGCTTCTTTGGCTGGTGGGCATTGGTTTTTGCATTTTTAATATGCTGGCTGAACATACTTTAAGGTTTTCGGGTGACGTCGAACTGATTCGTTACACTTTATTTAACGGCGAGCAAGCGTCGCGCCTTATTGGCTCACGTTCATTGGGCATTCAATTCTACTTAATCTACGGCATCGCGGTTTTGTTAGTGCTGGTGGGTTTGTCTGCCAAACTGCTGCGCGTCAAACGCTATACGCTAGGCGCTTTGCTCATTAGCATTTTGCTTTTACAGCTTATTACCGCGCTCATGAGTGCAAAGATTGACAACGGCGAACTCAATATGATTTACCTAGGCGGACTGCCCTTTACGGTGTTAAATTTTGTTGCATGCATTAGCATATCGGCATCTTTAAATCGCAAGAGTAAATCGCTCAGACAAGAAATTGACGCGCGTGGCAATTTAGAGATGGTGCTCTCGGGCATAGCAAAAGGTGCTCTGAGTAAGCATGGAACCGAGTTTTTTGCGCAAATGATGAAAGAATTGCAAAAGCTAAGCGGATGCAAAGTGGCGTATATTTCACTGTTTAACGAGCATGATGCATACATTACGACCACCGTTGTCATGCATGAAAACCGCATGCTTGATAACTACACCTATCGATTGTCGGATGTCCCGCAAGAACTCGTTTCTACCGACAAATGCTTACTTCTTCACGACGATTTTGCCGCAAAATACCCGCAAATAGAATATTTTAAAATGGCAAAGGCGAAAAGCTATTTAAATGCGCCCATGACCGACAAAAACGGCAAACCAATGGGCAATATTGTGATGTTGTTCGACCAAAAGGTCAGCGACGAACTTACCCTGCTACAAACAATGGATATATTCAGGTCTCGCGCGGCCGCTGAAATTCAGCGCAATATGTTGGAAAGCCAGCTTCATAAAATGGCCTACTTTGACTACCAAACGCAACTGCCCAACATCACCAAGCTACATGAAAAAATAGCAGCAGCATTTGACGCTAGCACCCAAAGCGATAATCAGTCTATTTTAATCGTTTTTGACCTCAATCATTTTAATGAAATTAACCAAGATTATGGCTTTGAAGCGGCTGAGGCCTGTATACGAGAATTGGGAAATCGCCTGTCGAGCTATGCTAATAAAGATATCTTTATTGCGCGTTCAGGCGGTGATGAATTTTCGGTCTTAATTGAAGAAGTCGCCATGCTAGCCGACGGCATCGCTCGGCTACATTGGGATGCCATAAGAGCAAAAGTAGAGCAGGAGTTTTGTGTTGAAGGTAGAGTCATTAAGCTTTCAGCCTCTGCTGGAGCCGTTATTTTTCCGGAACAAATCAACAAAGCACATGAAGTAAAACGTTGCGCCGAAATCGCGTTGGCAAAAGCAAAGCACAGCAGAGGCGATACGCTTGAGGTGTTTGATGTGACGCTCCTTGAGGAAAACAATCGCAAGCGCGCCATTGAGTCTCTACTACACCAGGCAATTGAACAAGACAAAGAACTCTTTCCTGTCTATCAACCTAAAGTCGATGCCCAAGGCCGGCTGATTGGCGCAGAAGTTTTATGTCGCTGGATAAGCGCAGAAGTGGGCTTTGTGCCGCCCGACGAATTTATCGCTATGGCAGAAAACAGTGGCTCAATAAACAAGTTGGGGTTTTGGATGGTGCGAAAAGTATGTGAGCATCTGCACGACTGGCAAAAACGAGGACTCACTATACCCAGTCGGGTCGCAATCAATGTAAGCGCTGTACAACTGGTACAAAAAGACTTTGTAGAGGACTTTATCGCAATCTTAGACCACTACGAAATTTCGCCTGCTCAGGTTGAAATTGAGCTTACCGAATCAGGCCTTTTAACCAATATTGATGGCTGTATTGAAAAGCTAAATGCGCTTCGTGAAACAGGGTTGACTATCGCCCTTGACGATTTCGGCACCGGCTACTCATCGCTTTCATACTTAAAAGACCTACCTCTTGACGTATTAAAAATCGACCGCTCATTTGTTAACGTCATTGAAGAGAAAAAGGCCAGTGAGCTGGCTCGCTCAATCATAACCATCGCTCATCATATGTCTTTAGACGTGGTTGCCGAGGGCGTTGAAGAGCCTAGCCAAGTAAACACACTTGCACACATGGGTTGCGCTATCTTCCAGGGCTATCATTTTGCAAAACCTATGAAGGCAGATGAGTTTTATCAGTGGGCCATAGATAATGCAAAGCCTTGTTGATTTGATTTTAGGTACTACAGCTTAGGTTGAGCTCTTTTAAAAAAGACATCACAATGAAGAGATGTCTTTTTTATACCCACCGCACTTTTTTAGCTCCCCTTTCCCTTGAGTCTTTGTTGCATCAACGCCGCTATATTAATCGTAATGTACTATTCCCCTGTCCCAAAATGACGACGGCTTGACTCAATTGTGACTGCTGCCTGTTTGGCTTGGCTCTAATCTGGGCACTCATCAATTCGCTACAGAGACAAACAAAGCATGCAACAAGACAGCAGTTTATATCGACAAGAAGCGTGGCAGGCGCTCACCTTGCAGCAGCACGGCAGAGCACTTTTATTGCCAAGCTTCAATGCTTGGCTAATTAGTCTGGCATTAATTGCATGGGTAATATTTGCGCTATTTGTGCTCAATACCCATTCATTTAAAGAAAAAGCCACGGTAAGCGGATACCTTAGCCACGCAGTTCCGAGCCTATCGGTTGTCCCAAAAGAGGGGCTTGGCCTAATCACGCAGGTGCATGTAAAAAATGGCCAACATGTTGAAAAAGGTGAGCGCTTACTGACGATTCAACGTCCGAATAAAATAGTCACCGACACCTCTTTGGTGCAGTCACAGCTCAATACACTGAACCGACATCTCGCGGTATTAGAAGACGCAAAAGCCCAAAGCCTTGAGCAAATTCAACAAGAGCAGCAGTTTGTTGCGCAAGAACTCTTGCTTAACGAGCGACAGGCGGCGTCATTGCATACACAAGTGCAGTTTATTAGTCAGCGCATTGCGATGAGTGAGCAGCATCTTAAAAAGCTGCAAGTACTTGTTGATAGCAAAAGCCTTAGCCAAGATGCGTTTGATAATGCTGCACATTCACTGCTTGGTCTTCGTCAGCAGGCATCAGCTTTAGATCAGCAGCTCACCGATAACGCTATTCGTACCATTCAGCTTAGCGCCCAGCAGGCACGTCTGGTAGAACAAAAAACGCAGCAGGGTCTTGAAACTCAGCTAACTCAACTGCCCATTGTGCGCCAAGTTGACGAGCTCAATACCCAGCACGCTTATACCCTGTACGCAGCGCGCTCTGGCATCGTGAGCAACTTACATGCGCAAGTAGGAGATGACATTTCAGGTTTTCCTGTATTAATGAAGCTGTCTCAAACCAAAGACTCGTTAAAACTGCACCTCGCTGTGCCCACATCGGCGGCAGGCTTTTTAAAAACTCAGCAGCCCATTCGTGTACGCCTCGATGCTTTTGCTCATCAAAAGTACGGCACGCTGAGCGCTACTATCACCCAAATTGCCAGCAGTATCACTTTGCCGAATGAAAGTAAGGCGCATGCAATTAGTGTTCAGCAGCCTGTATTCATGGTCGAGGCGGGGCTCGCACAGAGCCATATTATCGCAAAAGGCGAAGCCATTAGCCTCAAGGAAGGCATGACGGTGCAGGCCGACGTTATTTTGTCTGAGCGCACACTCATGCAATGGCTTTTGTCTCCTCTGTATAGTTTAAAAGGAAGTATCTAATGCACACGCAAAGCGCCCAGCACACCCATTTATTCGAAAAACTCTCACTACGCACCTTTAAACGTTTACGGCTTGTGATGCAAAACGAGGCAAACGAATGCGGCATGGCTTGTCTCACCATGATTGCGAACTATCACGGCAATGGCATTAGCCTGTCTAAGCTACGTTTGGACTTAAATAACGATGGCCAAGGAGTGAACCTCAAAACAATCATAGAGCAGGCCGCGCGCATTGGTATGTCTTCGCGCGCATTAAAAGTCCCCCTTGAAGAGCTAAATCAGCTACAAACGCCGGCGATTTTACATTGGAATTTTTCGCATTTTGTTGTGCTAAAAAAAATGACCTCAAAAGGCGCTTATATTGCCGACCCAGCGCTGGGCATGCGCTTTATCAACATGCAGGAACTCAGCCAAAGTTTTACCGGCGTAGCGCTTGAGCTCATGCCTAATCAGGATTTCACTCAGGTAAAAGCCGACGTTGGGCTGCGTTTACGCGATTTTGCTAAAAACGCTGTGGGCATAAAGCGCCAGCTTTTACTTTTATTAGGCTTGTCTTTAATGCTGCAGCTTTTCGCCATTGTTAGCCCCTTTTACATGCAAACCGTGGTAGATGAGGTGCTTATAAAAGCCGACGAAGCCCTGCTAACCGCCCTAGCGATTGGGTTTGCACTGGTGCTGTGTATCGACACCGCCACGCAATTTTTGCGCGAGCGCTTAATGCTTGTATTTTCCATGCGCTTTAGTTTGTTTCTATCGTCGAGCGTATTTTCGCACTTACTTTCGCTGCCTATTCCCTATTTCATTCGCCGGCACATGGGCGATATTGTAAGCCGTTTTGATTCAGTGCAGCATATCCGAGAATTGATCACCTCAGGCATTATCACCGCCATAATCGACGGCCTCATGGCCCTGATCACCCTAGCTGTTATGCTCGCATATTCTGTAAAGCTTACCCTCGTAGTGATAGCTCTTGTGCTTGCCTACAGTCTGCTTCGTTGGATATTTTTTTACCCGGTTCGGCGTTTAAATAACGAAACGCTGCACGCAGAAGCAGAGCAGCAAAGCTATTTTATGCAAAGTGTGCGCGCCATTCGTACGCTCAAGCTCAGCAATTCAACCGTGTCATCGCATGCTAAATGGCTCGATAAACTCAGCATTGCAATGAACAAACGCATTGCCCAAGCAAAGTGGAATATACGGTTTACCACCATCAATAAAGTCTTATTTGGTATCGAAAATCTCGTTGTGGTGTATCTAGCAGCTCTTTTGGTGCTAGAACAAAGTATGAGTGTGGGAATGCTCTTTGCCTTTGTGAGTTATAAAACCCGCTTTGTAGACGCCATGAGCAGTCTAATTGGAAAATGGATTGAATTTAAGATGTTGAGTGTGCATTTGAATCGGGTGGCTGACATATTGCTCAGCGCGCCCGAGCAAAGCAATGTGCTTGCAGGGCGACAGAACATGCAAATTACCCATACGGCAAAGCAAGTGTCGGCGCACTTTGAGCAGGCTCACAGCGCGCCTGAGTTACCGCAAAATGTCGGTTCACGCGCTCACGTCAGCGTTAACAATCTCGCGTTTAGTTATGGTGACGATATGCCCGCTATATTCGAGAATGTAAGTTTTGAATTAGCACATGGGCAGAGCCTAGCCATTGTTGGGCAAAGTGGCTGCGGTAAATCTACCTTACTCAACTGCTTGCTAGGTTTACTTAAACCACTTAACGGCGAAATCATCATTGATGGGCAGATACTTACCCCAGACAATCGCAGCGCGCATCACATTGGCGCAGTATTGCAAGACGACCAGTTGTTAACCGGCAGCGTGCTAGAAAACATCAGTCAGTTTGATGAACAACTGGATTTGGAGCGCGCAGTACGCTGTGCGCACATCGCATGCATTCACGAGGATATCATGGGCATGACGATGCAGTATCAAAGCACCATCGGCGACATGGGAGACAGCCTAAGTGGTGGTCAAAAGCAGCGCTTGCTTATTGCCAGAGCGCTCTATCAACAGCCCAAAATACTTTTGCTCGACGAGGCGAGCAGCCATTTAGACGGCGAAACTGAGAAACGCCTTAACGAGCACTTAAAACACCTCGATATTACCAAAATTATGATTGCGCATCGTCAAGAAACCATTGCCAGTGCGCAGCATATTATCAAGCTGACAAAGAGCGGGATTGAACACATCAATCAGCCGCAGTTAATCAGCTAACCCACCCTCAATATATGACACATAAGGAGATATTTATGTCATTTTTTTACCACAGTGAAGTTCTATCTAAACGTGAAAAGCAAATCGCAGAGAAAATCTTGGAAGGCTTGCCAAACAAGGTCATTGGCGCCGAGCTTTTTATTAGCGAGCGTACGGTCAAGTTCCATTGCCATAATATCTATCGTAAGTTAGATATTCGCAGCCGTCATGCCTTAGTGGCAAAATATTACAGAGACATGGCGGGTAGTTTTGCCTGACTTATCTATTGCCAACGCTAGCCACCTTGTCACAATTAGCAAGGTGGCTAATCTATCTCGCCTCTGGACACTTGGTAAAAAATATCCACCGCACTATTTAGCCCGCTTTTTGCCTGAATAAACAGCTGAGGCATGATTTGATATTTTAAAATCACTTCACTTGCCTGATCGAATACACCAATACCATAAGTAACTTGTATATCTTCGGCTATCCTGCCGGTAATTTGCACCTGTGAGCTGTCTCCCGCGCCCGCGGTTTGAATGTTCAAGGAGTCAAACCCCAATGCATTTCCTATTTGACCAAGGCCACTGTCGCTGCGTCTAACACCAAAACCTACCAGTGCGTTTATAAGCGCCGCGTCGGAACTACTCGAACTGCCGCTGCTATTAAGGCTCAAATCTCGGCCCTGCAGTAAATAAGATAGCTGTTTTGCTTGGCTCATCGGTGGGTCTGAGAAAAGCTCAACTCGCGGTACGATTGGATTGCCCGTGACGTGGAGGCCCGCAATCACATCCCCTTCGGTATTTAACGGGTTTCGGATGGCGCGAATATTAAACTGCGGCAAACTCGGTTCGCCGTTAAAAAAGATTTTTCCCGACTGTACAACCAGCATTTGACCATAAGCCTCGTAACTTCCATCGAGCACGTTTACCTGGCCATTTAAACTCGTACGCATGGGCTGTAACGAGCCATCACTTCTGCGTTTTTGCTCAACTTTTAAATCTAAGTCGCCCGACAAGCTGGCCTTTAAATCTAGCGCATCTATGCCTACAAAGCCCCACTTTGCCTCGTCTATCAGAATATTCAGGTCAATGTCTAAGGCTAGCGGAACAAGTGGCTGCGGCTGTTTTTTGCCAATAATGATGGTGTCGGAAGAAGGCGTTCGTGCGTTTTCAGGCAGCTCTTCTACTTTTATCTCAGCGCTTGGGATATTGATGTTGCCCTTCACCATCAAATCGTTTGGCGACATCAAAAACTCAAGAGAAGGCGAAATTTGCGCTTTGCTGTCTTGCAATGCGAACTGCATATTTTCACCGTTAATTTGCCCTGCAACACTAAAAGGCTGCGCAAAGTTTACCTGCGCCTGATAGCTACCAGGACCTTTACCCAGCGAAAACCCGCCGCTCATATCTGCAGTTTGCCCATCAAAGCGCATCTCATGGTGAAAATCGGTCAGCGGATAAGTATAAGCATCAACAATGAGTTCACCCGATGTCACGCTAAGCTCACCGCTTAATTGAGGGTCGTTGAGCTCACCGTTAAATGCGATATCTGCGTTAACCATCCCCTCAATGCTCTTTGTGCTCGGGATAAAACGCTGCAATAAACTTAAATCAAAGCTGTCTATTCGCAATCTTCCTTCATGGAACCGACTCTCTGGCTCAAGCCCTATGGTTGACTGAAGCCCCAATGTACCCGTTGATTGAGTACCGGCAAACATAGCGCTGGTCAGCGCATTATTTTTGAGTGTTAAGTTAGCCACAATCGCGGTAAGTTCTAGCATATGTTGGCTGGTTTCGATTTCGCCGCCCACAATAGTATTGTTGGCGCTAATATCCATTCCCGAGTTTGCAGCAAAGCTTGCAGAAACTGCACTTGTTAAGGGTAAACGTGTATCAGGCAGAATCACATCAGGCGCATAGTGACGAGCCGCATAAGCAACATCATAATTTATCTCGGCCTGAGCCGTTGCACCGTCATTCGTATACGCCAAATCACTTAAACAAATCTTATTGTTTTCGCGAGTGCTGCGCCAACAATGCTCGCTCGCACTGTAATTATTCAGCCCCACATCGGCTACAAGCAACACGGTGTCGTTTAATGTGAAGCGTTCAAATGGCAGAACTATCTCGCCCTCTTGCCATTTTCCGCGCCAGCGCGTCGTGTCTTCGTTCATCACAAGCGTACCGCTAAAGACCTGTGATGTTGAAATATCTTTGCTCGCAAGTGAAATTGCCGCATTGTGCTTGTCTTGATTACCCTGCACCCTAATATTAATGTTATCGATAACTTGCTTACCCACAGCAAGCTCAGATACGTTGATGTCGATATCACTTAAGAAATTCTCACTGGCATCTATCTTTGCCTTTAGATTTGCCTGCTCAAGACCAAAATCAGGTGATGAAAGCGCTGATGCCACTGCCTGCATATCAATAATGGGGGCACCTATACTGCCGTTGACAGTTCCCTCAAGCTGAGCACTTCCGCTCATCTGCGTTAGAAAACTTGATACATTTGCTACATCAGCATTAAATGACAGCGCGGTTTGAGTAGCCATCACCTGCTCTGCATCCATGTTTACGTAGTCGGTAGAAACAAACTGCAGTGAGCCCTTGGCATTTAAAATATTGTGCGCAGCCGTTTTATTGGCTTTATCCATCTGCTTGAGCGTTAAAGTATTAATATTGAGCTCACCTTGCTTAGACAAGGTAATATCGCAGCCTATGGCAAGCGCAAAACCTAATGCCGCGCCTTCAATATTTTTGCACTGCACAGCCCCTTGCATCCATTGCTCGGTAAAGGTGTGCGATAACACAAACTCACCATTGATTTGGCTTGTCATATCGGGTTTGAACACACCTAAATTCAGGTCATTGAGCGTAAGATTTAAAGACGACACCAAGGCAAGCGGCAGCGTACTCGATGTTTTATCCATGCTGTTGAGCGCGCCTAAACGAGAACTCCCCGAGAGGCGAACATCGCCAAGGACGCCACTGGTTTCAAATTTCTCAATGTTAATTGACGCCGAGGCCGGTGAAAGACCTGCGCTTAAACTCACGTCTGACAGTCCAGATTGCTCCGCCATCTCGCTTTGAAGCTGAGTATTTAAGGTAACGTTATAGTTTGACCAATCCCCAGAAACAGACGCAGTAGCGCTGGGTACATCAAATTCAAAAGGCGCCAGTAAAAACGCTTTTGCCGGGGCAATGTTATTAATGCTTAAGGCCAAATTAATGGGCAAATTCGTCTGTTGATACTGCCAAGCCACATCAGCACTGAGCATAGGAAGTGCGCTAGAGGCGCCGCTCTGTGTAAGTGTAATATTAGTATTGTCTAGTTGGCCTTTAAGGTGCAGCTTTAGCGTACGCTCTTTTGCATCATTTGTATTTTGCAAAAGCACTAACTCAATATCATGTGCGAAATTTTGCGCTAAATTCACGCTCGCATCAGCGTTTAGGCGCCTAGCCAAAAGCCCATTTTCATTAAACAGCTCTTGTGCATTTATTTGCAGCTTAGTTTTTAGCAGTTGTTCCTCAATAGAGAGGTTCAACCCACTTAGCGTTAAGCATTGACTGGCATTTGGGCTTACAGAACTGCTTGCAGCGCTGGCATCTACCTCCCAGCACATACGTTTTATCGCACCCTGCTTTAATGATGCATTTACCGGAATAAATACCTCAGGAATGCTTATGTCGGGGGCACGCTTGAGCATTTGCTGAATATTGTTTAGTGAAATTGCAGGTTGCGCTTGTGCGGCGCTTGATGCAGGGTCAAGCGGTGCAGACTGATAAAACAGTACATCATCAACATTGAGTTTACCTACTGAAAAATGCTGAAACAGACTTATATCATTTACGGTGAGCTTGTGTACGCTGAGCAATGGATGCGCGCTGTCAGCCTGCTTGTTCTGTACCTGTCGGCTCACAGAAAGCGGGCGCACAGACAGCTCAAATTTTGTAACACTGAGCTCTTTTATGTCTATTGGAATAGGAAGAGTGATGTAATCGTCAGACGACTCAGATGGACTCCCCTCATTGCCTTGCGGAAGAATAACAGCGATGCTTCGGGCTCTTAAATGCGAGAGGCAAGCGGCCATATCCCAAAGGCAAGCTAGGGTGATATCCATCTCAACATCGCGCAATCGAGCACTAACCGAATCCTCTAAATCAACATCGATACGCTCAATATAAAGCTCAGAATATAAACTACCGGTGAGCTTACCGATGTGGATACCTTCGGTTTTATTGGCAAAATGCGTCAGTATATTTAGGCCAGCATTACTGCCAATGGATAATACCGCTATTAAGGCCACAGCACATAGGCCCAAAAAACCGTAGGCGAAGTACTTGCTGATGCTGATACTCATGGTTTTAGCGCTCATGCTTTCGCTTCCTGAACTGCCAAAAGCTGCGTTTTTGATGTCCATGCCTTAGCCAGACAATGCAGAACTCGCCTTACCTTGACTGCGTACATCATAAGCCCGGCCCAATCACTAAATGCAGCCTGAATTTACTTTCTAATTCGTCTTGCCCCCTAGCCAGGTATAATCTGACTGTGCCAATAGGCGAGAGCCAATGCATGCCCACGCCGTAGCCATACGCATAATTTTTGATTGGGTTATCGTTAGCGTTTCCTGCATCCACAAATACGGCAGCCCTAAATTTTTCAGCCACTGGATACGAATATTCAACGCTTGCGACAGCAAGGTATTTACCACCTAAAAGCTCTTTTTTTTCTTCGCCATCTACCGTGACAAACTCGAAGTCAGACACTTCGTTTAAGCCGAAGCCTCTTATGCTTTGGTCACCACCTGCAAAAAAGCGCTGTGTGGACGGTACGCGAGAGAAATCACTGGTAGAGATTGCGCCCGCGTCTGCTCGCAATAAGAATCGGTGCTGACCAAATTCGCGGATCCATTTAGTGCGTGCCAGAACCTTAAAAAAATCTATGTCAGAGAGCAGCGCTTTGGTGCCGCCCTCAACCGTGATCTGCTGCAGGTCTCCCCATTCAACAAAGATTTCTCCGCGCTTGCGGGTGCGAGAAAAGCTGAAACCCGGCAGCAGCAAATTAGTGGTTTCTTCCTCGGCAGCTCCTTGCACAAATGATTCTTGCTCAAATTTTACAAAGGCAATTTTATCCCAATCGTCCTCTTCTACTGCCCCCCACTGGCGCTGTACCGCAAGGCTAAAGTTGTCGCTGCGCGTTTGGTTTTCATCGACTTGGTTAAAGCCTGCCTGAAAATTGAAAAAATCATTTAGCGGATTCGCCATCGGAATACGGTAGTTGGCTTTTAGCGATTTACGCGGACGCGACAAATACAGCCGTGCACCCAAAGAATGCCCTCGCAGATTTACCCAAGGTCTCGACCAGTCAACCGTTACGCGAGGCCCAGTGTCGGTTGACACGCCAAGCCCAAATTCGAAGGTATCTTTAGGTTTTGGGTCTAATATGACCTCAATTGGCACTTTGTAATCGCTCGCGTTACCTGCATTCGCACGCGCAATCGCGCTGCTGAAGTAGTCAGTGCTTTGCATGTCAATTGAATAATCACCCACCTTGCTCTGCTCAAAGTACTCACCATATTTAAACGGCTTTACACTTTGCGCAATGTCTTGTCCGCGCGTGTCACCTAAAAACACAACCTTGCCAAATTGATATCGTTTTCCCAAATAAAAAATCCAATGCACTATTGCTTTGCTTTTAGGCTTTTGTTCAGAACTACTTATACTGGTATCGCTAGCCCCGTCATTTGAGTTTTTTGGTGGTTCTACAATTAACTTGTGCACCGGAAAGATAAAATCAAAATAGCCGTACAAGAGCACGAGCGTTTTTAATTTGTTTTTCAGATTTTCGTATTTTGGATGGTCAAGCGGCTTGCCTTTAAATTGCTTTACTTGCTCAATTACCTCAACAATTTGCGGGGGCAAGGCCTGTTGGTCTGTTTGCGCTAAGTCATTTAACAAAACGACTTGTTCTACTATCGCTTTGCTGCCCAGGTCTACATTTAAAGTGTAGGCAACGTGCTGCACGCTTTTGTTGTCTTCATTAGTCTGAGTAGTAAAACGTAAATCAGTCACGGTGAGTGAAGCATCGTAATAGGCAAAGGCCTGCAGGGCCTTTTCTGCTTGGGTAAGGAGGCTTTGCTTGTATTTGTCTTCGTTAATGCGGCCTATTGGCGTGCTAACCTCAGACAGCAGCAGACGAACGTTCTTTTCAAGCTCTGAGCTCGGTAAGCCGTTGATAACGATCTTATCTTCTGCAAGCGCAAGTGGTGAAACCAACAGCGCTAGGCAAGTCAAAAGTGCGCCTGCTAATCTTGCTAGCGAAATAACGTGCTCCTTAATTGCAGTCATGCATTGCCATCATTAATCGAATACTTCCGTCAAACCAAACATCCCTTATATCTATCATCAGCTCAGCAAAAACTAGACCATGGCACCTTTACAAAGCCAATACCGCATAAGAACGTTCTTTGAGAGCATAACTGTGCCGATAGACAGTTATGCAATGGGACGCTTATGAGTAATATCTACATTACTGCAGGAAGCAGTTACAGCACATGGATGTGCTACATCTCGCATTTTACAAACAAGTCTTCTCGATTGCTGAGGATACCGTATTGCCTAAAGGTTAGGGCAATAATAACGACAGTAGTTCAATCTGCGGTAGGCTCTAATTGTGACGATGCGTGTGTAGAAACTTATGGCGGCGATGATACGCTTGGTGCAAACCAAGGAAAAGCAGAAAAGCTCAACCAGCTAAAATAAATCAGATAGAAAAACATGTAGGTATAAATGCTGTGGTGTTTATAGTGATGCCAATAGCCAATAGGCAAACTAATTAACGCAAGCAAATTAATGGCGCAAATCGCTAAAACGTGTGCGATACCATAAGTAGCCATGCCTTGCTGAAAATAAGCTGCATGATAAATTACCGATATCAAGGCTGTTGCCGTAATTACAAGCACGCTTGCATTTGATATCTCCACGTCCTCTCTAGAGCCACGCATGACCCAAACCAGATAGACAAGCACCATCGGCACTGAACCGATAACGCTGATGGTTAAGTGAGAAAACTGCGTCATGCTTGCAAAAATAGCGGGAAAAAGAACAGGGATAGAAAAAGGCGCATATATTTTGGGTGCGAGGCTAGACACGCTGAGCATGCCTAGCGCACAAACGATAAGTGCTCCAGCTAGGGCCAAGAGCACTCGAACTTGATTAGTGCTCATTATTTACCAATATGAATTTACCAACATGAATTTACCGACATCAATTTACTAACATGGATTTACTGTTAAAAATAAAACGCTTAATCATACCGTCAATGTACACACCTACTTTCAAAACCGCTAGCGCCTACAAAATAAAGCGACTTAGGTCCTCGTTATCCACAAGTGCTTCTAAATGAGCATCTACATATGCGTCGTCGATAGTGTAAGACTCGCCGGTTTTATCTGAGGCATCAAATGAAATATCCTCCATCAAACGCTCCATAACGGTGTGCAGGCGACGGGCACCAATGTTTTCGGTGCGTTCGTTAACCTGCCAAGCCGCTTGCGCGATTTTTTGTATCCCAGACTCCGTAAAATTCACATCAACGCCTTCGGTTTTCATTAAGGCGCGATATTGCTCGGTCAAAGACGCGCTCGGCTCGGTGAGTATGCGCACAAAATCGCCAACCGTAAGCGCTTGTAGCTCAACACGAATTGGCAGACGCCCTTGCAGTTCAGGGATTAAGTCAGAGGGCTTTGACATTTGGAAAGCACCAGAGGTAATAAACAAGATATGGTCGGTTTTTACCATGCCGTGTTTAGTCGACACTGTGGACCCTTCAACCAAAGGTAAAAGGTCGCGCTGCACGCCTTCACGGCTAACGTCACCGCCACCACTTACGCCCTCTCGCTTGCATATTTTGTCGATTTCATCCACAAATACTATGCCGTTTTGTTCAAGATTTTCGATAGCCTGCTCTTTTAGGTCTTCTTGATTTATGAGCTTGCTCGACTCTTCATCAATTAGCAGTTTCAGGGCTTCTTTTATTTTCAATTTTTTCTTTTTCTTTTTATCGCCCGATAAATTTTGGAACATGCCTTGAAGCTGATTAGTCATTTCTTCCATGCCCGGCGGCGCCATGATTTCCACCCCAACTTGCGGTAGTGCGATATCGAGCTCTATCTCTTTATCGTCTAATTGACCTTCGCGTAGTTTTTTGCGGAAGTTCTGACGCGTGCCTCGGTCTTCAACTTGTTCTTTATCGCCAAAAGCATTGCTTGGCGGCGGGATCAAAATATCAAGAATACGCTCTTCAGCGGCTTCTTCAGCACGAAATTTCACTTTTTGTGCCGCAAGCTCTTTGGTCATTTTTACCGCAATATCGGCTAAGTCTCGAATAATCGACTCTACTTCCTTGCCCACATAACCGACTTCGGTAAATTTAGTGGCTTCAACTTTTATAAACGGCGCATTGGCTAATTTGGCTAAACGCCTGGCTATTTCCGTTTTGCCTACGCCTGTTGGCCCTATCATAAGTATGTTTTTTGGCGTTACTTCTTGTCTTAGCTCTTGACCGAGTTGCATGCGGCGCCAGCGATTACGCAGGGCAATCGATACCGCTCGTTTTGCATCCGCTTGACCAATAATGTGCTTATCAAGCGCATGAACAATTTCTCTAGGTGTCATTTGAGACATAACTTATCCTAATATTTAATTTTTGCTTGCGCTGTCTACAACAACGCATCATCTAGATTAGCGTGTAGGGCTAACTAATAATCAAGGGTTTCTATGGTTTGATGAGAATTGGTGAAAACACAAATATCTCCCGCAATACTCAAACTCTTCTTGGCGATATCTTGAGCGCCTAAATCAGTGTTTTCGAGCAGCGCTGTTGCTGCAGCGTTGGCAAACGCGCCGCCCGACCCCGTGGTTACCAAATCGTTGTCGGTCTGCACCACATCTCCATTGCCGATGATCATCAGTGTAGCTTCTTTATCAGCCACAACTAGCACTGCCTCTAAACGACGAAGAGAACGGTCGGTGCGCCAGTCTTTCGCAAGCTCCACTGCGGCTTTTGTTAAATGTCCCTGATGCATTTCGAGTTTTGTTTCAAAGCGTTCAAATAAGGCAAATGCATCTGCGGTACTGCCCGCAAACCCCGCTAGCACTTTGTTGTGATAGAGCCGTCGCACTTTACGTGCATTCCCTTTCATAACGGTGTTCCCTTGAGACACCTGGCCGTCGCCAGCAACAACAACTTGGTTATTTCGACGGACCGATACAATTGTGGTCATTAATGATTACTCCTAAATAGTCGCGCGTTCACGCTCTTATATTCAGGAGGTGGGGGATATGTTGTAAATTTCAAGAGCAGGAGCACTTATGACCAAGGCCAGATTCCTGATTATTACGGGAATAGTTTAGGCGGAGCTGACCTTGGCTGTATTAGGGCTGTTCGCCCTAGTAAATTTTACAATTGTTGATGTTAGCTCGGCGCACTTGATGTCGGTCACGCTCTGCTGCGCGCTTACGCTCATATGGCCCCATCACCACGCGATACCAACGACCGTTTTGACCATCGCTTTGCAACATTTGTGCTTCAAAGCCCTGTAACGCAAGCTTTGCTCTTAGTTCTTCTGCTCTTTCAGTTGTTCTAAATGAGCCGCACTGCATAATGTACTTTCTGTCGGATGCTACCTCGTCTGGAATATCTACCTCAACCGAATACTCGGGCAGTGCATCAATAAATGCCCATTCTTCCTCGCCTAAAGTCGGCAGGGGCTCACGGTCTAGGCTAGGCTGTGCAATATCAACATCGCTTGTTGGCTGCGTTTTCGTAGGATTACTATTGCTCTCAGAAAGTGAAGACGCAGACGCGGCATTTTGCTGCTGCTCGATTTGCGTTGCCCCCTGCTGAGGCTTTTGTACCGCATTATCTGAATTTGAGGTGTCGATGCCTGCTTGCTGCAGCGCAAACAAACCATAGGCAAGTCCCCCTACCACCGCCAGCGCTAATACAATACGTAACCAAGGAGTCGGTGCTTTTTTCGGTGCCTTTTTTTTGCGCTTTTGCCCGCGCGACACGTAATCGGTTTGTGCCATATGTCTCCTAATGAAACACTGATTTTGTTGTAACAAGGCGCACGATTATAGGCAAATTCCTTGCGTGATGCTCATTAAATTTTACGTTTATTGCGACTTAAGCCTTAGGTAAAATCCAGTGGCGATACATCCAAGCTCCATCGGATTTTTGAACTATTGGCATGACTTTCAATAATGGGTAGCGCATCATTTAGCGCCTTATGCAAATATGAGCGCGAAGCAGACTGAATCAGCAACATCATCCTAAAGCGGCCCTGTTTTTTTTCAATCGCGCATGGTAGCGGCCCTATCACTTTGAGCTTAGAAAGTTGGGACAGCAAAGAGGCTGCATCATTTAGAAAGGGTGTTATCAGGCCCATGTTAGCCGACTCAACTCTCAGCAAAATTTGGTATTCATAAGGAGGCAAACACGCCTCCTTGCGCTCTAACAGCAAACTGCGTGCATAATCGGCAAAGCCATTTTGCACCAAGTCTTGCAGCAGCGGGTGCTGAGGATGATGGGTTTGTAGCCATACCTCACCGGGTTTATTCGCGCGTCCAGCACGCCCGCTTAGCTGAGTAATCAGTTGGCCTAGCTTTTCAGGCGCTCTGAAGTCGGCGCTAAATAGTGAGCCATCTACATTCAGTATGATTGCCAATGTAACGTTGGGAAAATGATGTCCTTTTGACAAAATTTGCGTGCCGATAAGAATTTGGTGCGTTTGCGCATTAATTTGTTCGAGTAAATGGCTTAACTTGCCCTTTCCTCTGGTGGAGTCACTGTCGATGCGCACGCATGAGTAATCAGGAAATAACGATGCCATTCCCTGCTCAATTTGCTCAGTGCCCAAACCAAAAGTGTCTAGGTCTTTGTGTCCGCACTGCTGACACTGCCTCGGAATACTGCGCTGATTACAACAACGGTGGCATTGTAAGTTATTACTTACTTTGTGCACCGTGTAAGGGTTATCGCAATCGACACACGTTTCTACATGACCACACTGGTGGCATAAGAGCGCAGGCGAGTACCCTCTTCGATGAACAAACACCAACACCTGATTACCTTGAGCTAGCTGTGTTTGCATCTTGTCAATGAGGCCTTGGGCTATACCCAACTTTAGTGCTTGGCCTTTAACATCGAGCAGCAGCTGAGTGGGCATGCTGGCATTTGCGGCTCGCTGGGTTAGCTGGCAGTGATGATATTTTTTGATAAACGCATTATGCAGCGTTTCAAGGGAAGGTGTTGCACTCCCCATAATTAACGGGATATTAAGCTGATTTGCTCGATATACCGCAATGTCTCTCGCATGATACTTAACGCCGTCTTGCTGCTTAAACGATTCGTCGTGCTCTTCATCTACTATAATCATGCCTAATTGAGCAAAAGGTGTAAAAATTGAGGAGCGAGTGCCAATCACAATGCCAAGCTCATTGGCCTGCGCCTGCTGCCAAATTCGAAGACGCTGCGTATCATTAAGGCCTGAATGCAGCACCCCTACTATGTTGCCAAAACGCTGTTCGAAGCGTTTTACGGTTTGCGGGGTAAGGCCAATTTCAGGCACTAAAATAAGTACCTGCTGCCCCTTAGCCAATCTAGGCTCTATTACCTGTAAATACACTTCGGTTTTACCGCTTCCGGTAACCCCTTCAAGCAAAAAGCTGGCAAAGCCCTTGGCTTGATTAATCGCTGATATCGCAATGCTTTGCTCAATGTTAGCACCGTAATGCTCAGCATCTAGCAATCGCTCGGGCCAAGATGTATCTGGCTTATATGCCTTGTTGGTTTGCCTAATGAGCCCTTTAGTTTGCAGGTCTTTTATGATGCTTGCTGAGTAAGCTGCCCGTATCTCAGATAAAGGCTTTGCCTCGCAGGCTATGGCTGCACACAGTGCCAACTGCTTTTTTGCTTGCTTTAAAGATTCATGCACATCGCTTAACTGCCCGAAGCACTTTTCAATATAGGGAATATCAGCCGGGAGCGATGCCCCTCCCTTTCTCAAGGCGCTTGGCAATAGCAGAGCATATACTTCTCCGATGGCATGTAAGTAATACTGAGCCATCCATGCGCCAAGGCGCAGAAGCTTATTGTCGAGTACAGGGGTGTTGTCTAAGCGCGCACTAATGGCTTTTAGCTTTGCCTCCGGCGTTTCACTGGTGTTGCTGCTCGCGATCACCACGCCAACCAACTGACGACGACCAAAGGGCACCTGCACGCGGCACCCTATCCAATCCTGTTGTTGTGAAAGCTCGGCGGGAATCAAGTAGTCAAAGCTCTTGCGAAGAGGAACTGGCACCGCCACTGTAAGAAATTTGTCGCTCAATGAATTATTAACCGTGTTTGTTGGAAGCCGCAGTCGCGCAGTGACTAGAATAGCATACCTATTTAGCATCGGAACACTGGCAAAACAGGCAAATCACGCGTAAGTAGCCACGCTTTTCAGGCAAGATATTTCTATTGAAATACGCAAGACTATCGTATAAACTCCGCGCTCCAAATTTACAACATTGCGTTATTTGAGCATAAAAAGCAAAACACGCACTGTTACTGAACTTAATATCGCTTGGTGTGCAACTACGGGTTGTATAGCGAGGCGGCCTTAACAAAAGGTATTCCAATGAAAGAAGGTATTCATCCTCAGTACAACGAAATCAAAGCGACATGTTCGTGCGGCAACGTAATGAACATCCGTTCTACTTTGAACAAAGACATTAACCTAGACGTTTGTTCTTCATGCCACCCTTTCTACACAGGTAAGCAACGTAACGTTGACACCGGTGGTCGTGTTGATAAGTTCAAGAAACGTTTTGGTGCACTTAGCAAGAAGTAAGCTAAAAAGCATGTTTATAAAGGCGCTGTGTATTCCACAAGCGCCTTTTTTTGTGGCTAAAGACCGCTAAAAGATACCGCTCAACAAAAAAGAAGCGCCTCGCATTGAAGCAATGCATCTAGTGTGGGGCGTACGCGTATAGTAAGGGATATATGCATCTTCAGAAAGAAGTATGCATACGTAGTAAGGGGCATATGCACATTTAAAAGCCGCTGTTCGCCGTCCTGGCCGCTCAGGCGTGCGCATCCATGTGCGCGCACGCTTTTAAATGTGCATATTCCCCTTACTAACTCATTAGCTTTTCTTTATGCCCCTCACTATAACTTATTAGCTTTTCTGTATGCCCCTTACTAAAACTCGTTGGCTTTTCTATATGTCCAAAAAGCATCCCAAGCTTAGCTTCTCCAAAGAAAACATTGTGCACAAAGGTGATCTTTCTCCCCATTTGTCATTTATATTCCATTTAATTGTTAACAATTTATACACATTTAGAGGTTTTATCCTACATGTGGCTATATTTAGAATTTTTTTACTAAAACACTGGAAAATAAGCGTTTTATTTGCCACTCTTTGCCCGACAATTAGACAATACAAACAGGGATATAATATGAATCACACACACCGTTCATTTTTTAAGAAAAGTCTTGTCAGTTTAGCGCTAACTTCGGTTTTATGTGCGCCAGCGCTTGCGCAAACCAACAACGACGATGCAGAAGTAGAAAAAATAGTAGTAACCGCTACAAAGCGCAGTTTGAGCATCGATGAAGTACCGTTTTCAATCAATGCACAAACACAAAAAGATATGGAACGCTCGGGTGCAAATAGTTTAGAAGACATTGCTCGAAACGTTGCCAGCGTATCTATTCAAAACTTAGGGCCGGGGCAGAGCCAAGTATCTATGCGTGGCGTGTCGGCAGGTCAGATTGTAAGAGACCAACCTGGCGTTAAAGAGCAAGTTGGCGTGTATTTAGATGAAAGCGTGATTTCGCTATCGTTGTTTACGCCCGACCTTGATCTTTTCGACCTAAGTCGTGTTGAAACGCTTCGCGGCCCGCAGGGTACGCTCTTTGGTTCAGGCTCTATTGGTGGAACGCTTCGTTATATTACTAATCAACCTGAGCTTGATACGTTTGAGGGAAAGGTTGAAGCTAACATTAACTCAAAAACCGACGGTGGCGTGGGCAATCATGTGAAAGCCATGGTTAACGTGCCCTTAGTTGATGACACGCTTGCCATGCGAGGCGTATTTTATCGCACTGAATATGCAGGCTTTATTGACGCATTAGGCGAAAATGGCGCATTCCAAGAAGACGTAAATGACGGTTTTAGGCTGGGCGGACGCGTTGCACTTAAATACACACCCACTGAAAACCTCACCATTACACCAAGAGTAATATTGCAAGATATCAGTGTAAATGGTGCAAATCGCCAAGAAGTGTTTAATGTATTTGCAAACCCTTACACAACCAACAGGCCCCCCATTACGCTTATTGAGCAACAGCAATATCTGTTGCTAGAAGAAGGTTTTGAAGACGAAACACTAATTGCCGATGTGACCGCTGAATACGAAACAAACATCGCTGACTTTACCTTTGTTTACAGCTATACAGACCGCGACATATTGATGAGCCGAGACGCAAGCGCACTTACCGGCAGCGTGAGTATAGATTTAGGTTATCCTATCTCTGCGGTTAAATTGCCCTCTAATTTATTAGACCGCACCGAAGTAGAACAAGACACCTTTGAACTACGGGCCGCCTCCAATAGCGACAGCGATTTGCAATGGATTGTGGGTGCATTTATGTCTGACACTGAGCGCACCTACACACAGCGTTTACCTACTCCCGGCTATGATGCAGCTACTGACGCTACGCTTGGCGCAGGTACATCGGCGGCAGTATCTAACGGGTTTGGTCCAGATTCACCTTACAACGCCAACTTACCTTACGACTTAGAACAAACCGCAGTGTTTGGTGAGCTAGACTATAGCTTTACCGATAGACTCAGCGTTTTGTTTGGTACGCGCTGGTACGATTATGATGAAACACGTCGCTTTACAACCGGCGGACTGTTCTCAAATGGCGATGACCAAACCGACTCTACAGCGTCAGACGGCTTTACCTCTCGCGTGATTGCAAAATACGATCTTAACGAAACCGTTAACCTCAACGCGCAAGTCGCTCAAGGCTTTCGCCTAGGGGGTGTAAACGACCCGCTTAACGAAGGTTTGTGTAATGCCCAAGACTTACAGGTGTTTGGCGGCTTCCAAGATTATGAAGATGAAACCCTTACCAACTATGAAGTGGGTATGAAATCATCGGGTCGAGGATGGAGTGCGAATGTGTCGGCGTTTTATACTGATATAGAAGATTTACAAGTCACCTTAGATGCTGGCTCGTGCTCTTCACGTATCTCGTTTAACGTACCTGAGGCAAGCACGCGCGGTATTGAATTTGAGTTAACTCGCCAAGCTACCAAAAACTTGTTCATTTCGGTTGCAGGTAGTTTCTTAAACGCAGAGTTTGGCAGCACCGTGTTTGATAGTAACGGCAATGTCCTTGGCGGGGTAGCCGATGGTAATCGACTTGCTTCGGTTCCAGAAGCATCGTTCGCTATATCATCTACGTATGAGTTTGACTCTCCGTTATTTGGCTCGAGCAGCACATACTTACAGGGCTCGTATCAGTTTGTAGGCGATCGCATTACTCAACCAAGCGACCAAGTCGCGGGTGCGGGTAATTTCCAATCGGGCCTACCGTTTGGCGGCGCAACAGGCAGCGAAGTGACGCAGTTAGACTTAGTGCTCGACGAATACAGCACCTTGAACTTAAGTGCCGGACTTGTTTACGACGAGTACGAATTACTGCTGTATGTGAACAACTTGTTTGACGAAAATGCACTGCTATCGTTTGACCGAGAGCGCGGCGGCAGAGCACGCCTTGGATACCGTGTAGGCGAGCCTAGAACAGTTGGCTTAACGTTCAGAATGTTCTTTGAATAACGGATAGTTTGAATCAGCGATAGCTAACTAAAAATAAAGCGGCCTTGTTTACTCACCATAAACCGGCCGCTTTTTTTATTGCTACTTCACCTTGGCTATAAATCTAAACCCTGCTTTAATATTTTGCGCATTTTTGCAGCCTGCTCGCTATCGAGCGTCTTAGTGAATCCCCTTGCACTTTTTGCAATATGCTCATGCTGTTTAGGTGAAAACACCATATTCTCAAAAATATCTCGCCATGCATTTCGTTGCGCAAGAGGTAAGTCTTTAATAGACAACATAGCATGAATAAGTGCGTCGGTCGGATTACCTGCCGGCTCAGGTGCTTGTCGCCACCAATAGTTTTGCAGTAAGTTAAATGACGATAAGGCCTCTACATGGTGCCACCACATGCTAGGGATATAAATTGCATCGCCAGGATAAAGCGTCACCTCAAACCCTTGTTCGAGCGCATGTGCGAAATTAGGAAAGCGCGCTAAATCAGGCTCTTTAAAATCCACAAGGCTAATCGCCTGCCCAGCTGGATTAAATTCAATGGGTCCCACGTATAGGTTATCCCACTGATCGGGCGGGAACAGAGTAAATTTACGCGCACCGGCAAGTACGCAGGCAACGTTGTCGGTTGCATCAAAATGCGCCGCTACGCGGGACCGATTACCCGTCCATAAGCTCACCAAAGGGGAGTCTTTTAGCAAAGCAATATCATTATGTTCTCGGTACAGCGGCATCAGCATATCGACCGATGTGGACCCCATATAAACGGTGGCAATATCCTCGTCTGAGGCATTTGCCATGAGCCACCTCAGTACGTCGTTAAAGGGCAAGCGCTGACGCTCAAAATTAAATCCGCTCATGTCGCTATTGTAAAAAAACCGCCCGCCTTCTTTTTTGTCGGCCACCCAAGCCGGTACGACTTTCCCGGCACTTTTACTCAGCATATAGCTGACTTTTTCAGGGTCAGTTTTGAGCGCTACGATAGGCCAATCACTCACCAACTGCCTAAACACCTTTGGCGTTTGGGCGCTTAACATCTGCATAGTAAGTTCGTTGGTATTGCTTAGGTTGACTTCGTCAAGCGACTGCATAATAGACAATGACCTTTTGCTTAAATTAATAAAAATCGGAAGTGTACTAAGTGGTGCGTATTAACACTACGCTCTAGCGCTAATGTAACACGAGCAAATTACAAACCAAACGACTCGGTTTATCAATACGCATCGGCACACTTACTATTCATGAATACTCAAAAATCGATTTTGACCATAAGTCACATGAATGTTTGTATTTTTTTGCATATAAAACATTTAGTTACCGTTTTGGTTACAAAACAATATTTGCTCAATTCGGATTTTATCTATTTATATTTATGCTATTGTTTAGCAAACTCAGTGTGCAAAGCACATGCTCTTGGTCAGCGCGACCTTTGTTCAAGGATAAAAGCCAACATGTCGGATTTTCGTCAAAAAGCATTGGATTATCACCAGTTCCCGTCTCCCGGCAAGATAAGCGTAGAGCTTACAACGCCCGCTGCTAACGTCGATGACCTAGCGCTGGCCTACAGCCCGGGCGTGGCAGAACCGGTAAAAGAAATCGCTGCAGACCCAAACGCTGCCTACAAATATACGGCAAAGGGCAACATGGTTGCAGTAATCTCAAACGGTACCGCTATTTTGGGCTTGGGCAATTTAGGGCCTTTGGCATCTAAACCCGTTATGGAAGGTAAGGCCCTGCTATTTAAGCGCTTTGCTGGGCTTGACTCAATCGATATTGAAGTGAAACATCGCACCACAGAAGAATTTATTAATACGGTGGCAAACATAGCGGATACCTTTGGCGGCATTAACCTTGAAGATATTAAGGCGCCTGAGTGCTTTGAGATTGAAAAAGAGTTAATAAAACGCTGCAAAATCCCAATTTTTCATGACGACCAACACGGCACGGCTATTGTTACTGCGGCAGGTATGCTCAACGCCTTAGAGATTCAAGGCAAGCGCATTGAAGACGTAAGAATCGTTTGCATGGGCGCGGGCGCGGCTGCTGTGGCCTGCATGGAACTTTTGATAAAATGCGGCGCACAGCGCGAACGCATTTACATGCTTGACCGCCAAGGGGTCATTCATACTCGACGCGACAATCTAACGGAGCATAAGGCCTTGTTTGCCAACAATACAGACAAGCGTACTTTAGAGGATGTAATGGACGGTGCCGACGTGTTTTTAGGCGTATCTGGCCCCGACTTATTACCCCCAGAAACCTTATCACTGATGGCGCAAAACCCTATTGTATTTGCCTGCTCCAACCCCGACCCAGAAATAAAACCAGAGTTGGCCCACGAAGTCAGAGATGACTTAATAATGGCAACCGGACGCTCAGACTACCCGAATCAGGTGAACAACGTGTTGTGCTTTCCGTTTATATTTCGTGGGGCGCTCGACGTACGTGCAACCGCCATAAACGACGAGATGAAAGTAGCAGCGGTGAATGCCCTGCGCAGCGTGTCAAAAGAGCCAGTACCCGAAGAAGTGTTAGTTGCCAGCAACATTGCCTCGTTAACCTTTGGTCGTGAATATATTATCCCCAAACCAATGGATCCACGTTTGTGTAAGCGCATCGCAACGGCAGTCGCACAAGCCGCCATTGACTCAAACGTTGCACAAATTGAACAGCTCCCAGATGATTATCTTGCCTAGGGAGCGCCTGTTTTTTTTAGCGAACCATTTCTTCACGAACGATGCTTTGAGGTTCATGTAAGGACTGCAAAATAAATTGGATTGCCTCGGGGTGTTGATAGGAGTCGTGACGTGAGGGCACGATAAGACGGCGCTTGCTCTGCGGGTGCAGTGCGCTAACATAATCGACCACGCCATCTGTAATACGCATGCACTGAAACTCAGACTCGCATGCAAGTTCTCCATTCGAGCCTATTATAGAAAAGGCATCGCCTTTAATGGGTAAATCGGAGAGTGTGTCGGTGAGGGGATGCCCCGGCCTTAGCGCCTCTATACTGTTGGCAGGACTTGCACCTAAGAATGGCCGCATGCGCTCGGTCAGGTTATCAAAACCTACCTCTTGCACAAAACCCGAAAATAGAGCCACAACATTTTGTGGAAGCGTCACTAGAGATGAACCAAGAAAGCCAACAAATGATTGTGCTGTAGCAGAGCCTCTGTGCGGAGTGTCGATAAAAAATATTTGGTTGTAATCAAAAAAGGGCTTAAACACAAATACCTCTTTGATTTGGTCACTGTATGCACTTGTCAGCTTATCTGGCCTGAGCTTAAACGCGGCATCCCAAATTTCATATGACGAGTCTGACACCATTGTGTTGCCAATTATACCGCCCATGCTGTGGCCTATCACAACCAGTGATTGCTCGTCGGTGGTAATGTTAAAATAGTCTATGTAGTGATTAAGCTCTCTGCGCAGTCGCATTGCATTATAAAAAGGCGGAGTACCGCTTGCATAAAACGCATGCAAGACCTGATAGCGATGATTTAGCTCCGGTGAACTGAGAACTTCATTAGTCAGATGACGCCATATCAATGGATCGGAGTTTAATCCGTGGATCATTAAAAGCGGCGTTTTACTTCGGTCTACAGGCGTTATCGCAAAAATACCCATGCGAGCCTCAACGGCCTCAGGATTAACGAAACCGGTAAACCTTAAATCATCTAAGGTCGCATTTTCAATGAGTACCAAATAAGCCGCATTAGGACTGAAACGCGCACGATATTTTTGTTTTGCGTACCGCACATATTCTTTGTCGGTATCGATTAAGCGCAAGTCAATCTCGATTGCCTCATCACCAAACTCAACGCGTTCTAACACCAAGCTAACCCCATGAAACAAGCCTTCTGCTGGGTAATGTTTATCTGCTAATACGCCAATATTTGGCCGGTTTGCGACTAAGGGCACACCTAGCTCGCCGCTGATAGTGATCGGAAGTCGGGGGTCTTGCGAGCGCATTTTTTCGACCTGATAAAAATGCTGATAACCATAATGATTGTTAAGCAGGCGGATTTGTAAATCACCAAACGTGGCCTCCTGAGGGGGGAGAGATTGATGGATACTTAATACTACCCCTACCAATTTATTCAGTGCAGCTGTAGCAAGCTCGCGGCGGGTGGCAGTTTGATTATCTCTGGCAAGTACGCTTTGATAGCACATTAATTTTGCGGCAAATTGAGAATACGCGGCTTCAGGCATCTCAACACATAGCTTATACAAATCGCTATCACTAAGCCCGCTGAACAAACTAGAAGCGTTAATAATGACCGTTTTTGTATCGGGGCTTACATTGACGGTTTCATCTTTACCTAAGTCGATAAAATCCACCGAAGTACAGGCACTTAAAGCAAGTATGCACAGCACAGCGAAGCTTACTCTTAGGTTTTGTAGCATATAGGTGGGCCTGGGCAATTAACACTCATCTCATAAGCGCTAGTAAACCTGAATCATTTCGTGATTACAACCAGCCTAAAAAGAAACAAGCGGCTTATGCCGCTTGCTCTGATTTGTTGCTTTGCGCCTCAGCCGATGCTTGCTCTAATGGATTCATAAGTAGGTAATCAAAGGCGGAAAGTGCGGCTTTAGAACCCTCTCCCATGGCCACCACTATCTGCTTGTACGGCACTGTTGTTACGTCACCACACGCAAATATACCTTCTTCGCTGGTTAGCCCTTTTTCACTTATTACAATCTCGCCATACTTGGTCATATCCACAAGACCCTCAACAATTTTTGAGTTGGGAACGAGGCCAATTTGCACGAATATGCCTTGCAACGACTGCTGTTTTACTTCTTCCGTGGCACGGTCAATGTATTCAATGGCAGTTACTTTGCCATTCTCAGCCAATATCTGCTTAGTCGCTGCGTTTTTTACAACCGAAATGTTACTGCGTTTAGCTAGTTGGTCTACCAAGACCTTATCGGCCTTTAGTTCAGGTAAAAATTCATAAACCGTCACTGATTTTACAATACCGGCTAAATCGAGTGCGGCTTCAACACCACTGTTGCCACCACCGATAACCGCAACGTCTTTGCCCTTATAAAACGGGCCATCGCAGTGCGGACAATAGGCTACGCCATTTCCGATATTCTCATCTTCGCCGGGCACATTGAGTTTTCTCCAGTTTGCACCGGTGGCAACGATCAAAGTTCGTGTTTCAATGGTCTCGCCAGAGCTTAAGTGCAAGGTTTTGATCTGACCCTTTTCGATTTTTTCAACGCGAATATGCTCTTTCAGCGTCACTTCGTATTCGTTGAGGTGCTTCATCAACGACCCAGTTAATTCAGGACCCGTTGTTGATGGCACGGAAATTAGGTTCTCAATACCCATTGTGTCTTTAACCTGACCGCCAAAGCGGTCGGCAATCACGGTTACTTTTAAGCCTTTACGCGCTGCATAGATTGCCGCCGCCACACCCGCAGGACCGCCTCCGATAACCGTTACATCTTGCATCGGTAAGCTAGGCTCTTCGGCGTTTGCTTGTAGCACTTCGGGCGCCACTTTGCCGAGTTTTTCAAGGATGTTTGCAATTTCGACCTTACCGCTTGCAAACACTTCTCCGTTCAAAAATACGGTTGGCACGCCCTGAATATTATTTTGCTCAACTAACTCAGGATACACACCGCCATCAATCATTTCGGCGCCTATATTCTCATTGAGCAGTGCAAACTGATTCATCGCTTGGACGACATCTGGGCACGCATGGCAGCTCAAGCTCACATACACCTGAAAATCTAGCTTTTGATTGACTTTTTTCACCATGCTTTGGATGCTGTCGTCAAGCTTAAGCTTGCTGCCACCGGCTTGCAAAATCGCTAAAATCAGTGAGTTGAACTCATGTCCACCTGGCACGCCCGAAAACTGAATGCCGGTGAATTTTCCGTCAGCCTCGATTGCAAAGGTGACTGGCGAGCGCAACATGCCTTGGGTGTCTCGCTCCACTAAATCGATACGCTCGCTAAGCTCGGCGATTTGCGAGAGCATGTTTTTAAGCTCATC
Organism: Glaciecola siphonariae; assembly: GCF_042652645.1. Classification (NCBI taxonomy): domain Bacteria; kingdom Pseudomonadati; phylum Pseudomonadota; class Gammaproteobacteria; order Alteromonadales; family Alteromonadaceae; genus Glaciecola; species Glaciecola siphonariae. Next base: position 2,002,398 of record NZ_JBHSGU010000002.1, read on the forward strand.
ACGTTTTGCGTGCTCTCCGGTTTGTAAGACAAAGGTGAGCTGCTTGCTTAAATCTTTAAAATAGCCTCTTAAGGCATTTAATATATCTTGGCTTAACATACGTTACTCCTTGGTTGCTCGCGACTTGGTAGCGTTGGGGCAATTTTGAGATAAAACACACCCTAAGAATGCTACAAAGCGCTCTCATAAATTCGTTGTTGTGGGAATAAAGAGTTAAAGCCGGCGTGGCCGTAACTCTTTATTCCCAATGTGGCTTGCAGAAATTCCCTGCAAGCCGTGCATCAGGTCTAAACAAAAATACTGCGTTTAGATTTTACCGACCAAATCAAGGCTTGGTGTTAGCGTTGCTTGACCTTCTTCCCATGCCGCTGGGCAAACTTCACCGTCGTTGTTAGCAACATACTGCGCAGCTTTTACTTTACGCAACATATCTTTAGCGCTACGACCAATACCTAAGTCATGTACTTCAGCTACTTTCACAATACCTTCTGGGTTTGCTAAGAATGTGCCGCGAAGTGCTTGACCCGCTTCTTCAATCATCACGTCAAATCCACGCGCTAGCTTAAACGTTGGGTCAGCAAGCATTGGATAGGTAACTTTGCCAATTGCTTCAGACGCATCGTGCCACGCTTTGTGAACAAAATGAGAGTCGGTAGATACTGAGTAAACTTCTGCGCCAAGCGCGAGTAGCTCGTCATGAATCTTTGCCATATCTTCTAGTTCAGTCGGGCATACAAACGTAAAATCTGCTGGGTAAAACAAGAAGATTGACCACTTTCCTTTTACGTCTTCGCTTGTGATTGTTTTGAATTCACCGTTATGAAACGCTTCTACCGAAAAGTCTGGGATCATCTGGTTTATAATTGACATGTTCAGGTTTCCTCTATTAGTTGGGGTTTGTTAAAAATAACGTGAATGATTACGTTGATGAGTAAGATATAGATGTTTCGGTTAAAATTAAATTGAAATTTAGCGATTCAGCTAATCATATAAATCGATTAGCATAGTTAATCCTGTTCTTTTTTAAGAATTAAGCTATTAACATGCTCTAGGTGAGCCGCAATACCATCATGCTCGTATTGATTTGCATGCAAGGCTACCAGCAAAAGCGAGCACCCGTTGAATCAGATACATCCAAAAAAACTATTACACAGCAAGTGGACAGCCACCCACCCGCAAAACAAAGAGAAACACTTTGCGGTAATTGAGACTGAATTTAATGAAGAGCAAACATTAGTTAGGTGCGTGATGCAGGCGATTCATTCAAAGCGTGAATTTGAAATAGAATGGCGAGACCTCAAAAACACCCAACGTTGGAAAACTGGCTGGGTGTAAAAACATAAGTAGGATAAAAATGAGACGATTGTTGGTAGAAGAATTACTCAGTCGGTCAGCATTAAATTGTTACTTGCCGTAGTGATATCGTAGTTGCGCAATCATTATAGAGTCATCGGATACTTTATACACGAACCGGTGCTCATCGTTGATTCTTCTAGACCAATAGTCTGCTAACCCGTGCTTTAATGGTTCAGGTTTTCCAATTCCTTCATATGGGCATCTGGATATATCTTTAATTAGCGTATTTACTCTTTTAAGCATTTTTTTATCTGTACTTTGCCAGTACAAATAGTCGCTCCATGCGGTAGATGAAAAAATTAGCTTCATTCAATCAGTTTCTTTTCAGAGCCCTTTCCATCTTCTAATTCGGCAATTGAACTCAATAATCTTCTCGCGTTCTCAGGTGAACGCAGCAAATACGTCGTTTCTTCCATTGCTTGATAATCTTCTAGAGACATCATCACAACAGAGGGTTGAGTCTTTCTTGTAATAATAACAGGAGCATGATCATTGCATACTTGCTCCATCGTTGTTGCAAGTTTAGCCCTTGCTGCGGTGTAGCTTATAGCGTCCATAATTGTTCTCTGGTACAGTTAGTTGTACATAGTATAACGGCAAGTTACACAAACTTGAAGCGGACAAAAAGAAAAAGCAAGATTTGTCGCTTAAGTAAGTGATGATTTTACTGGATACAACTTAGCCTTTTGCAAAGTCTTAATGCACCAAACGACGAAATAAATGAAGTAATGGGCGAAAGAAGCGGATGCCCGAGTGTTAGCATATGACAACAATGAAATAAGCTCAAAACCATTTCCAGAAGTATTAAAAAAGTATAAATGAATATTGAGTTTCTTGAGATAGCGGCTGCCTAATTAGACGACGCGTTTGAATATTATGAATTGGTCGGCTTGAAAACTAACAAAAGCATGGAGCCGGATTTGTCACAAAAGCGCTACCAAACCGCTGACCGATAAGCAGGCTTGCCACACTCATTTATACCGTGGATACTCAAATTAAATATGGCTCAATCAATGGCAAGGAGTTTAATATACCTATGGATTCTCCGCTTAGTTTTCAAATTGTCCAATTTCAATATGGCATCAAATGTCAATTGAGTGCCGTTTCCATATCAAGCGCTAAGTGGCGAGATGAACGCAATGAATTCAAAGAATTTTATTAACTACTTTTCTGAAATAGCCTCGCTTGATAAAGACAAGCAAGAGGTTATCTTAGAACAAGCTCATTACGTCTCGTTCACTAAACTAAAGCTATCGGGTAAGAGCGCACTCTATTTTATTTTGTCGCTTTTGGTTAGTTTGATATTTCCAATTACTAGCTTTCTAATGTTTGGTGCGTCTATATTAATCAACGGCCTGTCTATTGGTGTGGGTGTCTTTGTATCGCTCTTACTCTACAAAAGGCTATATTCCTCGTTACTTCAACGGGGCTTAAACGAGGTTTTAAAAAATAATGCCACCAGAAAAACCAATTAACACACTCACTTCGTTCGCCGAGACGCCCGCATACTGCTGCTTCACCATTTTCGCAGAAAGCGTTCGCCCGTTATCGGGGCATTAGTATTATATGTCAAAGTTCATAGTTGTTTTTGCGCTCGTATGGTCTTTTAGGTCAGTAGCCGCTGAGAGTATTTGTTTTGGCACTACTTCAAACGGACGACTCGAGAATGGAGTTAAGTTGCCTTCTAGCGGAGACAATTACGTTTCTTATAGCTTGTCTGCCCGATTGCTTGGACGCACATTTGTTCACTCGACAGTGAAGAAAATTGTAGTCGATGCCTATTCTAGACTTTTTGAAGAGATGCCTGATAAAGTCTTTAAGTATGCCGAGACTGGTTTTAAGGATGGCGGCGAATTTAAACCTCACAAGACCCATCGCAACGGATTATCGGTTGATTTCATGACGCCAGTTGTCGATGTAAACGGTAAGTCAGTTCATTTGCCGACTAATGTCTTTAATAAATTAGGCTACAACATTGAATTTGACCGGAGCGGTCGTTTTGATGGATTGCGAATTGACTATGACGCATTGGCTGCGCACATAGTAGCTTTGCACAAGGAAGCCTTAGCAAATGACGTTGATTTGTGGCGAGTTATATTTGATCCGGATTTACAACCGAATTTGTTTAAGACCGAGCATGGTAAATATCTTAGAGAGCACGTTCAATTTTCTACTAAGCGTTCTTGGGTGAGGCACGATGAGCACTATCATGTTGATTTCAGAGTACCGTGCTTGTAGTACTAAAAAGCGAATTAACAGAGATTATCAGCTGATATCATGCCGCTCATGCAAAACGATTACTTGATGTCCCGCGTTTGCTTAAAAGACTCCCCCCATTCACGCATTTGCAATAATAGCGGCTCAAGCGTTTTCCCAAATGCTGTAAGCTTGTACTCAACACGAGGCGGTACTTCAGGATAGACCTTGCGATGAATTACGCCGTCTTCTTCTAGCTCACGAAGCTGAAGAGTGATCATGCGTTGGGTGGCGTTTGGTGTCATTTTACACAGTTCGCCAAAACGCCTTGTCTCCTTTAACAAATGAAATAACAGAACAGGTTTCCATCGACCGCCGATAACGCTCAGCGTCGCCTCTACATCACAACCTGTTTTCCAATCATAATTTCTTGCCATAAAAATTCTCAATTTGGCTAATTTCAGCCAATACTTACATTTTTGTATGTACTTGTAAATTTAATTGTTGTATCGCAAAGTAACCCTTCATTTTTTAATTCATAGTTCTAAAAAGGTGCGATATGAAAGTTTATGAAATCGTTAAAGGCAACACTGTAGATAGCATTAAGTGCGTTGAGCGAGCTGAGCCCCTCCCAAGGGCCGATGAGGTTTGTATTGATATGAGAGCATGCGCACTCAATTATCGAGACATACTGGTGATCAAGGGGACATATGCAGAAAACGGGAAAACTACTGGCGTGATCCCTGTTTCTGATGGCGCTGGAATTATCAGTTCAGTCGGTAGCGATGTTACACACTTGAAGGTCGGCGATAGAGTTTGCGGCGCATTCATGCCAGGCTGGATAAATGGTCCGTTGAATGCCGAAAAGCAGGCTGGGTCGCTCGGTGGAGAAGTGGATGGAGTATTGGCTGAGCAGGTAGTACTCCCCGCTTCTGGCGTAGTAAGATTTCCTGCTCATTTGAGTTTTGAAGAAGCATCTACCCTTCCGTGTGCAGGCGTCACCGCTTGGTATGCAAATTTCGTGGGGGCTAATTTACAAGCCGGACAAACCGTACTTTTACTTGGCACTGGCGGAGTATCCATTTTTGCTTTGCAGTTTGCAAAAATGATAGGCGCTAAAGTCATTATCACAAGTTCGAACGACGCCAAGCTAGAAAAAACGAAGGCCCTAGGCGCTGACCATGTCATCAATTATAAGAAGCAGCCAGATTGGGAGCAGGTTGTGTTAAATCTCACCGAGGGCGAAGGAGTCGACCATGCTGTAGAGGTCGGTGGCCCAGGTACTATTAACAAAACTTTACAAGCAGTGAAGTTTGGCGGCTCTATCTCACTGATGGGCGTGCTAACTGGCTTAGCTTCTGAAGTCGCTACTGGTTTAATTCTTCATAAGAACATTAAGATACAGGGCACTTACGTCGGTTCGGTTGATATGTTTAAAGCCATGAATAGAGCAATTGAAGTTAATAAGCTCACACCACAAATAGATAAAGTGTTCAATTTTGCACAAGCCCATAAAGCTTTAGCATATTTGGAAAGCACAAAGCATTTTGGAAAGGTCGTAGTCAAAGTAAATTGATTCATATCACCTCTTACTCAATTAGCGATAAAGCCGCCATCGATGACAAAATCGGTGGCGGACATTAATACTGGCAGCGTCTTCCGTTCACTGTACGACTTGATTAATTTCCGGAAAACGATTCATATTTGGGAATTTTTGTTTTATGGTGGCGACGCCCAGTAGTCTCAGGATCTCTGAATGAGCAATTTTATTTAATTTTTATAGGGATTTTAAAATGAAAAAATTGTATCGTTATTTTGCTTTAGCATTTCTTACCGCATCATTCGTCGTTCTCGCTAATGATAATATTAAATCATTAAGTAGTTCACCTTATCAGGCTAAAAAAGCCGAAGATATAAAGAAACTTGAGTTAAGAAATCAACAAGTTGCGTTTGAGTTGGCTACTGTAAAAACTATGGCTGACTTTCAGACGATCGAAATTGCAGACTCTAGTCCGTTGAATCTTCTGTCAGAGGATGCGAAAGCAAGGTTTGCTAATAGTCTTGTTTTCAATCAACGAGGACTAGCAGGGTTTTATTATGCAGATCTTGAGGCTGAACTTACACCCACGCAAATATATACCGTTCTTCGCTTGTTCGGGAAGCAGCATGCAACTCACTTGTTTTCAAATGCTCGCATAGAAACAACTTTAGACGTGATGTTGCTTGATCGGCCTATTTCCCTTGAAGATACATCAGAATTTGTTGCAGGTACGAATAATATGCCCGTGTTTGGTGACCATAAAGGATATTATTGCGCTGGGCGAGCGACATGTACTGAGCGGCAAGGATCGATTTGCATGGGTAGTTGCTGAACGATATAGGAGAAGCTCTGTTTGCTTGATGTGAGCAGAGCTTTATCGATGAAACTTACAATCTTAGCACTTCTACTTTTTAGTTTATCCGGATATACATTAGCGTCCGAAAGGTGCAGCTCGCTTAACAACATAAAGACGAAAGTTTTCGAATTGGAAATTCTACCAGACTCTGAAAAAGCTCTGGTTTCGGGCAACACATCTTTAGTTAACCATCGCTCTTTGTTTATGGCACAACTTTTTAAAAAGTGCGTGAAACAGTTTTATTTGTCTAGAGTTGACTCCTTTTGGTCACCTGAAAATGCGCATTTGTTCTTTAGTATCATTAATAAAATAAGTTTCTATTCTATTGAGCTCGAACACTTAGTCTTATTTGAACACTTTGTCTCTAATCTATCTAAAGGTAACCCTAATCGTGAACGATATGCGCTAGCTTTGTCCGAGCGATATATTGCAGCATGGCGATTTGAAGACGTAAAAAGAATTATGACAACATTCGAGTTAGATACTAAAGCTGATATTCCTGCAATTTCGAAATCAGACGCAGCCATCGCCCGCTCGCCGAACGAACGACTACTGCTCAGTATTGAGACACCAAATAAGCTTGTCGAAGAAAAGTTTGATTTATCAAAAAACGACATTCAAATAGTGATCGTTGGGTCTCCATTCTGTTCACCTTCAGAACGCTTCGCGCGTTGGATTGAATATGAGGCGCTTGTCGATGGCGATATCCTTGCTTCCACAGTATGGATCACAAGACAAAATGGGGAGTTAAGACTCGGTGAGCGTTTGCAATCTAACAATAGCTATAAGCGCCATAGTTATCGATTCATCTACTCAAAAGAACATTGGCCGGAAATTGAATATTGGAACACACCTACAATATTAATTTATCGCAAAGGTATTCTCATAGAGCAAATTGTCGGTTGGCCGGAAGAAGGGCGAAAAGACGAATTTCTTCAAGCTATATCATTTGCGAAAATGTCGATAGAATAGCCCAATCAAAAGTGTAATAACTTTGCGCTCTGATTGTGCCAAACTACACGTTTATCCTTCAGCCCACCATGTTGTTTTCTATTATTTGAGCCATGAATAAAGCAACTCGCGCTAAGCAACTCAGTAATTAAAGCGAAGCTACTGCAGCAGCGCCAGCACAGTAACAATGGTGATGGCACTTCCAAACGTAACTCCGCCTATAAAAATTAAGAGCTGGGCTCTAATACTCAACGCCGACGTTTGCAATTCGTCTTTTTGGGCCAGCGCAAGTTCTTCTGGACTTGGTACTTTAAACAAAGCTTGTCGCTTCACATCAAAGGTGACACAAAGCGACATGATGGTCTCAAGCGACGCACTGCCGTTATTTTCGACGCGTTGAATGGTGCGCAGGTTAACATCACAAATTTCCGCAAGTTGAGCCTGTGTCCAGCCTTTTTCCAAACGCATAGTTTTGACAATGTCGCCACGAACCTCCATTTACAAATACCTCATGCACGATGCTGTAATACAAATCCACATCAAGCTGCACCGCCATATAATGCCTGTACTGCCAAATACAAAGCACCGGCAAGTAGAATACCTGCAACAATGCTGGCGGCTAGCTGTAAGGCGATACTCTTAAGCGCGCCTTTTTCTGAATAAAGGCGTTTTTCATCGTAGCAGATAACAGTGCGAAGCCTTTTGAGGTTGGCTCGATAAACACCTTTGAAACTCTCGGTTTCTTCTAGCTCTACCGTAAGCGCACTGTCGTTAATCATTATGTGATGAGTTGAACGAGTGGCCAACAAATTGCGACGTTCCGATGCGGGATGATCGTCAACATAAACCACTTCTTTTCCGGTCATGGGATTAAGGTGCACGGCAATTTGATGACGTACGCCTTGGTCCTCAAAAGGGAGATGGAACCATAATCCCCTTTTCATACTAATTTTGTTCATTGTGGCTCCACCTTTAAATCCCTACGCGCTGAAACACTGTTTCTCTTAAAGTTAAAAAACTATGCGAATACTTTAGCAACGATATAGCCGAGCATGATGAACAACACGAACAAACCCACAAAGCTAACTAACACCGATTTCCAGTTTTTTCGACTGATTTGCGCCACGGTATCGCTTTCAATGAGCTCACCGTCACAATAAAGACTGACCTCAATCTCGCCTTTTAAAATACTAGTCATACGAGTTTTAACCTCGTAATGATGCCCGTTTTTTTCAAAACTATGTTGGCTTTTAAAATTATTTAGGTTTCTGAAAGCAGACACTTCTTTATTGTTGAAAAAAACTTTTTCTTTGCCCGAGTAAACAGAGCCAAACATTGAAATGTCGTTTCCTTCGTGTTCGAAGTAGAACCAATAGCCTTTACGTAATGATACTTGACTCATTTGATCTGGCCCCTGTGTGATGCCTAAATTACTTATTTGCATTGTCTTACTCCTGTGGTTTGAATGCCAGTGCATTCCACAGGATTTTTTGCCTTATAAAAACGACAGAATAAAGACAACGATACGACAGTGGGAAATTTATAGAACGACAGTCGCATGTCGCATCTGTTTTTAATGCTCTTACTAGTAAGCAAGTGTTCACATACAATTTAAAGATTTTCGTTTATTTCGATGTGTTTTAAGCTTACTAATAGCTGGGAGTACTGAGTTTTGCCTGCATAACTTGGGCAGTGTTGAGATTTTGGAGATGGCGGCAAACTCAAACTCAGCGGTTCGCGTTATACTTTTATGAGTCTTGAGCACCTGCCCATTCGGTAAATTCTTCGGCCTTCATGGGTTTGGCAAAATGATAACCTTGGTAAATGTCACAACCCATCCGCGCAAGAATATCTACGTGTGAGACGTGCTCTACGCCCTCAGCGACGGTTTTCAAGCCCATATTATGGCTGATGGTAACGATTGAACGTGCTAGCTCGCTTGAGCGCTTTTCTTCTATTACATTTACAAAGGAGCGATCAATTTTTAACACGTCCAGCGGTAGGTCCTTAAGATGAGACAAAGACGAGTAGCCTGTCCCAAAATCGTCAAGAGCCACAGTAAAGCCAAGCTCTCTCAGTGCGTTTAGTTTATTTATACAGTCTTCTAGGTTACTCAATATCCCAGACTCGGTAAGCTCAAGCTCGAGCTCGTCAGGAGTAATGCCATGCACAGAGATGAGCTTTTGTACATCTTCAACAAAATGTTCTTGTATTAATTGCACAGAGCTAACGTTTACCGCAATGCGGCCATTAATCTCAACGCCCTGCTCTTTCCAAGCGTTTATGTCTTTACATACTTGCCCCAACATCCACAAACCAAGTTCTCTTATCGTGCCCGAGGACTCCGCAACTGCAATAAATTCATCTGGGGGCACAAATCCTAAGTCCTTGCTTATCCAGCGACACAGGACTTCAGCACCAATCAGGCGACCAAATTGGTCAACTTTGGGTTGATAAACTGGAAATAATTCGGTGTTTTCCTGCAGCGCATGCAGCAGACCCACTTCGATTTTCCTGCGTCTATCCATTTCTTCCAATATTTTGGCATCGAACATAGTCACTTCATTATGACGCGTAAATTTAGACTGCTCTAAAGCAATCTCAGCGCAGCGCAGCACTTCTTGCGCGTTTTCTACCTGCTCAGGAAAAACCACAGCGCCCGCACAAGCATCAAGCTCTGCACTTAGGCCATTAACGTGAATGGTTTTTTTAATCATTTCAAATAGAGCGTCCCAGTGAAGTTTAGCAACACCCGCTGCATGCATAGACACGTTTGAGATTAATACGGCAAATTCGTCACCTCCTGCACGAGCAATGCTTACATCCTTTTGCATATAGCCTGACAAACGCTGTCCGAGCTCTTTTAAGCACGCTTCAGCAAACGCAAAGCCAAAATCTCGGTTTATCTCTGTGAACTTGTTTAAATCAATGAGTATGAGTACCGATTGCGTTTGCTCTTCTAAGCTTTGGCTATAGGCAAAGGAAATCTGCTCGTGCAGCTTTGATATGTTTGGCAAACCGGTTTGATGATCGAAATAAGCCGTTTGATGGAGTTTGTTTTGGAGTCTATCTCGTTGAATTTCAGCGGCCGCTCGTGAGCGAAACACGTCTAAGGTTTGCATGAGTGTGGTCGGCTCATCAACTTCTTCGTCAGACAATAGAACGATAGCGCCTATTAGGTTTTCTTGTTCATCAAGCATGGGCGCATTGACATAACTTTTAGCGTTGACTGTCTTAAATAAGGTAAATTGAGGATATAGCGTTTTTAAATCGGCATTTACGTAAGTACATTGCCTACCGGACATCAATTCTGTTGGAATGTCGCGCAGGTAAAAGCGCTTATTCTCGAGCTCTGTATTTTCATGCATAACGATTTTAGTCGTAAGGGTTTCATTATTGTCGTCTAGCATCGCGATATAACAAACCTTCGCCTGACTCAATGACTGCAGCTCTGTCATCATCGTTTTATAAAACTGCAGGCTGTCATAGCTCGAAACTCCCTTTGCTAAACTAGACAATACCGACTCAAGCTTCTCTCTATTAACTACTTCGGATTTGAGCGATTTTCGCTTGATGCTTAAAGACGTAGCCACGGTAACGCAGGCAACAAAGTTGAGTACGGTGAACGCAAAACCGCCTAAATAGAAAAAGTTAAATCGACCTGAGTCCATGTAAATCGCCATAATTGACGCAAATATTTGAATGCATAAAGTTATGATCAGCAATACGCCTAATAGCTTTTTGCCCTGTTTAAATAATTTGGTAGCCAAATAAATAAGTGCCACCAAAAGAGCAACCGCGTATAGCTGAAACGCATAGACACCCGGCGTTCTATCGCCCAACATGCGGGTAATTTCACTGCCATTAAATATTGGCACTCTTAACAAATCAACATGCCCTGAAAACCGCAGTGTGCCGTCGCTTAGCAGATTAATCGTTAAAAATATTGCGCTAATTACGCACATACCAATGTAGCCCGAGCGCGGCATGCGCTGGTCGCTCCATTGCACAAACAATAAAAACATAATAGGAAGGGAAACAATGACGATTGAGGTTTGAATGCGAAGCCACATCATGGCGCTTTCAGGTTCGAGGCTAACGTGAAACTGCCAGGTGCTGTATTGGTACATGATTGAGATTATGCAGCCGAGCAATATTGTGCGATAGACCGGATGCTGACGAAGACCTGACGTGGTGACCACCGCCGCGCACAGAAGATTGATGCCAATCGAGGCTGAAAAATAAAATGAAACGAATTCGTCAAAAATTACCATGCTTATCAACAATACCTAATGTGCATTTAAAAGCTTAATTAAAATGTTTTTCAACAGGTAATATCGACCCTTTAAGCTGTGACAATAGTCAAAAGGGCCTTAAGCCTACAATTTTTAAACTTTAGTTTAATCTTTGGTATGTGAGGCGATTGTCGCCAGCGCGTCTCTCAATGCTCAGGCTAAGTGCGCGTTAATATCAAATCGTGCTAACAAGAAACTACTTTAAGCAGTGCTGCCTGCGTCTACCGTTAGCACTGTTCCGGTGACTGCTGTGGCATGCTCGCTTAACAAATAAATCAAAGCGCCCGCGGCGTCTTCCGGGCTTGCTAGGCGACCCAAAGGACTTCGACGTTTAATGCTCTCTAGTTTTTCATCTTTTAAGCTGTTGGTCATTTCAGTTTGCATGTACCCAGGTGCGACGCAGTTGACTGTAATGCCTGCTTTGCCTACTTCTCGAGCCAATGATTTTGTAAACCCTTCAAGGGCGGCCTTACTTGCTGCGTAAACGCTCAAACCATTAAATCCTGTGCGCGCAATAATTGAGGATATATTAATAATTCGCCCGCCCCGATTAAGCAGCATTGGCCTTATGAGGTACTTACTCAATAATATTGGTGCCTGAATATTAAGCTTCATAAGCGTATCAATCTCACTGTTGTGCATAGTGGCTAGCACGCCATCATAACCAACCGCGGCATTGTTAATGAGCGCATAGGGACGACCGTACTGCTTAACAATCGTGCTGCAAATACCTTGAATATCATCAAGGCGAGAAAGGTCTGCCTCAATAAAATGAAGGTCTTCATTGCTATTTTGCAGCGCTGAAAACGCCTCACTATAGGTTCGCGAGACCGCCACTACAGCATAGCCGTGCAACAAAAGCTGGCGGCAAATGGCTAAACCTAAACCTCGACTGCCGCCGGTAACAACGACTAACTTTTTTGCGGGATTGCTATTCATCTGCTCAGTTTTCCTGTGGATTGGTTCGCCAAGTGACTAACAAACTTAAATTGACTGGGTATTTGGTATCGCGCTAGCTTTGCTAAGCAGTGCGCAAGTAGTTTCTTTTTTAAGCCTTGAGTGTCTTGTGTATTGGCCACTATTTCGCATGCTACCAACTGTCCCAAAACACTGCTCGTCTTTGCGTAAACCCTGGCCAACACAACATCTTCATGCTGCGTTAGGACTTGCTCAACCGCTTCGGGGTGAACTTTGTTACCACCCACATTTATCACGCCGCAAGCACGCCCTTGAAAAACAACGCGGTCTTGCTCAATGCTAACTAAATCTTCGGTGTCGATATAACCCTCGCTGTCGACCACGCGGTTTTCTAGAAAGCCTTGCTGCTCGGGTTTAATCATTAGGTGCTGCGCATCACTAACCTTTAATTTCAGTCCGCTTCTCGTTTGCTGTAACCACTCACTCGGAAAGCCTGCCTTTTTGTCTGCTACCGCAAAACCAACACCAGCCTCTGTGGAGGCATATATATGCATAATTTTTGCGCGTGGAAACAACTGACTTAAGGTATCAAGCAGAGCCTGATCGGCTATTTCGCCGCCCAAGGTTATTTGTTTGAGATTGAGCTGGCTAAGCTTAGCGGTCATAAGCAATTGACGAAAAAATGAAGGCGTAGCCGAAAGCGCTGAAACCTCATGGTGTATCATTTGTTGAAGTCTTTGTTCAATATCACCGCTGCTGCAATCAATAAGTAGCGCACCCGATAGCAGACTTTGTAAAACCACCTGTAAACCGGCAAAACGCGCTGCTTGATAACTCAGGCCCCAGCGCAATTGTTGCGTATGCGAAGATGTTTTGATGGCGCGCGAAAGGCTGGCAAAGTCATGCACTATCCATTTAGGCGTGCCTGTTGTTCCGGATGTCGCTAAATACCAACGTGTATTTTGTTCTGAGATAGTCGCTGTGTCGCGCTCGGTTGTTGTGTCAGTTAAAACAAAAGCACTATCTTCAGGCCTATCATCAAGCGGCCATTTACATACACCTTCGGGCAAGGCTAAACTATTATCTGGCAGCATATATAACGCTTTGCACCATCCATCAAAAGCCGTTATCGCTAGAACAAGCTCATCAATATCCACGGGGGATATCGCGAGACTTTGCCCTTTTAAATTATGGTGTTTTTCGCGCAATGCTTGGGCGCCCGCTATCAGCGAGGCGTAGCTCACATTCACACTTCCATCTATCGCCGTAGTGGTAAAACCGGATGTTTTAAGATGCGCAAACAAACTCATATGACAGGCTAATCTCGCACTATTGCTTGCTGATAAATCACTAAAAATTCCCCAAACGTTTGTGGGTAAACGGCATCTTGCATATCACTGAAAGGGTCAATATCCAGCTCCTCTTCAAGTTGTGCCACTAACATAGCAAACCCTAAAGAATCTAAGCCACTTTGTAGCAACACAGTGTCATGTTCAATAGGCTCAACGAGCTGACAATCGGCCATAACAGCCACCTCTGCCAATGCCTTTCGGATTATTTGTTCTAATTCCACGTTATTATTCCCAATTCTGATTATCGACGTCGTTAAATTCAATAAAAGCAGCCGCGCCCGCTATCTGTTTAGGCAGTTTAGCTAAAATGGCTGACCGCGTGTTGCGCCAATCTGCCAAGACATATTGAAACACTTTTATCGTGTGCTCTTGGCTTGATGCTTCAATGTCTGGTAGAGGTGTATATTCAAAAAGCTTATGCATTTTGAGTACGCCCGTATTAAATGACAAGACCTCTGCATAAAGCGTATCTATATGTTTTACCGTACTGGCATAATCAAGCGCTGCAATTTCTAGCAATAAACCTGAGCCTGGCCAAACCTTGGTTTCCCCCAAATAACAGCCCCACTCTAATTGGCTCGGGCCGCGTTGATGAAAGTTCAACACACCGATTGGTCTGTTATTTTGGTAAAAAATAAAAAATCGACGGGTGTTATCTTGTTGCAGGCGCTCAAACCATTGTAGATGCTCATCCCAAGTAATAAGAGAGCTGTTGTGCATGTTTCGGCGCACGTCTTCTTTATTACGCCAGTGCCACACCTGTTCTAACAAGTCTTTTTTAAGAGGCGAAAAACCGCTAAGGGGATATCGCTTTTTATTACTCATTGCTTATTGTCTCCCCTCTTTGATTTAGGGGCTGACTGTAAACGTCGGGCTCGCCTTGCCGTTTCTTGCCTGTACCTTTGATACCTAGCAGATTGCACACATGCTCTACCACCAAAGGCGTTCCGGCATCTTTTGGCACGATGTTGCGTGCAGCATTTGCCACCGTATCAAGCAAATCGGGTTGTGATAAATAACGGCTAATATTCTTTTCGAGCATCTGCACGCTCGCCTCCTCAGCCCTCCCCAAATACACACAGGCATTTAACTGCGTTAGATATTCAGTGCTGGCAATTTGATTATCGGCACACGTCACCACCAAAGCAGGAAGCGCACAAATACAGCGTTCCCAATGCGTTGTACCGCCTGCACCAAGCATAAACTGCGCTTGGCACATTAGCTTTGCCATGTGCGGTGTTTGCACATGTAGCGCGACATTCTGTTGTTGCTTGACTTTATTTTCTAGCGCCTCGCGCCACGGATAATTATCTCCAATCACCAAGTCAACGCTGAGCGCTTTACAGTCGAGCCGCGCAATAGCCTCTAGAGCAATAGCACTTAGGTTGTGAGGGTCGCTTGAGCCAAACCCCACTAAAATTCGTCCATCAATTTTTTTATGCGTCGCCTGATAAAATTCAGGTCTTAATAGCGCGAACTTCGGTCCTAGCAAGCGAGTACAATGCTCTTGCAACAATCCCGCATAGCGTTTTTCTAACGCGTGAAAGAGGTTCTGGTCTAGCAGTAGGTCGCAGTCGTGCTCTCTGTCGGCTAAGTCATCGATGACCATGATGCTTCGACAGCGCTTACGCAGCATAGCGCAATACTCTGCGCCAAGTTCATAGTGGTCAACAATCAGGAGTTCGTAATCTTGACTAATCACCTTAAGGCTTTGTTGAGCGTCAAGTGATTGAATACTTGTGGTGTCAAAATCATTTGCGTGCTTGTTGAGGGCCGGGCTTAACGAATGAACCACAAATCCTTGTTGGCGAATAAAGGCAATTAGGTCTCCCGTGGTTTGCCTACAAAGAAACTCACAGTTGATGGATGCTGATTTGAGCGCGCGCGCGAGCGTTAAGCAGCGCATAACATGCCCACTTCCGATCTCTAGTGCAGCGTCTACCCTGAACAGCACATTCATATTACTGACGACCTCTTGTAGTTAATCTAAGCTCTGACCCTGTATAGCACTCATACACTTATCGTCAAATAGATGACGCACGCGCATCTATCTAGGATTAGCATCTGCTCGGCATGAGCCGCGGTATTTGCTAAGCACTAATTATGGTATGAGCGAATTAAAAAGAACTAAGCACAGAATGCGCCAAGTGTGAAAATGAGCGTGTTTTTATATATTAAGGCCCAATATGTGAAGGCACAGTAAGGATTCACCAGAGCGCCTAATCATTGCTACGACAGTACGATTTATCGTAGCGCCTGCGCTTCTTCAATAATAGGGTTAAGCACCGAACACGCCAACAAGCGAAATCCCTCTGGAATTTTTCCATAGGTTTGAATCAATTTTGACTGATACAGCTGTCGCATTGTTTGACAGGTCAGTGTTGGACTCATCTGTTTAATGCGCTGGTCAGATAACAAACACCGACGTGCGTGCGCATTAATATTATTTTCAGAAAAGTCTGCACACGGACTTGCTTCAACACTGTCTTGCGACGCCTCAAGTTTTGCAAGGAAGGTGTCGCAGTCGGGGCGCTTATAATTACTTGGCATAGACATCGAGTTTGTATCGTCTAAGCTCAGCAGAATTGACTCATACATCATGCCTGCAACGCCGCAATTGTTGAGCATTTGCAGCTGGCGCTTGTGCTTACTATTTGCCTGAGTCGCCATGCCAGTTAGGCATTTTACCATATGCTCAGCACTGCCATCGTAGCCCAAACAAGATTGCCAAAATGGCGGCTCACCGTTGAGGTCAAGTAGCACTTTGGCAAATACTTCGCATGTCGGGAGTTTTTCGTTAACTTTGTCTCTTGCTACGCCATGTTGCTGAAGCACGTTGGCGTACACCATCTTTAAATTTAAGCACTGAGCTTTTTGGGTATTAATGAAAGGATTAACGTTATTGTGTAGGCTAACTGAAGCTGTGGCAACACACTCATAAACATCTGACACAGACGACGGGTTAGCCGCTGCACATTTTGCGCTGGCGCCAACAGGGGCGATATTCATCAGCATTAACGTAAAACACAGAACTACGCCAATGCCCCATGGATGAGCGCGATCATGGTTTTGTCGAAAAAACAGCGCATAAGTGCGAGCGAAAGTGCGTGTGTAAGCACCATTGCAAGCACGTTCGTAAGTATTTGTAGAGACAGCCACTGCGCTTACTCCATGTCTTCAAGGTATTCAACCAATACCTTTTTCACTTCCCCAACTACCGCAGTTTGAATAATGCTTTCTTTTTGCTCCATAAAAGACGACTTTGAGTCAAAGACTTGTTCGTAGCTAATTGACCGGCTAATTTCGATGCCTGTGGTGTCGTCTATTAACAGTACACGCGACTCCATAGTTACCATCACTTGCTCATCTTCACCCCATGCGGCGAGCAGCGAATTATTGGAGTTTATCCGAGCATTCATTTCATTGACCTTTGCGGCCTCCTCACCAAAGCCAAACATGCTGCCAACCTCAGACACCAAACTTAATCCCGCTGTGGCCATTTCTTTTGTGCTCATCCCCTCTTGGTATTTTGCAAAATTAAACGCTGGCGGGCGAACCTCAATAACGGGGCCTTTGGCATTTCGCTTGTGAAGCTTAGCCTCAAATTCACCGCCTTTGGTGATTTCTCGGGCAGCGGCCTTTGTTACGCCGCGCAAATAGTTACTATCCTCATCACGTATTTTTTTTACGTGCACCACGATAGCTTCATCATCAAAGCCCTCTTGGGCGTTAACGCTCAGCGAAACTAAGCACAGACTCAATACAGATGAAAATAGGAGGGCTAAAAAGCCAAACGACAGGGTAGATTTTGAGAAGAAGGGTTTGTGTATCATAGGGTATCGCCTTGTTAGGGATACTGAGGGAATGCAGGTCAACCAATATCCATATGATGTTAAGATAATAATACTCAGCTTGACTAAGCTTTGTCTACTATTTAATCAATTGGCGATTCATCAGACCTGCAGATTTAACTCGATGCTAGCTACACTACCAGTAGACTTCAGCGTCCATGGCAATCTCGCGTGAGCGTTCCATCACGGCCAACAGGCTTTCTGACTTCTGCTGCATCCATTTCTGAAAATCTAGCGGGTCGTCTACTTCGCATTCATGCATAGCGTCTTTTAAAAAGGCCAATGCTTTGAGCTCCTCTATGCCTTGGAGTAAATCAAGCCAGGGCGCACGAAAATGTCCGCGACTGTCAGCAAAGAGGTCGCCTAACAAAAACCCATTTAACAAAGATTGTTTTAGTAAAATTTCAATCGATAAATATTTAACTGCGTCCATCTTACCGTTTCGCGGCAGCGACTGCATAAGGGTTTGCCAGCTTTGCGATAACCAACCGTTGGCGTGTTTTTTTACGGGTATTTGCGCACCGTCTGTTTGTGTTCGCCAAGGCTTTTCAATTAACAAACGTGAGGCACTTAGCTGGATATCGCTACTAAGACTCGACAGCAATAACTCCTTAGGTTTGTAAGCTAGCAACAGTCCTTCTCTGCGGCCCAATAAATAGTTCACCAACTGCGAGTTTTTGGGTACACGCTTACAAAAAGCGCCTTTTTTAGAACGAAGTTGATGGATGCTTATTAAATCCTTTTGCCATGACCACTGCTGCACCATCGACAGGAGTTTTTTATGCAGTACCAGCAGGCTGTCAGACTGCAGCACAGGCAAATACAATGACACGCTCTGCATCAATAGAAGCAAGGCTTCTCTGACCTGCGTGAGTGCTTTGGCATCCTGCGTCTGCAAGAACAGGCCTTGATGATACTGCCAATGCGCTAGCGCACACTCTATCGCTTTACAAAAACCGGCTTCGGTGGTGTCATCTGCCAACAATGACAAGAATTTGGGCAAGCTTTGGACGTTTGGTCTTGCCCCTTGAACAAGTTGATACCCTCGAGCCGCTTTGGTGATATTGCTAAGACGCACCGGCATAACCTTGGCGAGGCCCTGGGCAATATCAAACAGAAGTTTAGGTGCGCCGCTTTTGAGTTCTAATTCGATTTCTTGAATCGGCAGGGTATTGTCCCCTCGGCTAACCTCACCAATATCCAAAACTAATTCTACGTGTCCGGCGTCGGTTTTAATATCAAATTGCGTACGTGTGAAATGAGTTGTAAACAGCTTGCTTAAGCGTCTGCCAATGGCCTCAACATCAAAATCGTCGCCCCAAATATCCTTTGGAAAGCGCGTTAAATCTGGCACCGGTGAACTAAGTGCAAGGTTGTACTCAGGCCGCTGATGCAGCCCACCTTGCACCTGACCTTGCGTTTTCACTGTTTGCTCAAATTGGCCGTCGGTGCTGCGCACCCGAAAACCCATTCTTCGCTTGCCCAAAGTGTAGTCAGGCGTGTCGTAATAGTCGTTGAACACTGCTTTTTCGGTGCGCGCAACACTAGCATCAAGCGTCGGTAAAAAATCCGACTCTATGCTGGCAAGTGCGCCATCCTCAACAGCTAATTTAAGCTCAATTTCCATTACTGCAGCCTGTCTTAATCGTCGTCTTCTTCAAGGGTCATCAATGAGGTGTTACCGCCTGATGCCGTCGTATCAATAGAGACTGTTTTTTCAGTCATCAGTCGCTGTATCATATTATCGTTATATTCAGCGGTAATCATAGGCAAGATTGCACCTTCTCGCTGCGCTAATTCGCTGGCAATGTAGGCTGCTCTAGGTGTGCTACTGTCAATCACCACGCCATTTAAAGATTCATGCTTTAACAAAGCCTCTAGGTGTTTCAAGCGGGCAACCTGAAAAATATTATTTGGAGCGCCAGTGGTTTCCAACTTATTTTGAAAGGCCAGTGCTTCCTCATAAAAGAGCTCAGAGACCACCGAGATAACCGTATTGCCGGTGGCAAGTGCGGTCACTATCGATAGTACCCAATATTCAAAGGCCACTTCTTTATCCGCAAAGGTCACTAACACCCCGCGCGGCTCTAAGTAAAGCGTGTTTGACTCACCTGTAGGGCCAGGCAAAATCGTTGGTTTTTTCAAGCGTTTTTCAATCGTGATCAACTGCGCTCTCGCGGTTGCGAGAGTCTTGTTCAAATCGTCTGCAAGCTCGTCAACAATGTCCACTGTCGCAATTTTCGCAAGCAGTTGACGCACCCACGAAATACGCGAGGTCAGTGAGGTCAACCGCCATGTTTCGGCAACTTCGGTTGCCTTGGTCATTAACCTAGTTACCGCTTCGTAGTCTGCCTTATCGCTTGCCAGCGCCTTGTCGTCTGCAAATTCATTATTGACGGGTTCTGCATCTGGCGTCGCTTTTTCAACCATCAGTCGTGGTAGGTAGTTCGGTCCGCCTGCCTTTGGACCGGTGCCCGATAAGCCCCTGCCACCAAAAGGTTGCACGCCCACGATCGCACCAATCATATTACGGTTAATGTATACGTTACCCGCCTTTGATAACTTGGCCCATTCGTGAGCGCGTTCTTCTATGCGTGTATGTATACCCATAGTTAAGCCAAAGCCTGTGCTGTTGATTTGCTCGATGACTTCATTCACTTTTTTGCCTTTAAAGCGAACAACATGCACGCACGGACCAAATACCTCACGTTTAAGCACAGAAATATCGTCAATTTCATACAAACGAGGAGCAAAGTAGGTACCGTTCAGTGACTCGTCGAGCTTGCTCTGATACAACAGCTTCGCGCCTTTGTGCTCGGCCATGTAGTTGGCATGCTCTTGTAAAGAGCTGAGGGCTTTTTCGTCAATTACCGGGCCTATATCAGTGCCCAACCACTGCGGGTCGCCCACTTTCATCTCTTTAAGAGCGCCTATCAACATATCAATAAGATCATCGGCAATGTCTTCTTGCACAAACAACACCCGCAGGGCCGAACATCTTTGACCAGCACTCTGGAAACCTGAGGTAATAACATCATCTACCACTTGTTCAGGTAAGGCGGTGGAGTCAACAATCATACAGTTTTGTCCGCCTGTTTCTGCAATCAGCGGTACTTGACCCACGCCGCGTTCGGCTAGTTTTTGAGAAATGAGGGTGCCGGTTGCGGTAGAGCCTGTAAACATAACGCCTTGAACGCGCTCGTCTGGTAGCAACACTTCGCCTACGTCTGGTCCTTTGGCCAGTATTAATTGCACAACATCTTTAGGTAAACCCACCGAATGCATCAGCTCTAAGGCTCGCTTGGCGATTAAACTAGTTTGTTCAGCTGGTTTTGCCATTACCGTATTACCGGTCACAATGGCAGCCGCCACTTGGCCCAAAAAGATGGCTAACGGGAAATTCCACGGGCTAATACACAAAATGACACCCCGCGGTGCAAGCCTTTGGTCAGGGTCTAGCACCTCTGCACGGGCTGCATAGTATCGGCAAAAATCAACGGCTTCGCGCACCTCATCTATCCCGTCTTGCGCAATTTTACCTGCTTCTTTTATACAAAGACCAATGAGCTCATCCATATGCCGCTCAAGAATGTCGGCCGTTGCACGCAAAATTTCGGCGCGCTCTTGTACAGGCGTTTGTGACCAGCTTTCAAATGCACCGTGCGCGGCATTTAACTTGGCCTCAATCGCGACTTTGTCATCGTATTGATGATACCCAACCACTTCGTCATGATTGGCAGGATTTACTACAGCGACTAAAGCATCCTTATTTGGTGTTTGCTCGAGTTGCTGCATGTGCTGGCTAAACCACTTTTCTAAACTGAACTTTGTATTAATGACGTGGTTAATATCGTACAGATCGAGTCCTCTGGAATTGTTGCGCTCTTGTCCGTACAAATCGATGGGCATGCAAATTTGGTCGTTTTCACGGCGGCTCAAGCGCTGCGTATGCTCCACGGGGTCACCAAGTAATTCTTCAACTTCTTTTTCATCATCTACAATGGCATTTACAAATGATGAGTTAGCCCCGTTTTCCAGCAAACGTCTAACCAAATAGGCCAGCAGGTCTTCGTGCTCACCAACGGGCGCGTATACGCGGCATTGAATGTGGTCTTCTTCCACTATTTGGTCATACAAGGTGTCGCCCATACCGTGTAAACACTGAAACTCAAAGTTTTCTTTATCATCACCCGCCAATTCTAAAATGACCGACGCGGTATACGCATTGTGAGTCGCAAACTGAGGATAGATGGTATCTCGGTAGGCCAACAAACGATTAGCGCAGGCATGATACGACACGTCTGTTGACGACTTGCGGGTAAATACCGGGAAGTCTTCTACTCCCATCTGCTGCGTATGCTTAATTTCAGTATCCCAATACGCGCCTTTCACAAGCCGCACCATGATTACCTTGCCGACTCTTTGACTCAGCTCTCTTAACCACTCGATGACAAAAATTGCTCGTTTTTGATAGGCCTGCACCGCTAATCCAAAGCCGGCCCATCCTGCTAGGTCTGGGTCGCTGTAAACGCGTTCAATAATATCCAAGGATACTTCCAAGCGCTCAGACTCTTCGGCGTCAACCGTTAAACCTATGTCATATTCTTTAGCCATCAGGCAAAGCGCTTTTAACTTTTCACTGATCTCATCAACAATGGTTTCGTGCTTCAAAAAGTCAAAATGTGGATGAATAGCCGACAGTTTTACTGAAATACCGGGACTTTTTTTAGGGCCGCGGCCTTTTGCCGCCTTACCAATTATCTTTATAGCATGCACGTACGAGTCGTAATATCGCTGGGCGTCTTTGCCAGTGCGAGCACCCTCACCTAGCATGTCATAAGAGTATACGTAGCCCTTTTTCTCTTTTTCTTCAGCGCGCTCTACAGCGTCTTCTATGGTCTCGCCCATCACAAACTGCTTACCCATGACCTTCATAGCGATGTTCATGGCGCGTCGAATAACAGGCTCGCCTAACCGCCCCAGGGTCTTCTTCAGCAGGCCGAGCTGCTCTTGCTTGCGCTTGTCGGCATAGGTCACCATATTACCGGTAAACATTAAACCCCAAGCTGACGCGTTAACAAACAGCGAGTCGCTGTTGCCTAAATGCGGTGCCCACTTGCCTTGCGAGAGTTTATCTCGGATCAATTCGTCTTGCGTGGCTTTGTCAGGCACTCGCAGCAACGCTTCGGCTAAACACATCAGCACCACGCCCTCGGCGGTAGATAAGGAGTATTCATTGAGCAAGGCGTCCACACCGCCGTGTGCAGAATTTTCACGACGAATACGCAATACCATTGTGCGCGCACGCTCCCAAGCACGGCTGCGCGCACGCATGCTCACTTCCGCTTCTGGCAGGATATGATCAACAGCACGTCCCTCGCTAATTCGATAAAAGTCACGTATTTTCTGGCGAATAAGTGACTCGGTAGCAAGATTACTGCGTACTAACATAGAAGACCTCTTTGAAGTTAAAATCAGGATGTTTCAGCTTGAGTTGGATTGACATACTCCACGGCGTCACCCTATAAGGTATTGGGACAAATTGCCAGTATTGCAAGGTAAGTGAAATCACCGATACCGGTGCTATTGTAAACTAAACTGGTCGCGCATTTTAACGCGCTAAGGTCAAACAAACCAAGGAAATCCGTCTGCAAGTGCACGAAAAATTTTTAACGGCCAACATAGCTTAAGCGGCCTCTTACCTGTGCACTTAGGCCCACGGTAAAAATCTTAAAAAAGCGCTGAATTTGAGTATCGGCATGCCCGCCAAGGTATGCTAATATTGTGCAAAAGCTCGTGGTATTGGTTAATTTAAAGATAAATGTCTTAATTTAGAGATGCATGTCAGGACAGTCTTATGAAACATAAATGGATAGCGGTGGTTTTAATAGCACTTTTAGCTGCTCTGCAAATTCGCTTATGGTTTGGTAAAAACAGTATTTCCGACTATCGAAATATGCAGACTCAAATTTCTGCCCTCGAGAAACAAAACGCGAATTTACAGCAGCGAAATGCGCTTCTTAAAGCCGATATTAAAGACTTACAGCTTGGCATAGACTCCATGGAAGAGCGCGCACGAAATGAGCTTGGCCTGATAAAAGAAGGCGAAACTTTTTACCGAATCTTACCAAAAGAGTAGTTTATTTGACTTCGCCCCCATCCCTGTCGGTTGTTATCCCTGCTGCTGGCATTGGCACCCGCATGCAAAGCGAACTGCCAAAGCAATACCTTCGCGTAGCAGGAAAAACCATTCTAGAGCATACGCTTACGCATTTTTTAGCCCATCGGTGGATTGATACCGTGGTGGTGGCCCTGCACCCAGACGACAGGTATTTTGAGACGCTAGACATTGCTAACTCTGCAAAAATACATCGCATTGACGGCGGAAAAGAACGCGCAGACTCTGTACTAAACGCACTTAAATATATTGGCTCGTTACGCAAACACCACAACAGCGACTGGGTGTTGGTACACGACGCTGCGCGCCCTGGTTTATCGGCACAAGCACTAGCACGTTTGTTAGCAAGAGCCGGGCACGGCGATGGTGCAATTTTGGCCCTTGAAGTGGTCGATACGGTCAAGAAAATAGCGGGCAATGGTCCCTTTGAAAACACCAAGAGCATAATTGGTGAAACGCTCAACCGCAGCGCACTTATGCAAGCACAAACGCCGCAAATGTTTCATCGAGCATCCCTTGAACACGCGCTGGAAGATGCAATTAATAAAGGTATAAGCATCACCGATGAAGCCTCAGCCATGGAGCACGCAGGCAAAAATGTATGTTTGGTTGCTGGCGAGTCGCGCAACCTCAAGATTACACGCCCAGAAGATTTGGCACTCGCTGAATTTTATCTCACTCAACCATTATCAGCGACAGAGGCACTATGATCAGAATTGGACATGGCTACGACGTTCACAAATTTGGCTCAGACTCACCGTTAATACTCTGCGGCGAGCATATTGAATACGAGCACGGCCTAATTGCCCATTCAGATGGTGATGTCGCCCTTCACGCGCTGTGTGATGCCATGTTAGGCGCGCTCGCCCTTGGCGATATTGGTCAACACTTTCCTGACACCAGCGAGCAATATGCAGGGGCCGACTCTGTTGATTTGCTCAAACATGTGCACGCTTTGATAAAGCAGCACGCCTACGCACTGGTAAATGTAGATATCACGATTGCCGCCCAAGCGCCTAAATTAGCGCCACATATTTTAAACATGCGGCAAAACATCGCCAGCGCGCTTGATGCTGATTTATCGCAAGTAAGCGTTAAAGCAACCACCACAGAAAAGCTAGGTTTTGTTGGGCGAAAAGAGGGAATAGCCTGCGACGCGGTTGTCCTTTTGGAAAGCACTTCATGAGCGATACCTCCGATAATGTCGACTTACAAAACAATCCGCAAAATACGGCTACAAAAAATACTGCTACAAAAAATGCCGCTATCAATAGTGATGCTCCCATCGACAGCGCTCGATGGGTACGTTTGCATGGTGAGCCGCTTGCGACTGGGCGAATTAAGGTCTGCATTGATGATTTCATTGTGCAAGAGCGCTTGGGCTTTGCGCTCACGGGCGAGGGTGAGCATCATCTACTGTGGGTAGAAAAGCGCAACACAAATACTGCGTTTGTGGCCGAACAGCTCGCGAAATTTTCAGGCATTGCACTGAGAGACATTAGCTATGCCGGCAGAAAAGACAAGTTTGCGCGCACGCTGCAGTATTTCAGCGTTTATCAAGGTAATAATGAAGCGCCTGAATGGGACGCATTTGAACACCCTGACATTAATATCTTAAATGTCACTCGACACAATAAGAAACTTCGCACCGGCGCCCTAGCCGGCAATACCTTTACAATCAAAGTACGTGAGCTTAGCAACAGCATCGACCCAAACACACTAGATGAACGAATGCAGGCGATTAGTGCCAGTGGTGTTCCAAATTACTATGGTCAACAACGCTTTGGCGAGATGCACACAAAAGATAAAACCATATACAATGGAAATTTGCACTTGGGCATGCGTATGGCGCAAGGCGAGGCGATAAAAAATCGCAATAAACGGTCCATGGCAATCTCGGCTCTGCGCAGCTATTTGTTTAATCATATTGCCAGTGCGCGCATCGTTAACGAGCAGCATCAACAGGTAATGATGGGCGATGCGCTCCAGTTGGCAGGCTCAAACAGCTATTTTGTAGTGTCTGAACAAGATGATTTAGTTGCCCTACGCGAGCGCTTAGCAAAGCGTGATGTACTCACAACAGCGCCGCTTTTTGGTAGCGGTCGTTTAGCCACAAAAGCACAGGCCCTGCGCTTTGAGAAAGAAAGCCTCAAGCAAGATAATATGATTATGGATGCCCTGCGCTCTGTAGGGTTAAAGCAGGAAAGGCGCAACGTTATGCTGTATCCTTCTAAGTTGCAATGGTCACTCGAAGATGACGTACTGACCTTAAGTTTTGACCTACCCTCTGGTAGCTTTGCTACCTCGGTACTGCGCGAAATAATTGCATTAAAGGGCTAACGCAAGCGACTGGTTTGAGGCCACACACAAACATCACACTTCGGGAGAGGCATGCGAATATTATTAAGTAACGACGACGGCGTGTTTGCAGCAGGACTAGCCTGCATTCATAAGCATTTATCAGAGCATTTTGATGTTACCGTAATTGCACCTGACAGAAACTGCTCAGGCATGAGCAATGCTCTCTCGTTACACCAGCCTTTGCGCATTCAAAAGGCCGAAAATGGGTTTTATTCTGTCAACGGCACACCTTCTGACTGTGTTCAGTTAGGTGTAAACAGTGGCTTGTTTGAGGAGCCCGACCTAGTGGTGTCAGGTATTAACCATGGGCCTAATCTAGGTGATGATACAGTGTATTCTGGCACCGTAGCGGCAGCCCTAGAAGGCAGACATCTAGGGCATCCAGCCATTGCCGTGTCGTTATGCGCCAAGCACGACCAGTATTTTGATACCGCTGCTGCGCTGACGCTAGATATTATCAAAAAGCTTGCCGACCACCCCCTAGATATTAAGCAAATCTTGAACATTAATGTTCCTAACCTGCCACTTGAAGACATTAAGGGTATTAGAGCAACCCGCTGCGGAAAGCGTCATCGTGCTGAAACAATGGTGCAAGATACTGACCCCTTTGGAAACCAAATTTTTTGGTATGGCCGATTAGGAGAGGAAGATGACTCTGGTCCAGGTACTGATTTTGATGCTGTGCGCTCGGGATATTGCTCGGTAAGCCCTCTCTCAACCGACATGACGGTTCACGAACAAATAAGCAATATATCTCAATGGCTGCAAGAACCTTAATACAATGAACATAAAATCCACTCGTAAAGGCACACAATTGGCCGCTTTGCTGGCAAAAGAGGGCATCAAAAATACGCGCGTGCTAGACGTAATTGCGTCAACGCCGCGGGAGTTATTTGTGTCAGATGCCCTGCGTCATAAAGCCTATGAAAACACCGCGCTTCCGATCGGTCAGGGCCAAACTATTTCGCAGCCCTATACCGTTGCCAAAATGACCGAACTTTTATTAGAACAAGATATCCAACCCAACACGATATTGGAAATTGGCACTGGCTCTGGCTATCAAACCGCGATCTTAGCGCAGCTGTTTAAATCGGTATTTAGTGTGGAGCGCATCAAGGCCTTGCAGTTCCAAGCAAAACGCCGGATGAATCAACTCGACTTACACAATGTAAAAATGAAGCATGGTGATGGCTGGCAAGGTTGGCAGAGCAAGGCTCCCTTCGACGCAATCATCGTCACGGCAGCGGCGGCGAATCTACCTGAATCGTTGCCCTTGCAGCTTAGTAAACATGGACGTCTAGTAGTGCCAGTCGGTGAAAAAACGCAGGCACTTAAGTGTATCGACAATAAACAAGGAGAGTGGGTGCAAACCGCGATTGAAAATGTAAAGTTTGTGCCACTCATTGCAGGGGCGCTTTCTTGAAGATATTTACCACTTTATATGAGCTCACCCTACAGTGGTCAAAGCATCGGCATGCTGAAAAGTACTTAGCTGGCTTGAGCTGTGCAGAGAGCACCTTCTTTCCTATTCCGCCAGATGTAATGCTAGCGCCAATGGTTTTGAGCCAAACTGATAAAGCATGGCGTTTGGCGCTGATTACCACAGTGGCAAGTGTGGTGGGCGGCGTATTTGGCTATTTACTTGGTTATTTCGCATTTGAGTCTTGGCTATCTCCGTTGATAGTTGATTTAGGTTACGCACAAAAACTGGCGCTTGCTGAATCATGGTTTGCCCAATACGGTGTGTGGGTCGTTTTTATTGCTGGCTTTTCGCCCATTCCCTATAAAATATTTACAGTTAGTGCCGGCGCGCTTAGCATGGCGTTTTTTCCCTTTTTGATCGCTTCGGCAGTGGGCAGAGGTTTGCGCTTTTATTTAGTGGCCGCCTTTATGAAATACGGCGGGCCACCAATGGAGGCCAAGCTAAAAGACTACATAGAATATTTGGGCTGGGCTGTAGTGGTGCTAGGCATCGTTGCATATTTGCTCATGCGTTAGGACAAATCATGAAACGGCTCACATTGGTTTTGCTTCTCATCACTGCCCTTTTTGGCGCTGCATGTAGCAGCCGATTTGAACCAGCACCCGTTGAAACCCTATCGACCCGAATAGCCTCAACCAACAACCTAACCGAAATATCTGGCGATACCTATACTGTGCAGGCGGGCGATACTCTATTTGCTATCGCGTTTTACAGCGGAAACACTTATCGCGACCTAGCGAAGATTAACAATATCCCAGCGCCATACAACATTCAGGTAGGCCAAACGCTGCGCCTTACCCCTGCACCACCGAAGAATATTGCGAACAAAAACATTAACGTAGCAAAAAGTGCACAAAAATCAACCAAAGTAGTAGTTGACCCTCCATCAGCACAGGCGTATGGTGGCAATAAGCAAGCTAAAGCTCGAAAAAAGCAGACTAAAAGACCCGCTAATTCGATAAAAGCTGATAAAATACCTTGGATATGGCCAGCCACAGGCGAAAACAAAATCGCGACAGTGGGTAGCGATGGCAGTAATCGCGGTTTAGATATCAAAGGGCGTTTAGGCAGTGAAATAGTGGCGTCTGCGAGCGGCAAAGTAGTGTATGCCGGCAATGCTTTAAAGGGCTATGGGAACCTGATCATCATTAAACATGATGACGAATATCTCAGCGCGTATGCGCACAATGATAAGATATTAGTAGGTGAACAAACGTATGTCGAGCAGGGACAAAAAATCGCAACTATGGGCCAGTCTGGTGCCAGTGAAGTCATGTTGCATTTTGAAATTCGTAAAAAAGGCAAATCGCGCGACCCATTTCTTTATCTTCCCAAAGAATAGCAGCACCCTAAGGGTAACGATGAACATTTTCATTGCCCCTTTCACCAAGCGGAGACGCGATTATGGTCACTCAAAACAATGACACAAAAAATGACGGTCCTGAGATTGAAGGACTCGAATTTGACAATATCGACGATTCAGAACAAGACACTCCCGATGAAAAACTGAGTGATGTAAAAGCTGAGCAAGTCACGCTCAAACAGCTTGATGCTACACAAATGTATTTGAACGAAATTGGTTTTTCGCCGCTGCTTAGCGCCCAAGAAGAAGTGAAATTTGCACGCGAAGCCATTGCCGGTAATGAGGCATCTCGCGAACGCATGATTGTGAGTAACCTTCGTTTGGTCGTCAAAATCGCTCGACGTTATAACAACCGCGGCTTAGCGCTACTCGACTTAATTGAGGAGGGCAACCTAGGGCTTATTCGAGCCGTTGAAAAATTTGACCCAGAGCGAGGTTTTAGATTTTCTACTTATGCAACTTGGTGGATACGCCAAACCATAGAACGCGCATTGATGAATCAAACCCGCACTATTCGCCTGCCTATTCATATTGTTAAAGAGCTTAATCTTTATTTACGCACAGCACGCAAACTGTCTCAAGAGCTCGATCATGAACCAACACCCGAAGAGATTGCTCAAGTAACGGGTGAGCCAGTCGCTAGCGTTCGAAAAATGTTAAAGCTGAACGAGCGTATAAGCTCTGTAGACACACCAATTGGTGGCGACGGCGACAAAGCCCTGCTCGACATGATAGCCGATGAAAATGACACTGGGCCTGAAAGTCAGCTACAAAATAATAATATTCAAAACAGCATTGTTCAGTGGTTAGATGTACTTAACACTAAGCAAAAAGAGGTGCTGTCGCGCCGCTTTGGTCTACTCGGCCACGAAGCGGCGACCTTGGAAGAGGTAGGTCTTGAAATTGGCTTAACGCGCGAGCGGGTGAGACAAATTCAGGTAGAGGCCTTAAAAAGATTGAAAGAAGTTCTCAAACATGAAGGTCTTAGTATAGAGTCGTTGTTCGGGGTTGAATAAAGCTTAATTAAACCTTTTAATAAACCTTGAATAACGCCAGACCAAAGCTCCGCTTACCTTGCTGCTATATTTGAGGATACCATGGCCCTATTACGCTTAGTTATATCTGGACTGTTGGCCTTCTGTTTTTATGCAGCCTGGGCGTATTTCGCTAACAGTTTAGTCACAAACGACACCCAAATACTATTTAAAGCAGCCTTAGTACAGGGTAGCTACAGCGGCGCGATTACCCTCTTTTTTACCTTTTTACTTGAATACTTTCACGCCAAGCACGGACATGCTAGCTTTTGCTTGAGTTTTGTTATGCCCAGATGGTCAAGCCATACAAAAGCCAAACCTTGCAAAACACTGCTTATTTTTGATGACGCATTAGAACGGGTTAAACACCAGTGCGCCGGCAACTGCATAGCGGGTATGTTAGTGGTTCCTTTACCCGCTCTGCTTATTCAAACTGTGCTGGTGATTACGATTAACGTGGCTTTTTCAACCCCTAATTTGTGGCTCACCGTAGCACCCTCAATTATTTTCAGCGCCTTATACGGCTATAGCTACAGCATCACCCTAACCAAACGTCAGCAGCGTGCTAGCGTCACAAATGCGTAAGGGTACTTGTTTTTATCATCTGCCTCATGCGCTTCTCGCTGCAATTCCTGCCACGTAGCCATCGTTTCCCATTCAGGGAACTGCGTATCGCCCTCAAGTTCTGCGTCTATAAAAGTAAGATATAAATGGGTCGCTTGCGGCAAAAAGGCTTGATAGATGGTGCCACCGCCAATGATCATAACATCGTCTGATGTCTTTTGAGCCACCGCTATAGCGTCCTCGCAGCTTGGCACCACGCAGGCATCGTTCAATTGATAGCTGTCCTTTCGACTGATCACAATATTCTGTCGCCCGGGCAGAGCTTTGCCAATAGATTCATAGGTCTTGCGTCCCATAATCACAGGTTTACCGAGGGTGGTAGATTTAAAATGCTTTAAATCTGCGGGCAAATGCCAAGGCATTTGATTGTCTTTTCCAATAATTCGATTCTTTGCCATCGCGGCAATTAATGAAATTTTCACCTTACAAATATTCCTTAAAATTGGGAGACACTGCTTGCATATCAATATGGGCGATGCCGTCTTCTAAGTACGGCTGCCCTTGCTCAACAAACCCAAATGAACGGTATAAATCAACTAAATGACTCTGCGCGCCAATTGTAATGCTTTGTCCGGGCCACAATAACGCGATATGTTTAAGACTGTGGGCAATCACTTTTTTGCCGAGTGACTTTCCCCTATGGGCTTGCGCCACAAGCACTCGTCCCATGCTCACATCGTCGTAGCTTAGGCCCTTAGGCAGCAAGCGCGCATAGGCCATCAGCTCACTACTGCTTGATTCAATCAACAAATGATGCACGCCATGCTGAATATCTTTATTATCAATGTCCTGATAGATGCAGGTTTGTTCTACCACAAACACTTCACTTCGCAGTCTTAGCATTTGATAAACATGCGCACTAGATAGAGCTTCAAAAGGCTTGCACAATATATTCATGTCGATTACCTGTACCATAAAAAGCCTAGCGCCACATGATGCCCTAGGCCTGTGCAGGGAGTCTATAGCTGTTTTTCAGCGGCCTCAAGTTCGGTGTTTAGGCGATTCGCTTCGTCTGCCCGCGGCTTTGAGAACCTAGCCAAGGCATAATATAACACCGGCGTTAGGAATAAGGTGAACACTACCGCCAGACCTAAACCTCCAAACACGACCCAGCCTATGGCATTACGTGCCTCAGCCCCCGCACCGGTGGACAAAATAAGCGGCAAGCCGCCTAAAATAGTCGACACCAATGTCATCATGATGGGGCGAAGCCTCACCTTACCTGCCTCAATGATCGATTCGGCGATATCCATTCCGCTGTCGCGGAGCTGATTTGCAAATTCAACCAATAAAATCGAGTTTTTAGCAAGTAGGCCTATGAGCATGACTAAGCCAATTTGCGAGTATATATTAACCGATGTACCCGTTAAAAAGAGCGCATAAATCGCGGCTGCAATACCAAATGGTACAGTAAGCATTACCACCAGTGCACTGTTGAAGCTTTCAAATTGCGCAGCAAGTACCAACAACACAATCAAGAACGCGAGCACATAAGTCAACATAACCTGTTGATTGGTTTCTTGGAAGGTCTGCGCCTCACCCAAAAATACAATGCCTATTCCGGCGGGCAGTGTCTCGTTTGCCAAATCTCGAATTGCCGTCACGGCCTGTTCAATGGTAACGCTTTCTGGCAATTCCATCTCAAGCTCAATTGCACGTCTTTGGGCGTGACGCTCCAACTCTGCGGCAACACCTTCCTCTGTAACATAGGCAACGCTCGATAGGGGCACAAGATTATTGTTGCTGGAGCTCACGTACAAATTCAAAATGTTGGCAGGGTCTAGAGAATTTCGGCTATTCGCCTGCAGAATGATAGGAACGGCTTGGTCGCCAACGTTCAAGTCAACAATATCATCCCCATTTATTGCAGCTCGCAAGGTACGCGACACGTCAGCAAAGGCAACACCGAGCTCTTCGGCTCTGCGCCTGTCGATGTTGACCCGCAGTTGAGGTTGAGTAGGTTGATACGACACCTCTACTCGGCCCATTTCTGGCATCGTATCTTCAATACGCTTTGAAAACTCAAGTGCCGCCTCATAAATATTTTGGTAGGTGTCTCCGGTTAAAGCCATTTCAAAGCCGCCACCAAAACCACGAAGGTTAAGGCTATTGCCTCCGAATGCTCGCCCCGGCGCTCCTGCAACTTGAGACAGCATTGGCCGAAGTTCGGATATAATCTCTTGCTGTGAACGCTCACGCTCATCCCAATTAACGAGAGGGACCGTAATGAAAAGAATATTCGGGTCCCAGCGCCCTACCACGGTATAAATAGAGTCAATTTCACCTTGGTCTATATTTGGCAGCAAGAGCTCTTCAGTTTTTAACGCCTGGCGGTCCATAAAATTGATACCGGTGCCGTCAGGGCCTCGCGCAAAAATTCGAACAACACCGCGGTCTTCCGATGGCAGTAACTCGTTTTCTAGCTCGGCAAATACATAATATGCGCCGCCGCCAATGAGTAAGCATATTGCAACCACCACATACGAATACGACAACATAAGTTTAAGTGAGCGAGCATATCCATTAACACATTTTGTGCCTAACCTAGCCAACAGTCCGGGCGCTTTTTGCTTGCTCATATCAATGGCAGGAATTTTTGCAGTCAGTGCTGGCACGAGTGACAATGCGACAAAAGAGGAAATAATCACGCTGCCTGCCAGTATGCCGCCAAACTCTCGGAACAAGCGCCCAGCGGTAGAGGGCAAAAACGCGATGGGTACAAATACAGCGACCAGCACAGCGGTGGTGGCTACAACGGCAAAAAAGACCTCGCGAGTGCCGAGAACCGCCGCGGCTCTAGCCCCCATGCCTTGCGCCCTGCGCCGCTGAATGTTTTCCGACACAACAATAGCGTCATCTACAATTAGGCCTGTTGCTAGCACCAGCGCAAGTAAAGTCAATATATTAATTGAAAACCCAAAGGCCCACAAAAGCGCCAATGAACCAATGAGCGAGACGGGAATTGCCAGAGCAGGTATCAGTGTCGCTCTAAATTTACCAATAAAAATCCACAGTGTGGCAATCACTAATATAATGGTAAACAGCAAAGACTGCAGCACCTCATCAACCGAATCTCTAATAAACTCAGCATCATCTGAGGTTACGGTAAGCTCTAAGTCAGGAAAACGCGTTTTCAGATTCTCCACCATCGCGAGCACTTCATCTGAAATTTCAATGGTGTTGGAGCGGGCTTGGCGAATAACCCCAAGTCCGATAACCGGCGTGCCGTCTAACCGCACAATGCTGCGTAAATCTGCCGGACCAAAGTACACATTAGCAACGTCGCCAATTTTGATATCGCCGGCAACAACAATGTCGCGCACATCTTGTTCCGACACCGATGTGGCATCAGCGCGCACAATGAGCTGTTGATCAGATGAGCGGATACTGCCCGCAGGCACATCAAACGGAGCGGTGCTCAATGCGTTTGCAACATCTGATATCGATAGCTGGAAACTGGTTAATCTGAGGTTATCAACACTTACTCTCAAAACGCGCTGACGGTCTCCATCGAGACGAACATCTGCCACACCCGGCACGTTTAGAAATAGCGGTGCAAGGTCGGTTTCGACAATATCGGTGAGCGTCTCTAAATCGTATCTGGGGCTCGAAACGGCTACATTTACCACAGCTTGGGCGTCGTTGTCGGCTTTTACAATCGAAACTTGTTCCACTTCATCAGGCAAACGCCGTTCAATTCGAGCAACCGATTCTCGCGTTTCGTTTGCGGCATCTTCAATATTAACGCCGGGTCTAAATTCCACGCGAATGCGACTGCTGCCCTCTTCACTTGACGCGCGGATGGACTTTACACCGCTCACTCTGGCCACAGCACCTTCCAAGCGACTTGTTACCTCAGAATCAACGGTTTCAGGGGCCGCGCCGGGGTAGCTAGCACTTACGGTAATAATGGGGCGATCAACATCTGGGAGTTCACGTACCTCCAAACCATAAATAGCGGCAATACCTGCCACTACTATCAATAAGTTAAGCACCAGTATCAACACTGGACGGCGAATCGACATTGAAGGTAAATCGTCTTTGAAAAGGCTATTTTTAAACATTAGCTTGCAACCTCTTGCTTAGCAGGTTTTTTACTTAGCTGACTGCCTGATGTACCCAGCACATCTTCATTTTGGATATTGAGCGCTTGCCCATCACGCAGGCCTTGTATGCCTTCAATTATTAAAGGTTCGCCATCTCTCAAGTCGCCCGATACCAAAATACGGCCACGCAGTCTTTGCTTTACCTGCACCTCAATTCGTTTCGCTTTGGTATCTTCAGCGAGCCAAACAAAAGCACCTGTAGCGCCCCACGACAGCGCCGCCTCTGGAATCGCAACATAGCGCTCTCCTTGGATACTGAGCGATACTCTAAAGCTCATACCCGGACGATATTGGTCGCTGTTGTTATCTAATAAGGCTCTTGCTCTTATGGTTCTGTCTTGGGTGTTTACACGTGAATCGACCTCACCAATTTTTGCCTTTAGCGCAATACTGCGGTCGGTCCATGGCTCAAGCTGAACATCGGGTTTGTTCATCAAGTAAGTCACTGCAAGTTCTGGCGCAACAAAATTCACAAACAGCTCTTTACGATCATCAAGGGTGGTGATTTCTGTTTGGGGGCCAATACGGTCGCCCACTTCTACATCAGTAAATCCAACAACCCCATCGAAGGGCGCACGTACTAATCTGTCTTCTTTGTTCTCTTTTGCTTCTTGTAAATTTACGCGTGCCAAGCGTACTGCGGTCTCTGCATCATCGAGCTCACGCTCCGTTACGGCGCCTCTGGCCACACTGAGCTTCACTCGCTTAAGATTACGCTGTGCATCCTCAAGCTGAATCTGCGCACGCTCAATAGCAACGTCTTGTAAGCGGCTATCGAGCGCAACCAATATATCGCCTTGCGATACGGCTTGACCGGGCACAAAGTTAACTTCGGTAACTTCATCGGTCACGCTAGGAAATAAAGTCACCGAGCGCTTCGCTTGAGCAGTTCCTACGGCTTCGATTAACGATGTCTCATACTCAAAGCTCAATGGCTCCACTACAACAAGCTTTGGTCTATCACCGCCGCGAAACTGTGCGTTTGATGCCGCACTGATGCCGAGCAATATGATGGCGGCGACAAGCAACACGCTGTTTTTAATTATTATTTGCATAAGAGGCTATGACCTTGATTCTTCTGCGTAGGGCGCAGCAAAATAGTTGAATAAACACGTATCTCTTAAACTAAAAAAGGCGTCATATTGATCACTTTTTAAGACCAACATGACACCTTTTTAATGAAGCAAGTTCGGCCGCTCAGGCCATTTGCTTTGCGCAAAAAAGCCATCTTCTTGAAGGCAGAGACGGCGTTTTTCGACTTAGTCGTTTTCTATTCGTTAGTATAAATGACGTTAGGGTGATCATCATCCTCATCGTCATCGTCGTCTAGCTCGTCGTCAAGCTCGCTAGCCTGCTGATATTTTGGCTTGGCCGTTTCCCATTGAAAAGCAGTATCGTCATGTGTTTCATTGTCTAACTCTTCTGGCGCCATGTTCTCAATATAATCCATGAGGTCTTGGCATATTTCCATCACGCCCATTTTTTGAAAAGCCGATATTTGATAATAATCGTCTTCCCAGCCCATTTGTTCAGCAATGTCACTACAAATCTTGTCGGCTTCTTCTTCCAACATCAAATCGACTTTGTTAAACACCAGCCATCGTGGCTTGGCTGCCAATTTAGGGTTATAGGTTTCTAACTCATTAATAATGGTAAGCGCATTTTCGACGGGGTCTGAACCATCACTTGGCATCACATCTACTAAATGTAGCAAAACACGGCAGCGCTCAAGGTGTTTCAAAAATTGAATGCCAAGACCTGCGCCATCAGACGCACCTTCAATCAAACCGGGCACGTCGGCGATAACAAAGCTAGCTTGAGAGTCTAGACGCACCACGCCTAAATTGGGCACCAAAGTGGTAAATGGATAATCGGCCACTTTAGGTTTAGCAGCAGACACCGAGCGAATAAACGTAGATTTACCTGCATTAGGTAGACCGAGCAAGCCTACATCTGCTAGCAGCATTAACTCTAGCATGAGGGTTCGAATCTCGCCTGGCGTACCATTACTTTTTTGACGAGGCGCGCGGTTAGTACTGCTCTTAAAACGTGCATTCCCAAGGCCATGAAAGCCACCTTGGGCCACTTTTAACTGTTGACCATGCTTAGTTAGGTCGCCCAGCACTTCAAGGGTTTCTTTGTCGGTAGCGCGCGTACCTACGGGGACTTTGAGAATTAAATCTTCACCTTTATGTCCTGTGCAGTCGCTTCCTTTGCCGTTTTGACCGCGCTCAGCGCGATGAAATCGTTCAAATCGATAGTCAATAAGGGTATTGAGGTTTTCATCTGCTTGAAGATATACGCTCCCGCCGTCACCGCCGTCACCGCCGTCTGGTCCGCCTCGTGGAATGTATTTTTCACGACGAAAGCCGACCACGCCATTGCCGCCGTCGCCTGCTTCTACTCGTATTTCTGCTTCATCTACAAATTTCATTTTACCACTCGATTTTATTGCTTCTCATTGATTTCTGCGTAGGCACCAATATAGGGGAGTACTTAGTATAGCAAAGACGCTGTTCGCCATCCTGGCCGCTCAACACAGGCCATCCATGGCCTGTGATGCTTTACTATACTAAGTACTCCCCTATATCAGCGCTTTCTATACTTTGTATTGCCTATTAGCAATACTCAAGCGGTATCGATACCCATGCAAGTTATACAGTAATTTTGTCACTACTCTATGCGAACCAAATGAGTTTTACTTGATGCCTAATGCATAGTAGAAGGGGGCGTTCACAAAGTCTCCAAAACCAAGGATGGTTTTGGTGAAGCGGCCATGGATGGCGCAAAGCGTCTTTGTGAACGCCCCCTTCTGCTGTGCATACCGATGCAAAGCGACAAAAAACCCCGCATTAAGCGGGGTTTTTCAAAAGCTCGCTTGATGCTTACTCAGCAACAATGCTTACGTATTTACGGTTTTTAGGGCCTTTGGTTTCAAACTGCACTTTACCGTCTGCTAATGCAAACAAAGTGTGGTCTTTACCGATACCCATGTTGTCACCGGCGTGGAACTTAGTGCCGCGCTGACGAACAATAATGTTGCCTGCCAATACTTCTTGACCGCCGAAACGCTTAACACCTAGGCGTTTAGAGATTGAATCGCGACCGTTTTTAGTACTACCACCAGCCTTTTTATGTGCCATGTGTTCGTCTCCTACTTAAGCTTGAATACCAGTGATTTTCACTTCAGTGAACCACTGACGATGTCCCATCTGTGAGCGTGAATGCTTACGACGACGGAACTTCACAATTTTAATTTTTTCACCACGGCCATGCGTAACCACTTCTGCTGTTACCTTGCCGCCACTAACATAGGGCGTGCCGATTTTAATATCGTCACCATTACTTACCATCAAGATGTTATCGAACTCAACCGCTTCACCCGGCGCCATTTCGATCTTTTCAAGACGAACGGTTTGGCCTTCGGCCACACGGTGTTGTTTACCACCACTTTGGAAAACCGCGTACATAATTCTCTCCGCTCTGCGCACATAGGCGCTCAATTCAAAAAACAGGGCGCGAATTGTACGTAAACTTGGTCCAAGTGACAAGCCTTATCTACCGATAAATCACGATTAATTTGAATATTAATTGTTCAGTGCCTTAAAATACCATAAAACGCCTCTCATCACGCTTATTACTAGCCGAATACTTTGATAAGTGTCACAATATTGCTCAATTATTTAGACAGTTACATCATCACAAACGGGTGAGGTTTGGATTTAGACAACATACGCAAGCTTTCTGACAGCGACATGAAAGCGGTTAATCGCCTGATACAGCAACAGGTAAGTTCAGATGTTGCACTTATCGACCAGCTAGGATTTTATATTGTCAACAGTGGCGGAAAACGTTTGCGCCCGTTGTTAACCGTGCTGGCAGCCCGTGCGCTCAATATACAGTCAGATGACCATCACACGCTTGCGGCCATTATTGAATTTATACACACGGCCACCTTATTGCACGACGATGTTGTGGATGAGTCGACGATGCGCCGAGGACGTGAGACTGCCAATGAGCTCTTTGGCAATCAGGCAAGCGTCTTAGTGGGAGATTTTCTTTATTCTCGCGCCTTTCAAATGATGGTAGATTTAAAGCGCATGCGCGTTATGGAAATCTTGTCAGACGCAACTAATCGGATTGCTCAAGGCGAAGTTATGCAGTTGATGAATTGCAATGACCCTAACACCACCGAAGCCAAATACCTTGACGTAATTTACAGCAAAACCGCTCGCTTATTTGAGGCTGCCACGCAGCTTTCTGCCGTGCTTACCGACCAACGTCAAGACGTTGAAATAGCCATGCAGCACTATGGTAAGCACTTGGGCACCGCGTTTCAGCTTGTGGACGATGTCCTTGACTACACTGCAAAAAGCGAACAGATGGGCAAGCAAGCGGGCGATGACTTAGCTGAAGGAAAACCAACGTTGCCGCTATTGCATGCGATGTGGAACAGTAACGGCGAAGATGCCGCTCTGATTAAAAGCGCCATCGAAAACGCAGACGGTATGGCGCACTTTGAGCGTATTTTAGCTGTGATGGAAAGCAGTGGGTCGATTGCTTACACACGTGACTTGGCGCAGGCCGAGGCTAACAAAGCAAAACAGGCAATCAGCATCTTACCCGAGTCACATTATAAGGCTGCGCTAATAGGTTTAGCCGATATCGCCATTAATCGAGACAGCTAAACGCCGTAAAACAGCTAAGGACCTAGGCTTTTTCTGAGATATTTCCAACCTCAAGTACTGGTGAGGCGTCTAAGTTTTCAGCATCCATCATGCTGGCAATGCGCTGCATTGTTGCAACCATCTGACTTTGCTCCCACTCTTGTAGACGACTAAAGCGGTTAATAAAATGCTCTTGTAGGGGCAAAGGGGCGCGAGAGAGAATTTCTTCGCCTTCTTTGGTTAAAAATACGCCGACCTTTCTTTTGTCTGACGTGCTTCTTACGCGCTCTACGTGGGCTTTGCCCTCCAACCGGTCGAGTATACTGGTCACCGTTGCAGGGCTCAGATTAATGTTTTCGGCAATTTGCCTGACCATAATACCGGGTGTTTTAGCGATATTTTGCATGACTAAGAGTTGCGGC
Organism: Glaciecola siphonariae; assembly: GCF_042652645.1. Lineage (NCBI taxonomy): Bacteria > Pseudomonadati > Pseudomonadota > Gammaproteobacteria > Alteromonadales > Alteromonadaceae > Glaciecola > Glaciecola siphonariae. The sequence continues at coordinate 2,041,951 of NZ_JBHSGU010000002.1, forward strand.
CCAGTCAGGCCCGCTTCTTTGTTTAATTGCCTAGAGCGTAAATCTATGGCTCTAATCACGCGTCTAAGCGCAATTAGGAGCTCTTCGTCTTTTTGCATATGTTGCTCCATAGTGTAAGACTCAAGCGCTGCATATTCGTTTATGATACTAAACAACTACGCAAGGCTCATTATCCTGACCCTTGCTGTAAATAAGCATTAGTGCACATTGTTGATAATAAATTAGCCTACCGCAGCAGATGCAAAAAGTGCTGATGCTTATGGTACTGATCTATCACATCATTAATAACAGCGTCTTTCGACCAGCCCATGATGTCATAATCTTGTCCGCCCTCACGCAGGTGGACCTCAGCCCGATAATAAGTATGTTCATCGTCAGCGTCTAGTGAGTCTTGCTCATTATATGAAAACTCAGGCTGAATGTATTTTCGCCAGTGCACGCCATATACAAAGTCTTGTTCGTCACCGTGGTGCACAAAAAGCTGCATCCCATCATCTTTTTGCTTTAACTCTGCGCTTATGGAATGAGTTTGCAACTCTTTTACAACGGCCTCGAAAGCTGGCTGAACAATACTACTGAGGTATTTTTGTACGGCAGACTTACTTGGAAAATCCACAATGTTTTGCAAACGCTGTTGCCAACCAAGTTCATGCTCTATCGGATACACTGGCGCTGTATTGATAAGGAGAGACTCACGTTTAAATTCATCTATTCTAAGAGCCTTTAACAAGCCCACTAACGACAGTAAAATAATAATGGCAAACGGCAGCGCTGATGCAATGGTCATGGTTTGCAGTGCGGTTAAGCCCCCAGCAGCTAATAAAATTGCCGCCACAATTCCTACTCCCAAGGCCCAATAAATGCGTTGCCACACAGGTGTGTCATTTTTACCGTGAGAACACAGCATATCAACCACCATTGCGCCGGAGTCGCAGGACGTCACAAAGAAAATTACCACCATCATGATGGCAATCCCCGACAGCAAGTCGGTCATGGGAAAATACTCAAAAAACAGAAACAAAGCCGCAGAGGTGTCTTCATTTACCATGTTGCTCAAACCCACGTGCGCTTGAGTGGAAATAAATTCAATCGCGGTATTGCCAAATACTGTCATCCACAGCAGTGTAAATGCAGTCGGAATCAGCAGTACGCCAAGTACAAATTCTCTTATTGTTCTGCCACGAGAAATGCGCGCAATAAACAAGCCAACAAACGGTGCCCATGCTATCCACCAGCCCCAGTAAAATATTGTCCAGCCGCCTATCCAGTCGGTTTTCTCATAGGTAAATAAATTAAATGTGTTGCGCACGATGTCTGACAAATACGCGCCCGTGTTTTGCAAATATGCTTTTAATAAAAACACCGTTGGGCCTAGCAGTAAAATAAACACTAAAAGGCCAATGGCGAGTATCATATTGGCTTCAGATAAACGCCTAATCCCTTTGTCTAAGCCAGATACCACCGACACTATGGCGACTGCGATAATCCCTGTCATCAGTATAATTTGATTACTGGAACTTACCTCAAAGCCTACCAAATAATGCAATCCGCTGTTAATTTGAGCGGCCCCTAGACCGAGCGAAGTTGCTACGCCAAATATCGTGCTGATCACGGCAAAAATATCGACCGCATGACCTGCCCAACCGTGAATTCTATTGCCAATGATAGGGAACAGCGCCGAGCGCATCGTTAAGGGCAAATTATGTCGAAAGCTAAAGTAAGCGAGAATAAGCGCTACAACGGCATAAATTGCCCACGCATGAAAACCCCAGTGAAAGAAGGTAGTCTTCATTGCCTCTCTTACCGCATCAATTGTTTCGGGGGTTGCCGATGGCGGCGCCAGATAATGCATAACAGGCTCTGCCACACCAAAAAACATCAAGCCAATACCCATGCCAGCAGCAAATAACATAGAAAGCCAAGTTGGCAATGCGTAGTCTGGCGTAGCGTGATCCGGCCCAAGGCGAATTGCACCATAACGCGAAAACCCTAAATACAGCACCGTAACTAAAATTACCGCTACGCTTAAAACGTAAAACCAACTGCCGTTTGTGACGATAGTGAGTTGCGTCATTTGAAAGAGCTCATCTGCCACATTTGGCGCTGCGACCGCAAAGATCAAAAGGGCAACGATTGCCAAGGAGGCTGTAATAAACACGGGCTTATTTAATGGAGATTGGGCATTACTGAACTGCACGAATATGTCTCTTTTGATTTGCTTCTAATTTGCGAAGGTTAACGCAGATATAAAATAAATACTATTTAACACTGAACGAATAATTCGTTTACTAGTAAATTTTTGAGAAACATTCTTAGAAAGGCGCGAAATAAAACCAAATTTTGCGACAATGCGTAGAAAATCACGCCAAATGATAGTTTGTATACGATGTAATTTGCAGTTTTTTCTACACAGCGTATGATCAAGTGGTATCAACACAACACATTTATTAATCAAATCAGAACTTAGGGGTAAGCAAATCTATGCTTAAATCAAAAATAAGTATCGCGGTGATCGCGGCACTCGCAGCGTCTTCTGTGCATGCACAAACACCAGAAAATAGTAGTGCAAAAGCAAAAATCGAGACCATAGAAGTTACTGCAACAAAACGCTCTGAATCAATACAGGATGTTCCTGTGTCAGTCACCGCTCTTGACGGCGCTGCGCTTGAAAATCTGGGCGTAGATGATTTCAGCGATTATGTAGAGTTTTTACCTAATGTGACCTTTCAAGGCACAGGCCCTGGTCAAAATGAGATTTACATTCGCGGTGCTGCTACTACGCAAACGAATATTTCGGTTTCATCTGTACAGGCGCTGCAGCCATCAGTTGCCCTATATTTAGACGAACAGCCCATTTCAATGCAGGGCCGAAACTTAGATGTGTACGCCACAGACATGGAGCGAATCGAGGTATTGCCTGGACCACAAGGCACCTTATTTGGTGCAAGCTCGCAGTCGGGCACGGTGCGTTTGATTACCAAAAAGCCTGATCATTTTGGATTTTCAGCCGGTGTTGACACAGACTTTTCAGTGACCAAAGGCGGAGAAAACAGCAGTTCAGTGGAAGCCTTCTTTAACTTCGTACTCACCGATGACCTTGCCGTAAGAGTGGCAGCCTATAATTCAAAGCAAGGCGGCTGGATTGACAACATTCTTAACGAACCTGGTCAGGGCGGTTATATTGGCAGCGCAGTAGTCATCGACCGTATTTCTGGCGGTGTGTTGAGTGACCCACAAAATACCCCGGTGGTATCACCTAAAAATGACTCACTTGTAGAAGACGATTTTAACGATGCTGTTTATTCTGGTGCGCGCTTTGGCCTCTCATACATCATCAATGAAGATTGGAAACTCCTTGTTCAACACACCGAACAAACCTTAGAAACCGAAGGCGTCTTTGCGTATGACCCAAATCTAGATGGCGAGACGTCGGTAAACCGTTTTACGCCAGAAGATAACGACGATGAATTTGGTTTGACGACATGGACCTTGGAAGGTCGTTTAGACAAACTCGATATCGTTTACACCGGTGGCTATTTAGACCGAAACATCGACTCTACAATTGATTACACCGGTTACACAAACGGTGGATTGTTTTCGGCGTACTACGTGTGTAATCACTATGAAGCCGCCACCCCGGCAGACGAACGATGCCTAGACCCAACAAAATTCTATAAAGAACAAACCGAAACCTCGCGCATGACTCACGAGCTTCGTATAAACACCGATGTTGAGAACACTTGGCGCATAACCGCTGGTATTTTCTACGATGAGCAAGACGTTGATACCATTGGCCTATTTAACATCGCCAATACCGAGCTTGGCTTCTTTACCGATTTGGCAAGAACCACCGTTGGCACCGAAGGAATCAATAGCGACGGCGGACCTTTCCCGTCTGAAATCAGCTTTGTAAACGACGTATCGCATGGTATTGACCAAATTGCCGTATTCGGTCAGCTTGAATATGACATCACCGAAACACTCACAGCAAGCCTTGGTGCTCGCTGGTATCAGATAGATGACATTTACAAAGGCTCAACAACAACTGTAGATGTGAGCAGACGATTACGTGCTTTCGGTACGCTTGACCCGAACGAACTAGCGGCAGTTGGCTTAGACCCAGATGCAGTATCAGCGGCAATAAACAGCGGACAGCTTCAGGTAGATTTGTTGGATGACGATGGCGTGCTTACCGTAGACGATACCATTTTCAAATTCTCGCTCGATTGGAAAGCATCAGACGACGTACTGTTTTTTGCTACTTACTCTGAGGGCTTTCGTCCTCCGGTTACTAACCGTGTAGGCGGTGGTTTAGCTACCAATCAACAAGGCGCATTTGAAAACTTTCGGATTCCAGTGTATTCACTTACCGATACGCTCGACAATTATGAACTTGGGATGAAGGGTGACTTCCTAGACGGTATTTTGCGTGTTAACGCTACCGCTTATTACTCAGAAATTAGCGACCTTCAGACTTCGCGCTTTGACCCCACGAACATCAGCTTTTTGGTATTTACGGATAACGTAGGTGATGCTGAGATTACAGGTCTAGATGCAGATATTACTTGGTTAGCAACCGATAATTTAGTGGTAGACGCGGCGTTTAGTATATTAGACACAGAGCTTACTTCATTGAATCCAGAGCTTGAGGGCATTGCCTTGCCAGTGGGCTCAGAGCTACCTTATTCAGCGAGCTTTTCGGGTAATTTGCGTGCTCGATATTTCTATGAGCTGCCAGAGGGTTTAACGGGCTATATCAATGGGTCTATTTCATACACCGGTGACCGCTTAGCGGGCATGAACATGGACGCATACGTGGTAGAAGATGCAACTCAGTTGATTTACGGAACAGGCTCAGGCTTACCTATTCAACAAGAGGCCGCTAGCTTTGAGGGCGTAACTTACCCAGATGCTAACGGCAACGCTTTCAGGGGCGGCCGGTATGTTCAAGAAAGTTATACCATTACCAACCTAGCATTTGGCGTAACTAACGACGAGTGGAAGGCTGAGTTTTATATTGATAACGTATTTGATGAAAATGCAGTGTTATATATTGATACTCAACAGTTTACTCCTAAAGTCGTGAGCAACCGCCCCAGAACGCTTGGTGTGAGGTTATCTTACGATTTCTTCTAACAGGCTATAAACAACCGGCAATGATATTTAAAATCAAGTCATTGCCGTTTTTAAGTGTTTATAGCTTTGGTAGCATAGTTACATACAGCTAAAGCAAATGAAAAGACAAGTCCATGACTTGTCTTTTTTGTGTAAGATTTAACTTTCCGATATATCGTCGCGATATGAATTTACGTGCGGTGTTTACCTTATAGAGATATTCAGTGACCCTTGAACAACAAATCAAACAAGCCATTAGTAAAGGTCAACTACAAGACGCCATCAACATGGCAGAACAGGCCATTGCAGAGCTAGACAAACAAGGCGCTGAGCACCAACAGCATATTGCCTTGCTATATATTTTAGCGGTAGCAACTCGGCTAAGCGGTGATTTAAAAAAAGCCATTGAGATCAACGAATCATTGCTCGCGCTCAGTGATTCTCACGCGCGCGCGCATCAAGAGCTTGCGTATGCGCATCGAGCAATGGGTGACGATTTGCAGTCAGCGTCTCACTTTTATCAAGCAACGCAGTTTAACCCAGCGCTGCTGAGCAGTTGGAAAGGACTTTTGCAGCATTATCAAAAAAGTCACAACGACCAAGCAGCAGACCTCGCAACAGCCCAAATAAACTATTTGAGCGAACTCCCCAAACAGCTTCTGCATGCCAGAGACTTGATGCATGAAGGGCAGCTTCATCAGGCTGACCAGTTATGCCGAAAATTTTTGCAAACCCATAAGCATCATCCAGAAGGTATGCTGCTGTTAGCTGAAATAGGCATTGCACTCAAGGTATATGCCGATGCAGAATTTTTACTTGAAAGCTGTCTGGCGCTGCATCCCGAGCATCGCGCTGCCGGCATAGAATATTTAAAATTGCTCACTAAAATGGGCCGTTTTCAAGATGCGCTCGATTGCGCAAACAATCTGCTCGTTAAACACCCTACTCATCCCGCTGTTTTAAGTGCAAAAGCAAGTGCCCTGCTTGGCTTAGGTGAGGCAGAGCAAGCCATTGAGCTGTATCAACAGTTACTGGAAGATTCACCGAATCAAGCCGGTTTGCACCTGCTGAAGGGGCATGCGTACAAGGCCGCAGGGCAGCTTGAGCATGCTGTCAGCGCCTATCAAAAAGCGTATACCATTAAAGCTGATTTTGGTGATGCCTATTGGAGCTTGGCCAATACTAAAACCTACAGTTTTAGCGACGCTGAGCTAGAGGCGATGGAAAAGCAAACCCAACAAAATATACATCTCGAGGATAAAGCGCATTTTTACTTTGCGCTGGGCAAGGCGCTTGAAGACAAGCAATCGTTTGACTCCTCCTTTGCTTATTACGACAAAGGTAACGCTATAAAAAGAGCGCAAAGTGGATATCAAGCTGAACAGTTTGAGCAGCAGGTGAGACAACACAAACAAGTGTTCACCAAAGCCTTATTTAACACACTGAATAAGGTAGGGGATGCTGCCGGCGATCCTATTTTTATTGTTGGACTGCCGCGGTCTGGCTCAACCTTATTGGAACAAATCCTCGCCTCACACTCGCACATAGACGGCACGATGGAGCTGCATAATATCCTTGGGCTTGCGTCTCGTTTAAAAGGACAAAAAAATAAGTACCCTGATATTGTTGCCACCTTAGATAAAGATTATTTTCAGCGCTTTGGTGCCCAGTATATTAAAGATACGAGGGCGTATAGAGCGGGCGCGCCAATGTTTATTGATAAAATGCCAAACAATTTTTTGCACATTGGTTTAATCAAGCTCATTTTGCCAAATGCCAAAATTATTGATGCTCGCCGTGAGCCCATGGCCTGTTGTTTCTCAAACTTTAAGCAGTTATTTGCAGAAGGACAGGAGTTTACTTACGGGCTTGAGAATATAGGACGCTACTATAAAGCCTATATGGACATGATGGCGCATTGGAATGAGGTATTGCCCGGCTTTGTACTGCATGTTCAGCACGAAGACGTGATTAATAATTTAGAGGAGCAGGTAGCACGCATGTTAGATTTTTGCGGCTTACCCTTTGAGCAAGCCTGCGTAGATTTTCATAAAACGAAACGCACCATCAAGACGCCATCATCCGAACAGGTAAGACAGCCCATCTTCAAAGACAGCATGCAGCAACACTTACATTATGATAAGCATCTAGCACGCTTGAAGAATTTAGTAGGCAAGCTCAATTAAGCGCTTTCCTACTTAATTTTAGGCTTTATACACCTAAGTCGCGGGTCATATTTTCGTTTCGTTCTTTGTGCACAATCACGTTATCTTCAATGCGAATACCGCCGTAAGGTCGCAAGCGGTCAACTACGTTCCAATTGACATACTTCGAATGCGCCGACCCTTTTAAATCAGCCAACAACGACTCAATAAAATACAATCCCGGCTCAATGGTAAAAACCTGTTTGGGTTCAACTGTGCGTGTACAGCGCAAAAATGGGTGCTGCTCTGGAGGTGGAAACGGTGTGCCTCTGTCGTCAGCTACATGACCGGCAACGTCATGTACTTGAAGGCCCAAAAAGTGGCCGGTTCCGTGTGGAAAGAATGTGCTCACTATGCCTTCGGCTACAGCATCATCGCCCGCCATATTCAGAATGTTTGCATCCTCAAGAATTTGCCCTACGCCGCGATAAGCCACTTTATGCACATCCACATAACTTACGTTAGGCACTAAGGCCTGCACACACTTAAGCGTGAGCGCATCTATTTGACTTATCAGATCAGCAAACTCGCCCTGTTGTGCAGCATAAGTGCGGGTAATATCAGCGGCATAACCATGATAGCTGGCACCGGCATCAATCAAAAAACTCAGATGGGCGGCGGGCGTTTTTGTGTCAAGGCGCATATAGTGGAGGATTGCGCTATGTTCGTTCAGTGCCACAATATTGTTATACGGCACCTCATTATCGCCCTGTTGCGCCGCTAGCAAATAGGCTTGGTTGATATCAAATTCGCTGCGTTTGGCAAAAAATGCCTCCTTTGCAGCTCGGTGAGCATTAGCCGCAATCGCATTGGCTTGGCGCATGCAGTCAAGTTCATAATCAGTTTTGTAAGCCCGATGAAAGTGCAAGTAATGCAACACTCTGTCAGGATTTACTAAATCAAAACCAAGCGCCTTAGCCACCTCTATGTATTCGCCTACATAAGCATACTTTGCTCTATCGTAAGGTAGGTGTTTTTCTACCGCATTCGCTTGTTTGAGCATAATGATGTCGAAGTGCTCCGCCCAAAAGTCATTCGGCTCATCAGGCACCCAATGCCAAAAATCTAAAGGACGATAAAAAATGAGTTTCGGACGACTCACCCCATCGACAATTAACCAGCAGTTTGGATTGTCAACAACGGGCAGCCATGCTTTAAACTGAGGATTTACTTTAAAGGGATAATGATTGTCGTCTAAAAACTGATGCTTTGACTGACCAGAGTGGATGATTAACCCATCTATACCCTCGCGCTGAATAGCTTCAAGCGTTCGGTGCTGAAGAATCTGAATATGTTCTGCATATTGCGCTGCCTGCATAATGCTTGTGCCTCAATTTGATATAAACAAGAATAATTTGCCTTGCTGAGCCTTCCTAGATTCAGCATTAAAGATGTGGTGAAAGGCTATCATGGCGCAGGGAAAATGTCAGGGAAAAGCGAGACCTTGATTTATACTCGATTAATACTCACGCTGCCTTTTTGCTTTGTTAGTTTTTGCGTAAGTCTTGTTGCGCAAACCGAGCAAAAACAGTGTTATCCACGCTCTGACGATTAATTTTGTCTTGGTAAATTTGCTGGTAGGCCAACACTGCTTTTACATAATTACGTGTTTCTCTGTAAGGTATTGTTTCTACCCAAATATCGGCCTCTACACTGCCGGTTTCAGGCAACCAATCAAGTACCTTTCGCCACCCCGCATTATATGACGCAGTGGCGAGCAAGGCATTGTCGTCAAGCTTGTTCATTAGGTATCGCAAGTATTTATTGCCAATACGCGTATTTACATCAACGTCGAACAAATCTTTCGCACTCACCCTTCTCTCTAAATAGCGTGCCGTGCTTGGCAAAATCTGCATGAGGCCGCGCGCGTCGGCTGACGAGATTGCATCGGTCATAAATGAACTCTCTCGCCGAGCTATGGCAAAGGCCCACTCTGGGGCAATATCATTTTTCAATGCCTCTTTGGTCAGTAAATCCTCAAAAGCGGTAGGGAAACGTCTGTCAACATCGTTGAGGTAACCTTCTCGGCTCAGTGTAAAAATAGATTGGTCGTGCCATTCCCATGCGCTACTCACCACAGCCGCCGCCAGCTTTTGCGACTCGCTAAGCTGACGCTGCGCGTATACCCATTCTAGTCGGGCATGATAGAAACGTTCGAGCTTTCTGAGCTCATAGGCTCGTTGTGTGGCCTCTAAACTCACGATTTCGCGGACATCTTGCTCTGTTGCTTGCACAGGTTCGTTTTGCAAGCTGTGCTCAATATTCATCCGAGCGCTTGCCAAAAAACCATAGTAATGGCGTTCTTGCGCAAGTTGCGTATATAAGGCATTCGCAGCCTCATCGCGACCGAGTTTTTCATAAGCCCGTGCTAACCAATATTGAAACTGGTTTTCGTTTGTTAACTGCGGCGGAGATTTCTCAATCAACAGCGCAATACTCTGCCAGTCTTGTTTTTTAAGTAAATAAGCAAGGTGCCAGCGCATCGTTTCAGATTCGGGTCGTAGCAAAGATGCCTCAACTAGCCACCGCTCTGCATCCGCGTGGTCATTTAATGCAAGCGCTACCGCGAAGCGATGAACAACACGCGCTCGCTGCTCTTCGGAAAAGGTAATTCGCTGCAGAGCTCGTTTGTAAGTACTTAACGCTAAATCCTCATCGCGCCAAATCAGCCGAGCCAGTCCATAACTAATAATTTGTGCCTCAATGGCAGGGAGTTTGCCAGGGTAACGCACCAAATGACGAACTTGCGAGGGGTCTTTTCTTACCTCCCTCCATCGGTCGGCAATGTATTGTTTATCGCTTGGAAGCAAGCTTCGTAAGTAGGGTATGAGGGAATGTTTGCCGCCATCTGCCGCCTTCTCAATGCGCTGCAGGATTAAATCTTCGGTTAGGCCGCCGTCTTTCATCCATACGCCAAATACAGGATCGCAGGCCTTATCTTGTGAACGCCCCACTGTCCATAATTTAGGCAGCTGTTTGTAGATGTCTGCCTTTGCAACGCCGGCCTCGTACTGATAGCGCAAAAACTGACACTGAAGTTCTGCGCTATTGCTGTGCTCATAAAATTCAATGAACAACGAGCGCCGGTTACGCTTTGCCAGATATCGCAACCAGTCTGCACGAACATTTTTTGCAAAAGGTGCGTCGCCATACTGGGCAAAAAACGCGCGCATATCATCCGCATCGTCCAGAGATATTTTATACCGTAGTTTTTTGGCCACTAAATATGGCGCTAGCGGATAGTCTCCAAGCTCTTTTAAGGTTTCTTGCAGCTCTTGTGCGTCCATACTCCAAATGGCACGCTCGGCTCGCAAAAACGCTGCGCGTTGTGCTTCTCGTTTTGCTTCATCAACAAAAAAAGCATCTGTCGCGATTTTTGATGCACCTGACTCTAGCCCGGCCTTTGTAGTGGTGTTTTGCGCAGCCAATGCACTTTGCCCAAACATCAGCGCAAACATCAGACTAAACATCAGCCCAATAAATGCCCACGCAAACACCATTTGCTTTGCGCCATTTAAAAAAGATATTCGGGAGTGAGAAGACAGTATCACTGGGTTCCTATGGGTTATTTTGACAGCTACATTGCAGCGCTGATTGGCGCGTATCATCAAAAAAAATAAACGCTGTTGCCTTGAATGACGTACTATCATTGCAACATAGTTTATACCGCAATTTTAATACTTGGTTCCATATTACAAAGAATATTAAATGTTTGTCATTTTTGTATCGGAATCAGTGGTCTATTCTTAATCAGAATTATTTACACATTTTCACAGGAGATACCCATGATGTATGAAGGCAAAAGTCTATCGGTCAATATGACAGATGACGGCATTGCTGAACTAGTCTTTGATGCTCAAGGTTCGGTTAACAAATTCGATAAGCAAACCGTTGCAGAACTTGCAGAAGCAACAGCGACTATTGTTGGTAGCGATGGCGTAAAAGGCGTATTAGTTCGCTCCGCAAAAAGCACTTTTATAGTGGGCGCAGACATCACTGAGTTTACCGAGCTTTTCGCCATGCCCGACGGTGAAGTACTCGCATGGGTAGCTAAAACCTCTCAAGTGTTTAATCATTTTGAAGACATCCCTGTCCCCACTATTGTGGCGATTAACGGCTTTGCACTAGGTGGTGGTTGCGAAATGGCGCTTGCGGCTGATTTACGCGTTGCCGATACAACTGCTCGCATTGGTTTACCAGAAGTAAAACTCGGTTTAATGCCAGGATTTGGCGGTACGGTTCGCTTGCCACGCTTAATTGGCTCTGACAATGCGTTAGAGTGGATGACCACAGGGCGCGACCGCGATGCACAAAAAGCGCTAAACGAAGGCGCTATCGATGCAGTGGTGTCACCTGACAAGCTGCATCAAAGTGCCCGCAAGATGTTACTCAGCGCCATTAACGGCGAACTTGATTGGCAGGGCCGCCGAGAGCAGAAAATGGCACCGCTTAAGTTAAACACCAATGAGGCCATGATGAGCTTCTCTACTGCAGCTGCGATGGTAGCGGCACAGGCGGGTAAACACTATCCGGCGCCGCATAAAATGGTAGAGACAGTGCAAAAAGCGGCCGCTAGCGCAAGAGATGGTGCGCTTAAACTCGAGAACGAAGGTTTTGTAATACTTGCAAAGACCGACGCATGCCAAGCCCAAGTCGGTATATTCTTAGCCGACCAGTTGGTGAAAGGAAAAGGCAAGAAGCTTGCGAAAGCAGCCACTAAAGCAGTGAATCAGCATGCTGTATTAGGCGCAGGCATCATGGGCGGCGGCATTGCCTATCAGGGCGCGGTCAAAGGCGTACACACTGTGATGAAAGATATAGCCCAGCCGGCGCTTGATTTAGGGCTGTCTGAAGCCTCAAAAATTCTGAGCAAAGGCATGGCGCGCGGAAAGGTTGATGCGAAGAAAATGGCGAGCACCTTAAACAATATAGTGCCCACGCTCGATATGAACGCTATCAAAGATGCAGACTTGGTCATTGAAGCGGTAGTTGAAAATCCAAAAGTCAAAGCCAGCGTGCTTAAAGAAACAGAGCAAACCGTTGCTAAAGACGCCATTATTTGCTCTAACACCTCTACTATCTCCATTAATTCATTGGCTCAAAGTCTAGAGCATCCAGAGCGTTTCTGCGGCATGCACTTTTTCAATCCTGTGCATAAAATGCCATTAGTTGAAATTATCCGCGGCGAAAAAACATCTGAAAGCACTATCGCATCTGTTGTGGCCGCCACCCTTAAAATGGGGAAAGCCCCTATCGTAGTAAACGACTGCCCCGGCTTTTTAGTCAATCGGGTGCTATTCCCTTACTTTGCCGGCTTTAGCAAGCTGTTGCTTGATGGCGCAGATTTTACCGCCGTCGATAAGGTGATGGAGAAGGTATTTGGTTGGCCCATGGGCCCCGCTTATTTACTCGACGTAGTCGGTATGGACACGGCAGACCACGCGGCTGGTGTTATGTCTGACGGCATTCCAGAGCGCATGCAAAAAATCGAAAATGACCCGGTGACTTTGCTTTATAGCAACCAACGCTTGGGTCAAAAGAACGGCAAAGGCTTTTATAATTATTGGGTTGATAAGCGCGGTAAACCATCTAAAACACCTGCCGATGAGGCCTACGACTTATTCAAAGGGCATGTTGCTGCAAGTAAAGACTTTAGCAAAGAAGAAGTGATTGCCCGCGTTATGATCCCCATGGCAAACGAAGCTATTCGCTGCTTAGAAGAAGGCATTGTAGCGAGTGCTGCAGAGGCGGATATGGCACTGCTGTATGGCTTAGGTTTCCCTCCTTTTAGAGGCGGTATTTTCCGCTATATCGAGAGCATGGGGCTTGAAAACTTTGTCAAGCTTGCAGACCAATACGCGCAGCTTGGCCCGATTTATCAAATTAGTGACGGTGTGCGAGAAATGGCCGCGTCTGGCAAGTCTTACTTCGCCTAAGTAAACAGGAGATTAAAACATGAAAGATGTAGTAGTAGTTGATTGTATTCGTACCCCGATGGGACGCTCCAAAGGCGGTGTTTTTCGTAACGTCAGAGCAGAGACTCTATCGGCTCACCTTATGAGTAAGTTGCTTGAACGTAACCCTAAACTCGACCCCACTGAAATTGAAGATATTATCTGGGGATGCGTACAGCAAACAAAAGAACAGGGCTTTAACGTAGCGCGTAACGCCCAGTTGCTGACTAACATTCCTCGCAGTACAGGTGCCGTTACGGTTAATCGCCTTTGTGGCTCGTCTATGCAGGCGCTTCACGATGCTGTATCTGGCATTATGACCGGCCGCGGTGATGTGTATATGATTGGTGGCGTTGAGCACATGGGTCATGTGCCAATGAATTATAATATTGATTTTCATCCAGGGCTTGCAAAGCACACGGCAAAAGCCTCTGGGAGCATGGGCATGACGGCCGAATTGCTAGGACGTCAAAACGGTATTACCCGTGAAATGCAAGATGCCTTCGGTGCGCGCTCTCATCAAAAGGCAGCCGCTGCTGCCAACAATGGTGGCTGGGACAATGAAATTGTTGCCGTTGAAGGCCACGATGCTGACGGCTTGCTAGTCTCTGTGACTGCTGACGAGGTCATTCGTCCTGACACTACCGTTGAGACGCTCTCAGCCTTGCGCCCGGTGTTTGATCCGGTTAACGGTTCGGTTACCGCTGGCACATCATCGGCCATTTCAGACGGTGCATCAGCGATGTTGATAATGTCGGCAGAGCGTGCAAAATCACTGGGCCTCACGCCAAGAGCGAAAATTCGCAGCATGGCGGTTGCAGGATGTGACGCCGCGATTATGGGATTTGGGCCTGTGCCGGCAACAAAGAAAGCACTCAAACGCGCTGGCCTAGCAATGGAAGACATTCAGTTGGCTGAATTTAACGAAGCCTTTGCAGCACAAGCGCTATCGTGCATTAAGCAGTTGGGCTGGATTGATAGCTACGATGATAAAGTCAACCTAAAAGGTGGAGCGATTGCTCTGGGCCATCCATTAGGATGCTCAGGTGCGAGAATTTCAACAACCTTAATTAACAACATGGAAGACCAAGACGTAAGCATTGGTTTGGCAACAATGTGCATTGGTTTAGGCCAAGGGATTGCGACTGTCTTTGAACGCGTGTGACCTTGCGGTTAACCTTTAAGGACTAAATACAAAAATGGCGCTGTATAAGCGCCATTTTTTAAAGCTGTATGAACTGAGCGTTAGATCATTTCAACATTGGCGGCTTGTAAGCCTTTTTGACCTTCTTCGACCTCAAACGAGACACGTTGGCCTTCTGGTAGGGTTTTATAACCCTCTGCGACAATCGCGCGGAAATGAACAAAGACATCTTTACCGCCGTTGTCCTGTGTTAAAAAACCGTAACCCTTTTCGGGGTTAAACCACTTAACTGTGCCTGTAACTGTAGACATGTAAACCTCAAACTTTTAAACATAAAGACGCAAAACGCTGCGCAATCGTGCCTCTGGCAACCATATGATGGGCTTATTGCTGCACCGAACGTCTTTAACCATTTAACGCTTTTGCGTGAGATGCTTAAAGTTCGCTTGCCTTCTAAAACCACAGCGTGTGTTTTGCCAAAAACACTTAAAGTGTAGCACAAATTAAAAAAAGCAAAGAAAATTCCAAATCTTTATTCGAAACTCAACTTTGCTTTTTTGTCAGTCAATGATTAGTCCTAGGGTCGCAGCGCTCTATCTCCACGAGAAAGACCGCAAACACCCGTTCGGGCAGACTCTGTGATTTCCGCGCACTGCGTCATCACATCGCTAAAGGCGGTCAGCTTGTCGCTGGTTCCGGTAATTTCAATGGTATAGTGCTGGGCAGTTACATCAAGCACTCGCGCACGAAATATATCGACGTTGCGCTTAACCTCAGCGCGCGCCATCTCGGTGCGAGTAGCAACTTTAATCAACATCAGTTCACGCTCTACATGGGCTGAGTCAGTAAGTTCAGCCACACGCAACACATCAATTAGCTTGTTCACCTGCTTGGTGATTTGCTCGGTAACTTTGTTATCGGCCTGCGTGATAATCGTTAAGCGCGAGAGACTCTCATCTGAGGTTGGTGCTACGCAAAGTGAGTCAACGTTGTAGCCGCGCTGTGAAAACACGCCCACAATGCGAGAGAGTGAGCCTGGCGCGTTTTCCATTAGTACTGAAAATATTCGTCTCATTACGTACGCTCCGTCTTGCTCAATCTCATATCATCCATCGCACCATATTTAATCTGCATTGGGTATACATGCTCGTTCTGGTCTACGGCAATATCCATGAACACGAGGCGATCTTTTTCTGCAAAGCAGCGTGCCATGGCGTCGTCTAAGTCTGCTAGCTTGTCGACTCGAATGCCAATATGCCCGTATGCTTCAGCTAACTTCACAAAGTCGGGCATTGAATCCATGTATGAATGAGAGTGCCGTCCTTTGTAATTCATATCTTGCCACTGGCGCACCATGCCAAGCGCACGGTTGTTGAGCGAAATAATTTTTATCGGCAGGTTATATTGCAGGCAGGTTGAAAGCTCCTGAATATTCATTTGAATACTGCCATCACCGGTTACCACTACCGAACATGCATCAGGGTGGGCAAACTGCACGCCCATGGCGGCAGGCAAACCAAAGCCCATAGTGCCCAAACCGCCAGAGTTTATCCATCTGCGAGGTTTTGCAAAAGGATAATACAGGGCCGCAAACATTTGATGCTGCCCTACATCTGAACTGACGTAGGCATCACCGTGTGTATGCTCATATAGCGCCTGAATAACTTTTTGTGGCTTAATAACTTCGCCATTTTCTTTATAATTTAGGCACTTGCGCGCTCGCCATTCGTTGATTTGTTCCCACCAATCGGCGAGCTTGTCGCTTTGCTCAGATAAGTCGTGTTGCTCTAGTACAGCCAAAATCTGTTCAACCACTGTTTTCACCGAGCCGACCACTGGAATATGCGCATTCACCGTCTTTGAAATAGAAGCTGGGTCAATGTCTACATGGATGATGTCGGCGTAGGGACAAAACTTTTCTACATTGTTAGTCACGCGGTCGTCAAAGCGTGCACCTAAAGAAATAATACAGTCGGCGTTGTGCATCGCTTTGTTTGCTTCTAATGTGCCGTGCATCCCAAGCATTCCAACAAACTGCTCGTGAACGCTAGAGAATGCGCCTAATCCCATTAAGGTACTGGTTACAGGTGCGTGCAATCTTTCAGCTAATTCGGTCACAACTTCAGCGGCCTCGCTGGCAATAGACCCTCCCCCTACATACAAAATGGGGCGTTTGGCTTTAACTAAGCTTGCAACTGCTTTTTTAATTTGCTTACTGTGACCCTTGAGCGTGGGATTGTAAGACCGCATGGTGACGTCGTCTGGAAACACGTAGGGATGGGAATCTTGTACATTCACGATGTCTTTCGGCAAATCTACCACCACCGGACCAGGCCGGCCAGTGTTAGCGATATAGTATGCTTGGGCAATGGCTTTGGGGATATCCGTCGCTTTTTTAACTAAAAAACTGTGCTTTACCACCGGACGCGAGCACCCCACCATATCAGTTTCTTGGAAAGCATCCTCACCAATATGCATAGACGGCACCTGCCCCGATAAAATTACCATCGGAATAGAATCCATATATGCGGTGGCAATACCCGTTAGGGTGTTGGTGGCTCCAGGGCCAGAAGTCACCAGTACTGTGCCAGTTTTGCCCGTCGCTCGCGCATAACCATCTGCCATGTGCGCGGCACCTTGTTCATGGCGCACTAACACATGCTTTACATGCTCTTGCGCAAACAAGGCATCATAAATATCGAGCACTGCACCACCTGGGTAGCCAAATAAATGCGTTACCCCAACGTCTTTCAACGCTTCAACCACCATCGCGGCGCCAGACATCATCCTCACAAGATTGTCTCCTTATTAGCCTCATTGTCTTGCTAAGCAATATACCCGCTTAGACGCAAAGGAAAAACATAAAATCAGGAAAAAGCGAAATACTTATCCCTATATACTAGATTTTTAGGATATTCATACTAAAAATTAATAATTTGTCGCGGTCGTTAGATGATTATTATTATTGTTGGCGTAAAGCCTGATATCTTGATGACGTGTGAATGTTTCACTGACTGCCTGACTTCTTCGAGTCTTGTTTGAAGATTACCGCGCAGCTATTTGATAATCAAGGCTAAACTTTGCTTGATAACGCACGTATCAACTTAAAAGTTTACAGACAGGATGCCAATGCTTGAAATTAAAGCATTAACCAAGAGCTACCAAGCGCCAGAATCACGCATTCAGGTGCTTGAACGGGTTGATTTAAGCTTAGCGGCTGGACAGAGTTTATCGATACAAGGCCCATCAGGATGCGGTAAGTCTACCTTGCTTCACCTTATAGGCGCTTTAGACAAACCCGATAGTGGCACTATTGCTTTAAAATCTGGCACTTCAAGCCGCACCAGCACTACACATACTAATGCCGGTGAGTCGTTTAATGTGCACGAACTTAGCGAAACCCACGCAGACGCCTATCGACGCCAACACGTTGGATTTGTCTTTCAAAAATTTAATCTGATTGACTGTTTGTCGGTACAAGACAATATATTTTTACCTAGCAAGCTTAATGGCTATAACGATAATGACTACATTATGGCTTTGATTGACGCATTAGATATTGCCAAGCATGTCAATAAACTGCCTAATCAGCTCTCTGGTGGAGAGCAGCAGCGGGTTGCCATCGCACGGGCGCTTGCTCACAAGCCAAGGCTTGTCCTTGCCGACGAACCCACAGGTAATTTAGATGAAGTAAACTCAGATAAAGTATGCCAGTTGCTCTACCAAACCTGCCAACAAGCTAATGCAGCGTTGGTTTTGGTTACCCACAGTAGCGCGGTTGCCAAGTTGGCAGATAGTCAGGCGCATATGCAAAACAAACAGCTCGTGCGAGTGAGTTGACATGCCCTCATCTAACAGCCCGCGCGAATGAAGTCTTCAAGTGAACACAAACAAGCTTCTACAGACGCTTTGCCATCAGATAAGGCTGCGAGCCATGTGAGCATGTGGCAAGTGTACAATCTGCTCTTGGCCAGTTATCGAAATACGTGGTTTAGTTTGCTTATGGTCGTGCTTTCTTTGCTTATTGCTTGTGCTGGCCTAAGTGCGGTACTGATCATTAACCAAGGCGCTAAGCAAAGTTATACTGGGAGCTCTGCGAGTTTTTTAGTGCCTGCCCGGCATCAAATTGTTGCCCTTAATGCCTCAGTGCCGCTTAGCAAAGCAGATTATGCGAGCTTGAGGCGCCAAGGCTATCGGCTTAGCGCAATTGCTGAAACCAAGCAGCGCTTATACATAGGCGATAGACGCCTGAGCGCGCGGCGCATAAGCCTTATTGGCGTAGACGCGCTGCCCTTGCTTAATCAAAGCTATGCAGCCCCCCGGGGCTCCATTGCCAGAAGCCCATCTTTATCGTCACAATTAACGTCAGACGTGTCGTCAGCATCAACATCGGCGTCAGCGTCAACCTTGGCGTTAACAGATGAACAACCCGATACCTCAGTAGACTGGTTATTGACTCAGGCAGGTGCTGGGCTCGGGTTGTCGGGCGTAATGATGCATCCGCAGCTTGCGCGAGAGCTAAATGTTAAACAAGGCGACCGATTCGCGCTGAGCGCTTCGTCAAACGCAGAGCTTAGCCCTGTCCTGTTGCCGCCAATGCAGCTACTTGAAGTAAATGCACTCTCAGATGCCTTGCTCATGGATATCGGCACCTTGCTTAACTTACTACCGGAGCTGAACCTGAGCGCCATTTTTGTGCTAGGTAAGCCGGATGATAAAGAGCTTGCCAGCATTCGAGCATCCCTGCCGTCGCATCTTTCTTTGGTCAGTATTGACACTGAGCAAAGCGACCCAGAAATGACCGAGAGCTTTTATTTAAACCTCTTTGCCATGGCTTTATTGATGTTTGCGGTATGCTTGTTCATTGTGATGAATGCCTTTAATTTGCTGATTTTCAATCGCTTTGCCATGCTCAAATCTTTGCGCCAGCTCGGGGTTGGACGCCGTCAAATTTTATTGGCACACGGCCTTGAATTTATCTTATTTGCGCTTGCGATTACGGCGGCAGGTATATGGATTGGCTCGCAATTGGCACTTTTTGTGGCGCCAACAATTAGAGGCATAGTAGAGGGTTTATATCAAGTTCAGCTCGGATTTACCGACACCAGTTGGTGGGGGCTGTATGTAAAAGTACTCGCAATATCCCTTACCGGCATTGCACTTGCTTTACTTGCTCCTATTAAGCAGCTCAATCAATCATTAAGTCATACCCAGCCAAACGCTGACAATACAAGCATCAATCGCTGGCTGTTTGTCATCAGCGCTATACTTGGTTTATGCGCCTTCTTCATCTTTTTTACTTCTTCGCATTTAGGCATGTTACTACTTGGAGCAGCCTGTTTTATTTTGAGCGGCTGCGGGCTATTGATACAGAGTTTCCCATTGTGTTTGCGATGGGTATTCGCTTTAGTGCCCAAACGTGCCGTGCTCATGCGTTTAAGTGCTGCGCAGGCTGTTTTTTTATCGAAGAAAACAAAAATTGCGTGCTGCGCCTTTTTTATTGCCGCTACTAGTAATTTAGGCATGAATTTAATGGTCGACAGCTTTCGTTTAAGCACCGAAGGATGGCTATCTCAGCGTCTTGCCGCGCCCTTTTATTTATATTCAAACAACCCCGAACATAACCAAGCTCTACCGGCACTGGCAGATGCTAATAACATAAAGCTCGTTCCGCGCTATCAACAAGATGAGCGTTATAAGCAGCAAGCGCTGCAAATTGTCAGCTATCCACAGCAAGCAACTTTTAAAGAGGCGATGGTATTTGAATCAGCCCTAGACAATGCATGGGATATGTTTGAACAGGGCACTGGCGCATTTGTGAATCAGCAGTTTGCCATTCGACAGTCGCTTCAACTAAATAGCACCATAGCCCTAGCGTCAGGCCAGACATACACAATAGCCGGAATTATTTATGACTACGGCAATCCTAGCTCACAGCTTTTACTTAATTTAAACCAGTTTCCACAAGCTATAGCGCAATCGAATTTATTTGCTGTCTTTGGCGGGGCTGATGACATTGCAAGGTTTACAGAGCAATTAGGCAGTATCGGAATTATTCGCGATTCACAGTTTTACGCCAGCGAGGATATCTTGTCAGAATCTATGAAAGTGTTTGACCGCACTTTTTTAATTACCGATGGTTTAAACCTCGTCACATTATTGGTAGCCGCGCTTTCTTTAGCGAGCACAATTGTGATTTTACTTAGTCAAAGTCGAGCACAAATGATGCTGCTACGGGCGATGGGAATAAGCGCTTGGCAATGTCGCCGCATTTTATTGCAACAGTATTTACTCTTATGTTTTGTTGCGCTTTTAGCCGCAACGCCTTTTGGTATTGCCCTGAGTTACATTTTAATTGAGTTTATAAACTACCATGCGTTTAATTGGTCTTACCCTTTAGTGATTGATTGGCTGAGCATTGCATCACTCTATGTTCTGAGTCTCTTTATTGTGGCTCTAATTATTTTGCTTCCCATCATGTACCGTACTCAAAAAGGCTTGGCACAGGAGTTAGCATGTTTAGACTAAGCGCGTTGCTTGTTAGTTGTGCATTATTGTTGTGTGCATGCATTGATAAACACGAGATACAGGGGCAAAATCAAGCATCTACAGTAAACCCAAGTTTTCTTAGCGCAAAAGGAACAAAAGCAGATCCAGCTTATGTAATAGCGCTGCCTCAAGATCATCTTCCTCACCCTGACTTTGATATCGAATGGTGGTATTTAACCGCTAATTTAGAAGACGAACAGCAACAAGAATACGCGCTCCAGTGGACTTTATTTCGCTTTACTAACGCACAGCAACAAGATAGTTGGCATATTGGTCAGACCTTTATGGCGCATGCTTCTTTGCATACGCCAAACGCGCATTTTTTTGAAGAGAAGTTTGCGCCAGGAGGTTTAGGCAATGCGTTTGTTGCGCTGCACCAGCAAGCAGATGAAGCCTCAACAAAGCTCGCGGTAAATACCAATACTGAGCTCGGCGATTTCTTCACTATGCAAATTGATAACTGGCGCTGGCAGGGCGTCAACCCCGACGCCACGATGTTTCCTGCAAAGCTATCGGCAAGCATAAGGCCTAATCGTCAAGCTAACGCAGGGGCTGACGAATATTCTTCCATCAACTCAAGTGTTAATATCGAAATGCGCTTAACACCCGCCGGTCCTTTTATTATGCATGGCGAGAACGGATACAGCGTTAAGTCAAAGGAGGGCAAACATGCATCTCATTATTATTCGCTGCCCTTTATCGATATTGAGGGCAGTATAGAATTGCTAGATGCTACAGTGGAGACCGCACAAAAGCGTACAATAAAGGTAAAAGGCAAGGCATGGTACGATCATGAATGGACTTCGACCTTGCTAGATGCTAGCACCGAAGGCTGGGATTGGATGTCGCTACATCTACACAATGGCGATAAGCTCATGGCCTTTAGTATGCGCTTGAATGACGATGATAATTATCAGACCGGCACGTATATTCGTGCCAACGGTGAGAGTGTTACGCTGCTGCCAAGTGATATCAAATTAACCATAAAGGGCTATGAAGACACCTCTCATGGACGCTTTCCACTA
Organism: Glaciecola siphonariae; assembly: GCF_042652645.1. Classification (NCBI taxonomy): domain Bacteria; kingdom Pseudomonadati; phylum Pseudomonadota; class Gammaproteobacteria; order Alteromonadales; family Alteromonadaceae; genus Glaciecola; species Glaciecola siphonariae. The sequence goes on from NZ_JBHSGU010000002.1 coordinate 2,063,942, forward strand.
AATTGGCAGGTTGAGGTACCTAGTCAGGGGCTGAGCCTTGAAGTAAACGCGGTGACTTTCAATGCTTACAACCAGGCAAGATTCCCTTATTATGAAGGGCCAGTAAACGTAAGCGGAAGCCACTCAGGGAGTGGCTTTCTAGAGCTTACCGGTTATTAACAAAGCTCAGCTCTGGATAGAGACTAAAGTTAACCGAAGCTTTTAGTCGTCTAGCTCAATGTCTAAACCGTCTTCAACGTCCATCATCGCATCTTCGTCACGGCTGTTCGAATCCGTTGTTTTGCGGGTGCCGTAGATACTGCCGGTTTTTGGCCGATTAATACGCTTTTGATATTTTAGCCATGCACGCTCAGCGGTAGACTGCGGCTCAACTTCGCCTAAGGCCGCCGCCAAAAATTGCCTGTCTTCTTCATCCGAAGGTGCAAATTGCCGGTCCACCAGCGCTGCAAAAAGGCAACCGTATTCGTTCAGGGCCTTGCTCTCGGCAATTGAGAAATCGCCAGAGCGAGAAAAGCCATAAGGATAATTTTTAGGATCACTAAATAGGCGCTTTAAGAGGGTTTCTTTAGTTAAACTAGACACGTCACATTGCTCCACACTTTAAAAAACAACATACATTTACAACAGGCCTTGCTCAAGTTGCCGTTGTACTCCCGAATATCGGTGCTGTCAATAAAATACTTATAGCAAAGACACAGTGGATGCAATTCTTCAAAAAAGTGTCATATTACGCTGCGCCAATTGAGTGACTTTCGTTATTTGTTGAATATCACTATTTGGTGAATCACCTTATTTGGTGACTCACGTTATTTGGTGATCCAAGCCCAATTCATTTCGCAAATAACGGGCTCGTTTCCAGTCTCATCAGTAACCTTTACAGCAACGAGTAAGTCCCCTTTTTCTTCATTTTGAATGCGCGTGATTTGTTCGTCGGTCAGATATGCTTCAGCGGTCAGTGCACCTTGCGCGCGCTTTACATACTTTAAGTTCATAGACTTGATCAGGGGTAACTTGTCACCCGGTAGGTTAACGCCTACCACAAAGCCTGTTGCGGATTCGGCCAGCAGGGCCATGGCCGCAGCGTGGACGCTGCCGATATGATTTTGCACTTTTTTTCGATTGCTTTGGTAAAACACTACACGCTTTAAGTCAGTGTCGAGTATTTTAAGCTTAGCAGTCCCAACAAGCTTAACTTTGTACCTGAACATAGTGGTAAGCAACCACATACCTAACCAATGAGGATAGGTTAAACATTTATCAGCAAAACCTCGCAATGGATTACGTTTGGACATATCACACCCTTACTTTAATTATGAAGCCGCAAGTCAGCGGCCAAGCTATTATGATTATTCGCGTATCAGGTCTTATTAACGTCAAGCAAGGCAAGCGCGCCTAAAAGGCCTGAATCTGTCGACAATCCTGGAGCGGTGATAATATCAGACAATGCGAGGTCTTGCGGAAAACAAATATAGTCGCCTAGGTTTTTTTCAGTTTGCTCAATGATTTTTGGCAGTAAAAAAGACTGCTGCATTACGCCGCCACCTAAAATAATTTTCTGCGCCGACAATGTCATGAGCAAATTATGACACACCTGACCTAATACGTTTGCTTCAGTTTCCCACGCAGGATGGTCTTGCGGCATATCTTGAGTGCTTTGATTCCAAATTTTCTGCATCGAGGTGCCTGATGCCAGCCCCTCTACGCAGTCGCCATGAAAGGGGCATTGGCCCTGCACGCCCTCGGGTACTTTAATTCGCATGTGGCCCATTTCTGGATGCACCAAGCCCTTCACAGTTCTGCCACCAACCACTAACCCACCGCCAAAACCGGTTCCCACAGTAATATACACCACAACATCAAAGCCCTGCCCTGCTCCCCATCGGTACTCGGCGAGTGCCGCAGCATTTACGTCGGTATCAATGCTAACTTTCACATCGAGCGTTTCGCTCAATCGGGAGCCTAGGGGAGCATCGGTCCAATACGGCTTAGGCGTTTTAGTCACATTGCCGAAGGTTGGTGAATTTGGGTTTAAATCGAGCGGCCCAAAACTGGCTAAACCGAGTTGGTCAAAATCATGACCTTGGCTTTTTAAATCTTGATAGAAGTCGATAACTTGCCCGATAGTTTCTTCAAACGTAGTTGTAGCAATGCGCGTTTTAGCGAGCACGTTTTTATTAGCATCAAACAGTGCACAAATAAACTTCGTGCCGCCTGCTTCAATAGCTGCATAGGATTTAGGCGCCATATTCTTCTTTCTCAATTTGAGCTAATCGTTTTTCGGTAGGGTTAGCGATGTAGTTATATAAAAGGCCAAAGAATAAAATCATGGTGAATACCGTTGCCACAATAAAGCCATACTTAGCGTCACCGCCATTCGCATCGCTCACTAATCCCATAATAAAAGGACCGGCTGCAGCACCCGCCGCAGTCCAAAAAAGGATTAAGCCCGCTACTGTGCCGTGCATTTTTCGTGGAAAACACGAGATCCCTTTAGAATTGAAGGTTGGATATATCACCGACATAAAGATACCGGTTAATGGGAATAAGAATACCGCCACCTGAGGACCCCCCCACAAACCGCCAATAAAGCACATCATAATGGCAAAGCTAAAGAGCATTAAAATCAAGGCCCAGTTAAAGCGTGCCATGACCCACATCCCAACAAAGCGACCAATTGCGCGCAGAATAAAAAAGGCCGACACTGCGTACATTGCCAAAAACTGCGTTGACTCATCTTGATAACATGCGAAGGCATCGCTAGCACTGGTTGCCCCGCACACTAGATAACTTGGCATCCATACGTAAATTGCACTTTCGGCCGCGACGTACAAAAAAGCACCTATCGAGAAACTCATCGCATAACCGTTTTTCATCAATTTTAGGCTGTCAATCATCGAGGCTTTTTCGGCGGGCTGCGTATTTGCCTGCTCTGATACTTGGCGATGATCTGGGTAATTAACCATGCTGGCCATAACAATCAACACCGTACACATTGCGCCGGCAACGACGTATAACCACTGCCAAGAAATGCCTTGATGGATAAGGTAAACAACAATCAAGGGGCCGATTATCGCCCCGACGCCAAAAAATGCCTCGGCTCCGTTCATCGCAGACGTGTGCTCTTTATTAGAGGTCGAAATATCGCCGATGAGCGCAAGTGCACCGGTTTTAAAGACGCCCACAGCGACGCCTGAAAGGGTCATTAAACTAACGATAAACCAGAAGGTCTTGCCCAGCATGAACATATAGCAAGCGAGTGCAAATAGCCCTAAACCTAAAATAATGGTGCGTTTACGTCCGAGTCGGTCTGCTAAAAAGCCTAAGAATAAACCTGATAAGGCTATTCCCAACATGGGCAGTGAGTGCATCAAACTGGCCTGAGCATTGGTCACGTCAAAGGCGATTTTCACTTCTTTAATGATTTCGCCCACTGAGTCTGACGTCATTGCGAACATCATAAACATCATGAAAGTGAGCCAGCGTACTAGCCGATTGTTTGCTTCTGATTGTGTTGCCATTTTTATTTGCTCGCTATAAATAATGTGTCGTGAACAGTTTTCTGACTCATCGGAGAAGGTCATCGCTCGCGCATCTTGTGCGAGCCTCGTTTTATTGGGGTATTCAATCTGCCATGTTTACTGCATGCGGTGCGGCATCGTCGCATCTGCGCTGTGCTTGTTGTTGCGACCTTCGTTGTGCCCATCGTTGTGCCAGCAGTCGATTGTAAGCGTTTATTCACGTTCGACTGTGGCGCTTCCATGGTGCTTTTATGGCACTTTCATGGTATTCCAAATTTCACACTCTCTTTACAGAGCTTATGTTTTATCATCAATTACGCTTATACACAAATCGCTAGAAGCCTTTGCTAAAGTCAACTTAATCGATTAAGATGCATCCTAACAAATGTTCCATTTGATGTAAATATCTTGTAACATCGCGTTGTCACTTCGTGTCGCAATGCACAAACATCAAATCTTTAAAAAGGTACTCACTGATGGATTTTGCTAAGCAAAGTAATCTCACTCTCTCACGCATACTTGCACAATTAGACATGAGCGACTTAAGCGCTGCCCAACAAAAGGTTTTTAAGCAGCGACTACAAAGCCACTTTCCGTCATTGTTTCAAAGCTATTATGAGGTTTACGGTTGGCAATATGATTTCTTCTTCCATTTGCAGCAGTTGGTCAACACACTCAAGACCGGTTTTGCCGAGCGGCCCAATACACTTAAAAATAAAGACAAGAAAAAACTAGCGCAAAGCGACTGGTATAAGCAAGAGAACATGCTGGGCATGGCATGCTATGTCGACTTATTTGGCGGTGATTTAAAAAAACTGCAGAAGCGCATTCCGTATTTTAAAAGTATGGGTATCAATTACGTCCATTTAATGCCGCTTTATAAATCGCCAGAGGGCGATAGCGATGGCGGCTATGCAGTATCTGATTACCGCACGGTTAATCCGGCCTTGGGCAGTATGGACGATTTAAAAGCATTGGCCAAAGCGTTCAACAGCGCAGGTATCAATATGGTACTCGACTTTGTATTTAATCATACCTCTGATGAGCATGAATGGGCTATGGCGGCAAAGGCTGGCAGCGAGCAGCATCAAGCTTATTATTATATGTTTGACGATAAGACCATTCCTAATCAGTACGAAGAAAATTTGCGAGAAATCTTTCCTCAGGTACGCCGCGGCAACTTTACCTATGAGCCGAAAACGAAAAAATGGGTGTGGACTACTTTCAATAGCTTTCAGTGGGATGTGAATTATTCAAACCCTGAGGTATTTAACGCAATCACCTCAGAAATGCTGTTTTTAGCGAATGTTGGCTGCGACGCCTTGCGCCTGGACGCACTGGCCTTTATTTGGAAAGAAATGGGCACCAATTGCGAAAACCAAGCGAAAGCGCACACGCTCATCCAAGCCTTTAATCGTTGCCTGCAAATTGTTGCGCCTGCTGTTGTGTTTAAGTCAGAGGCAATCGTGCATCCCGATGAAGTAGTGAAGTACATAGATAAAGACGAATGCCAATTGTCATACAACCCTCTGTTGATGGCGCTTATCTGGAATAGCTTAGCAACAAGAAAGACACGTTTACTTACCGCCTCAATGCAAAAAACTGGCGTGATTTCTGAGCATTGCAGTTGGGTAAACTACATACGGTGTCACGATGATATTGGCTGGACATTTGATGATCAGGTTGCCGCAGAGCTTGGTATCAACGGCGACGACCACCGTTACTTTTTAAATCAGTTTTATACAGGACGTTTTGCAGGCAGTTTCGCTAACGGCGTTGCCTTTGGCGAGAATCCAAGCACAGGGGATTGCCGAGTCTGCGGCTCACTAGCCTCACTATGTGGATTGGAGCGTGCCCAAGCTGAAAATGACGCCGCTGCTATTGAGCTCGCCATCAAGCGTATTTTGTTAGTCCATAGCATTATACTAAGTGTGGGCGGCGTACCCCTTTTGTATGCTGGCGACGATTTTGGCTTACTCAATGATTACAGTTATCAGAACGACCCCAGTAAGCAGCACGATGCTAGGTGGGTTAACCGTATCGCGGTTGACGACAAAACACTGGCCGCATCACCTAACCCAGACATTACCAATGCCTTAAAACAGCTCATTGAGATTCGCCAGAGTCAGGCAGTATTGGGCGCGGCGAGCACTGAGTTTTTACCCGCACCAAATGAGCACGCCTTCGCCTATCTGCGCGAAGACCAGAGTGAACGCTGTTTGTGTATCGCCAACTTTAGCGAGCATGAACTTACCATTCATCCTGAGTCGCTAGCGTGCTTACAGCAGTCTATCGCGACCGATTTATGCGCCTTAAATACTATTGATTGTCGACAACCATTGTATTTAGGCCCGTATCAGTTTGTATGGCTCAAGGTAAGTAAATAAGCTGGGGTCTGCAGATACTTGAGGGTGCACTGCTTATTGAAAGCCGATGGCAACGGCAGTGCACATTGCGGCAATGGCAGTGGCAAACAGCAGTAAAAAGAATCGCCAAATAAAGCGTAACCACTGACTCCAGTCTATGCGAGCAACGCCCAAGCAGCCAATCAAAGATGCTGAGGTTGGAATAATAATATTACTCAAACCATCGCCTAACTGAAAGGCCAAAACCGCAGTTTGGCGGCTGATCCCGACCAAATCAGACAGCGGCGCCATTAGCGGCATGGTAATAGCAGCTTGCCCCGAACCAGATGCAACAAAGAAATTAAATACTGACTGAAACCCAAGCATCGCGACCGCATTAACGTAGGTGCTTGTTTCACCAATCGCGCCGCTGGCGTAATATAATATGGAATTTAACACCGAAGGTTCGCTTACATTATCCCCGCCCAGCACCAACACTATGCCTTTTGCCATTCCCACAATGAGGGCTGCCGGCAGTAAATCTTTTGCACCTTGCTGAAAGGCTGCCGAGACTTGATTGGCGCTCATACGCTTACCGAAAAACGCAAGCACGCCTGCCGCTAAACCAATACAAAAAAACTGCGTTGCGATTTCAGGTATGTAATAAGCGTGCTGAGTCACGCCCCATATCACCCAAACAATGCCGCTGAAAAAAACCAGTAATATTGCGCTGTCTAGGTGCCCATAGCTACCCTGTACGGATAGTTGCTGCTGCTTAAAGTATTCGTTGCTGCTTGCGCACATTGACCGACTAGGCTGGCGCTTCACGCCCCTCGCATACCACATGGTAAAAGCTAGACCCATGCTGGTAAAAAGGCACCACATTGCTATTCTGAACCCCTGCCCAGAGAGTAAGGGAACATCGGCAATACCTTGGGCTATGGCGACGGAGAAGGGATTCATCCAACTCGTTGCGAATCCAATTTGCGTTGCTACATAAGTGATCATTACGCCTACGATGGCGTCGTACCCAAGGGCAACTACCAAGGGCACCAAAATAATACAAAATGCGATGGCCTCTTCTCCCATCCCAAAAATTGCACCACCAAGGGAAAACAGCACAAACATAAGCGGGAGCACCACCAAATCAGCGCCTTTTGTCTTTTCAATTAAGGCTAGAATGCCGTTATTTATCGCACCTGTTTGCATAACAATACCAAAAGCGCCGCCCACCACCAGAATAAAGGCAACCACGCCAATGGCGGAGCCGTATTTACTGCCAGAAACTAAGCCTTCAAACGCATAATTAAGCGCTCCCATACCTTCACCGCTTGCAAACACAGGCACGCCGTCTGGTTGAGCATCGTCTACAAACCTAAAGCTGCCTTGTTTTATGAGTGTGCGAGTGACTTGTTCGCCGTCAACGGTTTTAGTTACCTGGTGAGTCTCGAAGTGCCCTGCGGGCAGAAAATAGGTGAGTGCACTGGCCGCTATAATCACCAAAAACAAAATAACGAATGCATCAGGCATTTTACTGCTTAATGCGCTTTGCCCTGGCGAAGAGTCACTAGTATCTGAAGTCATGTTTACGTTTAAATCCTAGCGACGATGCGCATACTATTATGTTGATTTGGCCGATAGTAACCATTAGTGTAAATTAAAGTCAACGCAGACCCTATTTGCCCGCACTTACAATGAGCGCAATAGGATTGGTCTCCATTTTGGTCTATTGACCTTTGCTTTAGAGCGTATTTATGCCCCTTTTCTTTTTCATGCACACTGATTGGCCATGGCGTAGGGCCAGCAGCAATGTGCATTCTTTTCGCCGTTGTAGCTGCTTTTTGCTCATATTGCTAAGTGTGAACGTGTGGGCGGTTGCCCCTATAGATGAGGTACTGAATGAATCAGACACCCAGTTACACAGCAGAAGCCTTAATGACTCACCTGAAACAGCGCACAAGCATACCAATCAGGCGCTCGCTGACAAAAAGCCTAACTTGCCCTTTCAGTTACTCCTCGCAGGCGGCGCGCTAAGCACATGTTCGAGCTACTCAAAACATCATTGCCAAGACAATACAGCGTTTGTGAATGCCAAAACAGGTTTGCTGTATGAGTTGAGCCCAGCGGCCTTCTCTAGATTAGCTACTTTTATTCAAAGCGCACCCGATGGAAAATACTCTGCATTGAATAACATTATTGCCACTCTTTCTAAACAAGCGCAGAAAAGCCCCCTCTCACGTCGAGAACTGTTTGCAATATTCGACCAACTCGAACTTACCGATGCGGTCGATAACTTACATGACGGGGCATATTTTGCGCTGCTCGACCATCTTGAATATGCCCAGTTTGAACCTGAACCTGAACGAAAGCCTGAACCTAAACCTGAACAAAAAACCAATGCAAAAGAGCGATTAAAAGAGCAAGCGAATGTTAAAGCCACCAATAATTCGCATAGCCAAGCCATCTATCAACGCTTTGTTAAAGAAGTAAACACGATTGCAGCGGCCCGAGGGCAGCAGCCACAAATTCTTGTTGCAACGTCATCATCGAGAGACGCTTTTGAAGTCGTCGATTTTTATCGGTCAGTTTTTAACTCGCTCGGAGTAAAAACACTGTGGCTACCAATTGACGCCAGTTTAGCGTATGCGCTGTCGGCAAAAGCCTTCAATCACCTCTGGGCTGATGATATTTGCGAGCAACTCGATAGCATTAGACAAAAGCATCATGTTTTTGACCGCGAGCGTGTGTATCCTGATCTTGTTGCCCAACAAAAAACAATGTGTGAACAACCTGAATTACTCAAAGCCTTAATTGCCGGCAGTCAGGGCTTGTTTTTCAATGGCGGCGACCAAAGCAAAACACTTGCAAGTTTGCTTAACAGTGATCAGCAGGCTTTGCCATTTTGGCGCGAGGTAATCGAAAAAGTAGGTCGTTATGAGATGATTGTTGGTGGCACTAGCGCAGGAACAGCAGTGCATGCCGGAACATCGTTTAATGCAAAGACCCTTCCTATGATATCTAATGGCAGCAGCGAGAATGCGATAAAGCGCGGCGCCTTTGCACACTCATCGCCAAGCCAGCGCTGCAGCGTATCTCCCTGTGAGCAACAAAGCGCAATTAAACCTAATGACCTTACCTACATGCCGAGCGGCGGTTCAGGTTTATTCGGCGTAGGCACCTTAGACACTCATTTTTCAGAGCGTAATCGAGAAGGTCGGCTCGTCGCCCTAGTGGCAAAAACAGGAGCTCGTTTAGGTGTAGGCGTAGACGAAACCACTGCTCTGCTCTACCGTGTTCAAACAAAAAATGCACAAAGCAATGAGCCAAACACAATTGATTTGGAGGTAATTGGCAAACATGGCGTGTTTATTGTTGACGGGTTTGAGCAAAAACAAAGCATCTCTTACAACAAAGGACGCAGAAGTTCTCAATACACAGGAGTGAGCCACTACTTGTTTTCTGGGAATGCGCTTAGCGTAGATTTAAGTAGCACTCAGTGGCATATACCCGAAGGCGCATTGCAAGAGAGTTCAGCGCTGAACATCCCTAATCTTGAGCAAGGCGAGTGGCGAAACAAAACCCGGCGCGCGTGCGCAAATTCACTCAACACCTATTGGGTATTAGATGACGTTGAATATGCGCTGACAGCTGATAACAAAACGCAGTTTTTTACTGATGGGGAGTCGTCACAGTGTGGTTATATTTATTTGCCATATTCGGTGAGTTTTCAGCCGTGAACGCTTAGCTAAATACTTAAATACCTACATACTTAGGCCGACTCGCGCACAACCAGTTTTGCGTCCATCATGGTGCGTTCATTTGAGGCTTTAAGCAATAAATTAGCCGCCAGCTGGCCTTTTTCATAGCCCTGCTGGCTAATTGTGGTCAACGGTGGCTGATTTCGCGTCGCCTCGGCAATGTCATCAAATCCAGTGACCTTAACATCTTCAGGCACGCGTAAACCGAGCTCTCTAGCAACCTTGCAAACCGCGATAGCGATGATGTCACTCATGCATAATATGACGTTAGGCCGTTTTGGCTGGCTAAGCAGGTATCTTGCGCCCTCTTCTGCCTGAGACATAATATTGATTGGCAAATGCACTATATGCTCTGGCAAAATTTCAATTCCGCTTTGCTGCGCGCCTGCCAAATATCCAAAGAGTCGCTGCCATGAAATCTCTTGCTTGTCGTGGTCTAAATCCGTTGCACTCAAGGGGTGAACATGGTCATCGTTATGTTTTAAACGCATGCCAAGAATGGCGGGAATATCGCTAGCGTTCGTAATAGCGTGAGACGCCAACTGCTTGCATGCCTCATAGTTATCTATGTTTACAGAAGGCACCTCAGGATAATCAAAGTCAACTACAATGAGCGGTTTACCCGAACGGATAACCCGATTGAAGCTATCACCTTCTGGCGCTCCATAAAATATGAAACCATCAGGCAATGATTCAGCTCTTATTTGCGCGTCAGACTTAATCGTTGACGACAATAGCAACAGCTGTTTATGAGCCTTAGCTAAGACCTCAGTAATGCCCGCCATAAAATCAGTAGCCATAGGATCTGAAAAGCTATAGGTTAAAGAATCGGAAAGCATGACAGCAATCACATCCGACTGACCAGAACGTAATGACCTGGCAATCATACTAGGTCCGGCGTAACCAATACGCTCACATTCACTTAAAATTCGAGAGCGCAACGCTACCGAAAGTTGGTCAGGGCGATTAAACGCATTTGAAATGGTCGCGGTAGACACACCTAATAATTTTGAAACGTCTTTAAGTGACAAGTTTTTTTTCTTTTGAGTCACGCGGCATCACAGTCTGCAAGTTGAAAGTTGACTAGCAAGATTGCCACAAAAATAAATTTTTTACCACATAAACAAATATCTTAACCGCCTGCATCATGCATGGCGAGGGGTCGGTGACATCAGATGTTTATTTACTCACGACAGCCAAATATAATTGTTTAATACAAATATGGCTTTAAAAGAATGGAGCGGGAAACGAGATTCGAACTCGCGACCCCGACCTTGGCAAGGTCGTGCTCTACCAACTGAGCTATTCCCGCAAATTGGACGCGCATTATAAAAAAATCGCTGTAGGTTGCAAGCTTCTTTTGTACTTTTTTTTGGATTCTTAACAAAACTATTCGATTTATCACCAAATCGCTCAATTTTAAGCCCATTGAGCCGATAACAAGATGAGCGGTAGGTGTAAGCAGCATGTCATCGCAAGGGCGTGCTGAGGTTAATAGATAGATAAGGTATATGCACCGACTATATACCGCAGCAAAATGTAGTGAGACACATTTTATATTGTGAGTTTGAGGTCAGGAGAAGTAGTGAAATACAAAATTTTGCTTATTGAACACGACGGCTCTAGCCTTCGCGTTTTAAAGCGTGTGATTGGTAAAGCAAACCTTGATGTTGTGACTGCCACCAGTCTTACCGAAGCCAAGATTATATTTGAGCATTCAACCCCAGAATCGTTTTTGTGTGCGGTAGTAGACTATCAGCTACCCGATGCAAAACATGGGGAAGCCATAGACTTTGCCATAGCTTCTTTTGTCCCGGTTATTGTTATTACAAGCCAAACAGAGACTGATGTGCGCGACCGCATATTAAGTAAAGCCGTGGTCGACTATATTCCCAAAAGCAACGCGCAGATTTACGAATACTTATCGCGTTTGCTCACTCGCCTAGAAAAAAACAAGCGCGTTGGTGTACTCACCGTCGGTGGCAACAACAAAAGCCGCAGTGCAATTTATTCCTTACTGACCAGGCACAACTTTATCACTTATCAAGCCGCCAATGCAGCTTCGGCGCAAAAGCTTTTGCAGGCTCATCCACATATCAAGCTAATGATTACCGACCAAGCACTGCCTGATAGTACAGGTGTCGATTTCGTTGCTAATGTAAGAAAACAATACAATAAAGAGCAACTGAGCATCATTGGCACCAGCGACAAAGCAGACCCTGCGCTTTTAGCCAACTTTATTAAAAGCGGCGCCAACGACTATTTGAGAAAGCCATACTGCCATGAGGAGTTTTTCTGCCGAGTGCTGCAAAACGTCGAATACGTAGAGCAAATCGAGGTAATTAAGCGAACTGCGAATACCGATTACCTCACCGGCTTACCTAATCGAAGGCACTTTTTCAGTCAGGTGAGCGATATAATACAGCGTAAACCAGAACAAAGGTCGCTGGCTCTGCTCGACTTAGATCATTTTAAGAATATCAACGACACCTACGGGCATGACTACGGAGATATTGTATTAAAAGAAACTGCCAAAATGATGAAAAAGCACTTTTCACAAGACTGCGTTTCACGCTTTGGCGGTGAAGAATTTTGTGTGTTTATGCATGACTTAACACCTGAGCAAGCGTTTGAGAAGGTAGAGCATTTCAGGCAGGCTGTGAGCGAACGAGTCTTTAAGCGGCGAACAAAGCGCATTCAATGCTCAATCAGCATTGGACTGACACATTTAGAGGCGCACACAATAGAAGATTTGCTCTGCGTAGCAGACGAACATTTATACAAGGCCAAAGCCAAAGGCCGCAATTGCGTTATTCAAGATACGCCACATAAATTGCCGAAGGCCGTTGGTGAATAGTCCAAAGGCTTTGTTTACTAGATTTTAAACACGTGCTGACGATAGTACTGCAACTCTTCAATCGATTCTATTATGTCGTCGAGTGCAAGGTGCACGCCTTTTTTCTTAAAGCCTTTTGCTATATCTGGCCGCCACCGTGCGCACAACTCTTTAACCGTGCTGACATCGATGTTTCGATAATGAAAATAATCATCTAACTCAGGCATATATTTGACTAAAAACCGGCGGTCTTGGCTAATGGAATTACCGCATAGAGGCGATTTCCCTTTGGGCACCCATTGCTCCAAAAAACGCAGGGTTTCGTCAGCCGCCATTTTTACCGAGTAATGGCTATCTTGGCAGCGCTTGGTCAAGCCTGACTCCCCATGGGTGCGCGTACACCACTCATCCATCGCATTAAGCACCTCATCGCTTTGATGAACGGCAATTACCGGCCCTTGAGCGAGTACATTAAGCTCTTTGTCGGTCACTATGCTAGCAATCTCAAGCACTACGCAGGTCTCTGGGTCTAAGCCCGTCATTTCCATATCAATCCAAACCAGATTTTGGTCATCTAATGCCATAAGTGCTCCTTTAGTGGATGAGAAAGCTGTTTTAATAAAGTGTCGTGGTATTGTCATTACTACCGCATCAACGTTTTACCGAAAGCTTGCATCATCGCTGCTTTATCCAACATGATGCCTTAGCATGCTGACAAAATTAAAACATCATGCAAGGTACTATGCAAAAGGGTATCATGCGAAAAGGTATCACGATGCATCAATCGTGTTAATGAAAAACGCGCATGTAAGCGAAATTTTCTACTATTTCGTTTGTTATCAATTTACAAATAGGCAGCGTACTGAATAAGTGGCTAAAAAACCTAAACTATCAAAAAACCAAAAGCGCCAAGTAATGCGCAATCGCGACAAGCGCATTGACAGCGACTCATCAAGCTCATCTGAACATTTGGGGGAGCAAATTTCTGGTCGCGTGATTTCGCGCTTCGGAAAGCACGCCATTGTTGAAGACGATGCGCATACTAATCACAAATGCCATATACGCCGCACGGTAGAGTCTGTCGTTTGCGGCGATCATGTTCTATTTAGACCAAGTGAAAGCCAAGACGCCCGAGACAGGGGCATTATTGAAGTTGTGCTTGATAGGCGCTCCACTCTCACGCGCCCCGACTTTTATGACGGCGTAAAACCGATTGCTGCCAATATCGATCAAATCATCGTAGTTAGCGCCATTACTCCTGCATTGTCAGCTCATATAATCGACCGCTACCTAGTTGCCTGTGAGCACGCGCAAATTACTCCGGTAGTAGTGGTCAATAAAGTGGAGCTTTTAAGCAAAGAAGCACTTGCCGACGTAAACGCAGTATTGGCGACTTACCAAGAGATTGGCTATGAGGTTATTTTAGTAAGTTGTGAGACCGAACAAGGCCTTGAAAACCTAAGCCACTATCTACTCGATAAAGTCAGCGTGTTTGTGGGTCAAAGCGGCGTCGGAAAATCGAGCATTATTAATCGTTTACTGCCAGATGCAGCCGAGCCTGTGGGCGAAATCTCCGACAACTCTGGACTCGGTAAGCACACTACTACAGCATCTAAACTCCTGCATTTTGCACAGGGTGGTGAGCTTATTGACTCACCCGGCGTGCGCGAGTTTGGGTTGTGGCACTTAGACGCCGACTCTGTGACTAACGGCTTTGTTGAATTTAGGCGCTACCTTGGCGGATGTAAGTTCTCTGACTGCAAGCATCGAAGTGACCCCGGTTGCCTTATCACACAGGCGGTTGAGGCAGGCGATATCAGTTTGAGTCGCTATCAAAGCTACCTAAAAATTATTGATACTCTGGCACAACAAAGACCTGCTTATGCAAAAGGATAATGGCTCATAAGCGTTTAGTGCGTTCTTATTTGCGCCTCGTATTGTACAATACGGGCGTTGAACAGTTTGGAGCTCACTCGTGCTTGATTGGATTAAAGTTAAAACCCAGTATATTTTACCAAAACATCTTATCTCTCGTTTTTTAGGTGCAGTTGCATCGCGCGATTTAGGCGCTTTTACGCAGTTTTTGATAAAGACGTTTATTAAATCCTTCGGCATTGATATGAGCGAAGCACTTTACGAAAAGCCCAGCGCATATAAAACGTTTAACGAGTTTTTCACGCGCCCGTTAAAAGATGGAATTCGCCCTATCGAAGCTGGCGAGGATCAGCTTTGTCATCCGGTAGATGGCGCTATTTCTCAATTTGGCGACATTCAAGCCGACCGCATCTTTCAAGCCAAAGGACACGATTTTAGCCTAACTACTCTTTTAGGTGGAAAGCCCGAGCTGGCCAGCGTGTTTAAGGGCGGTAAATTTGCTACGATTTATCTTGCCCCTAAAGACTACCATCGCATTCATATGCCGGTAGAAGGCACGCTCACCGACACCCTCCACGTTCCCGGTGAACTCTTTTCAGTGAATCCGCTGACTGCGCAAAACGTGCCGGGCTTGTTTGCCCGCAACGAACGTGTTGTAACGCTGTTTGATACGCCCTATGGCAAAATGGCAATGGTATTGGTTGGCGCTACGGTAGTGGCCAGTATAGAGACAGTATGGGCAGGCACGATTACACCGCCTGCTGGCAAATACGTACAGCATTGGCAGCACGAGTCAGACGATATACGTTTAGAAAAAGGGGCCGAAATGGGCCGCTTTAAACTAGGCTCCACCGTAGTGCTATGTTTTGAGCCTAATCAAATTGAATTTGAAGACATGTATGCCGGCATGACCACCCGCTTGGGCAAATTGATGGCTAGTAAAGCCGAATAATGCTGATTAAAAACATTTCTTTTCTGCAAAATCTCACTAACCTAACAACGGTTACAAGCTAATATGGACGCGGTCCAAAAAAGTCTGATTAACCTACATTTAACGGTGATGTTGCTTGGCGGTACGGCTTTGTTCTCAAAGTTAATACCCTTATCTGCGCTGGATATTACTTTTGGGCGCTCGCTGCCAGCGTGTTTGTTTTTGTTCGCGTACGTTAAACTGAGCGGTGAGTCACTTAAATTAAATAACAACAAAGACTATTTTATTGCGACCGGCTTGGGCTTAATTATGGCCGTGCACTGGGTAACCTACTTCGCTGCAATGCAATACTCTTCGGTATCTGTAGGCATTATTGCCTTATTTACCTTTCCGGTTGTTACCGTTTTATTAGAGCCATTTTTTGAGAAAATCCGCCTTGTTTGGCAAGATATTGTTAGCGCGTTAGTGGTGTTAGTCGGTATTTTCATGATTGTGCCTGATGTGTCTATTGAAAACGATATAACCTTGGGCGTAATCATTGGTGTATTTTCTGCATTTTTATACGCTATTCGCAACCTTTTGCACCGTCAGTACTTTTGCCACTACAGCGGTTCAAAAGCTATGGCCTATCAAATCGCCGTTATCTGCCCGTGCCTAATTTTATTTGTTTCAGACGATTTCTTTAGCGTCGACCAAGCTTTTAATATGCATACTGCATTGCTCCTATTATTGCTAGGAACCGTGTTTACGGCGTTACCACATGCGTTAGTGGCAACCTCATTAAAGCATCTCCGCGCAAAAACCTTTTCTTTAGTGGCTTGCATGCAACCCTTTTATGGCGTGGTGTTCGCAATTTTTATGCTAAATGAATCTCCCACGTGGCAAACCCTCGTTGGCGGTGTTTTAGTGATTTCGGCAGCAGTTTACGAGACCATTAATACCCATCGACAGCATCGAAAAGATAAACAATGCTCGTCTTAGCGCATCGTGGGTTGAGCGCTCATTACCCAGAAAACACGCTTCTCGCATTTGAAAAAGCCATTGAATTAGGCGCTAAAGCAATCGAATGCGATGTGCACCAAGTTGGCGATGAGTTTGTTGTATTTCACGATTATTCGCTGTGGCGACTGTGTAATACCCAAGGCATGTTGTTAGAGCAAAATATACATAGCCTAAAAGCGCTTAAAATAGCAGGTGAGCACCCTGTACCAAGCCTTGAGCAGGTTGTTGAGCTATGTGCACACAAAGTGCTGCTAAACCTTGAGCTAAAATCGATTCAAGACCCGTCTGCATTTGCCAACGCCTTATGCCAATATTTGCAAAGCTTTGACGAGGCTGATGTAAATATCACTTTATCGTCGTTTAACCATCCACTGCTTACTGAGCTTAAGGCGCAGTTTCGGGACACTCGTTTAGCCACGCGTATTCGGTATGGCGCGTTAATTGCGCATTTACCTAATGATTTAGCGCAATATGCACTAATGATGGACGCGGATATTGCTGCCATAGACGCCCATTTAGTTAACGAGGCTTTTGTGCAAGATGCACATAAATATAATATTAAGGTGTGGTGCTACACGGTAAATGACACAGCGCTTTTACAACGTTTGTTTGCATACGGGGTAGACGGCATATTTAGCGACGACGCACCATGGGCGATATCACAAATTAACAAGCTCTGATCAAGGGGTCAGGTTCCTTGAAACCGACCTGTCTGCTGTATGGAAGAAAGGCGTGTCTCGATTATTTCCATGTTAAGCAACTTGGATAGATTGGACCCCTAGATTGGTATCATGAAATAAGAGACATGTACTTTCGCTGTAATGTAGCTTGACACATCTTTACTAATTGACTATCAGTAAAGATATGTTAGTCTTTACTTCTACCTAATAAGTAAAGAGATGATCATGGCAAAAGTAAGCTCTAAAAGACAGATTACATTACCGATTGAGCAGTGCGTAATAGCGCACATTAACGTTGGTGACGATGTTGAAAGTTTTGTGGATAGACAGGGGGTTATTTCGATTGTGAAAAAGCAGTCTGGTTCAGCGAAAGGCCTATTAAAAGATATTGCTATCGATACGCTCATTAGTGAGCAGGAATCGTTAGAGAGCGCTCTGAATAAATGATTGCGATTGATACCAATGTATTGCTTCGCTGCTTGTTGCAAGACGATGAAAAGCAATCTGATAAAGCTTCAAAGTTGATTTTAGGCAATCAAACTGCCCTGGTAACTGACATAGTGCTAACCGAAACAATCTGGACACTTAAAGGCAAGCGCTACAAGCTAAAAAAAGAGCAAATTATTGATGTGGTTCATGCATTATTTGCAGAGCCTAATGTGATTTTTGAAGACGGGCAAGCTGTGTGGGGGGCTTTAAAAGACTACACTAACTCCAAGCCTATAAGGTCAGGTGGCAAAATTAAACAAGCTGACTTTGCTGATGCGCTAATTGTAAATAAAGCCAAGCGTTATGGTCAGTTAAACAGAAGGGAAGTATCAGCAATTTATACCTTCGATAAAGCAGCGTTAGAAATAGACGGTACTGAACAACCTTGATAAGTGGAATAACTAAAAAATTCTGTACGTCTTATTTTGGCATTTGTCGCCATCATAGAGGCCACCTGCGAAGCCAAAGGGTTAAAAGCGCTAAATCCGCTCAAGGGGTCAGGTTCCTTGAAACCGACCTTTCTGTGGTATGGAAGAAAGGCGTGTCTCGATTATTTCCATGTTAAGCAACTTGGATAGATATATTGGGAACATTAATTCTAAAGCGGCGATAAAATTGATTCTCTACTTAAAAACAAACTTTTAAACATTTTATCTTAAATCGCTTCGATTTTTACACTAATAGCCAAGTCATATTTTCTATTGAGCAGAAAATCAGCGGGAGCTAAACATCAAAATAGCTTTTCAAGGAACAACCTGCCCCCTAGATTGAAGAACGAGCTTTTTCTATTGCAAGGCGGCTAAAACCTGTTTGGCGCGAGCAGCCCAAGCTTTATTATTTCCTAAAACCAAACCATTCAAAATATCTAATGAGGCTCCCTGATCACCTAGCGATTTTTTTAACAGTGCAAAATAGATCTGCATTAAGGGATATTGCTGCTGCCATCCTCCCATGCTATCGACAAATTCATAAAGGCTTTTAAAGTAAGTCATTGAATCCATAAAGGGCAATACTTTACTCTCGATAGCTGATTTCAGCTCAGACCCAACTTTATCGATATCTTCATCGGTCTCTAAATTCCACCAAGTATCAAGCGCTTGTCCCGAAAAGTTTTCTTGTAACAAAGCCCCTAAACGAAATCGAACGACACAATCTGCTTCCTGAGCAAATCCCTTACATGGCTCATTCCAAACAGTCTCATAAAAGCTTGGAACAAAAACACCTATGTTCAGAGTGAAACGCTCACTACCAGTTGTACTGCCTTTCGACTCTTGTACATCAATAACATCGATGAACGAAGCTCTACTTCGATTCCAAGAAAGCTTTTTCTTCTTAAAACTATTTTGTTTCAGTACTGGGGCAATATAGCCCTTCACTAAATTATCTATTCTGCTCATAATTTTTTAGCATCGTAATAAATGACTCTGCCTTTCATGCCAAGTTGCTCACGATATCGTTCTGCTTGGCGTGCTCCTGTCCTTCGACCAGATGGCGTATTAGGTTTCAACTCCATAAATCGACCACTTGGAGTAACAACGTCAGGCTTATGAATTTTACCGTCTGCACCTCTCAACGAAGGATTTGCTTGCCAACCTGGTTTTAAGTCAACTTTCTGATCAAGTTCTTTATGGGCTTGCTTACCTCTCTCAATCGCAGCTCTAACTTTTGGATTGGCCGCCCCTTTGAGAGTTTTTCCTGCACTGTTTGTAACAAGCTTCTTCCCCCCAGCTTTAGCAATACCGCCAAGCCCACTTGCCAAAATGCCCGTATACTCTCCAGCGGTATAAGCCCCTGAGCATTTGTCTACTTGGTGGGCATTGCCAAGTGCTTCGTTCACTTTATCGGTTAAACCAAACGATAAGGCACTGCCTAAACCGGCTGCAAAGTTGACTAAGCCTCGTGGTAAGCGCGGCAACAATCCATCGGGGTCAATCAGATTTACCGGGTCACCATAGGCATATGCATACAGGTTACTGTCCCCACCTGCAAAACCTAATGGCTCCTTGGCCGTCCATCTGCCTGTATATGCATCATAATCCCTTGCACCGAATCTGACTAGTCCTGTGTCACTATCATAAATCCCACCTGCAAAACCAAAAGGCTGAAAGCCGGGGTTGGTGTCTTGCGTGACTCTTCCAAATTCATCATAGCTTAACTGTTGGGCAATTTCGCCTGTTCGTGAGTTAATTAGCGCAATCGGCGAGCCTCTGTAATCAACAATGTAACGATAGCGGTTACCGTCTTTTATCATGTAATCGGGCACGTTGCTGCGACTAGCATATATAAAGCGGCTGATAACTTCGTCATTTGCATTTAGCTCAGCAATGGGTGAGAGCTGGTCTAGGTATAAATAACCGGCGGTTTTAACGCCGTCTTTAAAGCGGGCTATGCGCCTATCAAACGCATCGGTATCGTAGCTGATGGTGCTGGTAATGCCGGTGTCTGTGTTAGTTTTATTTACCTCTAGCAAGTTGCCCATAACATCGTAGGTGTATTGGCTTTGCTCATTGGCGCAGGTGGCGCTTGTGCGCACGCCTTCTATATCATGGGTATATACACAATTACCGTAGGTGAGCACACGGTCTTGGGCATCATAAGTACCGGTTTCTATTTCGCCATTGGCTTCGCGGCTTAATCGGTTGCCGTTGGCATCAAAGGTGTAGTTGACGGTGTTTGTGCCTGCTTCGTCACTCACGCTGCTTAAGCGACCCACCTCATCGTAGCCATAAAGCTGGGTTTTACTCTCGCCTAATAAGCTTGAGTCAACGCGGCTCAATCGCCCTAGCAGGTCGTAGGTGTAATCCACATCGTAGATATCGTTTTGTTGGTAGTTGACGTCACGCGAAGCCACATCACCATAATCATTTAAGCTTATATATTCGCGCACACGCTCAAGTCGAATCGCTTCTAAACGTCCGTCAACACCACTTTGATCAAGGGGTCAGGTTCCTTGAAACCGACCTGTCTGCTGTATGGAACAAAGGCGTGCCTCGATTATTTCCATGTTAAGCAACTTGGATAGATATTTTGGGAACATTAATTCTAAAGCGGCGATAAAATTGATTCCCAACTCAAAAACAAACTTTTAAACATCTTATCTTAAATCGCTTCTATTTTTACACTAATAGCAAAGTCATCTTTTCTATTGAGCAGAAAATCAGCTGGAGCTAAACATCAAAATAGGTTTTCAAGGAACCTGACCCCTAGATACAAGGAACCTGACCCCTAGATACAAGGAACCTGACCCCTAGATTAAGGAACCTGACCCCTAGATTAAAGCCAAGCGTTACGGTCAGTTAAACAGAAGGGAAGTATCAGCTATTTATACATTCGATAAAGCGGCGTTAGAAATAGACGGTACTGAACAACCTTAATAAGTGGAATAACTAAAAAATTCTGTACGTCTTATTTTGGCCTTTGTCGCCATATCATATAGGCCAACTGCGAAGCCAAAGGGTTAAAAGGCTAAATCGCTAGGGCGAATTAATTAGCAGGACTTGCACTGTCGGCATAGTTTTAAATTAACGAGGTGTGCGGCGATAATAAAACCTGCGCCCACAGCGATAGTGAAGGGCTCGTAAGCCTCGCCAAAAATATCTTTATTCCAATAGATTAACCCGCCAAGACTCAATGAATATAGGGGGTAGAGCTGACGATGATATTGCTTAAATCCAATAAACAGTGCCGCAAAGCCCACCACAATAGAAATTGTTAGTATGCCACGCTCAAACCAGTCTTGTGCCACGAATGACGAGGCGAGCAAGGGTAAAACTGGCAAAAGCAAAGGTAATAATAAGCAGTGCACTGCGCACATTGCAGATACCCATACGCCAAGCTTGTCGAGCACTCGATTGTTAAGCGGAACCCTTTTTAGAGACACATCATCGCCCTCTACTTCGTTCGCGTGAGCAACTATGTTCGAACTTTTTATTTGCACAGACGTTTACCTGCCTTGAATGATTACTTTGTTTAGCGGATGAGCTGCCAGCAAAATATCATCTTGATGAATCAATTCGCATGCGTGATGTAATACTATAACATTAAACGCTGCACGAATGAAATACTATTACATCTAAATCTCATTTTTGTGCAAAGCTAAGATATAAATTTATTTTGGCGCGGAAGACTGAGGCTCAGCATTGCTAATCGCAAGCGCTGTAGAGACGGTTGTTTGATTAGGCTTATCGTTATCTATGGCGTGATTAGACTGAACTAACATGGGGTTAATTCTGAATTTATCGGTTTCCCTCAGGTATTCACTTATTGTCACCACTTCAATATCGTCGGGCAGTTTAGCTAAGGCTTCTTTTAGGTAAGTCACGCTCACTTTATGTGGATGCGCAATCCCAATTGCTTTTCCGTTTCGTCTTGCTCGTTTAATAAGTTTTTCAAACTGCTTGTCGATAAAAGCGGTGTTTCTTTCGTGATCCAGAAAAACATGGCGTGTGGCTGAGCTTAAACCGAATTCTTTGGCAATGCTCCCTGCTTTGGTGAACTTGGTAGTGCGACTGTCAATAAAAAACATGTTGCTTTGCGTAAGCGAGCGCATCACAGTCTGCATAGGGAGTGTCATTTGGGTAAGCTTGCTGCCCATGTGATTATTCACGCCCACCGCATGGGGTACCGTGCTTAGCGCAGCATGCAGTGCGTTCTCTAGCTCCTGCGGATACATACTTGAAAGCAAAGGGCCCTCGCCTAGCGCTTCACCATTCAGTGATTCCATAGGCATGTGAAGCATAACCTCACGATTTTGCTGTGCAGCGGTAAATGAAAACGGGGTAGAGTAACGGGTGTGAGGTAAGATTGAGAATGTCACGCTTCTAGGTAGCTCAAAGGCATATTTATCTGCCGCCTTAGCTCCGATATCGTCTATTATTATAGCGATTTTCGACGTCGACCTTTCGCTTGCGTTAGCACACGCAAAAACAGTCAACATAGCCATTAGGGTCAATATTTGCTTTAACACAGCGTTAGTATTCAGTCATTTATTGTTAGGTTATCAATGTATTGCAAGAACTGCACCCACTTTCATCACACGGCCTCTCCAGAAAGTCTTGCGACAATCTCTTCTAGGTAAGAACGCGCACATCCAAAGTTGATGCGAAAGCAATGCGCCTGCCCAAAATCAGCGCCGGGTGAGGGGCCTACTCCGCGCGCCTCGCACCATTTCTGGGTATTCTCAATACCTAGTCCGCTTGCATCTACCCAGAGTAAAAAGGTAGCTTCAGGCGCAGTGCACGACAAACCGGGAATTTGATTAATAGCCTTAACCAAGTAATCGCGATTAGCTCGTAGGTAGGCAAGCTGAGCATCGTACCATTTATCGCATTGCGTAAATGCAGCTTCAGTTGCCTCTAAACCCATCACGTTTACCCAAGGAACAATGCCCGCGCCAGCGTTAACAAAAGCACTTCGCAACTTAGGATTTGGAATGATCGCAAACGAAGTGCCCAAACCTGCTACATTAAATGTTTTACTCGCAGCCATTAGCGTAACAGAATGCTGTTCCAATGCAGGATGCTTAGACGCAGGAACGTGTTCAAGTTCATCTAATATCAAATCACAGTGTATTTCATCGCTGCATATTGATATATCATGGCGATTGCAAATGTCGGCAACTCTATCAAGCTCTGCTCTAGTCATAACACTGCCGGCAGGGTTCATTGGATTACACATAATGAACAGGTGGGTAGTCGGTTTTGAGGCATGTTGCTCTAGGGCATCAAAATCTAGCGTCCAGCGACCGTTTTCTAGCACAGTAGGCACGCATAGTTGCTCACGCTCGTTAATTCGCGGAGCTGCAAGTAAAGGTGGGTAGTTAGGCGTTTGTACAATAATCCCTTCATTTTGCTTCGAAAATGCCTTGCTCGCCATATTAAAAGCTGGCACAACACCTGGCGTCCACACAATCCAGTTTGTTTCTATCTCCCAATCGTAACGCTTTTTACACCAGTGCTTAATAGCCTGCAGTGCACCGCGGTGGTGCTTAGGTAAAGTGTAGCCAAGCAAGCCATGCTCGGTTCGCTTTAATAAAGCATCTAAAATGGGCTGGGCACATCTAAATTCTGTGTCGGCTATCCAGCAAGGCAAAATATTTGTGTCTTTGTACTTTTCCCATTTGTAGGCATAGGAGCTGGCACGATCGGGTTTTTGGTCGAAATTCATAGGGCCTTATGCTTCTTTATTGTTATTTTTTGTCGCTGTATTTCCTTGATATGTTGCATCAATACCAAGTAAAGATGAGTGCGAGACTATCAAGTTCCGCTTAACAACTACTCTTAGCGATTCTGTATGAATGCCGTAAGACTAACATGGAATTTTTTCTCATCAAATATTGCTTATGTTATGGCATATAACCAAGCTTGCGGTGTTGCATATGCTAGGGCCTTGTTTATCTCCAGCATCTTGGTAAAAGCAATAATATGCGAGCTAAAACAATCTACACACGCTTAGATATCGGTTACCATATGGTCGGTTTTGCTACATTTAAGGTGTTTCATTATTTCTTCAATTTTAATCACAGGTTACGCCAGCGGTCTTGGCCGCGAGCTCGCCGAACAATATCTTACAAAAGGCTATAGCTTACTGTTGGTAGATAAGCAGGCAAACCCAGAGTTGCAAGAAAGCCTGCAGGCCGGTGCAAGCATGCAGCAAAAAGTCCATTTTTTGCATGTCGACATAACCGAACCGGCTACTCTCAAGCAGCAACTCGACTACGCAGTGCGCAAATTTGGTCAAATTGATATCTGTATTCACTGTGCCGGTATATTAATTTCTAAACCCTTTTTGCACACCAGCCATGACGAGTTCCAAACCATTATGGATATTAATGTTATTGGCACAAGAAACGTGGTCGCCTCTGTCATTCCTCATCTCGATAACGGCGCGCAATTGGCACTGGTAGCGTCTATGGCAGGCATAAGCGGTGTATATGGGTATTCGTCTTATGGGGCCACAAAATTTGCCGTTGTAGGGATGGCGCGGGCGCTGCAGTTAGAACTTGCTGCGCTAGGCATTGATGTAAGCATTATTTGTCCGCCCTCCATCGACACTCCCATGGTACAGGCAGAGTCACGCTCTATTCACCCAGCAACAAAAGCAATCAAAGATATGGCTGGCACCTTAACTGTGCCTGAGGCCGCAGCATATATCATCAAAGGTTTGCTAAAGCGTAAGCCGTTGATTATTCCGGGTAAGCGCGCTAAGTCTATTTATTATGCTGAGCGCTTTCTTCCCAGCCTTATGCTACGCAAGTTTACGCAATGGTTAATCAGTCGCCACACGCATAAATAGGCGTGTGCGTATAGTAAGTTTATAGTAGCAAGAGCCACTGTAAAAATGCCCATAAAAAAACGCTCAATGTTGCCATTGAGCGTTTTTTGTATTCTTAAGCGGAAACTTAGCCTTCTTTTGACTTAGTTCGCGAATCTCGCTTACGCTCGTTTTCAGTGAGCAATTTCTTACGTAAGCGGATGCTTACTGGCGTTACTTCAACTAATTCATCGTCATCAATAAACTCAAGCGCTTGCTCCAACGACATTTTCACTGGCGGCACGAGTGTTTGAGCCTCATCGGTACCCGATGCACGAACGTTAGTAAGCTGCTTACCTTTAAGCGCATTTACTGTCAGGTCGTTTTCACGGCTGTGAATACCGATAATCATCCCTTCGTAAACCTCAACTCCATGCCCAATGAACAAACGACCGCGCTCTTGCAAGTTAAACAAGGCATTAGTTAGTGCCTTGCCCGCAGCATTGGCAATCAAAACACCGTTTTTACGCTGACCAATTGTGCCGCCTTTGTGCGGGCCATAATGATCAAATGAATGGTAAAGCAAACCAGAGCCAGACGTTAAAGTCATAAACTCTGTTTGAAATCCGATAAGACCACGGCTTGGAATAATGAAGTCCATTCGAATGCGGCCACGACCATCTGGCGACATGTTAGTGAGCTCGGCTTTACGCAAACCTAATTGCTCCATGAGCGACCCTTGATGCTGCTCTTCACAGTCAATGGTAAGCGTCTCAAACGGTTCCATTAGTTTACCGTCTTCTTCTTTTAAAATTACCTCAGGGCGCGAAACCGCAAGTTCGTAACCCTCTCGGCGCATGTTTTCAATTAAAATACCTAGGTGAAGCTCACCACGTCCAGATACTCTAAACTTGTCTGGGTTATCTGTTTCTTCTACGCGCAAGGCTACGTTGTGCACTAGCTCGTTTTGCAGTCTTTCAAGAATGTTACGAGAGGTAACAAACTTACCCTCTTTACCCGAAAATGGAGACGTATTTACTTGGAAAGTCATCGTTACCGTAGGCTCATCTACAGAAAGCAAAGGTAGTGCTTCTACTTTCGAAGGATCGCACACGGTGTCTGAAATTTTTAGCTCACCCAATCCAGTAATTGCAACAATGTCACCCGCCGAACCTTCGTCTACATCGTGTCGGTCGAGCCCTAAGTAACCTAATACTTTACTGACTTTTCCGTTACGTGTGCCGCCTGCTGCCATAGCAACAGTGACTTGTTGATTAACTCTAACCTTACCACGTTTAATACGGCCTACACCGATAACGCCAACGTAGCTGTTGTAATCAAGCTGTGAAATTTGCATTTGGAAACCACCCTCTGAATCTGCATCAGGTGGAGCGACTTGCTTAACGATTGTTTCAAACAATGGCGTCATATCATCGCTAGGCACATCGGCATCTAACGACGCCCAGCCGTTTAGCGCTGACGCGTAGACAACTTGAAAATCTAGCTGGTCATCGGTTGCACCAAGGTTGTCAAAAAGGTCAAAAACTTGATCCATTACCCAATCTGGACGAGCGCCTGGCTTGTCAATCTTGTTGATAACAACAATCGGCTTGAGGCCTTGGGCGAAGGCTTTTTGGGTTACAAAGCGCGTTTGCGGCATCGGACCTTCTTGCGCATCAACCAACAACAATACAGAGTCTGCCATTGACATAACACGCTCTACTTCACCGCCAAAGTCGGCGTGTCCTGGGGTGTCAACAATGTTAATACGGTAGTCGTTCCAGTTAATGGCTGTGTTTTTCGCCAAAATAGTAATACCGCGCTCTTTTTCAATATCGTTAGAGTCCATTACGCGCTCTTCAGCGTCGCCGCGGTTGGTAAGGGTACCAGACTGCTGAAGCAGCTTGTCAACCAGCGTTGTTTTTCCGTGGTCAACGTGGGCAATGATGGCGATATTTCTTAATTGTGCGATAGGGGCAGACATGAATTTACTCTCAAAACAAAAAACGCATCCTACAGCCAGCTGACATTTAGCAAGCATAGATGCGAAACAATTGGCGGCGGATTGTACAGCTTTAACAGCCATAGCGCTAATAAATTTAGACGCAAATCGGTTTTTTCAGAAAAAACACATGAAATCAGACATGCGGTTTACATCACAGTAACCTTATCCTCTATTGTTTGTAAAATAATGCTTGATAACAAACGGGGTAACGATCAGTAGACAAAAAAACAAGCGCCTTACTTAAATTGCCCAGCGGCTTGTTAATTTCTTCGCCTGACGGCGCGACAGGACAAAGCGACAGAACTCTTTGCACTAAAATGATCACCAGACCCAGGTAAATCGCACTATTACAGTGCAATAACGGCAATTTTCATGAACGCTTTTCTAGTTAACCTTAATATAATCAGCCACTTAAAACTGATTTACTTATGGCATGAATATCGCTACTTTGCGGGCAAGGTGCGCCTGTAGATTCAACGGCCGCAACGTGCTATTAATAATGTAGCGCTGCCGTTAGGATACGCGTAAAACCCACATGGAACACCTGAGCTCACGTGATCCGCACAACATATTTTTTGGAGGACAACTATGTCAATTGAGTCGGCATTAGAACTGATTAAAGAAAGTGAAGCGAAATTCATCGATTTGCGCTTTACAGATACAAAGGGTAAAGAACAACACGTTTCAATCCCTGCACACCAAGTAACCGATGACTTCTTTGAAGAAGGTAAAATGTTTGACGGTTCATCTATTGCTGGCTGGAAAGGCATCAATGAGTCAGACATGGTGCTCATGCCTGACCCATCTACCGCGGTACTCGACCCGTTTGCCGAAGAGACTCAAATTAATATTCGTTGTGATATTTTAGAGCCGTCTACTATGCAAGGTTACTCAAGAGACCCTCGCTCAGTTGCCGCACGTGCTGAAGAATACCTTAAGTCTACTGGCATTGGAGACACTGTATTGTTTGGTCCAGAGCCAGAATTCTTCTTGTTCGACGACGTAAAATTCCATACCGATATGGCAGGTTCTTTTTATTCTATCGATGCTGAAGAAGCAAAATGGAATTCAGGCGCAGACTATGAAGGTGGCAACATGGGCCACCGCCCAGGCGTTAAAGGCGGTTATTTCCCTGTTCCTCCGGTCGACTCAGCTCACGATATTCGTGCTGCCATGTGTATGGTTATGGAAGAAATGGGCCTCACAGTTGAAGCGCATCACCATGAAGTTGCTACCGCAGGTCAAAACGAGATTGCTTGTTTGTTTAATTCGATGGTGAAAAAAGCCGACGAAATTCAAATCTATAAGTATGTAATACATAATGTTGCGCACGCTTATGGCAAAACCGCGACATTTATGCCAAAACCACTTGTTGGCGATAACGGTTCAGGTATGCACTGCCACCAATCAATTAGTAAAGATGGCAAAAACATCTTTGCTGGCGACAAGTATGCTGGTCTGTCTGAAGATGCTTTGTTCTACATTGGTGGTATTATCAAACATGCTAAGGCAATTAATGCCTTTGCTAACGCGTCTACCAACAGCTACAAGCGCTTAGTACCAGGGTTTGAAGCACCTGTTATGTTGGCATATTCTGCACGTAACCGTAGTGCGTCTATCCGTATCCCGTACGTGACCAGCGACAGAGCACGTCGAATTGAAGTTCGCTTCCCTGACCCAACTGCCAACCCTTACTTGGCGTTTACTGCTATGTTAATGGCCGGTATTGACGGTATTAAAAACAAACTTCATCCTGGCGACTCTATGGATAAAGATTTGTATGACTTACCTGCAGAAGAAGCAGCAAGTATCCCTCAGGTGGCAAGCTCACTAGAAGAAGCACTTGCAGCACTTGATGCTGACCGCGATTTCTTAACAGCCGGTGGTGTAATGAGTGACGAAATGATTGACGCGTACATTGCCCTTAAGAGCGAAGAAGTTGAGCGACTTAACATGACAACTCATCCTGTTGAGTTTGATATGTATTACAGTTGCTAAGGCATCATTGGCGCGAGCGACATGCTTGAGCCGATAATCTCAAGCCGCAAAGCCTGCATTGATGCAGGCTTTTTTTTTAAGACAAATACAGTACACTTACGTAAAGATAAGGTGGATGGGAAGTGCCTTTGCGTTTATCGATGCTTCTGCAACAAACATTGAGCATTTTGTTGCATCGAAGGGCTTGTTATCCCACAACACATATATGGAGATAGACGAATGCGCATAACTATTTTGTTGGCACTGGTTTTTGTCATGGGTGTGGCCACCGCACAAACCACAATTTATAAGACTGTTAACGAAGACGGTACAGTAACCTTTAGTGATTCACCCTCGCCGGGTGCTGAAAAGCTTGAGTTTTCGAGCCCCAGTACAACAATAGAATCTGCACCGGTTAGCCCTGTAAACACGGCAGCTCAAACGCAACAGCAAGCTCAACAACAAACAAACTATCGCTTATCTATATTGAGCCCATCACCTGGCGCAACAGTACGCAATAACAGTGGTGATATTCGTATCGCGAGCCGCATACAGCCTGACACTGCTGGCACTTACCTATTAGATTTTAATGGTCAACAATATTCCTCTCAATCAGGGGTGTTTAATCTTGAAAACATCGATCGCGGGGAACATGCTTACAAGGTCTTATTTACTGACGGTACGGGCAAGGTAATTGCATCATCTGAGCAACAAACCCTGTATTTGCATCAGGCGTCGATATTGATTCGTAATTCAAACAACTAAATACCATTAAAAACAATCGGTTATTAGTTGTTCTAAGGTAAATTGCTTTCATTTACCAATTAGGTCACAATGCGACAAAATGATGCCCTGCACCATTCAGGTGCAATAGGCTAGGAAATGTCGTCGAAAGAAATAAGCTTTAATTTACCCGCTCTACTGCATACCCTGAAAACCGCGGTCTTAGTCGTAGACGCTGACTTGAACGTTTGTTACGTGAACGACGCTGGGCTGAACCTGCTAGAAACCGGTTTTAGCCAAATGAAGGAGCGCCCACTAAACGACTTCTTCATATCCGACAGTTTTAATCGCCAGCGTTTTGTTGATGCGCTTCACTCGGGCGAAGAATTCAGCATTTCAGAACTCCAGCTTTGTTTTAAAGACGGCCGCGCAGTAATGGTCGACTTACAAGCCACGCAGCTTGAACAAGATACGACAGAACATCTGCTCATAGAGATTCTGCCCATCGACAAGCAACGAAAAATTTCACAAGAAACTCAGCAATACGCACAGCAAATGGCCGCAAGAGAACTCATACGCGGATTAGCACACGAAATTAAAAATCCACTTGGCGGTATTCGTGGTGCAGCACAGCTTTTAGGCAAAGAGTTAAGCGACCCCGCGCACCACGAGTTTACCCAAATGATTATTGATCAGGCTGATCGCCTACGGGCATTAGTTGACCGTTTACTTGGACCCAACTCTCTTCCGCAAAAACGTATGTGCAATCTACATGAGATAATTGAAAAAGTACGCTCCGTTATTGCAGCCGATGCTTCTTACCACATTCATATTGAGCGTGACTACGACCCTTCCATTCCCGATATTTACGCCGACCCAGATATGCTGCAGCAGGCATTGCTAAACATTGCTCGTAATGCAAGCCAGGCTCTAAAAAGTGCAAAAGTTGAAAACCCAGTGATTGGTTTTCGCACCCGTATAGAACGCCAGTGTGTAATCAAGGGAAAACGCCATACGCTATGTGCATTGATTAGCATTATTGATAACGGCCCTGGTGTCCCTAAGGAACTGAAAGATACTTTGTTCTACCCCATGGTTACGAGCAAACGAAAAGGCTCTGGACTGGGTTTGTCAATTGCACAAACCTTGGCTGACCATCATAAAGGCAAAATTGATGTGGAAAGCTTTCCTGGCTACACCGAATTTACCTTCCATATTCCGCTGTCTACAAAGGATGAAAACACATGATTGAACCTGTTTGGATTGTCGATGACGATAGCTCGATAAGATGGGTATTAGAAAAAGCGCTTAAAGCTGCGCAAATAGGCTGCATGAGTTTTGATAATCCAGAAGACTTGCTGTTGCAAATAGAATCTGGGCGCTCGCCACAGGTTATTATTTCCGACGTAAGAATGCCGCAAATGGACGGCATGACCTTGCTTGAAGAGGTGCATCAACACTTTCCTGAGCTCCCTGTCATTATCATGACCGCTCACTCCGATTTAGATAGCGCGGTAAATGCTTATCAGGGAGGGGCTTTTGAATATCTACCAAAACCCTTTGATATGGATGATGCAATAGAGCTCATTAAGCGGGCTCTAGAACATGCCGGTGAAACTAGCTCTAAAAAATCTGCTGCGGTTGAAAACCCCAGTAAAGAAATCATCGGAGAAGCACCTGCAATGCAGGAGGTGTTTCGAGCCGTCGGACGGTTATCGCGCTCCTCTATAAGTGTTTTAATCAATGGTCAATCGGGTACGGGCAAAGAGCTCGTAGCCCAAGCACTACACAAACACAGCCCGCGAGCCAAACAAACCTTCGTTGCTCTCAACATGGCAGCCATACCGGCTGACTTAGTAGAGTCTGAGCTCTTTGGGCATGAAAAAGGCGCGTTTACAGGTGCGCAAAATGCCCGGACAGGACGTTTTGAACAAGCCGATGGTGGCACCTTGTTTTTAGATGAAATTGGCGACATGCCTATAGATGTGCAAACTCGCTTGCTTCGGGTGTTGGCAGATGGTCAGTTTTATCGGGTTGGCGGCCATCAACCGGTGTCTGTAGATGTGCGTATCATTGCCGCAACGCATCAAAATTTAGAAAAACGAGTGGCTGAGGGCAAATTTCGAGAAGATTTATATCATCGATTGAACGTTATTCGCATCCACATCCCATCACTCAATGAACGCAGAGAAGATATTCCTATTTTAGCTAAGCATTTTCTCTCAAAAGCGGCAAAAGAGCTTGGGGTTGAGATGAAAAGCCTATCGAAAAGTGCTTCTCAGAGGCTCAGCGAGTTAGCTTGGCCGGGCAACGTCCGCCAGTTAGAAAATACCTGCCGATGGCTCACTGTAATGGCAAGCGGACAGGAGATTTTGCCTAACGACCTACCGCCAGAGCTAACAACAACGGTAGAGGACGTTGAGCAAGCTAATCAGGTTGATGACTGGACGGTGTTATTGTCAAACTGGGCAAACAAGCAACTGATTGCCGGCAGAAACGATATTTTAGATACCGCTCAAGTTGATTTTGAGCGCATATTGTTAAACTGCGCGCTCAAACATACTCATGGCCATAAGCAGGAGGCTGCAAAACGTTTAGGCTGGGGCAGGAACACTCTGACTCGAAAGCTCAAAGAGCTAGGTATGGGCGATTAATCGTATTGAGAAAAATCGCCCTGCTGCATGTGTCTAAGCACTATTCGCTTTTGCTAGGCTAAACTGAAATGTAGTGCCACAGCCTAGCTCACTGCTCACGCTTAATGTAGAGTCAAACAATGCAATGAGCTTTTGACTAATGGCCAAACCTAATCCAACATGAGTATTGGCGTCGCGCTCGGTATTACTCGCCTGATAGCGAGCATCAAAAATATGTGGAAGCTCATCTTTAGCAATACCAATACCGCTGTCAATTACGCTCACACCAATGCGCTCATCTTCATGCGAAATTTTAAGTTCAATCGTTCCATTTTCTGGTGTATGCCTAATTGCATTACCTATAAGGTTAGTAAGCACCCGCTCCAGCTTTTCAATGTCGGCGCTCACGTAGGCCTGGGCTGCTTCTACATTTACCTTAAGCGTTATGTTTTTCTCTTGTGCTTTTATAGCAAATTTAGCGGCGATATCATGCAGCAGCTCGGTGAGTAAAAAAGCCTCCAGTTTAATTTTCACGTGCCCACTTTCTAAATATGCCAACTCAAAAATTTGGTCTATTAGCCGCTTAAGATTGAGAAGGTTTTTAAGTGAAATATCAACAAACTGCTTTTGTTCAACCGGCGTTAATGATTCCCCTCTGATAGAAAGAGTTTCAATATATCCCTGCAAATTTGCGAGTGGGGTGCGTAA
Source organism: Glaciecola siphonariae (assembly GCF_042652645.1). Taxonomy (NCBI): domain Bacteria; kingdom Pseudomonadati; phylum Pseudomonadota; class Gammaproteobacteria; order Alteromonadales; family Alteromonadaceae; genus Glaciecola; species Glaciecola siphonariae. Next base: position 2,096,673 of record NZ_JBHSGU010000002.1, read on the forward strand.
GTCGTGACTCAAGTCGGTGAGTAAAGACTTGCGCTGTTGGTCGGTTTGACGGATTTGCTGCCATTGTTTGTTAATATGCTTGAGCATTTCGTTGAAAGAAAACCCCAAGCGCTGAACCTCATTGCGTGAATCATCCCGCCAATTTTGCAAGGTAACCCCTGAAGCTGCTAAATCAAACCCGCTCGACCTAAACACATCCATATCATCAGATAAACGTTTTAGAGGTGCGGTAAGCAGTCTAAATAACAGTAAAAGTGCGAATAATAAAAATACCAAGCCTGCTGCTATGATCATGGCAAACTGCTGTGCACCTTTACTTTTTTGGATGCTGTCGATAATTGAATCGTATTGAGAGCCACCAATAATCACATATAAATAACCTTGCAGCTGCTCACCGTTGTAAACAGGTGACGCTGAAAATATCTTGCTGTTGTCTAGGGATTTAGGGTCATCACCGTAAAGTGGAAGGCTGTCGGAGTTGTCTATCAACTGCAAAATAGGTTGTAAATCAATTTTATCTCTGAGCACCTCACCGGGCTTAGCTGAGTAAGTTAACACGTCGCCCTGCGGACCTAAAAAATAGAATTCAAAACTAGGGCCTAACAGCATTAAAGTATGAAACAGGTTCTTTAGCGCATCATAGTCGTACACGCCGGTTTGCAGCAGCGGATTATCGTGAACAAGATGCCCTGCCAATTCTAAATGCAGGCGCTGCTCGCCCTCGCGCTGAATAGAGGTTTGTAAGTGACTGGAGGCAAGCGCAAGCAGAGCAATGACCAAAAAAAAGCCGGCAACCAGTGACACCGCCAAGCGTTGATAGAAACAAAGAGTAGGCAGGCGCATTTTTTATCCTTGCTGCTTGTTAAACTTATACCCCACTCCCCATACCGTTTGCACATAATCGGGTTGGGTAGCATCGTTTTCAATTTTTGAGCGTAAACGGTTAATATGAGAGTTTACTGTGTGCTCATAACCGCAGTGCTGATATCCCCAAACAGACTCAAGCAATTGCGCACGAGAAAACACCTGATTAGGGTGCTGCATCAAATGGAAGAGTAAATCAAACTCAGTGGCGGTGAGCTCAACAGGCTTGCCTTGTTGAAAAACTTCTCGGGTGTCTTTGATAATTTTTATACTGCCAGACTCAATAATGCCTGAAGGCTCAAGCTGATGTTGATGAGCATTTTTGAGTACGTTCACCTTGCGAATTTGCGCTCGCACCCTTGCCTGAAGCTCACGAATACTGAATGGCTTAGTCATATAATCATCAGCACCCAACTCCAAGCCCAACACTCGATCTGTTTCGGAGTCTTTTGCCGTCAACATCAAAATCGCTTGCTCAGGTTTTCGCTCGCGCAGCTTACGGCATATGTCTAGTCCGCCAAGTGTAGGTAACATTACGTCGAGCAATACCAACGAAAACGATTGATTTAGGGCGGCGTTTAGGCCGGTTTGCCCATCGGCATGATGCTCGAGTGATAAACCCAGCTCCGCTAGATTTACTTGGATAAGGGTAGCAATATCCATATCATCTTCTACTACCAATACTGAGTCCATCGTGTTTTTTCCTTTTTCAGTCGCTGATAATTGTAGCATTACATGCCTCATGAAATAGACCGGCAATCACCGGGTTTTAATTCATACACAAGCATATAATGCGATGCATTTATCGCAAAAGTATCACGTAAAGAGGTTTTTTTGAGGGTAAAAAGACTAGGCGATTTTAGCGCGCGGGTGCTTGCTCAAGCCTTGCCAAATTGCATGCCCTTCGGCTAGTGCAACTTGCTCTGCCAAAATGGCTTTTAAATCATCATTGGTGGTAAGTGGATTGGCCAATACGACTCGAAATACCGTTATGGCCTGATTATTATATTTTTCAATTTCTATTCGCGTGCGCGATACAAATGATTTGCCAGCCTCTCGCTGCTGTTTTTGTATCGAAACGGTCAACTCATCAAGTTGCTCATTAAGCATTCGCTGCTGCTGGCTAGATTCGTTTTCAAGACCTTTCAGCTCTATCGGACGCAGTCGGTAAGTTAACAACGAAAGCACCGGTGCCGTCATTAGCTCAAAACACTCATGCGCGTTAATCATATCTGCGAACGCGTGCGCTTGGTCAATGGCACGGTCAATCAACAACTCATACCCCCTGCGACCAAAAATATGGAATGACGAATACACCATCATTGCCATACCGTTTCGCGAGCCCTCAAGGGTGGTTGCGCCGAGGTCTTTTGAGCCCTGACGTAAAATATATTGGGCGTGATGTCGCACCGCGTTACTGGCTTTCGGGTCTTTAAATATGGCCATCCCTGCCCCCATGGGCACATACATTTGCTTATGCGCATCAATGGTTACCGAGTCGGCCTTTTCGATGCCGGCAAGCTTGCTACGATTGCGTTCTGAAAAAAGCGTAGCACCGCCCCAAGCGGCATCAACATGGAAGTGACATCCTAGTTCTTTGGCAACATCAGCTAGCTCATCAAGTGGGTCAATATGACCCGTCTCAGTGGTTCCTGCAATGCCAATAATGGCCAATAAGCTGTTACCCTTTTCTTGATATGCCTTGCCAAAAGCCAACGCCTTTTCAGGCTCCAATATCTGTCTGGGGCTATCGATACTGAGTAAGTTATCTCTACCTATGCCTAACACATCTACCGCCTTGCCTAGCGAGTAGTGCCCACGCCGTGAGGTCATAAGCCCTAAATTGTGAATATTGTAATGACGGTAGGCGCTGGCCAATCCCGCTTTATTAACGCCTGAAAATCCAGGTTGCGGGCCGAGTTTCAAATTTCTTGCAACCCACAGTGCTGTGATATTGGCAATGGTGCCGCCGGAACAAAACGCGCCCAAAGAATGCTCTGCACTGTGAAGGTACTGGCTGTAAAAATCCTCGTCTTGCGCATAAATAAGGTTATGCATCATGCCAAGTGTTTGCCGCTCAAGTGGGGTAAAAGCTTTAGACGTTTCTATTTTTACGAGATTTTGATTTAAACCCACCATCAGCTTAGACAGGGGCAAATGGAAATAAGGTAAAGCCGATGTCATATGGCCAATGAAGGTTGGCGCGTAGGTATTAACGGAGTGTGCAACGAGCTTGTCTAATAAGGCCTCGGCGTGGCTTGAGACAAACTCGGGAGAATCGGGTACATGAGCGCTCGAGAAGTCTTGCTCAATTTCTTCAAGTGAGGTCTTTTTGGTTACCACATGTTGAGACAAAAAATCAGAGACGTTATCTGAAAGATGACGTTCTATTTTTGCGAGCGTTGAGTCATTATGCTCAGGCTTAGTAAAGACTCTGAATAGATGCTCTAAACTGACTTCTGCTTTTGCCAATGGAATTTCCGCCTAATGCCGAGTCGGGCACTTTACCCTAGTTTTAAGCACTTTGCCAAATGCCCTTACGCTTTTTTATTGCTAAAAGTGACAGTTTTATTAAAGGCTTTGAGATTTTGACTGATAACCTAATATAGACCAAATTTTCATCAGGATTAGTTTTGCAAGCCTTAGTAGCACCACCTAATGTCACCCTAGAGCAAATTGTGCCGTTTTATCAGCCTATTTTTACACTTGCTGATCATCGGGTTTATCGCTATGAATGCTTAGCTAGGCTACTAGACACAAAACAACAGGTCATTTTGCCCAACGAATTTCTTTACATTGTAGAAAGTAATCACGAAGCGGCAGACATGACCGGTCGAATCTTGGAGCTCTCTCGCGCTTATTGTAAACCCAGACAAATGAGTTGGTCGATTAACTTATTTGCCTCAGATTTAGACGACCTTTCACTGCTTCAATCTATACGAGAGATGTGCAGCGATAGCTCTAAAGGACTATGCGGCATTGAAATCAACTTTGCATGCATTAAAGACAAACTTGTGCAATTGCGCAGCTTGCTTAAAAGCATCCCCAATCTGCATATCACGATAGACGAAGTAGACCAGTGCTGCGATAGTTTATACGCACTTGTGGCGAGCGGGATTGACGCCATAAAAATAAAAGCCGAATTTATAAAAGAGTATGCAAAAACTGAAGCGGGTAAGAGCGCAATTGATGAGCTCAAAGATTTGTGCGAGCAACAAAACTGTAAATTGATTGCCGAGCATATTGAAGACGAACAAAGCCTAAAGGCAGTAACTGAAATGAATATACTATATGGTCAAGGGTTTTACTTGTCTCATCCATCACCAAGGGTATATCCAATCCACAGTGCCTGACCTGCGCTTGCGTATTTTCGCTCAAAAGGCGTTATTGCGTTTTTAACGTCGTTTAGTTTAAGCTCCGCCACCTGCATTACCGCATCATACTGCGCCGCTGCTAGCTGAAACTCATCTACATAAACCTTCCAATTCGAGCGCACCTCTATGTTGCTAGATACGCGCATAACATCTTTAAAAACGGCGCTTGCGTGCCAGCGTTTGCCGACTTGCGTCTTTTTTGGGTAAGGGTTGGGATACAGGATGTATTGCTTGGCGACATACCATTTTCGCATGCTGCCTTGTTGTGCGTTGCTCGATGATTTAAGCGCATGTTCTTCAGTAAAGTCTGCCAGCAAACGCCAAAAGTCATTTAAGTCAGCCTGAAGAACAAGGTAATTGTTGAGCTCTCGCGATAATTGTTCTTTTGAATGTACAGACGACTTTTGTTTTACGTCGCCAGTAATTTCGCTCACGTAATGTTGATGTTTGTTGAGGCGCGCTTCAGACTTGTCGATTCCAATGACTCTGGCATTCGGATACCGCTTTGCCAGATGCAAGGTACTCTCCCCTACGCCGCAGCAAGCATCAATAATCACCGCACGATCCCAGTCGCTTAGCCATTTTAAGGCGTAGTCAAATGCACGCTGGGTATGCTCAGCGATAGGCCTTTGTGAATGATGATGTTGATGCCGCTTTACCAAAGCAAGCAAGTCATCGTGCACAGTAGTTTGCGCACTGACGACCGGTTTTGGCGCTTGAAACACTTAGCTTCGAATCCCTATACCCTTCTTCAATAGGCGGTAGGCAACAGCGAACAACACAACATTAAAGCCAATCAATAAAGCCAAAGATATTAGGTAATTGACGTCTGACACACCTAAAAACCCATAGCGGAAGCCGTTAACCATATACACAATAGGATTGGCTTGGGAAACAATCTGCCAGAAGTCAGGTAATAAAGTAAGCGAATAAAACACACCGCCTAGATATGTTAATGGCGTCAACACAAACGTAGGAATAACGCTAATATCATCGAACGACTTAGCATATATGCCATTGATCAAACCTGCTGTAGCAAAGAGAGTAGAGGTCAGAATTAAGGTAATGACGATCACGAGAAAATTATGAATTTGCACGTCAACAAAAAACATAGACACAACGGTTACAATCACGCCGATTATCATTGCTCTGGCAACACCGCCCCCAACAAAACCCATAATCACCACCCAAGTGGGCACCGGTGCAACGAGCAACTCTTCAACATTACGCTGGAACTTAGCGCTAAAAAATGACGACGACACATTAGAGTAGGAGTTGGTAATAATCGACATCATAATGAGCCCGGGCACAATAAATTCCATGTAGGAGAATCCACCCATATCGCCAATACGCTTACCAATTAAGTTACCGAAAATAACAAAATACAAAGACATTGTGATAGCCGGCGGCACAAGCGTTTGCACCCAAATGCGCAAAAAGCGCGTGCACTCTTTAATCCAAATCGTTTTTAAGGCTATAAAATTACGCGAACTCATGCTTTAGCCTCCGCTATTTTTGCTTTTCCTGACTCCATTAAACGCACAAATAACTCTTCCAGACGATTCGCTTTGTTGCGCATGCTCATTACCTTAACGTCGTGCTTGGAGAAATGCTCAAAGAGTGGATTCAGGCCAGTTTCTTTGGGCACGTCCACCTCTAAGGTTTGTTCGTCTATCGCGCGAGTTTCAAATTCTGGCACCTTTATCTGGCTGGCCCCATCGGCTAAATCAAATACAAAGGTCTCAACATTTAAGGTTGCCAAAAGCGCCTTCATACTCGTGTTTTCTACGATAATACCTTTGTCGATAATGGCAATATTCCGACAAAGCATTTCAGCCTCTTCCAAATAATGCGTCGTTAAGATTATCGTAATACCTTGCTGATTGATTTCTTTTAAAAATGCCCACATAGAGCGGCGAACTTCAATATCAACACCCGCGGTGGGCTCGTCCAAAATTAGCATTTTGGGTTCGTGCATCAACGCGCGCGCAATCATCAATCTGCGTTTCATACCGCCCGAAAGCTCGCGTGCACTAGCGTTGCGCTTATCCCAAAGTTCGAGCTGTTTTAAGTATTTTTCAGCGCGCGTTTTCGCAACATCTCGTGGTACGCCATAATAACCAGCTTGATTAACCACAATCTGCATAAGTGTTTCGAATTGATTAAAATTAAACTCTTGAGGCACCAAGCCGATGCATGATTTTGCCTCAACCTCATCTTTTACAGAGTCAAAACCAAAGACCTTAACACTGCCTACAGATTTATTGACCAGCGAACAGATGATGCCAATGGTTGTAGACTTGCCCGCACCATTTGGCCCAAGCAAAGCAAAAAAGTCGCCTTGATCAACTGTTAAGTCAATGCCTTTTAGCGCGGTAACGCCGCCGGCATACGTTTTTTCAAGCCCTTTAATGTCGAGTGCTTTCATGCGTATCTCTTTTTAGATAAATCTTAGATGGAAAATATGGAGGTTCAGTGCAATGTGTAAACTGAAGTGCGAAGTATACCATTTACCTCAAATAGCGCATATAACTATTGGCTATGTAGCATGCGCTCTTGCGTGCGCAAAAAAGTCTGCTGAATAATATATGCGTCGGCACTGGCACGATGTCGTGCTAAGCCACAATCTTGGGCGACAGCGCGTTTTTCGTCGTCCCATATCGCCATTTGAGGCTCGCTTAGCACCATTTCTAGGGATGAAATACTAAATAGCATCGGTACAGCAGCTTGTGCAAACAGTTTTACAAGCCATGGATGGTCAACCACCCAGCCATCAGAATAAAGGGTTAGTCCTTGAACTAACTCGTTCAATTCAAGGCACACGGCAACTGGCTCCTCTCCATAATCAATCAAACTTTGATATGAAATACCATGGATTTGCTCGGCCTTCGCATCCCAAAACTGCCAATGAGCAAAAGGCTTAATAAGCTTACAAAAACGCGTGCCATCAGCTAACACTACACCCACCTCAATGGGGTAGCTATGCGCGCCAAAACCGCTGGCCTCAACGTCAATAATAGCGGGAGTTGCTTTACTAGTAATAATTTAATGTGCTTTATTTTGTGACAATGTTTACAGTGTAGCGAGCTTTAGATAAGTTACCAGCAAAACCGTTAACGACGACCGATTTGAAGGTTAGCGAGAACTTTAAAAACTAGCTCAAACACAGTAGCAGCAACGTGCAATTAAATTTACCATCTGTCATAGCGCAATTGCCTGTTGCTGATGCCACACACGCGTAATCTTGATATATTAATCAGGAATTTTAACTGCACTTGCAATAGAGTGACTATCCATGTCAGACGATAAATTTGTGGATCCGCGCCTACAAGCGCGTGAGGCACTGTTCCAACAGCTTCATCTCAGCACGTTTGAAACGATGGGCTACGCCCGTGCAATTCAGCAGCAGGTAGAGCAAAACGGTTTTGACATCGAGAGCGATAACGCTGATTTTTTGCAATTGTTGCGCGACTACGAAGTGACCAAAAACTTATCAAAGTTGAGCGAATCGCATTTAGAGTCTCTTTGTGAACAAACTAATGCAATTATAAAGTCGAAGCGTTGTGCGAACGCAAATATCGCGCAGTTGTGTGCGGCAGCCACTAGTGCGCTTAATCATTGGCGTATCCTGTCGGAAATTCCTCTGGACTTACGCGATAAAGAGGAAGTTACAAAGGCGCTTAAGGACAAATTTCAACAAAACATGAACACGTGGGAATATATTTTAGCTGACCTTGTTTAAGCGGCCTGCCTAGTCAGTCTTCTTTAGCTGACCTTGTTTAGCTGAGCTTGTGTAGATGACCTTGTTTAGCTGAGCTTGTGTAGATGACCTTGTTTAGCTGAGCTTGTGTAGATGACCTTGTTTAGCTGAGCTTCTGTAGAAGACTTAGTTGAAATGTCATTTCTTAGCCAGTACATCTTAACCTTTGACATTGCATTTGCTCTGAGGATTTGTACACATCTCTTTTATAATTGTGCGTACTCGCAGTGCTCCCCTTGCCCGCGCCCATAGCACATGCTACGTAAGCATTGTTAGCAAGTAATTAATCAAAAGAAAGCCCTGCTCGGTGCAGGGCTTTTTCGTGTAAGGGTAGTTGACTTATAACTAACTAGCTAACTTGCGTTAGCACTTAAGCTAAGGCAGTCTGTTCAGGTGTGTTAACCCGCTTCGTATTAGCGATGGCGTTATCAAGTGAAAAGCGTCCGGCGCCCGACACGGCCAGCGAAGCTGAAATTGCCATTAAACTTAAGGCAAACGCATACCCATTATTAGCCATAAACAAACCGTTTGGTAAGTGCACCGTCACAATAGCTACCAGCATAGTAAGAGCCAAGGCGATAGCAGTAGGGCGTGTTAACAGGCCAGCAATTAACAGCAAGCCACCAAAGAACTCAGCGCTACCGGCAAGCAAAGCCATTAAATATCCTGGCTCTAAGCCCAACGATGCCATGAACTGACCGGTGCCCTCTAGGCCATAACCACCAAACCAACCAAACAGCTTTTGTGCACCGTAGGCGGCAAATGTGATGCCTGCAGAAATACGCAGCGCCAATGGTGCAAGAGATGTGTTTTGTACGAATACCTGTGAAAGTAATTTATTCATGTTTATTTCCTCAATGTCTAATGTTGATGTTAAATGTTCAGTGCTTATTGCTAAGCGATGCAAACAATATACACCTACAAATTGAAATAAAAATGGCAATAAATTCAGGATATCTTTCTATTTTTTAGAATAATAAAGCTGCAGAGGCTACTTTAAACTGCTTTGGGCCTGTATTGTCTCTTTTAGTCGCTTTTGCTCTTTTGCGACATGAGGCGCTTTTCTCGGCGCTTCCACATAACTTTTGCGAGTTTTTTCATACTTACCGTGGTGTCGTGCTCATCAACAATTTCAACGCCAAGTAAGCTTTCTAATAAGTCTTCTAGCGTCAATATTCCTTCTAAGCCGCCGTACTCATCTACCACCAATAGCATGTGCACGCGCGAATTTAAAAAATGATCAAACGTTGCGGCCAGCGGCATATCGCCCAACAGTGTCACCATAGAGCTAACAAAGTCAGCAAGCTTTGCGTCGAGATTTCCGTTCGCCGCTGCGATCAGAATATCGGTGCGCAGCACATAACCACTTATATGCTCGCTTTCTGAATTTTCATAAATCGGGATACGAGAAAACGGGTTATTTTGATGATGCTCAACAAATTCTGCCACCGTTACCTGATCTGATAGCGAAAACACAACAGTGCGGTGCGTCATTGCATCTTTTATTCTCAGCTCATGCAGACTTAACAGGTTTTGTAAGAAATTTGATTCTTGCTGAGCAAGTTGCCCTTCTTTACCCGATAGCTCAGCCATGGCTAATAATTCGCTTCTGCTTAAGCCTTTAAGAGGGCTTTCTTCGGTAAAACCGCTGGTGAGTTTTTGCGACATTTTTACAAACGGATAGAGCGCTAGTATCAGATATTTTAAAAAGTAGGCCGTTGCAGGAGCGAGGTGACGCCAAAATGTTGCGCCCAAGGTTTTCGGAATAATTTCTGAAAACACTAAAATCAACAGCGTCAAAACAGCAGAAATAATGCCTAAATAAGCATCGCCAAACACCTTTGCAGCTTGTGCGCCTGCGCCTGCGGCACCCATGGTATGCGCGATGGTATTGAGGGTTAAGATTGCTGATAAAGGCTTGTTGATATCAGCGGTTAAGCTTGCCAATAGCTTCCCGGAGGCTTTGCCGTCTTTTTCAAGTAGAGAAATATAGGCTTGAGACACACTGAGAATTACAGCCTCAGCAATCGAACACAAAAATGAAAAACCAAGCGCTATAAAAACGTAAATGAACAGCAAAACCATGCGCTGCAAAAACCTTTAGTTGTCAGTAGTCCTTAAGTGTAGCACAGCACTAGCCTAGCGAAAGACTCGCTTTTGTTAGATTTTGGGCTTTCTAAGGTATAGATAGACAAATAAGCTAGCAAGCAGAGTCATGATGACCACCTCAGGACTCACATTGAGGTCGAGCTTTATATAAGATAAATCAATAAATTCAAACATTACCAAGCCGTATGTAACTGCTAGAGCAATAAAGAACACTCGAAACAAAAGACGAGAAAATTGCACACTACTACCTTTATTATTACGCTAAGCTGACGCGACTTACCTGCTATTCTTGTGCGAGATTTATTGCGTCATTTTTTTGACGGGTAAAGTCTGCGATAAGTTCATAAAAATTTCAAGAAATATTCATAGTCCTTGTGAAAACATTTGCTAAGCAAAAACGCTCTTGTCGATTCATCTAGCTTAGGTGCCTCTGAGCTGGTCTTAGATGAATATTTGCTAGTCTTTTAAACAATTTTATAATTTGCATAATTCTGCTGCGATGTTATTTTTTTGTAAACATAATAAATGTATGGATACCTATGAGTACTTTCGCGCGATTAATAACCCTTTTGATAGCCATTTCCTTTTTGAATGCTTGTTCAGATAAAGCAAGTACTAACCCAAGCACTGACACTCAAGAGCTGCCCAAAATTGGCTTAGTGATGAAATCTTTGGCCAACGAATTTTTTGTAAATATGGCTACGCAAGCCAAGAAACATCAACAAGAGAATGCGTCGCGCTATTCGCTTTTAGTTAACGGTACCAAGAACGAGAGCGACTTGGCGCAGCAAGTCGCCTTAATTGACCAAATGATTGCGTCTGGCATGCAGGCTATCGTACTTGCGCCAGCAGACTCTAAAGCGGTGGTACCCGCCGTAGTGCGAGCGGTAAAGGCTGGTTTAATCGTTATTAATATCGACAATCGATTAGACCAAGCGACCCTTAGCGAATACGGCGTAAGCGTTCCATTTGTTGGGCCAGATAATATGCAAGGCGCTTTTTTAGCCGCTGAATACGCAGCGCAAAAGCTCTCGGCAAACGACCAAGTAGTTGTGCTAGAGGGTATTCCCTCGGCAATTAACTCACAGCAACGCCGCGACGGATTTGTTAAGGCCATCGAACAATATGGACTTAACATGGTGGCCCTGCAAAGCGCCGACTGGGAGCAAACCAAAGCCGCTCAAGTCGCATCGTCACTGCTTATTCAATACCCTGAGGTAAAGGCAATATTTGCTGCCAATGACAATATGGCTTTAGGCGCTCTGGCGGCGGTCAATCGGGCAAACCTCACTAGTGCGCCAATTATTGTTGGCTTTGACAATATCCAAGCCCTTACTCCTCACATAGAAAGCGGCGATATTCTTGCGACAGTAGACCAATTCGGCGGCAAATTAGCCGTATTTGGTATCGAAAAGGCCCTTAGTGCCCTTAACGGCGATGCACTCGATGATGTAACGCAAACACCCTTATCACTGATCACAAAAGAAACAATAGATACAAAAGACACGATGGAATAATCCTATTTTGACTAAGTCCACGCCGCGCCTACAGATATCAAACTTGCACAAGTCGTATAATGTTCCGGTGCTTAAAGGGATTGCGTTTGATGTAAAACCCGGTGAGATTTTCGGCATTGTGGGTGAAAACGGTGCAGGTAAGTCGACTCTCATTAATATATTATGCGGTTTGGTAAACAAAAATAAAGGTAAGCTGTTTATAGACGCCCAACCCTACTCACCTGCGTCGGTGAGCGATGCGATGACTCGTGGCGTTTCAGTTGCCCTACAAGAGCTCAGCCTGATTGACGATTTGAATATTGCCGAAAATATTTCGCTTCGTCGGCTTCCCCATAAAGCGTCGCTCATCAAAAAAGATGAACTTAACAGGCGTGCTCATGCATTACTTGAAAGCTTTGGTTTAAGTGAGCTTAATCTTACACAAAAAGTGGCGGACCTTTCATTGGCGCAAAAGCAGTTGGTTGAAATTTGCAAAGCGCTAAGCGAGCCAACCAAACTGCTTATTCTCGATGAACCCACAGCTGCTCTGAGCTTGCAACAAAGTGATTTATTGCACGCCCACATGCACTCCCTTGCTAGCGCGGGGATGAGTATTATTTACGTTAGCCATCGGCTGTCAGATGTTCTCACTCATTGTACTCGTGTATCGGTATTACGAGACGGACAACTGGTGAACACCTGCCGCACTGAAGAAACCAGCACCGACCAGCTAATAGAGTGGATGTCGAAAGGTGCACTGCATTTTGCAAAATCACTCAACCCGACCCAATCACTAAGTTCTGCACATCAGCGTAATGAGAGCGTGCTTATTGCTAAAAACCTTACAAGCCATGCACTGCCAGTGCCCATTAACCTTAGCCTTTTAAAAGGCGAGACACTAGGCATAGCAGGCCTCGCTGGCGCGGGACGCACGGAGTTACTTGAGGCCCTTTACGGACTCACGCCTTTGGCAAGTGGTCAGGTAATACGCCTGCACAATCAGCATGAGCAGACTATTGCGTCGAGCACGCGGGCGGTAGATTCAGGTATGGGCATGTTGTCAGAAGATAGAAAGCAGCAGGGTATTTTTGCCCAGCAGCCTCTACATTTTAATTGCGCGATTAGCGCTCTAGAGCGTGTGGCAAAACGAACATTTATTCAGCAAAAAACACTTAAGCAGATATGCGATAGTCTGTTTAATCGCTTGGCAATAAAGCATGATTCTCAAAATCAAGATATTGAAAGCTTGAGCGGCGGCAATCAACAAAAGGTGTTGTTAGCACGTTGGCTTTTTGCAAAAACAGAAGTTTTTTTGTTAGACGAGCCAACACGTGGCGTAGATGTGGCAACCAAAGCATTAATTTATGAAGAACTAAAAACGCTCACGCAAAACGGCGCCAGCTGCATAGTTGCCTCAAGCGAAATAGAAGAACTTTTTACGCTTTGCGACCGCATTATTGTGATGAGTAACAAACAAATAGTCGGCCAGCTTACGCGCGACGAATTTGATATGGACAAAGTCCTGCAAATGGCATTTTCGAAAGTGGCTGATAGCTTCTCTTCAGCAGTAACCCCAAATATTTCAAATCAAGTGGAGTAAAACGTGCAGTTTTTAAAATCTTACTTTTTGCTCATTGTGCTGCTTGCGCTCATTGGTTTTTTTGCGCTTCAAACCGATAATTTCTTTTCGTTTATTACTTTATCAACAATTTTGAGCCAGTTGCCTGCACTTACGTTTGTTGCGGTTGGTATGACCTTGGTGTTGATTGTGGGTGGAATCGACCTGTCGGTTGGCGCACTCATGGCACTCAGCAGCGCAATAATTGGCATATTAATGGTGCAGTTTAATATGCCCTTCGCGCTGGCCACTGCCTGTGCGCTGTTGTGTGTTGCCGTCGTTGGTGCCAGCAGTGGCTATTTATCGTCATGGATGAGACTGCCCTCATTTATTGTCACTCTTGGCGTATTAGAGGCGGCTCGCGGTCTGTCTTATGTTATCTCAAATTCGCAAACCATGTATGTGGGTCCAAAAGTACAAGGTTTGACCGACCCTATAGCAGGGTTGGGCATCTCGAGCATGATGTTGCTTGCCTTTTTAGTGGTCATTGTGAGTCATATTGTTCTCAATCATACCGTGTTTGGGCGCCAGTTAATTGCCATCGGCTCTAACAGAAAGGCAGCGCTCATGTCGGGCATTAAGGCCGACCCTAAAGTGTTGATGGTATTTGTTATTTCCGCCCTACTCGCAGGCTTGGCAGGTTTAGCCAACCTAAGTTACTTAGGCTCTAGCGATCCTAACGCGGGGATTGGATTAGAGCTATCTGCCATTGCTGCTGCGGTGATTGGCGGTACCAGCCTCATGGGCGGCAGAGGCACTATTATTGGTACATTTTTGGGTGTACTTATCATTGCAGTGCTCGACAGTGGTTTGGCGCAAATGGGCATGTCGGAGCCGGCAAAACGCATGATCACCGGGGCTGTTATTATCCTTGCAGTATTGTTAGATAAATGGCGAGTGAAACAGTAAATCTCATTATTGCGCTAGGGTGTTAGTGCTGTCTATTGTGTTGAAACGATTCTACACGGCGCGTTTTGTATTTTAATACAATAAAAACGCCGCCTAGTACACACACCGATGCAATGACCAAACGCAAGCTTATGCCTTCATTCACAACGATTAATCCGCCTAGAGCAGCAATGATGGGCACTGTAAGTTGCGACACCGCCGCGCTCATAGCGCTTAATGTTGGTAAAACCGAATACCAAATAGCGTAGCCTATGCCAGATGCAAGTGCGCCTGAGGCGATAGCTAATATTAAGCCATATTCATTGAAATTGGCTTGTGAAAATGCAGCTATTGCTAATATGGCTACGAGTAAGGTGCTACGGGCAAAATTAAAGGCTGTGTCGCTAAGCGCATCTTGGCTTTGCTTGCCTAAAATAGAATAAATCCCCCACGCTAAGCCTGCGCATAACATTAACAGGGCTCCGGTGAGCGTTGGCGTTGAGATAGTTGGGTACAGTAAAAACAACAATCCGGCAAATGCTGCGGCAAGGCCACACCACTGCACAAGGTTTAAGCGCTCACCTTTAAACAAACCATAAGCAATCATCGAGAATTGTACGCTGGCGAATAATATCAAGGCGCCCGTGCCTGTATCTAACTCAATATAGGCATAAGAAAAGCCCACTGCATATACAAACAGAGACAAAGCGCCTGCCCAAGAGCCTCGGTTTTTTGACTGCTCCGAAATAGTTACTAATGGCGGTTTACTTGAGCGCCATTGACGAAAAAGTAATATAACCACAAGCGTGACTGCCCCAGACAATAGGCGAATCGCCGTAAAGCTGGCGGGGTCTATGTTGGCCGACGATAAAGCCAAACGACAGAGTACCGAATTAGCGGCAAAAGCAAGCAATGCCAATATCCAGTATGCAAGCATGTGAGGTGCTAAAAGTGACATATAGACGCGCTTACTTTCGAATGCCTAGTCTTTAGAATTGTCGTTTCCGTGTTTTTTCATAAACAGAATGCCGCCAATAAAAAGCACCAAGATAATAAGCCCAGCCATAATGAGCATGCTAAACAAGGTATCCATAATATTCCTATTGAAGTTAAGGCTTTGAAATACACTGTAGCATGGAGTTGTGGTTACATGCCTATTTTTAGTCGCTGTTAGCCTCTAATTGCTGAACTTCTGGCAACTCACGAAGACTCACCGTGCAATGATTACAGGTAACTTCCCAGTCTGGCTTTGCTGAGGCTAAGAAACAACGCTTAACAGAAAAAAACGGGTTTTGGCAGCCAGGGCAGCGTATAGATTTTTGTTTATAAAACATATAAAACGCTAAAAACGCGATAAACAGTAAACTAGAAGATAACAATATTTTAATGGCTGTGTTATCACTATCTAACACAGCCATTAAACCAAATGTGTTAACGGGTAACAGGCTTAGCGCAAGCATAACAGACATGCAATTGGCTTTATATTGGCGAATAAGTTTAAGTCGTGTTTGTCGTTCATCCATTGTTTATCTCGTCTCTAACATATTTGCGTTTGCAAAGATTTACACGGGTTGTTGGCTCAGATGTTTGCTGATTACGCGTTTTAGCTGCATTGTAATATCAACCAAGGCTTGGAGAAATCACAATTGTTCGCATCGCTTTCTCTCACCCAAAAATACAACATTCCCATATCACCCCACATTGCTTCTATTTCATCATCGGAGTCAAATTGTAAAAGCAACTTCCAATCGAGTAATTCACCTAGTAGATTTTTAGCTTGCTTGGAGTTGTAGCCCTCAGAGTCGCCACAATAAATGCCTCCGCTAGCGAGCTGACATTCCTCTTCCATTGAGTCTTCTTGCACGGGACTTGGAAAGCCACCGATTTGGTGGCGAGGTTCATCACCAAAATTCTCATCGATGAAGTTGTAATATGCCTCGCCATCATCGCCAGTCATTCCAAGCGATTCAAAGTCCAAACTTTGGCCGTCAGGGTAGCTAACAAAGCTTTCGGATTTAAGGTATTTGATTGACGGTAACAAGTGTTCAATAGCCAAATCTAATGGCAACTCAGGTGAGAATAAATCAGAATCACCATTTTCGTATACAGTTGCCCAACCACCAATGTCTTTAGGATCAAAACCCCACGGCCATTGTTCAAAATCGTAGAAAAACAATAGTCTACCGTTAGACGGCAGCCAATCTATCTCTTTGCATGGATTGATTTCTTTTAAATCCAGTTGTCCGATGAAGCCTAACGCTTTGTCATTTTTTCGTGGCCAGTCAAACGGGCCTCCAACCATTGGCTTTGCGCCCAAGAAACTCGATGTACGTTTATCAGACTTAACTAAACGCAAACATTTTTGGCCTAAGGCTAGAATTTTTTCATTCATTCTCAACAACTCGATTGTTTGGTAAACGCGAGCAAAGCGGCATGAGACTCTTTTTAGCTGCCATTACTTATAATTACCGGGGGTTTTTGATTATCCACAAATTCGTAGCTGAAAGCCGATATTATCAATATCAAACTTACCACGTTTAAGCACACAGAAATTTTTCGATACTCGCTCTCATTATTTCGACGATCATAATGATCAATCACTGTTATCAATGCATTCAACGCAGCACTGCCCAATGATGCTGAAAACAGCAATAAGCCAATTCCTTCAAATTCTGTTGGCCCAGAACCTCGCCTACCCGGAAGTGAAAAAGAACCCTCAAAATAAACGTAGAGGCCAAAACCTATAAGAAGTATTGCCCACAGAATGTTGAATATTCTTACGCTTAAGGGAATATGATTCGCAGTGTGTGTTTTCATTATTTAGCGATATTATTAGCAATTAATGTGTAACGCTAGGCTGCTGGGCTCTAATGCAGCGATATAATGGCGATGCGTTACTGTGTGAGCTTGCTGGGCAATGGCACAGGTGTTGAATGCCTTGTTATGAGCCGAATTCAACCCTTAATCCTTTTGTTGCAAGTATTTTGCTTGCTCTTGACTACTTAAAAACCCTTCATTAACCCCCGTTAATAACGGCTCCGCGGCGGTTGCAACAATCAAACAAATAGCCCCTGCAAGCATAATGTTTCGCTTGTTTTTTACATAACCATAAGCGGTAAAGAAAATGAACAATACTGAAAATAGTAGTTGAAGATAAAACATTCTAAGTTCCTTTTATTTATTGATTAGCCGCTTGAATAAGGCATATCTTTACCATCGTCCTAAAACAGCATTTGGAGAGATTATCTTCTGCATATTCTTTATTCAAATGTATATACCACAATTCTACAATATTGATTTTAGTGAGGCCCTACCATGACGCATTGGGGCGTCCCTATGCTGGGCTTTTATTTTGAATAAATACTTGAAAGTTGTTTGTTTCCACTACCACTAAGTCAGAAGTCTTTTCACAGTACCTAACGTATGCATATGCGCTGAACACAGTGAATCCCTCAAGCTCTGGTTATGAACAGGAATGACGTGTTAACTGTTGAATCCAAAACAACCGCCATAATTTTTTGCTAAATAACCAAGTGCAAGGCCAAATACTATGATTGATAAGAAGGAAAATACTGATACTCTTCGCCAAAGCTTGCCGTGTTTACTAAGCATGTCGTTTGGCAAAAAAACATCGCCAAAAAATACTTTCCATATTGGCCCTGTATAGTTCTGTTCAACGAGATTTTGCTGCATTTTGAACGAAGCAAAATTTGCTAGCAATATTGATACGCCAAAGCCTATCAGAGTGAAAATTTCAACTGAGCTACAATTCATTTAGTACGGTTAACACCTTATATACACAGCAGTGGCCGCTCTAGCCAACTTCCAATTTATGCATGGAATAACGCTTACATTAAGCAGTTTGACGGCGCTTTTCCGTCAAATCCAACTTAGTTGTTTTGTTTACTTTCCTTCTCATCATGTCAATAGTGATAACGACAAGAAATTATTACTATGGCGTCACTCTCAACCGCATAAACTAATCGATTTGTATCGTCGATTCTGCGAGACCAAAAACCACTCAAATTCTCCTTTAAAGGCTCTGGTTTGCCAAGTCCATCAAAAGGTGATCGTTTAATATCAATTACCAGTTTATTTATACGTTTAAGAATTTTTTTGTCCTGTGTTTGCCAGTATACGTAGTCCTTCCAAGATTCATCTGTCCATGACAGTAACCTTTTACTCATCCATCAATTTCCTTTGATTATGCTCAGCGTTTTTATATTGGGAAATAGACTTCGCCAAATGAGCAGCATTCGCAGGTGATTTCAGTAAATAAACAGTTTCCATCAAACTATTGTAATAGTCGAGAGACATGACAACTGCGTCTTCAGCGTCTCTTCGAGTAATTACCGTGGTATCCGCGTCGTTGACAACATTATCTAAGACCGTCTTTAGGCCATTTCGCGCTTCAGTAAAGGATACAACTCTCATAACACTTCCTCATGTACAGTTTATAAGACAAGTCTAGCTGATAAGTTGATAGTTGTACAGTTAAGAAGACAACTGTTCTTTGTCAGGAAATTTACACTAAGCTAACAGACAACAACACTGCGGTATAGTGCTCAGCACCGCAGTATTATTGCCCCGTTAAGCGCGTTGTTATATCGCATCCTCACCAATGTTTTTTCGTATCGATGTAATGCTTCATGTTAGAAAAAATGTATGCCAAAAGAAAGAAAGCTGACGTTGCAAATATATCTGGTTTGATAATCCACGTAGCTAAGCCAAGTAGAACCGTCGTAATTTCTAGCATGACAATTTGTTTTCTTGCTTTTAGTCCCCAAAAGGCAAACCTAACCAATAAGGGCTCTTTGTTCCATTCTGCAGATGTTTTGTCTATCACAATAATTTCCTCTTGTAGTTTAGAAATATCAATTTCAAACACAGAGGCAAGCGCTTTGAGTGATTCAAGACTGGCTTTATTACCACTTTCGATTCGTTGAATGGTCCGAGTACTTAATCCGCTCATGATAGCGAGTTGTTCCTGAGACCAATTTCGCTTTTCTCGTAGCCGCCTAACAATCATTTAATTCTCCTTGCCTAAGTGCAACCACACTGTTCCATTTTTTCTTCATTGTCGGTTACGAAATATACCCGACAGCAGCACGACAGACGATGTTTATTGCGATTGGTGTTACCCACTAAAAGTGGCCATCCTCGTTAAGCGCAATGTAACTACCCCTCTTGATGCGTTTGTTATGCACGTTTTAAAACAAGCTCGAATAGCCAGAGCAGAAAATACGTAACGATGCACGCGACTAGTGAGTATGCCGCTGCTGCAATTGGCGCCCAAATGTAGCCTATTGCAGATGTAGATGATGCATGGGCATCTGTGTACAAAGCCTCTGTAACACCCCAATACCCTATGAAGATAATTGCAATAGTTGCAGTAAAGCCCACCCATAATGTCACTTTGCCTGTTAGATGCGTCAACAAGTTTGTGCAGAGAGCGCACAAAACTAAGGGAATAAAAGGAATTAGCCTAAAACCACCACTAAACAACATGGATTCTATACTGGTGTTGCCAAATGCTCTCTGCCAAGCACGACCCACTTCGAAGTCGCCAAGCACAAGCATGACAATGAAGTGATTTAAGTCTTCATTCAGAAGTATAAAAGCTGCGATACATGCTAAAACAAATCCCTTTTTCATGGTTCTCCTCTAAAGTGCATAACGCATTTCTCTGCGGTTGCTTTTAGTTGGCGACTTTGACGCCGCGAGGCGATCCGGAAAAGGTGCCTTCTAAAAGCAATCCGTAGCAGCAACTTGGTATGTGATTACTTGTTGAATGCACTATTTCTTAGCATTTTTAATGCTATCAAATAACGGATTAGGTTTATTTGACGCTTTTATTTCTGCCATTCCTATACTTTTTCCTTTTGGCATTATTATTTTCATCAACACAACAGGCATATTGCTTAGTTTTTGAGCTAGTTTCATAAATTGTTGAGAATCAGACTGTGATTCAAAATTATAAGAGATTGAGACATCACCGTCTTCTTTAACAATTTCTTTTATTTTAATTGAACCTGATTTCTTTAATTTGAGTTCACTTACCCAATCTGTTTTTGGGTTTCAATCACTTCTTGCGCTACTTCTTTCGGGCAAGGAGAATCTGAGAAAGATACGCTTCCATTCTTACCTTCGCACTTATATATTTCAGAGTAAGCATTAACCGAAACTAGACCTAAAATTAAAAATATATACTTCATTTGATTCTCATATTTACATAGCACCGCAAGAAGCGATAAAAATCGCTCGTTATTTTTATCCGCTTAAATGCTTAGTTATGTTCAGCCTCTAATGATGTAGCTGTAAACATTTCCAGATAACCTCTTGTATTCAGGGTCTGCACCAACATTTGAATAATCTACGGAACGATCCACAGGAATGAAAAGACCGCTTTCATTTACGAATGAACTATTTAGTTTGATGTAAAGTCCGTTTGCTTGAACTAGTACCGATTCTGGCTCAAGTTCACTAATTGAATCTGGCAATTTTGCTAAATTGATACTGGACGTTTCAAGTAGCAATATCGCATCTTTTTCAATCAAACCGATATCAATTTTTTCAGCATCAATGTGCTCAACAACA
Source organism: Glaciecola siphonariae (assembly GCF_042652645.1). Lineage (NCBI taxonomy): Bacteria > Pseudomonadati > Pseudomonadota > Gammaproteobacteria > Alteromonadales > Alteromonadaceae > Glaciecola > Glaciecola siphonariae. The sequence goes on from NZ_JBHSGU010000002.1 coordinate 2,117,379, forward strand.
CAACCTGCAATACTGATGGAAAAAAGAACGATTAGTAAGATTTTCATTTTACCTTTCAGTGAACATAGCTTTCCAATAACGGGCGCAGACATGTGGGACATAATAGCGAAACAGCCCCGCGTTACTGTCCCTGTGACCGAAGGGAACGAGTTTAGCGCTTTGTTGTGTTTAACCATATGATACAGAAACTACCTTCTCTTCGGGGTTGAATTCAATGTTGCAACTGACTAGGTGAAAATTGAGTTTACTACTATGTGTAATCCGTTTCCCCTGCTCCGTGCTCTCCACTTTGTACTCTGATAAGTCGACTGTGTTTAACTGGCTAATGACAAATTCTAAAGAGTCACCGGTAACATAATTGCCACACAGAAAATAGACTTCTTTGCGTGCCTCATTTGAAAAGAAGCCTAAAATAACTAACCCCAATACAGATACAACAATCGTAAGATATTTAGAATTAAGGAAAGTTTTGCTGTTCATATTTCGGTGTGTCCAAAGAGCATAACACTAAGCTAAGGGGCGAAAATTGCTCTTTATTTTTGTCCGCTTGAATGGTTTGTTATGTACCGCCCTCAAAATAACAACCCAACAAAAGTGCCAATATTGGCGATAAACAATCCGGCAATTAGTCCATAGCCAAAAGCTCTATATACACGGTCATTGGCTTTTTGCCCTTCGATTTCCGCCACCATTTTATCAACGGAACCTAGTGTTTCAGTAAATTGACTGAGTTTATACTTAGTTTCTCCGTTTAATGGGACGCAGTACTGTTTGTGGTTTTTAAAGAACCTTCGCAGGTCTGATTGACTGTAACCTGTTTCTAAGGCAAGCGTAATCACGCCTATACCTTCTTTACCGGAAGATTCCAACGCTTCAAAAACTGTTCGTGCATCAATGCTCATTTAAACTTCCTGTGTTTAACTTTTCTTGAGGTATATAACACTCGTTTAAGCGGCTTAGCGTTTTGGGGTTAATCTGCGATAATTTTGCGAAGCAAAACGCAGATTTACCCCAATGCGCTGAGTCCGAATGAGCAACAGCGAATGGCTTGAAACACTTGTTATATCTCTTATTCATTGTTCAAAACTTTCGACACTGCGTACTCGGCATCAATGATAGCTTTATGCGCTTTTAAGCCCTGTTTTGTTGAATAAAAGTCTGCCGCATTTCTTAATTCATATGGAGCCAAACGAGAAAGTATCGCTTGCTTAAATGCCTCTTTCGCAATCGCACGTTGAGTTGGTGTTGTATTTATTTCTGCACCTTCTGAGGAGATCATAACTACATTCTCTGCGTCCATATATGTGACGCCCAAGCCAAATAGACTGTCAATTGTGTCTTCAATCTCTAGTACGGCATAGAGTCGTTCAAATTCTGCGTCTACGTCTATTTTGTCAGATTGGCTAGTCGAAGCGCATGAAGTAATAAATACGAATGCAATTAACAAAATTCCTTTTCTCATAATTTCCTCAGAAGTTGAAAAAGATATAACACTCGCCTATGCGGTTTTGTGGCGCTCTTCCACAAAATCCGTCTTCATGCTTGTTACATGCGCTCACTACAAACAACCTCATTTTCATTAATAGTTATCGATACACGTTTATTGATTTCATTATTTGTCAAATATCCACACTTCCCATCGAGCACGGAATCATCAGACAAAATAAACTCATATTGATACTCTCCATCAACTTGATTCAATGAATAAAATAGTGTGTTGGAATACCCAGATTCGACCGAACCAAAATCTAGCTGTGATTTAGACAGTCTGACTTTACTTGTTTCGATCGTCACACCTGAGTTGTTGACAAGAGTGATACTAGGCATAACGTAAAAGCTTCCGTAATAAGCAACAACCGCAATGGCAATAACTAAGACAGCAGAAAAAAGAACCTTCATTTAAAACCACATAGCATATAACGCTCGCCTATGCGGCGCACGGTTTGTTGGGTAATTTGCCATAATGTAGCGTAGCGAAATGCAAATTGCACAACAAATTGTGTGTCCGAAGGAGTGCCAACGACTGGCATGAGGCGTTTGTTAGCTGCCATACTAATCTACCGCAAGCTTTTCGTGTTTCACAATAAACTCATTTTTCATTGAAACATACCGTTCAGTATCGTTGTTACAGTTGTAAGCTGCTTGCCGTTTTATGTCGGCATATTCCTTAGCAATATTAGGATGAGCAAGTAGATATTTTTTAAATGCACGGTGGCGCAATAGTCCCAATGAACCTGACTGAAAAGCATGGATGTGGTGCGTGCGATTATCGTCGCCTTTTTGGTAGTAACGTCGCCCAGAGATACCATGTTCTCCCTTAACTTTGTATCCAAGATGAAGAAAACTATCAGCTTTACTGTCAAGCCTCTCAAGTTTATGCGTTTCAATCAGAATATCGATTATCGGTTTTGCAGCCAAACCCGGAATTGAAGTGCTTCCGATGTGTTCGATTTTTACCACCACATCATCAAGCACCGCTTCGAGAGCAAGTTTCTCAGAATAAAATCTGCGCACCCAGTCCGAATCGTAATCTACGACCTCTATCTTTCTAATACTCACGATGTAAACCTTTGGCAGCTAACGCAAAGCTAACGGGCAATAACACTGCGGTAAAGTGCGTAGCACCGCAGTATTATTGTCCCAGTGACCGAAGGGAACGAGTTTAGCGCCTTGTAAGATGCCTTACGCATTAGCTAAAAACAACTCTGCTTGTTTAGGTGATTTGATACGCACAAGCCTAACACTGTTTGCCAGTTCGCTTGCAAAGAGCTTGGCGTATTTACGTTTGGTTTTCCAATAATTTTGAAGCATCCAAACAATGACAGACTCTGATGAGAAGAAATTACGCCTGAATGATTCTGTGTTTCCTGTACCCTCCCAAATTTCCTGTTTTGACCAAGAGCGCTTAAACGAGCGAACTAGAATTTGTTTAAACGTATGAAAGAAGCTGTAATCCAACCAGACGATTGTGTCTACGTACTGCCATTTTAGCGTATTTGTTTTTGACTGATTTCCATCCAATACCCAAGCCTCCTGTTCCAAGAGGCTTTGAAGTTTTAGAAGAAAGTCTTCGGTGTCCAAGTGCTCCCAATTAGGCAGCCAGAAGACAGCATCCATTTCTATGCACGGGAAATCCAACTTTTGAGCAAGGCGACGGCTAAAATGTGACTTACCGCTTCCGCTTGTTCCAATGACATTGATTCTTTTCATATTGGAAAATCTGACAGGCATCTAACACTAAGCTAAGGGGCACAAACGTGGCGCTATAATCCGAAGGAGCGCCATGTTTGTGTCCCTCTTGAGCGCCTTGTTATAAGTCACGGCTGATACCACCTAAGAGGTTTAGTACTCTCTCTTTTTACGACACCTTTTGCTTCCAAATCCAATTGTACAGTTTTAGCCCACCAACCAGATGTTTTGCCCTCTGGAAAAATATCCTGCGATAGTAGTGGTTTGATTTGGTCTTGGATTTCTTTCTGAGTTAATCCTGGGGATGAGTTTGGCAGCAATTTTAAGAAGGCAGCCTTCATCTCATTGTACTTTACAGCATCGACATTTGTCGTTTTGCCTGGCGTATTGATGTTTTCAACTTCTACTTTATTTTTAGAGTTCATAACTCGAAACTTCCTGGCTTATAACACTCGCCTATGCGGCGCACGATTTGTTGGGTAATTTGTGAGCGTCTCGTAATCCCACCTAGTCTTTAGCAAATCGCCATGGTAGCAGTTGCTCGACGTCAGTGTTTTGAGTGGCGATTTGCGCTAGCAAGTGCATT
>NZ_JBHSGU010000003.1:0-95429 GCF_042652645.1 Glaciecola siphonariae
TAGTAAATCGATTTGGGCTGAAAAGAACTTAGCTCAAATCTAATCTGACAGGCACCGATTGAAAAGCGGGTAAGTGTCAGATCAAGTCTGAGCTAGTACACATAACGCATGATGCTCATGCTAATAAAAGCCACGCCATTACTGGTGTGATCGTCCCCTAAACAACTAGACACTTTTTATTTTCAATATGAAGTTTGATAGGAAGTGCTCCTTGATTTCCACGTTAACCAACATGGATAGATATGTTGAGAACAATAATTCTAACGCAGCGAGAAAATTGATTTTTAACTTAAAAACAAACTCTTAAACATCTTATTTTAAATCGCCTCTCTTTTTCCACTTACAGCCAAGACATATTTCATATTGAGCAACTAATCAGCGAGAGCTAAAATTCAAAACACCTTTTCAAGGAGCCTGACCCCTAGATTCCAGCGTAAGCTAAAAATGAAAACACCTTTTCAAGGAACCTGACCCCTTGATTCAAGAACTTGGTCCTTTGGTCCGTGTTCCGGAATACCTTTTCGAGGAACCTGCCCCTTGATTCCTTTTAGATTCCTTTAGAGGCATTTTCAAGGAACCTGACCCCTAGTTTATTTAGAGGCATTTTCAAAGAACCTGACCCCTAGATTCCCTTTTCAAGGAACCTGACCCCTAGATTCTGATTTGGAACCTGACCCCTAGATTCTTGTAAATTTATTTTGTACAATAATTGAACAATTTAGTATTTACACTAACTACGCCATGGGACTAATGGACGCCGCACGTTAATTTCCGTGAAGTATGGCTTAATGCGAACTTATACGTAAAGGACAATGTATGTCGTACGATGTGTTTAAATTTGTAGCCTTGCGCCCACCCGAAGCTACAAAAGCAAAAAATGACAAAAATACCATCACGCTTGCTTCTGTCACGTCTTCTGAAGCTTTCACCATATATTCACAACTCAACCGTGTTTCAAAAAAACCGACAGAATTCAAAGCTGCCGTTTCTGAAATTGGCGCCGACAAAGCGCTCTCTGCTTTGATGATATCGGGCGTAGACGCGGCGCTTATTAATAAGGTAATAGCAGTATCTGATCTAGACTCAGACGATGTTGTTGTGCTGAATAACGACACAACAAACGCCACCTCAGACAATATCAATCCAATCGTGAATAGCTTACAGCCAAATACAGTGCTTTCGGCTACTGTGAACCCCAATTTAGCCCGTTTTTTTCGTAATAATCGTTTTGAAGGTGTCAGGTTAAACAATGGCAATGCATTAAACGAGGGGAACAACGATACCGCACTCGATGAGGGAAGTGCCGGGAATGTCTTGAATGAGGGGGATAACGATTCCGCGCTTAATGAAGGAAGTGGCTCAAATAGTCTAGATGAAGGAAGCGATGACAACGTACTTGATGAAGGGCCGATACTCCCCGACCTCGACAACGCCTTCGAGGAAGGCCCCGGCATCGATGATAAAATAAGCGAAGAAGATATTGACACTATGCCGAGTTTCTTCCGCCCGGTAGGTGTTGGCGATCTGCAGGTTGTTCAACAAGACTTATATCGTTATGAGTTAGGCGAAATCGCCTACGTTGAAAATGTTCTCGCCAGCGAGTTCAGAGAGCGCTCTCATAAACAATCGAATGAGCAGGAAGTCACGCTATTTGAAGAAGAAGAAACTGAGCACTACATGGAAACAAACCTGCAAAGCTCTGAACGTTTTGAGCTGCAGCTTGCGTCAAAAGAAGAAATAGAAAAAAGAACCAAGAACGAACTGAGCATTAATGTATCGGGCTCGTATGGCCCCACCGTTGAAGTAAAAGCAGGCATGCAGTTTTCCCAAGAAAATGCCAAACGCTCGTCAAACGAACGCTCAAGCCAATTTGCGCAAGAGGTCACTGAAAGCGCGGTTCAGCGAACGCAATCTAGAATTAAAGAGTCACGTAACGAAGTTCAGCGTTCAAAAACTGAGCAATCGAACATCCACCGCTTCGATAATACCAAGAGTAGTGAGCATATCGCTGGCGTTTATCGTTACGTAGATAAAATCTATAAGATGCGCCTTGTAAACCGCGGTGTTCGCTTCTTTTATGAGTTTTATATCCCATCGCCTGGCGCGTATTTGCGGCAACTTAGCGACAATCAGCGCATAAAGCCTGAAAAGAACTTTCCGAAAAAGCCGGCCTTAAAAATCGATGACATCACGCCTGAGAATTACCAAAGTCACGTAGAAAAATGGGGAGTGAGAAACGCACCTGTCCCGCCGGAGCCGAAGGGTGAAACGATGACGGAAGTTGCCTCAGATGCTGACTCAGGCTCAAATGGTGCGCAAAAGGTAAGAAAAGAAGGTTCGTTACTCATAGAGCGTGGCTACGAAGTTACCTCGGTAAACGTCTCTATTACCGCTTTTAAGCAGCATAGCACCGACCCTGAAGTTTGGGTCACCATGGGGAGCGAAACGCTGCAAAAATCCGGCGGCTGGCCAACACTATCAAGCGATGACGACTCAACGGTTTTTAAATTTAAAAGCGCTAAAGGTCAACGCGGTACATTAGGCTTTTCGCTTTATGCGCGCCATGACGCAACCGTACAATTTCTAATTCAAGTGGAGACCAAACCCACCAAGCGCACTATGACTGAGTGGAAACATAAAATCTATGATGCCATTTTTGAAGCCTATCAAGCGCAACTTTCTGCTGCCAAAGCGGAATATGCTGAAACCTTGGCCAACCAATCTGTAGGCGATGTAGTGGATGCTCCACCAGACCGTTTAAGAGAGTTAGAACGCGATGAGCTTAAGCGCTTGTGCTTGCAACTTATGGGCGGAGAAGCGAAATTAGCAGAAGAACGCGTAACCAATGAAAGCAGTTGGGATACGCCGCTTGTGATGGAGAAAAACGAAGGGCCGATGCTCGAAGGCAATCTGCCAATCAGTCGAAAACGCTTAGATCCCATGGCCGTTGAAGTACGATTTGCTGAACAAGCCTTCGAATGGTCCAATATGTCTTTTACCCTATATCCATATTACTGGAACGAGCCGAACCAGTGGGCGAAACTGGTGGCCTTAAAACACGCCGACCCTTTACATGCAAACTTTTTGCGCTCGGGTATAGCAAGAGTACTCGTGCCCGTTAGACTTAATTTTGAAGATAGCGTGCGCGACTTTGTATATCGCGGACGCCCCGCCTTATATTCAACTGAACCGGCGAATATAACTGATGACAGATGGCTTCCCTTGCATCAAGAAATGCGCGAAGCAACTCAGCGTCGACAGAAAGGCGACATTGAAGTAGATACTTGGTTAACGCGAATATCGACTTCCTTAGTTATGCTCGATACCAATGTGCAGGTTGATGAGCATGGGCATATGATGCAACGAAAGAACGACGAGGAAACCGACTAAAATGTCAGGCTCACTTCCACTGATAGTAGGAGTGACTGGCACCAACGGTAAAACTTCAGTCACGACAATGTTAGCGTCATTGTTGAATAAGTTGGGCATTCCAGCGGCGGCTATTGGGCAACGTGTTGAAACACCCGAGGGTGTAAGAGACCGCTGCGAGGTCCCCTCGGGCGTAAAAGGTTTGCCAACTTATATCGCTTGGCTAACGCAAAAATATAACTTAAAAGTGATAGCGATTGAGGTATACAGTGCGGCCCTAGCGAAAGGTCTGCATCGATTAGTCAGGTATGACGCCGTCGCGTTCACTAACATCACCGAAGACCACATGAATGTTCATGGCAATTTCGACGCCTACGTAAAAGCCAAACTAAGGATATTTTCACATTTAGCGCCCAACGGCATCATCGTTTTTGACTCAAGCGAAGAAGGTCTTCTGCCCGTTCAGTCGCAATGTCACGATCTTGGACTTGAGTATGTGATACCAGAGGAACACGCCACCCCCTTTGATTTGAGCTACCAACAACAAAATTGTCGACTTGCACTGTCGTTAGCCGAACAACTTTTGCACGCCAACTCAGAATTGGCATCAAACAAGGTAATATCTCAAGCCCACTTACTCGAAAAGGCCATGGAGCTGCGCTCTCCCCCCGGACGTTATGAGAAATGGAGAATGCCCAATGGAGTGATAGCAGTAGTCGACTTTGCTCACAATCCTGGCGGCATAACAGCAGTTATCAACAGTACTCGCACAGCCTTTAAAAACAATGAAAAGGTAGGTTTTTTATTAAGCTCAAAGGGTGGCTGGGGAGAACAGAAACGACGTTCTATGGCAAAAGCCGCTAGCAGCGCCGACCTCGTCATTGTGAGCGATGATGACCCTCGAAAAGAAGACCCCGCTATTATCCGTTTGCAACTGTCCCATGCACATGGTTACGAAGAGTGTTCACCGCGCAGTCATGCGATTCATACTTTATGCGCAGCAATGAAAAAAGGGGATGTTGCCATTATTGCCGGACGAGGCGCCGACCAGCATTGGCAAAGTATTGTAGGGAGATACCCATACAGTGATGTGCATGTCTTGCAGCAACTAGGCGGCGTAAAAATAGCATGAACAAGGAAGCTCACTATTTTAGTGTTTCGGGTTATAACTTTAATTTGCCCAAGCGAAAAGACGGCTCTTACAATATAAAGTACTTGCATCGCAATGCCACCAATCACGACGAGCTTGCAGTTAACAGACTAAAAATGCTGTTCCAAAAAGAAGGTTTTTTGTATGAGCAAAGCTGTCGAGAAATAAGTAATTCGAGCTCTTTGATGGTAAAGGCTCACATTATCTTTTTTGCCGACCGCAGCTTTGATTTCAAACGAAGCGAAAGATTTAAACGCTTATCTAGAGACTTACCACCCGCCAATCCTGGCGTTACTCTCAGCTTTAGCGGCGCTGATTTGCATAAAGGCATCGTGCGGATCCCCGATGAAGAAACACTGCGCAAAATCGCCCTCATGCAAACGCCTCCGTATGACGCTACAGGCACTATGTCGGGGGCGGAATATGCGCAACATGTATATAAATTCACCCAGAAAAAGGTGGCCTACTACAATCAAGTTCAATCGAAATATTCAGTACGCCCATCAGATTGTGAATTTACTCGAGGTAAAACCGGCGTAAATCTGTATCACTACTACTATAAAACGAAATATAACCGCCTGTACGAAGAATACGGCGGCATATCGAGCTATCCCAAAACCTTTGGCGGTTTCTTGCGAATATTTGATTGGTTTGTTGAGACAAAAGATATCCGCTTAAGCCCGCTAGCCAAAGAATTTGTGAAAGACTTATCAGAGCATATTGATAGCGGTGAGCTAGCGAAGGTACAAAACGTACTGTCGATTAGTGACATTTATGCGGCAATTGAACAGTTGGGTAAAGCAAAAACGAAGGTAATAGAACTTTCTATATTTTCGCACGCATGGTGGGGCGGCCCTGTCTTAGTTAACAGCTTCGATGAACGTTCAGACGGCAAAGCTGGCTTGTGGTTTAAATACGATAGTAATTGTGAGAAACCCAGTGAATTTGCACAAAAATTCACGGATGCAGAATTTGTCGCGGCGCCAATACGAAGCCCTTACGATAAGGATGCCCGCTCAAAATATGACTTCTTATCAACTAGAATACGTTTACATCAGTGGTTAAAAAGTACCTTTCCAGAGGGCGCTGACAGTGTTCGCGGGACCTTAAATGACGAACAGATAAAGTGGTTAAGAGAGCGAAATGTTACGGTTAAAGGAGATTTAGCTCAACGCAATGCTCATGCCCAACAAGCCTTTGACCATCGTTCACGCGTTTTATTGTGGGGATGCAGTGCAGTAAGAGTGCATAAGAAGCTGATTGACGCCTTTCTTCGAAGCGACTCGAGGTCTTATCGCAAGTCTTTTTCTAATAAAGAAAATATAAAGCAGCGGCTTATGAAATATTGGTCGCAAAAAATATCACTTTGGCCGACGAGTTCACAGGGCCCTCAAATTGGCGATATTGAAGAGAATCAAACAAGTGGCATAGCTGCCTACCATGAGCATATTAATCAGTTTAGTAATGAGAAACCGCCTCTCTCTCATGCGTACCAACAACCAAAAAGCCTATCAACATCTACCCTTCGCTTGAAGCAAGGTTTTGCTTCGCCCTGCGACCCGCTGCCTGAGTCAAATGAGAGCATGAAAAGTAGCGATACGATGCACAATATAATCTTCAGAGCCAGTGACACGCCTTATATTTACGGTTTGTCTAGCCCACCTAAATATGAAGACTGGGAAAAATTAAAAAACAATTCAACGTTTATCGAGGCCTTGGGCATTTTTGGGCCCTTCCCACAAGAAGCAAAGGCTTTGGCTAGTGTTTCTGATGATAAAAAATATTGGCAACGATATGTTGATGAAAGAGACAATTCCGATTCGATATTTACCGAAGAGCAACTGCGCAAGGTGCTAGCAGGCGTTGGAGAAAGATTCAGGCGGTCTTGGACCATACAACTTTCACCCAGTCTCATTCCAGAGTACATGGCGATTTATCAGTCTTATAATTGGGTAGTGGCGCTGTCTTGGAGCGTGAAAGTTCAATGTGCTCCGCCGGGCACAGGCACTTTGTTTCAAAGTCAGCGCAGCGACAGAGTTTTTAAATCAAGAGTAAGCCAGGCAAAAAAACGCGTGCCGAAAAAAGTGTTTTATCCGCTCAACGATATTGGTTACCAGCATAAAAGCTATCGCGGATACGCTGAAAAGAATCAAGCCAGAATTAATTTTTATAGAGAGCTGTTTGGTGTAGACACGGCAAAAGACGAAGTACTTAACGAAACAATCGGCTATTTTGTGTTAAACCCAAACGATACCAGCTTTTGGAACTTTGTTTCGTGGCCAGCAATGCGGGACGTGCTGCGAGTAGAGTGGTTAGATAGACAAACTGAGTAGCCCCAAATCTTTACTGCATACAAATACCTATAAGAGTTAAAATTTATTGATTTCAGATCAAAAATAATTTGATGGTCTTCTTTGTAAAAAACCCGATATTAGTCATGTGGGCAGGAGCTTTTGCCTATAGCCACAATCACCATTGATTAGTAATATCGAGAATAGAAAATGAGTAAAGATTACCGCTTCAACAAAAAAGACTATGGTTTTGATGAAGAGCGTTCCGTTGATGGCAATGCGTCAGATAAGCACTTTGATGAAAGAAAGATGTTTGCAAAGCATAAGCCAAAGACAAGTTTTAAGCGTGTAGATAAGCGCAGCTTCGCATAAGCGAGGCGGGTAAACGCCGAGCGCATTAAGGTCTCGGCACAAACCTAGCGTCTACAGTGGTATTTTTCTTGCGCTATGAGCAATAAAGAGTAATGCTTTAAACATCATAGTCAGATTGTAAAGAGTACGTTGTGGACGTTAGGTTTTTTACTACCTTTTTAGAGGTATCAAAAACAAGACACTTCTCAAAGGCCGCGGAGAATTTATACCTTACGCCGGCTGCCGTTAGCGCTAGAATTAAACAGCTTGAAGAATACTTTAACACCACCTTATTTACGCGTGTACGCAACAGCATTCAATTAACCCCTGCGGGCGAAAAGCTCATCCCATACGCAACCGACATGGTTGAAAAATTAAAGCAGGCTCGTCACGCATTAGGCGACCAAGACGCCCAGTTTATGGCGTTTGGTGTTACCCCAAACGCGCGTGCGCTTATTTTTGAGGAGCTTATAGAACACTGCCGACAACTGCTGCCAGAGGCTGCCATCACCGCAGAAACGCATTGTAGCGAGCAGCTCTCAAGACAATTGCATGAGCGCACCATCGATTTTGCCTTTACCACTGAACCACTAAAATCTGCCGATATCGAAAGTATTGAGTTACGCAGCATTGCCCTTTACCTGTACACCGTCAATCACGCAAGCGCCAATGACTACGCGCATATTACCTGGAGCAGCAAAGCCAGTGCGAGCGTGCAAGCATTGAACCCTGCATTTAAGCATTACAGCATTAAAAGCAATAACGCCCTCGATGCACTAGAGTTTGTTCAGGCAAAGGGAGGCACTGTAATGCTGCCGCTTAGTTTAGGAGATAAACTTGAAAACGCGTCGGTCTCAGAGCATGCAATATGCAGCGTAATGATGTATTGCGTGAGGTTAAAAGAAAGGCCGCAGCCCTTTGTTGACAGTATTATAAACTGCATGAGAACGTAAGAATAAACGTTCTCATGCAGCATATTGCATTTTTTATCGGGGTATTGCCCTTGTATTACTGCGGTAAAGAAGTGACTGTTTGATAACCTTCCGCTTCAAGTTCATCGTTAACGCATTGCAATAAGAACTCAGGCAATGCCATACCGTCGGTACCTTCTTCTTCTGCAATGTCTTCACAGAATTGTTTAAAGTCCATTACCACATCAATATCTGCTACGGGCAAGTCTTCGCTAAACGCTTGAGTTGCTGTAAACGAAATACCAAATGCCACTAAAACCGATACTAATAAATTGCGTTTCATGTAAGTCTCCATAAGGGAATAAACCCGCGCAACTTACATCAACATCAAGCCTCTCGCCCAGCAAATTATTATGTATATGACGGCAAATTATTTTTGAAAATGCTTTGCTGCGTTCTCAGTCGCCGATTCTATATGGCGGCGCATTGCTTCGCGGGCAGCGTTTGGATCGCGTTTTTCAAGCGCAGTTAGAATAGCTTGATGCTCGCTTATGGAAGGATGTATGCCCTCGCTTCTTATTCGCTCTAAAAAAGAAGTACTCAGCATAGATTCGTTTCGTAGTGTCCACAGCCAGCCAATCACCGATTCGATGGCGCTGTTTTGGCACGAACGAGCAATAATTTCGTGGAATACTTGGTCGGCCTTTTCAGAAGCATTTGGAAGCTTTTCTTCTTCCTCCATATCTTTAACCGCCTGACGCAGGAGCGCTAAGTCTTTTGATGTAATGCGAGATGCGGCCAGCGCACATGCCTCAGATTCAACAATCAAACGAATTTCGAGTATCTCAAAAGGGCCAATGCCGCTGTCGTCGAGTTTAAGTTGCTGATTGGGTTTTGCCTTCGACGCATAGATCCCTGAGCCAGAGCGAATTTCAATAACGCCGGTCAATTCGAGGGCAATCATGGCTTCACGCACCGTTGGGCGACTCACGCCAAGCTTTTCTGCAAGCTCTCGCTCAGACGGAAATCGTTCGCCCGGTTTGATTACGTCGTTTTCAATTAGCTTTCGTAATTGCTCCGCTACTTTCATGTATAAGCGATCGTTTTTAACGATTTCTAACTGCAAGGACTTCATCGTGCTTCTCTTTTAAGGTAACTGGTGGCTTGACCAAAACTAGCTACGATTCTAATGGCTTAAGAAGATAACTACAATTTTTTCGCTTAACAACTCATTTGCTGAGCATGCGAGTCGCTGGGCGCACAAAAAAGCGGGCCTCGATACAGCATATCAAAGCCCGCTCCAACTAAGCTTAATAATAAGTGGCAATATATTGGCTAGTTCTTTTGCATAAAAGCACTTACCGCGTGCGTGACCCCGCGTAGTTCAGCCAAACCTTTTAAGCGTCCAACATAGCCATATCCAGGTTTTACGCCAGGTTGATTGAGTTCATCTTCCAAGAGATGGCCATGGTCGGGGCGCATTGGAATTGCGCATAGATTAAGTGGACTGCCTGTGCTTTTGCGCCGCTGTTCCTCACTCAATAGGGCTTGCACCAAACCTACCATGTCGTTATCACCGCCTAAATGATCAGATTCGTAAAACGAACCGTCATCTTCTCTAGTCACATTTCGCAAGTGCACAAAATACACGCGCTCAGCAAACTCCTTTACCATTTCAACCAAATCGTTATCGCCGCGCGCGCCATAGGAGCCGGCGCACATGGTTAAACCGTTTGCTGGACTAGGCACTGCATTTAGCAAACGCCGCGCATCATCAGCGGTCGATACCACCCGCGGTAAGCCGAATAAAGAAAACGGCGGATCGTCAGGATGAATGCACATTCTTGCGCCTGCAGCCTCGGCCACAGGAATGATTTCTTTCAAAAAGGCAAACAGGTTGTCTCTAAAACCCTCTGTACCTAAAGCAATGAATTGCTCAATGGCGTCTGTAATTGTATCTCTCGTGTACGACCCTTCACCTCCGGGCAAGCCAGCAATAATGTTTCTTTCAAGCTGTACACAGGCCTCTTCTGACATTTGCGAAAATGCTTTTTCTGCTTTCGCAAGCACGTCTTTTGAATAGCTTTTAGCGGCGCCATTACGCTTGAGAATAAACATATCGTATGCGGCAAAATCACTCATTTCAAAGCGCAGTGCATGACTTTGGTTGGCCAATTGATAGCTTAAGTTGGTGCGAGTCCAGTCCACTACCGGCATAAAGTTATAGCAAATCGTATACACACCGCACTCTGCCGCATTTTTTACACTCACGCGGTAATTTTCAATTAGCTGCTCATAGTTGCCAGTACGGGTTTTAATGTCGTTGTGAAGCGGTATGCTTTCGATAACTTCCCACGTCAAACCTTCGGCCTCTATCAGCGCCTTGCGCTCAAGGATGTCTGACTTTTGCCAAACCTCACCAGTGGGTATTTGGTGCAATGACGTTACAATGCCCGTTGCACCCGCCTGTTTTATCTTTCTAAGCGTTATTGAATCATCAGGACCAAACCATCTCCAGGTTTCAATCACAGTGAGTCCCCTCTATTGTCATACTATTTAATGATAAAAATATTAAGTAAAATCGTGGCTCATGATGTAGCAGATACGTTTAATGGCGATCTAAAGTCTATATTTCAGACCAATAAAGTATCGCGGTCCAGAATATTCAATCCGGTTAAATGCTTCACGAGCAACTCGCTGCTCCACATAGGGCTCATTTGTGATGTTAATCACTTGAAAACGCGCCGTGAGATGCTTAGTCAAGTCATAAGATAAATCAAGGTCCAATGAAGACTGATCATCAACAAAGCGATTGGTCTGAGCCAAGCTCGCACCAAATGGCTTTAGATACTCAGAGCGATACTTATACGAAAGACGCGCAGAAAAGTCATCATTTTCCCAATACAGCTGCGTGTTGAAAGTAGTGTCCGACAATCCTGGTACATTAGCCGGTGGTATAACTTCCAAAACCTCATCACTTATAGCGCCGCCCGCTTCCGGTGTCTCAAAATCGGAGTCAGCGTAGTTGTAGTTAAATACTACACCGAGTCCATCAAAAGGTGCTGGCAAGTCGGTAAAGCGGTGCTGTACGGTAAGCTCGATCCCCTTGATAGAAGATGTGTCATCTACAATAGTTGGCCTCCCCTGCACTTCTACATTATACGACTGTCCGTCTACTATGACATTTTCAAACCCACTCAAAGACTCCAAGCGTGCGTCAAAGCGCTTATAATAAATAGCCGCAGATAAAAGTGTGTCTTGCCCTATAAAGTAGTTGTAGCTGAGGTCTAAATTGTCTGACTCTAAGGCTTCTAAAAATGGGTTGCCGGTAGCGGTAACGTTATCTTGCAAGGCCTCTTCTACTGTCGCAAAGTCGTCATCGGCGCTGGCTCCTCCGATGTTACGTGCAGAGCCGTAATACCACATATCAGGGCGAGAAAGCGCAGAATATGCAGCAAACCGAAGTTGGGTATCTTCAGTCAATCCGAAGTTCAAATTCAAACTCGGCAGTGTATTGCTGTAGTCATTTGTTAGCAAATTCACTTCGGTATCGCTGTTCTCATTAAAAATGATATTACCTTCAGGTGTGGTTTGCACGGTGTAAGAGTTGCGGATGCCCACCGACTCTATATCGGTATTGACTTGACGCACACCAATGTTACCGTCGAGTGTGACATCACCAAGGTCCGTGCTGAATGACACCATGGCATAGTATGACGTGATTTGCTCAGTCAGACGCACGTCGCCTGATGAGGGCGAGCGCGGGTCTACCGACAAGTCAGCATCACCAACGAGCACGTCGTAAGCACATCGAGTATCGTATGTTGCCCACTGGCTTACCGGCGAATTTGCATCCTCACCATAATCAGTCTGCGGCCAGTCAATCGAGCAGCTCGCGCCAACTTCAGCTAGCTTTTCATCTCTCACACTACTTGGCGTGCCAAGCGTTCTGCGCTCTTCTTGATAATTGTCATGCGATCTAACAGAGCGCTGAACACCAAATTTGGCGTCGTTAAAGAAATCACTCTCTAAAACATAGTCAAAGTCTAACCGATAGGCAGCAATAGAATCATCAATATCAAAGCGATAGTTACGCGCTTCGCTGTTAGCATCGAAAAAAGACAAGTCTTGAATGCTTGAAAGCCAGTCGACCGATGAGCCACTTGGGTCATTAAAGTCGGTATACACGTTACTGACATTGGCAAAATTATTGCTTCCTTGATTTTGCCAGTCATAATAGAATCTGTCGCTTCTAAAACGGGTATAAGTGCGCGTTTGATAGCGCTCTGTGCCTGAATAAGAAACATCAAGTTCTGCACCTAGCCGGTCAGTGATGGTCCAATCCACATTGAGCCCTATTCCGCGATAATCCTCATCGCGCACACGATATTCGCCATAGGAGCTAATTCTTGAATTCCCACTGTATGCTAACAGCGCACCTTCATCATTGGTTTGCCAATTCGCGATACGTCTGCGGCCGTCGTCGAATAATAGGTCGTGGCGGTCTTCATAGTAGTATCGACTCGACCATTGGCCGTCTATATTAATATCAATGTCTGAGTTTGGTTGATACTGCACTGCAAAAATGACAGCGTCACGATTTTCTTCAGATGCCATTTGGCGATAAAAGAATGCGTTGGGAATAAAGTAATAATCACCGTTAATCGCTTCACCGCCATTTGCAGCAGCATTTGTATCTCTGAAGCTACAATTGCTGCCGCCGTCGGCGCCAAAATCAGAGTTACAATTGCGAAGGGTTGAGCTGGTATTGTAGCTCTCTTCTGGGGACGAGATGTTTGCGCCTGCATAACCGATGGCAAAGCCAAATTTGCCGCCATCATCCATGTCAAACGTGTTGGTGTATGAAAACGTGGGGCGATATCCAAAACCGTTCTCACCATCAATCTTATCGTGATAAGGGTTGTAGTTGACGCGCATTTCAGCTTGTAAGCGCTCTTTACCATAATCAATTGGTTTGATTGTTTGTAAGTCGATAGTGCCTGAAACGCCACCCTCAAGAATGTCGGCTTTTTGTGCTTTGTAAACCACTACGCCGTTAACTAATTCAGAAGGAAATTGACTAAATGCAACGGCTCTGTTTCCGCTACCAGATGAAATGGCGCGGCCGTTTACCGTTGAAAAGCCTAAAAACGGACCGAGGCCTCGAATCGATATTTCGCTCGCATTACCCTTGAATCGATCTCCACTCACACCGGTAATTCTCTCTAGCGTTTCAGCTACTGATAAGTCAGGTAAGGCACCCATGTCGGCTGAAGATAAAGCATCAACAATCGTAGCAGAATTGCGCTTTTGTGCGATGGCGTTGCGGTATGATTCAGCAATTCCGCGCACCTCAATGATTTCAGTGGCGTTCTCAGTATCGGTTTGGGGCGGTGCTTCCTGTGTTTGAGCAAACGCAATACCGCTGCCCATAGTTAATGCCGTACTCACTAAAGCAGCTATGTACGACGGGCGAAATAAAATGTTACTAGACCTTGAGTGTGTGTTTTGTGCGTGCATGACCTTCTCCGAGATACTTGCGTATTTGTTAACTTGCTTTACAAATTTTTTACACAGTGTCAGAAATATTGGACAGTGTGTCAAGTGGTCAAGCCAATTTAATGAAATAAAGTTTATCAATAAGCTCAACTCACTCACTTACTTTGTGGGTGTAAACACAAAAACGGGGCATGGACGTGTTAAAATATAATAATTTAAGCGTTTTTTGCAGAAAACATTCGAATCTTGGTATTTTAGCTTGAACGTAAAATGCAAAATTGAGCTTGCATTGCGCTCATTTTCTACGCAATAATACATCAAAATTGGTCATGCCACATTACCGAACATGGTGTGGAGATGTGTTTTATTTTGAATCTGGCGTGCGAAAAAAGCTGTATTCGAGCCAAAAATAAACAATTTCAATAAAAAATTAACAAGTATTGAGAAAGCGACAAAGGGGCAGACATGAATTTATTGACCAAATTAAGCGGCCGGAAACGTGCGTTCAGCCTCGGCATTTGCATGAGTCTACTTTTGCCCAACAGCGTTTATGCAGTAAAAACTCCCCATGAACAAGATATGTTTGACCAAGCTAGTCATCCGTCGCAAGTTGAGTACTTGGTTCAATATCAAACGCCGGCCGCTGAATCTAAATCACTGTCGAGTGATTTTAATGCCCAAGCGCTTACCCAAGTCGCAGAACAAGTCGCAAATTGGCAGTTAGCTCAATTTGATATCCGCTCAAACAAAATGCGACCTGAGATGCGCCCCAGCGGTATTCCTAACGGATGGATGTATGCGACCCTTCATTTAGGCTTATGGCGCTGGGCCGAGCAGGTCGACGATGCGGCGTACAAGCAGGCGGTATTAAATCTCAGTCAATTAAACAATTTTGAGCTCGGGCCCCGTGTGTATCACGCTGACGATCACGCGGTGGGTGATGTTTATTTGTCGCTTTATCAGGTCTACGGCGGCGAAAACAAAATTAGCCACCTCAAGCACTTTTTCAACACAATTGTAGACAACCCTGACCAACGCTCCTTTGATTTTGAAGTTAAGGAGCGAGACGTTCATACCTTTGCTCTTCGAACTTTTAAGGACCCATGGTGTACTCGCAGATGGTGCTGGGCAGATGCGGCATTTATGTCGCCGCCAGTATTTGCGCATCTAGCAAAAGTAACGGGAGATAAGCGTTACTTAGATTTTATGCACAAGGAGTTTTGGGAAATGACGAACTATTTATTTGACCAAGACTACGGCCTTTATTTGCGTGACAGTCGATACTTTACTCGAAAAGACGAACAGGGGCGCCCTATCTTTTGGGGTAGAGGGAATGGTTGGGTACTTGCCGGCATTGCTCGAACTATTGAATATTTGCCCAAAGACGATCCGCGTTTGCCCGAGTATAAAACCTTGTTTATCAATATGAGTAACACCCTGCTTAAGTATCAGAACGAAGATGGAAGCTGGCCATCATCACTTTTAGAGGCAGGTAGCGACGCCCACTCAGAAACTAGTGCAACCGCGCTACTGGCATTTGCACTTGCCTGGGGCGTAAATAACCAATTGCTCACACTCAAACAGTTTTTCCCAGCCATTGAGCGCGCATGGACATCGATTGTGACAAACATTCACAATGATGGAAAAGTGGGCTATGTGCAGCAGGTGGCGTTCGCCCCAGGTTCAGCTACTAAAGACGATACGCAGCTCTATGGTAGTGGAGCGGTGCTGTTAGCCGCGGCCGAACTGCATAAGCTTAGCCAAACACTGTCAAAGCGCTCGAAGGCCGAGAATTAAAGTGTTGTCTTTTCTTAACCCGCCGTGGATACAGCAACGCCAAATCCGTATACAAACGGCCGGTCGACTACCGACTCTGCACCTAAGTAATTATCTTTTAATCATGTCCAATGCGACTACCTACAGTAGGACCATAACTATGCGCAAGCGAAGCTATATCTGTGACTTTCTAACCGCCACCGTACTTTTTGTGGGTGTTTGCATCAGTGCAAATGCGGTGCAACATCAAACAGTCAACATTAATAGCGACTGGTTGTATCTGGAACAAAATGCGGCAAATCTTGAAGAGCTCGCCGCCGCCGGAGACAAGGGCTGGCAGTCTATTCATTTGCCGCATACATGGAATGCGGTGGACACATTAGACGCCGCACCAGGATACAGACGAAGTGCAAGTTGGTACTCCAAAGCCTTAAGTCCAGAGCAAATAAATAAAAACGGTAAAACTATTTTATATTTTGAGGGAGCGAATTATGAAACCCAAGTATTTGTTAACAACACTTTTGTAGGAGAACACATTGGCGGATATATAGGATTTCGCTTTGATATCAGCGAGTTTTTAGTGCCCTCAGGCAATAATACTCTTCTAGTTAGGGTGTCTAACCGTTTCAATCCGAATCTTATTCCTTCGCAAAAATCCGACTTTTTCTTATTTGGCGGCATTACCCGAGACGTATGGTTAGAGCACGTGCCTCAAACTTATATAAAACGCATCGTCGCGAAAACACCCGTTGTTAATGCACAAAGCGCTGAGACGCTCGCCGAATTTGAAATCCATGCGCATGAAAACAGTGCTGCTCAACTAAGGGTGGAGGTAAAAGACCCCGATGGGCAAACGGTCTTGACAGAGCTTGCTGATATCCGTCTTGAAAAAGGCACTAACAAAACCGCAGTAGAGCTTCCAAGCCTTGCCGAGCCCTCGCTGTGGTCTCCCGACACTCCCGCACTTTATACCCTACACTTAAGTCTGAACAAAAATAATGAAACTGTGCATCGCGACTCAGAAGTGTTTGGATATCGTTGGTTTGAAATGCGCCCTCACGAAGGATTTTTCCTCAACGGTGAACGTTTGCTTATTCGGGGTACTCATCGACACGAAGAACACGCAGGCGTGGGCGCAGCGGTGTCAAATGAACAGCACTACAAAGATATGCAAATGATAAAAGATATGGGGGCGAACTTTGTTCGTTTAGGGCACTACCCACAAGACCCAGAAGTATATCGTGCTGCCAACGAGTTAGGCTTGCTAATATGGGATGAACTGCCGTGGTGTAGAGGCGGTAAAGGCGGCGAGGAGTGGGAGCGCAACACAGAACATTCCTTAAACGCTATGATCAAGCAAAACATCAATCATCCAAGCATCATATTCTGGTCGCTAGGCAACGAAATTTACTGGGAAGAGGATTTTGTGGGCGGTGGCGATGAAAGCGTCATAAATCCTTACCTTAAGAAGCTCAACGATATGACCAAGGCTTTAGACCCTTACCGATTAACCACGATAAGAAAATACTATCCAGGTTGGGACATTGTGGATGCCTTCTCTCCTAGCATTTGGGCCGGATGGTATGGCGGCTCTTACGATCAATACGAAGAGGCGCTTACCAAAGCAATGGCGCAATACCCTGCCTTTTTGCATATGGAATACGGCGGTTCTAGTCATGTAGGGCGCCACACTGAAACACCAGTAACACCATCTGGGCTGATGGGCGCGCAGGTGTCTGTGGAAGAAGCCGTTAATCAGGCTGTGGTGCGAAGCGTAGCAAAAGACACCGACTGGAATGAAAGCTACATCGTAGACTTATTTGACTGGCATCTAAATGTGTCTGAAAACCTAGAGGGTTTTGCCGGCAATGCACAGTGGGCATTTAAAGATTTTGGTACACCACTGCGGCCTGAAAATCCACTCCCGTATATGAATCAAAAAGGCTTAGTAGACCGCGAAGGCAATAAAAAAGACGCATATTATGTGTTTGCCAGCTACTGGAGTAAAACGCCATTTTGCTGGATTGAGTCAGACACATGGACGCATCGAAACGGTCCAAAAGAAGGTCGGGACGTGACAGTTTATTGCAACACCGAAGAAGCTGAACTGTTTTTAAACGATAAGTCTTTGGGCAAAAAAGCCAAGCAGGCTGGCGTTGTTCCTGCCGGAGGCCTTGTATGGCAAGTGCCCTTTAAAGAAGGTGAGAACGCTCTGAAAGTTGTTGGGTTTAACAATAACAAAGAAATCGCCAACGACACTCGTAACGTCACCTATTTAGTGGGCAAACACGGCAAGTATGACCATATCAAACTCATTGCAAGCCCTTTAGGCGATGACCGCTATTTAATTGAAGCCGAAGCGCGCGATAAAAACGGCAATCGAGTACTCAACTATCAAGAGCGTGTTCATTTTTACAATATTGGCGATGAGGGAACACTCCTAGAAAACTACGGTACGCCGCATAAAAGCAGCACCATTGAAATGGGAAGCGGTTATGCCGCGATTGAGTTTGTTGCCGGTGACAAACCGAGCACGGTTGAGTTTAGAACACAAAACGTCAAAGGCGTTTACGTTGACATACCAGCGGCCAAGGTGGGCAGCGAGCAAGGAGGCGCTGGGAAATGAGTGGCGTATTTCCAAGCATCGAACCGATTAGCAACGCGAAGACCTTCGCTCAGCAAATACGGAAAAAAAGACCGCAGCGCAGTCAACAATGGCTTTGTGCCATAATTAGCATGGCATGCGCGCTGTCGTTTTTAGCAAGCGGTGGTGTCAACGCCGGCGCTCTCGCCCAAAAAGTACACCCCAAAATATTAAACAAAGAGCTGGCACAAAAGCACTATTTGCCAGACTTTTCGTATGCAGGTTACGATAATGGAAATAGCAGCATAGACACCAGTGATTACCGAGTTATTGATGTCGGTGAGCATGGTATATTGCCCAATGACACCATTGATGACAGCAAGGCGCTGATTACATTGCTTGAGCAATTAAAAAACGATGAACACCCGAGTGTTCTTCAGTTTGCCCCGGGGCGCTACATTATAAGCTCTATTATTTATTTTGACCGCAATTATACAGTGCTGCGAGGCGCTGGCAGCGGACCAGGCGGTACTGAATTTTACTTTCCCCGCCCGCTAATTTATGCGCCAGACCCGCCTGAATTAGCTGAGCTGAGAGAATATCTTACCAAGCTTAATAAAGTGCAGCGCGAAAAAAGAAACAATATCGAACTTCCGTTTACTCAGTGGGCTTGGTCAGGTGGATATTTTTGGACTCGTATAAAAGACCAACGGGTCAAAAAGTATCTCGACAAGTTTGATGAACCTGTTCGCGAGCTAGCAAAACCAATATCCGCGACACAAGGTCAATTTACCGTTCAGGTAGACACAGCCAACACACTGAGCATCGGACAGGTTATTGAGATTCAGTGGCTTAATGACAAAGGCAAAGATGGCCCGCTTATTCATGAGCTTTACAAGAGTGAAGATGTGTACGTGGGAAGCCATCATTGGAATTTTGCAAACCTGCCACTCTCGCGCCAGCAGGTAAAAATTACGGCCATTGCCGGCAATACGATTACCTTGGCCTCGCCTTTGCTGCATGACATCAATAACGAGCTGAGCGTTAAGATCGTGCAGTGGGATCACTTGCATCACATCGGATTTGAGCATTTTACCATGACCTTTGCTTATGCAGAGCCTGTGGCTCATCACGTAGAGCAAGGGTTTAACGGTATTTACCTCACTCGACTTTTCAATGGTTGGGTTGACGATGTCCGCATAACCAATGCAGACAGCGGAATTTTAACCGAAGAGGTAGCTAACTTAAGCATCAACAATGTCGTTACCGATGGCAAAAAGTACGCTCACTATTCTGTGCAGATGGGTGGCGTACACAACGTTCTAGTAGACAATTTGCAGGTAAAAAACAAGGTAGAACACCCTCTGAGTTTTAATACTTTTGCCAGCAAAAGCGTTTATCGAGGTGCCCACGTAGAGCTTGATCCCATTCTTGATCAGCATAGTGGTGTTAACCATCAAAATCTTTTTGATAACATAAGTGTTGTTGTGAATTTAACCGATGGCTCACGTGAGTACCCGCTGTTTGCCGGTGGCGGTGCCAAGTACTGGAAACCCAGCCACGGCGCATATAATACATTTTGGAACATCAATGTTCATTTTAACAATGGTCATGACAGTACCGAATCTGTGAAGCTAAATGGTATGAACGATGGCGTAGCCGCTCGCGTCATTGGGGTCAGAGCTAACTTACCGATAACGGTGGAGTATGGCCCTAATCCCTATATTGAAGCGAGTAATGAACGCTTGAGTTATGATTCGCTCTACCAGTATCAGCTCCAGCAGCGCCGCTAATAAAAATCCACTGTGTGTTAAGATAACAAGGGTTTAGAGCAAGCTGTTTAACGACTTTATAAGAGAGACTTTATGCAAATTCGACATTCGACCAATCCGAAAGACGCAAAACACTACGATACAACGCGCCTGCGCGAAGAGTACCTGATTGAGTCTCTTATGGAGCAAGACAAAATTAATTTAGTCTACTCTCAGATTGACCGCGTTATCACCGGTGGTGCCATGCCGGTAAACGAACGATTAAGCCTAGCCGCAGGTGACGCACTCAGAGCCACATCTTTTTTACAGCGCCGCGAATTAGGCATCATCAATGTTGGTGGCGATGGCACGGTAGATGTTGGCGGCACCGAATACGCTTTAGGCAAGTTAGACTGCCTATATGTGAGCAGAGGTGAAGCAGACCCAGTGTTCAGCAGTGTTGATAGTGCTAATCCTGCCCTGTTTTACTTAGTTTCTACACCAGCACACACAGAATATCCTACCACCAAATACACCCAACAAGATGCGAACCCAATCCATCTTGGTAGTTTAGAAACCAGCAACAAACGCACTATCTATCAATACATCCATGAAAAAGGTGTGCGTAGCTGTCAGTTAGTAATGGGATTGACCTTGCTCGATACCGGTAGCGTGTGGAATACCTTTCCGGCCCATACCCACGACCGCCGTATGGAGGTGTATTTTTACTTTAATTTGGGTGAAGACGACCGCGTTATGCATTTGATGGGCGAACCGCATGAAACGCGTCATTTAGTCGTTAAAAATCATCAGGCGGTATTGTCACCTAGTTGGTCAATTCACAGCGGTGCGGGCACCCGAAATTATGGATTTATATGGGCGATGGCCGGCGAGAACCAAGCCTTCGACGATATGGATGCCATTGATTTAAACGATTTTAAATAAACCAAAATTCTTCACTCAAAGGAATAGTATGTCGATTTCACTGTTTGATTTAAGCGGGAAAACTGCCCTTGTAACCGGTGGATACAAAGGCCTTGGTTTAGCAATGGCCACGGGCCTAGGCGAGGCTGGCGCAAACATTATTTTAAATGGTCGCAACGCCTCTGCGGTATCTGTTGCCTGTGAGCAATTAAGGTCAGCGGGCATTGACGCCCATAGAGCAATTTTCGATGTTACCGAATACGATAAGCTTGATGCACACATTCAACACTGTGTTGATGAACATGGTGACATCGACATTCTGGTGAATAACGCAGGTATTATTCAGCGTGAGCCCCTCGCCACCATGTCGGTCGGCGATTTCCAGCGCATTGTAGACACCGACTTAACTGCACCCTTTGCAGTAGCACAGGCAGTTGTTGCCCGTATGCGCGAACGCAAGCAAGGCAAAATCATTAATATTTGTTCAATGATGAGCGAACTCGGCAGAGATGGGGTTGGCGCATATGCTGCGGCAAAAGGCGGATTAAAAATGCTTACTCGCAACATGGCTACTGAATGGGCGAGAGAGGGTATTCAAGTTAACGCCATTGGTCCTGGCTATTTTGCCACAGATATTACCGCACCTATCCGCGTCGACGGTCATCCTTTTAATGAGTTCATCATTAATCGTACGCCGTCTGGTCGCTGGGGAGACCCAGACGAATTGCGCGGTGCGGCCATATTTTTAGCCTCTAAAGCGTCTGACTTTGTTAACGGACAAGTGGTATATGTTGACGGCGGAATACTTGCAACCATAGGAAAGCCAGCTAATGAGTCTTAAAGCATTCAAGCTTAGCGCTGTATTAATAAGCGCGGTGGTAATAGCGGCCTGCGGTCAGGCTACAAATGAGCAACATACCACGGTTGCAGCACCTGCCGGTGAACCTGCCAATACATCAGCGCATACCAAAAAAGGGTCTGCGAGCTTTACGGTAGTCAATACGGCTAATCAAGACTTTAGCAACGTGCCTCTTATTGTAAACAAGGCGCGTCTCAAGGCTTTGGGGTTTTCGTTTGAAACAAACACCGCCAGCCACCCAGTGACGATTGTAAGCACCGATGGCGGCAACAGTTTTGCCGGGCAGTTAGACGATATCGACCAAGACGGTCAATGGGATGAGCTTGCCTTTGTGTTAGATACGCCTGCCAATAGCGAACAGTCTCTTACGATTGCTTTGGGAATGGTCGCACTTGATGATACCGAAAAAGGCGAGCAGCCTATGCGGACAAATATTCGTTTTGGAAAATACATCTCATCACAGCGCAGCGACGCCACTGAGGTACGCGCACTGAGCAGAATGTCAGACGGACTGCCCGCAGACTATGCAAATCAGTTTCAAATGGAAGGGCCAGCCTGGGAGAACGATAATATCGGCTTTAGGCTCTATTTTGATGAACGCAACGGCTTTGACATTTTTGGAAAAACCGGCGCGAATATAGTGCTCGATTCCGTCGGCATCAATGAAAACTACCATGAGCTGCAAGACTGGGGCATGGATATTCTGAAAGTAGGGCGCTCTTTAGGCTCAGGCGCACTTGCTTTTGTCGATTCAGCTGATTCTGCCTCTCCTGTGTTAACCCGAGTAAGCAATGCCCGCAAAACAAGTGCAGAGGTAGTATTAGAAGGCCCTGTGCGTTCCATACTCGACCTGCGCTACGAAGGGTTAAGCAACGCTCAAGGCCAGAGCCTTAACCTTAACCAGCGCATCTCCATTTGGGCAGGCCAACATTTTTATAGCGGTGAACTTACCCTGCACAACGCAAGCGCCGAGCAAGGTGCTGTAGCAAGCGTTTCTGAGGGCAGCTCTCAGAGTATCGCTGTGGGTATTGTCAACCTTCATGACGCAAGCGCTAATCAAAGCGTAATAAACAAACACGCCGTATTGGCAAGTTATAAAGAGCAAGCCGAAGAGAACACAAAACTTGGGATGGCGGTAGTCACTCCGGTGTCATCACATCTTAGCTTTGGGGCTGTTGGAGCCGCGGATACTGGCGTAGAACACTCGTTCTTTAACGTACTAAGCCTTACACCATCAACATCGACTGGCTACGATTTTTATGCCGTTTGGCAACCGCGCATGACCAACATAGATTCAGAAGATGCCTTTATGCAGGTCATTAGCGATGATCTTCTTCGAAAGCAATCGGTGTTCATTCGATAAAACCGATTGCTCGGGCTTAGCGCTTTTATTTAGGCATGGCGTCTATAGAAATAATAGCGCCTTTGCACTGAATGACCTGTGCGGCTAGCCGATGCCCAGCGAGGGCGGCTTCTTTTGGTGGTGTGCCGCCCATACGAGCAGCTAAATACCCTGCATTAAACGAATCTCCCGCCGCCGTGGTGTCTTTGGGCTTCACCTTTTCTGGGATTGCCACATGGGTCGGAAAACTTGGCTCCTTCGAGGTGCAAACATAGCATCCGCACTCACCATCTTTAATCACAAGTTCTTTGAGCGAAAGTGCCAAATATGGCGCATAGTGAGTTTGAACGTCATGAATGGTTTGCGTGCCAAACAACATGGCTTCATCGTCTAGCGTAGGCAAATACCAAGTCACATAGGGCATTATTTTGCTCATATACTGCTGGGCTTGCGACTGGCTAAGCCAATTACGAGGACGGTAATTACCGTCAAACGCAATGGTTTTTCCATCAGCGTGTAGCCTTGCAATGAGGGATACTAGGCTATTTTTTTGAGCCTCATCTAATATACCCAAGCTGATCCCCGATAAATAAATTACATCCATCTGGCGCAGTTGCTGATAAAGCGTTTCTTCCCCCGCAAGCGTCAAATAGCGGCTTGCAGCACTCTCTTTACGCCAGTAGTGAAAGGTGCGCTCGCCGTCTTCGTCTAACTCAATGGCGTATAAGCCGGGCAGGCGCTCTTTATCACGCAGTACATAAGAGGTTTGCACTCCCTCTTGTTGCCATGCATCTAACAGCCAATCGCTGTAATGGTCACTACCCAGCGCCGTAAAAAAATAAGTCTCAATACCCAAGCGAGACGCATAAATGGCGGTATTGAGGGTGTCTCCGCCATAGCCGATACTCGCCGTCATCGAATGATGGCCAGATGCCTGTCGGTCAGTCTGCGATATCTCTAGCATACACTCGCCAATACATGCCAATGACCCTAATGGCATTGAGCCGTCAGATACAGTCAAAGTTACTCTCCAATATAAGCAATACAATAATCAGCGTAACAACAAAACATGCGCCGACATACAAAATAGCGCGCTGTTCACATGCATTTAACCGATGCTCGACACGCCCTTAAAAATTGACAATACTCTAACATAACGTTTACACTCTTGGTCAAGCGGCATGACCAATTTACCACAACAAATTGAAAAGTGTCTCTGCAAAAAAGCAGTCGAGTATAAACGTGTTGAACTACCATATCGGACCGTCTGCCGAAATTAACCATACATCAAAGATTCGCAAGGCAAGTAATCATGAGCAAAGCACTGCAATTAAACGAAATGCGACTATTTCCGACTGAAGCAAATGCGCGAGCAGTGTGTAAACGTTTGTACGACCATGTAAAAGATTTACCCATTATCAGTCCTCACGGTCACACCGACCCTAGCTGGTTTGCAAACAACGAAGCGTTTGAGAACGCTACTTCTCTTTTGCTCACACCCGACCATTATGTGCTTCGTATGTTATACAGCCAAGGCATTAGCATGCAGCAGCTGGGCGTCAAGGGCAAGCAAGGTGAACCATACGAACAAGACCCGCGCAAAGTATGGAGATTGTTTGCTGAGCATTATTATTTGTTCAGAGGTACGCCATCCCAATTATGGTTAGACTATGTATTTGCCAAGGTCTTTGACTTAACCATACGCCTAGACGGTAACAGTGCCGACCAATACTATGACCATATAAATGAATGTTTAAAGCGCGATGAATTCAGGCCGCGTGCCTTGTTCGAGCGTTTCAATATTGAAGTAATATCAACCACCGAATCACCTCTGGACGACCTTGCGCATCATCGTAGAATAGCCGACAGTGATTGGTCTGGACGGGTAATTTCGGCATTTAGACCAGATCCAGTGGTTGACCCAGATTTTGAAGGCTTTCATGCAAACATTGCAACGCTTGCTGATATTACCGGCGAGCACTGCGACAGTTTTACCAGCTACTTAAGCGCGCTTTTTGCTCGCAGAGCTTATTTTAAAAGTCTTGGCGTTACCTCCACCGACCATGGGCATCCTAGTGCAGCCACCGCAGACTTATCTGAACAAGACTGTGAAACGCTGTATCAAACCATTATACGTGGCAAGGCAAAGCCTGCTGACGCTGAACTTTTTAGAGCGCAAATGTTAACCGAAATGGCCAAGATGAGCTTAGAAGACGGATTGGTCATGCAGCTTCACCCCGGCTCATTTCGCAATCACAATACGTCGCTATTTTCCGAATTTGGTCGCGACAAAGGCGCCGATATTCCCATGCAAACCGAATACGTGAATGCCCTTCGGCCGCTTTTAAACAAATTTGGCAATCATCCACAGCTAAGCATCATTGTGTTTACCCTAGATGAAACTACCTACAGTCGTGAACTCGCGCCGCTGGCCGGTCACTATCCTGCTTTAAAACTTGGCCCTGCGTGGTGGTTTCACGACAGTCCAGAAGGGATGCGACGCTTTCGGCAACAAACCACCGAAACGGCTGGTTTTTATAACACGGTCGGCTTTAACGATGACACGCGCGCATTTTTGTCTATCCCAGCCAGACACGATTTAGCCCGGCGCATGGACTGCAATTTTTTATCTACCTTAGTATGCGAACATCGCCTCGATGAAGATGAGGCCATGGATTTAGCACATGATTTGGCCTACGGGCTTGCTAAAAAAGCGTATAAACTATGACCGCCTCACATCTACCGCGCCTTAATCGTGATATTGCCGCTTGCGTTGATAACGCATTAACAAGCAGCCTTGAAAAAACCAGAGCGCCGGGAATTGTTCACCTAGGCATTGGCGCATTTCACCGCGCACATCAGGCTGTATACACCCAATGCGCCATGGAGCTTGAAGGCGGCGACTGGCATATTATTGGTGTGAGTCTTCGAAGTGAAACCGTAGCCAAACAGCTTAATCCACAAGATGGTTTATACACCGTTGTTGAGCGCGACGACAGTGGCAGTAAGCACAGTATTATCCGCGCCGTAAATCAGGTGTTAGTTGCTCCAGAAGCCCCCGAAAAAGTGCTCGATGCGATGTGTTCATCGAACATAAAAGTGATCAGCTTAACTGTGACCGAAAAGGGTTATTGCTACCATGGCGCCAATGCAGATTTACATCTTGAACATGAAGATATTGTGCATGACCTTGCGCATTTAAACAGGCCGCGCAGCGCTATTGGCTTTTTAGTTAGCGCCATCAAAAGAAGAATCTCGCTTCATTTACCGCCGCTTACTATTATTAGCTGCGACAATCTGCCAAACAATGGAAGTTTGCTAAAGCAAATGGTCCTTAGCTTCGCTCAACAAATTGATAAGGAACTTGCCAGGCGCATCGCGTCTGACTATCGCTTTCCTTCTACCATGGTAGATAGAATGGTGCCTGCTAGTACCCCTGACGATTTATCGGTATATGCAGAACAGCTCGGCTATACCGACCAAGGCATGGTGTTAACCGAGCCCTTCACGCATTGGGTAATTGAAGATTCATTTGCCGGACCCATCCCTGCATGGCAAGCCGCAGGCGCGATTATTACCAAAGATGTGCATGCCTTTGAAAAGATGAAGCTCAGATTACTCAACGGGTGTCACTCTGCCATTGCCTACATTGGCTTTTTAGCATCAAAGCGGT
Source organism: Glaciecola siphonariae (assembly GCF_042652645.1). Classification (NCBI taxonomy): domain Bacteria; kingdom Pseudomonadati; phylum Pseudomonadota; class Gammaproteobacteria; order Alteromonadales; family Alteromonadaceae; genus Glaciecola; species Glaciecola siphonariae. The sequence goes on from NZ_JBHSGU010000003.1 coordinate 26,481, forward strand.
ATGTGTCTGATGTTATGCAATCGCCGATGCTTGCCGATTTTGTTCTCCATTTGATGCACCATGAAATTCTGCCGAGTGTTGAGGCGCCAGAGGGCGTCGATATTCGTCAGTATTGCAAAGAATTGCTCCAGCGATTCAGTAACCCAAAGCTACAGCACAGTTGCTATCAAGTTGCTATGGATGGGTCGCAAAAGCTGCCGCAGCGCTTACTCAATGCTTTGCAATATCAACTGACTCATCAAGGCATTTGTGCAGGCATTAGCTTTGTTATTGCAGCATGGATGCAATATACCTCAGGGCGCGATTTACACAATGCACCAATTGCGGTGCAAGACCCTCTCGCAAAACCTTTATCTGAATTAGCGTCAGACAATGTTCAGGAGTGGGTGTTAAACATGCTGGCTTTCGATGCAGTATTTCCAAAAAACTTGGCGTATAACGCTCGGCTGGTCAGCGAAATATGTGGATGGTTAAGGCGCATAAGAGACGACAAAAATATTGAGCTATCAATCGCTGCCCTGCTAAAGGAGATATCGTGATGAATAAAGCTAAGCACCTTACCGCATTTTTAATTATCGCCTTGTTCTTAGGCGCGTGCGCACGCGAGCAAACCAGCGTAGAAATCAAATTAGGTCATGGGCTTGATACTCAGCACCCGGTTCATTTAGGTATGGTTTTTATGGCCGATGAATTAGCGCGCCTATCTGGCGGTGAAATGACCATCGACATCTATCCAAATCAGCAGCTCGGCAGCGAAAGGCAGACCCTTGAGTTGCTGCAAATTGGCAGTGTGGGCATGACAAAAGTGTCGGCTGCCGTTTTGGAAAATTTTGCCCCCAATGTAAAAGTGCTAAGCCTGCCCTATGTATTCATTAGCAAGGCGCACGCACATAAGGTAATGGATAGCGACATTGGTCGCGACTTGCTCACCGAAAGCGAGCCTTTCTGGCTGCGCGGCCTCGCGTTTTACGATGCTGGTAGTCGCAGCTACTACAGTGTAGATAAGGCTATCAACCGTCCAGAAGACCTAAAAGGCATGAAAATAAGGGTTCAGCCGAGCGTGACCGCCATGAATATGGTGAGAGCTATGGGCGGTTCGCCAACACCGATTGCATGGGGAGAGCTGTATACCGCCCTACAACAAGGTGTGGTAGATGGTGCTGAAAACAATCCGCCTAGCTTTTATTATTCTCGTCACTACGAAGTTGCCAAGTATTACGTGCTTAATGAGCACACCTCTGTGCCTGATGTTCTGATGATTTCTACCCACCTGTGGGAGCGGCTGAACCCTCAGCAGCAACAATGGTTACAACAGGCGGCAGATGCCTCGGCTGTTGAACAGCGCAAGCTATGGGCGGCGGCTGAAAACGAGGCGCTAGAGGCAGTAAATGCCGCCGGAGTAGAAGTGATATACCCTAATAAAAAGCCGTTTATTGCATCGGTTGATGCCATGTTAGCTGGCTATAAAGATGATCCTCAGGCTTATCAGTATATTCAGCGCATTAAGGAGGCTGCCAATGACGCCGCACAATAATCAAGATCACAAGCTGAACGATGGCAAAAGCGCGAAATTTCATGCTTTGCTCGACACGCTTCTTGAGCCTGCGCTCGTGCTTATGCTGCTATCTCTGGTGTTGGTTGTACTTTGGCAAGTATTTAGCCGCTATGTACTGCAATCTCCAAGCACCGTAACCGACGAATTGGCTCGCTTTTTGTTAATTTGGTTAACCCTGCTTGGCGCCGCATGGGTGGTGGGTCAACGTGGGCATCTGGCCATTGATTTATTAAGTGAAAAATTATCAATTAAACGGGCTGTGCTTTTACAGGGCTTTTTAGTGCTGCTAATGGCCGCCTTCGCCCTTGGCGTATTAGTGGTAGGCGGTCTGCGTTTGGTAGACGTTACACTGACCTTGGCGCAACGCTCCACGGTGCTAGAAGTACCCATGGGATATATCTATTTGGCCTTGCCGATCAGCGGCGTATTTATGCTCGGTTATTGCGCCTGTGCATTTGTGCGCGCAGCATCTTACTTAAAGGAGCGATAGTGATGGAATACATCGAAGTATTGGCACTGGTAGTATGCTTTGTGGTTTTATTAGGGCTCGGGCTGCCGATAGCGTTTAGTATCGCCATTTCTGCAACGCTCACGCTATTGATGAACGTACCAACCATGGCGACGCTCACCACCGTTGCCCAGCGCATGGCAACTGGGTTGGACAGCTTTACGCTCTTGGCTATTCCATTTTTCATTCTAGCTGGGCAGTTGATGAACAGCGGCGGTATTGCGCGGCGTCTTATTGATTTTGCGCGCGCCTTAGTAGGGGCGCTTCCTGGTGGATTAGCCTTTGTAAATATTGTTGCAAACATGCTGTTTGGTGCAATCTCAGGCTCTGCTGTTGCGTCTGCATCGGCGATTGGCGGGGCAATGGGCCCTCGCATGGAAAAAGAGGGATACGACAAAGCTTATTCTGCAGCGGTAAACATCAGTTCTGCTACCACGGGCCTGATCATCCCGCCTAGCAATACACTTATTGTGTTTTCGTTAGCAAGCGGCGGCGTGTCTATTGCAGCGCTTTTTATGGCGGGCTACTTACCAGGTTTATTGATTGGCGGATTGCTCATGCTCACCGCGGGCATTATCGCGAAAAAACGCAATTATCCACGCGGCGAGAAAGCAAGCTTTGGCGAAACCGCTCGCACTCTGGTGGCCGCGACCCCAAGCCTGTTGATGCTTGTGGTTGTGATTGGCGGCATCGTAAACGGATTGTTTACGGCAACGGAGGCCTCAGCCATCGCGGTTCTCTATTCTGCCTGCCTTGTAGCGGCCTACAAAGAGGTATCGCTTTCACAAATACGCCCTCTTCTACTCGACACCATACGCACAACTTGCATCGTGCTATTTTTAGTGGCGACCTCTATCTCGCTTTCATGGGTGATGGCGTATGAGAACATTCCGCAGAGCATTACCACCGCTTTACTGGCTATAAGTGACAATCCGATTATTATTTTGCTGATCATTAATCTTATATTGCTGGCGGTTGGGATATTCATGGATATGACACCGGCGGTATTAATATTTACGCCAATATTTTTGCCTGTTGTCGTAGCCACCGGCATGGACCCCGTGCATTTTGGTATTATGATGATACTCAATTTATGTATTGGGCTTTGCACGCCGCCGGTGGGCTCAGTGCTTTTTGTAGGCTGCAGCGTTGCCAAAATAAAGATTCAAAGTGTCATAAAGCCTTTGTTACCTTTATTTATTACCATGTTGCTCGGCTTGATGCTGGTCGCTTTTATACCTGAGATAAGCCTATTTTTGCCGCGAGTACTTGGCTTAATGGAGTAAAAACACGCGTTAGAAACGAGGCACCACCATCAGCGCACCTTCGGAGACTTTCATATCAAGGGGCACCTTTGAAATAAAGGCGACCTTAGGGTCGTCTAAGTTTAGGGTATAAACCGGTGTCACAGATAAAAAAGCATTCACCAACTCCATCGCGCGGTCGTCTAACAGGCCTAAATTTCCCTGATATCCTCCCGCATCAATGCGCGAATCTAACAAGCGCACGTTGCGAACAAAAATCGCCTTCTTTTCGCCGTCGTAGTAGGGGCTGCCTTCAACCTTTAAATCTAAACCAACACCATAACTTACGCCAAAAGCGCCAATGCTTGCGCTGGAATCAAAGCTAAGCTCCACCGATTCACTTTGGTTTGGCCCGATGTTTACGTCAATTTCGTCTACCTCAAACTTCACGGGCAGTCCCATCAAACTTAATTCATCGCTAAGTTTAGGCAGTTGACTGCGCAGCGCACTTTCAAGATCAGCATTACTCATAGAATACACCGACAAGCTTTTAGTAGCACTGCAAGCATTTAACAGCATGACAATAAACACCAGCAGCATTAGCTGAACATTTTTTTGATTGAACATTGTGAAATTTAACTCCTTTGCCAGCAGGCAATTGACTAGCGCTGATTAAAATCAATGTTGAACATATCAGTATGACACAAGGTGAACTGTAGATACCGCAATTGGTCGTACTAAGGTAACAATTGAAATATAACAATTAAAACGCGGCAGCCAGCATAAAAGTTTGCTTTTCGCGTTTATTGATTTTTTATATCCTTATTCTTGCTATATTGTGAGCAACGAACAACATGTAAATGAATACAAGGAATGACCATGAAAAAGGTTCTAATAGTAATTTTAGTTGTACTGGCGCTGCTAGGCGCGGGCGTATGGTACTTATTCAGCAACGCTGGCAGCTTTATAAAAGCACAAATTGAAGAACAAGGCAGTAGAGTGCTTGGTACGCAAGTGACCGTATTTAGTGTTGACCTTGCTTTGGCCGAAGGCAAATTGACCATTAGCGATATTGACGTAGAAAATCCGCAGGGCTTTAGTCAATCGGATGCATTCAGCCTTGGTTCTATCACGCTAGATATTGGCGGCGCTACCGAAGAGCCTTATGTGATTCAAGAGATCAGCGTTAACGCACCTGAAATTTTATATGAGCTAGACGCAAGCGGTAATGGCAACCTACTTGCTCTAAAAGACAATATCGCAAAAGCACTACCAGCATCCAGTGAGCCTAAGCCCCAGAGCACCGAGCCTGGCGTGAATCCTTTGGTCATTGTTGAGAATGTCAGCATTAACTCAGCGCGTTTAATGCTCAACTTTGAAAACTTGCCCACAGGCGATATTGAATTAGGGCAAAAAGCATACGAAGTGACCTTACCGTCATTCAGCGCAGGTTCCATTGGTAAACCAAGCGGCATTCCCGCAGATCAAGTCGGTGCTGCTATCGCAAAGGCCATGCTCGACAACGTGATTGCGCAAGCAAAAAAAGAGGCTTCAAATCGTCTTGAAGAAGAAGCTAAAAAGAAAATCAAAGAAGAAGTCGACAAGAAAAAAGACGAGTTGATGAACAAGGCCACCGACAGGCTCAAAGGCTTGTTCAACAAAGACTAAGTGTTTTGTTGTTATCTAGTAATGTTTGATTAGTGATTATTGAATTTAGGGGAGTATTCGCTCGAAACGCAATGATGACGACGTTAACAGCGAATCCCATTACAAAGGCGGTTTAAAATAGGTAGTTAAAAGATCTCAATCGAAAATTGCGTTCGTGTCGACACTTGGGGGCGTTTAAATCGCTTATATAAATTTAAGTCACTCGTTTATTTGAGGTCAAAGATATAACGCAACATAAATACAAGGGCCATGACGTAAGTGAGCGCACTGACTTTTTTATATTCACCAATGCCAACCCGAATTCCCACATAAACAATAAAGCCGAGCGCTATACCTTCGCTGATACTGAATGTAAGAGGCATAGCCACGAGTGCAACGGTAGCTGTGGCTACACTGGTTAAGTCATCAAACTCCAGCTCTTTAATGGCATCCATCATAAAAATGCCTACCATGACTAGCGCGGGCGTGGTCGCCATTAATGGCACTGCCTGCATCAGCGGCGATAAAAACAAGGCCAATAAAAAGCATATCGCGACTACCACTGCGGTAAGTCCGGTACGACCGCCAGCGGCAACGCCTGCCGCCGACTCTACATAGCTTGTAACCGGCGATGTACCCAATGCCGCGCCAATCACACCAGCGCTTGCATCTGCACTCATCGCTTGGCCTATTTTAGGAAGATGACCATTACTATCGACTAAATTGGCGCGTTTTGAGACGCCTAAAAGCGTTCCGATAGTATCAAACATATTCACAAACATAAGTGCAAAAATAAGATCCCACGTACTCGCAAAGTTCACGATGGGATAGAGCAAATCCATCGCAAAAAAAGTGTCCCCGATTGGCGCTGGCATCCCAAAAAAGGCATCAGGCGTGGATGTTAACTGCCCGTTTTCAGTAGGGATAAACAAGCCGACTACGCTGATAAGTATGATAGAAATGAGCACCGCGCCAGTCACATTCTTTTTGACCAGTATTAAAGTCATGATGATGCCAACGAAGGCTAGCAAAACAGCAGGCTGTGATAAGTCGCCAAGGGCAACAAATGTAGCTGGGTTTGCAACAATTAAACCCGCGTTTTTTAAGCCTATGAACGCAATAAAAAGGCCAATACCACATTGAACACCAATTTTAAGGGCGTCAGGAATAGCGCCAGCTATCTTCTGTCTCAACCCCGATAGGGTAAGCAACAAAAACAGCACCCCGTTGTAAAAGACAATACCCAAGGCTGCTTCCCACGGTATTTCTCGTGCCATACAAATTGTAAAGGCAAAAAATGCATTCAGCCCCATTCCAGGTGCCATCGCGATGGGATAATTGGTGCGCCACGCCATGAGCAAAGTACCTAAACAGGCGGCCAAAGCAGTTACTGTGATAAGTCCTGATACTGGCATACCACTAAGTCCCAAAATACTTGGATTAACGATAAGGATATACGACATCGCGGCGAAGGTAGTTAGCCCCGCTATCACTTCAGTTTTGACATTTGTTGCGTGCTGCTTTAGCGAGAACGTTCGTTCTAAAAAGCGCTCAATCATACTTAATCCTTGTTATTCTGTGGTGCTTACCTTGCGGTGCTTATGTTGTTGGATGCTTCCGTTGTTGAGGTGCTACGCTTAAGGATAACTGAAAATGCACGATTATCTCGCGATTTTTTGGCAAATACGCCATAGCGCGTTTAAAGCAGATGACTCTGGCAAATGTGCAATAATGCAAAAGTGCAACGCTGCACCTTGCGATTTTAAATGAGTGGGTCAAAGCAATGTAGACTGCTGAGGCACCGGAAATTCAGGCAGGACGCCCGCTTTGTTCTGATTTGTTTGCGCACAGCTTTCAAGCAAGGCTTGATGAAACTGTTTTGCAAAGCTAGGACAATACAGGTTATTTGGGCAGTGTAGACTGAAATAAACCTTAATATCGTGTGCAAAATACTCGCTTAGCATTTTCGCCCACTGCCTAATAAACAGCCCGTTGTCATCGCTGTGTGGATGCATAACCAGACGAACAAACGCTAAGCCGTTATATACCTTTGGCAGCACAGGAACCTTAGGTTTTTCATGCTTAGCCTGCACAACATCAGGGTGCTGTTGGTCACCTCTGTAGAGCGGTCGACTATCTAATACCACACGGTGAGCGCCATATTGGTTCAATATTGGGTTAAGCGCATTCAGTCCCGTCTCATCAAAAAATGCTTGATGGCGCACCTCAATGACGCTCTTAAAATCTGCCGGTAGTTTTTGCAAGATACGCTCAATAAAATCAATATTTTTAGGGCCAACGCTGGCAGGGAACACAAGCAATAATGGGCCTAGATGCGATTGCAAAGGCGAGATTCGCCGTATAAATTCGCTTAGTTCAGCAAAATTTGGCAGGGCATTGTGGGTAACACTTTGCGGTAATTTAAAACATATTTGAAAGTCTTTACCCTCAAGTTGGTCTTTCCAATACTGCACTTTGTCTGGGCTGGGAGTTTGATAAAACGTGGTATTGCCTTCGACCATGTTAAACACACTCGCATAACTGGCAAGCGCCGACGGGCTATCGGTAAAGTACTTATTCTTCCACCCCGAAAAAGCCCATGCTGGCAGGCCTAAACGATAACCTAGCGGTTTGTTTTGCGCCTTTTTGTTAATCACTTTATCCATGCAGCCACTTTATCCATGCAGTCACTTTTGAAAGCTCATATTTTGACAAACAGTGTTTGTCGCTCATCTTTGCGAACCCTGTAGATATGCACCTACGTAATTCATAACTACGCAATATACATCCTCGGTGTGCATAGTACACATTATGTATTAGACATTACGCGGTGCTAGCGTATTGAGTGCATATTTACAATAAGGACTGTATTAGCTCAGCAATACAGCGCCGCTTACGTTTTCGGATTTTGTGCCCAATAGTCAAAAACATCGTATATAAAGAGGTTACAGTATAAGTACATCGACTCAACGAGGCCTAACATTGTCTAGCGAATTGAATCCGGCGGCTGAAACAACAAGCGCCAATAACGTCTTCCCTCACCTTTTAGAACCACTAGATTTAGGGTTTACGACCCTTAGAAATCGCACCTTGATGGGGTCGATGCATTTAGGCCTAGAAGAACAAAAAGGTGGATTCGAAAAGCTCGCGGCCTTTTATGCTGCGCGAGCACGTGGAGGTGTGGGACTTATCGTGACAGGCGGGATTGCGCCAAACATCGCCGGCTGGGTAGCACCATTTGCGGGCAGAATGAGCAGTTCACGCCACGCTAAAAAACACAAGGTCATTACCGAGGCGGTACACAAAGAAGGCGGAAAGATTTGCATGCAAATTCTACATTCCGGCCGTTATGGTTATCATCCTTTGGCGGTATCGGCGTCACCCGTCAAATCCCCAATCACTCCTTTTACCCCAAAAGCACTATCGGCGCGAGGCATTCGCAGCACCATTAAAGATTTTGCAGAATGCGCTAACTACGCAAAAATGGCGGGCTACGATGGCGTTGAGATCATGGGCTCAGAAGGCTATTTAATTAATCAGTTTTTTTGTGAGCGCACAAATTTTAGAGACGATGAATTTGGCGGTAGCTTAGAAAACCGCGCCAGACTGGCCGTGGAGATTGTTAGCGCCACTCGTCAAAAAGTTGGACCAAACTTTATTTTAATTTATCGCCTCTCAATGCTCGACCTGGTTGAGGGCGGAGCCCCGTGGGACGAGGTGGTATATTTAGCAAAAGAGATTGAAAAAGCCGGTGCGACGCTCATCAATACCGGTATTGGCTGGCATGAGGCACGCGTGCCAACAATCGCTACGTCGGTACCACGAGCAGCATTCACTTGGATAACCGAGCGCATGAAGCGCGAAGTTGCTATTCCTCTCATTACCACAAACCGGATTAACACACCTGAGGTCGCCGAGGCGGTGTTAGCTAAAGGCCATGCCGATATGGTGTCGATGGCGCGACCGTTTTTATCTGACCCAGACTTTGTAGCAAAAGCGATGCGCAATGAGTCTGACCAAATCAATACCTGTATTGCCTGCAACCAAGCTTGCCTTGACCACGCTTTTGAACAAAAACGTGCGAGCTGTTTGGTCAATCCGCAGGCTTGCTACGAAACAGAACTCATTTTTAAAACAGTAGCAACACCCAAAAAGCTTGCGGTTGTCGGCGCGGGTCCAGCGGGTCTAGCGTTTGCGACCTATGCGGCCGAGCGCGGTCACCTTGTTCATGTGTTTGAAAAGAGCGGCGAAATTGGGGGCCAGTTTAACTACGCTAAACAAATTCCGGGCAAAGAAGAGTTTTACGAAACACTGCGATATTACCAGCGCAAAATTGAAGTCACCGGCGTGACGCTGCACTTAAACACCGAAGCAAGCGCAGAGCTTTTGAAAGAGCACGGATTTGATGAAGTAATTTTAGCGACCGGTATTAAGCCGCGTACGCCAGATATTGAGGGCATCAATCACCCAAGCGTTATGAGCTATATTGACGTACTACGCGATCATAAACCGGTGGGCAAACGAGTGGCCGTTATAGGCGCTGGCGGCATTGGTTTTGATGTATCTGAATATTTGGTTGAGCAGGCGCATTTAACTACAAACCTAGATCAGTGGTTAACTCACTGGGGCATAGATAAAACCTTTACGCATGCAGGGGCGCTGAAGGCCAAAGAAGAGGTGAAGCCTCAACGAGATGTGTATTTATTACAACGTAAAGCAAGCAAAGTTGGAAAGGGGCTTGGTAAAACCACGGGATGGATCCATCGAGCGTCGTTAGTGAATCATAAAGTAAAAATGATGGGCGGCGTTACGTATGAGCGCATAGACGATGAAGGTTTACATATCTCCATAAATGATAAACCGCAAACTCTTGCGGTAGACAACATCATTATTTGTGCAGGACAAGAGCCACTTAAAGAATTAGAAGAGAGTGTGGTGGCCGCAGGGATGACCGTTCATATTATTGGGGGCGCAGATGTTGCCGCCGAGCTTGATGCCAAACGCGCCATTCGCCAAGGAGCCGAGCTAGCAGCGGCTATTTAGGGTGCTATACAAAGGTTGTGTACCATCGTAAAACTCTTTAGTTTAAAACATGACCTATAAAAAGGGCGCTCAGTGCGCCCTTTTTCAATCTTTCACGTGTAATTACACTTGGCTGGCAGCCAGCGCTTGTTCAATATCGGCGAGAATATCGTCGATATGTTCAATACCCACTGATATTCGCACCATTTCTTCCGACACACCTGCATTGTTGAGCTCGTCAGGATTAAGTTGGCGGTGGGTGGTACTTGCAGGATGGCAAGCAAGAGACTTTGCATCTCCAATGTTGACCAGTCGTAATATTAAGGCAAGCGCATCGATAAATTTAGCACCAGCATCGATACCACCTTTGATCCCAAAGCTTATAATGCCCGCTGCTTTTCCCTTGCAGATTTTTTTGCATGTTTCAAAGTAAGGGCTTGTAGGCAGAGCTGCATAATTGACCCACTCAACAGCCTCATGATTTTGCAGATACTCGGCTACTTTTTCTGCGTTCTCGCAATGGCGCTCCATTCTTAGCGATAGCGTCTCGAGTCCTTGCATAATTTGAAATGCGCTGTTGGCTGAAAGCGCGGCACCTGTATTACGCAAAGGTACAACTCTGCAACGTCCAATATAAGCAGCCGGCCCGAGGGCTTCAGTATATACCACACCATGATAACTAGGGTCTGGTGTGGTCATCATTTTAAATCTGTCTGGATGAGCCGCCCAATCGAACTTTCCTGAATCAACAATAATGCCGCCAATGGTTGTGCCATGACCGCCAATATACTTTGTAAGCGAATGAATCACGATGTCTGCGCCATGGTCAAAGACTCTACAGAGCACTGGGGTGGCAACCGTATTATCTACAATGAGAGGCACGCCAGCATCATGGGCGATGTTTGCCCAGCGCTCAATATCAACAACATTGCCCGCTGGATTGCCGATAGACTCACAAAACAAGGCGCGAGTGTTTTCGTCAATTAGGGCGGCAACCTTGTCGTAATCGTCTGATTTGGCAAAGCGGGTTTCAATGCCTTGGCGCGGGAAGGTATGGGCAAATAAATTGTAAGTACCGCCGTAAAGCTGACTGGTACTAACGATATTACTGCCCACCTCAGCAATCGCCTCAATTGCGTAACGAATAGCAGCCATTCCTGAGGCTACGGCGAGAGCTCCCACACCGCCTTCTAGTTCAGTTATGCGTTGCTCCAATACAGCGTTAGTTGGATTCATGATGCGGCTATAAATATTGCCTGGCACGGCCAAATTAAATAGGTCGGCCCCGTGTTGAGTATCATCAAAGGTGAATGAGGTGGTCTGATAGATTGGCACGGTGGCGGCTTTCGTTGTTGGGTCACTTTGATAGCCGGCGTGTAAGGCAATAGTTTCTGGTTTCATGGTGTCTCCGTTTTATGGATTAATTGTGCCTATTGCGATCCTTTTGGAGCGGCACAACATCACTCTACTAAAGGCAGATTCAAGCGCAATGTGTTGCTCCCTAAAACGTGAAAATAGTGATGCACATCCTAACTAACCTGAATCCTCTTTGAGAAACGGCGCTCTGACACGACCTGACATGACATGACATGACATGACATGACAAAGCATTGTATGGCATGAGTTAGACCCTACTCTTATCGATAAACACAAAAAAGCCGGCAAAAAGCCGGCTTTCTCATATCATTCATCTAAATATAATTTCAACTTAGATTGTGCTGATCAATAAAAGATGAATGCTTACGCTGTTGCCTCTTGTAGGGCCTTCATCTCGTCATGCATTTGCTGCGCTTTTGCTCTAATGGTGCGCAAAGCGATTAGGCATGACTCTGGCTGGTCGTGCTTGAGGGCTTCGTCGAGTACTTCTAATACTCTATCCTCGACCTCTTCCAGTTGCTTGATATAGGTATGGTCCTCATCTGAACTCATTTTACCAATCAGTTGAGTGTAAATTTTACGTGTGCTGACCATCCAATCCGAATCGGTCTCACGCTCACCCTGTTCTTTAATGGCAAAAGGTTGTAGCGATTCAATCGCTTCTTCCTTACCTTTAATCATGCGACGAAACATGTGCTGCACATTTGATGAATCTACCTCACCAATGGCTTTCTGATAAAAATCGATACCACCTTGAAGGACTTTAATTGTATCAGCGATTTTAGTTACATCTTGCGTTTGATTACTCATTAAATTCTCCTTTGTTGTTATCTCACTAGTTTCGTTCTAGCTTACTTCGAAATAAGCAAAGGCCATTCCAGATGTAAAAACCAATACAATCAGTAACTTAAATTTTGATAGATAATCCAACGAAAAACAATTGTGAAAATAATACGCGGCGGTATATAAATTTTTCGTGGGCATGGTTTGCTATGAACACCTTTAATAAATTTTCGAACGGTATTTTCAAAGAATTGTCTCAGATAAACCAAACACTTCTTGCAGCGCGGTTGCTCGGCTAGCAGAAAACGGTGTACTTTATTCTTTATCAATAAGGTATAAAAAGCGCTCTTCTTATTCTCTACCTATTGAAATCCACAAAAAAAGTCGTGGGTGATTTGAAAAAATTTATCCCATTATTTTCTGAAATAGACATTCTCAAATTCGTAGTAAAATTTTTCATTTAGATCATCTATGTCGCAAATGTCTTCCTCGCGCTCTCAAAATAAGTGTAAATTTTTGATTACACTGTTTAGATTTGTTAACACATTGTTTTTATACATATTAATTTGACACTTCATCTCGCTGTCTGCAAATGGCTACGAGAATCGCACAGTTTTTCGAGTCATAACAAACACTTACTTCTATTGCGAAAAATACAAACTGGGTTTAGCGTGAGTTGGCGCAAAATTCTAACAATTAAAAGCGCATCGACATTCAACTAAATAATCAACTAGGAACATATCATGTTGCATACCCAAAAACGTTTCTCTTCGTTCGGCGTATTTGCGCTGTCGGCTTTGGCATTTAATGTTGCAGCAGCAACGCAAAGCCCTTCAGAAGTGACCTCCGCTTTAGATAAAGCACTCCAGCAAGAAGAAGTAGCCACAGTAGGTAAAACTAGCCCTATTAGCGGTAAAGACCTTAAGAATCTTGTTCGCAATGCGGCAAGCACCGAACGCTATATGGTGGTTTTTAAAGAGACGAAAGAAAGCGCGCCTACCACTAACCGCTCTGGCGGCATCGGCCCAGCTGTTCAACAGGCTGTAGTAAACGGATTACTGCAAGAAGATGTAGCTGCAGGTATTTTAAGCCGTGCAGGAGCCCAAAAGGTTCGCACTATGCCTAAGCACAACATGGTTGTTGTGAAGATGGACAAAAAAGCCGCATACAAACTATCTCAAAATCCAACGGTCGATTATATTTCTCTTGACCCACGACGAGAACTTCAAGCTGAAACTACCCCATACGGTATTTCAATGGTTCAGGCCACGCAGTTGAATCAGAACGACCCGGGCCGTCGTAAAGTGTGCGTTATTGATACAGGTTACAACCTTGGCCATCCTGATCTTCCCGATCAAAACGATGGCGTAACAGGTCAGGCAAATAACAATCAGGTAGGAAACTGGTGGAACGATGGTAATGGGCACGGCACCCATGTAGCTGGCACCATTGGCGCAATTGCAAACAACGAAGGTGTGGTTGGCGTATATCCGGGCGTAAATATGCACATTGTTAAAATCTTCAACGACAGCGGTAGCTGGACCTTTGCCTCTGACATCATCGATGCAATCAGCCAGTGTCAAAGTGCAGGCTCAAATGTGGTTAACATGAGTTTGGGCGGCGGTTCGTCTTCAACAGCTGAACGAAATGCAATGCAAGGTTTTGTTGATGACGGCATGATGCTTGTTGCAGCAGCGGGTAATGATGGCACATCTGGCTTGTCTTATCCTGCCTCCTACCCAGCGGTTATATCGGTTGCGGCGGTTGACTCCAGCGAACGCCGAGCGTCTTACTCCCAGTTCAACAACGCTGTTGAAATTGCGGGTCCTGGCAGCGCAGTCTCATCAACATGGCCGGTTAACACCTACCGAAGCATTAGCGGTACCTCTATGGCTACACCGCACGTTGCAGGAGCTGCGGCCTTGGTATGGAGCTTTTTCCGTCAGTGCAGCAATGAACAAATCAGAAACGCATTAAACGTAACCGCAAAAGATAAAGGTAGTGCGGGTAAAGATACCAGTTACGGCCACGGTATTGTGCAAGCGCGAGATGCTTACGATTTTCTAGCAACTAATGGCTGCGACGGTAACTCAGGCGGCGGCGGTGGCGGCGTTACGCCGGTAAGCGGTCAGCTAAGCAACCTTTCAGATAGCACCAATAACTGGAAGCGTTACTCATGGACCATTCCTGCTGGTGTTTCAACGTTAACCATCAGAATATCAGGCGGACGCGGAGACGCTGACCTATATCTTCGCTATGGCTCAGACCCGCAAACTAATCGCTACGATTGCCGTCCTTACAGAACTGGCAACACCGAAGTTTGTACCATCAATAACCCGCAAGCCGGCGCTTGGAAGATTGGTATACGCGCTTACGCCACATATAGCGGCGTAACAATGAACTACAGCTACGAGTAAGACGCTTTAAATAGCGTATCTTAAACAGGTAGACAAAGGGGGGCGTAACAGCCCCCTTTTTTATCTTGCGTTAATGCTTAGCGAAAAATACTATAGAAATTCGGGTTAACAGGAAACGCAAAATATGCCATCGAACATCATCACAGTAGCGCTAGCGCAGATTGCGCCAGTTTGGTTAGACAGAGCCGCGAGCACACAAAAAGTCATGCAAGCAATAAGCGAAGCCGCAGATAAAGGCGCTCAGCTAGTTACCTTTGGTGAGTGTTTATTACCGGGCTATCCCTTTTGGCTAGAGCTCACCGGCGGGGCGCAGTTTAATTCGCCCAAACAAAAACAGATGCAAGCGCATTATTTAACTCAGGCAATTAATATAGAGCGAGGCGACCTTCAGGGCATATGTGAATTGGCTGCACAGCGCAATATTTCGGTAGTGTTAGGCATAGCTGAGCGCGCCAGCGACCGCGGAGGGCACACTATTTATTGCTCGCTAGTAACCATAGATTGCTCAGGCTCAATATTAAACGTACACCGCAAACTTATGCCAACTTACGAAGAAAGGCTCGCATGGGGACCGGGAGATGGGCACGGGCTGCGCACTTTTCCTCTGCAAGACTTTACCCTAGGCTCATTAAACTGCTGGGAAAACTGGATGCCGCTTGCGCGAGCTTCTTTGTATGCCCAAGGCGAAGACTTGCATGTGGCAAGCTGGCCGGGGGGTGAACACAACACTCACGACATCACACGTTTTATTGCAAAAGAAAGCCGTAGTTACGTAATATCGGTGTCGGGCTTGATGAGAAAACAAGATTTCCCAAACAACACACCCATGCTCGAAGAAATACTCGATAACGCAAAAGACACCCTCGCAAGTGGCGCATCTTGTGTGTCAGCACCTGACGGCACTTGGGTGCTAGAGCCTCAGATTGGTGTTGAAGGAGTATTCACAACAGAGCTTGACCATAAAAAGGTACTTGAAGAGCGGCAAAACTTTGATCCCGTTGGACATTATTCACGACCTGACGTAACCCAATTACACGTCAACAGAGAGCGTCAATCAACGGTTAGATTTAAAGATTAACACGTACCCTTCCATTTGGGCCTACAAAGTTTTAATGATTTATCATTAGCATTTGAATATTGATATTCGCATTATACTTTTCTGGCAATGGCATTAAACCACTACTCATCATGACCTGCTTTGTAATAGGTTTATGAACGATTACGTTCCTCTAATATAGGGACGAGTAGTTGAGTTCCGTTTGCGATAGTAATGATGCTAACATCATGTCCGTTTTCATACTCAGTGAGCTCATAAATCAAGCGATAGCTGTATACGATTTTTTCACGGATAGTAGAGTTTTGTAGCTCGGGCACCATGCGGCCATGATGTGGATGGTTAAAGGCGTGTTCAGCCGCATCAATCAGCGCATCGCCTATAATTTCAGCGTACTGAGGGGATTTTTTAAGATGAAGTCAGTAATCGCATCTAAGTCGTCAAACGCCTCTTGAGACCAATGCAGTTTGCCGATTATTTCTGCCATTTTTTTGCGATTCTGTCTCTCACCTCGTCTTGTGTGAAAGTGTCACTATTTTTAACCGCTTCTTGACCACGTTTGATTTTACTAAGCACATAAAGTCTGTAGTGTAAGTCTTCGATATCGCATTCATCAGGCATACTATTTAGTATATGCTGCACTTCGGATTTGGCCACGTTCATTATCGTCATCCCGATCGGTTTTCAATTATATTGGCAGTATACCTTGTGCATAGAATAGTGGATATAGTTTCATGGTTCAGGTGTTGAGTGAGCCATATTTCGCACATAAATATATCGCTCGGGGAAGTCGACCACTAAGCCCAATATATCGATTAATGCACCGGGTCGGCGTGATATCCAACTGAGCCCGCAATAAACTCGAATCTTACACCTTGGTTTTTTAAAAAATGAAAGGGTAAGGCCAAACCCAATCTCCAACAAAAACATTCAACAAAGCAACCGAAACCATCAAAATACCGCCAACAAGAATGACGATTCTAAATATTGGCTTTTCCAAAACAGTGCCTTTGAATTTGATATCACTTTTGCTTTCAATGGTGACTAAAACGCCGAACGCGTTTAAGCAAATTAGTATAACGCCGAGTACTGCGTTGTAAGGGTGAAATAAAATATCAACAGTGAGTATTACGCCGAGAGTCCATGAAAACATCATATCTGAATACTGACTTATTTGTTTCTCTTTAAAGGTTCGTTTTGATCTTCCTAGCGCTAGTTCTAATGTGGCTTCCTCTTGTTCTTTGTTACTAACCGACATCAATAAAAACAACACCGACGAACCGCCATAGATGCTGATCACTCTTGCTACACCGACACCTGCGACAAATAGTAAAACACACGTGATCAACAAAAAAACAGCACTTGGCAAACATACCTTAAGTACATTTATTTTGTTTTAGTTAAGCAGCGTCATAAGCATACGCGTCTAATAGTCCTAAAATATAGGCAGTAATTTTCATCTATTGCTCGCACTGATTTATATTAAAGGCTGTCGACTGATAGCGCGAATAGCAAAATTATGTATACGCAAAATAATACTTTTTTCATTTTTTCATTTTTTCTGTACTGTTAACACCCTCTTCATCATTACCGGGCGATAAGGTCATTCCGTTTTTGCAGGAGCCTCTGCATTTTGATGATCAACAAAGCGCTTCCAACCCATTACAAAAGTATAAAGAGGGCCTCGCGGCAAAAGCCTTAAGAATGAAAAAAAGCTAAACACATTTACTACCCTGCGTTTAGCGCTACGTCTTTAGCTTTACATCCTTAGCTGTGCACGGATTGTTTTAACCATAAGGGTCGGTTAAAACAGCATATCGTCTACGCTTTCTTCTTGTGAATACGAGCGCTGCTTAGCTGCAACCAAGGCTTCATCGATACGTGTCCCCTTGCGTTTTTGCGTAGACCAATTTGCGTCACTTAACTTAAACTTTTCTACCATTTCATAAAGCTTAAGGCTCATTTTACTCATATCTTCACCAATCTGAACGGCAATCGCACTGGCTTGTTGTGAGTTATAAAAACATTCGTCAAGTCCGTCAAAATCTGCCGCTACTGCATCAAAGTTTTCTCGCTGCTCTTTCACAGTAAAGGTAATAGACTCTACTCGGTCGTTAATTGTTTTCATGGTTGAATCGATGCTTTGGAGCTTAGTTTTGGCGGTCTTAATTTTGTCGTAACACTGTGTTGTTGACTGTCGGCCACGCCCCATCGTTTCTACCACTAAATCTGTTTTTGATTGAATGGCTTCAATCATCGATGAAACTTCCAGTGTCGACTCTCGCGTGCGCGAGGCAAGTGCCCTCACCTCATCAGCCACCACGGCAAAGCCTCTGCCAGCTTCTCCGGCCCTTGCCGCCTCAATAGCGGCATTTAACGCTAATAGATTGGTTTGGTCGGCAATCTCGCTGATAACGTCAATCACTCTTACAATGTTGTCACTTTCACCTTTGAGCGAGTCAATTGAGTCAGATGTTTCAGTAATAATAACGTCCAATTGGCCTACTTCTTCTTCCGTTTCGGAAAACGCCGCTAAACCGTCGACCACACCTTTTGCACCTATTTTACTGTCGTCAAAGATTTGATCAGACTCTTCTTTTACTTTGTCAGAGGATTCACTTGCTCGATATAGCCGGTCTCTCATCACTGAAATCTGGCGGTTTTGAGCATTTGCGGCTTTAATAATGAGCTCATTGCCATCGGCTAACTCTTGAGACATCGGAATCAAGCGCATCGCCGATGAAATCAAATCTGAGAGTATAGTATCGATTTGCGCAATAAACTTGTTAAACCAAGAAGACACTTCGGTGACTTCATTATTGCCAATCGTGTCAATTCGAACCGTGAGATCACCCTCACCCTGAACCATATCTTCAATGGTTGCTTGAAGTGAGCTTAAAGGTTTAACCAAAGCTCTGGTGAGCATTAAAGCCGCAAAAATACCGAACACCAATGCGATGCAGACGACAATTATTGCGGTTTGAAAAACGTTGGCACTGAGCGCTTTTACAGGCGCAAAGGCTTCGGCAGAGTCTATTTCACTCATAATTACCCAGCTTAAGCCTTTAATATTCAGCGGTTTATAAGCCGACAATACCTCAATCCCCCTATAATCGGGGAAGATATCAAAACCTGTTTGTCCGCCAATGGCTGCCTGCGTTCCTTTAGTTTTAACCGGCTGTAGCCCTATGGTTGTTTCTTGATTGCCAAGGGCAGAGACTAAAGAATCGTTCAGACCAATACTACGCATCAGTTGTAAATAATTGTCTTTATCTTCAAGCAAGAACCGGCCATTACTGCGCATAGTAAAGTCTTCACCCACTAAATACGTCTCACCAGATTCGCCTAAGCCTGTCTCTTCCCAATTGCCGTTGTAAGTCATCACTTCGTTGATTTTATCAATCGGCATTTGCAAAATTAAGATACCGACCAACTCCCCGTTTTCAAATATAGGACTGCTAATGAATGAGGCTGGGGCATTGTATGAGGGTATGTAGGGGGCAAAGTCAGTGATCCCCGTAAAATCTTTGTCTGTTGCCTTTAATGACAGCTCAAAAGCCTGCGCGATGCCAGATTGCGCATATGGACCATCTTTTAAAGAGGTCGCATAATCGAGTTCTTTAAACACAGAATAAACAATGTGCCCCGTGTTAGGGTCGACTAAAAACAAGTCATAGAAGCCGAATCGTTCAATAAAAACGCTAAAAAACGGATGATACTTTTCGTGAAACTCAGAATAGGTACTCCCATTTTTGGCAGAACTTAGTTTTTGCTTTTCACCCAGTGCGTTGGCATTGTTGCTGATATAGTCAAATTGTAAGAGCCGTTCAGTTTTGCTCAGACCCGTTGAAAGTGCATCTATGTTGAGCTTTGCGTTCGGGTTCAATCGGTCGAATTTTTGACCAAACTCGTTGCGATAAAAATGGCTTAGGCTCTTGTCTATTTTGTCCTCGTCTATTGCGCCCTTACCATAAGCGCTCTCGTTACCATAATTGTTAAATGCACGGGTAAATGCTTGGGTAGCTTCAATCACCATCAAATTGTCGGAGAGCGTCTGCGCTTGGAATTCTATATCTTGAATGTAATTTTCAATTTGTGATGCAGTGATGTCGCGAATAGCAATCAGGTTTTGCTTTGCATCCTCTTGCAAAGATACCCTGCCTACATCTGTTGCACCTAAACCAATAAACAGACTTCCAATTAACAAGGGCAGCGCAGCCAGCATCCCCCCGCCAATTAGCATTTTTGTCTTTATTTTCATAATCAACCCATTCTCAAGAAGCTAAGTAGCCACTCGCTTAAACAAATTTGTGTTGGTGAGTAAGGTTTTCACACAAAGTCTTATAAGGTTATCGGTCGTTTAAACAACAATTACAGTTTTTTTGAGCAATATTGTTTTTGCCATGTTTTTCCCATGAAATTTGGAATGTAATTTGCCATGTACTTTGGCAATACAAAAAGAAACACTTACTCGCAGTTAAACAAGGCAGAAAACAACAAATAACAGAGCTTGAGCTGTGCTTTTTGGTAATCACGCTTGCGCAGTAATTTGCGTAAGTGCTAAACCATATTTATCAAATGAGAAGGGTCGTGCTTTTATGTACATTGATGTTTACAATGTGTTAACAATACGCTCAATGCTAAGGTTTTTGATGCTGCCTTCGATAATCTCTTCCTTTTCTCGCTCCACTCGTGCGCAATTGCATGCAGGAAGTGCCCGCCGTTTTGCTTCTTCTGGCGCTTTGGGACTCTGCTTGTTAATCGGCGGTTGTGCACATCTGCAGGCCGCCGCCTCTGAGCAAGATAAGGCCCACACTACACAACAAAACGTTATTTTTATTCTGACCGACGATCAGCGCTATGACCAACTCGGGTTTATGAACCCAGAGATTCAAACTCCTAATATCGACAAGCTGGCCAGTGAGGGCGTACATTTTAAAAACGCCTTCGTTACAACCTCGTTATGCTCACCTAGTCGAGCCTCGATTCTTACCGGACAATACATGCACAACCACGGCGTGGTAGACAATAATTCGTCTGCTAAAGCTTCTTCTCGTTTTTTCCCTGAATACTTACAACAAGCAGGCTATCAAACCGCGTTTGTTGGCAAGTGGCATATGGGCGGCACTGGCGGCAATAGCCATTACACCGACGACCCGCAGCCTGGGTTTGACTACTGGCTGAGTTTCCCGGGGCAAGGCAATTACTTCCCAGTAAAAGATGCTACGGGTAAAACAAACAGCTTTAATATCAACGGAAAACGCGTTGAACAAAAAGCTTATATAACCGATGAGCTAACCGACTATTCGTTAAATTGGCTTAACGAGCAGCAAAAGGCTTCTGGCGCGAATAAAAAGCCCTTCTTTTTGTACTTATCGCATAAAGCGGTACATGCCGATTTTGCTCCGGCACCACGTCATGAAAATATATATGCCAACGTCGACATCGCACTGCCTGATTCTATGGCCAACACGCCGGAGAATTATGTGGGTAAACCTATGTGGGTGAAAAACCAGCGCAACAGTTGGCACGGCGTTGACTTTCCTTACCACAGCACCCTAAACGTAGCTGAATATAAGCGCCAATACTATCGAGCCATTGCCGCGGTAGACGACAGCATTGGAAGAATAATGCAGTATTTAGAAGACAATCAGCTCAAACACAATACCAGCGTATTTTTGATGGGAGACAACGGGTTTCTATTCGGCGAGCATGGCCTTATTGATAAACGAAATGCTTACGAAGAATCTATCCGAGTGCCATTATTATTGTGGTCTCCGTCTATGGTAAAACCTTCGCAAAGCATAGAAAAAACGGCCTTGGGTATTGATATTGCGCCCACCATTTTAGACATTGCGGGCGCTAAGTCACCATCACAGTTTGAGGGCGACAGCCTATTGCCGCTTATTAACAGTCGGTTTGAGAGCATAAGTGGCAAACGCGCAGCGCAGTGGCGCGATTCGTTTTTATATGAATATTATTGGGAATTTAACTACCCGCATACGCCCACTACTTTTGCACTTAGAACCGATAAATATAAGCTCATTCAATATCATGGCGTGTGGGATACAGAAGAGCTTTACGATATTCAAAACGACCCCAAAGAAATGAATAACCTGATAGAAGAACCTGCCCTTTTGCGCACTAAAGTCGAGATGCGCGAGAAGCTATTTGAGCTTTTAGCCGACAATGACGGCAATCACACTGTGCCTTACACAGAAAAGTATAATAGCGGTGCAGTGCTCAGAAATAAAGTCGGTGCAAAGGCTGCGGAATTTCCTAACAAATGGCTAAGGGGCGAAAACGCCGCCGATAGAACGCAGTATTTTACGCCAGATCGTCAGTTGCTTGAACGCAATGAGCAAGAAGCCAAAGGTCAAGCTAAAGATCAGGCTAAAAGTAGTACTAATTGAAGCATGCTTTTTATTTACATGCTTATGCGCTGGCATACGCTGAGCGTTTTTTGTTCGTTTGCTAGCCTATGTCAGCGCTTGATTGACCTATTTTGCTTAACCCTCTATATTGCGGGCATATTAATCGCACCTTCAAATAGGGTATCGCTATGAGCGCAAAAGCCTTTGTATTTATTCATGGTCTTGACGAAAAGCCTGTTGTTTGCGGTGCCATAAAAGTAGATGAAAGCGGCAAACATGGAGAATTTAGGTATGGCAAAAGTTATCTTAGCCGTGATGATGCTTTTCCACTAGACCCGCTCAATCTGCCGTTAAAACGAGAAGTGTTTACCTGCAACGCCAAAGATGGTTTGTTTGGTGTGTTTACTGATGCAGGTCCCGAGTCATGGGGCAGCAAGGTGCTGCGCTCGCTGGAAAAAACCAAGCCCGAGAGCAAACTGGCCGTTTTAATTAACAGCGCGGGAACTGGGGTGGGCGCGCTCGCTTTTAGTCATTCACACATCTCCCCTGCGCCTACATATAGCGAACAAACATTTGCTGATATACCCTTGTTTTTAGACGCCAAAGACCGACTCTTAAAAAATAGAAAAATACCCAAGGCTGCGGTAAACACCTTTAAACTTGGCGCGAGCATGGGTGGGGCCAGACCAAAAACCTTGCTACAAGATGAGCAAAGCGGCTACATCGTTAAATTCAACAAGCCGGATGATGCCTTTAATCATGTGAAGGTAGAGCACGCCACAATGAACATGCTCCGAGAGCTAGATTGCCGCGTTGCAACAACGGCAACGGTGAGCTTTGAGCAAGGCGATGCGCTTTTAGTTGAGCGCTTTGATGTAAAGAACGGTGTGCCCAGCAGCCATTTTTTAAGCGCCAACTCCTTGTTTAATCTTGGCAAAGTGAACAATAAATCTTTGCAGACGCAATATTGTTATGCCTATCTTGCAGAATTCGTTTTGGAGCATGGCGGTAATCCACCAGACGCTTTAGATTTATATAAGCGTATGATTTTCAATGTATTGATGGGCAATACCGACGACCATGCACGCAATCACGGTCTGCTGTATGATTTTGCGCTTCAAGAATGGTTTCTCGCACCGGCTTATGACGTTTTGCCCATTAATGCTTCTAGGCAGCACGCGATAGGTATCGGTGACTATGCACGCGACGGTAGTTTAGACAACTTAGTGAGTCAGTCTATGCGCTTTACACTTGAACGCTCTGATGCCCTAGATATTATTGATACCGTGAAAGAGCTCTGTTCAACTTGGGAGCATTACTTTAAGCAGTTTGGCGTATCAGACGAGGATATAGCAACGCTTAAAAACATCATACCTACGTTTGATTAAGCCACCCGTCAGTAGCTTTAAGCCCACGCACGCGTTTACCTTTGTGGTTGTGGCTATCTTTGCGCTAATGCTTATGTCGAGTTACTCACGCCACAATTAATCATCTATTTCTAAGCCAGATTCTCTGTTTATCGGGTTTTTTATCGCGTCTTTAAAAATCCTGTCATTTGGTGAGACGATGCTTATCCAATATTTTGCACGCGTGATTGCGGTGTACACTAGCTCTTTACTCACTACCGGATTAACGCGCTCTGGCAATACAAAACATGCATGCTCAAACTCTGACCCTTGAGATTTATGTACGGTCATAGCAAAGACGGTTTCAACCTCTAGCAGGCGGCTAGGAGAGAACCACCTAATTTTGCCATCATCTTGCTCACTCTCAAAAGCGACTCGCGCTACACGCTCCGACTTACCTTGCTTATTGGTAACATAACGCCAAATCACCATGCCCACATCACCATTGGTTAGCCCGAGATTGTAGTCATTGCGGGTGACCAATAATGGTCGGCCTTCATAAAACGAGCCTTGGGCGGCTAGTTTAGCAGCGGGGATCAAGGCTTTTTGCATCATAATATTGAGCGCTTCTACGCCGTAAGGACCATTTCGCATCGCACTTAAAACCTGAAAACGCTGAAAACAGTCCAGTACTTTTTGAGCCAGGGCATCCCACTGCTCATCACTTGAATCAGGGCGTAACTCTGATTGCGCTGCGTCTAAAAGCGATAGATAAGCGCCATAACCAACGGGCGGTTCTATATGTTGATTGTTTTGCATCCGCCCCTTTCCCTCATTCGCAAACATACGGGGGCTACCATCCTTAATATGGTCAACAAATGCCTGAATGCCGGCACCATCTTCTTTTGAAAAGTCGCTTTGCAAGGAAAGGGCATCAGCAAGACGCTTGTTGTTCAAGTCATCTAATAAGCGGGAGTCGAGCGCGCCCCGATTGACCATTTTTGCAAGCTGACCAATACCGCTATTGGCATCAAAACGAAAGCTGTGGTTTAACATCGCAACGTTCTGCGCCAAGGTTTTATTTGTTGAGACCTTAGACGCCTGATCATTAGGTGCCTGAGCATCAGACTGAACCAGAGCAGGTACACCGGTCATAGCCTCTAAATAATTAGACGTGTCTTTACTGTAATTATTTAAGTGAGCGCCCTCGGCGAGCTGGCCAAGTACTGCACCCGCATCTACTGAGGCGAGCTGGTCTTTGTCACCTAATAAAATCAAGCGCGCATCAGGTTTTAAAGCCTCAATGACCGCAGCCATCATACTTACATCAACCATACTGGCTTCATCTATCACCAGTACGTCTATGGCGAGGGGATTATGTTTGTTGTACGTAAACCCCTGGCTTGCACCTCGGCTACCCAAAATACGATGCAGCGTGCTTACCTTTTGCGGAATGTCGTTAACACCGACATGCCCTGGTAACTGCGCCAGCGGTAAGCGCTTTACCGACGAACTAATAGACTGATTTAGCCTAGCCGCTGCTTTACCCGTTGGCGCAGCCAAAGCAATGTTGAGCTTTTTACCAGCCCCATCGCTGGCAGTCACGCTACCTGCAATCGACTGCAAAGCCGCCAGCAATTTCACTACGGTAGTGGTTTTACCGGTGCCCGGCCCGCCAGTAATAATGGCAAAACGACTTCTTGCGGCAAGGGCGCAGGCGTGCATTTGAGACGCTGCATATAGGCGGTCTTTTTGTTCAAAAAGCACATCTATGGCCTGCTTTAGTGCGCCGGCACAATCGTGCGAAAACGCGTTGATATCGCTTGGTGTTGGCAAGCGCGCTCTTATACCTTGGGCAATTTTGAGTTCGTAATGATAATAGCGAGATAAATATAAACGCGTGCCTTTAAGTGCCAAAGGCGCCATATTTTGTGCCGAGGTGCTTACCGCACAGCAGCTTTCTAGCGACTTAAGGCACTGCGATAAACTTGTGCTTGCAAGGAGCTGGCGCAAATTAATTGGCGCTTGTTCGGCAACTAGGTGTTGGCTGGATGCAGGCGCAATATTAATAAAGCGCTCAGGACGCTCAAACATTTTGCGCAAATCAATACATACATGGCCGTCACTGAGATGTTGCGACGCAATAGCCGACAACAACACCGTGATTGGCTCAATACGAAGCTTTGCGGCCTCGCACATTTGCGCTAATTGCGAGGCAAAGGCAAGATCTAAGGGGCGGATTGCATCAACCCGGCGCCATGATGTTAAAAGCTGCAAACACTCTGAGGCTGAGCCTAAAGGCGAGGCTGTTAGGTCTAATTCGAACTGACTCATTGCTCTGCCCCCGTCAAATCAAATGGATGATTATGTTCGCCTGCAAATAGCGCATCTACATGCTCAATTAACGAAAGTGGCGGTTTAGTCGTAAAAACCCCTTGGCTTGAGGCCTTAACGCCGCGCAAGAAATAGTAAACGCATCCGCCAACGTGGCGCTCGTAACTATAATCAGCTATTCGCTGCTTGAGCAAACGATGCAGAGCAACCAAATAAATAACAAACTGCAAGTCGTAACGATGATGCAAAATGGCGTTTTCGATATTTGCTTGGGTGTAGGCCTCGTCGGTTTCACCTAAATAATTGGATTTATAATCGAGCACAAAGTATTGCCCCTCATGTTCAAAGGTCAAATCAATAAAGCCTTTTAAAATGCCTGTCATCATTTCAGGCTTTGCCGAGGGCCTGTTTGCACCATTAAAAGTATTGCTTATCACAGCGCGGTCTATCGCGGCAAGGCTTGCTTGCTCGGTACTAAACCAAAACTCCATTTCCGGAATACATAAGCTCAGCTCGGCAAGAGAGACATGCTTATTCACTGTCCCTCGCGCAATCGGAAAAGGCTTGCTTAATAAAGTATTCATCCACTGGCACAGCACGTCGCTGTAGTGTCCCCAGCCTGCCTTTTCTGCCTGTGACACAATTCGCTGCTCTAATAGCTCTGGTTGATTGGCAATATCAGCAAAGCCTTTTTTGCCCGCCCATTCCAAAATATCGTGCAAAAAAGTGCCCGGTTTGGCACCGCGGTAAAAGTTGTGAAGTGTATAAGCTTCGGTTTCTTCATGTTCTGCCAAACTACTGTCATCTATTGAGCCAACATTATTATCTACTCTGGCTACGCTAGCGCTAGGCTGAACGGGCTCGCCTGCTCCGGCCTGCTCTTCTGTTAACAGATTGAGCGCTCTTTCATCAATATACGCACTGGTGGCGCTAGATGCGCGTACGCTATCGCCATCTGCATCAGTTTCAAATTCGCTTTCGACATAACGAATGCTTGAATAGCTGTACGAACGCCAAAATTGCTCTATGCTGCGCACTGCATGGCGCGCATCACTTAAGTTCTTGCCTGCGTTTGGTGTATAGACACGCGTATCGCCCTCAGGGAAGGGTTCTATAACAATGCTCTGCGTTGCCGGCACAGCTTCACGTTGCTCACTTGCGGGCTTGCTGACCTCTTCATTTGTTGTAGCATTATTTGACTCACTAGTACCTGTGCTTTTTGTGTTTTGTGAGCCAAGGCCCTTAGCTAAGGCAATTAAATGCTGAGCAAAATCGTCTTCTTGATTCTGAACCCCGGTTAAATACGCTAAGCCGCTTTCGTGCCATCCTTTGCAATGCGATGCCCCTACCCATGTGGCATATTTAGCCCGCGTTAGCGCCACATAAAGCTTTCGAATTTCTTCCTTTTGCAATTCTTTGAGTTTGTGCGGCTTATAGCGTTTTACATCAAACGAGCCTGATAACTGACCTTCGTCATCATGATAGGTGATAAAGCTTGTACCCTGCATTAAGGTCGCCGGCTGCGTGGCAAAGGGCAAGAAAACCAGCGGATACTGCAATCCCTTAGATTTATGCACGGTAACCACTTTAATAAGG
The DNA here is from genome assembly GCF_042652645.1 of Glaciecola siphonariae. NCBI lineage: Bacteria > Pseudomonadati > Pseudomonadota > Gammaproteobacteria > Alteromonadales > Alteromonadaceae > Glaciecola > Glaciecola siphonariae. The sequence continues at coordinate 53,738 of NZ_JBHSGU010000003.1, forward strand.
TCGTTATCGCTTTCTAAGCGCGGCATATTAAACTCAATTTCGTCCTTTTTTTCACTGCTCACTAAGGCTTCATAATACGAAATCAGATTCGCCATGCCGTCGATTTTTTCACTTGCTTGCTGGAGCAACTCACCAATGTGCAGAATGTCAGTGAGCGCTCGCTCTCCGTTGGCGCTTTTAAAGAGTCTGCTTTTAACACCGTAATCAAGCATGAATCGACGCAACATGGGTAACACGCCTTGGCTCGCCCAAATTTCTTTATAAACTTGAAACTGCACAATAAGACTATCTAGATACAGTTCGTCAGTCATGGCATTTTGCAGCTCCTTTAACGAACTACCCAAGGTAATGGTCGCCACAGCATTTCGCAATGAGGGAATATGCATTGGGTTTGCAATGGCACGCAGCCACAGCAAAATATCTTTAGCTTCAGGAGCAGATAGCACGCTGCCGCGAGTCGACAAATACACAGAATTAATGTTTTTCGCTAACAGCGCTTTTCTAATTTCATCGGCTTCTGACTTTTTGTTAACCAGAATGGCGATATCGCTCGGCACAACGGCTCGTCTCTCTCCCAACGCATGAGCCTCAAAGTAGGCCTCACCGCGCTGCGCTTGCAGCAAAATATCAGTAATTTGCGCTGCACAGGCGCCCGCCATGCGCTCTCGCCATTGTGCTACTGTGGAATAGGTTTCACTCTCATGCCAAATGGTCAAGCTGTGAGGCTCATAATTACTCATCACGAACCTATCTTTTAGGCCGTTCGCTTTTACCGCATTAAAGGGGATCAAGCTTTGCCCATGAGCACTAAACTGAAATGCTTTTTCAGGCAAATTTTCAGCGCGGGCAAACAAGTGATTTACCGCGCCTACCATGTTGTGGGTAGAGCGGTAGTTAGTGCCAAGCGTATATTTATTGGCCCCCACCCGCTGACTCGCCATTAAATAAGTATATATGTCGCCGCCTCTGAAGCTATATATCGCCTGCTTGGGGTCACCAATCATAATGAGACTGGTGTAATCGCTTTGTTGCAGACTTGAAGGCTCTGCTGATTGCTGCGAAAGCGGTGCTGGGCTATCCAAATAAATCTTTTCAAAAATACCAAACTGCACAGGGTCGGTATCTTGGAATTCATCAATCAACGCAACCGGGAATTGCTTTGCTATTATACTAATTAAGCTCTCGTTACGCCCCGTCTCAGGCATCGCAGCATCAGAGGTTTCCAGCGCTTGATTAAGCTTTACCAACAAATCGTCAAAGCTGAGCTGGGCCGCCAAAGCCTGCTCTTTTAATACGCTTTGCGCAATATGCACACATGCATGCTGCGATATGATCATCTCACGCTTAGTTACCGTGTTTTCTTTTCCTAAGGCTTTTAGCGTGTGCAGTTGCTCTACCAATTCGCACACAGCAAAAGGGGTATGCGACGGGCCAAAAAATGCGGCAAAGCCCTCAGCAGTAAGATGCTTATAACCGGTAAGGCTATTAAGCTTTTTCGGGACGCTTTGTTCGCTCCCAAGCCAAGCCGCTAGGTCTTCTAGAGCATTTTCAATGGGCTTAATACCTTTAAGGCCGCACCGCATTAAAGCGCTTTTTGCGCTGTCGATATTTTGCTGCCAGTCAGGATTTTTTGTGGCCTTGGTAAGCTGGTCAATCTGTTCAACAATCGGAAATAGGCTATCGGGTTTTTCAATTAAATGAGCCTGCGATAAGCTACTCGATAACTTGCGCTGCAGAGCATCTGGCGAGCTAAAGCATTTACTGAATAACTGTAAACGCTTAGCGCTAAGCGGATACACGTAGGTGCGCCAATAGTCTTCACATGCTTGTTTAATAATGGGCTGCTGGTCGGTTTCAAGCGCTAATTCAAATAAGCTACCGCTATCAAATGCATGCTCACTCAGCATGCGGTTACACCATGAATGTATGGTCGAAATTGCCGCCTCATCCATTAGCTCCAAAGCATCAATGAGCTTTTTACGACAAGCTGAGTGCTCATGCGGCGCATAGCTTTGTTTGAGCGCGTCAAGCAAGCCAATGTCTTGATAGGGTTTGATTTGGGGATTATCTGAGAACACCTCTACTGCAAGGGCTAAATTGGCGCGAATGCGGTCAATTAGCTCTTTAGTAGCAGCTTCGGTAAATGTCACAACCAATATATCTTTTGGAAGTAAGCCCTCAGCAAGCAAGCTTTTTGCTGGCTGGCCATGACCTAAGACCAAACGCACGTATAAAAATGCAATAGTAAAGGTTTTGCCTGTACCCGCGCTTGCCTCAATGAGGGCACTTTCATGAAGGGGAAAATGCAGAGGCTCTAGGGGCAGAGCACTTGTTATATGGAGTTTTTCTTGTTTGTTACCACTTACTAACGTAGCATCTTCTTGAGTTTTGTTTGCGCCTTCAGCGCCACTAGCATTGCGTTTCGGCTGTGCGCCAGACGGAAAAGAGATAATGTTAGTCATGACAAATAATCTCCACCGCTTGGATTAAGGGCAAGTATATACGCTCAGCTAAGTGCTCAAATTCAAGGCTGACGCTAATATCTATTTCGTCTCCAAAGGCCCTACGATAATATCCTTCATCCATCGACAGTCGATTGGCTAACCTCGAATTAATATTTTGCTTAAGCGTCAGGCGGGCTTGCTCATCGAGGTCTGGCGCCATGGCAATCTCACCCGCCCATTCGGCGCCAGCGCGTCCTTCATAACGCAAAGGACGCTGCATTCCCTGATACCAAATGTGTAACACTTCGTGTAAATGCGCCAGCGCATCACGGTGACTAAGCGGCTTAAACACAAAGCAGCAGTCTTGGTCTTTGGCAAGCGCCATCGTAGTAAAAGCCACGCGCTCTTCATCTTCACCAACTGCATGCCCCGCTAGGTGCTCTATCCATAGCTTAAGTAAATTTTCATAGCGCAGTTTAAGTATTGGCTTTGGCTTGTTTTGACTATCATTTACGTCATCGTCTTGCTTGCTTTGGACCAGCTCCATCGCCTCACTTTTGCTGCCTAAAGTGTCGCTTTTACACACCAGCAAACGCACGCGCTCACCTGCATCATTTTGCCAAAAGTCGCCAAAGCTACCTTCGACGTTTATCAATATCTCATCGCTTATTTCAATCGGTAATTGTACATTGAGCATATCGTATGGGAGGCGCTGCATGCCTACCTGAGCATTTACATATCGCCTTCCTAGGGACTGCATCTGCTGCGCAAAACCATAGCTGGTCGCTTGTGCGGTAGACGCTAGGCCAAACGCTCCCATCGCTTGCATTCGCTCTAAGGCATGTTCTATGTTGCTAGCCAATTCATTATGACCACGTGCGGGCAATATTGCGCGGTCGATAACGTCGCTCACCACAGAGTAATTATCTAGATTGTTAAGCGTGAAAACTTCTCGGTCAAAGTCGGTGCTTTTTGCGCTATCAAAATTTATCATCAAGGCTTGTTTAAAAAACGTCTCTACGGGCTTTTTCAAAAAACGCGACAGCACATCTAAAGCCAGCGCACCCTCAGGCGCTATAAAATCTATCGTAATATCGCCGGGCGCCATGTCTACACTAGCCTGCGGCGAACTTACCTGAGTACTCGTATCACTGTCTTGTTGCTTATCTATCAGCGCTTCTCGCCATTCTCGCGCATAGGTAAAAAGTTCAGGGGCTTGATAAGCGGCCAAGGTGGCTGATGCTGTGGCACAATTGGGCGCGGTAAAATACTTCTCGCTGAAGGCTTGTAGAGGATGCGCGCTGGTGAGGGTGTCACTGGGGCTGACCTTATCGCGCAGGGCATCAATTTCGCTTTGCTCGTCGGCAGACGTTGACTCTGGCAAGTGCCAAAATTTATTCACATAGTCCATCAATTGCGAGACCAATAGCGAGGGCGGGCGCTGGGCGTCATCTTTAATACTGCGCCCCACCCAAGAAATGTACAAAGACTCTCTGGCAGCGAGCAGGGCTTCTAGAAAAAGATAACGATCGTCTTCTCGCATAGAACGGTCGCCCGGGCGATAGTCTGAAGCCATTAAATCAAAATCAATGGGCTTATTGTGCCGCGGAAAGTCGCCGTCGTTCATGCCCAAAATATACAAGCGCTTAAAAGGGATTGCGCGCATTGGCATGAGCGTGGCAAAGTTGACGCTACCCATTAAGAAACGGTGATTAGAGCTTGCGCTATCAAGACCATTAAGCAGCAAGTCTTTAATGGTAGATATCGGCAGTTGCTCATCACTTGCATTAGCTTGGGCGAGGTTGTCTACAAGCTTTTCGCATTGTTTAGCAAGTTCCGATTTTATGGCCAAGGTGCTTATTTCTGTATCGGAAAAAAACGCATCGAGCATATTCTGAATATGCCCCTGCCACTGCGCGGCTGTATGCGTGGTATCTAAAATGCATTTAAAGTTACGCAAAGCGTCGATAAATTCAATTAGCGGGCCAATCACCTTTACCTCTAAACCGCCGACATCTGCATAGGCCACCTCGCCCGCCCATTGCTCTGAAGCAGGCATTGCATACCCTAATAACATGGAGCGTAAGCCTGCCTGCCAAGTGCTTAAATGCAAACCTTTTGTGCTCACAAATTGATTGCGATGCTGGGCATCTAATCCCCAACGAATATTGGTGCCTTGGCTCCAGCGTTTAATAACATCAAGCTCAGAAACCGACAGAGCAAACTTCTCTCGTATGGCCGGCAGCTCTAATAACGATAAGATTTCGGTATAGGTAAAGCGGCTTTTATCGAGCGAGAGCAAATGCTCTAGCGCAATAACATTCGGGTCTTGGTCGCGCAAGCCTTGGTCTGAAATGGTAAAGGGAATGTGGCGTGTGTCGTTTTTGTCATAAAGCGCAAATACCGCATTAATATGCGGAGCATATTTATTAATATCGGGCGTCATCACCAGCACATCACTTGGTTGCAACGAGGGATCTTTATTAAATGCATCAAGCAATTGATCGTGCAAAACCTCGACCTCACGCTGAGCACTATGCACCTGATGAAACACAAGCGAATTGTCTTGCCTTGGCTTAAGCACTCGCTTTGCAGCAATAAGCTCGTCGATAGGCGTTAGGTCAAAAATATCGTTTTGAATTTGATTAAGGACACTCACATAACCTTGCTCATTTGCATGAGCATAAGGGGTAAACACATTGATTCTGTCATTTGCTAGATGCTCATGTGCCGCTTCGTCTGCATAAGTGCCGTCGCACTCTTCAAGCAGGCGAATGTAATCTCGCCCTTGTTTGCCTAAGCTGGCAAGAAGTGGATTGGCCTGCTGATGGAGGTCTTCGATATCAAGGGCTGCAAGCTGCGCGCGCTCATCTTGACGAGCTCGCTGTCGTTTTTGTGCCTTTTTACTACTTAAGATAATGTCGCGCTGACTGACTATGTCACCCCAATAATATTGGCAGGGATTTGCCACACAAAATATCACTCGCGTGAATTTACTCACCGCCTGCAGCGCCTCTAATATTTGCTGAGGCATGGCTGATATGCCAAATACGATAATGCGCTTGGGCAGTAAATGCGGATTAACGGGTTTGTCTAAGGCCTTAGCTCGCTGCATAAAGCGCTCATGCACATTCGCTCGGCTGCTAACAGATTGCGCCTCTCCGGCGTCTTTCACTAATACTCGCCATAGATGAGCCTGCCATAAGTATTGTTCCGGCACGGGCACACTCGCACCTTGTTTAAACATCACATCGTTATTGGCTTCCCAAGCCGCCAGCCAGTCGGCGCGGTACACTTGATATTGGTCAAATAAGAGCGCGATGCGCTGGGCAAGCTGAAAACGGCGAATCTCTGGGCTATCGCCTTGTAAAAATTTATGCAGCGGCGCAAAAATATCTTCGTGCACAATGGTTTCTAGTAAACGATACAGACGCCATATCAACACATCTTGGTCGAGCGACGATTGCTCGGGCACCGCATCGGTAGAAAGTATCGCTCGATAAGCCCGCCATATAAACGTAGAGGGCAACGAAAAATTAAACCCTGCAGCAATTCCTAAGCCGCCATTTTCAGGCGACTGCGCCAGCCCGAGTTTTAGCCACTGTGCAATGCCGTTACTTTGCACCAAACACATCTCGTTATGCAGCGGCGGTAGAGGATCGGTACTGCAGATTTTAAGCACCAAATCACGTAAATCTTCAAGTCGATTAGCGTGAATTGAATAAAATCCTGTTGCGCCTTCGGTGCTTTGTGACATGAAAATATGCTCACTTACTTAAATCGACATTACTGGCGTCTATGATACTCAGGTATCGAGACAAAACATGTCTTTTTTATGATTTTTTATGCTAGCTATTTTGCTTAGTATTCAAGGTCTCTTTGTACCCAAGACGTAAAAAAGAGCCTTGTAACAAAGATTTGTGTACAATAGATAACCAATTAATCGCGAGACGTTTTTGTTGCAAAGTAATAAATGGCAAAGTTGCTAAGGGCTTTGAGTACGTAATTTTTTATGCATCCAAACTGTCGCCGCCTGCATTTATCTTTGCCTACATTGGTCTTTGAATATCTTAATGCAATCACCTCAATAATATTACAGGTTGGAAGATTTTTAGTTTATGTCTAATGAACGTTATTTTTTTGTACGCATAATTACTTCATTCAATAATGAAGGTGACCTGCTAATCAACCGAGCCTTACTGCAGTTTGTATCATCTTATGGAAAAGTCATAATCGACAGGCGCTCCAGTCCAGATGAATTCTTAGAAGAACTCACTAAAGATATTGAAAACTGCGAACTTTCAGACACATTTTATAAGACCTTAATCAAAAACACCCTCTCTCGACATAAAACATTTTTGCTGACAATACCCGGGCACTTCTTTGGCGAAGGTATAAAAAAAGCGTTTTCTATTTTTGTAAGCGCATGTTTTTTCTATCTATTAAAGATCGGCGGCGTGAAAATATTAAAATTCGGAGGCTGCTTAGGTCCATTTGACTGGCCCGTTAAAGTAGCAGAACGTTTTCGGGCTAGCGCATTCACTTTTTACGGGATAAGAGACTCGATATCGATAGCTAATTTAAACAAAAGCTCGAAGGTTGAGAGGTTTCCAGACCTTGCATTCGTATCTGACGATATAAAAAAAATATCTGAAAATAAACAAAGCGAGCGCAATGGCAATTTAGTTATTAGTTTTAGAGAGCAAACTAACGCCATGTTCAATGCGCAAGGCTACACCGAAAAAATAACTGACAAGTTGGCAAAACTTATTGAACAAAAACAAGCTAATAAGTTGGTTTTTTGTTATCAGGTGCCCAGCGATCGAGATTTTAATCATAGACTGTTTTGTGAATTTAAAGAGCGAGGATACAACTGCGAATTTATTAACAAAAAGCTAAGACTAAACGAAGCGCTAAAGCTTTACGCAAATTCGTCTTTTGTATTGAGCAATAGGTTGCACATATTAGTGCCAAGCTTATGTTTTGGTACTGCACACCTTGGGATTATTGACAAAAAACAACACCATAAGATTTTGGGAATTTATAGAGACCTTAACATAGACAGCTTATTGGTTGATATTGACGATGAGATCACGCCTGAGACGATAGCGAATACCGCTGAAATCTCTTCTTCAGCGCACCTTTCATCCTTATATAATCAAGAGCTCGAATATGCTCATAAAATACGCTCTAATATTATGAGCCTATGAACACACTTTGCACTGGGCGTGTTTATTTACGCTAAACGTTTGCCAAGTTGAGGTCATTGCATCATACATTTGTAGTCGATTGATTGCGGGCTGACCAAATTCAGTCAATATCTTGATGGCCTCAAGCGCTTGGCTTGCCCCAATTATTCCCACAACGGGCGACATAACACCCGATTCAACACAACTTAAATTTAACTCGCCAAAAAACCGGCTAACGCAGGCGTAACAAGCCGTCTTTGCTCTTGGGTCTGTGCAAAATATTTGCCCTTCCATACGGATCGCGGCGCCAGAAACTAAGGGCTTGTTAAACCGATAAGCAAGCTCGTTTACTAGCTTGCGAGTGCTTAAGTTGTCGCTGCAATCAAGCACAATATCGTGCGCTGGCACTTGTATACCAAGGGTTTGTTCATCGGCTTGCTGGGCTATTGCGTTTATACTTACCGCTGAGTTAATGTTATGCAGCGTTTCAGCAGCAGACGCCACCTTCAACTGCCCGACGTTTGTTTCAAAATGCAAAATTTGACGTTGGAGATTACTCAAGGCCACGGTGTCATTATCCATCAGAGTCATGTTACCAACACCCGATGCACATAAAAACTGTGCCGCAGAGCATCCTAAGCCGCCGGCTCCGATAATTAAGGCCGATTTGCTCATCAGCATTTCTTGTTTATTTAAGTCAAAACCGGGGATAACAATCTGACGGTTGTAACGTATCGCCTCAGCGGTAGATAACTCTTTCATTATATTTATAAAACTAGCTGTGTCCTGTATAGGGTTGTATCACCTGAACACAGTGCTGACAATACCATGAGCACGGTACTGCTTTTATTAGTGACTTTAATCAGTGCTTTTTGTTAGTACTTCTTATTATTGCTGAGTACGAGCCCTTGGCTTGTTACTAGAGTAAAACAAAAGCAAGGGCGTTTAGATGGGACGCAAATACATTTTTGCGTCTTTATTTTGCAAGATAGGGTTGGCAATTGACACCGGGCAAGTGACAATAAAACACCCAAGCTAAAATACTCTTGCCACAAGGCAACACAAAAGGTGTTTTTTAATGATTCAGGTTAAGCTCTTTGCAGATTTTAGGGAGCGCGTCGGCACCGACTCGATACACATAGAGGCCAGCGAACAACTTTGTGTTGCCGGTTTACTTCAACAACTCGCTCAACGCGGTGAGCAGTGGTCGTTTTTAAACAACGAAAACGTGCTTTGTGCAGTAAATCACACGCTTTGCGATGCAAATACTAGCATTCACGATGGCGACGAAGTCGCGTTTTTCCCGCCCGTCACAGGGGGGTAAATATGATTCAGATTCAGCAAGAAGATTTTAGCATGGGGGCGGAATATGACGCTCTGCGGACACAAGCAAGTGGCGACGGTGCCATCGTTACATTTACAGGTTTAGTGCGCGAGTTTAATGACGACGCGTCTGTCTCTAGTATGTTCATCGAACACTACCCCGGCATGACTGAAAAGTCGTTAATGAACATTTGTAATCAGGCAAAGCAGCGATGGAACTTGGGCCAGATTAAAATTATCCATCGAGTTGGCATGCTAGAAGCCTGTGAGCAGATTGTATTTGTTGGCGTAACATCTCGCCATCGAAACGACGCTTTCACGGCTGCGCAATTCATAATGGATCACTTGAAAAACGATGCGCCTCTGTGGAAAAAAGAAGGTAACCCAAAGGCCATGAAATGGGTCGCAACGAAAGCCTCTGATAAAGCAGCATTAGCGAATTGGAGCAAATAGCCCGCTTAAATACGTCTGCCTTATTATGTCCACTTAACTAAGCCCACTTGATGCAGGGCAAACAATCAAGTGTGACTGCAATCACTCAAGTCCATCTTCGTACTTAATAGCGCTACAATCTTTGCCCAAGGCATAAACTGCATCCGCTATTTTCATGCGAGAAGCAAAAGACATAATAACGAATATTCTGTGCCCTTTAGCGTAAGCCTCAGATGGGGTTAACACCTTATAAGTCTGAAACCTATCGCCTTTTTCGGCCCACGAGTCCACCACTAACATAACCTTTGGCGGATTACTTAAAGTAGTGAGTTTATCTAAGAACAAACTTGTTAATATGTCGGTGCCCCATAATACAATTTCCTTTATACCCGAGCCTTGTATTTGACTTAAGATATTGTCGATGATGTGGGGCGACATGTCTTTCTCGGTGGGCGCAAAAAACTCAATACTCTGCGCGCGAATGCGTCTGTCTACCTCTAAGGCATTGTTAAATTGAAAACCATGCTCTTTTTGCCATAGCTCAACATCAAACTTATTGGTAATGCTGGCATGCTGCCCACTGCCGTCGTTTCCCTTATTCGCCACCAACGACTGTTTAGGATACACGGTGACCATGTTTGCTTTCATTTGCAAATAGCAGCCGCGATTATCAAGCCCGTCAATATGTCCGTATGCTTCTGCTTTGTATCGATTTAATAAATCTCTACCATATTCACTGTTCAGTATTTCAATTTGCCGTGCATCACTGCTCAAAGCTTTAAATTCGTCTAGTGGTACAGCTTTGATTTTTTCGAACTTTGGGAGCCACAACCCCATACCCCAAGCAATCATTCTAGGTAGCGCAAACACGTCACTTTCACTCTGTTGGGCGGCGGGCAAAGGCGGAGAATACCCACAAATACTCAACACGTCAGGATGATGCTCATATTCGACCAGCGCATCGTTCATAAATTGCAAGAACCCCGGCGCGGTCACAATGTCGTCTTCTAAAAAAATGACTTTGCCATACTCCCGCATGAGTTGATGCATACCACCACGGCTATTTGCGACCCTTCCGTTGCTAGTGCGCTTAATGACTTTTACCCGTGCAAATTCGCTCACCGAATCAGCATAAGCTCTAAGACGCTGCACCAACTGTTCATCTCCAGGCCTCGGAGCATCAGACAAAATGAAAAGCTCGCTTTGCTGGGCAAGGGTATTTTTCTGTAGAGCAGATACGGTTAACTTAAGGTGTTCTAAGCGTGAATAAGTACTAATAGCAATTGGCGCGAGGCTCATAATGCACCCGTTAATGATGTGTCGACCTATTAGGCTAAATGCATGATTTGTGCCCGCAAAGTTTGTTTCAATAAAATGTCTCTACGCAGAATCCTATTTCTTTAAGCAATCGTGTCTAGATAAAGGTAGTTAGAACAAGGTCGCTTTAAACAATAGCGCCTTAAACAAGAACAGATTCGAGCAATAAACCTCTTTTTCATTGATGAGCCTTGCATGCACTTAAATACATGCTTATTGAAAGCTGGCGCAGCGCTGGTCCAAAGCGATATGGAGCAATATGGCGCAATATGGCGCAATATATGCTTAGTCTGACTACACAAAGTCTGATTACAAAAATGAAAGCCTAGGTTTTTATACACATAAATGCAGTCAGGCCAACAATTTTTGCCGCTTTTATGCCGCGTAAAAAGTCAGTAAACGGCGAAGATTATCCGCTAACGACGAGGTTTTGACAGTGCTTATGCCGCCTCATTGCCCCGAGTTGGCATAAACAACACATAAGTGAACAAAGTAAAAAAAGCACAGAGGTAAACGTGAACAGACTACGCAAAATGAAAGTAGATACCCATCACGATGACGCAAAGCAGATGCGTGGCCGCGTGCTGCCTCTTCATCGCGCCAAGCCAGTTAAAACGCCGGCTCTTAACAACAATATCTTGTTAAACAAGCCACTTGAGCCTGATTTGACTAAGCTACACTATTGGCTTAATAAAATTCACGAAAATCACTGGTACAGTAATTTTGGTCCTCTTCACGACGAGTTAACTCAACGTTTAGAAGACTACCTTGGGGTCAAAAACCTGCTTTTGGTGAACAACGGCACAAGTGCCTTACAGGTAGCTGGGCGTGCATTGGAAGTAGACTCTGTAATATCGACGCCTTTCAGCTATGTCGCCACTGCTAGCGCTTTTTTGTGGCAAAAAGATGATCTGGTTTTCAGTGATATCGACCAACACTCTTATAATTTATGCCCAGAGACTGCAGAAAACACGCTCAATGCTCAGCCTAACACCGACGCGATTGTTGCTACGCATGTATACGGAAACCCATGCGATGTTGACGCTTTCGATGCCCTTTGTGCAAAGCACCATAAAAAGATGATATATGACGGCGCCCATGCGTTTGGCGTGCGTATAAAAAATCGCTCTGTACTGAGTTATGGCGATGCCAGCACTTTGAGCTTTCATGCGACCAAGCTTTTTCATACGGTAGAAGGCGGCGCCATTATATTTAAACATGCTGAGGACTATGAGAACGCTCGCAGCCTCATTTCTTGTGGCTACAAAGGCGGAAAGATTGTTGGTCTTGGTACTAATGCAAAACTTAACGAATACCAAGCAGCGGTAGGTTTGGTCAATTTAGCCCTTATGGATGACGTTATCGCGCATCGTCAGGCGCTGTTTACTGAATACAATGCGCAGCTTAAAGACTATTTGCAGTTACAACAGTGGCATCCGGATGCAACATTTAATGGCGCCTACATGCCTATAGTATGTGACAATGATGCACAATTAGCGCGTGTCCAGACCGCATTGAATGAGCGAAATATTGGCAGTCGCACTTACTTTTCACCCTCGTTAGACGAATTGTTTAATGCATATGCTCCCATGAAAACCAGTCGAGATATCGCGCAACGAGTGCTATGTTTGCCGCTGCATTTTTACATGCAGCTGTCTGAGGTAAAGCTTATTTGCGAAATAGTGAAGCAATGCATCAAATAAGCTCACCAGACAAGCCGACAAGTATTGGTATAGTGCAGCCGTATTTGTTTCCCTATTTAGGTTACTATCAGCTGGTAAATCATTGCGATATTTTTGTGTTTTTTGATACGGTAAATTTTATCAAGCGTGGTTATGTCAATCGCAATAATATTTTACTCCAAGGCAAAGAGCAGCGCTTTACGCTTCCTGTACAAGATGCCTCTCAAAATGCATCAATTGCTTCACTGCGCTATACAAACGAGTACACAAAAACACTAAAAACGATAGCACATGCTTATGCAAAAGCGCCGTATGTAAATGACGTCTTGGACTTGGTGCATAGCGTGATGACCAATAGCAATCGCTCACTTGCCAGTTTAAACGCCAATTCGATTCAAAGTGTGATGTCATACTTATCGATTGATAAACGGTTTTACTTTGCAAGTGACTTAACCTTTGATGACTCAGGCAGTGCGACAGATACCTTGTGCAACATCACTAAGGCTCTTGACGCATGCATATATTGCAACCCGATTGGCGGGCGCTCACTCTACACAAAAGAGGACTTTTTAGCGCAAGGCATTGAGCTTCGCTTTTGCCAAAAACAAGATATTAGCTACTCACAAAATTCAAAGGCATTTGTAGATAATCTCTCTATGATAGATGTGTTAATGTGGAACTCACCAGAGCAAGTAAAAATGCTTTTGCAGGCATATACGCTATCGTAATTCTTACTAGGGTCTGTTGAATAGAGGCTGAATAAAGAGCATGAACGAGCTTGAACGTATCAAGCAGCTAAACCAAGCGTTAGCGCAGATTGTTTTGCCGCCACAAGATGAAGCGCAGGCATCTTCGCACAAGCCGAATTTGTACATCATCGGCTGCCCCAGAAGTGGCACAACTGTTTTACTGCAATACTTAGCACGCACGCAAATTTGGGACGTGCCGAGCAATCTTATGGCCAGGTTTACCAGCTCCCCCTATATTGGCTTACTTGTACAACAGTTGCTTTTAGACGAGGGCACGCTGTCGCCAACAAATAGCGATTATAAATCGCACTACGGCCGAAGTAAGGGCTTACTTAATACCAACGAATTCTTCCATTTCTTTCGTCGATATATAGATACAATAGATATAGCGCATCTTAGTGAATCGCAAATTCAAAATGCACGCATCAAAGAGATGTTTAGCAAACTGAATGAGCCGTCTCGACTTAGCGGAAAACCGTTTTTAACCAAAGCAATGATGCTTCAATATAACCTGACGGATTTTGCCGCCCACTGTTCAAAAGACATCTTTTTATATACTAAGCGTGAACCCATATTTACCATGCAGTCGATATATCAAGCGCGCATAAAAGAAACCGGGTGTATTAACACGTGGTGGTCTGCAAAGCCTGCTCAATACCCCAGCTTGAAAGACCTGCCATACGCTTCACAAATAGCTGGGCAGGTCTACTACACTGAAAAAGCCATTGAAGCGGGTTTGCGCAGTCTTGATAGCAAACGTTATGTGCAAATTGCGTACGAAGATTTGGTATCAAATCCGGCTGGCATACTAAACAGCATTTGCGACAAATATCAGCAAAACGGTTTTGACTTACCCGCTACTACCCTTAGCCAGACACCGCTTAGTAATCAAAATACCGAAAAACTCGACCCCTCTATTCTTGCTCAATTGCAACAGGCATACGCAGACTTACAGCAAAAACATGGCATGTAGCGTTTCGTAACAGTTACTTGAGCTGCGCTTATTATTTTCAATAAGCGATACCTGACAGCGCCAGCACATTACTTTATAGTGCTTTGAAGATAGTCTAGAAAAGGAAGTAAACACTTTGAGTAATCTCACCCATGTAGATGCCAGTGGCTCGGCCAATATGGTTGACGTGAACAGCAAGGCAGAGACTGTGCGTGTTGCCACGGCGGAGGCTTTTATTTACATGTCGCAAGCAACCATTGATGAGGTGCTCGCACATCAAAACAAAAAAGGCGATGTACTTACAACTGCAAAAATTGCCGGCATCATGGCCGCAAAAAAATGCTCCGACCTAATACCCTTGTGTCATCCGCTTATGCTGAGCCAGGTAGACGTAGATATTGAGGTGCAAGCAGAGCAATTGCGTTTAAGGGTCACTTCTTTATGCAAACTCAGCGGTAAAACCGGGGTCGAAATGGAAGCGCTAACCGCAGTGAGTGTTGCTGCCCTTACCCTATTTGATATGTGCAAAGCGTCAGACCCAAACATGCGCATTGAAGGCATGCGTGTGCTAAGCAAGTCGGGCGGAAAAACCGGCGACTGGCAGCATCCGAATACCTGAGCCACGCACAAGCAAAAGCTTAGTGGGCGTCTTCACCAAATCGGATTCTCACGCCTGCGTTTACAATGAAGCCGTCGTTGCGCGACCAAATATCCGTCGTCCACTGCCCGTCGGGTGCTTGATTGGGCAGCACAAGCGAGTCTTCTTTGGTTTGACGAATGTTCAGTAAGTTTTCTAAGTTAATAAAGTAGCTTATTGCGCCCACGGTTATCTCCCCCATCAGGCCTAAATGCCAATACGCCTTGCTCTCATCGCGATAAGGGTTGCCATCAAGGCGCTGTTTGCCGGTATAGTAGGCCTCAAAACCAGTGCGAAATTCTCCATGGCGCTCCCACATGGCTACCAGACCCGCCGAATGCCGGGGAGTAAGCGCAATGCGCTGACGTGTATGAGCATTTAGCATTTGCTCGGTGGCATCTAAATACAAATAACTCGCGGTGACTTTAAAGTCTTTCCATTTGTAGCGCGTTGATAGCTCTGTACCATAAATACGCGACTCTCCCTCACTGTTTACCAAACGCACGCGGTTGCCAATGCCATTGTCGGGGAGAGGGAAATCGGGCGATACAAAAGCCTCAAGCTCGGTTACGCCGTCTACGCTTGAGGCAAATAGGGTAATGTTTGTTTCTAGCTTATTGAATTGATAAGCAATATCAACAGATGATGTGGTGGCGGTTTCTTCTCGTATGTTGTCAAGCGGGGCCAAGCGCACTAAACCCGCAGCCTCGATTTCTTCAACAAACGGCGTTGGCGCAAAATAACCTCGGCCATACGAGGCACGAATAGTCCAGTCGTCAGGACGATAAAGCATAGATATGCGAGGACTAAACTGTGAGCCAAATTCACTATGTCGGTCAAAACGAGCGCTAAGCGAGCTTGATACATAAGATGATATTTCGTAATCAGCTTGAGCAAATATACCGGGTACGTCGTAGCGGTAGTTAAACTGGGCAAAGTCGTCTGATTCAAAGCGTTCTGAATGCATTGCCACGCCCATCACCCAATTCATATCGAGTGTGTAGCCTGATATCGTGCTTTCTATCAAATAACTTTCATGCTTGTCACTATCGAGCACACCACCAAAATCTTTATCGTGATGTTGCATCATGGCAGAGCCGCGCAGACCCCAGCCCAAGGTATCGTTTAGTGCACCACTAGCCACAAGCCCTGCATCGAGACGCTCACTGTTTTGGTTTTGCACAAATTCACTTGCATTTGCAAGCGTCGCACCTGCGCGTGTTCCACCTGTGCGATTCTCAGTCATATAACCGGCTGTAGCATAAACCGTAGCGCCATCGTCCCCTTCCCAAAACAGGCGAGGGCGAGCGGTGTATCGCTCATAACCGGCCATATCTATCCAGCCATCATTGTCTAAATCTTGAATGGCTTGATGATGTGCCCCGCCGGTAAACGATACGCCTATAGCCTCGCTAATAGGGGCAGCAACATAGCTCGTTATATCTTGTCCGTCGCGTGTGGTCGCGTTTAATAAGAGTTCTGCTTCTGGCTCATCGCTGGGGCGGCGCGATATAAGATTGATAACACCGCCCATAGCCGAACCACCATATAAAGATGAAGCTGAGCCCTTAATTATTTCGACCCGCGCAAGGTCGGTAGGTGGAATTTGCAATAGTCCAATTGAGGCGGCCTGACCGCCATAAAGCGCCAAACCGTCGTTTAGTAGCTGCGTATAACGTCCATACAAACCTTGCAAACGAATATTTGCACTGCCTAGCGCAGGCGATGTGGTTTGCACTCGCACACCGCCCGTTTCTGCCACTAGCATAGAAATATTACCCGGGCGCATTATCGCTTTTTCTTCCAGCTCTTCGCGGTTTATCACTTCCACTCGAACGGGTTCATCATTTACTGCTCGCCCAATACGCGTAGACGTCACGATGATGGTTTCAAACTCATCATCATGACCGTGTTCATGCGCTTTGTCTTGTTCGTGTTCGTGTTCGTCAATATCTATGTGACCGCTTTGGTGTTTGTGTGCCTGCTCCTGCAACAAAAGCTGGGGTTCAGTTGGCAAAATTTCCTGAGATTGTGCATTTAGGGTAATAAGAAGACTAAGTGTTAACATGGACGACGAAACATAATTAAAAGTAGTCATGAAGCGAAACCGCCTCCTATTTGGCCTATTGAATAAATGCATACCACTGTTCCAGCATCTCCTTTAGATCTTGCAGCCCGCAGCCAACCGCAGTTTGCTGATCAAGCTCGGTCCCCTCGGGCAGCTCAATGTCTTCGTCATAGAAGCCAAGATGCGTATGCAGCTCGGCTTCTTCGGTATCGAGATTAAGAGTATAGTCGTTGCCCTTTAACTTATGCGATGTGAGTTGCCCAGACTGCAACTGCGCGATCACTTTAAGTAAGTTAAGCACTGTATCGCGACAAGTGCCTATCTCACTGCTTAGCCAATCACCAAACGCGCTCACTTCAGACTCACACTCGGCGACTGGATTTGAGCTCACATCTTTATAAAATTTATAGTCCATGACTTATCTCACTGTTTTGAAAATGTCAGCATCGCCTTTACTGATCACTTCCGGCGCGTCCACGGGTCATTGGCGCAAGCACCATACGGTTTTTTAACGTAAGGTCGTGCCATTGATAAGTGTCAAATAAGGGTGATGTAGACATAGTAACTCGCTTAGTAAAAATAAACTTAAGTAGTAGTTAGTTGTGTTAGGCAACGCACAATACAAGCCCAAACAAAAAATATTTTGTAGGAGAGCCGCAAAAAAGCGCTAATCAAGCGCTCGGCATATGCTTTTGGAAAAATTATGAATGATATATGAACAATCGTATACGCTGCGCCCTAAATAGCGCTGTTACATTAGCAAAAAATATATATAATACACCACGTTGCGCGCCTGTAGCTCAGCTGGATAGAGTAACTGGCTTCGAACCAGTTGGTCGGGAGTTCGAATCTCTCCAGGCGCGCCAATTCTCAAATCAAATTTGTCCATTCAAGCACTACTAAGTCTCTTTGCGAGCAAATAAGCTCGAGCATCTCTGGGCTATACACCGACAACAAGACAGACTTAATATTTTCTACCCGTCAACTCTGCTTTTCGCATCGGCATGCCGTCTATATCGGCAAATACCGCCTTGAGGTCAAAAGATCTGTCTTCCTCATAGACTTCATAAATCGATTTTAACCCCCCATCTAAACCAACTAAAAAAGGACGTTTGTTTGCATCCTGCGTGACTATATTTCTACAGGTTTTGGCCGTTTCAATATCGTAGTGTTGCCCTGTATGGATAATAAGGTGACTGTTTGTGACAAACATCACTCGTAAACGACGCTCTTCTATCGCTGCTTTGTTTTGATTAAGTTGCACAAGCAATTCCGCGTTAGGGTTTGCGCTGCCTAAAGGGATCACTAAGCTGCGATACTGCCAATGTAAACTCGATAAAAATCCGCACACAGCACTCGTGCTGCTGCGTTTCCCCTGAAAACTGATAGCAGTATTTTGCAGTAAAAATAAACCGCATAGCGTGACGAAAATTTTGTTCCTATTGTTCATGCTTCACGTAAAGTTTATTGTTTAAACTAGGGTCTGTTGACCTTTGCTGTATGAATTTTGTTCGTTTCATGTGCTTTCCGATCGCGGCACGTGCTTGCAGGTGCAGTTATTCTGCATCAAGAGCACGTAACAAAGAGCGGGATGCACATGGAACGAACCCTCCGGGCGGCGCTTGTGCACTATTTATTCTGCATCATCGTTACTTTATGTAGATGACTACACTTCAATAACGATTCTTTGCCTAAATAGCGCACAAACTGCCGCAAAATCATACAGCAAAGGTCAACAGACCCTAGTTCTCGTTTTCATTTGATTGAGAGATGTCCATTGGTTATGAAAACAATATGAAAGCAAAAAAAAGCACTTTTGCATTTACAGGCTTAATAGATACGATGCGCAGCATAATATCGGTTTTCCTTATTTTACTGTTTGCGACTCACGCATTTTCTCAGCAAGTTTCGTCGCAAAATACTGCTTCTGTGCAAAGCGAGCTTGCCTCAAACTTTGCTGTGGGCCCGCACATCGAAGTTAGTTTATTAAACGAACAAGACAGTATTGTTGCAGGCAGCACGATACACTTAGGCGTATTGTTTCGCCCAGACCCTCAGTGGCATACCTACTGGTTAAATCCAGGAGACTCTGGAGAAGCGCCCACCATTAAATGGCAAAGCAATTACGACTTGAGCTTTAAAGATATAAATTGGCCATTGCCCGTTGGCATTCCTGTTGCGCATTTAGTTAATTACGGCTACGAGGCTGAAAATTTACTTATTGTTGAAGTTAGCATCCCTGAGGATTTATCTCCCACTCAGAGCCTACAAAGCGCATCAATTGAAAACACTGTGGTGGTTCAAGCCGATGTATCGTGGTTAGTGTGCAAAGAAGACTGCATACCAGGCTGGGCAACGTTAACCCTGTCTTTGCCCATTAGCAATGAGGCGAATCTATCTGAACATGCCGATTTATTTAAAAACACGCGTCAAATGTGGCCAAGTAATGAGCAAAAAACCGGTTTATTTGAGGTGACCGATAGCGCTATTGTATTTGAAGTGAACGATGTTCAGCCCGATGAGTGGAAAGTATTCCCATTTAGAAGCGACCTTATTAATCATGCCGCTGCACAAAGTGTTATTAGCGACGGCACCACCACACGTATCGTGGTGCCACGGTCCGATTATTTTTATGGCGAAGCAAGTGAGCTTAAGTGGTTAATCAGCAATGGCGAACAAGGCTATTATGTACAAGGCACCGCCAGTGCAAGCGCGCCTTCAAATGCTGCTAACAGCGAGCCTGCAAGTCTTGCCTCTTTAGCAATTTTTGCGCTCATGGCCTTTGTTGGTGGCCTAATATTAAATGTGATGCCGTGTGTGCTGCCCATCCTTTCAATCAAGGCCATGGCATTGCAAAATAGTCAGCAAAGCATAACACACAAGCTCGCCTACTTAGGCGGCGTGCTGTTTTGCTTTAATCTCTTTGCGCTTATTATTGTGCTTCTGCAACAAAGCGGACAGCAGGTTGGTTGGGGCTTTCATATGCAAGAGCCAGTCGTCGTTGTCTTACTTGCCTTTTTGTTTACATGGATAGCGTTGGTTTTGCTCGATGCAATGGCCGTAAACTCAAACTTAGCAAACATCGGGCAAGGCTTAGTAAATGGCGAGTCTGCAGGCGCGCATTTTGCTACCGGCACTTTGGCGGTAATTGTTGCGTCGCCATGCACGGCTCCGTTTATGGCCGCGGCACTCGGGGTTGCGTTAGTCAGTGAGCCTTACGTCACGGTGGTCTTGTTTAATGCTTTGGCTGTTGGTTTTGCGCTTCCCCTTACCTTACTTTTTGTGTCTAAACGAGCGAAGAACTGGCTACCTAAACCCGGTGCATGGATGGAAACATTCAAGCGCGTGCTTGCTTTTCCGATGTTCGCCACGGTAGCTTGGCTGTGTTGGGTGTTTGCAGGGCAAAAGGGCGCACAACTACAGTTTGTTTTATTAAGCGCGCTCATTCTCTTTTGCATGTTTATTTATCTTTTAGGCCAAAGTAAAGCGCCCATTACCAAGGCGTTCAATAGTATTGCTGCCTTGCTCTGTTTTTTGCTGCCCGTGTGGGTCAGCACATCAAGTCACTTGGGCTCAATCGAACAAGATGGGCAATCCGATACGCTCAGTTATATTGAGTTTAATAAAGACACGCTCACTCGCTTAATTAATGAAGAAGAGGTGGTCGTTGTCAACATGACGGCAGATTGGTGCATTACTTGTAAGGTCAATGAGCAAGTCGCGTTTTCAAGTGATGAGGTCAAAACAGCATTAGCCCAAGAAGGCGTGACCTACATGCTTGGCGATTGGACCAATAAGAATAATGAGATATTGCAGTATCTCAACGAGTACCAACGAGCCGGTGTACCGCTTTACGTTGTTTACGCGGGCTCAAAAAGCAAACAAATATTACCCCAAATACTCAGTCCTAGCGCTGTAATTAGCGCTATTAACCAAGCTAAAGAGGAAGTCTCTAATGTTAATTAAACCTTTGTTGCATCAATCATTAAAAGTCGTTGTTAGCATATTTATGCTTGCGCTAGCCTGTAGCGCTACTGCAAGAGTCGAGGTAGACGCACCCGCACCTGCATTTACCCTAACGTCGAGCACCGGTGAAAGCGTGTCTTTGTCTGATTTTGCAGGCAAATATGTGGTATTAGAATGGACAAACCACTTGTGCCCATATGTAGTTAAACACTACGGCAGCGACAATATGCAAATGCTTCAGCGTAAATATACCGAGCAAGATGTAGTGTGGTTATCGATTATCTCCTCGGCTGAGGGCAAGCAGGGTTATGTAAGTGCAGAAGAAGCCAACGCTCTCACCCGTGACCGAAACGCGGTCCCTACTCATGTATTATTTGACACTAGCGGTGAAGTAGGCAAAGCCTACTCAGCTAAAACCACTCCGCACATGTATATTATTGACCCAAGTGGGGAGCTTAAATATGCAGGTGGCATCGACAGCATCAAATCTGCTAACCCAGCCGACATTCCAAAAGCAGATAACTATTTAGACCTTGGCATGCAAGCCTTACTCAACGGCCAAGAAATTGAAAAGAAACTTACCCCGCCCTACGGCTGCTCTATTAAATACAAGAGCTAACCATCGGCGTATACCCGTCCAGACTGCCTTCGCGAATATCTATCAACTCAATCAGTTAACGCGATTTTTTGCCAAGGCAGTATTCGACAGTTTACTTAAGGGCTCTAGTTTTGAGCCTTTGCCTTTGATACGTAGTGGCAAAACATCATAGTCACAGCATTTGTCCACCCAAAGCCTTGCTGAACCTCGTATTCACCGCCTTTTGCATGCGCTTGCGTGCCGCTAACATCGTATTTTTCCATCATGCAGCCATGTTGTTGATAAAAGTCTGAGGCTGTATTTATCCAATTTTGCATGATGGTAGAGGCAAGTTCGTTATGGCCGTATTGCTGCAATCCTATTACTGCAAACCATTGAAGAGGTGCCCATCCATTGGGGGCATCCCACTGCTGCGCGGTGTTGCGAAGGGTGGTTTGAAGGCCACCTGCTTGCAAAAAATCTTGCTGAAGCTTGCTCGCCACGCTTTGTGCCTGTTCAGGACTTGCCATACCCACAAAAAGCGGAACAACGGCCGCAAGCGATAGCGCGGAACTTGGCGCCTTGGTCATAAAGTTATAGTCTACAAAAAAACCTTGATCATCGAGGTAGCAATAGCGCGTTAGCGCTGCCTTTCGCTCAAGCGCCCTCTGAGCATAGCGATACGCTGTTTCTGGCTGGCCAACGTCTGCTTGCCACTGTCCTAACTTTTCTTCACAAAAATACAGCAGGGCGTTTAAATCTACGGGCACAATATGCGTTGTTTGAATCGATGTTAAATCTTGGCCATTTTCAAACCAACGAGAACTAAAGTCCCAGCCTGATTCACAGGCTGCTCGTATGTTTCGATAAAACAATGGTTTATTTTCAAGGTCTTTTGCCAGCTCTACATCTTCGCGATACGATTCTGGGCGCGGAGTGGCTTGGTCATCCCAATAGCGGTTGAGTAGTTCGCCTCCATGCATCCTCACCACTCGTTTAGCAGCAGAACAATGTTGCATAAGAGGCTCGTTAGGTAACGATTGCTCTGACTGCATCCAAAACCAGTATTCTGTTTCTAAACCTGCTATGCACTGCGCAAAGAAACGCTCACCCTCTTCGCCTTTAAATACTGATGTTTGCTCTTTCAGCAATGCTATATAAAGCGCCAATACCGGGGGTTGAGAGCGACTGTAATAATAAGTGCGGCTTCCATTAGGAATTAAACCTAAGCGCTGCTGAATCGACAAAAAATTCTTGAGCATTGCTACCACTACCTCACTTTTACCCACTTGCACCAAACCTATTGCGGTAAAGTAACTATCCCAGTAATAAATCTCTCTGAACCGCCCACCTGGCACAATGTAGGGATGTGGTAGGGGGATCAACGAATTAGGCAAACTCACATCTGCATTGCGCTGTAATATACCCCACAACAAATCAATGTGTTCGAGCATGCTCAGTGCTTGTTCAGGCGCTGGATTAACATCGGCTTTACTGACTGCTTCTAAAACAATGGGCTTTGGTAGCTCAAAGTTGCTAGATACAAACTGTTGAAGGTTAAAGTTAGGTGACCTATGTTGCTGCTCATAGTCGGCCAAAATATCATCAATAGTTCGCTTTGGCGTTGCATCGGCAAAGGTCTTGCTGTCGGCAAACAAACCTGCCATCTGGACACGAGCAAATAGCTCGCTTTCAAAAAACGCGAGGCTAGCGTGTAGTGAAAACTCAGGCTTATTGCTTGCTACTTGTGTCGTCATTTTCTCTTCCTGCTGGCCATAAATTAAACCGCCCCTAACTCTACTTCGCGCTTTTGAGCATTCGACAAACGCCTGAAAAACACCAGCGATAGCATGATCAAACCAATGGGCACTAAAGATAAATAAAACGCCGTTTGTCCGCCTAAGGCATCAAATAACGCGCCGGTTACCACTGAGCCAGTGGTGCCGCCTAGAGCTGAAAACACCACAATTAAACCGGTCATTTGTGAATGCTGATAAACAGGCAAGGAACTTAACATGACAGAATTAATGACCGGATACAGCGGCGCCATCATCAACCCTGCTAAGGGCAATAAAAAAGCGGCCAACGGTGCATCAAAAATACTGTCGATGGGCACATTTGTTAAGTCAGTTGCCAGAGGCAAGGTTACGATTATGGCTAGGGCCATTAGGGCTAAGCAAATATTTAAAAATGGATACCAATTAATAAATCTTAGTATTTGCCCAGCTGATAGCCTTCCAATCGCAATCATTGCAGCAAAAATGCTCGTCATCTGAACGGCAATGTGTGAAGGCAAGTGTAAAATTTGATTATTAAATGTGGGTAACCAAGTGCCTATTCCCTGCTCTATGAGTACATATAAAAAGATAGAAATAACGAAAACCAGTACCAAAGGCTTGTAAGTGAGTTTGAGCATATCAACAAAATCTCGCCAAACGGATGTTTGCTCATCTTTTACCGGTGGCGCGGCAATGGGTGCAAAAAAGACCACTAGCGCAGCCAGCAATATCACACCTGCTAGAGGGTAATAAACCTGAAGCCAGCTTAGCGACGCCGGATTTTCGTTATCTATGAACCAAGCGAATATCCAATATCCACTCAACACGCCGAGCATGAAAATACCTTCAATTGTATTGAGTAGCGAGGAGTGTGAGTCGGTATCAGTGCTCAGTTGTCCAACAATGGAGTATACCGACACTTTTACAAAGGCAAACGAAACGCCAATTGCAGCAAACAATAGTTTTACGGCTAAAAAGCTCTCGAAAATAGGCGTCACAAAGCATGCTAATGACACGCCCACTAAGGCTAAAAGCATCGCAAAGCGATATCCTAAGCGAGGAATAAATGACGCCACGGCAAAAGAAACAAAAGCAATAGACAGGTCTTTAAACGCTTCTAACGTGCTCGCCTCGGTCTTGCTTACATCAAAGCTGTTGATGGATTGCAAAATCACCGTGCCTACGCTGTTGAGCAGGATGGCAAAAATAAAGTAAGTGGCTGCAATTGCGGCGATAATAAATAAACGGGACATGGCGTACTCTAATTGGCAAAAATCAATTAAGCGTTAGTGCGTAAATGCATAAACAATGTATGAGGCGCTACGCTAGCAGGTTTTGATGCTCAGGTACAAAATTGAACGCGTTTAAACCGCGATTATATTTTAGTCTTTTGTAAATTGGTCGATATTTACTATATTGGGCTATTATGTACTATATTGAATTGCATCAAAATATGTTGATTTAAGCGCGGTAAAGTGTGGCTTTTGTGAGCCAGCGCATACTGTATTTTGACCTGAGTGCTAGCCAATAATCGGCATAACTGCACCTGCTGTCATGCACACAAGACAGACAAATTACCCTTCATCTGCAACAATTAGTTGTGATGAGGTGCGATGTCGTTATAATCATGCGGTAATTTTGTGCAGCTTGTTTGCAGGAGACCTTTGTGAAAGTAAAAGCATTTTTAACATTAGTACTCACCGGATTTTTCTTAAGCGGTGCAATCGCTCAAACAATGAGCGAAGAAGAAATAAAAGAACGCATTATGCCGGTAGGTAAGGTTAAAGTAGCGGGCGCTGTAGATGCCACCGCTGCACCCGCCGGACCACGCTCTGGCAAAGACATTTATCAGGCTGCTTGCACAGCATGTCACGCTGTAGGTGTGTTAGGCGCACCTAAAACGCAGGTGGCGGCTGATTGGCAGCCACGTCTCGATGAAAAAGGATTTGACCAAGTCTGGAAAAACGCAGTTAACGGCATCGGTGCTATGCCTGCCATGGGAACATGCGGTGACTGCAGCGAAGACGATATCAAATCAGCCATCGAATACATGATTGAAGGCGTTTAACGGACTAGACTTGACCTTTGATCGCCAACTTTAGAGTATAAGTTGTCCATGCAAAGACAAGAAGTTGTTGGTGAACTAAGCGAAACGGAGCTCCGAGCCATTGTGCCGGAGCTTCAAAGTTTAACTGAACGTTATAAACGCTCGGAAAGAATCCAAAAAGCCCTCTATCGTATTAGCGAGCTGTCTAGCTCTGCCGTTAATTTAGACTCCCTCTATTTATCTGTTCACAATGTTGTTCGCGACTTTATGACCGCCGACAACTTTTTTGTTGCCTTTCATGAAAAGCAGGATGAGCGTATTCAGTTTGCTTATTTTGTAGATGAGCGCGACGAAGACACCATGCAGTCTATCTCTTATGAGAAGATTAAAAACGGCATAACAGCCCATATACTGCGTAGTGGCGACAACTTGGTTATGACCAAAGAAAACTACCAGGACCTTGTGCGCGAACATGGATTTGAGGTGCTTGGCACCCCTCCTGTAGACCTTATAGGCGTGCCGCTGAAGCGAGACGGTGATGTTATAGGAGCAATGGTCGTACAAAGCTATCACGACAATGTGCGCTATAGTGACGACGACTTAGAAATTCTTGTTTTTATCTCCCAGCACATAGTTACCACAGTAGACCGCGTTAAACATCGCGAGCTAACAGAAATGCTAATTCAAGAACGGACGCGCCAACTTAGCGATGCTAACAAAGTGCTCGAGGCTCAAATTGCCGAACGTAAACGCATGGAAGCGCTACAAAATGCTTTGTTTGAAATTTCGGAGTTATCGGCCTCCACCGGCATTGATATCATGACCTTTTACGGGCGTATCCATAAAATTCTGCAGCGCCTTATCAAAGCACCGAATTGTTATATTGCCCTAACTGACCGTGAAAAATCTTCTCTCAGCTTTCCGTACTTTGTGGGAAAAAGCAGTGATTCCTCTGGCACGCGTAAAATGGGCAAAGGCTTAACTGAATACGTGATTGAGCGCGCTGAAGCCTGCCTAATTGACGCCAACAAAGTTAATGAACTCACATTAGACAACAAACTTGAAGAAGGCGTTGCCAAAGCAATGCGCGTAAGTGGTAACTGCTGGATGGGCGCGCCTCTGATGCTTGACGGCGTAGTTGAGGGCGTAATCGCGGTACAAACCTACGGCGCCAGCGACGACTACGACGACGAAGACCTAAACATTCTGCGCTTTGTATCGCAGCACATAGCAGTGGCTATTGGCCGCAGACGAAGCGCTCAAAATTTAAAAGAATACAACAAACAGCTTACCGATAAGGTAAAAGAGCGTACCGCAGAGCTTAATCTGACCAACGACTCGTTAAAGCGCCAAATTGAGCAGCGTAAAGAAATAGAACTTAAGCTCATACACGACGCGCATCACGACGCACTAACAAACCTGCCTAATCGGGTGATGTTCAACAATCGCCTCGAGCTTGCTATTTCTAGTAAAAAAAGGCATTCGGCGCACAACTATGCGCTGTTGTTTATTGACCTAGACCGCTTTAAAAACATCAACGATACCTTAGGGCATCATGCTGGCGATGAATTTTTGATTGAGGTAGCTCGGCGTATAAGCATTTGTAAACGCAGTCACGATTTGCTCGCAAGGCTAGGCGGCGACGAGTTTGTCATATTGGTCGATAGTTTTACTAACATTCGCGATGTTGAGATGGTTGCCCAGCGTATCGTCGATAGCATCAGCGCCCCGTTCAAAATTGAAAATAAAGAGGTGTTTTCAGGCGCGAGCGTCGGCATTGCTGAACTGTCTGAATATTACAACGGCGCTGATGATGCCCTGCGTGATGCGGACGCCGCAATGTATCAGGCAAAAAATCTCGGGCGTAATCGCTTTGTGCTGTTCGACGTGAGCATGCGCAATCAGTTAGTAGAAGAAATAGAGCAGGAGACTGAATTTCGACGGGCCTTTAAGCGCGGCGAATTTCAGTGCTTTTTGCAGCCCATTGTGAACCTGCAAAACGATGAAGTATTGTATTATGAAAGCACTATGCGCTGGCATTCTCCACATAAGGGCTTAGTTAAAGACGCTACTTTTTGGAATTTAGCCGACCAGTGTGGTCTCACTTATAGCGTTAATCAACAGCTGATGGATTTTACGTTTAAGCAGCTACATAAATGGCGTTTAGACCCTGATATGCGCAAAATGAAAATAGGCTTAAGCTTATCTATTGAACATCTTTTGCATAAGAAGTCGTTAGAAAATCTTGTTCAGCTCATTGAGTGGTCTGAGATTGAGAGTGAGTGTCTCGTGATTGAATTATCAGAGCAGTCGTTGGGTAAATTCAATAAGTATCTGCCCAATATTCTCGATAGCCTGCACAAAATGGGCGTTACATTAGTACTTGATAACTTTGGCAGCGAAACCGCCTCTCTTGCGTATTTATTTAAATATGACTTTGATTTTATTAAATTAAATGAAAATTTGATCAATACAATTGGAATGTCAGACAAGTACCACAAACTTGTAGAGTCCATTATCTTGATTGCCAATAACAACGGCATTGAGGTAATCGGAGATGGCGTAAACGACATGGGCACAAAAGAGGAGCTACACTTTATTGGCTGTCATTATGCCCAAGGCGCGCTAATGGGCAAAGCTACCGCGGTGTAATTGTCCAATCGAGCAGTTTGAACAAGCTACCTTAATCGTCTGCAAACAAGTTTTTAAGGTTTGCAATGCCCTTCTCAGCCTTGGTTTTTCTGACCTCGTCGGAATCCTTTTTCTTTTGCCACTCCCACTCAACGTCATCATGCGGCAATTCGTATAAGAAGCGGCTGGGTTCAGGCTCAATGAGCTCACCCATTTGTCGACGCTCCCTCGCGATGGTAAAGAACAAGCGTTCTTGAGCGCGAGTGATGCCTACATAGGCTAGGCGGCGCTCCTCTTCGATATTTTCTTCGTCAATACTGCTTTGATGAGGCAGTAGGCCCTCCTCCATACCAACCATAAACACATAAGGAAATTCTAAGCCCTTAGATGCATGCAGTGTCATTAGCTGGACTTGGTCGGCTTCATCATCGTCCTCACCTCGCTCCATCATATCTCGCAAGGTTAAGCGTTGAACAATCTCTGGCAATGTCATTGCGGGCTGTAGAGCATCTCCGCTTAGCATGTCTTTAACCCAGCCAAACAAGGTAGATACGTTTGCCATCGCCATCTCAGCCGCTTTGGGATTATTACTCTGTGCATACAGCCATTCTTCAAAGCCGAGCTTTTTAATAAAGTCTCTGAGCACCGCCACAGCGTCGCCGCGCGTCATATTGTCTTCGGTTTCAACCAAAAGTCGCACAAACTCAGAAATACTCTGATAGCTTGCGGTGGGTAGTACCGTACTCAAGCCTTTATGGCACATCGCATCAAACAAGCAGCATCCCTGTCCATTGGCAAACTCACCTAATTTAGCCAAGGTTGCCCGTCCAATGCCTCGATGAGGGGTATTGACGATGCGCAGCAAAGCGTTGTCATCACTGTGATTGGTCAACAACCTTAGGTATGACATGATGTCTTTAATTTCAGCACGCCCAAAAAACGATGTACCGCCGCTTATTTTGTAAGGGATACGATTTTTCATTAGGACTTTTTCAAATACCCGCGACTGATGATTGCCGCGATACAAAATAGCGTACTGCTTGTACTGCGTATCTTCCATAAAGCGATGCGCAAGCATTTCAGCTATGACCTTTTCTGCCTCGTGCTCATCGTTTTTTGCCACTAACACTTTTAGGCTCTCGCCATAATGCAATTCAGAGAAGAGGCGCTTATCAAATACATGCGGATTATTTTGAATCAATATATTGGCCGCATGCAAAATGCGCCCTGAGGAGCGATAGTTTTGCTCTAGTTTCACCAGCTTTAGGCTCGGAAAATCTTTTTGCAACAGTAGTAAATTTTTTGGCTGAGCGCCGCGCCATGAATAAATCGACTGATCGTCATCTCCTACCACGGTAAATCGCGCGCGCTCACCTACTAAGAGCTTTACTAGCTGATACTGACTGGTATTGGTGTCTTGATATTCGTCTACCAGCAAATACCGAATTTTACCTCGCCATGTTTCAAGAATATTTTGATGATTAAGAAACAGTAAGGTAGGTAGCAGAATTAAATCGTCAAAATCAAGGGCGTTGTAGGCTCGCAAATGCCTCGCATACTCTTGGTAATATAGGGCTTGCTGCTTAATATGCTCGTCTTGTGCATGTTTTATCGCGCCCTCTGGCAGTACCAATTCGTTTTTCCACGCCGATATCCGATTTAACAAGGCGCTTAGAGCGTCTTTATCGCGTTCGTAATCGTCTTCGGTGAGGTCACCAAGCAGCGCTAAAGTGTCTTTGTCGTCAAACAACGAAAAGCCCGCTTTGTAACCGAGAGTGGTCACGTGCTTTTTAATGATATTTAAACCCAGCGTATGAAAGGTCGAAACTTTTAGACCCCTCGACGCCTTTTTTCCGAGTGTTTGCGCGACGCGCTCTTTCATCTCGCGGGCGGCTTTGTTAGTAAAGGTTACCGCAGCGATGTGCTCAGGCTTATACCCGCAGTTATTCACAAGGTGAGCTATTTTATTGGTGATCACGCGCGTCTTACCGCTTCCTGCACCCGCTAACACGAGGCACGGACCTGATACATATTCAACAGCAGATTGTTGAGCCGGATTTAAGCGCATGGCGTAAGATTACTTTGGGTTATGCAAAATCAAGCGCAGATTATAGCAAAAGAAAGGCAATAGAGACTGCATTATCGACCACTTACGACTACAATAAGTAACAGCAAAAGCTATTGAGTAGGAGCACCTATGCTAGATCCTAAAAAGTTAGAAGAAATCGCAAAGAATATTTCAGCCGCCATTCCACCGGGCGTAAAGAATATGGCAGATGAGGCGGAAGGCCGCATCAAGCAAGTGCTACAAGCTCAATTGAGTAAGCTAGACTTTGTGAGCCGAGAGGAGTTTGATATTCAAAGCCAAGTCTTAATACGCACGCGTGAAAAGCTTGAGGCGCTAGAGGCTCGTCTAGATGAGCTTGAAGGTAAGTCTGAAGAATCTTAAGCGCTCTTCTTAAAATTGAAAGATTGGCGTCAATGCGGCATCAATTCGGCATCAATTCGGCAATAACGCCGCAACGATGCCGCAGGCCACTGCCAAACCCACCCAATGATTGTTTAAAAACGCGGCGAAGCATTTCGCTTCTTCTCTTCCACGAGTTTTTACATGTTGGAGCGCGAATAACACAGCCGCGACGTTCAAGCCCAAATATGCCAGCATATTGAGCTCTAAAATATCAAACACTGCGGCTAGCAGCACGACCGTAAGTGCCTGCAGTGCAGCAATTACGATAAGATCGTACTTGCCAAACAATATGGCGGTAGATTTAATGCCTACTTTCAAGTCGTCTTTACGGTCGACCATGGCATATTGAGTATCGTAAGCAACCGTCCAGCACACATTTGCGGCATACAGCAGCCATATCCAATATGGAATACTGCCAAGTATCGCCATCGCCGCCATGGGCATCGACCAGCTAAACGCTAGGCCCAATACAACTTGAGGCAAATGGGTGTAGCGCTTCATAAATGGATAAAGGCTCGCAAGCGCCACCGCGACAAGCGATAGCGCGATAGTTTGCCAATTTAAGCTCAGCACTAACAAAAAAGAGAGTAAAACCAAGAGACCAAATAGCTGTTTTGCTTCTTTTTCGGTGGCCTGTCCGCTGGCTAAAGGACGATGTTTTGTGCGTGTTACCGCGCCGTCTACATGCCGGTCGGCGTAATCATTGATAACGCACCCGGCGCTGCGCATTAACACCACGCCTAATATAAACACCAGCGTTATATGCCACTGCGGTAAGCCATTTGCACTTAACAGTAATGCCCATACTGTAGGCCAAAGTAATAAGTAAATACCAATTGGCTTATCCATGCGCATGAGCTGCCAATAGGCGCGGCGGTTTTTCCAAGATAAGGCTATCACGATGCACCTTCGTAGCAAGGACAGTCGGGCAGAAAAGCTTCGGCAACCAACACGGTGTCATCGCCGCTGCTAAATACCGAGCGTCTTGCCCAGCGCTGTTGATGAGACGTAGATGCAGCAAAAGAGCGATGGCTGAGAGGATGCTCCTCAAGCTGACCAATTTCAAAGTCACTGCGCACAAATTGCGGGTCGTTGAAGATGCGCTGACCTAACGGCTGGGTGCCAATGTTAGCCAGAGATGACTGGCACATGGCGTCAGGCAGGGCGGAGCGTGCAAATACCCAAGGCACGCCATCACCAAAGAGAATTACCTCTCTTATTTGCCATGTTTGTTGCTCTGCGTGATGGCAGGCGCGCGAGAGTATGCTCTTTTCTGCAGCCGATAACGGGAGTACCGACTGACCCAGTAACTCAACATTGAAGCTAGTGCACAAGCCTTGAAGACGCTCAGTTAGCGAGCCTGTATCGAGCAACCAGTCTTTCATGTTGGCAGGTAGCGAGACAAATGATTCCGCTTTTGCCCACCGCACGGCAAGACCAAATGGATAAAGAGAATTGACTAACAAAGGTGAAGATTTCTCGTTATGAACCGATAACTTAAGTCTAACATAGCGAAAAACACATCCCTATGCTCGCTTATAAAATTTTAACTTTATTGTTTAAGGACTTACACATCATGGCAAATACATGGCATAACGCCAAGCGCTGGTGCTTAATATACATGACGGTGCTTGGGATGAGCTTCTTGTTTAGCTCATACGCAGATGCGCAAGATGACGGAGCAAATGCCGTTTCTGGTGTTGCCTATGTTGCCATAGAGCCTGACATTGTGACCAATTATGCGGGCGACAACGGTGAACGCTTGGGTTTTTTGCGTATTACCATAGAGATGATGCTAGACAACCCGGCACTGATCCCCGAACTTGAGCATCATTTGCCGCTGTTAAGAGCAACGGCGATAGAAATTATTGGTGCACAGCCTGAGCAAAAAATTCGCTCGTTGACAGGCCGCGAAGAAATGCGTCGACTTATCTTGAAGCGTTTTCGAGACATAATGTCAAAAGAGGCGGGCGATGAAACGGTTAAAGACATCATTTTTACCAAATACCTTCGCCAAGGTGGCTAAAGCGCTAGGTCGCCTTGCTTTTTGGCAGAGACAAATGCAGCGATAGGGCCAACAAACAGCCAGAAATTAGGCCAAACGCGTGCGCCTCATTAGCCATATCCACAAACAATACACCACTGTAACCAATCGCAAGCCACACTAATAAAAACACCACAAAGCCGTTGGGGATGCTAATACCCCAACGAGGGCGTAACCAGCCGGTCCACCATACAAAGCCAAACAGTGCATACACAACACCCGACATACCACCAAAGTTTGGACCGCTTACGAGTAGCTGTGCGATATTGGCAAATAGGCTCGACACCACAAACAACACCACCAGCCAAAAAGTGCCGAACACACGTTCAAGCTGACTGCCAAATATCCACCACCAAATTAGATTAAAAATGATGTGAGTGGCTGAAAAATGCAAAAAATTCGGCCCAAACAAGCGCCACCACTGATGATTACTCGCAAGTTGATCAAAGTACTCAATGCGCAAAGCGTTAAAAATCACCTCAAAATATCCAAGCAAACCACCTAGATAAACGCCGGCGCACAGTAAAATAATGAGCATGGTAAACGGCGCTTTTGCGGCATCCTTTAAGCTCGGCATAGTGCCTGTCCCTAACATGCTTTGCTGACTGCTAGAAACCTCGCCGGTGTGCCATGCCGCGTCTTGAAACTTGGGCGCGTTTGGATTGGCCAAAAAGTCTTGGGCTATGCTCATAGCAGCATCTTTTTGCGCAATATCACGAATACTTAGCTGAAATGCCTCATTGCCATTATCTTCAATGGGGTCAACTTTACACGCAATTCCTTGCTCACGCAGATAGGCCGCCAATAGCTGCGCTGCGCGCTCCTGACCAAAGCGTATAAAGGGCGTGAAATCACTCAAAGGTTACTTTTCCTCACCTGAATCAAAAGGGTAGTTCGCGCGCCACGCTTCAAAGCCACCATCCATGCTGTAGACCTCTTTAAACCCTTGGTGGATGATGTACTGCGCAGCCTGCTGTGAGCTAATGCCATGATAACAACACACCACTACAGGGACATTTACGTCGCTGTCTTGCACAAACTTTGTCATGCTGGCATTGGTGAGATGATATGCGCCCGGAATACGCCCGAGCGCAAACGACTGTTCATCACGAATATCCACGACCTTAATCTCATTATTATCCAGTCGGGTCTTTGTATCTGCTGGCGATATATGCTGAAACTGCTCCATTTGAAACCTTGTGTGTAAATATAAATGCGAGTGTTGACCGGCTAAGCGACTACGCTATTCCAATCTAAAATGACCTTTCCTGACTGCCCCGAGCCCATGATTTCAAAACCGCTTTGAAAATCGTCTACCGGCATTTGATGAGTGATAATTGGACGTAAATCTAGGCCGCTCTGAAGCAGGCTTACCATTTTGTACCACGTCTCAAACATTTCTCGCCCGTAAATACCTTTGATGGTGAGTCCTTTAAAAATGACCTTATTCCAATCAATCGATACATCTTGCGGCGGAATACCCAACATAGCGATTTTTCCACCGTGGTTCATTTTATCGAGCATATCTCTGAATGCTGATGGCACGCCTGACATCTCAAGGCCAATGTCAAAGCCCTCGGTCATACCTAAATCTGACATGACCTCTTTTAGCGATGTCGTTTGTACGTTAATCGCCCTAGATACGCCCATTTTTCTCGCCAGTTCCAAGCGATATTCGTTGACGTCGGTAATCACCACATGGCGTGCGCCCACGTGCCGAGCTACCGCCGCGGCCATTATACCGATTGGTCCTGCTCCGGTAACGAGTACATCTTCACCCACTAGGTCAAACGACAGTGCGGTATGAACAGCATTGCCGAAAGGGTCAAAAATAGCGGCCATATCGTCGCTTATATTGGCTGGTATTTTGAACGCATTAAACGCGGGGATGACTAAGTATTCAGCAAAAGCGCCCTGTCGATTCACTCCCACGCCGGTTGTATTGCGGCATAAATGACGCCGACCTGCACGACAGTTTCTGCAGTGACCGCAGGTAATATGGCCCTCACCGCTAACACGGTCGCCCTTTTTAAAACCCACGACTTCACTGCCGATGTCGACCACTTCGCCCACGTACTCGTGTCCAACAATCATGGGCACAGGAATAGTGTTTTGCGACCACTCATCCCAGTTATAAATGTGCATGTCAGTCCCGCAAATCGCGGTTTTACGAATTTTGATCAATAAGTCATTGTGCCCCATTTCAGGCATGGGATTGTCGACCATCCACATACCCGGTTTGGGAAGTTGTTTGGCCAATGATTTCATGCTGCGCCTCCTTGTATCACGCCCATTTCGGTACCTACCTCAATAAAGGCATCAACCGCGCGGTCGATTTGCTCAATGGTATGCGCCGCCGACATTTGCGTGCGAATACGAGCCTTACCTTTGGGCACAACTGGATACGAGAATCCTACAACGTAAATGCCTTTAACTAACATCTTGTCAGCCATTTCGCTTGCCACTCGTGCGTCGCCCAGCATTACAGGAATGATTGCATGGTCTTTACCTGACAGCGTAAAGCCGGCGGCTTCCATGCGCGTTCTGAAATGCGCAGCGTTCGCTTTTAGCTGATCGCGAAGGGCTTGCCCGTCTGCCATCATTTCGAATACTTTTAATGAGGCTGCCACAATAGGCGGCGCAACAGAGTTTGAAAACAAATACGGACGCGAGCGCTGACGAAGCCAGTCAATCACCGCTTTTTTACCTGATGTATAGCCACCAGATGCGCCGCCAAGGGCCTTTCCGAGGGTGCCGGTTATAATATCAATACGCCCCATAACATCGCAGTATTCATGCGACCCCCTGCCTTGCTCCCCTACAAAGCCCGTGGCGTGACAGTCGTCTACCATTACCATGGCATCATACTTATCAGCTAAGTCACACACGCCTTTTAGGTTGGCAATCACGCCATCCATCGAAAATACGCCGTCGGTTGCAATCAGTTTAAATCGAGCGCCATCTGCACAGGCCTGTTTGAGCTGCGCTTCAAGGGCTTCCATGTTGTTACTTTCATAGCGATAGCGCTTCGCCTTTGACAAACGAACGCCGTCAATAATACTGGCGTGGTTAAGTGAATCTGAAATGACCGCGTCTTCTGATGACAAAATAGTTTCGAACAAGCCACCGTTTGCATCAAAACAAGAGGGATATAAAATAGTGTCTTCCATCCCTAAAAATGAACTAATTTTAGACTCAAGCTCTTTGTGAATATCTTGCGTGCCGCAGATAAAGCGCACAGAAGCCACCCCAAAGCCATGGCTGTCTAAGCCCTCTTTAGCCGCCTTTATTAAGTTTGGATGATTTGCCAAGCCCAAATAGTTGTTCGCGCAGAAGTTCAGCACCCTATCGCCTGGCTCAACGTCAATATCTGCATACTGTTGTGATGTGATTACCCGCTCGGTTTTATACAAACCTTGCTCGCGGGCTTCATTAAGTTGAGCGTTCAAATGGTCTACAAATGCCTGCGACATTACATACATCCTTTGGAGTAAAAAAGCAGCGCTAATGCTGCTGAATCAAATAAAAATTGTGGTGTGAATTCTAGCCGACAAATACCGAGGTGCAAACGTTTAGGACAAAATACTTATTTAACATCCACAGCGTAAAATGCAGATTTGTAAACAGCGCTTGGCAGTGGTGTTTTACACGTATTAAGGCTTTATGTTGAGGCGCCAAGCGCTGCATCAATACGAGCGATTACTTGCTCTAGGGAAATGTTTGCCATAAGCGAGTCGCCTTTGGCACGCCGCCCCCAAGGCAGTTGTTCCCATTGCTTACCGGTTTGCTGCAATATACATTCATCATATACCGATGCGGTAAAGTCTTGAGATAAATACGGTCCGGTTCTACGTGGATTTGAGTGTGCATACAGCCCGACCACTGGCGTGCCCTGCGTAGTAGCCATATGCGCCGGCCCGGTATCAGGTGCGATTACGAGCGCGGCCTTATCTAAAACTGCAAGCATTTGTTTTAACGTTGTTTTTCCGACTAAATCAAGCGCGATGGCGTCGGTTGAACGAGTAATTTCATCTCTGAGTGCGACGTCGAGCGGCCCCGGCCCGCCGCAAAGCACTACATTCATACCTTTTGAATGTAAATACTCTGCCACTTTAGCATAGCGCTGCGGTAACCAGTTACGCTCAGCCTTAGACGCAGCAGGGCTAATCACAGCAAAACGGCCATATTCAGCTAAAGTATGCTCGGCCCAGGCGCTATCGGTTTCGTCAATGGGAATATTCCAGCATGGCAATGCAGATTGAGACTCTGGCACCCCAATGGCGTGAGCAAAGCCCATAAATCCCTCCAGCACGTGTGCATGCTCTTGAGGTTTTATCCGCTCATTGGTAAAAAGATAATGCCCTTCTTTACTTCTGGCCCAATCAAAGCCAATTCGGCGTTTTGCTTTAATTATCCGCGATAAAAGATTTGCTCTGAGCGCTACCTGCATCACAAAAAGCGCATCAAAAGTGACCTCGCCTAGTGCATCAACCACCGCCTGCTTGGCTTGTTTTCCGCCCTTTTTGTCGTACACCACAAAGTTAACGTTTTGCATGCCCTTGAGCAGGGCGTATTCAATTTTGCCAATTACCCATGTAATTTCAGTATTAGCTTGGTGCTGCAAAATTGCATTTACCATCGCCGCCGCATGACACACATCACCAATGGCAGATAGTCGTAAAATACAGAGTTTAAATGGCTGACTCACTGAGATTCCATGAAGCGCTACACTTGATTTTTTGCTATGTTACCCAAACCAAAAGCAAATATCAGGTTTTTCATCCACAGGAACCCATCCATGAGCATTGACGTACAAACCGCACCGAATAATGTGAGTTTATTACGTACCGAACTTGGTCAGTCTTTAAACCTTGGGCTAAAGCACTTCGACCTCGACTACCTAGAGGGTAAAAACGCAGTCACCAAGACCGCGCAAGGACGGGGCAAAGTATATTTTTTCAAACATCAAGATCGCGAGTTAGCGCTTCGGCATTATCATCGAGGCGGCCTGATGGGCGCCGTTAATCACGACCGGTTTTTATACACCGGCATGTTCAGGACCCGTGGCTTTCAGGAACTTCAAATTCTTGACTTCTTAAACTATCACAACGTTGCAGTTCCTCGGCCCATTGCCGCAAGAATCAGCCGCAATGGGCTTGCGTATAGGGCAGATATCATTACCGAAGTTATCCCCGACGCACAGGAGCTTCATGAGATGCTCAAACTGCATGAAGTTGATGAACAAATTTGGGTAGATATCGGCAAAACCCTAGCGCGCCTGCATCAATTAAATGTACGTCACGACGACATAAACGTTAAAAACGTGCTGATTCAACACAACAAAAACGTGGTAATTATAGACTTTGATAAATGCAAACTACAGGACGTTGGCAACTGGCGCTCAGCCAACATTGCACGTTTTTATCGCTCACTAATAAAGCAATATAACAAGCACAAACCATACTACTTTGCCCAGTCTAACTGGGAGGCTTTGCAAAGCGGGTATAGCGAAGTTATTGGGGTGTAAACATTAAGCAAACCATAGAAACTTGATGATTTTGTCATTGAGAGAGACTTCTTAAAAAAGAACCCACTTGGGTCAGTATAACTCATCGGGTTGTTTAGCACGTAGCTATAGCGATTGTAGGTTTGAGTGTTTTTAGGCGCCTGAACAAAAGGGTCAGCCTGCATGAACCTACCCAGCGTTGGGTCGTAAATTCTGCCGCCCATGTGGATAATATTTACGCTATCCATCATATGATGACCGGTATAGCCTGCCTCTGTTGGCGCTTGATAAACAACGCCACTGAGCAATGAATCACTGTGCAGGCTCATATGCTCACCAAAGGGTGTATACAGCGACTGCTTCACAATATTGGCGTTGGTGTCTGATATCATCACCACCGAGCCTTGTGTGTCTTTATGCAAATAGTGAAACTCGCGCGAATAATCGTTTGCTGCGCTTTGTCGCTTCGTGTAAACCACTTTGCCGTTGGCTAAATGGTACTTATGCTCGGTATGCTGCTCACCGGTGCTTTGTACAATCTTTTCATAGTTGCCAATGTAGGTATGGTCGGTTATTACCCTTTCATTATCTACCATGCGCTCGTGACGCTTATTCAGCAACTGCCGCTCTATGCCATAGCGCATTTGAACAAGGTGTTTATTTTTTTGGATGCGCGTGGGTTTATCAAAGGCTGAGTAGGTAAAGATACGCTCACCGTCGGCTTTTACGTTACCATTATCATCGTAGCTAAATTCCAGTAAGCGATTGGCATCGCTGAATGCTGAGTTGCTATGCACACTTAGCAGCACATTCGGATTATCAGATTGATATTGGTAATAGCCTTTATCAGATTTATAGCGAATATTGCCCGCTAAGTCGTACTCAAAATCAAATCGCTGTTTAAATGGCGTTGGCAGTGTGCCTAAGTGGCTAGTAAGGGTGCGGCTTTCTAAACGGTTGAGCCCGTCATACACATAGCGCTCAACAAAGCTTTGATTGTTAGCCGGTGAGCGGTAAAACTGACTGCGTTTTTCAGACACTCATTTATAAAAATTCTGACACCACACCAATTACTCAAGCATCGTTGCTAGTTATTGAATGTTTTCAATATCGATAACATTTAACCATTTATTCTATTTTTCACCGTGTCGAGCAATAGTCAGATAATTCACTTATGTCAATGTGTCTGTCAGTGAAATATGTCATATCTAAGTTGTACGAAAATTCCTTTTTAAAGGTGTCCGGTTGGACTTGACCAGAACAACATTACTCAATTTAATTCATGAATAACCGATTCTCTAATATCCATGTCATCGCAATTAACGATCTCGTAAATAGCTGATATTTTGAGTGACTCAGCTAATGAATCTATATATAAAGACTGTCGCTCCAATTGATGTTGAGATAATTCGAAAAAACTCATCGAGGATACAGACTCCAACCCTACATTGAGTAAAGAGATTTTTCCTGATATTTTTCCTTGAAAACACATAATTTGATTAGCGTTAAGGCTGATTAAAAGCTCTTCGTTCCCGAGTGCATCTTTGTTTTTAATAACAGTGAATAATCTTTCAAATTCACTCTTATCTATTTCTCTAGGTAAATCTGCTCTCGGTATGTCAGCAATTGCTAAACAAGACAAAAACAGCATGGCTGCCCCAAAAGTCTTACATATCACGAATCCAATCTCCTAAATCATCTCTTACCCGCATACCCCAACTCACTCTGCTGCTGGCGTCTAGATGATTCGAAACACCAGAATAATGCATATACTCATGATGTATAGTCTCAATCATATTTTGATAACCAGTGAGTTTAACTCCCCTTCCAAAACCAGACGCCGCAGGGCCAGATAACCATATGGAATAGCTAGGTTTACCTGCGCTCATATAAATTGTCATTTTACCGCCAGAGTGAGTTCCATCAACATGTTGCCATGCGCCTGTATTGACCAATTCTGTTGCCTCATCCCATGAACTTACAAATTTAAAGTCATCATCTGTAAGCTTTGAAACATCGATAGTTCTCGGTAAAAGTGCTGCTGTATCTGTTTTGTCTACGAGATCTTTCACTGATTCATCTGTGATTAATCCTCGTTTTAACAGCTCATTTTTAGCGTTATCAAAATCACCAGAACCGCCTCCCGGAGCGGAAGCACTTGTATCAGCTTGCGTACCCCAATCTGCTCTTAGTGCGGCAGCAAAAGCGGCTGTGAATGCCCCATTCGCAAACTTGCCTCCGGTAATTTTTGAAATCGTACCACCTACAACAGCAGAACCTATAACTCTACCGACGGGCGTTTTCCCAAATGCACCGCCAGCTAAAGCACTAACCCCTGCACTGATAAATCCGTGTCCAAATTTACCTCCTTGCAAATCAGACATTACGCCGCCCACTAAGGCATGGGCTCCGATATGCCCCACCCCGTTCTTGGCATAAAATCCAGTGCCATCAAATGACTTACCCACTTGCCCAAAGGCCTGTGCGGTAGCATAAGTCACCGCTGCCGAGCGAAACGCTGCGCCGAGACTGCCAGTTACAGAATATGTTGAGGCGGCGGAATATGCTGCACACCCCCATGGGCCTCCAAAATAACACGCTGCTGCCTGAGCAGCTAAATTTATTATTGGAATGTTAGCTATGGCTTTAAGTGCGCCTTTAAAGAACCTGCCTATCGCTTTGAAAAAATACCCACTGGGGTCAGTATAGCTCATGGGATTATTCATCACATAGCTATAGCGGTTGTAGTTTTGAGCATTGTTGGGTGCTTGCACAAAGGGGTCGGCTTGTAAGAATCGACCTATGCTAGCATCGTAAATTCTGCCGCCCATGTGGGTAATGCCTACGCTGCCCATCTCGTGATGTCCGGTGTAGCCACGCTCGGTGGTGGGTTGATAGGCAATGCCATCTAACACCGAGCTTTGAAGCAACTGAATTTGCTCTCCAAATGGGGTATATAAATATTGACTGACCACACTGGCATCCCAATCCGTCACCATTGCCACCGAGCCCTGCACATCTTTGATGATGTAGTGTTCATCGCGCCTGTTTGAAATGCTCTGAGAGGTCGTGCTTTGCCTAAAGGTAAAGACTACGTTGCCATTGGCCTCGGTAAACTTATGCTCAGTTATTTGATTGCCTGTGCTTTTTTCTATGCGCTCGTAGCCATCAATGTAAGTGTGGGTAGTAATAACCAGTTGACCGTTTTCCATACGCTTATGGGTTTTACGCAGTATTTGCCTGTCTATGCCGTAGGTAATATTAACCACGTTACCGCCTTTCGTAATGCGGCTGGGTTTGTTGAACGGGGTATAGGTAAAAGTACGCTCACCATCGGCTAAAGTGTTGCCGTTGTCATCGTAGGCAAAGCTTAAAAGTTTACTGGCTTCACTTAAGCTGGCATCGCTGTGAATACTAACAAGCTGATTGGGTAAATCTGTTTTTGACGGGTCATCGTGGGTGTATTTGTAATGCCCCTTGTCTGACTTGTGCTTAATGTTACCTGCTGCATCATATTCGTAGTCAAAGTTTTGCGTAAAACTGTTAGCTAATGCGCCTTGCGTCATCGCTAACGTGCGTTTATTTAAACGATTCAAGTCATCGGTGTACTCAAAGGTTTCAACAAATGCTTGCGTGCCGCCATTGCCGTCGTAATAGGAGCTGCTCTTTTCATACACGTTGCCGATATCGTCTAGCTCAATATGACTGCTAAAATAGGTAGTATTGCCATGCATAGCGTTAACCGTTGTCAGGGCGCCGTATTCGTTATACAAATACTCTTTTGTAATGCCGTTTGCAAAACGGGCTTTCTCTAACAAACCGCGCTTATTGTATTTTTGCGCTTCCCATATCTTCTCTTCATAGTAGTAATAGATAGACT
>NZ_JBHSGU010000003.1:95439-134311 GCF_042652645.1 Glaciecola siphonariae
CCCATACGGCGTATCTTTATCTCTTAGGCGGCTGTAACGGTCATAATAATACCGATGCGTGAAGGTCTCGTCATCAATCGTAACGTCTTTTGTATATAAACGGGCTAAACTATCGTAGGTGTACTCATTGCGCTCGGAAAACGTTGTAATCGCAGGCTGAACGGATGTTCCCGTGCACGTAACATTTTGGCTGGGATACAAAGCAGACCACCTAAGCTTACCAACGGTGCGCACCTCTTCATTTGACTCGCTTTGAGGCGTACCAAAGCCATAGCAAGTCGTCCCTTCAATCGCATTATAGCGTTTTATCACACGTCCTAAGGTATCAACGGTAAATGCGTAGGTGTGGCCGTTACCGTCGGTTTGTGAAATAAGCTCATCAAAGGCGTTGTATTGATAGGTCCAGTTACCTTGGTTGGGGTCGTTTGTCGCTACTTTACGCCCCCAGCTATCAAAAGCGGTTGTAATGA
Source organism: Glaciecola siphonariae (assembly GCF_042652645.1). Taxonomy (NCBI): domain Bacteria; kingdom Pseudomonadati; phylum Pseudomonadota; class Gammaproteobacteria; order Alteromonadales; family Alteromonadaceae; genus Glaciecola; species Glaciecola siphonariae. The sequence continues at coordinate 95,910 of NZ_JBHSGU010000003.1, forward strand.
CTTGGTCTGAATCATCAGCAATAAATGTGGTGCTGGCACTCAGCAACTGCCCATATGCATCATAATCGTAATCTATGATGTTACCAATATTATCAATGACTTGCTCAGTCTCATTAAACCCGTTTTTAACTTCCGTTCTAATTTGTAAAGCAGCATTCGTGGTGATTATATTTGCGCCAATATAGTCCACTGTTTCTATTGCGCCATGGGGATAGGTGACACTTGTGATGCGATTAAGCTTATCATACACAGTAAAGGTAACGTCGGTGCTGTTAGGCTCTGACACGCTGATAACGCGACCTAAGTTGTCGTAAAGCGTCTGTACAACGACTACGTCAAATAAGCCATTTTCCACTCGATAGTCCGTTTCTCGGGCTACTTCTCGCCCCCATGCGTCATAATATACGCGGGTATCTGCATTGGCGTTGTCTTCAGTGTGCAACTGATAAAGTGAGCCGTACTCACCATCTGAAAAAGTGGCATTAATGCTTACTTCGCGGTCATCAAAATAGTCAATTTCAGTCCCTTGGCCAAATCCATCAAAGGTGGTTTCTATTGCAAGATTATTGGCATCATATTCAGTGATTTCGTAGAGCAAGCCGCGCAAACGGCCGTTGCTCATCCAATACTCATAGCGTTTTTGCTCGCCCAGGCCATTCTCAACAAACTCAACGAAACGCCCTTCATTGTCGTAGTATTGGGTTACGCTACAGCGCATATCTGCATCAACTGTAGGCAATCCATTTGTTGGTAACGCGGCGTTTGCGTCGGTGGTTGTGCACACACGGGTTTTGTTCCCGTAATCATCGTACCCATAGAGCGTCTTGAGGCTATCTGACACGAAACGTGGATCGGAAGCCAGATAGTTTTGTGTTGTAGCATCTCCGTGTACAGTGCTCGATTCGAGCATCTTGTTATCGCTACGGTAGGTAAAACTGCTGTGGCGTTTAGTCGACACGCCATCTCTTGTTTTTATCACAGTAGCACTGGATAGTCGTCCCAAGCGCTTATCTTCATCGCTCCCATCAAAGGCATTGATGGTCTCTGTTATCAGCGTTTCGTTAGTCAATCCATAGTGGGTAACTGTGCTGATACTGTTGAGTAAGTTACCGTATTCGTCAAACGACATGCTTGTGACGGTTTCACTCGCTAGGGTACTAGCAGTTGCGTCGGTATCAACCCAATAATCGTTTTCAATTGAAGACTGGATATAGGGGAATAAGCCGCCAGAATCCGTAAGCAGGACGCTAGGCGTATTACTAGATGCCGATAACACAACGCTGCCAAAGGTTTGCATTGTGGTAAGAGGCATGCCGACCATAGCATAATTGTCGCCGCTGGCATCTTGGTAATAGGTGGTTTCTGTTACTATGTCGGTTTGCAAATCAGTGGTGCGTAACAGCCCAAAGCCAAGGCTGCCTCTTCCTTGCGTATCTACCAATAAATTGCCATATTCGTACCGCACGCCTACCTGACTGCCCACATTACTGTCGCTATGAACCTCATGGACTAAAAAGCCGGCGTTGCCTAGTGTGATGGTGTTAACTGGCAACATGTCATACTCAGGTTTTTCTACGTACACCTCTGCGTCAGTCATGGGTCGATATTCAATATCGGTTCCAATGCCAAACCCATTTTCAAAGCGGGTGATGGCAAAATCGTTGATGTGACTTCGCTTAGTATGTAAGTCCCAATTTGAGCCATCTAACACCAAGGCATCGAGCTTACTATCACCATTCACATCACCAAACACCACGTTGTCATGCTCGCCATAAAAAACGCCGCCGCGTAATTCAAAAATTGCATCGAAAACCCCGAACATGTTAGGGCGCGAGAAATAGGCCTGCGCCGAGGTGGTCGAGCCAGCAACCAAGGCATCTGCGCGACCGTCCGTATTTAAATCAATGAATTGGGTAAGGTAGTTGTAGATATCGTTAGCATTAAAGCCCATGTCATCAACGTCGGTAAAACCTATGCCTGTTGATAAACGGTAATACCATTTATCGCCTACAATGTAGGCAATATCCGATAATCCATCGCCGTTAAAATCGGCAGTGCGTAAATGCTTTACGCCAGAAATGTCAATCGTTTCACGCTCGTTGAGGATGGGGTCGTCCATACCGCCAGACTGGTCGCCAGTGATATACACGCGATAATTAGAGCTTGTGCGGTTGACCCATTTGCCACCATTAGCGATGCACGCGTCTCTATCATTGAACTGTGGCAAGGCACCAGGCACCGAATTGCTCTGCCTAAAGGCCGCCTCGTGTTCATCTAACGCAGCATCATTAGTTTGTGGCACATTAAGCACATCAATCGCGCTAGGCTGAGTTTGAAAAGGTGGCCACCATGGTGACGGTGGGCCACCTATGTTACCACTTTGACACATACCTTTCGTGGTAGAAACTTTTATGATGATATCTGTGTGGCCATCACCATTCATATCAAAGGCGCTGGATGTTTTCATATCCGCTGTTTGGTTGGTGAAATTAGCATCGAAAAATGCTGACTCCACGCTGCCAGGAAAGGTATAGAGCACTCGCTCTTGCCACACACCATTAGGCTCAGGCTGCAAATAAGCACGTATTTCATCGCCTTCACGAAACACGATGTCCTCTCTGGCATCACCGTTCACATCAGCAACCACGGTTTCACCTTCAAAGCCGCGTGCGGTGATGTCTGCGCCAAGAAGCTGCTCAGTTATCTGAAAATTTATGTAGGAGACGCGATACCACGGCTTATTTTTACCGTCTGCAACTAATAAATCTCGAACGCCATCGGCATTTGCGTCCATTACTAAAGAATATTGCCGACTATATTGAGACGCGCCTCGAGAAGTGAACGGAACTGCGCCATTGAAAGATTGGGTTTCATCAATGCTGCTTACTTGCCATACACCTCCACTCACAAAGACATGCTCATCTTTGCCATCGCCATCCACATCAAATAAACGGCTCGCATATGCGCTTGGCCCACCGTTACCGAATCCTGTCTTGACAGAAGCCACATCGCCAAAGGGTTGGTATATTTTGCTAGAAATTTGCGATCCCCAGCACATTGCCTCCGCTATTCCCGTTTCATTTTCACATACCTGATTATCAATGGGGTCAGTATTAACAGCGGGGCGCTCCCATGTGAAGGTCGTCCCGCGTTTGCACAACTTATTTGAATTAAATGCGCTTTCTTGAGCACACTCTTCAACGCTTGCCAACAAAGTTCTGTCTTCAATATTGGGTGTTGCTTCGTAGTAAAGATTCATTTCACGATAGAGGCGCCCATCAATCGTGCTAATGATATTGGTCAAACGCTTATTATTAATAATGGGCGTACCAAAATAATAGCCAGCAAAACCTTTTTCGTTTGTTTCATAAACAAATTCCACTTTGGCAAAAGGAGCATCGCCTTTTTTGTGGCCGGTATACTCAATACTGTCTAGTACTGACAAACCGGTAGTCGTATTTTCAAGGTAATGATAAACAATATAATTACCCGCAATATCTTGAACGGCTTTCAAGAGCCAGGCTTTAGCTTTGCTGCCTTCTACCGCACCGCCAGGCTCAACAAAGGCATCAGCGCCTGCATAAAGAGGGTCAGCACCATATGCATTGCCATAATAATGCGTGTCACCAGATTTAGTTTTTACAGAAAAATACTGAGGATTACCCGGCTCACCCGCGTTGCCGTGTGCTGTTATTATTGAAAAGTTATCAATGTCTAAGTGATAGCTAGTGCCGCTTTCTCCCATAACACCTGTTGACGTGTCAAGGCGAAGACGTTGACCGTCTAAGCAAAATTTATCGTCTTGCGTAAATGTAATCGGTGCGATGGAGCCATCTTCGATAGGCGTTGGTGGACAACGCGTGATAGCCGATGTGCCACTAACGCTCCAGCCTACTCCCAGTAGACCCTCCATTTTATTGCGACTGGAATAGTGTAAAGTGATGTCAGGTTGTACGCCCGCGCGCCCAGCCGGAATAGGGACGTCAATAGAGTAGGTCGCCGCACCCGATTCATCGACTCTAAACTCACCTAATATTGGTGCCACATCACCTGTGGTGCTGATCGTATCGGCAAAGGCAGCGCCATTTAAGCTACAAACTAAAAGGCCAAAAAAGCACAGACCCGCGACGTTAATTGAACGCAATGGTTTCAACATTACTACATCCTTGTAATTTAGATTGAAAATTCTACATCAAGACTATTGGTACACTCACCGGCAAAAAACTCAATGGGATATCGGCTATATCCGGCGATAATGTTATGACTTCCCACTTTAAAACGTTGATTATTCGCTATCGCAAACACTGTAAAAGATTTCAATTGGTAGCGTTCGTTGGTTGCTCCCAACACAACTTCAACTTCAGCGTAGCCAGTGTAAGCGCAATCGTCTGTAGACATAGTATTCAAATTTTTAATACTGTAGTTAGCACTGAGAGGCGGAAAAGCAGGCTTAGCTTTTGCAATCGCTTGTGACGTGATGGTATTTATACTGATTGAAAGCACCAATACAAATAGAGTGGCTAAATCGCGAAAATTCCTTTTAGATAAACACATAATATTAATAATCCGTTTAATAATTGCCGAAAGTTCCACAAGTCTTTTTCTGTGTCAATGGTTTCAAAATTAAAGTTTTTTGACGTATAGTACTCGCGGGAATTATAGACTTTGATAAATACAAACTGCAGGACGTTGGCAACTGGCTTCGGCTAACATTGCGCGTTTTTATCGCTCACTAATAAAGCAATACAACAAGCACAAACCATACTACTTTGGCCTAGTGCCTTAACCTCAAATGGTTTAATGGAACTCAACCGCTTTGAGTGAGTCTTGTAATAAGGAATACATTAACTCACTCGACGCAGATATTTTGCCTTCTAACTACATTCACCAGCTTTCCCATCAACAAATTTTCATTCACAGTATTGGTGATGAAGAAAGTTACTTAGCCAGTGCACAGGTATTTGCCCGCAAAATATCGTCTGCCACATACAAAGCTAAATCCCTTCGCAACAACCTTATTTTTAGCATTTCTGTTGCAATCCACCTGCTGATAATTTTATATTTTATTTACTATCAGCAAACCAGCGATACGCTGCAAACACGCACCGCAGCGAAAGATGATGCGGCACTTAAAAGTTATCTGTATACAACCCCGCCCAAAGCTGAGCCAGCGCCAGAAATCGCCAAAGACATAGCTGGCGAAACAGACCTTGGCATGACTTCAGAGCGAAGCGAGAAGCTTGAATCGCCAGTTTTAGCGGAGGAACAAGCACAAACGATAGAGCCTCGCACCGCTCCGCAAAAGCAAATACTGCAAAATACAAGCGAGCAGGTAACTCAAGCAGACACACTAAAACTCAGTCAAGAAAGACTCAATAATGCCCTCAAAAACTATCAGCTCAATCAAGATCAGAAGGCTATTAGTCGCATGGCACAAGAAGGCGCTAGAGCTTACCAAGACGAGAAGCGTTCCCCTCAACTTAATATTCCTGACATGCCGGAGCCAGAGCGCTTTGCCCCCAGGGCTATTGAGCTTGATTGCGCTAATACAGGCAAAAAAATACTAAGTTTAGTCGCTGGTTTGGGCGGCGGACGGGTTCAGTGTCGAGAGCATAATAATATTCAAGAATTTATCGACAAACGTCTGCATAAAGGTCAAGAAAAAGACGAATCAAACTCGCATAATTAAGCCCTATGCCTGTTTAGAACAACCAATGATTAGTGCGATTAGCAAACCACACCAGCGACAACATTAATTTACCCCTGTATCCGCAAGCGCTGCTTGGCTAATCGTGAGGTCCTGACTTTCGTCAGGATGACGGTGGGTGGGGCTAATGCTGTTCGTTTAAGTGGTGAATCTTAAAAGTGAGGAGAGTATGCGCATTTAAAAGCGTCCGAGCACATGGATGTGCGAGGTCGAGCGGCCAAGATGGCGCACAGCGACTTTTAAATGCGCATACTTTCCTTACCAGATTCATCGCTTGAACGAACAGCATTTGGCTTTCGCCGAGATGACGGCAGAAGGCGCTTAGTAGCATCAAGGCATACCTCAGCTCATTTATCCCGGCAAAATAAAGTGTTTGATAAACGAACCTAAGCCGGAACTGTGGCCTGACTGCGTATCTACATCAATAATCATATCTCCCTCAATGGGTTTAATATAGGCCTCGCTAAAGTACACATTAAGTATGTCCAGTTCACTTTCAACGCAAAGCTTTGTATCTACCGACATGGCCAACATGCGCTTTGGCGGGAGACTCCCCGCTTGTACTTGGCCAGTGTAAATTTGCGCACGGCCCTTCGCCATCAAAATTAACTTGCCCGGGCCTGTGGCTTGTGAATAGATTATTTTTCCGATGAGTAGCGAACTAAAACGCGGGCTAATGAGAGTGGATAGTGTCACGCCTTTGCTGATCCCCACAAAATGATGATAATCAAATACAACGCGCTCACCGTCGCGCAAATCCCATTCAAAATATTCAATCCCTTGGGTGGATGAACAACCCACATCGGTATCATTTGGAGTCAGATTAATTTCGTTCATGGCATATGCACCGTTAAATATACGGGCAATTGGTGCGCCAAGCATTTGAGTAAATCGCAGTTTCGGCGCCTTGCCTCTGCACTGAAATTTGCGCGATAGATAAAAGGTGGGTGCCATTTCACTACTAAGTAAAATTTCGCTGCCATGAGAACGAATATTCGGCGCACCTTTATGCTCTTGCGCAGGCTGCGATTTCGAGCGACGCTCACTTAAACTTACTAAAATGCCAGTTTGTTGATTCACGCTAACACGAGAAAATACGTACAAGTAACTTTTTAAACAGAGATACGCGAACAGTAGCATGGCAAGTTGATGATAAGCCTGTACATAGGTGAAGCTTGCAAAAATGCTGCTTTGGGTATTGCCATTGGCATCCTGAATACGGCTTTGCCCTTCTATGCGCAAGGCTTCCAATTTACTGACCGCACTAGATAGATTGCTGTTGGCCGCTTCTTTAATCGCATTTTCTTGGGCTGCAACCAGTTTATTCAGCGAGGCTTTAATTTGTGAACGTAAGTTCAGATAGGCTTTTTGCATCGACTTTTTCATTTCATCGTTAGCAAGGTTAACTACTGGTGCCACTAAAAACGCATCAGACTGACTTTTATCAAAAACTAAGCTGCGCGGTACGCCTTGTTCAAAGCGCCGATTAAAGGTGTCTGTAAAGCTCAGCGCTTGCAGGTCTCGGTTACTCGCATGCAAGTTGGCCTTTTGCTCTTCTACTGAAAGATGCCAAACAAACTGAATGTCGTCGCTTAAATGCGCGGTAGATAATAAAGCGTTATCCAACAAGCCCGCTTGATGAGAATAATCATTCTGCAATAGGCCTTGCTCATGTAAAGTGTTGCTGATGTGCTTAGGGATGAGGTGCAAACTCAAGTAAAAAAACGGCAAGCAGAGCACCGCCATGGGTGTCCACATTAATAGGGCACGCGCAAATGCTTTTACACTGCGCCATAGACCCAACTCTTTTAATAAGCCGATGTTTTGGCGCATGCCTTTAATTAATATCCTTAATATCGTTGCCAAAATGACAAAAAGCAGCACCGGAATGAGATATGTGAAGGTTGCCAAATTCTGTGATGCGTCATTCAATTCACTTTCGCTAATCGCACTTGAGGCAGATATCAAGTACACAATCGCTAAACTAATAAACAGACTGAAAATCACAAAAGACTCGGCACGTAAATGCGCGCTGAGCAGAAAATACGCAAAGGCAATTTGAGCAACCATTACGCTATCGATATGATAGAGACTCAGTCCTAATCCATCGTAAACAAAGCTTAAAGCCCACACGCTGGCATTAACCATAGGTATAGATAGGCCAAACACCAATAGTAGCCACGCCCGATAACGTAAACACACCAAAACGGCTGGGATAATAAGCAGCAACACTAAAGCGTTGGCCACAGAGCTGGGGCTTGCCACAAAACCTGTATTTTGATGATGACTATCGGCGTTTTCATCTAGTACGGTCTCAAGACTAAACTGCGCGAAAAAGGCCTGAAAATAACCCTGTGAATAGGATATGACACTTGCTTGAGGCGCTGGCGGCTTATTGTGAGCCATACTTAAAAAGCCATCAGCTTGCGCGACTAAAGCTTGTGCTGCTTTTTTGGTTTGCTCCTTAAGCGCATTGTGACGCTTGAGTTTTTGTTTATATATCTGCAAGTCTCGTCGGTATTGCGCGCACATTTTCTGAAGTTGAGGATCGTTAGAGAGCACATGGTGAATAAAGGCTTTCCGCCTTTTTCTGTCAACACACATGCGCTCTGGCGTCATCTTAATAAACTGAACAATGAGCTCGCGTTGCTTTTTACTCACCTTCGCATTCGGCGCAATCGGTGGTTCACCGTTATAGTCGCTTAACTGTTCATAGCTCAAACTTTCGAAGCGCAGCGGGTCAATTAGATATTCGCTCGGCGCGTAGTCAGCATTACCAATTTGAAACAGGCTTAAATCAAGAATAAATGGCGTGAGGCTAAGCAGTAATACAAAGCGGGGAAGCTCGAGCCATTTGCTCGGATGAGTTTGAGCAAAATGAGAAACAACTTTGGCAAATCGGGGAAAAGTATCCATATAGACTCTCTTTTACACCTTTATAAAGGGTGAAAAGCAGCCTCTGGCAACATGGGGCCTTGCCCATCAGATGCATGCAATAATTAGGTTGTACGCTTTATATATCGCACGCACGAACAGCAATTACAAGCGCCTTGCCGACCCATGCATTAAATTGCCCCTAAAACGCGTACTGAGCTTTTAGATATAAAAGTGCGTCTACTTCATCGTCGCGGGTGACGTAGTCTCGGTTGGCCACACTGCCGCCAGCTCTCAACAACCAATCGCCCAAGGGGCGCTGATAAAACCCAGACAGCTCGAGTACATCTTCAGAAACGTCATCGGTGAGTACAGGCGACGGACGCTGTCCGTCTGGATTTAGCTCTGCTGAACGAATATAAATCTCTGCAATAGCACCATCATCAAAGCGTAAGTTAGCACCTAAGGTAATTTGCTTGGCGTCAGAATCAAAAGTACTGCCTAAGCTGCGTTCGTACATACGATACCCAGTTTGATAAGTGCCGTTTTCATAATAACAGTTGGTAATGGTACTGCCATCCCCCTGACACGCCACTTGGGTGTCGCTTGTTTCAATAAACACTTTTGCGTTGGCGATATAGGTAGAAATACCCAGCAGATTCGCATTATCGGTCACGCGGTAGCCATCTTTTGCGTCCTCTCCTATACGCTGCGCATAAACAGACACCGGTCTTGATAGCAATTGGAAGGTGTATTTAATATCAAAGCCTGCTAGATGATTGCCGCGTGTGGTGAGCTGTTCATCATTACAACCTGCCGCGCGCAGACACACTGTTTGAAAGGTAATCACCTCCCAAAAAGCATTAAGGCTTTCTTCTTGGCCCTCCCCGCCCCACATCGCCGCCCATGAGGCGCCAATCTCAAGCCCTTTGAGCGGGCGCGCGGTAAAGCGAGTCAACAAGAGTTTGGTGTCGGGTATCACCCGCTCGCTATCCATTTGACCAAGCTGTGTGGTGAAATACCACGGCCCCATCCATGATAGCCATGGATGCTCAGACTCAGTGGTAAGCGAACGTGAAAGCGCGACTGATTTTAGCGGGCGTGTGTTATTAGACAATATAAGGCTTGATGATTGACCAGGGCCCCAGAACTGGTCAAGCGAACCCACTCGCAGATTCCAGTCTCCAAACTGGTAGGCTAAAAACGAATTATCAAGGTTCAATTGTCCTTTAGATGCGTAGCTCACGTTGAGCTGACCGGACCAACGATTATGATAAAACTCGCTGGTTATATTTAGTTCAGCGGTTTCTTCAACGCCATCATCTAAACTTCGAAAACGCACGTCGTCTGTTGCGCCTTGCAAGGTTACAAAATGACGCATATTGAGCTGTTTTTGCTGATTCAAATAGTATCTAAGACGCGCTAGGGCCTGAGCAGGCATAGGCGCCATTGCTTGTGCATTGAGCGATGAAATTTGCTGGGCCACACCTTTCCACGGGATCGGATAAGTGGTCACGGCAGAGTCAATATACCCCCATTCTGAGAGGGTTTGCACGTCGTAGTGCAGTTGCTTATCTTGCGTGCCTATCCACGCAGAGGCATTCGCAAGCTGCGATACAGCAATAATTAGTATGCACAAAAAGAGGACTAAAGCTTTCAACGGTTCTGCCTTTAACAAAGGTCGATGGCAAGCATCAACCTGCGTATTCATAAAAGTAATGATATCGGATTTTAGTCTTAGGGACTATTTTAGTTGGCGTTTAGACTGCATTTTGATTTGCACTATATGCACCTTATTCGTTAAGGTGTGCGCTACTTAGAGCTTAGGATAGCGTAATGACATTTAACGCCTCAAACAACAAAGCAATTTACCCGGGTACCTTTGATCCCATTACCAATGGGCATGCCGATTTAATTGAGCGCGCAGCAAATATGTTTTCACACGTGATTGTGGCTATTGCTTCAAACCCTAGCAAGCAACCCTTGTTTTCGTTAGAAGAGCGCGTAAAAATGATCACCGAAGTAACGGCGCATCTCCCAAATGTTTCGGTAAAAGGCTTTACCGGCCTACTCGCCGAATACGCCAAGCAAGAGGGGTCAAATATTCTCATTCGCGGCTTGCGAGCGGTGTCTGATTTTGAATATGAATTTCAGTTAGCCAATATGAATCGCAGGCTCAATCCTAATCTGGAAAGCGTATTTTTAACCCCTTCTGAAGAAAACTCGTTTATTTCATCGACACTTGTTAAAGAAGTGGCACTGCACAAGGGTGATGTTTCTGAGTTTTGTCATCCGGTGGTATTAAAAGCGCTAGTAGAACGCCTCGCCCATCGCTAGATTTTTCATCCGTTGATGATCAGCGGCACCCACCAGACTTATAGGGCTGTTCCTGCTTGAGCCTTTTCAATAATGAGTGATAAGAATTTGGTTTGCGAGGGGGCGGCGTTTGAAAACGTCGAAATCATGGATGATTTCGCCGAGCGCCCATGGATGGGTTCACAGCGTTTTTCAAACGCCGCCCCCTCGCAAATCAATATAATATTGGCATGAGTTATTGAAAAGGGCCCAGCAGGAACAGCATCATACTGATATTTAGGATGCAATACTGGCGGATACTAGACCAACGCCAAGTACTTTTCGGCTACTTTGGCAACGTCAATATCGTCAAGCACGGGCACATCGTTAAGATTTACATCGCTGCCTAGCGCTTCGTTTATTGCATTTGCTAGCGCGTTCGGGTTGGCTACCGGCACTAGAAACCTCGCTAAATCACCCGTGAGTATTTCATTTGGCCCGAACGGGCAGTTAGTCGACACCACTTTAGTATCGCTCAAAATAGCCTCTAGCAGCACCATCGACAAGCCTTCAAAATCGGAACTTAGCACCAGCGCGCTCGACTTATTCATCCACGCATAGGGGTTTTCTTGAAATCCGGGCAAGTAAACACGATCGGCAATGCCATGTTTTTTGGCGAGTTTCTCTAGCTTACGGTTGTTTGAACTTAAGCAAACTAGGGCATATTCAGGATTAACGGTTTTAAAAGCTTCAAACAATACGTCATGCCTTTTCGCCTTGGCCGCCCTGCCAACATGGAGCACGAACTTTTGCGGCGCATTCGCATCAATATCCTCTTTTGCCTGTTGCCGTATCAAATCAACATTAAAAGGGTTGTAAATATGCTGCACGCTCTCGGGGGTGAACAAGCTCGCTTGCCTCAGTTCTGCCGCAACACCTTTTGACACCGCTATCAGCTTTTTACCCGTCAGCATTTTGAGAATGCGGCGCATATACAGGTATTTTATTGGCCCCATCCGCCTCTCACGCTTTAACTCCTGCACGTAAGAATTATGAATAATGTAATAGCAGTTTTTAAACTGACACGCGCTAGCCAAACGATAGCTCTCGTATAAATTTACCAGCACCATATCGAAGTGGCCGCCGCGTTGCTGTGCCTCAAGCACGCTGGCGTTTAGCATGTTGGCTAGGATGCCTTGATTAAACCAACCTCTCACCGCGCCTTTAAACTTCGCAAGCGGAAATATCAACTCAATCCCTGATGGTACGTCATACTGCGCGGTGTTTTTGAGTGAAAAAAACGTGACTTTATGGCCCTTAGCAAGCATTTCACTGGCAAGGGTGAGCATGACTTTTTCGGCCCCCCCTCCGGCAAGGGAGTCGATAATAATGGCGATGTTTTTTACGTTTGTTTGGCTTACGTTGTCAGTCACAGGCAATGTCTCATAAGATAAACCAGTATATGCAGCGCTAGGGCTGTCTAAATGCGTTGTTTAGTTTAAAGCTCAGCTGCTGTTTTAATCGGCGGATGCGGTGCTTTTGCATATCATTGCGGCTTTGCATTGCTGATATATCGCTTTTCACGTCAGGAGCGGGTGTAAACACAAAGGGTTTTATCCCCATCACTCGTATATCTTTTTCCCACCAATACTGCAGGTCAATATCAACGGGCCGGCCAAAGGACTCTGAGGCCTGTAAAAGCTTTCTAGCTCCCTCTCGGCTAACTAACTGAGCGCAGGTACGAGCAGGCACTTTATCAAATACTACTAGCTGCGAATCACCAATCTTTTTGAGTGTTTTGGTTTTACGGGGTCTGCCCGGATGGTCTGAAAGCTTCACATAATCAAAGGCCTGCTTACTTTGCACAAATTGCGCAACATCGTTTAGGCCGTGGGGCATTAAAAAATCATCTTCTAATATAATCGCAGCTTCAAGATTTTCATCAACAATGCGCTGCCACGCTTTACGATGACTTAAATAGCAACCTATCTCACCTGGCGTGAGACTTTTGTAATAGCCAGCCCGATTCAGGCTAGGGCTATAATGCTCTAGTCGCTGCGACTCGCTCATAATTCGACCGTCAACCGCCGAAATGCGCTCAAACGATAAGTCATATTGAGCCAATTGCGCACTGACATTCGCCAAACGCTGGTCTGAACCGTCTAAATTAATTACAAAAATGGGCAGCATATTTTGATTGTCTCTTAAGTGATTCAAACGTTTTTGTATTCACAAACTATGTGCGCGTTCGCCATAAAGCCAGTAAATCAGTGTGGATAAATAATTATTGCATAAACCCGCTAGGCTTGAATAGCGAGCGCCTACTTTTGGCATTTGATGCAAAAAAAGGTATTGCGCTGACCAATGACTTTGTTTCTGATTGCTGTGCTGCAAATATCACAAGGTTGTGACGTGCGCCCGTACACATGCAAATGCTGCGCAAAGTAACCCGGGTTGCCGTCTGCTTGAGCAAAGTCACGTAGCGTCGTACCGCCCTGCGTAATTGCCTTCGCCAATACAGCTTTAATATGTTGAGTTAAGAGCTCATAGCGGGCCTTGCTGACCCTTCCTGCTGCGCGCCGAGGGTCAATGCCGCTTAAAAATAGTGACTCGTTCGCGTAGATATTGCCAACACCTACCACCACCGCATTGTCCATAATAAAGGCTTTAACCGGCGTTTGCCGCCCGCGAGACATCTCAAATAAACGCGCTGGACCAAAATCATCGGTGAGTGGTTCAGGGCCTAAATGCTGCAACAGTTTTAGCGCCGGCTCATCTGCCCCCTGCCACAAACAGCTGCCAAAGCGTCGCGCGTCGTTCAATACTAGCTTTTTACCAGAGCTAAGCTCAATCTCAAGGTGGTCATGCTTTTTTCGTGCTAGTTGCGCATCTACCACTCGCATTTTACCCGACATGCCTAAATGCAGCACCAGTGCACCAGCCGCCGTGTTTACAAACAGATATTTAGCGCGGCGTGTTACGCTGCTAATAACTAGGTTTTCGGCCATAAATACTTCATCGGGTATGGGCCAGCGCATTTGCCTTTGATACACATGTATTTTCTTTATTGTCTGGCCTTCTAAATACGGCGCAATGCCCAAACGGGTAACTTCAACTTCGGGTAACTCAGGCATAATAGGTCGCTTTTAAGTCTGTTTGTATAAGTCTGAATGTGTAAATATCGGGTAGGTTTAGCTACCGGGAGGCAGCAGTTGCTTGAGCGTTGGGAAATCTAGCAAATAAAGCTGACCGTCATAAACAGCATAAGCGCTTGCGTCGACTTCAAGTAAACCCAATACTTGGGCGTTTTTCTGCCCAGCCAGCCAGATGCTTACGATGTAAGGGGGCGATGCGGTTTTCTCTGCTGGCAAACTTACGCTTGTTGGGCGCAACAGTGCTCTTTGCCATTGGCTCACAAGCGCGTCAATATCCTCGCTTTGCATATTTGGTATTAGGTCTTCGCTTGGGGCGCTGACTCGCCAACCGGTGCCAATTCGCTCAAAGTTTAGCGTATTAATCTGCATGCTTAAAATAAACGCGTTTTCTCCTACTACTTGGCGCACGCCATCGTCAGCACTCGGAAATAAACGCTCATAATTAAATATTACGATTAATATCAGCATGGAAAATATCAGAATATTGTTCCAGCCTTTTTGCGATAGCCTGCGCATTATGAATCCCATCCATACAGTATTCTTGGCGCATGTTAGCGCATTCCTTAGGTCGAGGTCTAATAGTGACGCCTGCTGCGTGTAATGCAAAACATTAACTATGCCCACATGCTTGTGCCTACACGGCTTGTGGAAGCCGAACAAATCGCAGTTGCATTGCAAGAAACATACGATTATCTTTTGTTAGGTCGTATATAAATTCATAAGCTAAAGGTAAGCACTATTTATAAATTTACCGCCACCGGCATATTTGAATGCATTGTATTGCTCATTAGCGCCATTGCATTATACGGATGGGTCAATGACACCGTCATCTTAACCAACTATGTCGATAGCTTTCCCAAAATGCAGTTTAATACCGCGCTCTGCTTCTCACTGCTTGGTATTAGCGGTATTTTGCGAGTGCTGTCGCTGCACCGCGTTGCGTTAGCATGCGTTACGGTATGCTTTGCCATTGCTCTGCTAACGCTCATGGAATATTTACTGCACCTTAATTTGGGCATCGACACCTTATTCTTTGCGCCGAAAAACTCCACCATGCTGCATCCAGGACGAATGGCGCCCAACACGGCTGTGTGCTTTTTGGCCGTTTCTGCCATTATGATGTTAGAGCTAGCCATTGCCAAGCCTAGTAAAGCCTTACAATCGGTATCTGTTACTTTAATTACCATCCCCTTAACCTTGGCGGCAATTTCTGTGCTTGGCTATCTCCTTGGTCTAGAAATTGTGCTAAGCGAAGGGCACACCGCGAGGATGTCTATTCCAACGTCACTTTGTTTTCTATTCTTGGGCATTGCCTTTTTCTACAGAGAAAATGTGACACCGCTCAAAGACTTTGTTGCTTCAAAGCTGTATTACGTTTCAATATGCTCAGTCATTTCTGTTTTTGTATGGCAGGCTTTCATTGTTTATGAGGTCAATAACGCGTCTAAAAATACAGAGAAACAGCTTACCAACCTACAGTCTGCATTGACGATACATTTTACCAATACTGCTCAGGCCCTTGAACGCATGGCAAACCGCTGGGAGAGTGTTAACGGAACCGATAAATCTCTTTGGTACATTGATGCCAAAGACTATATAGATAACCAGCCTTGGTACCGAGCCATTTCATGGGCAGATGCCGACTCAACCGTTCGCTATTTAGTGCCCGAAGCCAGCAATCCCAATGTGATAGGCCTTGCTCTTGACCGTCAGGCAACGCGCGCAAAAGCCTTAAGTGAAGCCAAGGCAAGCAACAAAACGGTATTCTCAGAACCTATTACACTGGTCAGCGGAAAGTTAGGGCTATTAGCGGTAACACCGCTATTCAATAAAAACGGGCGCTTTGACGGTTATTTAGTAGGTGCATTTGAGCTGCAAAAGATGTTTGATCACATTGTGTCTGTGGGCTATGCCCAAGACCTTGATGTGTTTTTATATCAAGATGATGTGCTTTTGTATCAATCTAATCCGGCGTCGTTAGATTTTAGAGGTAGCGTACACGCAGAAGCATCTTTTTTTGACTATTATCGCTTGTCTATTCGCACACAGCCCGAGTACATGCAGTCTTTTAGAACCAGTATCCCTGAGTTTGTACTGGTCATTGGCTTATTAGTCTCAACACTGCTGGGCATAATCTTATTTTATTGGCGCGAAAATAAGCTCAATATTGTTGAGCTAAAAACGCGTCAAACGCAGATCACTGAAAGTCTGTTGGTTCAGCGCGCGTTTATGGAGCAATTGGGTGAAGCGGTGATTGTCACAGACGCTAAAGGCACCATCAAAGAATTTACATCCTCCGCTCAACGATTATTTTTATACGATAAAGATGAGGCGATTGGACAAAACTTAAAAATGCTGATGCCCCACGATATCGCACGTCACCATGACGACTTTTTAATGCGCTTTAATCATCAAGCATCTACATCTGTTTTAGGCAAAACACGTCAGCTCATAGGCGTAAAAAAGAACGGCGATGAATTTCCGATTGCGGTAGTAGTGACTAGCGTAGAGTTGAATGGCGAACTGCACTTTATCGGGCTTTTACGCGACATCAGTATTATGTTAGCCAATGAAAAGGCACTTGAGGAAGAAAGGCTCAACGCACAACGCGCAAGTCAGTCAAAAAGTGAGTTTTTAGCCAATATGAGCCATGAGATACGCACGCCCATGAACGGTATCTTAGGTGCTTTGCAGTTGCTTCAGCTAAGGGTTGAGGAGGTCAAAGCAAAACGACTGATAGATAATGCGCTTATTTCATCTAAATCCCTGCTTACGATCATAAACGACATTCTTGATTTGTCGAAAATAGAAGCAAACATGCTGTCACTCGAGCAGCATGATTTTTCTGCCAGACAGTTGTTAGAATCTGTGTGCTCTGACTTACAGCCTGTTGCATCGGCAAAATCCATCGTGATTAATAAGCACCTTGCCGACGATTTTCATGACCGCTGGATTGGTGACCAGCTGCGAATACGGCAAGTTTTGGTAAATATTGTGTCAAACGCGGTGAAGTTTACCAACCGAGGCGAAGTAAATATTACGCTGCGTGAAAAAGTAATGAACGGACAAACAACCCTTCAAATAAGTGTTAAAGATACCGGCATTGGCATGTCTGAAAAAGCCGTTCGCACCCTATTTGACCGCTTCACGCAGGCCGACTCGTCTACCACGCGCCAATACGGCGGCACCGGTCTTGGTATGGCAATCACCTACAATTTAGTGTCACTCATGCAGGGCGACATTAAGGTAGCGAGCAAGCTAAATACAGGCACACAGTTTGTGGTGAATTTGCCTATTCAAAAAGCAATGACTTATGCAGAATCGGTCAATAATGGCGCTGTGAGTATTCCTAATTTAAGCGGGAACACTATTTTGATTGTTGAAGATAATGACATTAACCAAGCAATTCTGAGCTCCATGCTAGCAGAAACAAAAGCGAATATTCATATTGCCGACAATGGCGCCATTGGTGTAGAAAAAGCGCGCGAACACGATTATGACCTAATACTCATGGATATACATATGCCAGTGCTAGATGGATTTGAAGCTTGCCGAACAATTAAAAACACTTCACCGGAGCGCACGATTATTGCCCTTACCGCAGACTTGGTCTCCGACAACACCCAGGCCTATGAAGCTGCAGGATTTGACGGGCACCTTGGCAAGCCCATTATTATTGAAGATTTATATACCATGCTGAACAAGTATCTTGGCAAACATTCACCGCCATCGACTGTTTAACAATCGGCTGTTTAACAATGGCTTAGCCTAAAAACAAAAAACCCAGCTAAATAGCTGGGTTTTTAATGGAGACACAATCAGCTCACTTTCATGAGCGAAGACCTTTGCATGGACTTACTTGATTTTTGCTTCCTTGAACATAACGTGCTTACGAACAACTGGATCGTACTTTTTAATTTCCATTTTGCCCGGCATGTTACGCTTGTTTTTGTCTGTGGTGTAGTAAAAACCAGTGCCAGCAGAAGATACTAATTTGATTTTATCACGCATGATATTATTCCTTATCGAATGCCTTAAACTTTCACACCACGAGCACGGATATCAGCAAGCACTGTATCAATACCCTTCTTATCAATAATACGCATACCTTTAGCAGTAAGGCGTAATTTCACAAAACGATTTTCGCTTTCAACCCAAAAACGGTGTGTTTGTAGGTTTGGTAAGAAACGACGACGCGTCGCGTTTCTAGCGTGAGAGCGGTTGTTACCCACTGCAGGACGCTTACCTGTAACTGCACATACTTTAGACATGTTTGTCTCCAAAACAACTTGTTTGCCGTTTAACTACAGCAAACAACTTGCTGTGTAACGCGATTAATAATGAGGGCGCATTTTATACAGCAATGACTACGAAATTACAACAAAAATTCGCTCTTTTGGTGATCTTTTTGCCCATCATATGGCTCAATGTACGGCCGAGTGCGCGGCTTAATTCAAAAAAGACCACGCTAGTCGCATAAAACACGACAAGCGCGGGAGTGATAGTCACGTATCTACATTCTTAAAGCAAGCCTCTTTGTGCAAAAGATACTGCCGTTGAGTCACCTATCACAAAGTGGTCCAGTACCGTTACATCAACCAGTGCAAGCGCCTGCTTTATTTTTTCAGTGATGTTAATGTCTGACTGACTCGGCTCCGCCCGTCCGCTCGGATGATTATGCGCCAGTATTACCGCCGCCGCGTTGTCTTCCATTGCCTGCTTCACAAGCTCGCGCGGATACACAGCGGCACTGTTAATCGTTCCCTGAAACATTTCTCTGTAGGCAATCAGCTGATGTTGAGAGTCGAGCATTAACATAGAGAATACTTCTCGCTGCTTGTCTCTAAGCTGAGATATTAGATAACTTGAGGCGTCGTCGGCATGTAAAAAGCTGCGCTCGCGCACCATTTGCTCAGTCATATTGCGTTTTTGTAATTCAATACTGGCCTGCAAAATTGCATATTTTGCGGCGCCAAAGCCCGATGTCGCCAACAGTTTACGTTTAGGGGCATGCAGCAAAGCGCGCAATGAGCCGTGGTTAAGCAGCGCTTGCTTGGCTAGCTGCACCGCATTTCGGCCTTTAAGGCCTGTTTGTAAAAAAATGGCCAACAGTTCGGCATCACTTAAAGTATGGGCACCATAGTTAAGTAATTTTTCTCGTGGACGCTCTTGTTCAGGCCAGTCTAATATTTTCATGTTCCCATCCTTGGATAACAATGGTTTAATAATAACAGGATACAGATACCCCATCGCACTCGGGTATATTGTGCGCCATTAGGATGATTATGCAACTTGTACAAAAGAATGTATTACTCGGGATATGCGGAGGTATTGCCGCCTATAAAACCCCAGATTTAGTGCGTAAGCTAAAAGCCCAGGGCGCTAATGTTCGAGTAGTATTGACCGAATCGGCCAGTCATTTTGTGTCTAGCTTGGCTTTGCAAGCCGTATCGGGTGAAAAGGTTAGTATGCATCTGCTCGACGAAGAAGCAGAGGCCGGTATGGGACACATAGAACTTGCCCGCTGGGCTGATTTTTTCGTTATTGCGCCCGCTACCGCAAACTGCATTGCCAAACTAGCCCACGGTTTGGCAGACGACCTCCTCACAACCCTTGCACTTGCTAGCAAAGCACCTATGTTCTTAGCGCCAGCTATGAATCAACAAATGTGGGCAGCCCCCGCCACTTCCCACAATATAGAAACGCTTTTAGCAAGGGGCGTAATTCAGCTAGGTCCTGCTGCCGGCGAACAAGCCTGCGGTGATGTGGGATATGGCCGTATGCTAGAGCCTCACGAAATAGTAGATAGCTTGATTGCGCATGGCAAAACATTAGGCCATGAACCTGAAAGCCCTGAAAGCAGCGCTCAATTGTTTGCGGGTATTCATATTATGATAACGGCTGGACCGACTCGTGAGGCCATTGATCCAGTCAGGTATATCTCTAACCACAGCTCAGGAAAAATGGGGTTTG
Organism: Glaciecola siphonariae; assembly: GCF_042652645.1. Taxonomy (NCBI): domain Bacteria; kingdom Pseudomonadati; phylum Pseudomonadota; class Gammaproteobacteria; order Alteromonadales; family Alteromonadaceae; genus Glaciecola; species Glaciecola siphonariae. The sequence goes on from NZ_JBHSGU010000003.1 coordinate 115,914, forward strand.
CCATAGCACAGGCGGCACAGGCGATGGGGGCTAAAGTGACCTTGATTGCCGGTCCGGTTGAGCTAAGCACGCCCGACAAAGTAGCACGTACTGATGTAGTCAGCGCCCAGGATATGTTAAATGCGGTTGAGCGAGAGATAGACGAGCAAGACATCTTTATTGCCTGTGCCGCGGTTGCTGATTACCGTATTGCTGCTGAGAATACGCAAAAGCTTAAGAAAAAAGCAGAAGAACTTTCCCTTACATTTACACAAAACCCTGATATTCTAAAAACAGTTGCGCAAAGGAAACAGCCGCCATTTACCCTAGGGTTTGCCGCTGAGACTAACGATGTTGAGAACTATGCACGCGCCAAGCTAGAAAAAAAGCAGCTCAACATGATCGCCGCCAACGATGTGTCTATTCCCGGTCTCGGATTTAATTCTGATCGAAATGCGCTATTGGTTATTACAAAAGAACACACTCAAAAGTTAGCGCCAGCTAGCAAAAGCGCCCTTGCACATGAGCTCATGCTACTTGTGCACAGCGAATATAAACGAACACACAAGAACTAAGAAAAAGACATCATGCCTGCAGCAAAACGACCAAATAGAAAAGCGCAAATCCTGCAGTCTCTTGCAGGAATGCTAGAAACTCATCACGGCCAGCGCATCACCACCGCTAAACTGGCCGAAGAAGTTGGAGTGTCAGAAGCGGCGCTATATCGACACTTTCCATCAAAAGCTCGGATGTTCGAGGGCTTAATCGAATTTATTGAAGAAACCTTATTTTCTCGTATAAATAAAATCATCAGCGATGAGAAAGACGCCTCTAACCGCTGTCAGTTAATACTGCATCTTTTGTTAGGGTTTGCTGAAAAAAACCCTGGCATCACAAGAATTCTGAACGGAGATGCCCTCATGGGCGAGCAAGAGCGCTTACGCGAGCGTATAGCGCAGCTGTTTGATAGGCTCGAAACCCAATTGAAACAGGTGCTGCGTGAACGTAAACTGCGTGAAGGCAAAGCATCGTCGGTTGACGAAGCCTTGTTGGCGAATATGCTTATTTGTTTTGTTGACGGTAAAATAAATCAGTATGTGCGCAGCCAATTTCAGCGCCGCCCTACTCAGCAGTTCAATGAGCATTGGGCGCACATCAAAGACTCTTATTTGTAAAAACTAGGGCCAGTGCGCCCTAGTCTTTATCGCTTAAGCCTTAGTCTCTATCGCTTAGATTATATTCTTTACCAAAGGTCTTGCCAAAGAAGCTGTCGCGGTACCATGTTGGACGAGTAGGTGCATCGGCCAGCGTCTTTCCTATTTCAAAGTTCACTTGAGTAAACGCTCGTGCGGCTCGCCAATCAAAGTCTTGATTCATATCGTCAGACGGACGATGGTAATGCGTGCCTAAAAAGGTATTTAAGACTTCACTGCCGTCTACCTCTGGGTCTTTTGACTCAATGCCGGTCACTAAAAAGATCGCCGGCACGCCCTGTTTTACAAAGGCATAGTGGTCAGAACGTGTGAAAAGGTTAAGCTGTGGCCATGGATCGTCTGTCAGCTTCAAGTCAGCGTTGGCAGCGGCGGTTTTCACATACTTGCCCATGGTGCTGTGGCTTGCTCCAAAGGCAATAACATCGGCAAACTCATAAGTAAGCAGCGGCATATCTAAGTTAACGTTAGCGACCATTGAGGCCAGAGGAACCGTTGGATTTTTAGCAAAATAATCGGCACCCAGCAGCCCCTTTTCTTCCCCGGTAACAGCCAAAAAAATCACCGAGCGCGCAGGCGCTTTTGGCAAACTAGCAAACATTCGTGCTGTTTCAAGCATAACCGATGTGCCCGACGCGTTGTCCAGAGCGCCATTGTTAATACGGTCTTTTTCAACAGATTTTGAAATACCGATATGATCTGAATGAGCAGTAAATACCACATACTCGTTTTTTAATACCGGGTCGCTCCCTTCAAGTACGGCCGCTACATTGGGACTGCTTAGGTCTTCATGAACAGACTCACGAGCAAGTTTGACGGTAACTGGAATGTCAAAACCCGTTGGAATGTCATTATTTTCTAACTGCAAAAATATATCTTCTAGCGGTGTGGGCGCGTGCGCAAATAGCGTTTTTGCTGTTTCCATACTCAAATAGGCACCAACAATTAACTCTGGATTGGTGTTACCGACGTTTCCGTCGGGGTCTACCCAGCGCATGCGCGGCGCATGAATATAGTTAAGAGACTGTTGATAGGAGCGCACTTTTTCGCTCGCTGGCGTTTGTACGGTGATAAAACCAATCGCACCATTGTCGACCGCATACTTTGACTTTTGGGCACCAGAGGCTAAGTGTGCGCCCTCCTCAGAGTCGAGTGATGAAGGCTTACCAGATAAAGCTACAACAATCTTTCCTTCTACGTTTAGCCCCTCATAGTCGTTGTGTGCAAACTCCGGCGCAATAATGCCATAGCCCACAAAAACCAGTTCGGCACTTACCTGCGACTCGGTTCGCACTGGGTCAGGTCCCATGATGAAGTCTTTTGGATAGTCAAAGCTGTATTCGCCGTCGTCTGAATAAACTGTAAACTCAGGCGAGTCTTGTACCAAAACCGTTTTTCTAAAGCCCACTCTTTGCATGTAAGTGCCATCATCACCGGCTGGCATTAGGCCATATTTTTTAAATTCGCTGGCGATATATAAAGATGCGATTTCATGTCCTGCTGAGCCGGTATCTCGCCCTTCTAAAAGATCGTCAGCAAGAAAACTCATATGTCCTTTTATGTTTTCAATGTTGGGCTGTGGATTTTGCATTGAAGCTTGGGTAGCCGGTGCGTTTGTTTGCGAACATCCCACAATAGCGATGCTCAGTGCGCCGAACACAAAAATGCTTCTCATTGGTTTTGATAAATAATTCACGTAGATTTCCGTCGTAGTTTTGTGATGGTGATATGTGTCAGTTAACGCTTGTCTGTGCGCTATGCACTGCTCAATCTAAACAGGCCGGTCTGACTGACATATCGTAAAGTGTTAATACTGCCTGATTTTAGAATTGTGGCAATAAACGCTTGGCTTTACAGCCAGCATTGTTGCCGACTTTATATCACAATTTTGCATCAGAAATGGCATCTAGTAGGTGTACATTAACATTTGCTTACACTATCAAAGCTAAGACTCATACTTGTGCGTGTACAACATTTACGCTATAAGAACACATGTTCTTAAATTGGAGCTCAGTGTTGTATGCCGCAGACTAAAAAGTATGAATTAGAAAAAGTGTTAGAGCTTGCGCTTCCCCTAGCCATCAAACTTGGCTATAGAGGCTGTTCAATGGCTGTACTCATAAAAGAAACCGGCTTTAATAGACGTGCTTTTTATCTGCATTTTAATAACAAAGAAGATTTTTTTGAGGCTCTGCTTAATCACTACTTGCAGGCTCATTTGCTTCCACTAAATCAATACTTCCACAATGCGACGAGCGCTGCACAAGGCACCGTACAATACTTCACAAAATACCAAGAGCTCATTCAAACTAAAGGCTGTTTGCTGACAAAATTGGTGGTTGAAATGGGCTTTAACAACGCCGCGATACAGCATCAAGCGCGCTGGTTTTATGACCAACTTCAGCTTGCCTTTATCGGTTTGCTAGAGCGCGCTCAGCAACACAAACACATTCCAGCATCGGTTAACATTGAGCAGCAGGCACTTAAACTTACCTGTTTAGCCCAAGGCTTCGCTGTATCGAATCATATTATTCAGGGGAATGAAGATGTATCTCTGCTGATTGAATCTATATTCGAAGTAGGTGCGTAAACACTTCATTACTCGCTCACTTAAGTGGCCCTCACGCATTTGTTTACATCAATGAAACATAAAGTCTTTGTCCTTATAAGCATAATGCTCGTGTGGGGTTTGTTTAGCTGCGCTACCAGTAGCGTCGCGCCGCAAACTAAAAACAAATCGCATCATGTGCAAGACGGCTTTCGTAACCTATATATAGAAGATAGTGAAAAAAACTTTTTTGATTTTTTAAAGATGCGTTTTTTAGGTGAAGAAGAATGGGCAGACCACGCCAAATTTGCTAGCGACGTCCCTGTACAAGATGTAAACATAGCGGCCTTGCGCAATCCGCCAGAAGCCATGCAGGTTACTTGGCTCGGACATGCAATGTTTCTTATTCAATACCAAGGGCAGACCATTCTAACCGACCCCATTTTTACCGACCGAGCCTCCCCCATCCCGTTTGCCGGACCTAAACGCTATGTTCGACACGCAATGGATTATGCACAGCTACCTAATATTGATGCGGTATTGATTAGTCATAATCACTACGACCACCTAGATACCGAAACGTTGGAGCGTTTGAGCATAAAATCAAAGGCACAAAGCGCAGCAATACGATTTTATGTGCCGCTTGGCCTTAAACCCTTATTATCTGATAGCGGTGTCCCAGAGCAAGATATTCAGGAAATGGACTGGTGGGATACCTCTCAAACCCAGGTGCTCAAGGTGCATGCCCTACCGAGTCAGCACTGGTCTGCACGCGGCACTACAGACCGTCGTGAAACGCTTTGGGCGAGCTGGGCGGTTGAAATAAACGGTAGAACCATCTGGTTTGCCGGGGATACCGGTTATAATGATGTGCAGTTTAAGCAAATTGGCCAATATTTGAATGCGGTAGATTTAGCGCTTATTCCGATAGGCGCATATGAACCACGCTGGTTTATGCAGCAGTATCACGTTAACCCGAGCGAAGCTCTGCAAATACATAAAGACATTAACAGTAAGTTTTCAGTAGGCATGCACTGGGGAACATTCCCGTTAACAGCAGAGATGCCCCTCGCCCCAGTAAACGAGCTTAAAGCGCAAAGACAACGTGCCAGAGTATCTCCTGATGCCTTTGATGTGATGGCCATTGGCGAAACTCGCATCTTGAAAATGAACTAAAACAACCGCATCTTACATCCGTTTGTGGTTTACCTATTTGAGCGATATCAATCACATCTGAATGTTGGTCAAAGGGCTTAATAATTGCGTGGAACGAATGAGTAATAATCAAGCGATATATCGAATACAGTTTATAAGCAGCGGCGAGCGTTACGAGCTCTATGTAAAAGAGCTTGTGTCTAGTCAAGTATTTGGTTTTGTTGAAATTGCCGACTTTGTGTGGGACAAACATACAGAATTGGTAGTTGACCCAAGCCACGAAAAGCTCAAGAATGAGTTTTCAAAGGTGAAACGAAGTTATATTCCGATGCATAACGTGCTCAGAATTGACCAAGTAGAGAAACAAGGCAGCGCTAAAATCAGCCAACTATCTGATAAAGTGACGCACTTACACTCACCTATATACACCCCTAAAAAGTAAGCACCTAGACTTACCAAAATCACAAAAGGTTAGATGATGAATAAATGGTTAACCGCAATTTCACTGGCCTTGCTGGCATTTTCTTCTCTGGCACAAAAAAACGAGAGCGATAGCTCTCAAACGCTACATGCACTTTTAGACGATATTTGGCAATACGAACTGTCTCAATTCCCTAGTTTGGCCTCCAGCGAGGGCAAAACCCCCACTGTGCCCCTTACTGACATCAGCATGCCTGCCATGCAGAAGCGCTTTGAACAGTTTAGCAAATACAAAACGGCGCTCAGCACAATTGATATAAACAGCCTCAGCAGCGATGACCAAATCAGTTACCTAATGCAGGAATACCGACTAAATAACTATATTGATAACTTCCGGTTTAAAGAGTATCGCGTCCCCATTACCTCAGAATATGGCTTTCATAGCGCGCTAGGTCGGCTACCTGAAAACACAGCATTGCGTAATCAAGACGATGTGACTCGCTACATGGCACTGCTCGATGCCGTGCCTGAGAACATGTACTTAAACATACAATATATGAAAGAAGGGCTTGCATTGGGTCACTCCCAGCCACAAGTTGTGCTAATTGGTTATGAAGATACTATTGCACCCTATACGGTCGACGAGATACAAGAACATCCGTTCTATGCGCCGATAAATAAGGCAAGCCAAGGGCTATTGTCTGATGAGCAAAAGGCGCTCGCTGCCAAAAAAGTAGGCGCGATTAGAGATGCGTATCAAACGTTTTATGACTTTTTTGTAAACGATTATAAAGTGAATACAAAAACCGACATTGCGGCCACCACATGGCCTCATGGAGAAGCGTTTTACAACAATCGAATTAAGCACTACACCACCACCGACCTAAGCGCGAAAGAAATTCACGAAATAGGCCTGAGTGAGGTGGCCCGCATACGCGCTCAAATGCAAACCATTGTAGATGAGCTGGCTTTCGACGGTGACATTAACGCGTTTATAGAGTTTTTGCGTACCGATGAGCAGTTTTACGCGAAAAGCGCGAAAGAGTTAATTATGGTGGCCTCATACATTTCTAAACAAATGGATGCGCGTTTACCTCAATTATTTTATAAAATGCCACGTATCCCCTACGGTGTAGCGCCTGTGCCAGACAGCATTGCGCCTAAATACACAACCGGGCGCTATATTTCTCCCCGTAGTGATGATCAGCCTGGCTACTATTGGGTAAATACATATGCACTAGATAAGCGCCCTCTTTATGCCCTGCCAGCCCTCACTCTACATGAAGCGGTTCCGGGTCATCACTTTCAAATATCCTTAGCCGCAGAAATGGAAAACCTGCCTAAAGTACGACGCAAAACATATATTTCTGCGTTCGGTGAAGGATGGGGTTTGTATTCAGAATATCTTGGTTTAGAAGTGGGCATATACGACGACCCTTACGACAACTTTGGTCGCTTAAGTTATGAGATGTGGCGAGCCTGCCGTTTAGTGGTGGATACCGGCATGCATGTATTTGGCTGGAGTCGAGAAAAAGCGATGAACTATATGCTCGAAAACACCGCTTTGAGCGAACACAATGTGCGTACTGAAATTGACCGATATATTTCATGGCCAGCTCAGGCATTGTCTTACAAAATTGGCGAAATCAAAATTAAAGCACTGCGCGAAAAAGCACAAGATGCACTAGGCGATAAGTTTGATTTACGCGCTTTTCACGATGCCGTGTTGGCAAACGGCTCAGTGCCGCTGTTTATTTTAGAGCAGAAAATTGACGCGTTCATCAGCGAAAGCTTAAGCAACAGCGCAAACACGCCACCTACAAATACAAGTCAGTCATAAAATGCGGGGGTTAGCGTATGCTGTTAATACATGCTTTAACGCGTGCCTATATGGCCTCGCTTGTATTTCCTACTTGTATAGTCCGCTTATATTTCCTGCTTGTATCGCCCGCTTTCAAGACTCATTTTTACTGCTCTTCCTTAATGAATATTTCTACACACACTAATACAAGGACGTATATATGAAAAAACTTCTCACACTGGTCATCATAGTGTTGATTGCTATTGGCTTAATCGGCCCTAAATTCGCTGGCAATACCTTTAATGAACAAATGGATGCCTACATTGCTAGCCTTAACACTAATGAGTTCTATAAAGTAACTGTTCTTGAACGCGAGCAAACGTGGTTTTCAAGCACTGCCAATATTCAAGTTGTGATGGTACTACCCGAACAAGTTAATGCTCAATCTGAACCACTGTTTGACTTTGTTTTGCAAGCCAATGCACAGCATGGTCCACTGCTCACAAGAAGTGGGCTTGGTCTAGGTTGGTTAGATTGGGACGTGCGCTTAGTAAGCGATGAGCTTCCCGATACCTTAACAGTAAACGGCGACGGCCCTATCTATCAAGCAAGCGGCGTTATGGGACTATTTGGCTCTTCTTCATATAATGACCGTTTGCTAGCGCTGGAGTATACAGATGCTAGCATTGGTATGGTGGTATCGACACAAGGTTGGCAAGGTGAAGGGGATATATCAACAAACGCCTTGCGCTATTCAGGCGGACCCGGGCAGCTCTTCATTAAAGCACTCGATATGTACGACTTATCCTTAGAAGGAGTAACAATGTCGTACACCGCTGATGCCTCGATTAACGAGATGTTGAAGGGAAATTTCTATGACGGCGGCGGTTCTTTTTTCATTGATAAAATGCGTTTAAACAGTCCTGATGAAAGTAGCCAAACTCTCATTGAAAAGCTGCAAATACAGAGCACGGCTGATTTTAACCCAAGCACTGATTTAGCTGACATTGAGGTAAATATGAGTATGGTCAAGCTAGATACGCCTGAGGTTAAAGTTGACGACCTAACTATTAGCATGACCATTAATAATATCCAGCAGGCCTTTTCTAAGGCGTATCAAAAAATGAATCAAGATATCATGGAATCTCCAGCTCAAGCGCAAGAAATAATGCAGCAAGCGATGCAGACCCACCTATTAGGCCAGCTCATCGCAGAGCCTGAAATTAATATTACTGAATTGGTAGGCGTGATCAACGGTGGCAATATTGATATAAGCTCTAGCAACAAATTAGTTGGCGTAACAAGCTTGCCTGATACGATGGAAAACAATGCATTTTGGATGCAGCACCTAGACTCAAATACACGGATGAGCGTAGATGAAAGTGCTGCACTTACCATTGCAGGTATTATGCTTGAAGGGCAGCTTGCAAATAATCCACAGTTAGCTCAAATGCCCCCTGAGCAGTTTCAAGAAGTGCTTCGTCAGCAGAGCGCTGCCACATTAAATAGCTTGGTTCAGCAAGGCTTTTTCATAAAAACTGAGGCGGGTTACAGTATGCTGTTTACCCTTAAAGACGGCAAAGCCGTGCTCAACAGCAATAACATTCCGCTTCCTATGTAGGTATGCGCGAGATTCAATAGACAACATACGCGCATTTGATGCAAAGAAGAGGTAGTAGAAGGCATGGGCAAAATATCTTCATTAGATACTTTCTTTACCGGTAAAACCGTTGTAATTACAGGCGCAGGATCCGGTATTGGCAAAGGGTTAGCAAAAACCTTTGCCCACTTTAACTGCAAATTAGCGCTTTGCGATATTGATGAACAGGCACTTCAAACGGTAGTTAAAGAGCTTAGCGTTGAGTTGCCAAACTATTGTGAAGACAATGTATTCAGCAGTGCTTTTGATGTATCGGACCGGGCGCAGTGGGATGACTTTCTATCAAATACTGCACAGCAACATCAACATATTGATGTGCTTATTAATAACGCTGGTATAGAAGGCTCATGCAGGCCGGTATGGGCAAGCGACGAACAAAGCCTGCAGCGAGTCATGGACGTGAATTTTTATGGCATGGTACACGGATGCAAAGCCGTTTTACCTTATTTAAGTCAGCGTCCGTGGGCCGCATTACTGAATGTGTCGAGTATATTCGGCTTAATTGCTCCCCCTAATACCGCTGATTATTGCGCGAGTAAATTTGCCATTAGGGGATACACCGAGTCACTACGGGCAGAGTTATCACTTATACATCCGCATATACAGGTTCACCTTATACATCCGGGCGGTATAAACACGAATATTACCCGTCTTGAACAAAGTCAAAAATTTAAACATCGATTTTTAACTACCGCGCCGACAGACATAGCGATGTATATTGCAAAATGCATTATGCAAAATAAAGCTCGCATTGTTTATGGCAATAAATCGGGCTTAGCCCACTTTGCATCGCGTTTTTTCCCACTAAGCTGGCTGAATAAAATAAGCGCTAGGGAAGTAAAGAGTCTAGGTTTAGAAGAAGATTACCGTGATGATCATCCCGGATTTACAACACGCTCCAACAAGAAATAACGATACTCAACTAACAACCCACCCACATTAAATAAGCTCAGCGCTGCTTCTTACCCAGAGCTGGGCTTAAATAACCTCTGTTAAATTTAAATTTCAAATAAATAAGCAACTTAGAGACATTGAGAGGCACTTCTACGAGAAACGGTTGATTGCTCAATGAAAATATTTATACTGTATGTATATACAGTCATTTGGGGTGGCATATGAATCCTATTTTGCATGAGCTAGAAAATAAGCAATGGATATGGACAGCCGCAAGAGCCAAGCAGGCGTCAGCACAAAACACGCGTCTCAAAACAGGCTATCAAGCTTTAGACTCGGCACTGTCTGGCGGCTTTCCAAGTGCCGGCATGATCCATATTAACAGTCATCTTGGCTGCGGCGAACTGCGCCTCATGCTTGACGTACTGCAGCGCCAATCAAAGGCTCACACCGACAAACTGTGGGTATTTATTGCCCCACCTTTTGAGCTCAATGCTGAATTTTTACTGAGCGAAAATATATCACTGTCGCAATTATTAATCGTTCGCCCAGACACGCATGAAGAAGCCCTTTGGAGCGCTGAACAGTGCGCTAAAAGCGGGGCCTGTGAAGGTGTATTTTTATGGCAGAATTCCTTGCAACACACCCAAATTCGTAAGCTAGAACTAGCGGCATTACATGGGCAATGTCATTGCTTCTGGTTTGATAACAGCGCTCAACAGACTAGTAATCTACCCTTGAGCCTCTCTTTATCTTTGCAGAGAAAAAACGACGAACTACAAGTTAAAATTAACAAACAAAAAGTAGGCTGGGCTAAACCTGCAATAAAAATCAAACTTCCATTTAAATGTCGAACAGGTTCTGCCTTCAGGTCAAAACCCTCACAAACCGATAATGTAATTCACATTCGTGCTAAGTCATAATCGAGCGATACAAACATGCAATTTGATACACGCTCACTGTGGATTTATCTGCACTTTACCCAACTCCAACTGGATGTTATTGAGCATAGCCAGCAGGGAGAGGCAGAGGTGTTACACGAGCCCCGCGCTATTTACGAAGCTCGAGATAACCAAATTGTACAAATTAACAAGGCCGCGGCCGAGCGCGGCATTAAGTTAGGAATGGGCTTAGCCAGTGCTAGCTTATTGTACTCTGATCTAATCTTGCATGAATATCGCCCAGAGCTCGAAAGTAATACTCTGGAGCATTTAGCTAACGCCCTATATTTAATCAGTTCAGATATAGTTTTATCAGCCCCCAATGGCCTTATTTTACGAGCCCAAAACATGCTCAACTTATATGGCGGACTCGCACCTTACTGGCAACATATTGAGCAATGTCTCAGTCAATACAAATATCACTATCATTGCGCTAGTGCGTTTTCAATTCAGGCTGCAAAGCTTATCGCAAAGCATGGAATTGGCGATATTACGGATGAACGAGAACATATTAATAATACCTTAATGAAGTGTTCACTTGAGCGCTCTGATATTGATCACAAAGACCTAGAAAAGCTAAAGCGCATCGGTATTTTAAATATGGCAGAACTTAGTCGAGTCCCGTTATCAGAACTGGCCAATCGGATGGGACGCTTTTCATTGGCCGTTATCTCGGAATTACGCGGACAGGCACCATCAAAAGTAAGTTTCTTTAAACCCCAAACCAAATACGACGACTACATCGAACTGCTCTATGAAGTATCAATAAGCGATAAATTAATACCGGTGCTCGGTCATGCCTTAAATAAGTTGCGTGATTTTTTATACGTACGCAATGCGCGCTGTTTGCATATTGATATTGATTTTTATCAACGCGAACACGCGCCTATGACGATTGCATTTGACAGTGCAATGCCTATATACCAAAACAAAGACTGGATGAGCATTATTGAACTTAAACTGGAATCGGTAAAATTTCAGTCTCCGGTATACGCCATTGAACTGCATTGCCATCGCTATGAATTAGCAGAGCTGGCTCACGACGATTTTTTTGCTCGCAAATCAACACATGTAGCGGCGATGTCTTTAATGTCGCGCCTCGTTAGTAAGTTAGGAAAACACAAAGTAAGTGGGCTTAAGTTTGTGAACGACTTTCGTCCTGAGCGTAATACGTGTAAACCGCCTCCCGGCAATAGCGATCTGCATAATGATGCTAGCATTTTTGCCGACCGCCCTGGCTTGCTACTGCCTCAACCTCTTGTATTGACGCAAAAAGTGCAGGTTATTAAAGGACCCGAACGTATTGTCAGCGGATGGTGGGAAAACTCACAAATTAGCCGCGACTACTATATTGGGCAAAGCGAGCAAGGACAGCAATTATGGATGTTTAAAACCCCCGAACAAACATGGTATCTACATGGCTACTTTGTCTAGTAACAACACCGCATCTGCTCAAGTTGCCTTTGCAGAATTAGTATGCCAGTCTAATTTCTCTTTTCTTTATGGTGCTTCACATCCTGAGGAGCATATACGACAAGCGTATTTTCTGGGCTATCAGGCTATTGCAATCACCGACGAATGTTCAATGGCAGGTGTAGTACGCGCCTATACTGAAATTAAAAACAACCACATCCCTATCAAGCTCATTGTTGGCAGTTTGTTTAAATTCAACGGCCAAACGATGGTGCTGTTATGTCCAAACAAACCTGCTTATTCAGAATGCTGCAGGATCATTACTAATGCTCGCCGTCGTGCTAATAAGGGCGAATATACTTTATCTGAGTGGGACCTAAAAAGTGTTAAATACTGTTTTTGTTTATGGTTACCCAGCGGGGTTAGCGAACCAGACAAATCATGGGGTGGATGGTTACAGAAACATTTTAAAGAACGCTTGTTCTTAGCAATAAAACGCTGGCTTACCGCTAACGAAGAGGAGTATCTACAGCACTGCCAACATATCGCCGAGCATTTTGAACTAAGCGTTATTGCGACATCGGCTGCATGCATGCACGATACATCTCGCCTTGCCTTACAGCAATGTTTGCAGGCGATTAACGAAGGTTGCACGATTTCGCAGTTAGGCCGAAAAATGCATGCAAATGGCGAAAGTAGCCTTCGCTCGCTCACTAAGTTAAAGCAACTGTATCCTGTGCAATGGTTAAATAATGCCGCCGATTTGGCCAAGCGATGCAGCTTTGATATGTCTGAATTAGCGTACCAATATCCTGCAGAAGTAGTTGCAGATAATATGACTCCTAGCGAGTATCTGCGTTATTTAGTAGAAAAGGGTATTCAACTACGCTTTCCTGAAGGGCTCAGTGCAGATATTCGCAGCACCATTGAAAAAGAGTTAAAGCTAATAGCGCAACAGCAATATGAACACTTCTTTTTAACCATCTATGACATTGTGCAGTTTGCAAAGCGTAAGGGCATTTTGTACCAAGGTAGAGGTTCAGCAGCTAACTCGGTAGTCTGCTATTGCCTTGAGATCACGGCCGTTGATCCTCGCCAAATTAATGTGCTATTTGAACGCTTTATCTCAAAAGAGCGCAACGAGCCGCCCGATATTGATGTGGACTTTGAGCATGAGCGGCGAGAAGAGGTCATTCAATACATTTACAGCAAATATGGGCGCGAGCGAACCGCGTTAGCAGCAACCGTAGTGTGCTATCGATTTAAAAGTGCATTACGAGAGATAGGTAAGGTATTGGGTGTAAACGCTACCGATTTAGATTTTTTTATCAACAATGTTAATCGAAGAGACCGCGCATTGAGCTGGCAATCACAGCTTGGGGAGCTTGGCATTGACCCAGAATCCGCTTTTGCTACACGTTTTATCACCCTTGTGGAGCAGCTCATCGGTTTTCCGAGACATTTATCTCAGCATGTAGGCGGTTTTATTATTTCGGCAGGTCCATTATATGAGCTCGTACCGATTGAAAATGCAGCGATGGCAGAGCGTACGGTTATTCAGTGGGATAAAGACGATTTAGAAAGTTTAAAACTGTTAAAAGTAGATGTACTGGCGCTGGGTATGCTCACTGCTATTCGCAAGTGCTTCGATTTACTCAATACGCATTATGAACAAGCGTGCAGCATTGAATTTATTACAAAACTTGGAGACGACAAGCAGGTTTTTGCACAAATTCAAAAGGCCGATACTGTAGGCATCTTTCAAATTGAGTCCCGGGCACAAATGTCGATGCTGCCAAGATTAAAACCACGCTGCTATTACGACCTTGTTGTGCAAATTGCCATAGTCCGCCCAGGGCCAATTCAAGGTGACATGGTGCATCCATACTTGCGGCGCCGAGATGGCAAAGAGCCGGTAAGCTATCCTTCGAAAGAGATTGAACAAGTATTGTCTCGAACGATGGGAGTGCCGATTTTTCAAGAGCAGGTTATTCAGCTTGCGATGGTAGCTGCTGGTTTTAGCGGCGGCGAAGCTGACCAACTGCGCCGCGCCATGGCAAGCTGGAAGAAAAACGGAGCGCTTCATAAATTTCGTAGTAAGCTCATTGAGGGGATGACAGAGCGAGGATATAGTGAGGCCTATGCTGAACGACTGTTTGAACAAATCTGTGGATTTGGTGAATATGGCTTCCCAGAATCTCACTCTGCGTCGTTTGCAGTGTTGGCCTATGTATCGGCTTGGTTAAAGCATTATTATCCGGCTGTGTTTTATACAGGCCTGTTAAATGCCTTACCAATGGGCTTTTATACGCCTTCACAAATAATACAAGATGCCAAGCATCATAACATTGAAGTGTTACCTTGTTGCGTAGAAGCCTCTAACTATGATCACCGCTTGATTACGCAGCATAATACTTATGCAATTCGCTTAGGCTTGCGCTTAATTAAAGGACTTAAGTACGAGTCTGCGGAGCGCTTATTGCTTGCCCGCAATACTCAAAAATTCTCCTCGTTGCGCTGTATACGTCAATTAAATTTACCCAGTAGCTGCATGCAGGCCTTAGCGAGCGCAAACGCCTTTGCCTGTTTTAGCCAGAATAGATTTGATGCACGCTGGCAGCTTATGAACAATACCGACACACTACCGTTATTTAACCAAGGTTCAGAAAAACCAAGGGTCTGTGAATATGTGAGGCAACCAAGCTTATTTGACAACTTGATTGAAGACTATGCCAGCACAGGCCTCAGCGTTGCTCAACACCCTATTGCAATGTTGGAAGACGCCCAGTTATTACCTAAGTTTACCTGCGCGAATAAACTACATACCGTCAATCACAAAGCACTTGTGCGTGTGATTGGGATGGTAACCTGCAGACAAAGCCCCGGCACGGCGGCCGGCGTAACATTTATTACTTTGGAAGACCACACGGGCAATACCAATGTAATCATTTGGCAAAGTTCAGCTCGCTCTCAAAAGCAAGTCTATCTAAATGCAAAAATCTTGCAGGTTAACGGCATCTTAGAGCGAGGGGATGGCAATGTTATCCACGTAATTGCAGGGCGTCTGATTGATCAAACACATTTATTAGACAAGCTAGAGCTGCGCTGTAGAAGCTTTCGCTAAAAAAAGCTTATTGATCTATCATATTGTTCCGATATAAACATAGACCCTATTAACGAGCGGAAAAGCATTACCATGTTTGATTATCGAAGCCCTGCGCTGAGCAAAGCTTTAACATTGCTGATAATACTTGTTTATTTAGCTTTCAATAGTGCTGTCGCCGACGAGCTTTCATCTCAACCACAATCAACGAATAACAAGAAACACTATAAAATAGGCGTATCTTTTGTTAATCACTATCCACATTTTGACTTTAGCAGCGCAGAAGACAAAGGCCTCAGTTGGGCAATCCTAGAGGCATTCGCGCGCGACTATGGATATACCTTTGAGTATGTTATTTTGCCACCGGTCAGACTTCAAAGCGCCTTAGACAACCGCACGGTTGATTTTATTTATCCTGACAACCCTAAATGGTTAGCGCACAAAGCGGAATTTGACAGAAATATTTATAGCATTCCTATTACCGAGGCTACCAGCGCCAGTTATGTCGAGTCGTTTAACCAAAACCTACCGCTGTCGGAGGTCACTTCGGTGAGTATTCCGTTTGGCTATTCTGCTATCACATGGGTAGAGCCAATCGAAAAGTACAACATTAAAAGTATACCGGTTAGGGATTTAGAAATGGCCTTGCATGCATTGAAAACCCGAACCGCAGTTGCCGCCGACGTAGAATATAATGTTGGTCAACATTTAATTAAAAGCCGTCCAATATTGGGTTCGTTAGTCGTTAACAAGAACCTTCCTAAACGAGCAGTCAATTATCATCTCTCAACCAAAGAGCATGTTTTGCTGCTCGAGCAAATTAGTCAGTTCTCTCTTGAACAAAAAGAGCTCATAGAGATGTTGCGAAGCACTTACGGCATTAAAAGTTACGAGCAAGTGTTTAACTAAAACCCACTAAATTAGCAAAGACAATGCAGCCATCGCCGTCATTACGATGACAAGCCATCGATAGTTATTGTCCGAAATCCGTTTTACCAGGTAAATGCCAAGATATGCTCCCACGGCGATAAAAGGAAGCGTCACAATATTCAAAAACACCGATGACCAAGTTATCGTTTCCCAGCTAAATACATGAAAGGGCACTTTGAATAAATTTATGGCTAAAAAGAACCATGCCGCTGTACCAATATACTCATTTTTAGGAAGACGCATGCTGAGTAGATATAAGGCCATTACCGGACCGGCGAGGTTTCCAATCATTGTCGTAAAACCACCAAGCGTTCCCATCAGCACCGCAAACCAGTAGTAGTCTGGAATACTACCTCGCTTGCGCTGTTCCATCCAAATCATTAAACCTAAACTTAAAAAGATAATAACGGCCATTATCTGCACAAACACATCATCGTTAATAAACTGTCCAAATATCGTTGCAATTACAACGCCTACAGCAGCTGAAGGAAATAGCTTTACCAAATAATGCCAATTTGCATGACGGTGGTAGTAATACACCGCAAAGAGGTCTGCCATGATCAGCATAGGTAACACCAAACCAGATGACGCCTTGCCACCAAATATGATGGCCATAATTGGCACAGTCAGCATGCCAGTGCCATGTATGCCGGTCTTTGCCATACCAATTAGTGAGGCACTTACCGCAATAAGGACAATATCTATAATGCTAAGCGAATATGAAAAAAGTTCGATGACCAAAAGAGGGACTTAAACAAAGGTGGGATGTATTTAGGTTAAGGGGATTCTGAGGAAGATACAAGTGTTGAATAAGCACGGGAGCCGTATAGCTCCCGTGAACTAAGTATTACTCTTCTAGGCCTGCAGCAGCAAACTCGGCGTATGTGATCTCGCCATCGCTGTCAGCATCCACTTCATTAAACAACGCACTTAAGCCAGAATGAGCGCTTGCCTCAGTTTGAGAAATTGTGCCACTCTGGTCAAGGTCTAATGCTGTGAAAAGCTCTTCAGAGGCGTTTGCTTGAACCATAACGCTAGCAACAAACATAAGAGATAAAGATAAAGCAGTTAATTTTTTAGATAATGACATAGTAGTCTCCATTCATTCATTATTTTAGCAATAACACCAACATGGTGCTTCATCATTGCTATTACACTAAACGTGCCAATCTTATATTTCTTATAATTAACAGAGGGTTAGCAACTCCTTGTGCAACTCAGGGTATATTCTGGACAGTATTATGTTGCGTCGGCGCTACAAATTTTAATATCTTTGACCACATACAATTACAAGCACTTGTTTTACATACAAAAAATAAAAATTAATGTAGTCTTTCAAAAGCAACAACCGCGCTCAATATGCGTTAACTGACGGTAATCAGCAACAAACTATCGCTATAAAGCGATACAAGAGCTTACTAACAACACGCCTTGGAATTATTGGAATGATGAGGTGCACCGAGATTTAAGGTGCATCAAACGAAGAAACAAAAAAAGCCCCAGCGTATGCTGAGGCTTTGTTGTGTAATGGGAGTCCCGGTAACCGGCATGGGACAATGTGCTACTCTCACATGGGGAAACCCCACACTATCCCTTGCCAGTTACTGGGCGTCCGGTAACCGGCGTGGCGTAATACGTTTCATTTCTGCGAAGCAGAAACAAAAAAGCCCCAGTCGATTGACTAGGGCTTTCTTCGAATAGGAGTCTGGCGATGTGCTACTCTCACATGGGGAAACCCCACACTACCATCGCCGCTAATACGTTTCACTTCTGAGTTCGGAATGGAGTCAGGTGGTACCGTATCGCTATTGTCGCCAGACATTAACTGTTGAACTATCAAGCAAAGCTCAATACTTCTCAATAATGGTTAACAATGTTGGAATGCTGATAATTGCTTTTTCTTTAACGTAGAGTCGCTACTCAATCTGTCTATATATGATTGTCTTAACTTGTCACCTACAACCCTTGCCTGCCTCCTACATACTCATACTTGCGCGTCTTTAGCGAGCAGGTCATTTGCCAGTCGATTTTACATCGACGATAAGCAAATTATCGCGCCCACTTGCGATAGCAAGTGCTTGTAGGTAAAAAATACAGCCTATTTAGGTGTTGTATGGTTAAGCCTTACGGGCAATTAGTACAGGTTAGCTTAACGCCTTACAACGCTTCCACACCCTGCCTATCAACGTCGTCGTCTTCAACAACCCTTCAAAGAGCTTAAAGCTCTAGGGATGACTCATCTCTGGGCCGGCTTCCCGCTTAGATGCTTTCAGCGGTTATCCGTTCCGAACGTAGCTACTGGGCAATGCAATTGGCATCACAACCCAAACACCAGCGGTTCGT
>NZ_JBHSGU010000004.1:0-1066 GCF_042652645.1 Glaciecola siphonariae
GGTGCGCTCGCGGGTGATGTCGCAAGCACATTCAGGTTCGGAAGGTACTCTGAAGTCACGCTCGCTGAATCCAAGACCTTGACTAGGTTTTACGATAATACAAATGCATTCGCCAAAGGACGCTACATGACAGATACCTCATCACTATCAAGTTCGACCTTTCTAAATCGAATGGGATTAGCGCTACGACCAAGCTGGAATGGAATGACAAAACAAGCACACTGGACTGTTCCTGCCGGGAGTACTATCTACAAAGGAAAGGCAGCTACGCAATTCCCATGGATTGGTGGTAAAACCCAGTACTTCGTACCAAATGTAAGCAACGTAAAACGAGTGAGCGGGAATTAGTATGAGAGCAAAGGTTGTTGAGGTTAACTTTAGCGCCAGTAAAAATTGGCTATTCAAGCTTCGAACATCTGATGGTGATGAATGCTTTATTATGAACGAACCCACATATAAAGAGCTAGGTATTAAATCACCAATCAACAGGTCGATACTTGACAGTGCTGATGTTGGGGGCTCATTTATTGTGAGCACAATCGATGCATCAGGAATCAAAGTTGTTATTAGTGCGAACTAGGTAACTGAATCGTGATGATGAAGCGCCTACACTTCATCATCACAGCTTCTATAACCTCAATTCCCACCCATCATCACCGTGTAAAGAAACCCGTCGTTTAAGACCATTGCCATCATCATGGCTAATCATGGTCAAAACAGCCGATAATCTTTAAAGAAACTTGTAGAGTTATCAATGTTCAGTATACGCTTGAGTTACTGTACACAAGGAGATTACATGCTTATTGGTTATGCTCGTATATCAACACTCGAACAAAATCACTAGCTCTCTCAGGGTCAGGTTGCTTGAAATATTGCTTACTCATTGATAGTGATAGTTGTTGAACACAAAAAAACGCGCATAGTGGTATTTTTCAAATAGATTTAGTCAGTCTATATCAATGCTCTTTAAAAGCGCGGCCCTCCACGCCAAATCGGCATAAACGGCTAGAAGCGCACTATGCTCGCTCATTCATATGAATGGGCGCATCTATGACTACAATATTGG